>NZ_MVDG02000001.1:1473395-2946791 GCF_002008315.2 Arthrobacter sp. KBS0703 | reverse complement strand
CACATCAACCCAGAACGCAGGGAGGAACGGTCATGAAACAGCGCAGCGGCAACGAAGCTGTGGCGCACCGTCCGTCCCCTGTGTCGGCGGCGGCAGTCGCGAGGGCCGCGGGTGTTTCTGCTGCGGCGGTGTCGTATGTGCTCAACGGCAAGGCCGGCGTCTCCACGGAAACCAGGCGCCACATCATCGGCGTCGCCAACGAGCTGGGCTTCAGGCCCCGTAAGTCCACCCAGGCCGCGGATCCGCAGCGGACGCGGGTCATCGGCCTGATCCTCCCGAACATCATCAACCCCATGTTCCCGCGGTGGGCCCAGAGCATCATCACAGCGGCGGCCGACTCGGGATACGACGTTTTCGTCGCCACGACCCAGGATGATCCCGCAGTCCTAGCCCAGGTGACCGCCACCCTGGCCAACCGCAACGTGGACGGGATCATCCTCGCGGCCGCGCTCAGGGAGGACTCAACTGCGATGCGCACCCTTCGCTCGGCGCGGATCCCGTACGTCTGCCTCTCCCGGCGCGCCGAGTTCCTCCAGAGCGACTTTGTGGGGATCGACGATGACGCAGCTGCGGCACTGCTGATGGAGCACATGCTGGAACACGGCTACACGGACATCGCCACGGTGATCGGACCGCGGTTTTCCACCGCCTCGCTGGCGCGGGAACAGGCGTTCGTGCGCGCCGCCGCCGCTGCCGGCATCACCATCAGCGGCGAACGCCGGATCAGCACGCGAGTCAACAATGAAGGGGGCCAGCTCGCTGCCGAGCGGCTCTTCTTATCGGAGCGGCCCCCGCGGGCGGTGGTCTGCGGGAGCGACGAGCTGGCGATCGGCGTCATGGAATATGCGTTGGCCCGGGGACTTCGAATTCCGGACGACGTCGCCGTGGCCGGGTGTGACGGTCTCCCGCACAGCAGGTCCGGCCTCATCAACCTGACCAGCATCGTCCAGCCGCAGCAGGAGATGGCCCACGAAGCCTTTGCCATGTTGCTGAAGCGGATCGATGCACCCACCGACACCTACAGTTCCCTGATCTGCCCGCACCGGCTGCACCTGGGGAGGACCTGCGGCTGCAACCCGCCTGATACCTGATCCCCGGAGCAGTTCCGCTGCAAACCGAGGCCAGTTCCCCCTCATAACCGGCGGCCCGTCCAAGGACCCGCCGGCGCCAGTACCCTCATCGCCGTATCCCGGCATGCCCACTAAGGCCCGCCCCACAGCAACGCGCACTCCGCAGGACATTCCGCGCAGGGCCCCGATTCAAGGACGAAGACCCATGTCAGCTGTATCCGCACCAACGAAGATGCGCACACCGCAGGAAATCAACCGCGTGATTCTTCGCAGAGTCATGCCGCTGCTAATCGGCGCCTACATCATGGCTTTCCTGGACCGCACCAATATCGGCATGGCCAAGGACCGCCTGGAGATCGACCTCGGACTATCCGCCACCGCCTACGGGGTCGGCGCCGGCCTGTTCTTCCTGACCTACGCCCTTTCCGAGATCCCTTCCAACCTGATCATGCACAAGGTCGGCGCCCGTTTCTGGATCATGCGGATCATGATCACCTGGGGCATCATTTCGGCCGGCATGGCCTTCGTCCAGGGCGAATGGTCCTTCTATATCATGCGCATGCTGCTCGGCGTCGCCGAGGCAGGGCTCTTTCCCGGCGTGATGTACTTCCTGACGCAGTGGTTCGTGGTCAGGGACCGGGCCAAGGCCAACGGCATGTTCCTGCTGGGCGTGTCCATCGCCAACATCGTCGGCGCTCCGCTGGGCGGCCTCCTGCTGACCATGGACGGTTTCGCCGGGCTGCACGGCTGGCAGTGGATGTTCCTCGTCGAAGGCCTGCCTGCCTGCATCCTCGCCTACGTGGTCTGGAAGAAGCTCCCGGACAGGCCCGCGAAGGCCACGTTCCTCAGCCCCGAGGAAGCCTCCGACCTCGAAGCCCGCATCGCCGCCGAAGAGAAAGCCGGAGCGGAAGCCTCCGGCAACCACCGCCTCCGCGACGTGCTCAAGGACAAGCAGATCCTCCTGGTGGTGGGCGTCTACTTCACGCACCAGATCGCCGTCTACGCGCTGTCCTACTTCCTGCCCTCGATCATCGGCACCTACGGCAAGCTCAGCCCGATCCAGATCGGCCTGCTGACCGCCATCCCCTGGATCTTTTCCGCCGCCGGCGCCCTCCTGGTGCCGCGCTTCGCCACCGACGGCAAGCGCTCCCGCCTCCTGGTGACCGGCGCAATGATCGGGATCATCGCCGGATTCGCCATCGGCGCCATCGGCGGCCCGGTGCTCGGCATGATCGGCTTCTGCCTCGCAGCGTTCAACTTCTTCGCCCTCCAGCCCATCCTGTTCACCTACCCGGCCACCCGCCTCAGCGGCGCCGCCCTCGCCGGAGGCATCGCGTTCGTCAACACCATCGGCCTGTTCGGCGGCTTCGTCGGCCCGTACGTCATGGGCTTCATGCAGGAGGCCACGGGGTCCAAGCTCTCCGGCCTGTGGTTCATCGTGGCCATGTGTACGGTCGGGGCGCTCCTGTCCCTGATGCTCAAGCGCGGGACGGAGAAGCCGCAAGCCGGTCCCGCAGCGCACTGACTCAACCGCACCACTCAGGCAAGGAAAACTCATGGATTTCACCGCAAAAAGGGTCCTGGTCACGGCAGGGGCCAACGGCATCGGCCTGGCCATCGCCAACAAATTCCGGGACCTTGGCGCCACCGTCTTCGTCACCGACATCGACGCCGATGCCGTTGAGAAGGCCCGCGTCAACGGGCTGGCTGCCGCTGTCAGCGACGTCTCGGACGAGGACCAGGTCCGCCACCTCATGAACACGGTCCGCGAGGAACTCGGCGGCCTGGACGTCCTGGTCAACAATGCCGGCATCGCCGGGCCAACCGGCCCGGTGGAAACGCTCGACACGGCGGCCTGGAAAGCGACGTTCGACGTCAACATCCACGGCCAGTTCTTCTGCATCAAGCACGCCCTGCCAATGCTGCGGCAGGGGAGGGATGCCTCGATCGTGAACCTCTCCTCCGCGGCAGGCCGGCTGGGCATGGCGGGGCGCAGCGCCTATTCGGCGTCGAAGTGGGCGGTCGTCGGGCTGACCAAGACCCTCGCGATCGAACTGGGCCCGGACCAGATCCGCGTCAACGCCATCTGCCCCGGCGCAGTCAACGGCCCCAGGATCGACGCCGTCATCGCTGCCAAGGCGCAGATGCTGGACCGTCCGGCGGACGAGGTGTCCACGCTGTACCACAGCCAGTCCTCGCTCGGCCGGCTGATCGAAGCGGTAGACATCGCCAACATGGCCGCATTTGCGGCCAGCGACATGGCACGCAACGTCAATGGCCAGGCCCTCGCCGTCGACGGCAACACCGAAAAACTCTACTGAACCAGCCCACCCGGCAAGATTTCGGCCACCCAAGGAGACTTTCCCATGGCTACCGCACGCAAGGTCATCATCACCAGCGCCGTCACCGGCGCCATCCACACCCCCTCCATGTCCCCGCACCTCCCGGTCTCCCCGGACGAGATCGCTGACGCCGCGATCGGCGCCGCCGAGGCCGGAGCCGCGATTGTGCACATGCACGCCCGCGATCCCAAAGACGGCCGTCCCTCCCAGGACCCGGAACACTTCGCCCCGATCCTGGACAAGCTCAAGCGCAACACCGACGCCGTCATCAACATCACCACCGGCGGCTCACCGCACATGACGGTCGAGGAGCGAATGCAGCCTGCGGCGCTGTTCAAGCCGGAGCTGGCGTCACTCAACATGGGCTCCATGAACTTCGGGCTGTACCCGATGCTGGAACGCTTCACCGAGTTCGGCCACGAATGGGAGCGGGAAGGACTCGAAAAGAGCCGTGACCTGGTCTTCAAGAACACCTTCCAGGACATCGAGACCATCCTGGGCATCGGCAACGAGAACGGCACCCGCTTCGAGTTCGAGTGCTATGACATCTCGCACCTGAACAACCTGGCCCACTTCCACGCCCGCGGCCTCGCCAAGGGCCCCCTGTTCGTGCAGTCCGTCTTCGGCCTCCTCGGCGGGATCGGTGCGCATCCCGAAGACCTCATGCACATGCGCCGCACGGCCGACCGGCTGCTGGGCGCGGACTACGAGTGGTCCATACTGGGCGCCGGTAAGAACCAGATGCCGCTCGCTACCATCGGGGCGGCCATGGGCTCCCATGTCCGGGTAGGACTGGAAGATTCCCTGTGGATTGGCCCCGGGCAGCTGGCCACGTCCAACGCCGAGCAGGTCACCCGAATCCGGACCATCCTCGAGGCGCTCAACTTCGAGATTGCCACGCCCGACGAAGCCCGCCAGATGCTGCAGCTCAAGGGCCGCGACAAGGTGGGTTTCTGACGCGGACATTGAGGAGTGCGGCCAAGCTCCGGCCGCGCCGCGCGGGGAATGCAGACGACGACGGCGGGACACCCGCCGTCGTCGTTTTTACTTAATGCCGGGACCTTCACAGGCCGCCATGCGGCGTGTTCTGGAACGCCACGCGGCGGTGACGCGCGGAGTCCCAGAAGGCAGGTATCATCCCTTCAGGGGGCGGGGACGCCGCACGTCAAAATGGGGGATATCAGCGCATGTGCATGCCATAAAAGCCTATGGAATCAGGCGAGTTTTCAGAGGCCTGCGAGGCATCTGAAACGAGCTTGCCGCGCCGGGTCACGGCCCGTCACGCTCCGGAGGATCCGGCTTGCTCCTGCCTGCTGAACCTGCGGTCACTACCCCTTCTGCCGAACCCACTGCCCGCTGAGCCCTACGGCTCCGCTGGCATGGCGGCAACCTCCCCTCACTCACCACCATCACTCCGCGCATAATCGGTGACCCCTGCCGTCGCCAGCCCGAAAGGACAACCATGAGCCAGCCCGGCCCAACCCCGCCGCCACCGCTTGCCTCCGACTACACCACCTACGGTGTGCCTCAGATTCCCGCCGGGCAGCAGTATGGCGACGGGCAGTATCCTGGCCAGTTCGGTGCGTCACAGCAGTTCCCGGCGCCCCCGCAGAAGTCCTTCCTCACCACCTGGCTGCTCTCGCTGTTCCTGGGCGGGCTGGGTGTGGACCGTTTCTACCTGGGGAAGATCGGCACCGGCATCGCGAAGCTGCTTACGGCGGGCGGTCTCGGCGTCTGGTCGCTCGTGGACCTGATCATCACGCTGGCCGGCAAGCAGACCGACAAGAACCGGCAGCCGCTGGCGGGGTATCGGCAGCACAAGGTGCTTGCCATTGTTGTCTCGGCCGTCCTGGTGGTGGGCGGAATGGTCATCGGGATGGTCAGTGGGGCCGTGGCGGCCCTGGCCATCCAGAGCGCTGCCACCTCGCCGATCATCTCGGCTGCACCGGTTACGAATGAACCGGCGGCAGCCGCGAACTCCTCCGAGGCCCCGGCATCCGCGGAAGCAACCGCGGGGGAAGACCGTCCGTTGCTGGACGCGCAGACCCTGGCCGGCACCGGCGACGACATCAAGACCGTTGACCTCAAAGGCCTCCCGGCCGTGGTGACGCTCACTTGCAGCGCCTGCAAAGGCAACACCGTTCTGGAGACCAACGGGGCCGAAATGCTGCTGGTCAACACCGTCGGCGGCTACACCGGCTCGCACCTGGTGGACACCAGCACCGGTTCCCCGACCACCGAATTCAGCATCAGCGCCGACGCGGCGTGGACGCTGAAGATCGAGGACGTCGATACCATCGCCACGTCCGCCGGCAAGGCGAGCGGGCACGGCGACAAGGTGCTCTACTGGGACGCGCCGGGCACGAAGGCCGCCATCACCAACAAGGGCGCGGGCAACTTCCTGGTGGAAGGATTCGGCAGCGAGATCCCCGAGCTCGCCGTCAACAAGATCGGCGCCTACAGCGGCACCGTCCAGCTGACGCCCGGCTTCGTCCAGGTGAAGTCCGAGGGCGACTGGACCATCACCGCGAAGTAGCCGCATAGTGGCGCGTGATCACAGTCAGCGGGCACGACAGCAAATAGATGGCCCCGCCGGACGCCTTGGTTTCCAAGGCTCAGTCCGGCGGGGCCATGCGTTTTCAGGTGTGCAACACCTGGAAGCCGGTCTCTTCCGTTTCCGCAGCGAGCGACTGCCCGAAAACGCCAAGTGCCCGCGCCACCTCGGGAAGCGACTCCTGGCGGTCAAGGGCCGCGCGGTCCTCGAACACCTCGGTTGCTATAAAGACGTCCGGATCGGTCACGTCACGGCCGATGTCGAAGCTAATGACGCCGTCCATGGCTCGGCTCGGCGGGACGACGTCCTTCAACGCAGCCATGACGTCTTCGGCCTTGCCCGGCTGGCACCGCACCAGAAAACGAACCACGATCATCGGGGCCTCCACTCAAAGTTGGGGGGTGAATGCTACGCCGTTCGGCTGCTGGTGGGCAGGTCGGGCGGGCGCAAGCCACATGAACCTATGGCAAGGCGGCCGCCCCCGAAAGGGGACGGCCGCCGTCGTGCGTCCTGGCTGGAAGACTCTAGCCGTTCAGCGCGTAAGCCTTCGGCAGCTTCAGTCCGCGCTCCTGCATGAGGGTGCGCAGGCGCGTGGGGTAGTCGCTGATGATGCCGTCCACGCCGAGGTCCATCAGGCGCTCCATGTCCGCGGTGGTGTTGACCGTCCAGGGGATAACCGGCAAGCCGAGCTGGTGGGCTTCGGTGATCATCTTGGGCGTGACGGAGCTGAACGTGGGGGAGATGACGTCGTAGCCCTGGGCCTTGGCGGCCTTGGCGAGGGATCCGCCGTAGGTGTCGATGTCGATGCCGCCGAGGTTGGGGCTGGCGCCGGGCTTGCCCACCTCGAGCCACGCGTCGCCGCTGGAGAGGGCCACGAGGGGCAGCTGCGGGGCGATCTTCTTGGTCAGGTTCAGCGAGGACCAGTCGAACGACTGCACGGTGGTGCGCCCGGACATGCCGGCCTTGTAGATCTCGATGACCACGGCCTTGGTCAGCGCAACCATGCCGTCGCCGCCGGACTTGCCGTCCTCCACCTTGGTCTCCACGTTGAAACGGACCTTCTTGGCGTCGTAGTCGCGGGCCAGCTGGTAGATGTCCTTGAGCTCGGCGATCCTGTTGCCCGGGATGACCTGCTGCTCCGGGAAGCCGGGCAGCTGGGTGAAGCCGCAGTTCAGCGTCTTGATCTGGGCCAGGGACAGCTCGGCCACGCGGTCCCCGACGTACGGGAATTCGGGGTCGCCCGGGGTGGCCGGGGCAGTGTCGGCGCACTTGTTGGCCTGGATGGTGTCGTCGTGCCAGACGATGACCTTGCCGTCGTCGGTCAGGTGGGTGTCCAGCTCGAGGGTGGTCACGCCAAGCTTGAGCGAGTTGCCGAACGCGGCCAGGGATTCTTCGGTCCATTCGCCGCGGCCGCCGCGGTGGGCCTGCAGGTCAAAGTAGCCGCTGCCCTCGTTTGCCTTGATGCCGGACGTTGCTTTCCCGGCAGCGTTCGACGACGGTGTGCCGGCTTCCGCGGCAGGGGCGGCGAGATGTGTATAAGAGACAGCTGTCTCTTATACACATCTAGATGTGTATAAGAGACAGGCGGCGATGAGCGCGGCGGCGGCCGCGGCAGTCAGAACTGTGCGCATGGGAATGGTTCCTCCTGGATGAGACCGGTGCCGGCGATGCGGCCGGCTGACCCATCCACGCTACCCAGGCCAGATGGCGCGTGGTGTGCGGGGAGTTGGATGGGAGGTTAACAAGTGTGCTGACGGTCTGCGAAGTTCGGGCACCGGACTCCTAGGACGGCGGGAGGCTCAGAAAATGATGGGACGCGCCTGGCTGTCTTTCCCCGTAATCACGGGATATTGACACGCAGATTATCCGGGAATACGGTCTGCCTTAACGGGGCGTTCTGCCCCGTTCCTAAGTATTCTCGGCGCTGAATCTGGGCCGCTTTTGCTTGGCGACGGCGCCAGCGAGGAGGGTTCTGATGTCTTGGGAAATGTCCGGAAAATATCTTGCGAACTGCAACTGCCAGTTGATCTGTCCGTGTCCCGTGGACAACCCGCCCACGGGGCCGAACGGGGAATGCCGCGGCGCGGCGGTCTTCCACATCGCCAGCGGCCGGCTCGATGACACCGATCTTTCAGGCGTCGACTTCGCCTTCTGCAACCTGTTCCCGTCCAACCTGACGTCCGGTAACTGGAAGGTCGGCATCGTCCTCGGCGACGGCATCTCCGACGGCCAGGCCCAGGCCTTGGAGCGCATTCTCCACGGCGACGAAGGCGGTCCCTTCGCCGACTTCGCCGCCCTCTACGGCGAGTGGCTCGGCGTGGAGCGCGGAAGCATCAGTTTCTCCGACGGCGACGCCCCGACGGCATCGGTGGCGGGGCACACGAACCTGGCGTTCGAATCGCTTCCGGGCCCGGGCGGGGGAGTCACCACCGTCAAAAACGCGATGTTCGGCTTCGCCCCCGAGTTCCTGATCGGCAAGGGCAAGGGCGGATCGGACCTCTTCGGCCTCGACTTTGAGGCGGTATATGGCGAGACGGCGGATTTCACCTTCGCAAGCGAGATGGCTGAAGGTGGACCCAAGGGCCGCGCATGAGCCCCGGCATCACAGGCAGCGCAGCACTCTGATCCCGGGACCGGGCACGCAGGTCAACGCCGGCGTTGCACGTCCCGGGACGGGTCTGCGCGGCTACGGTCCCCGCAGGATGGACCTGCAGCGGATCGACGTGCGCCAAGCCGGGCTGGTTGCCGTTCTGCTCCTCCTCGCGGCGGCGGGCTGGGTGTTCACCGCTGACCGGATGAACGGAATGAACATGGGAGGCTGGACGGATCCGGGGCCGCTGGACTTCTTCCTCATCACCTGGGTGGTGATGCTGGCCGCCATGATGTTTCCGTCGGTGGCGCCCATGGTGACGGCGTACGCGAAGATCGGCCGCCGTCGTCGGGAAACGGGGCGGTATGCGCCGCGCGGTTCCACCGCGCTTTTCGTGGCCGGCTACCTCCTGGCGTGGACGGCGTTCGGGCTTGTGGCGTACGCGCTCTATGAGGCCGTGGCTTCGCTGGTGCCGGGCGGGCTCACCGCGGAGCCCGGCGGACGCTACGCCGCGGCCGGGGTGATCCTGGCGGCGGCCGTTTACCAGCTGACCCCGGCCAAGAACGTCTGCCTCACCAAGTGCCGGACGCCCCTGGACTTCATTCTGCACCGCCTCCGGCCGGGATACGGCGGGGCGCTGCGTATGGGAGCGGAGCACGGCGCCTGGTGCGTCGGCTGCTGCTGGGCGCTTATGGTGGCGCTGTTTGCGCTGGGCGTGATGAGCGTCGGCTGGATGGCGCTGGTGGGCGCATTCATTGCTGTGGAGAAGATGCTTCCTTGGAAGCGGCTGGCCAACCGTTCGGTTGCCGTGGCGCTCGCCGTCATTGCCCTCAGTATCGCCCTCACACCGGCGGCAACGGGCGGGATGGGGATGTGACAGCACGGTCCGCACGCCGAGTGCGCGTCCATGCATCCGGGGGAAAATTTGAACGGTCTCATGCACTGGAGGAGTCGGAAATGTCTGACGGGGCTGGACTGATCAAGCGTTTTTACACAGAGGTAATTGAGGGCGGAAATCTAGCTCTAATTGATGAATTGTCAACGAAAGACTTTGTCGATCACGAAGAGGGTTTTCCTGGACAACCGCCCGGCAAGGAGGGCGTCCGGTTCTTCGTGAATGCGATTCGGTCAGCGTTCCCGGACATCAAAGCCAAGACCATCGAGCCATCGCTGGCGGAAGGAGACATGGAAGCGTGCCACGTGATTCTAACGGGCACTCATGGTGGGGAGATGGCCGGCATTCCGGCAACGGGCAAGACGGTCGAGTTCAGCACTACTGACATCATTCGCGTCGTGGACGGCAAGGTCGCCGAGCACTGGGGAACCACCGACAACCTGAGGCTCATGCAGCAGATCGGTGCGATCCCGGAGTAGCGGAGCGCATCCGGGAAACAAGCCAAACCGTTCGCGGGACCGGCCAGAGGAGGGCCAGCCCGAGCGCGGGGACGAGCGCGACTCCGACGTCGGGAAACTGGCGGACTATGACGGCAAGATGGGTGTCGAACCGCGCGGGGGCGTAGACCAGGCACAGCCACAGCGCGAACCCGTCGAGGGCGAGCGCTGCAGCGCCCCCGGCCCACGGCACCCACCGCCTTCGGGCGGCGGACCTCCGCAGAAGAAAGGCGAGGGCCAGCGCGAGGCTCAGCAGTTCAGCGAGCAGCAGTACCAGCGACACCAGCCAGCTGGAGCGCTGGAGCCAGTCCTCCTGCACCACGGCCGGCACCGGCGGCTGCGCGTGGAGAATCCGCAGGACGTTGGTGTCAATGGCCTTGAGCCGTGACGGGGCCGACGTGTCGTTCGCGTTGATGACGAGGGCCACGCCGAGGCGGGAGGCCGGAACCATGGCCTTGTAAGTGTGGCTGTTGCCCCATTCGCCCTGATGCTCCAGGAGCAGGGGCAAGGCCTGGTCCGCGGTGGGCGGGTCTGCCGTGGGCGGGCTTGCGGCCCCGCTTGCGGGGCCAACGGACTCCACGAGCGGGCGGGTGAACCAGCCCATGGCGTAGCCCTTGGACTCGTCAATCTGCACCTCCGGCTTGAGCAGGGTTTCCACGCTTTCCGGCCGGAGGAATGCGCGGCCCCGGTACCGTCCCTCGTCCAGCAGGGCGGTCAGTTCGTGGCCGATGTCCTCGGCCGAGGAGTACATCGTGGAGGACGGCATTCCGGTGGTGGGCGCCGGCACTCCGGTCTGCCGCCAGAACGAGCCGAACCAGAGGGAATAGCCGGCGGCCGCGTTGTCCGCCTGCGCTGCGGCGCGTGTCGTATGACTGTGGGCCATTGCCAGCGGCGCAAAGACGTGCTGCTCCATGTAGTCCCCGAACGGCTGGCCGGAGACCGTCTGCACCAGCAGGCCCAGAATGTTGAAGTTGGCGCTGGCATACCGGAACCCCTCACCCGGCGATCCGGCCAGCGGGGAACCCGACAGGGCGCGCACCCCTTCCTCGATGGCCTCGGGGTCCTGGGCGTCGGAGGCTTCGAACGCCGTGTCCTTGGACGCCATGCCGCTTGTTTGGTGGAGTAATTGGCGCACCGTGATCGCGGAGGAGCGGCTGTCCTGCAGGGTGAACCAGGGAAGGTAGGTCCGCACCGGCTCGTCCAGCCGCAGCCGGCCCGCCTCCACCTGTTGCATCACGGCCATGGCGGTGAGGGGCTTGGTGGTTGAGGCCAGCAGCACCGGCGTCTGGGCTGTCATCGGCCGCCCCGAGTCGTCGGCGTGCCCGAACGCCGCGGAATGCACCTGGACGCCGTCTTTCACGACGACGACGGCGGCTCCCGGAAGCCCGATGGCTGCCATCTGCTCCCGCAGGTAGGCGTCCACCGCTTCATAGCCCCGGTCCGGGATCGCAGGTCCGGTCGCCGGCGTTCCGGTCGCCGGTATTTCGACGGCGGCCGCTACCGGCGTGCCGAACCCGCCGAGAACGCCAACCGCCAGGACGCATGACAGAACGCAATGCGACGATGCGGAAATGCTTCGGCGCGTCCTCACAACCTGCCTTCGACAACCCCGGCGGCGTCCTGTGCTGAACGTGTGGCCGGGCCCCAGGAACTGAGGAGGGCCAGGCCTGCTGCAGCCGCTGCGCTGAGCACCACCGCCCCCAGCCAGAGCGATACGGGCCAGCGGATCCCGTCCGCCACCGCGAAGGCCACCAGCTGGCCCGTCCACAGGAGAGCGGCGATGCCGGCCGTCACCGCGGGCAGCCGCCGGTTTAGCCAAGCCTGTGGCAGGCGGGCCAGCAGCACGTCCGCCGAAATTGCGGCCGCAGTGGCTCCGGCGGCTCCGGCGATTGCGGTGGGACGCAAGCCCACCATCGCCACCGGCAGCCAGGCGGCAGCTGCCACCAGCATGGTGACGATCCCGCGGGCAGGGCGTCGGGAGGCGGAGAGCGTAAAGAGGAAGGGAGCAATGATCAACGCTGTGGTCAGCAGGTAGCCGGTCAGGCTGACCACCACCGGCAGCTCCGCCTGTAGACGGCCCGGCGTGCCCACCGGCGTCGGGACGAAGAGGGCCGTCGGCCCGGGCCGGACGAAGGCAGAGCAGTAGATGAGGAAGAAGGCTCCCAGCCCGGTCATCAGGACGACGGCGAACAGCGCCGCCGGGGTCCACTCAAAGTTCCCGTTACGGCTGGCTGCGCGGGCGCTGCGGACTGCCGTTCCCAGAATGAGGAAGAGGCTGAAGCCGAGCAGCAGATGGGTGGGACTGACGAGGGCATCCAGCGAGACTTCGATGCCCAGAATTTCGTGCCACAGCAGGTCCAGGCCGCCGGCCACGCCGAAGAGGACCACCCCTATCGCGGTGCCGCGGTAGCCCGGCGGTGGGGCCTGCGAGAGCGGCTGCCCCGGCGTCCGGTTCCGCCAGATCACGAGGGCGGTCCACGCCGCGGTGGCCACCATGCCGGAGTAGAGGGCGGCGTGCCACGGCGTGAAGAATGTCTCCAGGCTGGGGAGGTTGAGGTGCGCCCAGCCGTCCAGGAAGACGGCCAGCAGCAGCCAAACACCCAGCAGCTCTGTGACCAGGTCGCGGCGCTTTTTCGTTACAGTGTTGCCTGCCGTATCGAGCATCGTTGCCCACTTCCACGGAGCTGTTCAGTGAGGGGATGGTACTGCTCTGGCCGGGCGCTCACAAGGGAAGCACGATCGGCGAGCGTATGGTCGCCGCGATGAACGCAGTGTCCACGCCGGCCGTGTTGCACCACTCGATCAGTGCCCTGGCGGCGAATTCCGTGCCGTGGCCGACTGTTCTATCGGGAGCCCGTTCGCCTTCCACTCGGGGAAGCCCTCCTCAAGCCTGGTGGCGACGCGCCCTTCGTCCGTGAGCAGCCGCACGGCTTCGTCTGCATATAGGCAGTATGGTCCGCGGCAGTAGGCGACGATTTCGCTCCCCTGGGGAACCTCGCGGAGTCGAGACTTAATGTCCGAGAAGGGTACGGAAAGCGCACCCGGGATATGTCCGGATTCGTACTCTGGCTGCGGACGCACGTCCAGCACAACAACGTCGCCCTGCCGCAGCCGCAGCAGCAGTTCGTCGCGCGTGATCATGCTCAGGTCGGCGCGATCGCCGACGTAGGCACGGACGAGATCGCCCAGCTCCCCCGAGTGCGCCTCGGCCGTCTCCCGAAGTGCTCGCCATAGCCGCTCCACTGCCGGGCTGGCAAGGGAGTAGTAGATCCGCGTCCCCGAGCGTCTGGAGCAGGCAAGGCCGGCTCGCAGCAAGCGCTGCAGATGCTGGGATGTGTTGGCCATAGTCTGGTGGATCTCGGCGGCCAGCTCGTCAACCGACCTCTCGCCCTGCCCGAGGATATCGATCAGCTGCGCCCTCCTGCCGTTCCCCAACGCCCTGGCAGCTTCTACGAGGGCGTCGAAGAGCGCATCCTTTTCCTGCTGATCGCCCACTCGGGCCTCCTATTCAAGAGTTCTCTTGACAATGCTACCGTCAAGGGATTCTTATTCAAGTACCTACTTGAATAAGAAAGGGGGTGGTGGCCGTGTCCACCATCCAAACTCCCCAAGCGGAACAATCCCGACTCCGGACGGGAGCCGCTCTCATGACACTGGCCGGGCTGGCCTTCGTGGGGTACGCCGTAATCTTCTTGGTACTCAACTTCACGGACGCCTTCCTCGAGCTGGGCATCGGCCCCGATCAAGTGGATAAGGGAAAGGCGGAGATCGAGGCGTTCAGCCCGCAGCTGTATCACTACATCAGCCATCTGCACATCGCGGTCAGCGGCTTCATCGCTGCGACCGGGCTGGCTGTCGCAGGCCTGTCCTGGTACGGGGTGCGCCGCGGAGAACGGTGGGCCTTCGCCACAGCCGTTATCGTCCCGGTCGTCGGACTCGCTGTGGCCCTCCCCGCGCACTACCCATGGGGTCTGGCCACGCTTGGGCACCTCGGCCTGATCTACCTCGCGGTCCTCGTCTTCCTGGTGGGGGTCGTGGCAGCCTACAGCGGAATGCGAAGCACCACGAGTACACACCGCACGACGGGCTGAATCCCTTAATCCAGCCGGGCGCTCGTCCAGAGCTTCAGGTCGCCCTGCCACGGGTTCAGCGCAAAACTGAGCTGGCGGTGGAGGCGATGGTGGCCAGGAAACGTCACCGAGTTCGCCGCAGAAGCGCCCCGTGGGGAAGACTGTTGCCGTGAGCAACCCTTCCCGCGCCGGACTCGCGGTGGCTGGCCTGAGCCTGGGCACGTCGCTGAACCCGCTGAACTCGTCGATGATCGCCGTCGCCCTGGTGGTGCTGCGCGAGGATTTCAGGCTCGACGTCGCCACGGTCACGTGGGTGATCACCGCCTTCTACATCACCTCGGCCGCGGGCCAGCCACTGATGGGGCGGCTGGCCGACAGGTTCGGGCCGCGGCGGCTCTTCATGCTCGGCATGGCGCTGGTGGCGGTGACCTGCGCGCTAGCGCCCTTCTCGCCTAACTTCGTGTTCGTCTGCATCGCCCGGGCGCTCATGGCGCTGGGAACTGCGACGGCGTACCCGAGCGCCGTCGTCATGGTCGGCGCCCTGGCCAGGCAGGCGAACTCGACCTCTACCCGGCCGCTGGGACGCATCCAGATGGCCAACACGTCCGGGGCCGCCGTCGGCCCGGTGGTGGGCGGGCTGCTGGTGAGCCTGGTCGGCTGGGAAGCGCTGTTCCTGATCAACGTTCCGCTGGCGCTGGCCGCCCTGTTCATCGTGCGGAGGTTCGCCCCTGCGGACCACGCGCGGGAGCAGGGCAGCGTGGCCACCCTGCTCCGCGACTCCGACATCCCCGGCATCCTCGCGTTCACCGGCGGTATGGTGCTCTTGCTTATGGGCCTGCTGAATGCGCTGCCCGGACTCCGTTGGGGGCTGCTGGGCGGGGCGATGGCGCTCGCCGTGCTGTTCGCCTGGCGCGAGCTGAGCTTCGGGAAGCCGTTCCTGGACCTGCGGCTGCTCGGCAGGAACCGGCCGCTGCTGCTCGTGTACCTGGGCTTCGTGCTGTTCAGCTGTGTCTACTACTTCGCGTTCTTCGGGCTGCCCCAGCTTCTGCAGGAGGCGGCCGGCTACGACCCCGGAGTGGTGGGCGGGCTAATGCTGCCGCTGGCTGCGATGTCCGTGGTCATTACGCCGCTTGCCGTCCGCGCGATCGACCGGTCCGGCGTGCGGCGGGTGCTGATTGTCGGCGTCGTGCTTCTGACCGTGGCGGCAGCTGCACTCTGGCTGCTGACGGCGTCGTTTGCCGTCCTGCTGGTGCTCGCCCTCACGGCCCTGATGGGCGTACCGTACGGCTCGGTCAGCATCGCCTCCAACCAGGGGCTGTACCTCTCCGCGGCCCCGCAGGACAGGGGAGTGGCCGCCGGGATCTTCCAGACCTGCCGCTACGTAGGGGCCATTGGCGCCACCGTGATGATCGGCATCTTCTACGGCGACGGGGTGAACCAGGAGAACTGGGGCCGCATGGTGCTGGTGATGCTGGGCCTCTGCGCGGTGACGTTCGTGGTGGCGTTGCTGTGGCGGGAGCGGAAGGCGGCGTAGGAACCAGGTTTGCGCGAGGGCATTGACCAGCGCGCTGGAAGGCCTACCATGAGCCGCATCAGGACATTTCAAGGAGGAGATGTGTGATGTCACGCGCTGATGTAGAGCAGCTTGATGACCGCGGAATGGCGGCCTGGGACCAGCACGATGCGGCGGCGTTCACCGCTCTGCTGGCCGACGGATTCACGTTTTCGGATGTGATGGCGCCTGAGCCGTTCCGTAGCCGGGAGCAAGTTCAAGCGTACATGGAAGGGTGGTTCACGGCATTCCCGGACATGCGCGCCAGGTCCACCAGCAGGGTGGTCACCGAGGACCAGGTCGCAGGGGAAGTGGAGTTCAGCGGCACCAACACGGGGCCGTTGCGGATGGGGAATCAGGAGGTCCCGGCCACGGGCAAGTCGGTGACCGGCACCGGCACCTACTTCGCGTCCGTTAAGGACGGAAAGTTCGTCTCCTTCCGCGCCCATCCGGACGTCGCGTCCATGATGGCGCAGCTGGGGCTGATGCCGGGGGTGTGATGGCGCGGTGCGTTGGGGGGCCTTGTGCGGGCGCTTGCCGGCCGGTGCTGAGTACCGCTCTGGCTGGCGCTCAGTGCTGTTGCCCTGCCCCGTTCCATTGCTGTGGCAGTCCTGCGGTGGGAAACTGATCGGAGGCTAAAGCCAACGACCGCGCCACTTGGGGATGACGCATGACCTCCACAGGAGGAATGAAAATGCCGCAGATCCAGCCGGAGGACAGTCGACGCGGGAGCGCCGCAACAGGACGGCCCAGAATCCGCCGCCTCCGCGTCTCCGACGTCAACGTTGTTGACCACCCCACGCTGAAGAAAGCGCTCGGCGGGACCATCGTGGGCAACACGATGGAATGGTACGACGTCGGCGTGTTCGGTTACCTGATCACCACCATGGGCCCGGTGTTCCTGCCCGAAGCGGACAAGTCCGTGCAGAACCTGTTCCTGCTGGGAACCTTCGGGGCCACGTTTATCGCCCGCCCGCTGGGCGGCGTGTTCTTCGGCTGGCTTGGCGACAAGATCGGCCGCCAGAAGGTCCTCGCAATGACCCTGATGCTGATGGCCGCGGCCACGTTCGCCGTAGGGCTCCTGCCCGGCTATGCACAGATCGGCATCTGGGCCGCGCTACTGCTGGTGGTCACCAAGCTGGTGCAGGGCTTCTCCACCGGCGGCGAATACGCCGGAGCCACCACATTCGTCAGCGAGCATTCGCCGGACAACCGCCGCGGCTTCTTCGCCAGCTTCCTGGACATGGGCAGCTATCTGGGCTTCGCCATCGGCGCCGGGATGGTCTCCGTCCTTCAACTGACCATGGGCCAGGAGCAGATGGAGGCGTGGGGCTGGCGCATCCCGTTCCTCGTCGCCGGCCCGCTCGGCATCATCGCCATCTACTTCCGGATGAAGATCGAGGAGTCACCGGTCTTCCAGGCAACCCTGGAAGCGGAAGAGGAATCGGCCCGGCACCCCGAGACGGGTGAGATCCTCGGGGCCATGGGCCCGGTGGGGATCTTCAGGGTCTATTGGCGCAGGATCGTGCTGGCCATGATCCTCGTGGCCGCCGCCAACACGGTGGGGTACGCCCTCACGTCCTACATGCCGACGTACCTGACCAGCAACAAGGGATACGACGAGATCCACGGGACGTTGCTCACCATCCCCGTCCTGGTGGTCATGTCCCTGTGCATCCCGCTGACCGGGCATCTTTCGGACCGGATCGGGCGCCGCCCGGTGCTCTGGATCGGAGCCGTCAGCACCGTGGTGCTGTCCATCCCCGCGTTCCTGCTCATCTCGCTGGGAAACGTTCCGGCCACGCTCACCGGCCTGGCCCTGGTGGCCTTCCCCGTCACGTTCTACGTGGCCAACCTCGCTTCGGCGCTGCCGGCTTTGTTCCAGACGGCCCACCGCTACGGGGCCATGGGCATCGCCTACAACTTCGCCGTCGCCATCTTCGGCGGCACGACGCCGTTCATCATCGCCTCCCTCATCCAGGTGACGGGCAACGACATGATGCCGGCCTACTATCTGATGGCCACCTCGGCGATTGCCGCCGTCACCATCTACTTCCTGCCGGAATCCGCCCAGCGGCACCTGCCCGGATCCATGCCCAGCGTGGACTCCGACGAAGCGGCCCGGGAGCTGGTGGCGACGCAGGACGAGAACCCCCTGCTGGACATGGACACGCTGCCGTTCGACAGCAGCTATGAGGCCGCGCGGGCCGCGCATGTGGCACATCAGGGGAGCCCGGGCAGCTAAACAGGTTAGGCGTGCACCCGTAGCTCCGGGGCCGCAGGCTCGGCCTTCACGTGGCCGGACTCCTTCGGCCCGGGCGGGTACGCGTGGTTGCGCCCGGTCACCATGATCCCGAGTGCGACGACGACGGGCACCGCCGCCGCGACCGGCACCAGCAGCGGGCCTGCCGTGGTGAGGGCGGCCGCGCCGTAGAGCGCCCCGACGGTGATGCCCAACTGGATGGTGAGGACGGTGAGGCCGTTGGCGGCTTCCCGGTACTCCTTGCCGGCACGGAGAATGGCGGACTGGTTGTAGATGCCGATCGCGCCGAAGCCCGCTCCCCAGACGGCCATGAGCGCCAGGGCGCCGGGGACGGTTCCCGCGCCCAGCGGCAGGAGGAGGAACGCGGCGGCGATGACCGCCGTCGTGATCAGCAGCGAACGGCGCGGCCGCAGGTCCACGGTGATGCCGGCTATCCAGATGCCCACCAGGCCGGAGAAGCCCAGGATGGTGAGCGAAAGGGTGATGCTGTAGCCGGGCAGGCCGGCCTCGCGGAGGAACGGGGCGATGAAGGTGAACAGGGCGAAGTGCGCCATCAGCATCAGCGAGATGTGTATAAGAGACAGGCTTCACCCCGGGCTGGCCGATCGCCTTGCGCAGCGACGGCCGCGGAGCGTCCGCGAGCCGCCGCACGGCCGGCAGCAGCCACAGTGCCAGTCCAGCGAGGACGACGCCGGTGCCCGCCAGCAGGAGGAACGACGCCCGCCAGCCGATCAGCCCGCCCAGCGCGGTGCCCAGCGGGGCGCCGATGGCCAGGCCCAGGCTGTCTCTTATACACATCTAGATGTGTATAAGAGACAGGGCCGGAACAATGCGCGCCACGAAGGGTGCCATGGCGGTCCAGAGCAGTCCGTGGGCGATGCCGCCCACCAGCCTGGCGGCGAGGGCGGCGCCGAAGTCGGACACCAGGCCCACGAGGGCATTGCTGATGGCGAAGGTCAGGACCAGCGCCACCATGAGGATGTGCCGGGGGATGCGGGAAAGCAGCAGGGCGGCCGGGATCACCGTGGCCACAATGACGGCGGCGTACCCGGCGGTGAGGTAGCCCGCCACGGGTTCGGACACATTGAGGCCGGCGCTCATCTGGGGGAGCAGGCCGGAGGGCAGGAGTTCGGTGGTGATGGCGGTGAAGCCGATCATCGACAGCACCAGCAGTGCGCCGAAGGGCATGCGGTCACGTGCGGGAGCGGAGGTCGCGGAAGACACGGGTGAAGGGTCCTTTTCAGGGAGCGGGGAAGGAGCACGGCGCCGGTTGCCGGTATCCTCCACTCAAATTACCTGATTTATTGGTGCTGAGGCAGGGTCTGCCAGAACCACCTTGACGGAGTGACTCTGGGGTTGTCAGCAGCCGTTGTTAGTGCGCCCAACTGGGCCTACGCTGTGCGCACGGACCCACTCCGGGGACGGCTCCAGGACTCACCCTCGATAGTGTCAGGCGCACCCTCGGTCGCCAGCGTCCTGGACATCACGGGAAAGGAAGGACCATGACCAAGTACCTCTTTGAAGCGAATTACGTGGGCGATGGCATCAAGGGGCTCATGCGCGAAGGCGGTTCCAAGCGGCGTGAGGCGCTGGTTTCCGCCCTCGATTCCGTCGGCGGATCGCTCGAGAGTTTCTACTATGCCTTCGGTGAGACTGACGTTCTGGGTATCTTTGATGTCCCGGAGCAGGCCAACGCCGCAGCGCTTTCGCTGATGATCAATTCGACCGGCAACGTGAACGTGCGTCTGAGGCCGCTTATGACGCCGGAGGATATTGACAACGCCGTCAAGAAAACACCGACCTACCGGGCCCCCGGTCAATAGGCGAACAGGAATTAGCAGGGCAAAGCAAGCGGAAGGGCAGCCATTGGCCGCCCTTCCGGCCTCCCTGAAGGCGCCCGATTGAGTCCGGCGCCAGGTCAGAAATCGACAGCAGTCAGCCGATCCGCTCGGCCAGGGACACGATGATCCCCTCCGGGCCTCGCACGTACGCCATCCGCCAGCTGTTCTCGTACTCGCCGATGCCGCCGACCAGCCCGTAGCCGTCGGCGGCCAGCCCGTCCACCGCCTCCTGAAGGTCGTCCACCTCGAAGGACACGTTGCGCAGCCCCAGCTCGTTGGCCATCGCGGCGGGCGAACCGGGCGTGTGGTCGGGCCGTACGAAGCTCGCGAGCTCGATCCGGCTCCCTCCGTCGGGCGGCCGCAGCATGACGATCTCGGTGCGGGAGCCCGGGATGCCGCAGACGGTGTCCAGGAACTCGCCCTCCACGAACGTCCGGCCCTCGACCTCGAGACCCAGTCCGACGAAGAATGCCGTCACCGCGTCGAGGTCCGCCACGGTGATGCCGACATGGTCGAAACGTTGTATATGTGGCACGGGACCACCTCCGTTCAGTACTTGCCCTTGATCACGAAGTAAGAGCCGCGGATGACGCCCGCGAGCTTAGATTTCTGGCGGGCGAACTTGAAGCGTGACGCCAGTTCCTCCGGAATTTCCATGCCGTCGGCAAGTTTGAACCCTACGGCCCGCTTCCCGCCGTCCTCGATGCTGTACATGACGTTGACCGACAGCCCCGACTCGTAGAAAACGTAGGCCATTCGCAAACCGTCGACGTCGAAGGCGGTCGCTTCCAGCGGGCGGGATCCGATGACGATGTCACGCTCGTCCCGGAGGATCCGGCTCACCCGGTCCACAACCTCGGGAACCTCGCTGGCAGGGCTCACGGTGAAGACGTGGCCGTACTTGTTCCGGTAATAGCGGGCCTCGTTGGCGCGCAACCCGGCGGCGGCCTCGGGCACCGGTGACGATTCCAGGCCGGCAGTGGAAACGTTCTCGAAGTCAACGATGTGCGGCATGCGCTCTCCTGGTCAGATGGGGTGGGACCAATGCTAACGCGCCGACAGCGACGACTGCCTCCGCACGCCAGCTGCCGCCGTCGTCCGCGGTGGCCCGGCCGGGGCCCGGACTACGCGTCCGGGACCGTCATGCCGCGGGCCCGTTTTACGGGGAACGCGGTCCGGAGCTGTGCCCGGAACGTCAGCGGGCTGCGCCGGCTCACCGCGATGACGGACAGCAGGCCTGTCAGCAGCACGATCGTGCCGCCTGCGGCCACCGACCAGCGTGCGCCGAATTCCGTGCCGATCCATCCCATCAGCGGCGCCCCGACGGCGGTGCCGCCCTGGAGGACGGCCAGGTAGAGGGCCAGGACACGCCCCCGGAACTGCGGCTCCACGGAGAGCTGGATGGTGGTGTTGCAGCTGTTCAGGAAGGTGATTGAGGCCAGGCCCACCGGTATCAGCACTGCGGCGTAGAGCCAGAACGACGGCGACACGCTGCCTACCAGCGTGAAGAACCCGAGTCCCAGGGCCCCGCCCAGCATGAAACGAAGCCGCGGGCCGGACCGGCGGGCCGCGAGCAGGGCACCGGCCAGGGTCCCGACGGCCATGATGGAGCCAAGGAGCCCGAATTCGCCCGGTCCCATCCGGAACTCCGCGGTGGACATCAACGCGTTGGTGATGGGGAAGTTCATGCCGAACGCGCCAAGGATCCCCACCATGACCAGGATGAGCACCAGGTCCGGCCGGCCCCGCACGTACCGCAGGCCCTCGGCCACCTGGTGTTTGCCGCGGGCTGCCAGCGTGGCAGGGGCCAGTTCGGAGGTGCGGATCCGGAACAGCGAGATGATGACGGCGGCGAAGCTGGCCGCGTTGAGTAGGAAGACCGGCCCGGTGCCCACCCAGGCAATGAGCACACCGGCGATGGCAGGACCGGTGAGCCGTGCGGTGTTGAAGGATGCGGAGTTCAGGGCCACCGCATTGGCCACCTTGTCCTGTCCCACGAGTTC
This sequence comes from Arthrobacter sp. KBS0703, assembly GCF_002008315.2. Lineage (NCBI taxonomy): Bacteria > Bacillati > Actinomycetota > Actinomycetes > Micrococcales > Micrococcaceae > Arthrobacter > Arthrobacter sp. KBS0703. The sequence continues at coordinate 2,925,114 of NZ_MVDG02000001.1, read as the reverse complement.
GGAGACGAAGACCTGGCGGGTCGGCGCGTCAATGGCGCTGGCCAGTCCAAGGCACAGGGCGGCCAGGTAGGCGTGCCACAACTGGGCGGTGCCCGTTACCACCAGGAGTCCGATGGCAAGCCCGCACAGGCCCATCGCCAGCTGGGTCCACAGCAGGATCACCCGTTTGCGGTGCCGGTCCGCGAGGACACCGCCGTAGGGACCAAGCAACAGCATCGGCAGGAACTGAAGGGCGGTAGTGATGCCGACGGCTGTGCCGGAATGGTCGGTGAGGACGGTCAGTACCAGCCAGTCCTGCGCCACCCGCTGCATCCACGTGCCGATGTTGGAGACGAGTGCCCCTCCTGCCCATACGCGGTAGTTGGGGTTCTCCAGTGCCCGGAACATGGCGCTCATTTGGCGCTCAGCTGCTGCATGATGCAGGCGGCACGGCTGAGGATCTGGCGGTCCTCGTCGCTGAGTCCGGCGACGCGTTGGGCCAGCCAGGCGGTCCGCTGCTCGCGGGCCTCGGCCAGGACATCCTCGCCGGACGGGGTGATTCCCACCTGGACCTGGCGGCCGTCAGTCGGATGGGCTGTCCGGGTGACGAAGCCCTGCTCCGTGAGGGCGTTGACGATCCGGGTCATGGACGGCGCCTGCACGTGCTCGCGTTCAGCCAGTTCGCGGAGGGTCTGCGGGCCCGTGCCGTTCAGCTGGGCCAGGACGGTGTACTGGCCGGGGGTGATGACGTCACCGGTGGCCTCCACGCGGAGCCTGCGGGAGGTGCGCATCACCGCCGTCCGCAGGTCGATGGCCAGAATGTCCGGTTTGATGCTGTCCCTGGGCTCCCGGTCCGTAGCCGTCACTGTGTGTTGCACCTCCTGGGAATTTACTTAGCACTGCTAATTAGCTCTGCTAACCATTATGCTCCGGCTGAACGGAGGCGGCAAGTGCCTGCCGCCCTCGTGCGCTGACCGGGGGATTCCTCATCGGAGTGAGATCCGTTCAGCACTATTTCCGTAGGCAACAATCAGTTCCATAATGGCCCCATAAGCTTCGGGGACCCTCGCGCCATAGATGGCTGGCGGGGCGTCGCAGAGTCCCAGGTGGCCGGGCCGGTAATTGGCGGATCGGGCGGCCACGCGGCCCCGGACATCGGCGTTCCGGAACCGCCACCGGGGGAGGGTATCGCCATCAGCGCCAGAACAATGCACAAAGGAAAACATCATGCTCACGGATTCAGACATCATGGCTGTCCTGCCCGCGAAGGACATCAACAGGGCGAAGGATTTCTACCGGGACAAGCTGGGACTGGAACCTTCCGAGCCCGGGGCGGAGGACAACCTGATCTACACTGGCGGCCACGGAACGGGTTTCCTTCTTTATCAAACGGAGAATGCGGGGACGGCGAAGAACACCCAGATGGGCTGGAGCACGGACAACATCGAACGCGAGATGGAGGAACTGCGGGCCCGCGGCGTCGTCTTTGAAGAGTACGACCAGCCCGGGTTGAAGACGGAGAACGGCGTTGCCACGGACGAGTTTGGGAAGGCCGCCTGGTTCCTGGACAGCGAAGGGAACATTCTCAACATCTTCCAGCGGGCGTAGCGACCAACGTCCGGGCGGGGCAACGCGGCGAGCGTCGCCGTCGTTAACTTTGAAAGAGTACGACGGCGGCGCTCGCCGCTGTCGGCCCCGCGCCGCCGAACGGGAGCCGGCACGGGGGCCGGGCTGGTGAACAGCATCGACCCGATGGGTGTTGCGGTCCCGACGTCGCCACCGCGGAGGTTCAAGACGCGCAGGCACGCGCTCATGTGTCTCGTAACTAACCATGAACACGCCGATTCAAACAGAAGGTTGCGAGACATAGTTACGAGAATCGCCGGCCGGGGACGAACCCGCAGCAGTCGCCCGGGATACGAGACGCCTCGTATCCTAAGGGTTTCGAGACAGCAACGCGTTTAACAGTCCGGGCTAACCCCGGTTCCTGAGCTCTTTTGTCCTGGAAGGTTGAAGCCCGGCCGGGAAGCTCAGAAAGCGTCCCGGCCGGGCCGTCTTCCATCGGGTCAGGTTGCGACGGGCGCGGGCTTCCTGAGGAACAGCGCTACCAGGAGTGCCGCTGCCAGGCAGAGCGCGGCATTGACACCGATGGCTGGCAGGACTGCCCCCAGGACCTGGCTTGGGGCACCGCTGGAGCCGTGGCGGAGCAGAGCCGCGGCGATAATGGTGCTCATCACGGGGATGCCCATTGTGATGCCGATCTGCTGGCTCGTGGTGGTCAGGCCGGTGGCGAGGCCCTGCTCAGTGTCAGGAAGTCCCGTGGTGGCGGTGACCATGAAGCCGACGATCGCGGCGAGGTTCGCTACGCCGCCGACGAACGTGGCGCTCAGCACGATCACCAGCGAGACCTGATCAGCGTTGATGAAGAGCAGGGCACCCGTGGCAGCTGCCTGGACGGTGAGCCCCGCGATGATGGTGTTCTTGTTGCCGAGTTTGCCGATCAGTCTCGGGGCGATCATCCCGCCGACAACCGTGCCGATGCCGAGCACCGCGAACGCCAGGCCCGCTCCAAGGGGCGTGTAGCCGAGGACCTGCTGCAGGTAGAGGGTAAGGACGAACACTAAAGAGGTTTCAGTCGCGAAGGCCAGAACCCCGGCGACGTTGCCCCAGGCGATGTTGTTCCGCCGCAGAATGGCCACGGGCACCAGCGCGTGTTCTGTGTTCTTCTCGACGAAGAAGAACACAACGAACAGGATCAGCCCCGCTGCGAGGGGTCCCCAGGCCAGCAGGTCAGCCCAGCCTTTTTCGCCGGCTGTCGTTAGGCCGAAGACGAGCAGCAGCAACGCCAGTGTCACATTGACAGCGCCGGGCACGTCCAGCTTGGTCCGGCTTCCACGGGCGGACTCGGTCAGGAGCCTTGGTGCAAACACCAGGACGAACAAGGCGACGGGGATATTGATGAAGAACGCCCACCGCCACGAGAGAAGGTCAGTCAGCAGCCCGCCGAGGATCGCACCGGCGGTGAACCCCGCAGCCATCAGCGACCCGTTCAGTCCCAGCGCTTTGTCCCGCAAAGGTCCCTCGGAGAAAGCCGTGGTCAGCAAAGACATCGCAGCCGGGGTGACAGCCGCCGTGGCCAGGCCTTGGGCGAGACGAGCGGCGAGCAGCAGCCCGGGATCATTCGCGAGCCCGCCGAGCAGCGAGCCGATGCCGAGCAGCGCCATGCCGGCGATGAAGAGCCGTTTGCGGCCAAACAGGTCAGCGACCCGGCCGAAGAACAGGGTGAACCCGGCAGCGCACAACGCGAACGACGTGGCGATCCACTGCAGGTGCTCCAAGGAGAACCCGATGTCTGCCCCGATCCGCGGCAGTGCCACGTTCAGGATCGAGAAGTCCACCGCGAGGGTGAAACTCGAGGTCAGCAGCAGGACCATGATCAGCCGTTGCCGGCCGGTCATTTTGGCAGGAGCTGGCTGGACCGGCGGCTTTGGTGGTGCGGCGAGCTGAGGGAGAGGTGTGGTGTCGTTGGCTGTCATCGCGGAAGGTATCCAATCACTAGGTGCATGGGCGGGGTTTCCTCTCCACCCTGCCGAGCCGTGACAGGAACAGCTACGCCGAGTTGTGGGTAGCACTGGCAGTGCTACCCAGGTTCTTCATTGTTCGTGAATACTCGGGGACATGAATGAATCAGCGATGGGCGACTTCCTGCGCAAACGCCGGGCTTCGCTCACCCCGGCAGATGCGGGCCTGATGGACTACGGAAGCCGGCGTGTACCCGGGCTGCGCCGTGAAGAGGTCGCCATGCTGGCAGGAATGAGCGTGACCTACTACGCCCGGCTCGAACAGGGACAGCATGTGAATGCCTCCGACGCCGTCATCGACTCGCTGGTCCGAGCCCTGGCCCTGACCGAGGTCGAGCGCAAACACCTCACGGACCTGTCCGGGGCCAAGCGCCGCACACCCAAGACGGTAAGTAGCAAGCCGGATCAGGTCCGGCCCGGAACAAAGCGCCTGGTTGATTCCATGGGCGGTGTCCCATCGGTGGTACTGGGCAAACGGACGGAGGTTCTGGCCTGGAACCAGACGGGGCACAGACTCGTCGCTTCCCACCTGAGCTTCGACGCCCCGGACTCTGCGACGGGGCGCCCGAACATGACCAAGTTGCTCTTCATGGACGAGGCCACGCGCAGCCTTTACCCGCAGTGGCGCACCGAAGCTAAGCGTGCCGTCGCTTCGTTGCGGCTGCTCTCCGGCCGGTTCGCCGATGACACCGAGCTGGCAGCGCTGGTTGGTGAACTGACCCTCAAGAGCCCGGACTTCGCGACGATGTGGGCAGAGCACCCAGTCGAGAGCTGCATGTCCGGGCGGAAAACCCTTGAGCACCCCCAGATCGGCACATTGGAGCTCGGATTCGAAGTCCTGACCCTGCCCGATGACTCCGGGCACCGCATCCTCACTTACACAGCAGAACCCGAGAGCGAAGCGGCCACAGCCCTCACCCGACTAGTTCGCCCATCGCTGACACTGGCAGCGGCACCGAAGGCAGGACTTGGTCAGGCAGGTTAAGACGTAACCCGGTGTCTCGAAACCCATCTGTCTCAAAACGCTAAGGTTGCGAGACGGCCTAGCGCTCAAGTTGGGGGACCCGACAGTCGTCTCCTGCTGTGACTTTCGGCGGTAAATGGCGGTCTTTTTGCGGCGCTATTTGGCGCCCGGGGTGGTGGTCCGATAGGGGATCGTTCGTTGAGAATCGTCCCCTCGGCCGGTACAAGATTATGGGGCCCTGTGCCGACTGAAGCTGATTCACTTATCGGCTTCGGCCCCCTCCGCTGTCGACGTGTCTTGGTCCGGTTGAAGTTCCAAGTTTGCCCGCCAGCGAGTCAGCCGAAGCCAGACACCTCCAGTTTGCCCGCACACCCTCTCCGGCCACGCGCACCGCCCTGCGTGCTCGATGACAGGTGGGCCAAACCCACCTCGACCAGACAGGGCTAGGTATCTAAAATTAAGGCGCTGGGGCTAGTGCGCCGAGGCAGCCCTTGACCGGGGGCGGCGCAGGTGCGGCCCGTCCTTCAGGCTTTTTGGCTTCATCGTCTGGCGGCGTCATGAAAACGTCCTTTTTACCCTTTCTTGGTGGACTGGCCGGAGCGGTGCTGATCCTCAGCGCGTGCACCTACTCGGAGCCGGTTCCGGCCCCGACATCTTTTGACGCCGCGCCGCCGCCCACCAGGTCCATCGATAACACGATGCGCACGTTCGCGGAGCAGGGCTCGGTGGCCGTGGTGGCGGAAGTCAGGTGGCCGGGAGGGTCGTGGTCCCGGGCCTATGGCGTCCGAAATCTTGAGTCCAAAGAGGCCGCGACGCCGCAGGACCAGGTATTTATCGCCAGTGTTACCAAGTCCATGACTGCGGTCTCGGTCATGAAGCTTGTGGAAGACGGCCGGATCGGTCTGGATGATCCGGTGAACGGCATCCTAGAGAGTTTCACGACGGTCCTTAAGCCGCCTGGCCCGATAACCGTCCGCCAGCTTCTGGGGCACACGTCGGGCATGCACTCCTTCGAGGAGGTCACTGAAAAGACCGCCGACGACGTCCCCCGCCTAATGACGGAAGACATCACTTCAGAACGCGCATTGGAACTGACGGGTCAACTGCCGTGGGATTCCCGGGACGTGGGGTTTTTCCGGTATTCCGATTCAAATTACGTGGTGCTCGGCCAGCTCGTGGAAAAGCTACGTGGGCGGCCGTACCCTGAGGTGCTGCGCCAAGACGTGATTGAGCCGTTGAAACTGAAGCACACTTCCCTTGATAGTGCTGCAGTCGCTGAATCCAACGTAATTCGTGGCTACATCGATTACAGGAATGAACGCCTTGATATGACAAAAGTGCCAGGAGTTCTGGGGTCACCGGCCTATGGAGCTATCTCCACTATGTCGGATGTCAATGACTTCTTCGCCGCCCTATTCCGGGGAGACTTGGTGTCCAAAGAGTCACTGCAGGCGATGACCAAGACCGAGGCAATGCCGCTGTACGGCCTGGGGCTTTGGAAGTGGAATCAGGGATGCGATGGTTCCTATCGATACGGCGGCAAGGGGGGATTCTGGACCTACCGCACCGCGTCGGTCGCCAGCACCGATGGCCGGTACCAGGCCACCATGACCCTAATCCCACCACCGATGCCCACACCCCTTGAAGATCCCGGAACTCAAGACAAGATCAACCTGTGGGACCGTCAGATGGCCTCGGCCCTGCAGGAGACCCTGGACGAGCTCTGCCCATAGAGTCGCCGTCATGGCCGGCGCCGTGTTAGGCAGGTGCAGGAGGACTCACGGCAGGTGACACCCTACGGTCGGGGCCGGATGAGGCCTGCATGCCGCCAGCGTTCATCGCCCGTGTCTTGTAAATCAACAGCTTTCCGAGACACTGATGTCGTGTCTTGGAGGGTCTAAAGAATCGGCGTCGTGCCGGGCCGGCCCATGTCTTGGAAAGATGTCTCACCGTGGATCGTCTCAGGCGGGTGCCGCCCGGGGGTTTCTGAGGCACAATGGCCGGGTGAGACAACTTGGGTATACGCGTGTGAGTACGTCGGGCCAGGACGCGAAGCTGCAGCTCGATGCTCTTGTCGATGCCGGGATCCAGAAGCGTGATGTTTTCGCTGACGTCACGTCCGGAAGCAAGGCAGCCATTGAGCGGCCCGGGATGAAGAAACTCCTTGCGTATGTGGAGCCGGGTGACACGGTTGTCGTGTGGCGGGTGGACCGGCTCGGCCGGTCCTTGATCGATGTGTTGAACACAGTGAATCTGCTGCGGGAACGCGGTGTGTACCTGAGATCCATTTCAGACGGGATTGACCCCACAACAACGTCGGGCCGTCTGATGCTGAACATGCTTGCGACTTTGGCCGAGTACGAGAGGGAGCTGATCGTCGAACGCGTGAACGCGGGCATTGCCGCGGCGCGGCAGGGCGGAACCCGGTTCGGTCGGCCACTCTCTGATCCTGTCGTGATAGCCGACAAGCTTCGGATCGTGACCGACGCGCGGGCCAAGGGCCGCACCGCCGAGGAAGCAGCCCGGCTCGTCGGGTGGAGCCGGGCAACGCTTTACCGTCACCAACAGGCCCTCGCAACCAGCGAGAGCACCAAGATGTAGCTGCCGAATGGACGGCGCGGAGCGGTGGCGGATCCTTCGACTGCACGTCGAAGATGACATCCCACTCGCGGAGCTGGCCCGGGAAACGAAGGTCAGCCTGCGCACGCTGGAGCGCTGGCACCGGTTGTTCCAGGAAGGTGGCATCGCAGCGCTGGACCCGCGGACCCGCGTCGATGCCGGCACGCGCCGCACGGCATCGGAGACCTTGGCCTTCATCGAACGGCTCGCTCTGACGAAACCGCGCCCGAGCCTTGCGACACTGCACCGGCTCGCCGTCGCCGACGCCCGACAAAGGAATGCCCCGGCGCCAGGCTATTCAACTGTCCGGGACATCGTTACGGCCCTGGACCCCGGGCTCGTCACCCTCGCCCTGGAGGGACCGGCCTCATACCGTGATCGGCACGAACTCGTGTACCGCCGGCGCGCCGAACGGCCGAACCAGATTTGGCAGGCAGACCACACCGAGCTCGACATCCTCATCATCGGCGCCAACGGCAAACCGGACCGCCCCTGGCTGACCGCCGTGATGGACGACTACTCCCGGGCAATCTGCGGCTACACCGTCTTTAGCGGCGCACCCTCAGCCCTGAACACAGCACTCGCACTGCGGCAGGCGATCTGGCGCAAACAGAACCCGTCCTGGGTGATGTGCGGACTGCCCGACATCCTGCACGTCGACCACGGTTCCGACTTCACCAGCCACCACCTTGAACGCACCGCCGTCGCGTTGCACATCCGAACCATCCACTCCACCGTCGGCCGGCCTCAAGGCCGCGGCAAGATCGAGCGTTTCTTCGGAACGATCAACACCGAAGTGCTCGCCGCGCTGCCAGGACGCCTGGGACCCGGAACCCGCACACCGCAGCCCGCACTCGACCTGCCCGCACTCGACGGCGAGATCGGGGCATTCATCACCACGTACAACGACCGGACACACAGCGAACTCGGCACATCACCCCGCGACGCCTGGGTCGCTGACGGCTGGCTTCCACGCATGCCCGACACCCTCGAAGAACTCGACGGTCTCCTCCTCACCGTCCCGAAGAACCGCGTCGTGCAACGCGACGGCATCCACTTCCAAGGCCAGCGCTACCTCTCGCCCACCCTGGCACCATTCGTCGGGCGCACCATCACCATCCGCTACGACCCCCGCGACATCTCCGAGATCCGCGTCTACGACCACGCCACCTTCATCTGCACCGCCATCGACGAGGACCACCCGAATCTCCGGCTAAGTCTGCGGGACGTCGAAGCCGCACGCCGCGCACGCCGGCGCGAACTGCGCCGCACCATCAACGACCGCATCCCGATCATTGCCGTCCGCGAACAACCCCGAACCCCTGAACCACCGCGCCGCCGGCCGCGGCTTCGCACCTACGAAGAGGACGAATGATGGACCAGCCATTCATCGTGACCAAAGAACACCGGCGTTCCGCGACAACCACGACCGCACCCATCTCGGGATCATCCTCATCGGCATGCCCGGCATCGACCAACGATTCCGCCACTACCCTCAGCTCTACAGCCGTCTCGGCTTTTCCCACCGCTACAGGGCACTCGGTCGCGACGAGCTCTTGTTCGTCCTCGATCGGCACTGGAAACGGCTCGGCCGATCACTCGACCCGGACGACTTCACTGACGCCCAGGCAATCGCCGCGATCGAACGGATCACCCGCGGGAACTTCCGGCTCCTCGAACGGCTCTTCCCCCAGATCACCCGTGTACTGAAGATCAACCAACTCGAAACCATCACCGACGACGTCATCGAAGCAGCCGCCAGCACCCTCGTCATCGGCAACTAACGACAAAGAGCGCCAACAAAACACCGCCAAAAAGCGCCGAAGTCCACACGTCTCCTGCCTTGACGAGATCTTGACCGAGCAGAGTTAGATTGCGATGGTTGCCGTTTAGAGGCGTGATGTTTGGATTGGTAAATGCTCGGGGGGCCATGGGGACCGCATGGAAGGGTCGGTAGACATGGCTGGGTTACTCATTCGGCAGGGCGACGGGTCTTGGCTGGAGCCAGCCGATGCCGGCTACGCGTTGGAGTCTGAGCTGCAGGGGATCTTGGCATCACACCCGGAGCTCATTCCCGGAGTTAGCGCAGCTGCCAGGACCTGTCGTGAGTTCCAGTCGGAGGCTGGTCCTGCCGATATTGTCGTCGTGGACTGGACGGGGGAGTTGACGTTAGTGGAGTGCAAATTGGCCTCTAACCCGCAAATAAGGCGCGAGGTCGTGGGACAGATGTTCGACTACGCATCTCGTCTCTGGAAAATGGATGTCGACGAGTTCGCTACGCAATGGCGTACTCGCACATCCCGCCCGCTGGACCCCGATGATGCAGCGGAAGGATTTTCTCTGAGAGATTCCTTCGCGATGAACCTGGCGGAGGGCAGGTTCAGGATCGTTCTCGCCGTTGACCGCATTAACCCGCCGTTAAAGAGAATGATCGAATACCCCAATGTCATGGCGGGGCCTGCAACATCGGTCATTGCTGTCGAATATTCTCGACTCAAGCAAGGGGAGGTCGAGATCCTGATGCCGCATGTCTATGGGCAGGAACTGGCAGAAGCCAAGTCTGTTCCGGTTAAACGTGACCTTACTGCCTGGGATGCAGACAGCATCCGTTCATGGCTGCAGGAGTATGACAGTGGGAACGTCGACCGGTTCGAGCTATTCTTGGCGACGGCACGCTCGGCCGGATTGTCGTTCCTCGGTTCCAAGACGGTGAACCCCGCTGGAAGCCTGCCGATTTTTGGCCCCAGCAACACCCAGCTTGGAACAGTTTCCATCTTCTACTTCAGTGGACAGGGATCATCAGTGGAATTCAACTTCACCCGGATGTCGAAGATGTCGGACGAAGGAGTACCTGACTCCCCCGTGCTGGACCAGTTCCTCACGCAACTCGAAGACATCCCTGCCCTTCGGGATGTCGCACTGAACCTCCGGTCCAGCAGATTCGCCAGCCGAAAACCGAATGTACCGCTTTCCGACTTATCAAACGATTCAATCCAGAAGATGGTCGATGCGCTGAAGATCCTTACCTACAGGGCTGACTCAGTGTCTTGATACCACCGCGCCTCTAAACACAAGGGTTTTGAGACAACCTGGTGTGTAGCGTTTAGGGCACCTTCGCCGGGCAGTTTTGGGCCGGGGGGTCATGCCGGAATCCAAGAACTGCCGAACGGTGGGAATCCTGAAGAACCTTTGTTGAGGTTTGGCGACGGCCCTTGGAGGACCGGCATACGGGCACCCTTTTTCTGGGAGGCCGCCTGTTCCTTACTCGGTCGGCTCTCGGATGGGTCGGTGTAACAGTGGCCAGGGCTTAGAAAAATACAAGCAACTAATGGTTGCGCAACGAATCGGCCTGAGATACATTGATCTGCAACCAAACGTTGCAGAAAGCGGGAAGCTCATGGAATTTGGAAGCATCGAGCGAGAGATCTACGTCGACGCGTCCCCAGAGATCGTCTTCGAGGTAATCAGCAGTCCAGAGCACATCAGGGAGTGGTGGAACGGCGCGGAGACCGATATCTCGGCGACCCCGGGCGCGGTCGCCGAGATCGCATGGGGCAGGGATACACCAGAGCCGCATATCCAGCCGCTCACTGTTGTCGAAGCGGAACCGCCCCGCTTGTTCTCGTTCCGGTGGGTCTACGATGATGCAGCCGTGGCCACCCCTACGAACTCGTTGCTGGTCACCTTCGAGCTCGTGCCGTCCGGCACGGGCACAGTGGTCCAACTGAAAGAGACCGGCTTCCGAGAGAAGGGATGGGAGATCGCGGTCCTCGAAGCGGCATACGCCGACCATGTTCGGGGTTGGGACATCTTCGTGCCCAGCCTCGGCAACTACATCAACAGGTTGGTGTCGACGCCATGAGCATCGCAGTCGACGACGACCTTTGGTCAGCGATCGGGGACCCCACCCGACGCCGGATGCTCGACCTCTTGCTCGCCGAGGGCGCCGGCACACCCACTACTCTCAGTGAGCGCTTGCCGGTGACGCGTCAGGCCGTCTCGAAGCACTTGGTGATCCTGGACCGCGTCGGCCTGGTTCATGTCACCCCTTCCGGGCGCGAGAAGCGCTACCAGGTCGACGAAGCCCAACTCGCCCGCGCGGCCGCCCAGTTAGCAAACGTCGGGTCGACCTGGGACGCCCGCCTGCGGCGGATCAAGGGAATCGCCGAAGCGCTTCAGCGCCGCCAGGAAAAGTAAACAGTTCCCAAAGCAAGCAATATACGAGACGAGGAATCAACATGGTGGACATACTCCATAGAGTCGGGATGAAGTCGGCGTCAGTAGATGAGGTGTACGCGGCCCTGACCACACTCGAAGGCCTGTCGGGCTGGTGGGCGACTGACACCAAGGGCCGGGCCGAGGTCGGAGGGACCCTGGAGTTCCGGTTCGAGCCCGGCGGTTTCAGCATGAAGGTGCTCGAAGTGAACCCTTCCCGGAGCGTGCTCTGGGAAGTTACCGACGGGCCCGCCGAATGGATCGGCACGACGGTGCGGTGGGACCTCAAACAGGAAGGCGACTACGCGATCGTCCTGTTCGCCCACAAGGGTTGGAGGGAGCCCGTCGAGTTCATGTACCACTGCAGCACAAAGTGGGCGACGTTCCTGGTGAGCCTAAAGCAACTCGTCGAGACGGGAACCGGCGCACCCGAGCCGTACGACCTCAAGATCTCCAATTGGCACTGACCGGGTTGAAGAGATCGCCAATAACGAGGATCCCTAAAACTCCTAAACGGGCTCAACCGCACGGCTTAGGCAAGCAGCGCAATACGAGACTGTCGGAAGCCAACTGCAGAAAGCGGCATGCAAAACCCCGGTCAAGCGGCCAACATGCCCGGCCCGTCGGTTTTCGTTTTTGTAGAGCGTGAGCGGTCGCTGAGGTCGCTAGGTGCCCACCGCGAGGTAGTTGCCTAGAGCCTCGAGCAGGCCCAGGGTACCCTTCTCACGGACGTCGCTGTCAGCCCAGAACTGGTCGAAGAAGACACCGTGCTCGACGTGGGTGAATCGGGTGCCCTCGTCGATCGGGTCGAAGTCCAACGACGTCACTGACGTCGACGTGTGGATCCCGTCGAGCCACATGTCGTACGTCGTGACGATGCGGTTGTGCTCGACAATGTCGGTGTATGTGGCCTCGTACGGAGAGACTGGACCGTTGTGAAATTTGCCCTCAGCTATGTCCCGTCCGCCGACGCGGAAGTCGAAGGCCCAGTCGCGGGCCTCTATGCTGTTGCCGCCGCCCCACCAGCACAGCTTCTGCTTCTCGTCAGCGAACGCGTTCCAAACGCGCTCCATAGGTGCTGGGTAATCGCGGGTCAGGGTGAAACCAGAGCGGGCGAGTCGTCGTTGGATCGTCATGAGCGGGTGGCTTGTGAAAAAGTGTCGCTAAGGGGTCGCCGTGCGGCGCCCATTATCCGGCGCTGGCGCATGACCTCGAGGTTGGGGTGCTGCACCGACTCCGCGTCGCCCCGGCACCGACCTGGATGATCATGACCAGCCGCCTCGCCGTCCAGGTGGTTACCAACCTGGTTGCCTCTATCGTTGTCCTCATTGTCGGGGCGGCCGTGCATCATCTGGTACTGAAAGTGTAGCTGCGGGCACTTAGCAGGTGACCTGGCCGGTTTTGGTTCCGCCGGTCCAGATGTTGCTGGTGCCGGGGACCGTGTAACGGTTTTGGACGGTCCAGGCGTAAATGGTGCCGGTGTTGGGCGTGACTTTCAGGGCGTAGTGTGAGGTGTTGCCTTGGGTGCTGGTGGCTCTGAAGAGGTGTGTCCGCCGCTGGTTACGGTGAACACTCCGGTGAAGCGCGGATCCGCGATTGCCCAGGCCGTGAGGTTGATGCTGAGGTTCACACCTGAGCAGCTCACGGTGACGGTTGCGGTGGATGCCGGGATCAGGGCGGAGGAGATGGGGAGTGAAGCACTATCGGACCCATTGAAAGCGGCTTGGGCGATGCCGGGGGCGAAGACCAGTATTGCAGCCGCCGCCAGGACCGCGGCGACGCGCCCGGACGCGGGCGTCCGCCCGGTGTCGGGGGTGCTCCGGCTTCTACGCAAGGTGGGCGGCTTTCTGTCGGGCCCGGTGGTCCATTCCATTCTTACCTCTTTCATGCGGCAAGGGCAGGGCACCCGGTTCGGTTCTGTGAAGAGGATCTCATGCACCGCGGCGGGCGGTGTGACCGCCCAGGGCTTTCTCCAGCTGCTGCTGGTGCTGGCGGACGAGTTCCCCGGCCTGGACCGCCGCGGTGTGATCGGTCATGACCAGGGCGTGTTCGAGGCGGCCGCAGTGCTGTTCCATCCGGAGCGCCCCCACCATCGAGGAGCTGGTTTTCAGGCTGAGGACTGCATCCATCTCGTCTCGCTATGCGCGGGCACTTCCCGTTGTCGCAGTACGGGCGGCAATGGCGAGGGTGAAGGCTGTTGCGAGCCCGAGTATCGTCCAAGCGTAAATTTCCCAGCCGGGGAGGCTAGTGGTGGCAAGCCAGCGGATGGCGTAGTTGGTGGTTGCGCCCACGGGAAAGGTAAACACCCAGAACGCTGGTGAGAAGGGCAGCTTGCGATATTCGGGGAGGAGCATGACCTGCAGTAGCGCCATGATTGCCAGCACGCCGGTGAGCCCAAGCTGCGCGGCCCCCATTGGACCGGGGTGTGAGACCATCCAAGCGATGTTGGCCGTTGCAGGCGCAGCCAGGTATGCGGACAGTCCGGTCTTGGCTGCTGGTACCAGCGCGCCTCCGGTCATGAGCCGGACGGTGACGACGGTGCCCACGACAAGCCAAAAGAACACGCCGACGCCAAACGCAGCCATGGCCGCATCATGGACGTGGAGGCTTGAGAATCCGATGCTCGCAACGAAGGACCCGGCAACGACAGGCAGCAGGTAGCCGGGATGGATGGACTGCATCGATACCCCGCCGGTGACCCAGTGTGCGAGAAGTTGTGCGGCGACGATGGCCAGGGCGGCGATGAACGCCCCACACAGCCAGGCACCCCAGGGCGGCAGGTACTGGCTGTAGTGGGAGGAAAGCAGGATCCCGATGAGTGGAATAAAGGATGCGAAAGGCCCTGCCACCTCGTGCTTGAGGTCAGAACGGAATGTTCCTTTCCGCCGAAGGCCCCGGAACACGTACGTGACGGTCAGGACCAGCCACAGGGCGGTGGCTGTTCCGTAGAGAATTTCCTCCGGCCACACCGGGGATCCGAGAGCCCCCCTGGCAGCGGACCAGCCGCCGCCCAGACCGGCAAGCCCCAGCGGTACGCCGAACCGGCTCAACTCATGCATCCCTGGCTCGGCGTTCAAAGGCTCAGCAGGTTCGTGAGCTGCAGGTGCCGGGGCAACAGTGGCGGCACTAGGTGTCATGGTGTCAGCGCCTCCGGTTGGTGGGGAAAGACGAGGAGTGTGCTTGTGGCGGTGGCGAGGAGTTCACCCTCGGTGGTGCAGAGGCGGCCCTCGGTGAAAATCAGCCGCGAACCAGCTTTCACCACTGACCCCTCTGCGCGAAGGGCGCCCTGCCGAAGCGTGACGGGCCGCAGGTACTTCACCGCCAGGTCGATGGAGGTGTAGCCGAGACCTGCTGCCAAGGTGGTATGTGCTGCGCAGCCGAGGGCCGTGTCAAGGAGGGTGCAGGCAAGGCCGCCGTGCACCATTCCAAGGGGGTTGTAGTGCGCTTCACTTGGACGGCACTCGAATTCGACGTGCCCATGTTTAGCTTCGACGAGATCGAACTTCATCAGGGACGCGATCGGCGGCGGCGCAATGCTGCCATCGCGGAGGCCGGAAAAGTAGTCCAGACCCGACAGCCGTGGAAGCTGCTCGAGCGCGATTGCCGGATCAATCCAGGTGAAGGTCTCCGAGCGCTCTGCGGAGGTGTTGCTTGTCATGAATGTATCTCTCTGAGTTCTTAGGAGGTCTTCAGGCTTTGTCGGGTCATGCCGGGGCGCTGGCTGCCAGCGCCGGGTAAAGATCGGAGATCGCACCAGAGAGGCCAAGCTTCACCCCGGCAGTGATGTCATCCACGATGACCTCGTAATCTCCCTGCT
Organism: Arthrobacter sp. KBS0703; assembly: GCF_002008315.2. Classification (NCBI taxonomy): domain Bacteria; kingdom Bacillati; phylum Actinomycetota; class Actinomycetes; order Micrococcales; family Micrococcaceae; genus Arthrobacter; species Arthrobacter sp. KBS0703. The sequence continues at coordinate 2,909,939 of NZ_MVDG02000001.1, read as the reverse complement.
CGAGCGCATCGAACGACTTCCGCACGACTTCCTCGGGAGAAGTTTTTGGGGCATCGACTCCCTTCGCCATGGCCGTATCGATGTAGCCGACGTGCACGCCCGTGACGTGCGTGCCTTGGGGAGCCAGTTCCACCCGGAAGGAGTTGGTCGCGGACCACAGCGCCGCCTTTGACGCGCTGTAGGCGCCGGTGAGCGCGATCCAGCTGAGCGCCGAGTGGATGTTGAGGACCACTGACGTCCCGCTGGCCGCGAGCACCGGCGCGAATGCCTTGGTAAGGGCGACCGGCCCGAAGAAATTGGTCTCCATCACGTTTCGGAATTCCTCGTCAGGCAGTGCCAGGAGTGTGTCCGATTCCACGAAGATGCCGGCGCTGTTAATCGGGACCGTGACGTCCGGAGCCTGCGCCACGGCGGCCCGGATTGAGGCAGGGTCGGTGACATCGAGAGCGAGAGGGATGACGCGGGAATCGTTCCATTCCTGGGGACGCCGTGCCGACGCGTAGACCTTCGCAGCGCCGCGGGCGAGGGCCTGTTCCACGAAGTGGCGGCCCAGCCCCCCGTTCGCGCCGGTGACAGGGACGACGGCGCCAGACAGCTGTGGCATGGATTCTCCCGATCTCAGACAGGGCGGCGACGCGGTTGCCGCTGCCTTCGAAAGTAAGGTTAGCGAAGTTAGTTTGATTTTCCAACTCACTTGTATACTTACAGAAAGCACTGAAAGCAGGTAAGTCATGACACCAACCGATACGGCCAGGGATGCGCCCAGGGCGTGTTTCATCGCAGCAGGGCTCGAGGTACTGGGGGAGCGGTGGGCGTTGCTGGCGCTTCGGGAGATGTCCCTGGGCGTTCATCGTTTCGATCAGATAGCCCGAAATACAGGCGCGTCCCGCGACATCCTGACGGGCCGGCTGCGCACACTCGAAAGCCACGGCGTGATTGAGCGCGTCCAATATTCCGAGCGCCCCCCGCGCCATGAGTACCACCTCACAACTTCCGGGGCCGAAGTTGCTCCCATCCTCATCTCACTCGCGGCGTGGAGCAGTACCTGGATGCGCGACGAGACACCCCGCGCCTCTTACCGGCACAGTTGCGGGGCCGACCTGAATCCGGTGCTGACCTGCGCCGAATGCGGCGAGGAATTCAGAGTGGGCAGTCTGATGCTGGGACCGCTGGTGTCAACGGCCGACGCCATCCCGGTCGAGCGGCCGCACGAACCAAGGAATTTCAATAAGACATACATCAAGAGGAGATAAATGTCCGGCAATCGGGCAGTAGTGACACTGGAGATGGTTGACTTTGAAGACCCCAGAGCAGCCAGTCTGCGGGATCTGTTAACAGACGAGCTGCTCGCCCGATACGCTACGGAAGAAGAACCTCATCTTTCCAAAGCAGCGCAGAAAGCGCTCTCCGTACCACCGCAAGATTTCGTCGCCAACGTCCTGGTACTTAACACCGTAGGTGAAGCCATAGGGCACGGCGCTCTCCGTCGGTTGAATGGGGAATGGGAGGTCAAGCGGGTCATTACAGACCCTGCAGCCCGAGGTATGGGCGCTGCGACCGGACTCATGGCGGAACTCGAGAGGATTGCCGCCAGTGCCGGCGCCCGCCGCGTTATCTTGCAAACCGGGGGTAAGCAGCCGGAAGCTGAAGCTTTTTATCGAAAACTTGGATACAGGCAGATACCCACTTATCCTCCCTACGAGCACTCCATCCCGTCGTCGATCTGCTTTGCAAAAGAGCTTCAGCCTATGGAGGACCGAATCCCGTCCATTCTCGGCCAGGAATAGAGGTCCGGCCGTGGGGGAGAAAAGGTCCATCTCTAACTTGAGCTATTAGTCTCGCTCGAACCCCGATAGTGGGCCTTCCGTAAGCTACGACGGTGGGGCAACGGCGCATCGACGGCGCCGTGTTCGGATGCGCATCCGGTTCGTTTGACGATCACTCTGTCGCCCGGGTTCAGGTGGATCCAGTTGTGGTAACTGAGCAGGCGGGTTTGGGGTACGGAGAAAGGGACGTCCACTAGGGCGTGTCTCCTTATTGGCGTAGCCAGATGACGACGGCGTAGAGGACGACGCCGGCTCGATAGGTCAGTGCGAGTTTGTCGTAGCGGGTGGCGATGCCGCGCCATTGTTTGAAGAGACTGAAGGACCTCTCCACAGAGTTGCGGCCCTTGTAGGTCTCGGCGTCGAAGTTCACGGGCCGTCCGCCGCGTGAGCCGCGGCGTTTGCGGTGCCCGATCTGGTCAGAAGGTTCCGGAATGACGGCTTTGATGCCCCGTCCGCGCAGCAGTGACCTGTTCGCCCTGGACGAGTAGGCTTTGTCGCCCATCACGGCATCCGGCCGGGTCCTGGCGCGGCCGCCGCCCAGGCGAGGAACCCGTACTGCCTCCATGACGACCGGGAACATGGGCGAATCGCCGGCCTGCCCGGGGCCGAGAATCATTGCCAGTGGTCGGCCTTTCCCGTCGCAGGCGTGGTGGATCTTGGTGCTCAGCCCGCCGCGGGAGCGGCCGATGGCGTGATCCGAGGGTTCAGCAAACAGTTTCTTGTAATTCGGGAGTTCCCCCTGTGGTGCGGGGAAGGTTCGTCCCGTGCTGGTGAGCTCGGTTGATGGTCGAGTCCACCGAAACCGTCCAGTCGATCACCCCGGCGGCGTCCGCTTCGGCCAGAAGCTTCCCGCGGACCTGGTCCCACGTTCCGTCGGACGCGTATCGGCGGTGCCGCTTCCACACCGTCTGCCACGGACCGAACTCCGCGGGAAGGTCCCGCCAGGCAATGCCGCACCGGTACCGGTAAATGATGCCTTCAACGATTTGGCGATTGCCCCGGAACGGACGTCCACGCCTCCCGTCAGAACTCGGCAGCAACGGCTCGATCCGGGACCACTGATCATCACTCAAAACAGAAGTTCGCGACACCTCTCAAGCATTCCAGCTAGCCAACCCCCGATTTAGGAGACACGCCCTAGCTGGGTGGCTGCATTCATGGTGTTCCGTCCGGTGGATTTGGCGTTTCCGTCCACCAGGTCCGGGTATATAAGGATGGGCGGGGGGCACCCGTGTGCACGCCCCGCCCTTTTTCCTTTAGCACTGCTAGGTCAGTTCTGGGGTACTACTTGCATGCTTGGGGGCTAGCGCCTCCTGCTCGGCGGAATTGTCTTCTGTGTCCGCTAGGCCCTCCTTTTTCTGCACCCGGCGGGCCCATGCTGAGGTGACGATGGGGCAGAGCACTGCGGAGACGACGACCGAGGCCGCCACGAGGACGGTGGCGTGTTCCGCGGCTGGCGCGTAGACGGGGTTGGCCGTGGCGATGATGGCGGGGACGAGGGCCGCGTTGCCGGCTGTGGTTGCTGCGGCGAGACCTGCTACGCCGTCGCCGCCGGTGAGTTTGTCGGCGAGCAGCAGCACTGCACCGCCGGCGAAGACCACGAACAGGCCAAGGGCGATGCCGAGCAGTCCTGCTTCGACGACGGCGTTGAGGTTGATGGTCAGGCCGAGGGCCAGGCCCAGGAACGGCACCATTGCCGGTACCAGCGGGGCCAGGAGATGCCGCATGTTCTTGTCCAGGTTTCCCAGGAGCATGCCCAGCGCCAGCGGGAGGATCGCGCCGACGAGTGCCTGCCAGGGGAAGGCAGCGAGGCCGGCGATGCCGAGGGTGACCATGGTCAGGAAGGGGCCGGACTCGAGCGAGAGGATGGAGTAGGCTCCGGCATCGCGTTTGCGGCCGAACTGTCCCATCAGGGAGATGTAGAGCCCGCCGTTGGTGTCGTTCAGGGCGGCGACGAGTGCGAGGGTTGACAGGCCGGCAAGGATTCCGGAGCCGATGGGCGCTTCGCCGAGGAAGCGTCCGGTGATGACGCCGATGAGGATGGCGAAGAGGATTTTTGAGCCGAGGAGCACGCCGCCCTTTTTGAGGATGTAGGGCGTTGATTTGACTTCGAGTGTCGCGCCGAGGCAGACGAAGAACACGGCCAGGAGGGGCGGAAGGCCGGTGAAGAAGGCCCCGGTGAAGGATCCGAAGAACTTTCCGGCGTCAGGTGCCAGGGTGTGGATGACGGCGCCGATGCCAAGGGGCACCAGCATCATGCCGCCGGGTACTTTTTCCAGGGCTTTCTTGATGGGAATCGACATTGATTTCTCCTGTGAATAGCTGGGGGCTTTGGTTGGCGCGTTCTGCGGGGCAGATTCGCGGGTGGGGGTGTGTTTAGCCGAGGCCCGGGATGAGCAGGACTTTGCAGGCGTCGCCGGTGAGCAGTTCGACGGCTTCGTCGATTTCGCTTAGCTTCTTGCGGTGGGTGATGAGCCAGTCCAGGTCCAGCTTCCCGGAGTCCAGCAGCAGCAGGCTTTGTTCCCAGGTTTCCCAGAGCCGACGTCCGAAGATCCCGCGAAGGGTGATGCCTTTTTTGTTGATATAGGCGGCGATGTCGACTTCGGCGGGGCGGCTGGGGTGGCCGACGGTGATGACGGTGGCTTCGCGGCGGACGGCTTCGAAGAGGGTTGTCAGAGTGCCGGGGGCCCCGGAGCATTCGAAGGCGACGTCGAAGCCGCCGCGGCGGCCGGTCAGCTCGCGGCAGCGTTCGATGATGCCGTCATTGGGGTGCAGGGCTGTCGCACCGAGCTTTTCGGCTTGGGCCCTCCGGTAGGGGTTGGGGTCGACGGCAATGACATGGCTGGCGCCCATGAGCAGCGCCAGGTTCACCACGACGAGACCGACCGGGCCTGCGCCGCTGACAAGCACCGCCCGGCCAGCGACGGAGTAGTTGGCACGCTGGATGGCATGCACAGCCACACCGGCTGCCTCGAGCAAGGCTCCGGACTCGAGCGACAGGCCGGTGGGGAGCTTGACGCAGATGTCCTGCGGCACGGCGGCGTATTCGGCGAAGACACCGTCGATGTGCATGCCGAGGATGCCGGTGCGTTCGCAGGTGTGGGCGTCGCCGGTGCGGCCGGGGAAGCACTGGCCGCAGGTCAGGTGGCTTTCGAGGGCAACCTGGTCGCCAACCTGCAGTCCGGTGACACCGGGACCGACCTCGACGATTGTTCCTGCGCCTTCGTGACCGAGGATGACCGGGAGGTTGAGGTTGAACGCCTGGGCAGAGGGGGTCCATTCGTAGAGTTCGCGGTCGGTGCCGCACAGGGATGCTGCGCCGACTTCGATGACGACTGTGCCTTCTGTTGCTTTGGGGTCGCCGGCGTCGATGACGTAGGTGACGCCTCGCTCTGCTGCGTTCTTAACTACTGCCCGCATGGGGGCCGCCTTTCATTGGTTCTGGTGGTGCGTGGAGGAATTGTGTTGGGGGGATCAGCCGGGGAGTTGGCCGGCGAAGCGGCGCAGGATGTCGGGCGGGCCGACTTGTCCGCCCTTGAGCAGGAGCCTGCACCCGCCGACAGCGGAGGCTCCGCCGGCCTGCAGGATCGGGCCGGCCGTGACGAACTGGTCGGAAACGCGCAGCTGGCGTACGCCCATGGCGATCAGTGCATGGCTGGAGGTGTCACCGCCGCAGACGGCGATGTCACGGGTGAGCCCGGCATCAGCCATCCTGGCGGCGATGCCGCCGATCAGTGTGCCCACGTAGCCGGCGTCCACCGGCGTCGATCCGTAGCGGGGGTCAGCCGCGCCGCGGGTGGTGTGAACGACAACGTTCCTCCCTGCCCGGAGGGCAGCCGAGACCCGTTCATCGAGGGCGGCCACGAGTGCGGTGTCATCGCGCTGCAGCAGCTCGGCCGGCACCGGAACGTCCTCCCAGCCATTGGAGACCGCGTCGTTAATCTGTTCCGCCGTGGTGCTGGACGCCGAAGCGCTCACGGCCAGCACCGGTCCGGTCGGGCGTTGCGGTCCGGGTGTGCGCGGAGCCTGGTCCGAGATGGACCGTGCCAAGGCTGCCATGATGCCGCCGGATCCCACCACGATCGAGGGACCGTGGCCGTGTTCCTCCCGGGTGAGGGCTTCTGCGATGGCGTCCATCTGGTGTTCGTCCACGGCGTCGACCACAAAGGCCTGCGCCCCGCGTTCCCGCCGCCGGTCCGCCCAGGCATCCTTGAAGGTGCCGTCGTCATAGGCGGGCAGGTGCATCGCCCCGGGCACCTGGCCGCCGCCGAGCTGTTCGGCCAGGACCTCGCGGAGGTCCGCCTCGGACATGGGCGTGGAAGGGTGCCGCGACATCACCGGATGGCGGTCCAGCCGGTAAATCTTGCCGGCGTAGGTCGCGTAGTGGTTGCTGAAGGCTGTATAACGACCGAAGCCCGGCTGCGCCGGCACCACGGGAATGGGGCCGTGCAGGGGGAACTGCTCATGGAGCAGCTGAATCCCGCGGCCAATGCTCCCGACAGTGACGGAGCTGTCGAACGTGGAGCAAACCTTGTACAGCAGCACGTCCAGATTCAGGGCCGCAATCCCGGCAAGGTCACGGGACACCAGGGTGTCGAACGCTGTTCCGGACAGGGACCGTGCCGGACCTGCGAACCCGACGACGTCGGTGTCCGTAGGCAGCGGCGCGTCCCCGATGACCAGCGCAGCTTCCAGGCCGTAGCGGTGGGACTGGGCCAGGACATCGGCGGCTCCGGTGAGGTCGTCGGCGACGAAACCAAAAGCTGGCATGTCAGGCACCCTTCCCAAAAGTCTGAACGGCGTGCAGGAGAGCATCGTCCCCCGTTGAGGCGAGTTTGTCGGCCGCCGACTGCAACGGCACCCCGTCCACGGCCGCTTCCCACGCCTGGCGCAGGCTCCGCACTCCGGCACCCGGGCCGTCCGGGTGGGCCGCGACACCGCCGCCGGCCAGCATCATCAGGTCCGTGGACCCCACCGCGTCAAACGTGGGACCGGGAGTGGTCACGTTCTGCCCTGAGGACAACACAGGCAGCGGTGAAATGGTCTGTCCGAGGGGGTCGAGCAGGCTCCGGATGTTGGCCGCGACCTCTTCGTCCAGTTCGTAGAACTTACTGCCAAGACCGCTGGCATGTAGGTGATCGGCGCCGGCGAGGCGGGCCATCTGCTGCCAGACCCGGTAATCCATGCCCAGGGCCTTGGACCGCATGGAGGCGGCGAGGCCGGCACGGTGGCCGTGAATGGGGACCTCCGCGAAGCTGCGCAGCAGGGCCAGGGCGGGCAGACCCATGACCGGGATGTTCAGCATCACGCAGCGACCACCGGCTTCAACAACCAGGTCGTGGCGCTTCCGCAGTCCGGCGAGGTCACCGGTGATGTTGAAGGCATACATGGTGGAGTGGCCGGTAACCTGCTCGGCGGCGCGGATTTCCTCGGTAGCGACCGCGACCCGGCGTTCCAGCGGCAGGTACGCCGGATCAGTCATCAGCTCGTCGTCCTTGATCAGGTCAATGGACGCCATCGCCAGATCCCGGACCACCAGTCGGAACTCCTCTTCCGAGAGCCCGACGTTGGGCTTGACGATAGTGCCGACCATCACGCCCTGAACGTCGCTGATGAGCTTGCGCGTCCCCTCAATCCCGAGGGCCGGGCCGGGATGGGCGGCGACGAAGTCCTCTGGCAGCTCAATGTTTTGGAGCCGGCAGGCATACAGGTCGCCCAGTTCGAAGAGGTTGCCTGCAATGGCGGTCTGCAAGGTCGCCAGGTCGGTTCCGACGTTCTCCATCGGGAAGTCGACGGTTACCAAGGCAGCGCGGACTTTTTCCGGGTTGGCACGTGACGGCAGGGAAGGGCGGCAAAAGCCAAGCTCCTGCACATCGGATATCCGGGCGGCGTGCCGTTCCCGGATCCGGGCCGATTCGCCCGGGACCGGCAGGAAGGTGCCGCTGGACTGCTCGCCCGCCATGATGGCGGCGGCCTTCCCGGGGTCAATCTCGGACTCTAGATAGTAGGTGCAACGCACCGAGCGCGGGTCGCGCATGGACTCTCCAATTCGAGGGGGTTTTGAAACTCACGTATCCGACTGTCACCTGCAGGTACTTTCACTTCGCTCACGCGCCGATGCGGGCTTAAGCAGGTGACTCGCACTTCGGGTCCGCGGCATCTTCTGTGATCCCTTGGCCGAAGTTGTACGTACCTTTGATACGTACAATAATGGGTGGCGTAGGTCACGTCAAGCCCGGCTGATAACACTGCAGCCCGCTAGGAGGCAGCGGGAGGGCTAAGATTTGCACAGCGGCAAAGGAGTTAGCGTGAGTTTGGAACCAGCAGAAACAGCGTCGGAGCCGGCGGGACGCAGCGGTGGTTTGAACCGGGAAGCCGGAGGCCCGCTCCATGCACAAATTCGGGACATCCTGCACCGGCAGATCGTGGACCTTGCACTGTCCCCGGGCTCCTCCCTGCCCACTGAAGAAGAACTGCAAAGGCAGTTCGGGGTCTCCCGCAGCGTCGTGCGTCAGGCGCTGTCAGGGCTTGCCGACCTCGGCTTGATCCGGCGCCAGCGGGGCCGCGGCAGCGTGGTGGCTGCGACACCTGTCCTTCGCCGGCACGTTCAGCGCGCGGGCGGTCTGGATGAACAGGCGGCCGCGCACGGCCAGCGCCTGCGCACCCATGTCCTCAGCGTAGAACCTTCCGAGCCGCCCCAGGCAGGCATCGAGGCCCTCAACACCACCAACACCTGGAAAATTGAGCGGGTCCGCTACCTCGACGATCTTCCCGTTGCCTTCATGCGCACCTGGGTCCCGCGGGACTTCTTCCCGCATTTCACCGTGGAATTGCTCGAAAACGCCTCACTCCTCAGCCTGATGCGCGACCACGGTTACCACCCCGCCGGTGGACCCCGCCAGGTACAGGCGGTGTCCTCAGATCCTGACCTGGCACGGAAACTGAACATCAACACCCGGGAGCCACTGCTCCTGCTCCAAGGTGTAACCCGGGACGCCCTCGGCCATGGTCTCGAATGGTTCAACGTCTGGCACAGCCCCAACACCGTTTTCGACGTCGACGCGCAAGTCACCAGCCAGCCAGGACGCGTCTCCCAAGAGCACCTCCGCCGCCTGCGGAACCTGACCCAGCAACTTGAATCAGAACTAGCCGACCTCGAACGAGGAGCACACTAAAGCGCGCCCCCACGGCCAACCGACGTCTGACATCTATCGGGACACCTCAAGAGTTGGAGTCGACGCCGGCAGGGAGCCGGCGCAGCCTTACCGGCCGCCAATGCCTACTCCTGTTTGGACGTTGCTTGTCTCATAACCTATGTGCCTCAAATCCCTAGGGTGGTGAGACGGCAGGGTGTTGGAGCCTCAACCACAACGTCGCTCCCCGCATTTGTGCTCTAGATGGGCATCACTCCTCCCGGGAAACCCGAGCCAGTCGCTAACCGTTGGATTACCGGGCCACCGCTTCACCATCACGAGAGTCCGCCTTACCATTGAGGTGCTGGGGCGACGGCGCCGTTGCAGGTCTGGCCGGACGTGGTGTCGCAAGCGGCCAAGAACCTGTCATCTCGTCCCGAGCGGATGGCCCGCAATGCGCACGAAGAATCACGTCTGGAGGCGGGCGGCCTTCGCCGTCATCCTCGCCGTCTCTGGCTGTACCTACACCACAGACGACACCATACCGCCACCAACCTCACCGAATCCCCTGGCTCCCTTGGAGAAGCAGGTCCAGCTGTTCATGGACCAAGGCGCGGTGGCCGCCGTCGTGCAAATCCGGTGGCCGGAGGGCGAGTGGTCCAAGGCATACGGCGTGCGCGACCTCGAGTCCAGGACTCCGGCGCAGCCGATGGACAGGGTGCAGATCGCCAGCGTCACCAAAACGATGACAGCCGTGGCGGTGCTCAAGCTCGTCGACGACCACCTCATCGGCCTCGACGACCCCGTCAATGACGTCATTCCGGGGTTCACGTCCGCGCTCAATCCTCCGGGGCCGATCACAGTGAGGCAGCTGCTCAGCCACACATCCGGGATGCCCGAGGTCAACGATGCCCTGCCACGCGATGTCGACTTCCGTTCCGCTAGCTCCCGTACGCTGACGATGGAGCGGGGCGTTCAGTTAGCCGGGACCCTCCCTTGGACCGCGGCCGGCGTCGGGTCCTTCGCGTACTCGAACACGAATTACCTCGCTCTCGGTCTCCTGATCCAGACACTGCGACACAAGCCCTTCGTCGAAGTCATGCGCGAGGAGGTCTTTGACCCGCTCGGCTTGAAGAACACCAGTCTGGACCGTCTCGACCTCGACGAGACCGGACTTTTGCACGGCTACGTTACCCTCCGCGGTGAACGCGTCGACACCACAGACAACATCTTCGCGGTCGGCTCTCCGGCATCGGGGGCCGTGTCGACAGTGGAAGACCTGAACCACTTCATGGCCAGCCTCTTCCAGGGACGGGCGCTCTCTGCGGCGTCGCTGCGGGAGATGAAGACTAGCCCCGGCTTCGCCCCGTACGGGCTGGGCCTGTGGGAGCACTCGGACGGATGCTCGGTCGAGTCGCGGCACGAAGGCCGGGGCTCCTTCTGGGATTACCAAACGGTCGCAGTCAGCAGCGGCGACGGGCGCTACCAGGCCGCAATGACCGTCACCACGCCACCGATGCCCACCGAGTTCGAGGACCCGTCCAGCCAGAACAAGCGTGTCCTCCTAAACGGCCAGATCGAGTCCACCCTCAATGAGACCCTCGACCGACTCTGCCAACCAGCCAACTGAGAATGCACGCGGAACTGCCCATCAGTCACGCTTCGCTCCCAAGAGTTCACTCTTCATGACGACCCACGGCCCGGTTGAGCGGCACCAAGCGATCACAGAACGACGACGGCGCTCGCCGCTGCCGGCCCCTCGCCCGCCGGGACGGGCGCCGGCGTCGTTAAACCGCGCATAGTCAGCCGTTGAGGATCTGCTCGCGCAGGATGTCTGCGTGCCCGCAGTGCTGGGCGAGCTCGCGCAGCATGTGAAGGTACACCCAGCGCAGCGGAAGCGGACCCCTCCGGTTGCCGCGGACCAGGTCGTCCAGCCCCAGGGCGGCCGCCGCGCGGCGTGAGGCCTCGCACGCCTCTCGGTGTGCCCGCTGGACGCTGGCGACGGTATCGCCGTCGTCGAAGATGAACGACTCATCCGGCGTGGCCGGTCAGCCCGTCCAGAGAGTCGTCGAGTGCGGCCCGGTGCTCGTCAATGAACGCCTCGAACTGGGTCCGGAGCGGCTGGCTGAAGACGTCCGGGACGAACGTGGCGGGGAGGCTGGGCATGACTGCAGTATGCCAAGGTCGCCGTGCGGGGGCAACGAGTACGCGGCCGGCTGCTTGTGCCGCTACTGCACCTGAGGGCAGGGGCATCCCACTTCTTCAGTGACGCATCAACCCCCTATTTGGGGTGGGAAATGACGTGAATTGCGGGTCGACTCCCACTTTTTCCTAGGGCGCGACGCTGACAGTGGGGTGGTCCTGACGTTGAGGGATTGGGAGCCCCGCTCAGGACCACCGGGCCCGATGCTTTCCCCATCTGCACCGGACACGGCGCCTAGTCCAACGACGGTCTGAAGCAGGTCTCAAACATGCGCGATCATCACGAAACTGGGGCGTTGACTCGCGCCTCGGCTGCAAGGGTGTCCTCCAGGCGAACTTCGCAGCGGCAACGCCGGCGCGCGTGGAGTGCTCTTTTGTCGGCAGCCCTGGCATTCACCGGCCTGTCCGTCAGCGAAGTCGCCGCCGCGGACGTCGGCACGATCGGCCGCGACACGTTCCGCACCGGGTGGGACAGCACCGAGAGCACGCTCTCGCCGTCGTCCGTCTCGTCATCGAACTTCGGCAAACTGTTCTCCACGGCGGTGGACGGGCAGGTCTACGCCCAGCCGCTCGTTATCGGCGGCACGGTGATTGCCGCGACGGAAAACAACGCCGTTTACGGGCTGGACGGCGTCACGGGGGAGACGAAGTGGCAGCGTTCCCTCGGGCCGGCCTGGCCGGCGTCGACCGTCAGCTGCGGTGACCTCGCGCCCAACATTGGAATCACCTCCACCCCGGTCTTCGACCCGGAAACAAACAGCGTCTTCCTGCTGGCGAAGACGAACGACGGATCCACCCCCCAGCTCCCGCACTGGTACATGCACTCCCTCGACCAGGTGACCGGTGCAGAGAGGCCCGGGTTCCCTGTCCTCATCAGCGGCGCCCCCACCAACGATCCGACCCGCCCCTTCAACGCGATGACCGCCATGCAACGGCCCGGGCTGCTGCTCATGAACGGGGTGGTCTACGCGGGCTTCGCCAGCCACTGCGACTACACGCCCTTCGTCGGCTACGTCATAGGCGTGTCCACCAGCGGACGGCAGACGACGATGTGGGCCACGGAGTCAGGCAACGCCAACGCGGAGGGCGGAATCTGGCAGTCCGGCGGAGGGCTGGTATCCGACGGTCCCGGTCAAATCCTGTTCGCCACCGGGAACGGCATCTCCCCGAAGGCCGGCCCGGGCAACATGCCTCCCAGCACCCTGGCGGAATCTGTGGTCAGGGTCCAGGTTGGAAGTGACGGCAACCTGACCCCAACCGACTTCTTCAGCCCCGCCGGCAACCTCAAGCTGGACCAGAACGACGCCGACCTCGGTTCCGGGGCCCCGGTTGCCATTCCTGACGGCTATGGCACGGCCGAGCACCCTCACCTGCTGGTACAGGTGGGCAAGGACGGGCACGTCTACCTGCTGGACCGGGACAATCTGGGCGGCATGGCGCAGGGGCCGGCCGGAACCGATGCAGTCCTCGACGCGGCCGGACCGTACAACGGAGTGTGGGGGCGGCCCGCGTTTCTCGGGACGGACGACGGCGGGTATCTCTACACCATCGAGAGCCGGGGGTTTCTGCGCGCGTTCAAGCTTGTGCCGAGCGGCACCGGCGGGATCAGGCTCGCCTCCGTCGGGACGTCCGCGGGCACATTCGGGTACACCTCCGGGGCGCCAGCGGTGACCTCGTCCGGCACGGACGGGTCCACCGCCCTCGTCTGGGCGGTCTACTCCACCGGAGCAACCGGGGTCAACGCGGAATTGCGGGCCTACCGCGCCCTTCCGGACAGCACCGGGTCCATCCAGCAGGTGTTCAGCGCTCCGCTAGGTACAGCCTCCAAGTTCTCCTCGGTGGCCACTGACAACGGCCGGGTGTACGTCGGCACCCGCGACGGCCACGTGCATGGCTTCGGCGCCCCGACAACGGCAGCCGTGGGCGCGACGGACACCGACCTGGGCGCGGTAGAAGTCGGCGCCACCCAGGCCGGCACTGTGACCATCACCGCCACCCGGGCCGTGACGGTCAGCTCCGTCACAACAGGGGCGCCGTTCGGGATCGGGGCTTCGGGCAGCCTGACCGGGACCCTGCAGAGTGGCGAGAGCCTGACCGTCCCGCTGACCTTCTCGCCGACGGCTCCCGGGCAGGCTGACGGCACGCTGAATGTTAAGACGGCCGACGGCGAGACCGTGCTCCTGGGCATCCACGGCGTCGGCACGCGGGACGGCCTGGGCGCCACCCCGGCCGCGCTCCAGTTCACCAACGTGCCGACCCTGACGAGCAACCGGCAAACTGTCAACATCGTCAACACCGGTGCGACCGTCGTCGAGATCACCGGCGTTACCGTGCCCGCGAACGCGGGGCTTAGCGTCGATACGGCCACCCTTCCGGTGGCGGGCCAGCAGATTCAACCTCTCGCGTCGGTTCCAGTGTCGGTGACGTTCAGCCCCACGACGGCGGACCCGGTGGCCGACTCGCTGGTCATCGCGAGTGACCGCGGTTCCGTGAGCGTGCCGCTGACCGCGACTGCCGTGTCCGGTGCGGCGCACCTGGAGATGCCGCCCTCGCTGGACTTCGGTGACGTCCCCGTCGGAACATCGGCCACGGCGGACTTCACCATCCTCAACACCGGCAATGTCCCGATGACGATCACCAAGGCGAAGGCGCCGCTGGGAGTCTTCTCCACTACCGCGCCCATCTCCGAAGGCCTCACCGTTCCCCCGGGTGAGTCCGCCTTCCAGAGCGTGACCTTCACGCCGGCGGCCCTGGGGCAGGCCGGCACACTGGACACCTTCTATCTGATCACCGCCGATGACGGCCAGGGCGCGCTGAAGGTCATGCTCACGGGCAACGGCACCGACGACCCCATCGCCGTCAAGGCACAACAGATCGGTGCCGGCCGCCCCGCGTCGTCCCTCGGGCGCGCGCTCACCGGACAGTACGCCGTCGCGGATGGAAAGTGCCAGGACTTCGTCAGCGGGGTGATCTGCTGGTCACCGGCGACGGGGGCACATGAAGTCCATGCTCCGATCTGCAACAGCTACAAGGCCGCGGGCGGCGTCACGGGCATGTTCGGCTTCCCGACCACCGACGTGACGGTCACGCCGGACGGCGTGGGGCGGTACAGTCACTTCTCCGGTTCGGGCGGGGCCTCGATCTACTGGTCAGCGAAGACCGGCGCGCATGAGGTGCACGGCCCCATCCGGGCCTTGTGGTCGTCGCTGGGCTCGGAGAAAGGCCTCCTCGGCTATCCAACCACCGACGTGGGCGGCACTGCAGACGGGGCGGGACAGTACAGCCACTTCTCCGGTTCGGGCGGGGCCTCGATCTACTGGTCGCCGAAGACCGGCGCGCATGAGGTCCACGGATCGATCAGAACCAAGTGGGCGGCACTGGGCTGGGAGAACGGCCCGCTCGGCTATCCAACCACCAACGTGGGCGGCACTGCAGATGGGGCTGGACAGTACAGCCATTTCTCCGGTTCGGGTGGGGCTTCGATCTACTGGTCGCCGAAGACCGGCGCGCATGAGGTCCACGGCGGGATCCGGGCCAGGTGGGCGGCGCTGGGCTGGGAGAAAGGCCCGCTCGGTTATCCGATGACTGACGAGATGGGCACTGCGGACCGGGTGGGGCGGTATGGCCACTTCTCCGGTTCGGGTGGGGCTTCGATCTACTGGTCGCCGAAGACCGGCGCGCACGAGGTCCACGGGGCGATCCGGGCCAGGTGGGCGTCGCTGGGCTGGGAGAAAGGCCGGCTCGGCTATCCAGTCACAGACGAGTACTCGGTTCCGGGCGGCCGGGAATCGGATTTCCGCGGCGGCCGGCTGGTCTGGAAGGCGCGGACAGGGGTCATTAGCGGATAGCGTCAGGGCAACCAAACACGCCGTGTCGACGGATTACCCTGACGAGATCTGCCGCTTGACCTGCTCAAGCTCATCTTTGAGCAGGTCAACGGTGGCACGGTATTTTTCGAAGTCCGCGGTTCGGCGCCTAGCCGCGGCGAAACTGATTCCGGCGGCGAGAATGGCAAGCGGGAACGACAGCAGCAGGGCCCAGCCGGCAGCGGCAAGGAAGTCCAGCGCTATGGGAAGTGCCTGCTTGAATGCCAAGAACTCGTTCACCCCGCCGACCACACCGTTCAGGGCGGAGTCCAGGGGGCCCAGAAACTGCCCCACGACTGGCGTCCCGGAAAACGACGGGGCGCTCAGCGGAGGTTCGTCTCCGGTAGACCAGCGCGAGTCACTGAAATGGTTCAGGACGTAGATCCCGGCACCCGCGTTGAGGGCCGCGAAGAGCAGGACGGAACCAAGCGCGGTCCAATGAAGCTGGCGCGGACGCCAGACGCCGGCCACAAGCGCGAAGACGGCGGCCGCAACCCAAGAAAAGATGCGGAGTTCGTCGCGGCTCATGCCGCCCAGTAGATCCAATGGAATTCCCGCCCTGGCAGTTGGAGTCGATGCTTGTTCCGGTTCCAAGCGAGACTATCCCAGAGGTACGGGTTCCGAACTCCTCAGGTGGATGACGCCGGGGCGCTCTCAATACCGAAGTGCCACAGTGCGGCGTCCAGGTCCTCAGCGCGCCACCCTCGTGAGTCTGCCGCAGCGCGGATCACGGCCGACATGTTGGCGTAAGACGTGTCCTCGATGCCGGCGGCCTCGGCCACTCTTCGTATCCGCGCATCAGTGGTCACCTGCGTTGAGAGTCCACTGAGAGCGTCGATGTAGTCCAGCGTCTTGGGGCTCACATGACGAACGCCTGCGAGGGCATCACGAAGAACCGGCCTTTCAGCCGGGTCAGCGAGTCTGGCTCGGAGTTCCTCTACAGTTTCGACGCCCTGATCCTCAAGCACACAGGTTAGGTCGTCTATCTGAGCGAGACGGCCCGGCGATGGCCAATCGATGACTTCCGAGAGGGTTCCCGTGGCCAGACGTTTCCGGAACCCACTCGTGGTTCTTGCATCTGGCCATGAGGCAAGAAGAGCGTCAACGCGCGGCTTCACGGTTGCCTCGTAATTCTGGCGTCGCTGCAAGGAGGCATCGACAATGATCGCTCCGATGGAAGCCCAACCACGGCTAACCTCAGTCGAGGCGTCGATGCCGTGGGAGTCAATGAAGGCTAGGAGTTTGGCGGTGTCGCCGTCGATAGTCATACGTGAATACTTCCACGGAAAACAGGGTGGTCGCGGAGCGCCGCCAGCTTCTCGTGGTAAAGCTCGACGGCGGTCCCCAGCCCTGGGGCGGTGCCCACCAGTTGGTGGAACTGCTCGTCCGCCCGGTGGTGGTCGGACCAGTCGATGGATTCGGCGACGGCATGGTGAGCTGGCGAGCTCATCCGGCTGCTCAGCCGCGGCATCGATGGCCGGACACACGAACAGGGAGAGTCCCTGGGGGTTACTCAGCACGCAAAAACTTGCTGCCCCGTTGGGCGCCCCAACGTGGACGGACAAAAGGGATAACCGCCCACGTTGGAGGAGTGCTGGCTATTTCGTCACATGGACGACAACAGCCTTATCGACGGATTGTTTGGTGCCAGGTCGGTCTACACCCGTAACTGTCCAGTTGCTGAGAAGCAGAACGGTTTTACCAGTATCGGAATTGTAGATAACCTTCTTGAATCCCAACGCGGTTAGGTCGTCGTCGAGGGCTTCAGCATTCATCCCCGCCACATCTGCAGGAATAACAGCCGTTGCTGGCACGGCCGGTGCAGCTGCTGCAGCCACCACCTCAGCAGGCTGTGGTGCAGCTGTCACAGTTGCGGTAGCGGTGGCCGTCACGGTTTCCGTGGCTGTCTGCGTCACAATCTGAGTGACTGCGGGAGCCGCTTGCGTTGCGCCGCCGGCGCAACCGGCGAGTGCCAAACACAAGAAAGCTCCAGCGGCTAATGCCTTCTTCATATGAATAGTTTCTCTTTCCATTGTCGTGATCGATGGTTTCCGGAGTGATTTAGCTGTTAATTCTTCAGCGCACTGATCTTCAGGAGAATCATTTGGAGGATCCGACGCAGAAAATCTTGTCTCAATTGTTGGATCTTGATGTTGATCCCAATACTCGGAATCGCAGCTCGTAAACTATCCTCGCTCCAAAGCTGCCGGATTGGCCGAGCTTGCGCCAATCCTGAGGGAACGCTGTGGAAATGACGACGCAGGGGCGTAGCGGACGGACATTGCTGGAGTAGAGGGCCGGCAACGCCATTTCACAGGACGCCGCGGCGGGTTGGTGATGGGCGCGGGGGAGGCAGTAACTGGGCCGTTCGAGGGAGGGGCTTCGCCCTGTTGGCTTCAACTGATTTTGCGCCCCTAATGCCAACTCCACAGCCCACCTGAACCATCGTCTGACGGAAAGTCAGGGGAGCTTTTGAACAGAGATGCCCCGGCCAGAAACGGCCGGGGCATCCTGGTTTCCAGCGTCGGAGTCGGGCTCGACACCATCGCGAAGAGACCTGAGACAGGCTGCTAGAGGCCCGTCTTGCTCACTCCGTACTCGGCCTGCGCCGGGGTGTAGCCCTCGAAGGTCAGTTGGTCGATCAGGCCGGTGCGCGAGAAGGCGGTGTATTCGAGGTAGTCCTTGGCCTTTTTGGCTGCCTGCTCGTTCCAGTTGACGGTCACGCGGTCCACGGCCCAGGTCGCATCTGCCGTCGAGTAGTCCTCGAACTCCAGTTGCCCGATCAGGCCGGTGCGCGAGAAGGCGGTGTATTCGAGGTAGTCAGCAGCTTTCCGCAGGGCGTTCTGCTGACTGACCGTCCCAGCCTTGGCGGCGGCCTCAGCGGCTGCTTTGGCAGCAGCGTCGGCTGCGGCTTTTTCGGCTTTGGCTGCAGCGTCGGCTGCGGCTTTTTCGGCTTTGGCTGCAGCGTCGGCTGCGGCTTTTTCGGCTTTGGCTGCAGCGTCGGCTGCGGCTTTTTCGGCCTTGGCTTTAGCGTCAGCCTCAGCCTTTTCGGCCTTGGCGGCAGCGTCGGCTTCAGCCTTCGCGACGGCGGGATCCTGCGCGGCGGTCTCAGCCGGAGCAGCAGCAGAGTCACTCACAGTGGATATGGACGTCGGGGCAGATCCGCCGCGGCCGGCGTTGAAGACGATGCTCAGGAGGATGACGACTCCGGTGACGATCAAGGCCACCTTCTTGTGCTTGTCGTATCCCTCCAGCGGCAGACCCTGCTTGTCGCGGGTTTTGTTAGTCAGTACGAGGATCAGGTCGATCAAGGCCCATATGCCCAGACCACCGAAGGTGACCAACTTGAGGATGCCGGTTCCGACTTTTCCCAGATAGAAGCGATCCACGCCGAACACGCCGATGAGCAGGGAGAGGAGCCAAGTAACGAGGAAAGACTTGTTGCTGACGCCGTATCCGCCCAGTGCTGGGCCTCCTGGATAGGGTGCGGGGGCACCGGGGTACGGCTGTGTACCCGCTGGTGCTTGCCCATAGGGGACCTGCGGCTGTTGCGGCGTTCCGTAGGGGTCGGTTGAGCTCATTGGGTTCCTTTCAAAGGGCGCCCCGGTGCAGGGCCCCCGGAATGCGTCGTGGGTGCGAGGATGTGCGGTCTGCTGGAAGGGGTGCGCCGGTGATTCGCCGGCGGACGGTGCGGAAGGATGGCTTGGCGCCATGGCATGCACATGTGTCTATCGCTTCCCCCAGAAGTGCGTCTACGGTGTAGCCGCCCGGCTTTAAGCATGCCCCGGCGCAGGCTTGGATTCAGGCAGTATTGCCACAGGACTGTGGAAGGCTTTGCCCAGTAATGACGGACTGACAAATGTTTTGCGCAGCGTCGAGCCCCAGTGCGCTGGCGCGTCAGGGACCACAGCTCTGATCTGCATTTCTCCGGCTAAGAGCGGCACCTATGGTCCGTCGACGCCGTCATGCGCCGGACACCGCTCATCACTCAGAGGCGGAGTGAGTCCCGCCGTCGGTCAGCCCCATGAACATCGTCCGGTGCAGGATGTCGACGTGCTTGCGGGCGATCTCCACGGCTTCGTCGCCGTGGCCGGCGCGCAGGGCTGCCACGAGCGCGACGTGGTCGCAGTTTGATTTGTGCAGCAGTTCGATGGGGTAGGGGATGAAGTAGGCGTAGAGCTCGGCCAGCGTCTCGTGGTAAACCTCGACGGCGGTCCCCAGCCCGGACGCGGTGCCCACCAGTTGGTGGAACTGCTCGTCGGCCTGGTGGTAGTCGGACCAGTCGGTGGATTCGGCCATGTCGCGGGTCAGCCGGTCGAGCTCATCCAGCTGTTCAGCCGTGGCGTTGATGGCCGCGTAGTGCGTCACGGCGCACTCGAAGAGCAGCCTCCGGTCCACCAGCCGGTTCACGGCCCGGGATTCGGCCGGTGATGCCGAGAGTTCGGCCAGCACGTTCCGCGGGGGATCATCGGCCACAAACGTTCCGCCGCCCCGGCCGCGGCGGCGGACCACCACGCCCTGCTCCGCCAGGCTTGCGAGCGCACGGCGGGCGGTGATCGGGCTGACGGACAGGCCCAGGGCCACGTCCTCCTGATCGGGCAGTCGCTCGCCGGGTTTCAGCAGCCCCAGCGAAATCGCCATGCCGATCCGCAGCCGGACGGCATCGATGGCACTGCGCCGGTCGATGCCGGCAAGCCTGCCGGCGCCGATGGGCGAAGCGTCGGCGGTGTCCTCCAACTGACGGGTCATATCCGCTACTTTACGGCCCAATCCCGCCTCTTCCCATAATTGGATCATTCTGATCTAATATAGTCCAGATCACATCCCCAACGCGGAGAACACCATGCAACGCATCCTTCCCCTCATCGCGGCCCAGGCCCGGCCCCGGCTCATCGGCGAACCCGTCTCGGCCTTCGCGGACGAGGTCACTGCCGCCCTCGCCGTCCAGCCGCACAGCACGCTGGCGGTCTTTCCCGAGCTGCACCTGTTCGGCGATTCCGACCCCGACCAGCAGCGCACGGAAATGCTCCAGGCCTCCGCCGAGCCGCTGGACGGACCCCGGGTCAAGGAGCTCCGGCAGCTTGCCGCGGACCTGGGCATCTGGCTGGTCCCGGGCAGCGTGTGCGAGCGAGGCCCGGAAGGGCAGCTGTTCAACACCCAGCTGGTCCTGTCCCCGGCGGGGGAGCTCGCCGGCTACTACCGGAAGGTCTTCCCCTGGCGCCCGTTCGAGCCCTACGACCCCGGCGACCGGTTCACCACCGTGGACCTGGCCGGCGTCGGCAGGGTGGGCCTGAACATCTGCTACGACGCGTGGTTCCCGGAGGTGTCCCGCCAGCTCGCCTGGATGGGCGCCGAGGTAATCCTCAACGTCGTGAAAACCACGACGCCGGACCGCCGACAGGAGCTGGTGCTCGCCAAGGCCAACGCCATCGTGAACCAGGTCTTCGTGGTCAGCGTCAACTGCGCCGGCCCCACCGGCAAGGGCCTGAGCATCATCGTCGACCCGGAGGGCAACACGCTCGCCGAGGCCGAGGGCGACGCCCCGGTGCTGCTCACCGCGGAACTGGACCTGGCCGCCGTCGAGCATGTCAGAACGCACGGCACCGAAAACCTCAACCGCCCCTGGTCCCAGTTCCGCGACGGCGAAGACGCCGTCGAACTGCCCGTCTACCAGGGCCGGATCAACCCCGCCACCTGGGCTCCCCAGACCTTCAACGCCTAAGGAAAACCCGTGACAACAACACCCTCCCTGACCCGCACGCTGAAGCTGCCCTCGCTGGTCCTGTTCGGCCTGGCGTACCTGACCCCGCTGATCGTCCTGGGGATCTTCGGCATCATCGCCGAAACCACCGGCGGGGCATCGCCGGCCGCCTACCTGGTGGCCATGGTCGCCATGCTGTTCACGGCGCACAGCTACGGCCGGATGGCCATCGCGTACCCCGTGGCCGGTTCCGCCTACACCTACGTCCGCCGGTCCATCGATCCGAGGGTCGGGTTCCTGGTGGGCTGGGCCATCCTGCTGGACTACCTCTTCCTGCCCATGGTCATCTGGCTGATCGGCGGCTCCTACCTGACCGCGCAGTTCCCCGGCATCCCCATCGGAGTCTGGATCGTGGGCTTCATCCTGATCACCACTGTGCTGAACATCCTGGGCATCAAGGTGGCGGACAAGGCCAACTACGTGCTGATGGCGTTCCAGCTGCTGGTCATCGTGTTCTTCGTGGCGCTGTCCGTCGGCAACGTGGTGGCCACCTCCGGCGCCGGCGGCCTGGCCAGCACCCAGCCGTTCTTCAACGACACCTCCAGCGTCGCCACCATCTCCGCCGGAGCCGCCATCGCCGCGTACTCGTTCCTGGGATTCGACGCCGTCACCACCCTCACCGAGGAGACCATCAACCCGCGCAAGAACATGCCCCGGGCCATCATGCTCATCGCCCTGATCGGCGGCGGCATCTTCGTGACCGTCTCCTACGTGACCCAGCTGGTCCACCCCGGCGGCGTGTTCGAGGACTCGGCCTCCGCGGCCAGCTCCATCGCCCTGCAGATCGGCGGGCAGCTGTTCGGCGCGGTGTTCCTGGCCGGTCTGGTGGTGGCGCAGTTCGCCTCCGGCCTCGCCGCGCAGGCCAGCGCCTCGCGCCTGCTGTACGCGATGGGCCGGGACTCGGTCCTGCCCAAGGCGGTCTTCGGCCGGCTCAGCGCCAAGTTCCACACCCCCGTGGTCAACCTGATCGTCACCGGCATCATCGGCCTGATCGCGATCTTCCTGGACGTGGCCACCTCGACGTCGTTCATCAACTTCGGTGCGTTCACCGCGTTCACGCTGGTCAACGCCTCGGTGGTGTTCCACTACGTGCGCCAGCGCCGGGCCGGGCACCAGCTGAACGTTGTGTCCTACGTGGTGGTCCCGGTGATCGGAGCGATCGTCTGCGCCTACCTGCTCTCCCAGCTGGACAGCAACGCGATTACGCTGGGACTGTCCTGGCTGGTGCTGGGCATCGTGGTCCTGGGCCTGATCACGCGCGGCTTCAAGGCGGCACCGCCGGAAATGACGGCCACGGAAAAGGCGACTGTCGAGGCGGCCGCCTGAACCGGACGTCTGGTTCCGGGCGGGCTGACCGAAGGGAAGGAACAACCGTGAGGATAGCGCTCGGGCAGCTGGAGTCGGGCACCGACATCCGGGCCAACCTTGCCGCGATCGACCGGTTCGCCGCCGGGGCCGCCCGCGACGGCGCCGCGCTGGTCGCCTTCCCGGAGTACGCCACCTATGAGAAGAAGAAGGTGGACGCGTCGTTCCCCGAGGTGGCCGAGCCGCTGGACGGCCCCGTCGGCCAGGAACTCGCCAGCATAGCCCGCCGCCACCGCATCGCGCTGGTGGCCGGCGTGGTGGAAACCTCGGACGAGCCGGGCAAGGCGTACAACACGCTGGTGGCGTTCGGGCCGGACGGCGGTCGGCTGGCTTTCTACCGGAAGATCCACCTGTTCGACGCGCAGGGCTTCGGGGAGTCGACGTTCATCAAGCCGGGTGCCTCCACGGACCCGGTGGTGTTTGAGGCCGGGGGAGCGCGGTTCGGCCTGATGACGTGCTACGACCTGCGGTTCCCGGAACTGGCCAGGTCAATCGCCGACGCCGGCGCCCAGGTGCTGCTGGTCTGTTCGTCTTGGGTGCCGGGCACGCACAAAACGGAACAGTGGCTGGCCTTGAACGCGGCGCGCGCCATCGAGAACAGCGTGTACGTGGCAGGGGTGTGCCAGGCACCGCCGGTCTCCGTGGGCAGGAGCGTTCTGGTTGATCCTATGGGGGTCGTTGAAGCTGACCTCGGGCTGGAACCCGGCGTGCGGGCGGTGGATGTCTCGCTTGAGACAGTGGCAAGGGTCCGGGAGCTGTTCCCGATGTTCCGGCAGCGGAGGCTGTCGTAGCGCGGACGCCACTGTTGGGCGTGTGGCGCTCTCACAGCCTCTTCAAAGGGCGTTCCATCGCTGCCTTCATGTTCGTGGGCAATGATCAATCAATGGGGCTTTGGAGGAGGGCCTTTGTGCCTGGAATAGCAGCTTTGGCAGTCATTTTCCTGAGCGGGGCCACCGCGTCCGGCATTGACCAGATGGCAAACGTCAAAATTCACAGTCCGACATCGGGCACGGTGTCCGCTGTCATGGCTGACGGTCAAATCTCGCTGCATCACTTGGTCCTGCGCGGTCTTGCCAAAGGGTCGCTTCCCGGTGGCTATCCTTACGATGAACCCCGGGATGAAAGGTCCGAGGAGAACTATCAGGAAACTCTGCACCAGCACCGATCATCGGTGAGCCCTGCGGAGTAGGAAAATGTCCGGTTGAAGCAGGCTTCCCTGCCGCTCCGCATCCTCACTAGTGCAAAATAGCGCTGATCTCAGCTCTGACCAGCCGCTCGGCCAGTTCGCCAAGGTCCAGGTTCAGGACGGCTTTGAGGGCGCGCGCCATGTTAGGGGCAGCGGCAAGGAATTCGGCCAGGCCTGGATCAGATTCCAACTCCCGTCCGAGCTTTTCTCTAACGTCATCAGCGGTCCAACGGCTGTCGGTATGCTGACTGGTGAGTACAGTCCTAGCGTTCATGGCCCTGTCCTTCCCTGCGCCCTGAGCATTGGCTTTGCTATAAGCGACTATGCCGGGCAGGGCTCAAGAATCCGTCATGCAACAGGCCAGATTTGCGCAGGATTTGTTCAGGTTTTATTGGGGTCCGCAGTTGGGAGAGCCGAAGTGTCCCGAGTTCGCTCCAGACGCACCGTGTGCGGAAGACTGTTGCCGTGAGCAACACTTCCCGCGCCGGACTCGCGGTGGCCGGCCTGGGCCTGGGCACGTCGCTGAACCCGCTGAACTCGTCGATGATCGCCCGGTTCAGCAGGCTACCGTGCAGCGCTTGACCGCGATTCCGACGGGATTGCCTGCGAGTAGACGCTCCTTCGTTCCTTCCCTGACATGTGCCGTGGATACCTGAATTCCCCGTCCGTAAAGGCAACCCTGGGTTCCCGAAGTGGACTACGCCACACCGCGGTCTGCCGCCGGGTAACAGCCTTTCGCGGAGGCCGTTGGATCGGGCCGCTTTCTGGCCCGTGATCTTCCCCGGGCCTCATGGCACACCATGCCGCTAGTTCGTGTCCGGTTCCCCCCGCCGCCGGTGTCTGTGGTGCAGCTCGTAGCTGTCGAACACATCGGACGATGTTGTTCCAGAGTGGCCGAATTTGCCGCGAAGGACCTCCGCAAGTCCGTCCAGCGCCGCGTGGAGCATCCGTCCGGCGAACTGGAGTTCAGGGCTCTCGCTGAGCTGGGCCTGGGATGCCAGCTCCTGGGCGTAGGCGACCGTGGCCGGCAAGGAGCCGCGCTGCTCGGCTTCACGGAAGTAATAGGTTTCATGGAAGGCAAGCAGATCTATGCTTACCGAAGCCACGCTTCCGGCCATTGACTCCAACAGCCCGGCAGCATGCCGGGGATCCAGCGACAATACACCCGCCGGACCTGCAGCCTCCCTGAACAGGTTCAGCTGGTGGGCAAGGGCCCGCCGGCGGTTCAGGGCAGGGTACGTCTGCAGGATCCAGGTGACCGTTGCTGTCAGCAACCCGAAACCGGTGACGGACTGGAGGGCGACAACCAGCCTGAGCAGCGGATGCGCTGCCACGATATCGCCAAACCCCACGGTGGAAAGAGTGACCAGGGAGATGTAGAGGGCTTCGGCAAAGTCGGCCCGCAGAGGAACCCCGGCTCCGTAAACAAAACCCTCCGTCAGATGCGGCAGGTAGAGCAGGGCCCAGCCGATGGCTGCCAGGGCTGCCCAGGCGCCAATGACAGCGGCCATCGCCAAGGGTGCTGCGATGAAGGAGCTCCGGCCCCGCAGTTTTCTCGACAACAGCCAGAATCCGCGCATGATCGCCCGGCCTACAGGACCGGAACCATGCGGATAAAGGAGCGTACGAAAGACGTCGACGAGCATCAGCAGAACCAACCCCGCACCCAAAACCGTCCAGAGCGTGTCCTCGAAGTCCATGCCTCATCATATGGGCGCGCGTTTGGGCACAGTGACAAACAGAGGAACCCCGCAGTGCTGGGCACTGCGGGGTTCCTTGCTGCCGGATGCCGGTTACTCGGAATCCGGTTTCTGTTCCCGATCCCGGAGGTTCTTCTTGATCTCGTCGAACTTCTCCTTGATGATCCGTTCCGCCTCCGCGAGGGTTTTCCCGGCGGTGCTCAGGGGATCCATCTGAACGTAGACGTTCTGGCCGACAGGCACGTCGTACTCGTCCTTCAGATGGGTGCCGCCGCCCACCCCTGAAGAGACAGGTACACCATGGCCTCCGTCCTGGCAATGCCGGACAGGGCCCGTGAAGCTCCGCGGGTTAATCGTGAGACGCCAACGCATGGGAGAAGCTGGCAAAGAGGCCGACGCGATCTGGCTGAGGCCGGCGTCTGGGTCATCGAGGAATGCAGGGTAGGGGCCGCCTTGGCCATGGCAACGGGTGCGCGCGTCTCACGCCCAAGATGCGTGGCAGTTACGCATTGAATGCGCAGTGTGACACGGATCCTCAAGGTTGGCTCAAGACTGGATCCACGTTGCCCAAGGATGCTGCCGATGCGTCCTACGGCACTGGCCAGTCCGACGCCGGTGGCGCGCATCCACGTGGGGAACAGTTCCGGGGTGTAGGCGTAGACGCCGGCGTAGGGCGGCCTCACCGAAGCGGGGGCCGCTTCGTGGACTGGCTTCTGCAGTTGCGGGAGCCAGTCTAATTGCACCTCCGCGGCGAATCGCGAGTCAACGGACGGGGCCACCCCTTCGAAAATCGCGGGTCCAATACGTCGCGCAGTCCTTGATGGATGGGCGGTTCACCGGGAAAGATGGCGCGCATGGCAACCTTTACCGAGTCCGATGACCTGTGGGGCGCGCAGTTTTCCGATGTCAACCTGAGCGGGTCCAGGTTCGTCCGCTCCGACCTGTCCGGTGCGGTGATGCGCGGTGTTTATGTTGAGCGCCTGGACATCGACGCTCCCTGGCTCCTCGAGGACCAGGGATCGATGCTGGTCAACGGCGTGGACGTGGCTCCGCTCGTTGACGCGGAACTCAACCGGCGCTTTCCTGGCCGGGAGCTGCGGCACGCCGGCGATCCGGACAGCCTGGGGAAGGCCTGGACCCGGCTCGAGGATACATGGGCCGCCACTTTGCGGCGGGCGGCTGCGCTGCCGCCAGGCACCGAGGATGTAACGGTCGACGGCGAGTGGTCGCTTGCGCAGACGCTGCGGCATCTGGTGATGGCCACCGATAAGTTGCTGGGTGGGGCGGCTATGGGGCTGGAGCAGCCGTACCACCCGATAGGGGAGCCAAATGTTGAGTACGAAACGGACGGCCTGGACATGTCGGTGTTTCAAACGGCAAAGCCATCCTACGATGAGGTCCTTGAGGTTCGGGCCGGCCGGGTGGCGGCGAGGGCAGCTAACTGTCCGCTTCAATAGCGCGGCCACAAAGATAAAATCCTTGGCATTTTGTGGCTTCTTTTGGAATTCTGGCAGTAGTTGTCGATCTACGCTTCCGGCGGGCGTCGTATGAGTAAGGGCTCGATTGGAAGGCCCTTCTGACAACGAGGTCTTCGACGTCGTTGCAGTGAAAGCGCAAACCAGAGTTACGACGAAGGGAGCACGAAAATGTCAAAGTATCTGGTCCTGATCTTCCAGGACGAAGCGGCGAAACAATCCGACGGCGAGGACATGAGCGCGCCTTACCAGGAGTTCCAGCAGCGCCGCGGCACGTCCCTGCTCAACGGGGCCGCACTGCAGCCACCTTCGACGGCGACGTCCATCCGGCGCGACGGAGCGGGTGGATTCTCGGTCACGGATGGTCCTTTCGCCGAGTCGAAGGAAACGCTGGGCGGCTACTACCTGATCGAGGCAGACGACCTTGACGAGGCGCTGGAGATCGCCAAGGAGGTTCCCGCCGGCATCGGGGTAGAGGTCCGGCCCGTGCGAATGGTCAGCTGATGGCGCAGGCCGCCAGCACGGAGGTTGCTGCCGCGGTTGCCGATGCGCACCGCAGGGAGTGGGCCTTCGTGCTGGCGGCCACCGTACGTGTTAGCGGTGATATCGATACCGCTGAAGAAGCCGTCCAGGACGCGTATGCCAGCGCACTGTCCACGTGGGGTCCGCGCGGCATCCCGAAGAACCCTGGCGCGTGGCTCACGGTGACCGCCCGCCGTCGGGCCCTGGACATGCATCGCCGTGCCGCGACGGCGCAGCGGGCGCTCCCCAAGCTGTTCGATCCGGAGGAGTACACAGAGGACGAGCCGGGCCGGGACTCGGAAGACATTGCCGATGACCGGCTGCAGTTGATCTTCACCTGCTGCCACCCGGCGCTGGCGATTGACGCCCAGGTCGCCCTGACGCTGCGGCTCCTCTGTGGCCTTTCCACGGCTGATGTGGCGCGGGCGTTTCTGCTGCCCGAGGCCACGATGGCGGCTCGGATCACCCGGGCCAAGAAGAAGATCGCGGCCGCGCACATCCCCTACCGTGTGCCGGCGGCGTCCGAGCTGCACGAGCGCGTCGACGGCGTGCTGTCCGTCGTCTACCTGGTGTACACCACCGGGCACACGGCCCCGTCAGGAGCAGACCTGATGCGCCGTGATCTCGCGGAACGCGGCCTTGAGCTCGCGAGAATGCTCCGGCTCCTGCTTCCCCACGACCGCGACGTCGCCGGGCTCCTGGCTCTCGTTGTGCTCACCGACGCTCGCAGGGGCGCCCGGCTCGATGAACACCGGGACCTCGTGCTGATGGAGGACCAGGACCGGTCGAAATGGGACCGGCCGGCCATCGAAGAAGGGGTGGCGCTCCTGGGCGAGGCGTTGAACTCGCGGCCCCCGGGCCGCTTCGCCGTCATGGCGGCGATCGCGGCCGTCCATGACGAGAGCGCGTCGTGGTCCGACACTGACTGGCAGGAGATCCTGGGGCTCTACGACGTGCTCATGGAGACGTGGCCATCTCCCGTTGTCCAACTCAACCGGGCCATAGCCCTCGGCTTTGCGGTGGGCCCGGCGGAAGGTTTGGCGGAGCTGGATGCGCTAGGTGCCGTGCCCCAGCTGGCCCGCTACCCATATTTGGCCGCCGCACGCGCCGACTTCCTGACCCGGGTGGGCCGTCTCGGCGAGGCGCGGGTCGCCTTCGAGGAGGCGTTGATCCTCAGTGAGAACGACGCCGAACGGCGCTACCTCCGGACCCGGCTGAACGAACTGACGGGTTGAGCCGGGCTTCGGGCCTCCCCTTGGGGTGCGACGGGGGCAGTGGCCTCTCAGCGGAATCGCCGGAGGGTGGGCAAGGTCGTGGTCCAAGGCCAGCGAACGCCGGCACCGTCGTCGCATTGAGCTGTACAAAATCAGAAACCAGGCGGTGCAGGCGGAACAAGCCAGCCAGGCCCAGGTCGCCGCCCTCATGGCAGCGCACGCCGCCGTGAACCGGCGGTGGCTGGACGGCCTCATCGTCCTGCCCGAGGCCACCATAGCGGCGCTTGAAGTGGAGATTGTAGGCGAACTGAACGCACCACACACCTCGGAGTAAGGGAGTACGACGGCGGTGCCCGGTCGGGTGGCGACCACGGCACCCCTGTATCCTGACAATGCACGTCGTGGAATCGCCGCCCGCAATCGTCAGTCTCCGATCCGCCCCCGGACACTTGGAATGGATCTATATCACTACTGACACGCCAGCTCCCGTGGGAATCCCGACGCCGGTCCCCAATCCCTCGCGCACAGCTGCGGTGGATGATCCCGCCGTCGTGACCTGGGCCGAGGCCGGTGGCAGCATGACCGCGCGATGGCGTTCTGCCAACGGCAGGCCGGCGCCGACGCGCGTCGAAGTGGTCTCCGACTCTCTTACGGCCGATGATGCGAACCGGATGGCGTCACAGGGGATCGCGATGCTCTGGCACGGTGACTTCCACAACGCGCGGCAGATCCTCAACGCCATGGACCGGCGGATGGGCGCCGGAAAGAAAGAGACCGCAGCAACTCCGGCCGATAGGTTCTACCGGCACCGCCAGTCCCGCTCGCACCGTGCACGCGTTCTCGGCCTGCTGCTGATTCCTCTTGATCCGGGCCCCGTGGTGCCGCTGCGCCGCGCACCGGACATCCGGCAGGCCGCCGCTGAAGCGTACGGTGATATCGGCGAATCTTCCATTGTGTCCCTGCATGAGCTTGTCGGGGCCATTGGCGCCCACGAGTGGCGACGGAATGGCGTCCACGTCGATGCCCTGCAGGGCCGCATCCACCCGCACTATGGCACGTTCTTCCCCACCCGGAGCGAGTATGTGGATCTCGTGGCCGCCGCTGCGCTTCCCTCTGACACGCTGGCGTTCGACGTCGGAACCGGCACGGGGGTGCTCGCTGCCGTCCTCGCGCGCCGTGGCGTCCACCGCGTGGTGGCGACGGACAATGAACCGCGTGCAATCGCCTGCGCCGCTGAGAATTTCCGGAACCTCGGCGTCCAGGACCGTGCTGAGGCCGTCCTGACCGACATGTTCCCGCCCGGACGGGCACCCCTGATCGTGTGCAACCCGCCCTGGATTCCGGCCACGCCGCATTCCACCCTGGACAACGCCGTCTACGACCCCGGAAGCAGGATGCTCTTCCGCTTCCTGAACGAACTCACCGACCATCTGGAGCCGGGCGGTGAGGGCTGGCTTGTCCTCTCCGACCTGGCCGAGCACCTTGGCCTGCGGACGCGCGACGATCTGCTGACCGCCATCACGGCGGCCGGGCTGAAGGTGGTGGAGCG
The DNA here is from genome assembly GCF_002008315.2 of Arthrobacter sp. KBS0703. Classification (NCBI taxonomy): domain Bacteria; kingdom Bacillati; phylum Actinomycetota; class Actinomycetes; order Micrococcales; family Micrococcaceae; genus Arthrobacter; species Arthrobacter sp. KBS0703. Next base: position 2,880,140 of record NZ_MVDG02000001.1, on the reverse strand, counting down.
GCTGGACACCAAGCCAACGCATCCGAAGGCATCGGACCGCGACGATCCCCTGTTCGAGGCGCGCACGGCCGAGGTCACGTCGCTGTGGCGGCTTGTCTGCCGATAGTCCGGTGCGATAGGGCGTAGCCGACGGGTCACCTGGCCAGCGGCCGCCGTCGTGGAGTACGACATGTCTCTTATACACATCTAGATGTGTATAAGAGACATGGGTGCCGCCCAGCCCAACGGCTTCGCAAGTTAGCCTGCCACCGCAGCGCGGGCTGCCCCGACGGCGCTGGCAAGGCCGAGCCCGATGGTCTGGAAGGCCGTGCCCACCATGACCAGGTCCTGCGGCCGCGGGATGTGCCAGTACATGGGGGCCCAGCCGAGGAAGTGCCCGCCGTCCTGGACCACGGTGCGGCGCTCCGGCAGCACGGCATCCAAGGCTGTGGCAAGGGCGCGCGGGTCCAGCCGGCCGGCCGCCCCCTCGCCCAGGCGCCTGCGGGCTTCCGCGCGCCACGCTTCTGCCTATCAGGTCCTGTCGAACGCGCCTGAGTGCTGCTGAAGCGCCGATTCCCTGACTTCCGGCTCTGACGAGCCGCCCTCTTCCGGCCCGGCGGGTAGGCGTGCTTCCGGCCGCCCGCGTGACCACGAGGGCGACAACGACCGGCACGGCCGCGGCGACAGGCACCATGAGCGGGCCGGCCACCACCAGGGCGGCGGAACCATAGAGCGCGCCGATGGTGATGCCGAGCTGGATGGTTAGGACGGTGAGGCCGTTGGCGGCTTCCTTGTACTCGCCCCCGGCCCGGAGGATAGCGGTCTGGTTGTAGACGCCGACGGCGCCGAGCCCGGCACCCCACACGGCCATGAGGACCATGGCGACGGGTATGTTGCCTCCGCCGAGCGGGAGGAGGAGCATCGCGACGGCGATGGCCGCCGTCGTGATGAGCAGCGAACGGCGAGGCCGAGAGTCCACGGTGAGGCCCGCCATCCAGATTCCGACCAGTCCGGCAACGCCGAGGACGGTGAGGGAGAGGCCGACGGCGTAGTCGGGCAGGCCGGCTTCCCGGATGAACGGCGCGATGTAGGTGAAGAGTGCGAAGTGTGCCAGGACCAGCAGCGGCCAGGCGATGGCCACGGATTTCACGCCGGGCTGCGCGATCGCTTTGCGCAGCGAGGGGCGGACGGCGTCGGGGATGCGACAGACCTGCGGCAGCAGCCAGACGGCCAGGCCGGTCAGGAGCAGGCCGAAGCCGGCGAGGAAGAGGAAAGCCGCGCGCCAGCCGAAGAGCGTGCCCAGTGCCGTGCCGACGGGAGCGCCGATGGCCAGGCTCAGGCTGTTGCCGCTGAAGACGATGGCCAAGGCCTTGCCCACCTTATCGGCAGGGACCACCCGCGAGACGAACGGGGCCGTGGTGGTCCAGAGCAGGCCGTGTGCCAGGCCACCGACCAAGCGCGCGGCCATGGCGGCGGTGAAGTTGGGCGCGAGACCGACCAGGACGTTGCTGAGCGCGAACGTCAGGACGAGTGACACGAGCAGGGTCTTCCGCGGCACCCTGGCCAGCAGCCGCGCGGCGGGGATCACGGTGACCACGATGACGGCGGCGTAGGCGGCGGCGAGGAAGCCGGCGACGGGCTCGGAGACGTTCAGACCCCCGCTGATCTGCGGCAGCAGGCCGGACGGCAGCAACTCCGTGGTGATCGCGGTGAAGGCAATGGTGGCCAGAACCAGCATCGCGGCGAGCGGGAAGCGTCTGGGCGCAGGTAAAGGCAGGGCGGAAGACATGGGGAGCGGATCCATTCAAAAGGGAGGAGCGGAGAGGGACGTCGCTGGCCCAGAAGTTCCAACCACAAAGCTAGCCGTTTTATTCGCGGCGAGGCAGGGCCTGCTAGTGCCTGTCTCAGGTCGACTAAGGGCGAAGACGAATTCGGCACCATCTGTCCGAGTAACAGAAGTGGCCTGGTCAAACAGCGGAAAACGGAAACCCCGGCATGATGATCAGGCCGGGGCGCGTCACATATGGGCTCGCGTGTCGATGCCACTATATTCTAAGCATGCTTACGAATGGCGTTTCGGGTCGGTCGGCTAACGGCGGGGTCAGGTGTGACTCCGGTGTACGACCTGGTTGCTGCGGTACCTCCCAATAGGAACGCGCGCTTATGGGTAAAGTCACCGCAACGATGTAGCACGGAAACGAACAGGGGCTTTCATTGGCAGGGAATGCAACTTTCCGGCATAGCAACACCGCGCTGCTCTCTGTTAGCAGTGTGGAGGCTCCCAGGATCGTGAGTTCTAAGGATTTCGACCGCAGGCTGGCTTCGACCCTGCAGCGGCTGAACTTTCCGCCCCGGTTGCTTGAGCGTGTTGCCGGCGTAACGCACCGCCGCTGGTGGGCGGCCGGGACCTCGTTTGATGATGCTGCCACCGAACGGGCGCCAAAGCCCTGGCCGAGGCTGGCGTCGAAGCGTCCGACGTCGGCCTGTTGATCAACACCTCGGTGACGCGGCGGAACCTTGAACCGTCCGTCGCGGTGAAGATCCATCACGAACTCGGCCTGCCGTCGTCGGCCATGAACTTCGACCTGGCCAACGCCTGCCTGGGGTTCGTGAACGGCCTGACCCTGGCGGCCAGCATGATCGACTCGGGGCAGATCACACACGCGGTGATCGTTAACGCCGAGGATGCCGAGGCCACCCAGGAGGCCACGCTGGCCCGCCTCCAGCGGACCGAGACCACGCGGGAGGACTTCAACCGCGAGTTCGCCACACTCACCCTGGGCTCTGGAGCTGCTGCCGCCGTCCTGGGTCCCGCGGACAAGCATCACGGTGCTCACCGGATCGTCGGCGGGGTGATGCGCGCCGGCACCGAACATCACGAGTTGTGCGTGGGCGGTCTTGACGGCATGACCACCGACACGAAAGGACTGCTCGACGGCGGCCTCCAGCTCGTCGTCGACGCCTGGCATGAAGCCCAGCCGGAGTGGGACTGGACCGCCATTGACCGCTACGTAACGCACCAGGTGAGCAATGCCTACACGCAGGCGATTATCGACGCCATCGACCTGGACCCCGCGAAGGTGCCCATCACGTTCCCGCACTGGGGCAACGTGGGCCCGGCCTCCCTTCCCATGACTCTCGCCGCCGAGGCCCAATCCCTTGAAGCGGGGGACCGGGTCCTGTGCATGGGCGTTGGATCCGGGCTGAACACCGCCATGCTGGAGATTCTTTGGTAACCGCCAACTGGCCTGGCGTCGATCCGGAATGGTCGCGGGAGATTGACGTCAAGTCCACCTCCGGCGCCGATACCCCGGGCACGGTGCGCCGCTGGCACCTGCTGGACAACGGAGCCCAGCTCAACAGTCTCGGACTGGTCCCCGCCGGTACCCTGCTCTGTGTGCACGGCAACCCCACCTGGTCGTATCTGTGGCGGACGTTGCTGGCAGCCGGATCGGATCCCGCCCACCCGTGGCGCGTTGTGGCGGTGGACCAACTGGACATGGGCTACTCGGAGCGCACCGGCACCTTCCGGCGCCTGGCCGACCGCATCAACGACCTAAGTGACCTGACCGGCGCTCTCGGCCTGGATGGGCCGGTGGTGACAGCGGGCCACGACTGGGGCGGCGTGATCAGCCTGGGCTGGGCCCTGGCGCACCCGCAGCACCTCGCCGGGGTGGTGCTGACCAACACGGCCGTCCACCAACCCTCCGGTTCAGCGATCCCGCCGGCGCTGCGCCTTGCCCTGCACCCCGCCGTCCACGGTTGGGGAACGACGACGACGGACGCGTTTCTTCGGGTGACGCACTCGCTGGCCCACCCGCCGCTGCCCGCCGACGTCCGAGCGGCCTACATGGCTCCCTACCGCGAAGCCCACCGCCGCACCGGAGTAGGGAACTTCGTGGCGGACATCTCCGTGGACGCCTCCCACCCCAGTTTTTCCGCGCTCACCGGCGCCGCGGAAAGGCTGCGCGGGTTGAAGGTCCCGGCGCTGATGCTCTGGGGCCCCCGTGATCCCATCTTTTCCGACCGGTACCTCAAGGACCTCATTACCCGGCTTCCGCATGCGGATGTGCACCGCTTCGAAGGCGCCGGCCATCTCGTGGCGGAGGACCGGAACATTGCCGCGCCGGTCTTCCAATGGCTCGCCAGAAACTTTGGCGCCGGAAATGCTGTCGCCCCCGACAGCCCATCCGCGGTAGCGGACGCCATGACGCCCGGCGGCCGGCGGCCGGACCACGCAGCTGAGCCGGAGCAGACCGAATTCCGGCCCCTGTGGGACCTGCTCGGCAAGCAGGCGGCAGGGCCCGGGGCGCGGACACCGCCGTCGCGGAAATGGCGCCGGACGGCACGGTGGCCAGCTCGCTCAGCTGGCAGCAGCTGGACCGGAACATCCTGGACCTGGCTGCGGGACTGCGGGAAGCCGGGGTGCACAGCGGCAGCCGGGTCAGCCTGATGGTTCCGCCGGGGTGGACCTGACCGCCGCCCTCTACGCCTGCCTCCGGCTGGGGGCCGTGGTGGTGGTGGCCGACGCCGGACTGGGAACCAGGGGCCTCAGCCGTGCCGTGAAAGGCGCAACCCCCGATTTCCTGATCGGAATCGACAAGGCGCTCGCGGCCGCCTCAGTGCTCGGCTGGCCTGGACGCCGGATCAGTGTGCGGGAGCTCCCGGCCGCCCGCCGCCGGATGCTGGGCGTCGAAGCCTCCCTCGACGCTCTGGCGCGTACCGGTGCCGCCGCGATTCATTGCAGCCGGGGACGGCGTGGACGCGGACGCCCCGGCCGCCGTCCTCTTCACCTCGGGCTCCACCGGCCCGGCGAAAGGCGTGCTCTATACCCACCGGCAGCTTGCCGCGATGCGGGACACCGTGGCCGCAACCTTCGACCTCCGTCCCGGAGCACGGCTGGTGGCCGGTTTTGCGCCGTTCGCCCTGCTGGGACCGGCACTCGGAGCAGTGTCGGTGACACCGGCCATGGACGTCACCGCGCCCCGCACCCTGACCGCGGGCGCGCTCGCCGGCGCCGCCAAGGCGATCGACGCCACGGTGGTCTTCGCCTCGCCGCCGCGCTGCGCAACGTCATCGCCACCCGCGATGGCCTGGATGAAGCAGGGCGTGAGGCTTTGACGGCATCGGATTGCTGCTCTCTGCCGGCGCGCCCGTCCCGGAACCGCTGCTGGCAGAGGTGCAGCGGCTGCTGCCCCGGCCTCGCTGCATACCCCGTACGGGATGACCGAAGCGCTGCCCGTTACCGACATCAGCCTGGGACAGATCCAGGCGGCCGACGCCGATGCTGCCGCCGGCACTGTCGCTGACACTGCCGCCGGCGCTGACACTGCCGCAAGCGCCGTGGCGGGAGCAGGCAACGGCGTCTGTGTGGGGTGGGCGGTGCATGGCGCCCGGGTGGCCGTCGTGCCGCTGGCGGCCGATGGCACGGCGCCCGGTTCCTGTCCCGTGACGGAGCCCGGAATAACCGGCGAGATCCTGGTCAGTGCCCCGCACGTCAAGGAAGCGTACGACCGGCTCTGGCTGACCCAGCAGGAGAGCGCGAGCCTGCCCGGCTGGCACCGCACCGGCGATGTGGGGCACTTCGACGGCGCCGGCCGGCTGTGGGTGGAGGGACGCCTCGCCCATGTGGTGACAGCGCCTGGTGCTGTGGTGACGCCCGTGGGCGCGGAGCAGGCCATCGAACGCCTGGACGGCGTCCGGCTGGCCGCGGTCACCGGCGCCGGGCCGGCGGGCACCCAGGCCGTGGTCGCCGTCGTCGAAACCGTCCCGGCCGCGCGTAAAGCCGCCCTGCTGCCCCGCAGCTCGCCGGGAGAGTCCGCAGGGCGGCGCTTGAGGCCGGCGTCCAGGTATCCGCTGTGCTTGAGGTCCCCGCACAGCCCACCGACATCCGGCACAACGCCAAGATCGACCGGAGCCGGCTGTCCCGCTGGGCTACGCGGGTGCTGGCCGGCGGGCGGCCAGGGAAGCCATGAGGGTCCTCGTCACCGGAGCAAGCGGGCTGCTCGGGGGAGAAGTTGCCAGGCTGCTGGTGCGCCAGGGCCATGACGTCACCACCTTCCAGCGCCGTCCGTCAGGGGTCGACGGCGCCACGGACTTCTGCGGGTCCGTCGCGGACGCTGAAGCGCTGCGGAAAGCAGTCGAAGGCGCGGAAGGAATCATCCACCTGGCAGCAAAGGTTTCTTTCGCGGGTCGTGCCGCGGAGTTCGATGAGGTGAATGTTGAAGGCACCCGCCGCCTGCTCCATGCCGCCCGTGCGGCCGGAGTGCGGGACCTGGTGTATGTGTCCTCCCCGTCCGTAGCCAATACCGGTGCCGCGATCGCCGGGCTGGGCGCGGAGCCGGCTGACCCGCAGCGTGCGCACGGTGACTACTCCCGCACCAAGGCCGAGGCTGAGCTGTTGGCGCTCGCAGCCGACGCTCCGGAATTCCGGGTCGCAGCCGTGCGGCCCCACATCGTCTGGGGCCCCGGGGACACCCAACTGGTGGAACGGGTCCTGGCACGTGCAAGCCGTCACCGCCTGCCGCTGCTCGATGCCGGTGCGGCCCTGATCGACACCACCTACGTGGACAACGCGGCCGCGGCCATCGTCGCCGCGCTGCACCGCATGGAACACGTGCACGGCAGGGCTGTGGTGGTGAGTAACGGCGAGCCGCGGCCGGTGGGGGAACTGCTGGCGGGCATCTGCGCCGCGGGAGGCGTCCCCGCGCCATCGTGGCACGTGCCCGGTGCGGTGGCACGGGCGGCGGGAGCCGTGGTGGAGAAGCTCTGGACCTGGGTTGGAAGGAAAGAGGAACCGCCGATGACCCGGTTCCTCGCCGAGCAGCTCTCCACCGCCCACTGGTTCGACCAGCGCGAGACCAGGGAACTCCTCGACTGGACCCCCGCCGTCTCGATCGACGAGGGGCTGGCGAGGCTGGCAGACGCCTACGCAGCGCGGGTGGGCCCTGCCCGCGTAGCGGTGGCGGAAACCGGACACCGCGCTGAACATCCTCCGGCACACCGCTTAGGTATCTGTCCGCCGTGACCCCGCGGGTTTAGCAATCCGCGGCCAAGGCGCCGGGCAGTTCGTCCAGGGTTGCCAAAGTGTAGTCCGGCTTCGAAAAATAGGCGGGGTACTGTGCTCCGGTGCGGTTGAGCCAGGCGGTGTGCAAGCCTGCCCGCGCGGCCCCGTGGATGTCCCAGGGGTGTACCGCCACCAGCAGCAGTTGCCCGGCCGGAACACCGAGGACGCCGCTGGCGTAGTGGTAGGAGGCGGGCGCCGGCTTCCAGGCCGGTGCATCCTCTACGGATAGCAGGAGGTCAAACTGGTCCCGGATCCCGCCGTCCGTGAACAGTTTCTCGGCGGTGCCAGTGGAGCCGTTGGTCAGTGTTGCCAGCCGGTAGCCGGCGTTCTTCAGTGCCCGTACGCCTCCGGGGACGTCCGGGTGCAGCTTCAGTCCGGACAGGGCGGTCATGATGTGTTGCACGGACTCCTCCGCGTCCCGGTTGAGTTCCTTTGCTGGAAGCAGCCCGCGCAGGGCTTCAGCCCCGATATAAGCAAACGCCTGCTTGTCCCCGGCGGCGGCAAGGGCGAAGCCGTCACGCAGCAGGCTGGCAAACCACACCTTCGCCAGCAGCGGAGGAGCACCCACGTCCGCAAACCGGTCCGCCAGGGGTGACATATCGGACAACGTCTCGTTGACGTCGAAGACTATTGCTGCAGGGTTTCCAGCCATGGTTTCCTCCCGGGTTCCGGCGCGATCCGCCTCTGCCATTGTGCCCGGACTGCCGCTCGAAGTGACAGTGTCGGATGGCCTGGGTTGTCGGCAGCTGCTGAACGTGAGCCTTCCCACTTTATTTTGAGTAGCTCGTGATAAGCCCTAAAGTTGAAACCAGGCCACCGTCGCCCTTGAGTACCGCACCGGTGAACATTCCCGGGCCAGCTGGGCATGCGACACAAGCCGCGGGCGCCCTTCTGCTTGAGCGGCACAAAAATCTGAACGGCTCTCATCCTGAAACCCCAAGGAGAACCCATGACTTTGCTGGCCGAACGCCCCGCAACCTCGCCATTGACCACCGAAACCGTTATCCCAGCCGCTGGCACCGCACCGCGTGGCGGTAGCTACGTGACTCGTCCTGCCGGCAGTCCCGCGGCCCGCTTTGAGGGCACGTATGTTGCCGTTGCCGGCAGCCGGAACCTCCCCCCTGTCACCCGTGGCAGCTATGCCACGGTGGACGGGCTCCCGACTGTTGACGCGAGTGTCGTCGAGGGCAACTTTGTAACACTTCCCGCGGCGGCTTAGACGCCCGGTGCCCCGGCGGGATTGCACCACCGAGGGTTGAGCAGGAGGCCGACGGCGACAGTCAGTGTCGTCGTCGGCCTCCTTTTTGGTTCTATCAGGGCGGGAGTCGGTGCTCGGCTAGCTCCCCAGGTCCAGCAGGGTTTCTCCTAGGTCCAGCAGGAATGCTGGCCGCCGCAGCCCCCGCCGCAGTCGGACACCACAACACCTTCCGCCCCGACGAACTTGGCAGCCGTTCTCGAGGGGAGCACCGCCAACTTACGCTGGACAGCCAGCAGCGATGACGTCGCCGTCGCTGGCTACCGCGTAACGCGCAATGGAACTGTCCTGCCAGGCACCGTAGCCGGCACGCTTCGCCGACCAGGGTCTCGCCGCCGGCACATAGACGTATTCGGTTACAGCCATCGACGGCGCCGGCAACGTATCGGGCCCGAGCAACAGCGCCTCAGTAACGGTCCCCGCAACGGAACCGCAGCCGCCGGACACCGCGGCCCCCAGCGTCCCGGCGGACCTATCGGCCATCGGCGAACGGCCACTACTCACGCACCAAGGCCGAGGCGGAGCTGCTGGCGCTGGCAGCGGACGCTCCGGAATACCGGGTCGCAGCCGTGCGGCCCCACATCGTCTGGGGCGCGTTCACGCCCGAACCGGCGATTGTGAGAATGTCCGACTTCAAGTCCAACGAGTACGCCAACCTCCTGGGCGGACCGGCCTACGAACCGCGCGAAGAGAACCCGATGCTCGGCTTCCGCGGCGCCTCACGCTACCTGGAGCCGTCCTTCCGTGACTGCTTCGACCTTGAGTGCGAGGACCGCGGGTCATCGAGCTGCTCGCCGAGAACGGGCTGCGCCGCGGCGAGAACGGCCTGAAGTGGTCATGATGTGCGAGCTTCCCTCTAACTCGCTGCTTGCCGACGAATTCCTGGACTACTTTGACGGCTTTTCGATCGGCTCCAATGACATGACCCAGCTGGCGCTGGGCCTGGACCGCGACTCGGCGATCGTGTCCGCAGGTTTCGAAGAGCGCGATCCTGCCGTCAAGAAGCTCCTCAGCATGGCCATCAGGGCCTGCCGGGAACGCGGCAAGTACGTGGGCATCTGCGGCCAGGGCCCCGGCGACCACCCGGATTTCGCAGAGTGGCTGGTGGATCAGGGCATCGACTCCGTCTCGCTGAACCCGGACACCGTGGTGGACACCTGGCTCCGGCTCGCGGACGTCGCGGCCAACGCTTCCCCAAGAGCCTCAGCCGGAGCTGAGGCCGCGGCCGTGGCGGGGGCGCTCTGACCCACCAGCTGTCCTGACTCACGAGCCTGACTGGCCTGCCGCCGTCGGAACATATCCGACGGCGGCAGCCTGAGGTAGTTAACCCGCCACCGCCGCCTTCGCCTCCTGCTTGGCCTGCATCCACTCGCTCAGCCACGGGGCCCGGACGCTCGACGTGATGCGGCAGTCGGCCACGAAGGTTCCTTTGGCGCCGGCGTCGATCCAGTCCTTGAGTGCGTCAAGGTCCGCCAGTGAGCGGATGATCGCCGACTCGGCACCGAGCGCGCGGGCGATGCCGCTGAAGTCCACCTCGGGGATCAGCATGGGCTTTTCAGTCAGGCCCTGGGAGCCGTACTGGTGGATTTCGGCTCCGTAGGCGGCATCGTTGTAGATCACCACGACGGCGCTGCCCGCCGCTCCAATCAGTGATTCGAGGTCGGACAGGCCCATCAGGAAACCGCCGTCGCCGGAGGCCAGCACCAGGGTGCGGCCGTCCTCCACGGCGCGGGCTGCCCCGACGGCGCTGGCCAGGCCCAGCCCGATGGCCTGGTAGGCGGTGCCCACCATGACCAGGTCCTGGGGGCGCGGGATCCGCCAGTACATGGGTGCCCAGCCGACGAAGTGCCCGCCGTCCTGGACCACCGTGCGGCGCTCCGGCAGCACCGCATCCAGTGCCGTGGCAAGGGAGCGCGGGTCCAGCCGCCGTCCGGCGTCTCCGCGGAGCCTGCCTGATGGGCCGGTCCCTCGGCCAGGCGCCGGCGGGCTTCCGCGCGCCAGGCATCTGCCCGGCCAGCGTCCGGCGAGGCCGTGCCATCCAGCATCCTCAGGATGTGTCCCGCAGCAGACTTCACGTCCGCGCTGACGAACGTATCCACCCGGGGGTTCGTCGGCTGCAGCGCGGCGTCGATCTGGACGACGGTGCTGTCCGGGCCGAGCAGGTGCCCGAACCGCATGGTGAACGGGCTCAGGCTTGCCCCGGCCACCAGGACCACGTCGGCCTCAGCCATGAGCCCGGCCGCGGTATCCGTGCCGAAGCCGCCGGCGACGCCCAGGTACCCCTCGCCCTGGAGCAGGTTGAGCGCCAGGGCGGTTCCGGCGGTCAGGGCGCCCAGCCGGTCGGCAAGCTCGCGGAGCTCCGGGCCGGCGCCGGCGAGGTGTCTCTTATACACATCTAGATGTGTATAAGAGACAGTCGCCCCGGCGAGCAGGCGGGCCACCTGCCCGAGTCCGCCGTCGACGTCGTCAATCACCGCCGGTGCCAGCGGCTCGGGAAGCTCTTCGTCCGCAGCCTCGAGTGCCGCGAGGTCGTAGGGGATGGCAATGACGACGGCGGTCCGCTTGGTGAGTGCGTACTCCACCGCCTGCTGCGTGATGGAGCCCGCGGCGTCGCGGGTGACGGTGAAGGTCGCCGCGCCGAGGCCTGCAGCGATTGCCGTCTGGTCCACGTCCTGGGGCCGGGCGCCGGTGCTCGGCGCGTCCCCGGTGATCAGCACCACGGGGATCTGGGCCTGGACCGCCTCGGCGAGGGCGGTGAGTGCGTTGGTGTAGCCGGGGCCGTAGGTGGTGGTGCCCGCGGCGAGACGTCCTGACGTCCGGTAGTAGGCATCGGCCGCGGCGATGGCGGCGCCTTCATGGCGGACGGGGGAGAAGCGGAGGCCCAGCTTTTCAGCGGCGTCCAGGAAGTAGACGTTTCCGTTGCCCATCACGCCGAAGACATCGCTGAGATAGCTGCTGAGAACCTGCGCCACGCGGCCGGAGACGGTAAGTGAAGTCATGCAGGAATCTTGTGGGCTGGTTCACAGATAGGCAAGAGAGTCGAGTTCGATTGGGATATTTGGCAGGCGAGTGCCGATTGAACTGAAAATATGCGCACCTGTGGTGTGCATCACCCGCACTCAGGAGGAGGGGCGGGATTCCTGCTCGGAGAGCCGGCTCAGGAGGCCGTCATAGCGGGGCGGCATGAGTTCCAGTACGGAAATGGCCGTGCTGGTCCGCTGGATCCCCTCGATTTCCAGGATCTCGTTGGTGATGCGGTAGAGATCCGCCGTGCTGCGTGCCACCACCTTGGCCATGAGGTCCGCGTCCCCGGTGGTGGCGTGCACCTCGATGACCTCCGGGATCGCGGCGAGCCCGTCTTCCACCGCGCCCGTCCGCGTCTGGCTGATGGACAGCGAGAGGAAGGCCATCAGGTCATAGCCGAGCGCGGCGGGATCCAGCCTCCGGCTGAAGGAGCGGAGGGCGCCGCTGCGCTCGAGCCGTGCCAGCCGGGCGTGCACCGTGTTCCGTGCCACGCCGAGCGTCCGCGAGAGTGCCAGGGCGCTGGCTTCGGGATCTTTGTCGAGGGCCAGGATGATCCTGCCGTCGAGAGAATCCAGGGCGCGGGGGTTCGGGATGGTCATATTTTCACCACAGACTGTTGAAGTTGAGCAGAAGTCCCAATGGCTTGAGGGTATCTTGCATTGTGGGCAGGGTCACAACCATGATCGGTCCTCATGACCCGTGATCAGCTCCTCACCGCACCGGACACCGCGCTCCCCACCCTTCGTGGCGCGGTGGCCGGCCTCCCGCCCTACGTCCCGGGACGGCGCAGCGCAGGCGCGGACATTGCAGCCCTCGCCAGCAACGAAAGCCACTACGAGCCCCTGCCCGCTGCCGCCGCCGCGGTGGCCGCCGCGGCCGGTACGATGAACCGCTACCCGGACAGTGCCGCCGTCGAACTCCGTGAACGGATTGCCCTCCACCTCGGCGTCACGGCCGGAGAGGTGGCGGTGGGACCCGGCAGCGTGGGCGTCCTCCAGCAGATCATCACCGGCCTGTGCGACGCCGGCGATGAAGTGATCTTCGCGTGGCGCTCGTTCGAGGCCTACCCCATCCTGGTTGAGCTGGCAGGCGCCCGGCCGGTCCGCATCCCGCTGGACGACGTTGAGGGCCACGACCTCGAGGCCATGGCCGCGGCCGTCACTGACCGCACGAAGGTCATCCTGCTCTGCACCCCCAACAATCCCACCGGCGTGCCGATCAGCCACGACCGCATTGAGGCCTTCCTGCAGGCCGTCCGCTCCGACGTCCTCGTGGTGATCGACGAGGCCTATGTGGAATACGCCGAAGCGGGCAGCGGCCCCGATTCCCTGGCGCTCTACCGCCGGTACCCGAACGTCTGCATCCTGCGCACCTTCTCCAAGGCCTACGGGCTCGCCGGCTTGCGCGTGGGATACGCCGTGGCGGTGCCGGCCATCGCCGAGGGACTCCGCCGGACCGCCCTTCCCTTCTCGGTCAGCGCGCTGGCCCAGAAGGCGGCCATCGCGTCGTTGGACGCGGGGGAGGAGATGGAAGCGCGGGTGGCCGCCGTCAGGCAGGAACGCGCACGGATGGCCGCGCAGCTCGAAGCCCAGGGCTGGAAACTGCAGCCGAGCCAGGGCAATTTCCTATGGATCCGCGCAGACGAGAGCCTCCGCGCGAGGCTGGTGGATGCGTTTGACGCCGCCGGCCTCATGGTCCGGGCGTACCAGGGCGACGGCGTGCGGATCACCGTTGCCGATACCGCCTCCAACGACCGCGTGCTCCGGCTCTTGGAAGCGCACGCAGCCTGACAACCGACTGACTTTTACCAACCCGTTCCACCTACAACCAGAGGAATTCCCATGGAACAACAGACAAAGACGTCTGCCCGCGCCCTCGGCGCGGCCCTCAAACCCCGCCAGCTCACCATGATGGGCCTGGGAAGCGCCATCGGCGCCGGCCTCTTCATCGGCTCCGGCGCAGGCATCCAGGCTGCCGGCCCGGCGGTGCTGATCTCCTACCTCGTGGCCGGCACGCTCATCATCCTGGTGATGTGGGCGCTGGGCGAGATGGCCGCCGCCAACCCGGACAGCGGCGCCTTCTCCGTTTACACCGCCAAGGCCTACGGGCCGGTGGCCGGTGCCACGGTGGGCTGGCTCTGGTGGCTGCAGCTCGTGGTGGTCATCGCGGCGGAAGCGCTCGGTGCGGCCGGCCTGCTGGCCACCATCTTCCCGGCCCTGCCCGTGTGGCTCATGGCCTTCGTGTTCATCGTGGTGCTCACCGCCGTGAACCTCACCAGTGTGAAGAACTTCGGCGAGTTCGAGTTCTGGTTCGCTCTGCTGAAGGTGGCAGCAATCGTGGCGTTCCTCGCTGTGGGCGCCGCGCTGCTCTTCGGCTGGCTGCCGGGCGTCCAGTCGCCGGGCCTGTCCAACTTCACGGGTGCCGGATTCGCGCCCAGCGGTTTTGCCGGTATTGCCACGGCACTCTTCGTGGTGGCCTTCGCGTTCGGCGGCACTGAGATTGTCTCGGTGGCGGCAGCTGAAACCGCCGAGCCTGCACGCAGCGTGAAGAAAGCAGTCCGGACGGTGCTGTGGCGCATCCTGGTCTTCTACATCGGCGCCATCTTCGTCATCGCGGCTGTTGTTCCCGTCGGTTCGGCCGGGCTGAAGAGCCCGTTCGCCGCAGTGCTGGACGCCGCCGGAATGCCCGGTGCTGCCACCGCCATCACCCTGGTGGCCGTGGCAGCACTGCTTTCGGCCCTCAACGCCAACCTCTACGGTGCGTCACGGATGGCGTACTCCCTCGCGGAGAGGGGTGAGGCACCACGCCTGCTTGCCTCGGTGTCCAAGGCGCGTGTCCCGGTTGTCGCAGTCCTGGCCAGCGTTGCCTTCGGTGTTGTCACGGTGGTGCTGGAGCTGGCCTTCCCCGAGAAGGTCCTGCCCGTCCTGCTCAACATCGTGGGTTCGACGTGCCTGCTGGTGTGGACGTCCGCGCTCCTGGCCCAGCTTGCGCTGCGCCTCCGCGCCGACCGCGAGGGGATGGAGCTTCCCCTGCGGATGCCCGGCTTCCCGTGGCTCACGGTGTTTGGCCTGGTCATCCTCGCCGCAATCTTCACGGTGGGCTTCATCGGCGAGGATTCCCGTCCCCAGCTCCTGAGCACTTTCGCACTCGTGGCGCTTCTTGCGGTGGGGTGCTGGGTGCACCACCGGAACCGGAAGGTTGCGCCGGTTGTCGAATCTTCTGAGCCCGCCAAGTCCCCGGTGCTCATCGACTGAACCCGGTGCTGTGAACCACTTCGTAGGGTTCGTATCAAACGATGGGCGCGTCCGGCTTGGTCGGACGCGCCCATCGACGCACACCAGAAGGCGTTGTTCAGCCCTCAGGCAACGGCCATGGCGCCAGAGAGTCCATCGTCATCATCATCGACGCTGCCAGATCTCGGTTCGTCAGCGTCAAGTACCGCCTCGAGGGTTGGAACCCTAGGTGTGATTACTCCGCCTCCGCTGAGGTATTCTGCAGCCCTCAACAGCGACTGAATGTTGTCGCGAAAGAGCCCAAGGCCGCGATTGCAGTCGGGGCAAAGGAGTCCTCGAATACAATTCCCGCATGAAAGGGTTCCCGGGCAACAAGCGTGGTCATGGTCTATGGACAAGCGAAAACCGTCAGCCCTTGCAGTTGCTGGGCAAATGGCACATTGCCCTCCCTGGGCTTGCATCAGCGTTTCGAACTCGCCTAGATCAATGCCGTACTTCGCCTTCTTTTGAGCCGATGCATGACAACGCCTGCACCGACCGTTCAGTCCGTCGCTGGACTTGGAGTTCTTGGAGAAGTCATGCTCAGGCTTCCACTCGCCGCAGGGCGGACACAGCTTGTTTCCAAACATGTCACGGACGAGCACTAGACGACCACGGTTCGGAGTTCCCTTAAGGGGGACAAGCTCATGGCCCAAGAACTGCTGGCGCCAATGGTGGCGACAGTATCCATTGCCGTCCGGAGCATCAAGGTACCTGCATCCAGGAAATTTGCAGGGAGTAGATAGTCCCCGCTTCCTGCTTTTCTTGAGCGGCGTCAGGACGTCCCCCCGATGTTGTTGGGCATAATGGCCACCACAGAGCTTCAGGGACTTGTTTTTCATCGGCCGCCCGCATGAGGTCGCTCCGTCGCCTGGACCTATGCAGGGGCCGTCTGGAGTGTTGGTACGGCGTATCGGTTTAAGATTCCCGGTTTTGCGGAACTGCCGGTCGTGCGGGGCGCAGTATCCGGAGCCGTATTCGGCCTTCCGGCCACAAGTCGGGGATCCGTCTTGCCCAGGTCCCTGACAATCGGAATCAGGAACCGGGGCTGGCTTCGGTGCTATGGTCCCCAACCAACCCCGGCGCTTCAATTGGTCGTAATGTGATTTGCAGACCCCATCATCCTGTCCTGGATCCCGGAAATAGACCCGACGGCCACAGGCCTCGCCATCGGGGCCGGGACCCACGCAAGGAGCCTTGCTTTTCCGCGTTCGCAGGGGTATCAGCTCGCCCCTCCGGCGTAGTTGACGGTCGTGGGAGGCACACAGGTTGGCAGCCTGCCTCACGGCGGGGTTACCGCACTTCACCTCGCCATTTCGACCAGGTCCACCGCAGGTCGGCCACGGGGTCCGCGGGTTCGTGCCGTCTCCGCGGGAATCCGGCATGACTGACGGTGGGGGGCCTGGCACATCCGATGGGGAGAAAATTTGCGCAGGCGTCTCACCTTTCAGCGCATGCTCACCCTTTTCCACATTATCTGATCCAGAAATCATGAGGGAATCTGTCCTTTCGTCTTGAGTCAGAAAATAACCGCCGATATTTGATGACCATCAACGTAGCAGCATTTTTTGAGAACGAAAAGCCAACCTTTCTTATGGCCTCCGGCGCAAAAGCGGCACCAAGGTACAGAGTTATGGCATAAGTACGTACCACCCCTTTAGGCGGCCACAAGGTTGTGTTTATATATGTAACTCGACCATTCTTCGGAAGTGTCGGTAGGTTGTGTGTATATGCGTAATTCAATCTTTCTTTGTGAAATGTCCGAAGGTTATGTGTTTATATTTAACTTAATCTTTCTTTGGGAAGTGTAGGAAAGTTGTGTAGATATGAAACTCAGCTTTTCTGGTCTATGCATGACTGCGAAGGTGCACGTGTTCGCTGTGTCAAACGTTCATGGGTTGCGTTCGTGGGCTTCATCGTCATCACCAGGCTGGTGAACATCCTGGGCATCAAGGTGGCGGACAAGGCCAACTACGTGCTGATGGCCAGCTGCTGGTCCTCGTGTTCTTTGTGGCGCTGGCCATCGGCAGCGTTGTGTCCGCCGACGACGCGGGAGGACTGGCCAGCGGACAGCCGTTCTTGAACGACACCGCCAGCTTCACCACCGTCTCCGCCGGCGCGGCTATCGCTCCTGGGGCTCGACGCCGTCACCACCCTCACCGAGGAAACCATCGCCCCGCGCCGGACCGTGCCGCGCGCCATCATGCTGGTGGCCCTGATCGGCGGCGGCATCCACGTGGCCGTGTCCTACGTGACGCAGCTGGTCCACCCCGGCGGCGTGTTCGAAGACTCGGCCTCCGCGGCCAGCTCTATCGCCTGCGGATCGGCGGGCAGCTGTTCGGCGCGGTGTTCCTCGCCGGCCTGGTGGTGGCGCAGTTCGCCTCCGGCCTCGCCGCACAGGCCAGCTCCCGGCTGCTGGGCGCGATGGGCCGCGACTGCGTCCTGCCCAAGGCTGTCTTCGGCAGGCTCAGCGAGAGGTTCCAAACCCCTGTAGTGAACCTGGTCATCACGGGCATTGTGGGCCTGATCGCCATCTTCCTGGACGTAGCCACGTCGACGTCGTTCATCAACTTTGGGGACTTCGCCGCCTTCACGCTGGTGAACGCCGCGGTGGTGTTCCACTATGTGCGCCAGCGCCGGGCTCCAGCTGAACCCGGTGTCCTACGTGGTGGTCCCAGTGATCGGCGCCGTCATCTGCGCCTACCTGCTCTCCCAGCTGGACAGCAACGCCATTGCGCTGGGAGTGTCCTGGCTGGTGCTGGGCGTGGTGGTCCTGGCCCTGATCACCCACGGCTTCAAGGCGGCACCGCCCGGAGACGACGGCCACGGAGAAGGCAACGGTCGAGGCCGCCGCCTGACGCTTGCGAGTTAGTAGTGTGGCCGCTGACGCGAGGGAGGGAACAGCCGTGAGGATAGCGCTGGGGCAGCTGGAATCGGGCACCGACATCCAGGCTAACCTCGCCGCGATCGACTGGTTCGCCGCCGACGCTGCGCGCGACCGCGCCGCGCTGGTCGCCTTCCCGGAGTACGCCACCTACGAGAAGAAGAAGGTGGACGCGACGTTCCCCGCAGTCGCCGAGCCAATGGACGGACCCGTCTGCCGGGAGCTTGCCGCCATCGCCCGGCGCCACCGCATTGCGCTGATGGCGGGCGTGGTGGAGACCTCGGAGGAGCCGGGCCGGGCGTACCAGACTTTGGTGGCGTTCGAGCACGGGGCAGTGCGGTTTGGCCTGATGACCTGCTACGACTTGCGGTTCCCCGAGTTGGCGAGATCATTGGCCGACGCCGGCGCGGAGGTCCTGGTGGTTTGCTCGTCCTGGGTGCCGGGCGAGCACAGGACGGAACAGTGGCTGGCATTGAACGCAGCCCGGCGAGCGAGAACAGCGTGTACGTGGCTGGGGTGTGCCAAGCGCCGCCGGTCTCGATGGGGCGGAGCGTGCTGGTGGACCCGATGGGGGTGGTTGAGGCCGATCCCGGCTTGGCTTCTGGTGTCCGGGCGGTGGAAGTATGGCTGGAGGCGGTTGACCGGGTGCGGGAGTCTTTCCCGATGTTCAAGCAGCGGCGGTTATAGCTGGCGCGCGGAGGCGGGTAAATCAAATCGTTCGGGTCCTGCCTCAACCGCTCGGACGAGTTTACGAGATATATGTGGAAGGGCCGGTACCAAGCCTTGGAGCGTGCAAGAGGGTGCGCTGGCTCCCTCGATTGATTCCTTTACCTTCCACGACGTAACAAGGCGGGCAGCGGCAGTAGATTGTTCCGGTCCCCTTTGGACGGTTACGGCCGTCAAGCGGCTAGGCTTGGCCCGAGAACCAATCAGCAGGAAAGGCTTCAAGCGTGAAATTGCAGGGCCAGTTAGTCGACAAGCTCCCGCTAAAAGAAGCGGCAACGAGGTCAATAAATCCGCCAGGCTCATTGATGCCTCTGCTCATTTCGCAACGTTGCCTCAGTAACGCCACTGAAGAGCTTGCCCGGCAGACGGGTGCTCTGGTCAAGTCTCATTACTCGCCAATCGTGGAAACGATCACAATGCCTAAGAGGGGGCATGGGCCAAGGCCGATAACTATCCTCCCACCTGAAGCGAGGGTGCTCTACGAAGCCTTGGTGCAGGAACTTGAGCCGCACCTCCCCGCTTCCTCCCGTGACATCGACATTGATGAACACCGCAAGTTTGGTACAGACGATTCTGTGGATCCGACAAAGTACATCGTTGACTTCGATATAGCCGCATTTTACGAATATGTTGACCACAGAATATTAGCCGAAGAGTTACTGATGCAGACTATGAACTCTTCCGCAGTATCTGCGCTCAACGATCTTTTACATGCAATGTTCCCCCGCAAAATTGGCATCCCTCAAGCAATGCAGCCAAGTCATCGCATTTCCGATGCCTACATACAAAAGTTAGAGCGACAACTTGTGCGCAAGGGATTTTCTGTCCACCGGTACGTCGATGACTTCCGGCTTATTGCCGATGATCAAAGCGCAGCACATGATGCAATAGAGTATGCGGTCGACATGGCTAGGGAGATTGGCCTAGTGCTGGCGGATGGGAAGACTAAGCTGTGGCCAAAGCAGCGAGTTAAGGAAGACATAGACAAAATCAACCGTGCATTCGACGAGTTTCGAAGCCAAGCTGAGGACGAACTCTGGGCTGTAGAAACCGAGAGGATGGGCTATGACGACGAGCCATTCTTTGACGATGACGATGACGATGACGACTTGGCGGCGCAGGACGAGGACGAGATCGACTTCGCATCTCTGAGCAGAGTCATAGAAGACTGGAGCCGCGGGGAAGAGCCCATGCGCGGTGTCCATGCTCATTTCGGCCCCGGTACTCTAAAGCGTCTCCAGTCGGCAACCAGCCGGCTAGAAGACGACTGGCTCGTTAAGATCACCGAGCGTGAGCCCATCAGGCTCTATGAAGTCATCTCCTACTTACGCCGACGGTCAGAAATGGATCAAAACTGGGCTGCACTGAGACGCTTGACCCAACTGCCGCGTCAAAGCCCATGGGCGAAGTTGTGGATGGTAGGGTTGGCGGGTCAATTAGCTGCAGGAGCCTCTGAACATGAACGGGAAATCCTAGATTGGGTTAAACAGCTGTTGCAAGACAGGCACGAGACGGTTAGGGCGGAAGCGGCCTGGTTCCTGTCAAGACGAAGGTCTATTTCAATGGAGGAGTTGGCCGAGATCTACATGCAAGCGTCTGATGTTACTAGGGTTGGTGTCGCCGCTTGTGTCGGATCCCTGGATGGTAATACTGCGAGCACGGTCGGAAAGGCCATCAAGGGAGACTCAAAGTTGTGTAATGCTGCCTATAACTGGGGCTCCACATATGTTGATTAGTGCTTCCGTGCATGCGCTTACAGAAGACACCGTTAGGTCACTGAACCGCGACAGTTTCCGATGGAATAATGACGTAAGTGGACAGATCGTAGCAGTGTCTTCCAGAGTTGAGGCGCTGGCAGATCGCTTTATCGATCTGCTGATACGAGATTCGGGTGTGGACTCCACTCAATTGGGAAAGAATTTGCTTCAAGAATATGGCGATTCATTTCATCAGTCTTGGCTCGCGCGGAATAGAGTTTTTAAAAATGGATTTGGTATTCAAGCGGCAAGTATGCCCGCATGGCAAGATATGGAATTGGTCATTGAAGTTCGAAATGCCATTGTCCACGGTGATGGCGGTCTGACTAGTAGGCAAGCAAAAGATCCTGCCTCGCTGATAACTATGCGAAAGAGAATGGCCAAGCTCTTGCGCTCGGATGTCCAAGGGCGCTTAGTGCGACTGAACGATGAAGCGGGTGTCCTCAGCGCGGAGATCGCCATCAGATATGCAACTTCTTTGGATGAAGTAGTATGTGCGGTCCGTCCTGCCTTCGTTGAGTGATGGTGCCCGTAGAGCGAAGACATGTAGATGCAATGCTACTGCGCCATTATCATGCGCATTTTTCGCCTGTCCTGGGGGCATGCCGCAGACCAATATCAGATCGCTGTCGGTCTAATCGTGCTTACGGCGTGTTGTGGGTGATCGCCTGATCAATCAGGACATTCGAAATCCTAACGGCAGAAATGCGCAATACACTATGGGCTCTTTATGCGCATAAACGACTTATAAAGAGCGGCTTCTTGAATTTGGAGGTTGATCTCAGTACATAGGTCCAGAACGTCCGACGCCACTGCCCTGGCATCTGCCGCGGTGATCGGCTGCCAATCGCCGTGGGCGATTCGATGCCTACGCCCACAGAGAACAGTGTCAATGTAGTTCTCGCGCGTTTCGTAGGCTGGCAGATAGGCGAGGCCTGCACAACCCAAGAGCGCTTTAAGCGTGGCCGCAGTCATGTTTCCGGTCTTCACGACTTCCTGCGGAGTAATCTTGAAGGGCTCTGCGGCTCGCGCATCCAGCAGTTGAAGCAAGTCTGAAATACGATCGACTGTTCGATCCGGTTCTACCGCCGCCCGGATAGAGTCTCGAAGAGCAAGTCCTTGCAGTCCGAGCTGCAAGTCTCCCACATTTAGCCCGCGGGTAAGCAGGTATTCCAGGTACCCTTTCAGCGCTCGTTTTACGAACCCTTCCCAATGGGCATATGCCATGACATGACAGGCGCGGGCCAAGAGGTCAAGCCGTGCCCCCGTGCTCGCGCTCACCATTAGCCGAATGTCAATAAGCTCCCGTCGTCTATTCGCCAGATCGCTATCTAGATCGTCAACAAGTTGCTCTAAAAGCGTGACCACTTCTACACCACCTGTTTTCTACTTTTGAAAAAGTTTTCTGCCGAGCGGGACGCTCTTCGCCATGCGGGTATCCGCCCGGACCCCTGTAGCGAACCCAGTGCTGAATTCATCATTGGCCCAGAAAGTCTTAGCTTTTTGGATAGCATCTGTCTCAGCCGCATCCGTGTAGGAATCGATGCTGTGACCAAGTCCCATTCCTACAACTTCGAAAGCTGTGTTGAGAAATGGCCCCTGGAATCGGTCTTTGGTATCATTCCAGCGCTTAAAGACCGAGTCATTCCCTACCTCATCGAGCAATGCAAATGTCTTCTTGAATGCGTCGCCCTCCTTGGCCATATCGAAAGCCGGGTCGAGTGCCATTCTTAGTGCCTGAGATGAAAGAAAGTCGCCTAGATTGCCAATCTTTGCTATCTCGGTCTCGGGGAGCGTCCTTAGGATGATGAAGCGCAAGGCGAGTTCTAGGTGGTACTGCTCATTGATCAGGCGCTCACTTAGAGCCACTGTCGAGAGGAAATGAGGATCTCTGGCGAGGTCATTGAGCCACGCGTAGAATTCACGATTTGTCCCAATGAGCATGCAACTTCTGACCTCTTGCGTGGTTGCTTGCGAACCGTATGAGTTCAGTCTCTGAAAGAGATCGTACTTGCTCTCGGCGCTGGATTCGCGCTTTACGATCTTGAGATCGAGCTTCGCCCTCTTAAAGTCCAAGCGTTGTGCTTGGGTTAGGGAGAGGGCCGGCGCGTCGTCGTTCTGCCATTGCTTACCAGCGAGGGACGGAAGAAGAGTTGTACCGTGCAAATTCAAGGGAGGTAAGGTTTCGCCTTCATCATTTTTTAGCACACCTTGAAACTGGAGAATAGTGCTCAGGCGCTGGACGCCATCTACAATATCCCACGCTCCATTTTCGGCCTGTGCGACAAAGATAGAGGGCAACGGTATCCCCAATAGGAGGCTTTCTATCAACCGTGATTTCTGAAGGTCATCCCAGCGAAAAATTCGCTGGAATTCCGGATGGATATCAACCTCGCCCTCCCGGTACAGATTGGTCAACTCACCGATGGACATGCTGTATGCGTCCGTAAATATGTCCCGCCGTCGCGCTGCTATCTCATCTTCCAACGTGGTCATGCCCACTCCATTCAGTATGTCGAGCTCGCTAATGCATCCTGCACGATCATGCCATGATGAGGTCAGCGCCGTATCCGTTCCGTAAAGCGCGCGTCAAGGGCTGCGATCTGTCCGAAGCAACGACACCGCTTAGTGGCTCCAGTCGGCCCCAAAGGCAAGAGAGTGATCCGCTGTGTGCGGTATTGACCAGGTGTGTGCTTTGACGTTTGCAACCTCTAGTGGAGATCGCTGTCGGCTTATCTGGTCATTGGAGTCCAGCGACACGGTAGACGGCTTGGCGGCATCTCACGTGACATTTGCCGGCATCCTTTCGCCAGCAAATCCAAGCTGAGAGTACCGGACCAGTCCTAGTCTTGAACTTGCACCGCGGTCAGATATTGGTTTCTGCGGCTACATTGCCATACATAATGGCTTGGGAGGGGTCGGCGGCCGACACATCGGTCTACCTCCCCATGGGGTCCACGAAATACAGGAGCAGGGTCTTGACAGTTACAGCCACACACCGGGAACTCAACGTCGCACCCGGTTCGGTGGTCCGTGTCCGGGACGAGGACTGGCTGGTCACCAGCGTCGAAAAATCCGTGGACGGCACCCTCATACGGGTCCAGGGCCTTAGCGAGCTCGTTCGGGACACCACCGCAGCTTTTTACTCCGCGCTGGACACCGTCGAAGTCGTGGACCCGGCCAAGTCCAAGGTCGTGGCCGATGACACCCCCAACTACCGCCGCGCGCGCCTCTTTCTTGAAACCACGCTTCGCAAGACTCCGACACCCCAGTCGGCAGAGTACCTGACTGTCTCCACCCGCATGCTGTCGCGGAACCTCAAGTACCAGCAGATCGCCGTCGCAAAGGCCCTGGACACCGAGAACATCCGCCCGCGCATCCTGATCGCAGACGCCGTGGGCCTCGGCAAGACCCTCGAGATCGGCATGATCCTCAGCGAGCTAGTCAAGCGCGGCCGCGGCGAACGCATCCTGATCGTCACCCCGCGCCACGTGCTGGAGCAGATGCAGCACGAGCTCTGGTGCCGCTTCGCTTTGCCGTTCGTCCGTCTCGACTCCGCCGGCATTCAGAAGATCCGGCAGAAACTCCCGGCCACCCGCAACCCCTTCACCTACTACAAGCGCGCCATCATCTCGATGGATACGCTGAAAAGCCCCCGCTACCGGGCCCAGCTCGGCAAGCTGCATTGGGACGCGGTGGTCATTGACGAGGCCCACAACGTCACGAACACCCAAGCCATGAACAACGAGCTCGCCCGGGTGCTCGCGCCGAACACCGAGGCGCTCATCCTGGCCTCCGCTACCCCGCACAACGGGCGCAACGAATCGTTCGCCGAAATCCTGCGTCTGCTGGACCCCACAGCCGTCCGCCCCGACGGCACCTTCGACCCAAAACACGTGGAGAACCTCATCATCCGCCGGCACCGGCACAGCCCCGAGGTCGCTCAAGAAGTCGGCGCGGACTGGGCCGAACGGGATGAACCGGACAACAGGCTCGTGTCCGCCTCCGCCGCGGAGAACGCGATTGCCGAGGAGCTCTCCGACGTCTGGCTCTACCCCGAAGGCAAAACGGCGCCGTATTCGGGCCAGAACGGCGCCCTGTTCTCCTGGATCCTTGCCAAGGCGTTCCTCTCCAGCCCGGCCGCCCTTCTGGAGACGGTCACTGAGCGCCTAAGGAAGCTCGACGCCGATTCCCCCTCCGAAGCCAAGGAAACCGAAGCCCTCACTCGTCTCGCCAAGCTCGCCGAGGCGGCCAACACCGGCGAATCGGCCAAGTACACCGAGCTTGTCAGCTACCTGAAGAAGATCGGCGTCGGCAAGGGCTTCCCGTTGCGGGCTGTCGTCTTCGCCGAGCGCGTTGCCACGCTCAAGTGGCTTCAAGAGTCGCTACCCAAATCCCTCGGCCTCAAACCGGAAAACGTCGGCCTCCTGCATGGTGGCCTCAGCGATGTCGAGCAGCAAAGCATCGTGGACCAGTTCAAGCGCGGCAACAGCCCGCTGCGTGTACTGGTCACCGGTGACGTCGCGTCCGAAGGCGTGAACCTGCACGCCGAATGCCATCACCTGATTCACTTCGACATCCCCTGGAGCCTGATCCGGATCGAACAGCGGAACGGCCGGATCGACCGCTTCGGCCAGCGCCAGAAACCGCAAATCACCACATTGCTCCTGAACCCGCACAACACCCGCTTCTCCGGCGACATCAAGGTCCTCACGCGTCTGATGGAACGCGAGTATGAGGCGCACACGGTCCTCAACGACGTCGCCTCCCTCATGGGGCAGTACAGCGTCAAGCAGGAGGAAGACGCCATCCGCGACGTCCTGCTCGGCAAAAAGGACTTCGAGGACGTTGTCGGGGAGCCAGACGCCGATCCGGACTCCGGTGACCTCTGGGACTTCCTCGACTTCGAGGCCTTGAAAGACGACGGGGAGACGGAGACGATCCCGGTCGAGAAACCGCTTGGTCTCTACTCCACGGATCTTGACTTCCTTGACGAAGCCCTCAAAGAGGCCTTCGGTGATCCGCACAAGGTCCTCGGCTGGACCATCCACGCCGGCCACGGCCTCGCCGAACTCAACCCGCCCGTCGACCTCCAGCACCGCCTCGGCTACCTCCCGCAGGACTACCTGTCTGAGCGGCGGGTCACCGAGCGCCTCAAACTCGCCACAACAGTCGACGCCGGCACCCGGGAACTGAACCGCGCCCGCGAATCCGATGACATGAGTTGGCCCGAGGCCCACTACCTCGGCCCCCTCCACCCCGTGCTGGACTGGGCCAGCGACCGGGCCCTCTCGTCGATGTCCCGCAGTGAAGTCCTCGTGGTCCGCGGCGACGTGGATGCCACCCAGATCCTGCTGATGGGGACCTTGATGAACCGCCGCGGGCAGGTGGTCTCCAAAGCCTTCATCGCGGTGGACTTCCCCGACCCCGCCAACCCGACGTTCTGTCTTTCCGAACCCCTCGGGGATCTGGGCGAGCACCTGAGCAGCATCGGCGTCGACGCCAAAGCGACCAACCCCGGACCCGTCACCGTGAACGGGCTGCAGGCCCTGCTGCCGCAGGCGGTGGAGAGCGCCCGGCAGACTATGCAGCTAACCTTTGAAGCAGCTGCCAATTCGGCCAACCAGCGGCTGCAGGTCTGGAAGGACCGGGCCACGGGCTGGACCCAGCTGTCCTTCGACTTCGCGCAGCGGGCGGAAGTGAAAAAGCAACGCGAGCGTGTCAGCGAGGAACAGCGCATCGCGGAGTCGCTCGCCCCTGCCCAGCGCCTGGTCCGCCCTCTCCTGATCGTCGTTCCCCGCGCAACCCCTGTCGCCATCCCGGAAGGTGCTGACCAGTAATGCCGTCCTTTGATTCAATCGTTGTAGGCGAAGACTGGATTAGTGAACACTTTTTCACCACGGACTCCACCAAAGAATCCTTCCAGGCCGAGGTGGTCAAACTCCGCAAGAACTGGGACGAGGCAGCCAAGGAGGGGCACTCCACCACAATGACCCGCTTCGCCGAGGTGCGTGGGCGCCTTCAGATCCTGCTCGCCGGGCTCTCGGAAGACTCGGCGGGTGCGTCTGAGGCCTACGCACTCGTGCGCGGCGCCCTCGGCTTTACGGGCCCGACGGCGGCCGTCACCTTCGAACGCAGCGGCACCGAAACGCTCGTACCCGGCGTGTGGGCAACGGAGAACTCCGAGGTCCTGTTCATCGAGGCCGCCCCGGCGGACGCGCTGGAAGACGTGCTGTCCATGGTGCTTCCGCTCGGGCGGGTTCTGGTGGACGGCAAAGAGCCGTCCCCGGCGCTGACTGTGGCGAAGGCCGTGTCTGAGGCCTACCTTTCGGACAAGGCCCCGAAGTTTGTCGTTATCATGGCCGGCCGGTGGCTGGTGCTGACCGAACAGGAACGCTGGGCCGAGGGCCGCTACTTGGCCGCGGATGCGCTCCTGGTTGCGGACCGCAACGACACCAAGAAGAACTCCGAGACGGACCGGTTTCTGGCGATCTTCGGCCGTGACTCCCTCATGCCGACGCCGGACGGCTCCATCTGGTGGGACGGCGTTCTCGACGCCTCCGTCAAACACACCGTGGGCGTCTCCCAGGACCTTCGCGAGGGCATCCGGCGCTCCATCGAAATCATCGCCAACGATGTCCTGGACCGCCGCCGTGCAGCAGGTCTGGGCGTCGAGAACGTGGACGGTCAGGTCCTGGCCCGCCAGTCTTTGCGGTTCCTCTACCGGATACTCTTCCTCCTTTACGCTGAGGCCTCCCCGGAGATGGGCGTCCTTCCGGTTGGTGCCGGCGAATACAACGAGGGCTACGGCTTGGACCGGCTGCGGGAACTGACCCTGGTCAACATCCAGTCCCCGGAGTCCCGGCGCGGCACCCACATCTACGAATCCCTCGCGCAGCTGTTTCACCTGGTGGACAACGGCCACGCTCCCGCAGGGACCAGCCCCTCCGACGAGGCCTCCGGCGAGAACGAAGGCCTGGCCTTCCAACCCCTCAAGGCCGACCTCTTCCACGACGCCGCAACCTCTCTGATCAGTGATACCAAGCTCAGCAATGCCGAACTGCAGCGAGTCCTCCAGCACCTTTTGCTCAGCAAGGAAGCCAAGGGCAAAGACCGGGGTTTCATTTCCTACGCGGAGCTGGGCATCAACCAGCTCGGGGCCGTCTACGAGGGGCTGATGTCCTACACGGGGTTCATCGCCGCGGAGCCCCTGCACGAGGTGGCCAAAGACGGGAACCCGGACAAGGGATCCTGGGTGGTCCCGGTGGACCGGTCCGAGTCCATTGACGCCAAGCACTTCGTAGTCGAAGAAGACGAACGGACGGGGGAGCGGCGCCCCGTGCTGCACGCTGCGGGTTCCTTCGTTTTCCGGCTCGCCGGCCGCGAACGCCAACAGTCCGCTTCCTATTACACGCCCGAGGTGCTGACGAAATTCGTTGTATCCCAGGCGCTCGAAGAGCTGTTGGACCAGAATGCGCAGAAGACCGCGGCCGACGACATCCTGGACCTTACGGTCTGCGAGCCGGCCCTGGGGTCCGGTGCGTTCGCCTTGGAAGCTGTCCGCCAGCTCGCGGACGAGTACCTGAAGCGCAAGCAGGATGAGCTGGACGTCCGGATCCCCGCGGACGAATACCCGCAGGAACTCCAGAAGGTCAAGGCCCAGATCGCTCTGCATCAGGTCCACGGCGTGGACCTGAACTCGACGGCGGTGGAACTCGCCGAAGTCTCCCTCTGGCTCGACACCATGGTGAAGGACCTGCAGGCCCCCTGGTTCGGGCTTCGCCTGCGCCGCGGCAACTCCCTGATCGGCGCCCGCCGGGCCACCTACTCACGGCAATCAGTGAATGACAAGTCGTGGCTGAAGAGCGCCCCGCAGGACGCGCCCTTGACCGGGCTCGTCGAGGCCATGACTGCCGAGACGGACGATCCCAATGTGGTGGGCCGCATCCACCATTTCCTGCTCCCTGCCGACGGCTGGGGGGCGGCGGCCGACGCCAAGGAAGTCAAGGATCTGGCGGGGGAAGCCCAGCAGGAGCTCAAGGCCTGGCGCAACAAGAGCAAGTCCAAACCCAACAAGACCCAGGTCGACCGCATGGTGAACCTTGGCCGCCGCGTCGAATCCCTGTGGAAGCTCACTCTGCGCCGGCTCCAGGTCGCCGAATCGGAGGCCCGGCGGGACATCAACTACTTCGGCAAGCAGCCCTCGGTTGTTGAACCTGGCGCTGCCGGCACGAAGGTTCAGGCCGTCACCCGCGAGCAGATTGAGGAAACTCTTAACGACCTGAACGGCGCCTACCAGCGTCTCCGCCGGGTCATGGATGCCTGGAACGCGCTGTGGTTCTGGCCCCTGACTGAGCGCGCCACCGGCGGGGCAACACCTCCGACACTGGACGAATGGCTCGCAGCGCTGGAGGCGATTCTTGGCCTGCACGGCAAAGAGTCGAAGATGACGGGGCAGCAGACTTTTGGTGCTGCGTCGACCTGGGACGAACTGAACGACGCCGAACGGGCGGACCTTGAGTTTGCCCTGGTGTCCGACATCGAGGTCGCTAAGAAGCAACATCCCTGGCTGCAGGTGTGCGAGGGCATCGCGGCCGACCAGGGGTTCTTCCATTGGGAACTCGATTTCGCCTCCGTCTTTGGACGCGATGGATTTGATCTACAGGTGGGTAACCCGCCTTGGGTGCGGCCAGACTGGGACGAAAACGCTGTATATGCGGAGTTTGATCCGTGGTGGCAGCTGAACGACAAGCAGACGCAATCGCAGAAGGCCGAAAAGCAGCGCCTGGCCAAGGCGGATCTCGCTCAGGTTGAGTTCATGTGTTCACAAGCTGTCGGGATTGTGGCGGTTCGTGAGCTTCTGACGTCGCCCGCGTCCTACCCGATCTTGGCTGGCCTTCGTCCGGACCTCTATCGGTCTTTCATGGAGAGGACGTGGGCCTCCGTTGCGAAGACCGGCGTTGTTGCTCTACTTCATCCCGAATCTCATTTCACGGAAAAGAAAGCCGCACACCTTAGGGCTGAAACCTACCGGCGTCTCCGCCGACATTGGCAGTTCATCAACGAACTGTCGCTTTTCGAAATCGACCACCATGTGACCTACGGTGTGCACGTCTATGGTGCGCGTGGCGAGTCTCCACGGTTCAAAATGGCGGCCTCGATCTACCATCCGGACACCATTTCACGCTCTGAGGTTCACGACGGATCCGGGGAAGTTCCGGGTCTCAAAGACGGTGACGGCAAATGGGATACCCGCCCTCACTTGGAACGCATCATCAATGTGGACGAATCCGTTCTGAGTGTCTGGGCTGACATCCTTGACGAGCCGGGAACGCCTGCAGTCCAGGCCCGCATGGTGTACCCCGTCAATCGGGCAAGCTCGCGGGTACTGGAAAGGCTGAGCAAAGCGCCACGGGTGCGTGAGCTGGGGCTGCAGTATTCATCCGGTTGGAACGAGACGACAGACCGGAAAAACGGATACTTCGAGGTTGGATCTGCTGTCCCGGGCTCATGGAACGACGTCATCCTACAAGGCCCGCACTTCACAGTGGCGAATCCTTTTGCCAAGCAGCCCAACCCAACCATGAAGAACAACCTTGACTGGACGGAGCTGGACCTCGAGGCTCTTCCGGGCAACTTCATCCCGCGCACCAGCTATCAACGCGTCGGCGACGGGCCGTTATATAACTCTAGTTTCGGGTCATGGGTGTCAGCCGACGGACGGCCGATTCAGCAACGGAGCCAGTACCGCATGGTCTGGCGAAGGATGGCCGCCGTCACGGGCGCCCGAACACTCCATCCTTCGGTTATCCCCCCGGGCGCTGCGCACGTTGATAACGTCTACGCGGCTGGCGTAGTTGTAGCGGATGACGCTCGAACGCTAGTGGCCGTAGCTGGTCTTTCGTCCTCGTTGATTGCTGACTTCCTGATGAAAGTCGTCGGTGCTTCCAAAATCTCCGGTGATGACATCGGCCGGCTCCCAATACAAATTAAGTCGCCATTTATCAACTCCATTGTGGAGAACTTTCTTAGGCTTATCTCTCTTACAGCAGCCTTCACTTCATTGTGTGAAGAGGCAGGAAACGCAGGGGCGGCCAAATCCGTCGTACGCAAAGCAGCCAGTCGTCGGTTAGTTCAAGTCGAGCTGGATGTACTCGCCGCTCTTTCTTTGGGGGTGCCCGTCGATGAACTCTGCACCATCTATCGAACTCAGTTCCCCGTTCTTCGAGGCTACGAGCAGATTGACCTCTACGACGCCAACGGCCGCAAGGTTCCGGGTGACATGAACCGGCTTTATCGTAAGGTCGGCGAGAGCCTGACTCCCGAGGAACGAACCTGGACGCACCCGCAGAGCGGTATCCAGTACGTCTTCGAGTTCCCTTTCCGAAGCTTTGATCGCGAGGAAGACATGCGGAAGGCTTACGCGCACTTCGCAAGCATGCTGGAGGAAAAGTCCTGATGTCTGAGCTTCTGCCCACCACCCAGGCCGGGGATCTTCGCCGCGGACTTTCCGACTACCTCGCCACCACGTTCGCGCTCACGGACGGGAACGCGCAGTCCGCCATCAAGGACTTCCTGGCAGATCCGGATCAGGGTCTTTTCAAAGGCGCCTACGTCCGGCTGCGGCTTCCCTTCGAAACCGCCGAGCCTGGATGGCGTGACTGCCTCGACTGGTACGAGGGCTTCGAACCCTACGGCCACCAGGCGAAGGCTTTCCAGCGGCTCAGCAGTAAGGGGGTCGCAGGCGCACACCGTCGCCCCGAGCCGACCCTGGTTACCACCGGCACAGGATCCGGTAAGACGGAAGCTTTTCTCTACCCGATCCTGGACCATGTGCTGCGCGCCAAACGGGACGGCATCACAGGCATCAAGGCGCTCATCCTCTACCCCATGAACGCCCTCGCCAACGACCAAGCCAAACGCTTGGCCGAGCTGCTAACAACTCATCCAGAGCTCTCCGGGGTCACCGCTGGCATCTACACGGGCCAAAAGGACACAAACCGCACCAGGGTCGGACCGGACGGTTTGATAAACGACCGCGATGTGTTCCACCAGGACCCGCCGGACATTCTGTTGACCAACTACAAAATGCTGGACATGCTCCTGCTCCGGCACACGGACGCACCGCTCTGGCAGAAGTCGGCAACCAGCCTGCAATACGTGGTCCTCGACGAATTTCACACCTACGACGGTGCCCAGGGCACCGACGTCGCCATGCTGCTGCGCCGGCTCGGATTGACGCTCAAGAGTTATTGGCCGGATGACCTGACGGATCATCCACACGGGCTGAGCGAGCAAGACCGCGCTCGGCCGCTCGGCCGGGCCACACCCGTTGCCACGTCCGCAACCCTGGGCAGCAAAGGTGACCCGGAAGCTATGCTCAGCTTCGCAGAGACCGTCTTCGGCGAAGTCTTCCGGCCCGAGTCCGTAATCACGGAAGCGCGTATGTCCGGTTCAGCTTGGAGTCAGGGCGGACATGACGCTGATCTTCATTCCCTCGATGCGATCGCAGAGGACTTGTCCCCTTCTCTAGAACATATCTACCAGGCGCCCGGTACCGATCGTTGGTGGACTGAGCCAGAAAGCGGCATTGATGTTGAGGTGGAGACGACGCTGGCCGACGCTATCGCCGACACACTTTTTCGAACTCCGCCGGCAAATCTGGTACTGAGCCTTCGGCGTCATCCGCTGACACTGGAGGTCCTCAAGCATGCCACTGCGGCGGTATCCCTTCGAGACCTTTCTAACCGCATCTTTTCCCGCCGAACCATGCTTTGGGGAGCAAACCTGGACGATGCTGAAGAGTACCTTTCACTCTTTATCGCCTTACTAAGTCATGTTCGCGCGACTGCGGGCCGTTCTGAGCTGACCGTGGAAACGCACCTGTGGATCCGCGAGATGTCCCGCGTGGACGCTGCCGTCGACACCTCACCGCGCTTCCGCTGGTCCGACGACGGCGTGGACCAGTCCCACGACATGTTCCTGCCGGCACTCTACTGCCGGCACTGTGGCCGCTCGGGCTGGGGCGCCGTCCTGGCCCCCACCGGCCTGGACCTGGAGCTGGACGATTCCAAGATCCGTGAAGCACGCGTCACGAACAACCCGCGCTTCCGGACCCTCGTCTCCGCCGCCGCCGAGGCGGACATCATCGAATTCCACCAGGACGGCTCGGAGCAAGTGCAGGGCCTGCACTGGCTCCACACCGTCAACCGTGGCCTCTCCACCATGCCGCCGAAGGCGGACAGCGCCGACCTTGCCGAAGGGCGGATCATTCCCGTCCTGATGCTCACCGGCCAGGACGCGGACGACCAATCCAAGAAAGACGTCTGCCCGTCATGCCTGGCCAAGGACGGCATCGCGTTCATGGGCAGTGCCATCGCCACCATGCTCTCCGTGAGTATCTCCAACCTGTTCGGCGCCGAGGGCCTGAACGATGAGGAAAAGAAAGCCCTCGTCTTCACCGACAGCGTCCAGGACGCCGCGCACAGGGCCGGGTACGTGCAGTCCCGTTCCCACACCATGACGCTCCGCACCGCCCTGCGGCGAGCCGTCGGCGAGCAGCCAGCCACGCTCTCGGAACTCGTGGACGCCGCGATTGCCCGCGCGGACACACCGGGGGCGCGGTACCAGCTGATCGCACCTGAATTCGTGGACCGGCAAAGCTTCCGGCCGTTCTGGGACCCGAAGGCCTCCCCGGCGGAACGCGTGCGGGCCCGGCGTTTCGCCAAACGCAGGCTGCAGTTCGACGCCCTCTTGGAGCTCGGGCTGCAGTCACGGACCGGCCGGACACTGGAACTCACCGGGTCTCTGGCCGTCGAAACCGACGCCGGCAACCCCACCCGCGTGCTCTCTGTGGCCCGGAAAGCCTACGACTCGGCCCTCCACCAGACCATGGTCGGGGAGACCCCGCCCACGCAGCAGCAGCTGCTGCAGTGGATCCGCGGCACCGTGGAAAGGGTCCGCCTCCAGGGCGGCGTCCACCACGAATGGCTCAAAGGCTACATCGCGACCGACGGCAAACGCTGGCAGATCTGGGGCGGGCGACCCAAGGGCGAAGGCATGCCCGCGTTCCCCTCCGGCCGGCCAGCCCCGGCCTTCCCCCGGATCGGCAGTGCCGCCGCAGCGACCGACAACCTGGACGGCGTCACCTCCTCGGCCTCCTGGTACTCACGCTGGACAGCCCGCTGCCTCGGCGTCGCCCCCGCAGACAGCGGCTACCTCGCCAAGGCACTTATCATCGCACTCGCCGACGACGGAACCCTCGGCAGCTCGAAGACGAACTCCGGCGCCGATGTCTACTGGCTCGACGCGGAGAAAATCGTGCTCTCCGTCCCGGACGCCGATGACCTGGCCGCAGGACGCCACACCGTCCAGTGCAAGGTCTGCCAGGCCATCACCCCGGGCAGCCTGACCGTCGTCGACCAGCTGGTTGGGGCCCCCTGCACCCTGGTCCGCTGCAGCGGCACCCTGCAGCGGCACGCCGCCGACGCACGCAACTTCTACCGCGATCTGTACTCCTCACGCGAAAGCAAGCGTGTCGTGGCCCGGGAACACACCTCGCTGCTCGACGACGCGACAAGGATCCTCTACGAAACGCAGTTCAAGTCCGGCGCCGACAACCCGCAGGCTCCCAATGTCCTGGTCGCGACCCCCACGCTGGAGATGGGCATCGACATCGGGGACCTGTCCTGCGTGATGCTTGCCTCGCTGCCGACGTCTGTGGCCTCCTACCTGCAACGGGTAGGGCGCGCCGGCCGCCTGACCGGCAACTCACTGGTTCTTGCCTTCGTGCGGGGACGAGGCGAGCACCTGCCCAAACTCCACGAACCGCTCTCCGTCATCAACGGCGAGGTCCGGCCGCCCGCAACGTATCTCGATGCCGAAGAAATCCTGGGACGCCAGTATGTAGCCCACGTCGCAGACCGCTTCGCCCGGGTTGCGGGCCGGCCGCACCCGGTTGACGCCATCCAGGCCCTCGGGAGCGTCGCGCCCGGATCATTCATCGGCGACCTCATCGAGGACGCCACGGCGAACGCTACCGCGTATCTCACCGAGTTCCTGGACCAGTTCGGCGAGCGGATTTCCGCGGACAGTGCCGCACGCCTGACAGCGTGGGCGTCGCGGCACGACGACGGCGAGCCCAGCGGCCTCGCCCGTCACCTAATCCGGGCGGCACGGGAGTGGAAGGCCGACGTCGACGAACTGGACACTCGCCGCAAGGAAATCGGCAACGCCCTGCCCGAGCTGGAGGAGGCCGCCGCCCTGGCGGAGCGTCTGGACGACAAAACCTCCGACGCGCATCAGGCCCTCCGGACCGCCAAAGCTACCCTCAAAATGATCCGCGACCAGCTCAAACAGCTCCGGGGCCAGTACTGGATTTCGGTCCTGGAGGCCTACGGCGTGCTGCCCAACTACACGCTTCTGGACGACTCGGTGAGCCTGGACGTGGGGCTGTCCTGGAAGGACGCAGACACACAGGAATTCGTAACCGACACAGTGACGTACAACCGAGGCGCCTCGGTGGCCCTGAGCGAATTCGCGCCCGGCGCTACGTTCTACGCGCAGGGCATGGAAATCCTGATCGACGCCGTGGACCTGGGCCCCCAGCAAAGCCACATCCAAAAATGGCAGGTCTGCCCGCAGTGCGGCTGGATCAAGACGGACCTCGGCGCCGCCGCGGCGGTGCAGAATTGTCTGCGCTGCGGCACTTCAGCCATCGCGGACATGGGCCAGATGATGGACGTCGTGGTCATGAAAAAGGTCTCCGCCGAGGTCCGCCGTGACGAGGCCGCGATCAACGACCGCCGGGACAACCGCGTTCGGGAACGCTTCACGATAGTCGCCGCGGCGGACATCGACCCGCAGCACCTGCAGAAGCGCTGGTTTGTGGAGGGCTACGACTTCGGCGCCGAATATTTCAACCGGGTGGACATCCGCTGGCTCAACACCGGGCGGACGGCCTCCAACGGCGGGGTGCGGACCATCGCCGGCGACGACGTCCGGACGCCCATGTTCCGTCTGTGCTCCTACTGCGGCCAGCTGGACCAGTCCGCCAAGGAGAATATGCCCACCGAGCACCGGTTCTGGTGCAAGTACCGCAAGGCAGCCCAGGAGAGCGTTAAGGAAGTGGTGCTTGCCCGTGAACTGAACACCCAGGGCGTGGTGCTGCATCTGCCCCTAGACGTGACCTACGGCGACGACTTCTCGGTCCCCAGCCTCCAGGCCGCCATGCTGCTGGGTCTCCAGAAAGTCCTGGGTGGGGCCCCGGACCACCTTGGGGTGCTGCGGATCAACGATCCGGCTTACGGCGGGGACCGGATTGCCCTGATGCTGCACGACAAAGTCCCTGGCGGAACCGGCTACCTGGCCGAGTTCGCCAACGCCGAACGGGTGTGGGAACTGCTGCACGCCGCGTGGCAGACCGTGCGGGACTGCAGCTGCCGTTTCGAGGAGCGGCTGGCGTGCCATCACTGTCTGCTTCCCTTTGCCGATCCGTGGACGGTGGACAAGGTGGCCCGGGCCAGCGCCGAACGCCTGCTCGGGTTGCTGCTGCGCTCCGGCGAGGCGGCCACGGACGGCGGCCTCCCGCCGTCGTTCTCCGACTGGACCGTCACCGAAGAGGCGCCCGACGCCGAGACCTCGATCGAATCGCTACTGGAAAAGCGCTTCCGGAAGGCCTGGATGGATCGGCTGAAGGCGGTGGGTGCACACACGAAGGTGACCCCCGGTGCGCTGGCGGACACCATAACCTTCCGGATCCCCGGGCAGCAGTTCCAATGGCAGCTCATCCCGCAGGTGGATGTCGCCGGAACCCGCCCCGACTTCTTGCTGAAGGGACCGCCGGACCCGAACTTCCCCGTGCTGGCGATCTACACAGATGGCTTCACTTTTCACGCGTCCCCGGAACACAACAGAATCGCGGACGACGCCACCAAACGCGACAAGCTCCGGCACAGCTCGGAGCTATCCGGGGCCGCAGTGCCGTGGGCCGTGACGTGGCAGGACGTGGAAGCGTTTGAAGCTGGCCGCGACGCCGCTGCTACGCTGCCTTCCTGGGCCAATGCCAAGCTCAACGCCCAGCTCATGGCCAACTACCCGGTGAACGCCGCGATCATGGACATGCTGGGTCGCGACGCCATGACAATGCTCTGGGAATGGGTCAACCGGCCTGATCCCGAGGCCTGGGCGAACTTCTCGGAGCTGGTGCCGCTCATGCTAATGGCCCAGCGGCCCGAGCCCGGCGACGCCGACGCGATGTACGCGCACGCGGCGGCACTGTCCCAAGGCCTGGCGCGATCTTTGCCCGCTGGCACGGTCTCGGCCTGGACGTACAGTTCGGGGAGCCTGGGGTTCGCGGCGGCCGGGTCGCCCAAGAGCCTGTCCACCATCGCCGTCGGGCTGTGCCTGGATGACCGGACAGAAGCGGTCGGCTCGCCTGTGCACGAGGCGTCCTGGCGCGAGTGGCTGCGGCTCTCCAACCTCCTGGCGTTCAAACCGATCGGTCTGACGATTGGATCGGTGATGTCTCCGGTCAGCGCTGGCGGTTCAGTTGAGGAGGAGGCCGTGCGGCTGGAGATGTCAGACGGCCTCAGCCCTGCCTGGAACGAGCTGCTGGAGCAGGCAACCGAGTTCGAAAAAACACTCCTGCTGGCTATCGCCAACGCGGACATCTCTGTCCTGCCCGAACTCGGGTTCGAGGTGGACGGCCTGCCGGTCTCGATAGCCTGGCCGGACTATCGGATCGCCGTCGTGATGGACGGCGACGACGGGCGCGCTGAACTTCAGGCCGCCGGCTGGGCCACCGTGGGAACAGACGTTGACGAAATTTGCGAACTGCTGAAAGTGAAGGGAGCTTGATATGGCGCTGGTGACATGGATCAAGCAAAAGGACAAGATCGACGGCACCATGAAGAACAAGGTGTACTCCTTCTTCGAGAAGCTCCAGAAGGACGACACCGCGCCCGGGCTCCATATCGAACCCATGCACACTCCCGCGGACCCCCGCGTGCGGACCGGCCGGATTGACCTCAACTACCGGGCCGTGCTCTTCAAGGTCGCCTTCGACACCATCCCGCACTACTTCTACTACGGCGCCTGGCCGCACGACGAGGCAATCGACATCGCCCGTTCCAGCGTGCTTCAGGTGAACTCCGTCAACGGCGTCCTGGAGGTCATCCGGGCGTCCACGCCCGACGGCGGCGCATCTGTCCCGCCAGTTCCGCCTGTTGCGCCGGTTGTGCCTGATGCTCGGACGCCGGAGGCCGAAGTGGAGTCCGAGGTTCAAGAGCCGCCGGGCGGCGAGACGGCCGAACCCTGGACGAACCCGCTTCTTGGGTGCGGTATGGATCTGGCTGAATTGGTTTCAGAGCTTGGCCTCGGCTTGGACCTTGTGGCCCGGGCATTCGCTGCGTCCTCGGACGAAGATCTCCTGGACGTCTTGGACGAGGCGCCCGAGTGGCAGGCAACTGCCCTCCTTGAACTGGCTGCCGGCACCTCCGTCCAGGAAGTCCAGGACAAGCTCGCGCTGAGCCGCTACGTGGACGATCCGCAGGCGACAGAAGAGGAGAAGATCCGGAAGTCACTGGAACATCCCGCCACGAGGATGCAATTCACGTTCGTGGGCGACAACTCGGACGAGCTCAAAAAGGTCATCGAGGGTGGAGACTTCGATTCCTGGCGCACGTTCCTTCATCCGGAACAACGTGTCTACTCGGAACGCCGCTACAACGGCTCCTTCCGTCTCTCCGGTGGTGCCGGAACGGGCAAGACGGTGGTCCTTCTCCACCGCGCCCGGATGCTGGCCGCGGCTGAACCGGCATCGCGGATTGTTCTGACGACCTACACGACGACACTTGCTGACTCGCTGGAAAGCGGATTGTCGAAGCTGGACGCCGATCTTCCGCGGGCGGCCAAGCCAGGAGCACGCGGCACCTATGTTTCCGGCGTTGATTCACTCGTCAGCAAGGTGTTTCGCGGTGCTCAGGAAACGGAGCAGCGCCGTGCCATGAAGAACCTTTTCGGGCTGGAGGTCTCTGCTCCAGGGAAGATCTTGGACACAGATGGTGCACGCCAGCAGTGGGAGTCCGCCCTGGCCGACGTCGATTATCAGCTGGAGCTCGAGCTAGCCAATCCGACATTCCTCCAGCAGGAGTACGAGACGGTGATCCTGCCCAACTTCATCAGCGGCAAGGACGAATACCTGAAGGTGCCCCGCGCCGGCCGGGGTACAGCCTTGAACCGGGCGAAGCGGCTTGCAGTCTGGAAGGTCGTGGAATCCTACCGGTACTACAACCGGATCGAAATGCATGCCTCGTTCGTGGAGCTGGCGCACCTTGCAGCTCTGGTGCTTCGCCAGCGTGCAGAGGCCAACGGGGCACGTCTTGCTGACCATGTGCTGATCGATGAAGGCCAGGACTTGCACGCCGGCCACTGGCTGTTTCTCCGGGAACTGGTCCAGCAGGGGCCGGATGACCTTTTCATCGCAGAGGATTCGCATCAGCGTATCTACGGTCAGAAGGTCCCGTTGTCCCGCTTCGGAATTGGCATCGTCGGTCGGTCACGCCGGTTGACGCTCAATTACCGCACCACCCAGCAGAACCTGGCCTACGCCGTCGGACTTCTTAGCGGAGCTCCGGTGACGGACATTGAAGGCGATCAGGAGTCTATTAACGGCTATACCTCTTCGCGGGTAGGGCCGCGGCCAGAGGAAATAGCCTCTGCCTCGATCGCTGAGGAACTGGACAACCTTGCTGACTATCTGCGGAGGTGGACAGACGAAGGGGTGCCGCTGGAGACCGTCGGAATCCTGGTCCGCTCCAATTTCCAGGTCGGCAAGGTCATCAACGGGCTGAATGAACGCGATCTCGAAGCCAGGACAGCTACTGCAGCGACGGTACCTGGCGTGCCGTCAGTGATGACCATGCACCGGTCGAAGGGTATGGAATTCACGAGAGTGGTTCTTTTCGGGATTTCGGACCAAACCCTGCCGGCTTCCTATCAGGTCAAGGGCCTAGCGCCGGCGGAGCAGGCTGACGCCATTCTTCGTGAACGGTCGCTGCTATATGTCGCGGCTACACGCGCCCGCGACGGCTTGGTCGTGTCTTGGAGCGGAAAACCGTCGGAGTTGCTTGGTACAAAGTAGTTTCAATATTCACGAATATAAGTGACAACTATTGGGGGAGTAATGACTGTTAGTGCGGTTGGGAACAAGGCGCGTTGGTGGGACGGCGACGCCTCGCAGCGTTACTGGATGGAAATCGCTTTTGAAGCGAAATTCGGAACGCAACTCATTGCTCCACCGACCGGCAACCATGACCGAATGCATGATGTGAAAGTCGGCGACGTAGTTCTGCACTGGGTAAGTAGGAAGAACCCAATGCGCTGGAAACCCGGGATCTACGGGGTCTCTCGAGTCGCCGGTGCACTTCGGTCTGACTCAGGCAGCTGGCTGGGGGAGAGCGCCGATACGATTCCCCTGACTGATTACAAGCCTCTTCCTCGTCCACAATTACTAGATGACTTGCGTGAGGACGAGGGGGTCATTCTTGGGATCCTTGACTCGCTTCGTGCCGAGTATGCCAAGCCCAAGCAGGATATCCATTTTCCTTTCAACCGGCACCGGAGAGCCGGACTAAAGCCAAATCAGGGCTATTTGTTCAAGATGCCCCGCCAGGTCATCGACGCCGTGCCCGAATTGCTCCCTGACAGCGACTGGGGCGGGTTCGACCGGCCACTCGTCGCACCGCCCGTAAGCGGACAAAATGGCGTGAGACAGCGCTACGCGGGCTTCTGCGCCGACCCTATATTGAAGAAGGCGATTGAGATGCAGGCCGTCCGGCAGGCAATTGTTCACTACGAAGCAGCTGGCTACAGTGTCGAAGACGTCGGCGCCTTCCGCTCTTACGATTTGCTGGCAATACGTGGTGACGAAGAGCGTCACATCGAAGTGAAGGGCTCTCAGGGATACGTGCAGAAAGTCATCCTGACGCGCAATGAGGTTAAGCACGCTAATGACTATGGCCTGACGGACTTGGTAGTGGTGGCTGATATCCCGTGGGAGCGCCACCTCGATGGTTCCATCACCAGCGACGACGGGACGATGAGTGTCTACCCGGATTGGCGGCCTTCGCCGGAGAACCTGAAGCCGCTGAGCTACGAGTACTTCCTGGACTAAGACCCGGTTTTGCGTGGGGGGTCGGAGGACCGACCCCCCACGCTAGCATTAGTAGACCTTGTCGGCTAGCTTGTCCGCGAGGTCCGCGGGTGCAAAATCGTTCGTGTGGTAGGTAGTCCAACCTTGTTCCGCGAGCCAGTCGTCGCGTTCGTCATCCCGTTCGACAAGTACCGCCACGCGCGAAGCCGCCCAGGATAGATCAACTTGCCACTGGTTCTCGGGGCCAATATCGGCGCCCCAGTCTCCAAGTTCCACATTTACCTCGACGAGCTCGGGAATGAGTTCCTGGAGCTCGGGACCGGATTCGGCGAAGACTGTCAACCAGGGGCTTTGACGCACGCTGACAGGGACGTTGTCGTCATGGGAAACGTCCGAAACGCTGCCTGGTTTTTCGGCGCCGGTAGTGGCAACGGGGTTAAGGGCCGCCCAGTCCATAAAGCCAAGCCCGATCTGACCATGGACGCCAAACAAGGAGCCCCGGTCGAGATTGGAATTGAACAGCTCGCAGCTTGTTTCCGGCACAAGGACGCAGCAGTGGCATGCCGCGAGGTTTCGGGCATCGGTTCCCGAACCTCGAGACTCGATGCAAACAGGATCCGCTGAACACCAGGACGTGCGGAACAGTCCTTCATCCAAGGAGGGGCCAAGGCGCCTGGGGCTCGCCTGTGCAGCGATGCCGCCCAGGCTGCCTGCAGAGTCGGACGATGCCGTATACAAGAGCACTCCGACTTGCTCAGGACCTACATAGAGGCGTTCCCGAATAGAAGACGCGGGGTAGCCAGCGTCCAGCGAGAGCTGGTCGATGATGATGTGGGAGAGGGTGTGGATCAGGGTCTCAACAATGCTGACGGGAATGGGGTCCTGGCCGCGCTGCTCAGCTGCGCGCTTCGCATTCAGGCGGAGAGTCTTCTCCCTGCCGGCTGCGAAGTCCGTTTCAGCCCAAGCCTCAACCTGTGATCGGTCCAGCGCCACAAAGAGTCCCTCACCCAGCGTCTCAATTGCGGGCAGCCAATTCTGCCGGTTGTCGTCGGGTGACAGCGGCGATAACTTGGCGTCAGGCTTGTCTTCGCTCCGGGGGTGTAGACGGCTAAAGCCGTATAGGGCGCGGACCTCCCTGAGCCGGGTGACCTTTCGTGCCGCCTTGATCCAGTGTTGATGGGCCTCCGGTACGGTGACTTTCTCAGCTACAAAATCGGTGTCCGGGCTGTCACGGCGGCCGTTCATCAGCGCGAGGAACTCTTGCTCCCGCAGCTGGTCCTCGGAAAGTTCAGCTTCCTCACTGCCGTGGAACTGGCGTTTTATCTCGGCGCGGAGTTCGTCGACGGAGAAGCGGCCGTCAAATTCATTGACCACGCCTTCTAGAACCCAGGTGGAACCGGGCTCCAGAGCCTGCGGTTGGCTGAGCTGCGACGCTTTTGATGTGACCACCTTGGCAAGAAATTCGGAATATGGCGGGATCGAGATTGCCGACCGAACCACCGGGAACCAGACATTTGAGGCACCGCGCTGAACCGTTTTTGAGGCTTTGCCGCATCCACGTTCGCTGTAGCCCCAGCCGAGCCAGGGGCGGTTCCCCTGGCACTTCATTTCCTTCAAGGCAATTGAGTTGAACGCATCGGCCATCGTTCGAGACTTTCCGCACGAGCACCGCACAACCATGTCGGCAAGCGACGATGTTCGGCCCTCGGACGCGAGAGACAGCAGATGATCCGCGTCGTCGCTCGGGGTGTGACCATGGACCCAATAGGAATATGGGAAGTCATCGATATGTCCGTCTTCGCACGCCACAACGAATCGGGAGGGGGTCAGCGGCGCCAGTGACTTGCACAAGCCGCACTTCGGGTCCTCGTACGATGCTTGCAGCTGCTGAACCCGTCCGATTCGATTGCAGTTGGGGCACACGAGCATCTGGGGAAAGCGCACAACCGGGATCTTCCCGCGCGTGCCGGCTGGCGGCAGCAGAAGCTCTGATACCCCGAGGCTGCGTGCCAGGCGCGGCTCACTGACCGGCTTCAAATGCTTCTTGTCCCATTGATCAATGCTTGTGATCATGAAGCTGTTGTTTTCGGCGGGGAATAGACTCCCTACTCCGAACGTGGAGATCAACTGGCTGCGTCGGGCAGCATAGGTCTTTCTAGCCAAGGGAGGCGTCCTTCCTCATAGGGGCCGGCCGGAGCGCGGTTTCTGCGTCCACGTCGCGCATGCTTCGGGGTGTCGGCCAGGGGATGCTGCTCGTGCTGTAGACGAAGTCGGGATCTTCGAGGGCTTTGCTGGAATCGATAAGAAGAGAGCGTGGCGAATTCTTCTTGCCTTCGTAGGGCAGGTCGGCGTCCGCCAGGGCAGCCTTTCGCCAGATGTTCAGCAGCCGCTCGAGCTCCTCGCGAGTTGCTGGGGCTTCTTCCGTATCGACAGCCGCGACACGGTCGCCTATCCACGACATGATTCCGTCAACTGTTGGGGACTCGTCCCGGACGTGACCAGCAGTACTCCGCAGCTCGGGGACGAGCATCCGAAGCGCAGAGACGAGAGTGGCATGAAGTCCTCGGTCGCGCGACCGAGCCGCGAAAGGTGTGGCACTGGTGGCTTCCACCGCCCGGTAAAGTGCACCGTGAAAGTCGTTGAACGATTCGTAGTGCGACCGGTCCCGTGTCCGCGCAGCATTGAAGATTGTCACAACAAGGCCCGGGTGCTGACGCCCTACCCGGCTGGTCGCCTGGATGTACTCAGCGCTGGACTGCGGCTGACCCATGACGGCCATCAACCCCAGACGATCCACATCCAGGCCGACTGAGATCATGTTGGTAGCCAGCACCACGTCTTCAGGCGTGAGGCCACTCATCAGGCTCTTCTCCAGGGACTTTAGAGCCTCGGGGATCTTATGGTTTTCGACGCGGCTCGTGAGCTCGCTCAACTGGATTCCACGCGCCCCCAGCCTGCCCTCCCGTTTGGCCAGAAGGTTAAGGCGAGCTCTGACGTCGTCGTACACCTGCAGGTATGCCGAGCCAAGCACGCGCAGGCTATTGAAGTAGCCGACTAGCGTCCAGTAGGGGTCGCGGTCCTCGGTTGCGGCCCCTTCGATGACGTTGGATGAGTGAAGTAAGGATGCGTAGGTGCGAACCATAAGCGTGGCGTGGCTCGTGCCAGATGCCAGGACGCCGACATATTGCCGTGTTCCGAACTGATCAGAGGGCGCCTTGTTGGCGAAGAAGGAATCGTCGGGGTCTAGCCCGGGCGGCGGGAACAGGCTGGATTCGCGGTTGAAGACGGACCGGATCTGATCCTTGGCTCGTCGGATTGTTGCTGTCGAGGCAATGATTTTAGGCTTTCGACTGGCGGAGCCAACTTCACGTCCGATGCCGCTTGCCGCCAGGTCGACCGCTGTTTCAAAGAGACCAACGGTTGAACCGAGAGGCCCCGAGATGAGGTGCAGTTCGTCCTGGATGATGAGGTCCGGGCCCAGATCGGCAGGAGAGATACGTCCCAACAGGGTTGCGATTTCACCTCGCCACGACATACCGGCAAATTTGTCCACCGTCCCGATCACGAGTTCTGGACGTTCCCGGTAGACGTCTGTGTCGATGATGTGAACGGGTAGGCCGTCCTCGAACTCGCATGCCGTGTTGGAGCAGCTGACGAGCATCCGGTCGGAGGGCACTTTCACGATCCGATAGTCGTCGACCGTGAGCCGAGTGCCGCACCAAGGGCAGGCTTCGATCTGCTTCGGATTTCCCTCGACGACTTCCTGATTGTTTCGAAGCTTTCCCAGATTTGTCCGTGCAGTTGCGATGTCGTTTGGCGTCGCGCCTCCGCCAACCCAGAGTCCGATGCCGAACGGTGCACCGCCGACCCGGTCCTCATTCGCCAGTCGAACAGATTCGAGGGAACAAATGAGCATGGCAGCACGCTCAAATTGCTGGATCGTCAGAAGCCGCAGGGTATAGCGCATGATCACGGCCACGCCCCGGACGCTTGTGTTCCTCAGCCGTCGGAGCAGCAGGAGGTAGGCGACAAGCCCCAGATAGGCTTCTGTCTTCCCTCCGCCTGTGGGGAACCAGAGGAGATCAGCAATGTCGCGTTCCGGGTGCTGGTCGTCGGTTACCGACGGCAAATTAATGAGGATGAATGCAATCTGGAAGGGCCGCCATGCCTGGGCGCCAAGCACGAACTCGCCCTTGGCGCCGTTGCGGACCCAATCCTGGCGTGAACGCTGCATGTGCATGGCCTGATTCGCCAGCTGAAATGCCTCAAAGGCTCTCTCATCGTTGACCAGCAACTGGATGCCCGCTTTGATTCGGTCGTGCGCCGTCCCCGCCTGCTTCATATGGTCGGCAGCGACACCGCGCAAGTGCGGCGGAACCTGGGTCTGACCGTCTGCTGTCACCGAGTCACTGGATGCAGCGATCCACGATGCGTAGTCCTCCGCGAGTAAGTTCAGCTGCGCGACCACATCTTCGCGCGTGGCCGAACCCATGAATGAGAGCGACAGGTTGGCGTTGCTGACGCCAGCCATGGACCTGTGGACATCTTGCCGGGGAACAAACGTCGTGGTCACTCGCTGACAGAGCCGGCCATCGACGTCGGACGCCTCCACATCGACCGCACAGCCGTGTCCGGCGCCGAAGACCATGTGGTTTCGGTAGAGGAGTTCGGAAGACGCCAGGTCGGGGTCCGAGGGAAGCGTGGTGCGCAGCTTCGAACGATCCACAAGAGCGGGCTTCTCGGTGTGAA
Organism: Arthrobacter sp. KBS0703; assembly: GCF_002008315.2. Taxonomy (NCBI): domain Bacteria; kingdom Bacillati; phylum Actinomycetota; class Actinomycetes; order Micrococcales; family Micrococcaceae; genus Arthrobacter; species Arthrobacter sp. KBS0703. Next base: position 2,835,276 of record NZ_MVDG02000001.1, on the reverse strand, counting down.
CGGAAAGGCCAGCCTGGAACCAGCACGCCACGTCTTTGTCTGATGTGGGGTCAGGTTTGGGCTGCGTGTTCCGCAGCACCACGGTCACGGTCACGACAGTCTCTTCGGGAATGCGTACCAAGGCGTAGAGCTCCAAAGCCCCTCCCTCCAGCAGATGCCTTTGGGGCCCAGCTGAAGCCAGGTCGATTTGCACCTCGGGGAGTTCTGCAGGCAAGCGCTGCCAGTCATATGCGTCGCGGCGCTTGCTACCGCTGTCCCGGACAGAAGGGATTGGGGCATATCTGGCGGCAGCAGGCGAGACGAGCAGAACGGTAGAAAGTGTAGTGTCCACGGAGACCGTCATGCCTACGCTGCTCGGGTAGGTCAGCCGTGCGTTCGCCACAGGGCTGTCGACCGAGGCCTCGCCGGAAGTGGCAGCTACGGACTCCGGCTCGTCCGGGGCCTCGGCATAAGAGTCATCTGCAGCAGGCCAGAGCACTCCTGTCACATACCGCTCAAGAGGGCGCTCCGTAATGAGCTCGTCGGAAGCGCCGGGTCCGTAGAGGTCGGTGACAAGGCGATCAACGATTTCGCGGCGGAAGGCGTATTTACTGTCCAGTTTCGACACTGTCATTCTCCTAGTCCTTAATCCGGCTGATAAGTCCGGTAAGCCGGGGTACCAGCCACATTCCGGAGGAACCGAGTCCTGCGAGTTTGGTCTCCTCCGGATGACCGGTGGCGCACTCGATGGATGTGACCCGGGCGCCGGTAAAGGCGATGGGCCACTCTTGGCCGGGGTGTCCTTTGAAGCTGAAATTCTTCTTCAGCGCGTACGCAAAAGATTGACTGGTTCGGCCAAGCACGCGGCCGTTGCTGGTAGTTAGCTCGTAGCGGGGAACTTCACCGGGCTCCGGTGGGGAGTCAATGCGGCCGGAAACGACTTCTCCCAGAAGGTCATCCAGTACAAGGCTGTTCTGCACCGCCTGAGCGTCTCCGTCTGCCGGGAAATAGGGCGAAATGTCGTCAATGTCGGAGTTCACGAACTCCATCCGTGCCGTGTATTGACCGAATTTCCCGTAAGCCTTCTCCAGCCATCGCCCAGTGGACCCGTCGGCGCGCTTGAGGATCTTTTTAGGCAGTTTGGTGGAGACGATCTCTTCTCGAGCCCGGCTCAGGGCTACGTACTTCTGCTTCAAGGTCGCTGCGTTCTGTTCTGCGGCGGGAGATCCGAACTCCGGTTGCAGATAAAGGACATTGGTGAACTCGAGGCCTTTGGCCCGATGTACTGTCGAAACGATCAACGGGGCGACGTCGGCCACCGTGAGGGTCAACGGGATCGATCTGCTGCGCAGCCGTTGGCTGAGCTGGGGGACATTTAGTGAGTCGTACGCTGAGAAGTTGCCCTCCGCTGTCTTCAACGCAAGCCAGCGGTCGGCAGCTGCGTCTCCGAAGAGCCGGTGCAGGCGTGACTTTATCTCATCGGCGTCATACGTCCTGTCTTCCAGGTCCCTGAACACCTGATGAACCCAAGGCGCCACACTCATGTCCTGTGCCTTCCGCCGGATCAGGTGCGGGTACCCGTTCTCCCACAAAAGTTCACTCGCGATGAGGACTTCGTAATTGGTCGAACACAGTAGGGCGGTGGTGTCGCCGTCATTCGGACTGAGCGCACCAGACTCATTCAGCACGGAGGTGCTGGAAACTTCTCTGCGGAAGTCGTCGAGCAGGCTATGCGCGGCCTCGCACGTTGGGTTGTCGAGCGCTCCCAGGTTGCGGATCTCGTCGCCAACGGAGATCAGCTCCCTCGTGCGATCGGTCACCGCCCTGTAGTGCTTCGCCAGCGTCTGTTGCTCGGCGCCAAACTCCTTGACGAGGGTCTCGATGAGCTCCGCGGAGGTGAGTTTGGATTCGGATTCTTCCAATTGAAAGTCGTAAATGCCTTGCAATGGGTCGCCGAGCACTGTGAAACCGAAGTCGTCACCGAGGACGGAGAACAACGCCAAGACTAGCTCCGCGCGGTCTCCCACGAGGTCCTGAGCTTCGTCGACCAGGATGTGCTGCAGATAAGTGAGCCGATCGGGCGTCTCGTCTCCAGCTATATACTTCGTGGCTTTTCGGATCCGGGCGTCAAAGCTGTCGCCCAGAGTCTCTTCGTCCATGTCGATCAGAATCTGCGCCGCAAAGGAGTCGAAAGTGCGGATTTGAAGACCATCGAGATCATGGATGCGTGCCCGTTTCCTGACAGCTTCGACAGCCGCCCGGGAAAAGCTGAGCACAAGGATTTCATCGGCAGGATTCAAGCCATCTTCAACCAAGGTCTTTACCCGGGCCAGAAGGACCTCTGTTTTCCCTTGCCCGGCCGCGGCCGTCACGAACATTCGCGCATCCGGATCGGCTTCCGCAACGTCTCGCTGACTTTCGTCCAGTTCAATCTCGGCGAGCACTACGAACCGTCTTTCCACAAGTAGTCGAGCTGGGTAAACGCAAGCTTGTCGCCGTATTGGTCCAAATTGTCTTTGACGTTGACTATTAGGACCTCTTGGCTTCCGCCGTTGAGCGGTCCACGGAGCCCTCGGCCGATCATTTGGATGTATTTATTCGGCGAGAACGTAGGCCGGCAAACGTATACGGCGTCGACCTTGGGTGCATCGAAACCCTGGGTAAGCACATCGAAGTTGGTCAGCACACGGATCTTTCCATTGCGGAAGTCTTCGATGATTGAACGCCGGTGGCCCAGATCCGTTTTTCCAGAGATGGCGGCGGCCGGAATTCCTTCTACGGACAGTACCGCCGCGAGAGCTTCGGCGTGTTCCACTGAAGCAGCGAATACCAAGGTCGGCCCGTTCGTCTCGGATGCCTTGATATGGTCGAGGATCGCTTCGTTGCGCTGAGTGCTGTCCGCTACGTGCTGCAGGTCGATCCGGGCCTCAAGCATTGCACTTTGGGAATCCTCGTCTGTGGCCGAGCGCATGTCCTTCAGCTTGAGCTCGATACCCTTCAACTCGCGATGATTGACCTTGGCCAGAACGCCCATACCTTGAAGATACTCGTGGGCGTTTTCCGCGCTGAACTCATCCGGCTCGATGAGATTACGTCCGAATCGGGCTACAAGTCGCTCGGTCTCTTTCTCGTTTGTACCCCGGTACGGCGTGGCCGAAAGTCCCAGCAACGACCGGGACTTTTCATTGAATGAGCGGCCGAACCAAGAGAGAACCGGAGTGTATGACGTTGCGGTCGCCCCGTGGGCTTCATCGATGATGACAAGATCGGGGTTAGACATCCATTCGTACATGGACTTTCGAGTCTGCAGGATGCTGCTGAGCGTCTGGATGGTTGCGACGATGAGGTGGAGTTTCGTTTCCTCTCGTATGGCGTTGTTCCCGCCCCACAGTCGGCTCACCGCCATTCGCTCACCGGGAACTCCCGCTGCCTGCCAGACGTACGTCCACGTGTCGATGGCCTGCTCGCAAAGTTCTTCTGATTGGGCAATCCAGATGACCAGGCGGTGGTTTTCCTTCGGAGAGGCTTTGATATCCCGGATAACGGATTCAACGGCTACGCGTGTCTTGCCGGCACCCGTGGGCAACTGCACCAACCCGCGGCGGTGCTTGGTATCCCCAGCAAGGAGGCCGACGATCTTCTTGCTGGTCGTTTCCTGGTACCGGTGAAGGGGGTTCAAACCCACCGGTCCAACGAACTCTTCGCGTTCCGGCTTTTTCTTGATTGACTCTCCAGCCATGGCCGGGGAGAACCCGAGCTCTTTCACGAACTCTTGGGCCGTGCGCCCCCCGCGGAACTGATCAGGCGTTTCAATGCCGGCTTCCGACAGGGCAGGCTTGAGCACTTTGAGGAGGCTGCTGCCGTGTAAGTTGCTAACGATCTCGAACAGGCGTTCATCGGTGAGGTCAAGTTCACGAGCATCCAGCATCTTCATGACCGCGTCTGGGATCAGCTTTCGAAGGGTCTCGCGACCAACAAGTTCGGCGATCTTGCCGGCATCCGTCTTTTGCTTGTTGACTCGTCCAATTCGGGCTTGGGCTTCGTCGTCCTTTTTGAGCTGCCGCATTGACTGCATGACCTGCGCGGTCGCGCGTTTGCTGCCGAATGCACCGAGAATTGTTGTGAGCAACGCCTGGTCACCCTGCGGGGCCCGGTAGTAGAGGACACCATCCTGGAGGCAGGACGCTTTGGGCGTGGCTTCCGCCCGAGAGTCGAAGCTGTTTGTTCGCACTTCATCCACGGAAGTGCAAGGAACACAGAGGGTCTGGACGGCAACTTCACTGGCTGCGCGCTTAAGGAACGGAAACTTCGACTTTATGCTCTCGGGTACCTCCCCATCCATAGGCGTGGCGCGGGCTGAGATATGGAACTCGACCGTGACCGGCTTGAGCCCCCAGTTCTCGGCTAGGGCTTCGTCCAAATCTGGATGGCCGGTGTATATGACGGGCACGTCCGCTGTATCAACCAGATAGTCGCGGGAGCCGAGGTCCGCAGCCAGAACTACATCAGACGTCAGGTAGCGTGTGTTTCGACCTCCGCTGAGAGGAGTCAGAAGCTCCTTCGGTGGACGCACATCGAGGACGGCAAGCGCCCCATAAAGTTCATGCAACTGGAGAATGGGCAGACGCTGCTCTGCCAATGAAAGGACGAAACTCCATTGGATCTTGCGTGTATCGGTGGGCAGTCCTAACGCCCTAGATTCCTCCTCTCCAGGAAATGGCAAAAAGTCTGTGGGAATCCCATCGATTTTGCCCACGCAGTGCTTGGTGTCTACTAAGCCGAGAGGGGTCTCAAAAGCGCCGTGGTTTTTTACCCACCAAAGGTCTGGCCCGTCGATTGTTTCAGCGGTCCTGAAGCCGCTGCTGAACTCAACTTTTGTCGGGTACTGCGGTCGGCCCAAAATTGTTCGCGTAACCTTTGCACGGGTTGCTGCAGATGCATCCGCCAGCAGATGGAGTCCATCTGTTGTCAAAGCCTGGCCAAAGCGGATTCCCGCTTCGGAAAGACGGACCGGTCCGTTCCGGGACTCATTTGAAAAGCGGGTTGCCTCTTGCCCTTTCCATAAATCGTAGGTGCCCCCGGCGCGGACCATCTTCGAGTCCCCAAGTGACGTTCGTGCGCCAAGATTTCTCAGCAGGGCGAGGTCGTGGCCGTGGAACTGATCGTCTACTAGAAGGTGCTCATCCCCGATATTGGTTTGGGGAATCAAGCCACCCGGCAGCCAGACCTCACCCAGCGTGCGCCACTTGTGATCGCGGCACCGAACAAGAATTTTGGTCGGTTCTGTTCTCTCATTAAGTATGGAGAGACTTTCCGGGACGGACAGCGAGCGGGTTAATTTCCAAAGAGATCCGGCCAGTTCTGTATCTAGATAGTCTCCGGCGACATCGCTCGCGACACGATTGACGATGCCCCGACCATCCTGTGCCTGGAGGTCCAGGGCCCGAAGGTAAGCATTCGCATTTCCATGATGCATGAGCTCATAGGACACAACATTGGCTGACTCGTCGTCAGCCTTCATGGGTAGAAAGACCCTCGAAGTGATTGGCGGTTGGACACTGCCGTCTGACATGAGCACAATCCGGCTTCGCCGCATTGCGGGCCGGTAGTCGGTGTAGGACTTGTCGATCATCGCCGCGATCTGCAGGGCGTTTTCATAATCCTGGAGATCTCCACCTGCGACAACTTCTTCCAGCCACTCCTCGATGGATGCGCGCTTGAGATTCGCTTCCTTCAATATGCGTACTACCTGGGATTCCCGCCGCAAGGCTGACGAGTGTAGCCAGAGCCGGCCCGCTGGCACCCAGGTGTCCCACAGAGCGATGAGTCGAGTGGCTTCTTCCAGGGCCGGTTGTACTTTGATTTCACGGGGGAGCCTGAGAACGCCCGATCTGTCCGGCAGACAGGGTGCGAACGGCAGAATTTCAAAAATGGGTTTGTTGATCACGGAGTCGGCCCACGAACTTGACTCCTTGTCACGCGACGGCAGAATGTCCAGAAAGAGAGCCGGATCCTCTGGTGTCCTGAGGTCGTTTAGGGCGCTTGCCACCATACGGGGAAGCGTCCGAATGAGAATTTCCCGGTTGTAGAGGGTCTCCAGCATGCTGTGGCGGTCTTCGTTCATTTTGAATGCCGCGTTAACGATGCCGCGAAGCGAAGTCTCGTGCTGAGTCGGGAAGTAGTTCCAGAACCGGCCCATCTTGCTCCGGTGGTTGCCCGTCAACGGGACAGCCCAAGTCACGTCAACATTTTGTCGCGCAACGATGCTTCCGGCCTCGATCGCAGCTTGAGGGCTGACCTCGTGCCTATTTTTGAATATCAGCCATTCGCTACTGTTTGCGCCGTCATAGAGGCTGACACGGCTGCCGTCGCGTGTTGCCGTCCACGTCCAAGATGAGCTTTGGGCTCTGTCCTCAAATTCAAGGGAACCAATCTTGTCGGAGAAGAGGAGGAACTCCTCGGGAAACTTCTTCATTTCGTCCGAAAGCCAAGAGACGCTGCCACTCAGGGGAAGCTTGACCACCGTGGTGGCCCATTCAAAAAGCTCCGAGAGGACGGGGTCTTTGGCGGCTTCGACGTCGGGGTCCACCGGGGTAGCCAAACGCAGAATCGGATAGGTAGCCAGGCGCGGATACAGGCCCTCCAAAAGCTTTCGGCTTTGATCCTGGCTCCAAGCAACGGAACCGCTTCGGCTGAATATCATGGGCTCTTCGGTCACCTGAATGACTGATTTGAACCCGAGGCCGAAGCGGCCGATCTCGTCGTCACGCTTCTCGGAGGAGTGGGACAGCATGAGGGTCCGGAAACCGGCCTCGGTGAAGGGATCTCCTTCGTTCGCGCAATAGAGTGAATCCCTTGTGAGGACGACTCTGATGCGGCCGCCCGGTTCCTTGATGGCATCAGCAGCGTTCTGGACAAGCTCGTTGAGCTGTTTTCGACCGTAGCCGCCCTGAGAGATAGCCGCCTCGATGTTGCTGTGCTCGCGTACCAGATCCGGGCGAGCCCGGTAAGCGTTGAGCGCGCTTTCTGTTTCGGCCGCTACGAACCTTCCGAGAGGCGAGGTCGTACCCGCCCACGAATGCTGAACCATCATTGGTTCCATCCCCCAAATCGAGATTAGTGCTCTCGGCCCCCGCCGAAGTCTTCACGCTAATATCTACCATCTAGATGCGACTTTTTTGCGCAGACTCCTTATAAAGCGAGGTGTCTTAGAGGTGCCGCACGAGCTGGCGGGCTATGGCACTAACTAGGGCTGTGGGGACCGCGTTGCTGTAGATCCAGATTTCTTCCAACATGGAGCGCGGGTCCCCGGGGAGATTTACCGGAAGGATCCCAACGAATGGGTCCAGCGACAACTTGGCGTGGCGCAGCTGAAATTAGGATGCCCAGACCTTGGCGGACTACGGGCCCGCAGTCTCGAAAGCACGCCATGTCCTTCGGGTATCTTCCCTCCCAGGGTTCCCCCATATCGGGCTAGGCCGCTCGCGTCTGGGGCGTGTCGTGATTCACCACCGCCGTCGGTTCCGATGATCCAGGCTGAGCGCGGCACGACAAATGAAGGAATCTGGGAAGAGAATCTGCTGTAGCGAGGGGACGCTCAGCGTTGTGACGACACGCGGCTGAGGGCCTTCCGGGACGGTTCGTCGACTGATCGTCGCCGCCCCGGTCCAGTCCTGGGCACAGGACAGTCGTGGGTACCCTCGGTGTTTTGTGGTGTGGGCGCGGTTTCGTCGGCCGTCTCGGTCCACCGTTTTCTTGTCATCGTGTCGAAGAAATCCGCGTCAAGTTCTCGACCGAGAGCTGCTGCTAGGACGTGAGCCGCCAGGCGCGGTGGAATGGCGTTGCCAATCTGTTGCGAGACGTCCTTGCCCGACCACGGGTAATCAGCGGGGAACGTCTGGAGCCGGCCCGCTTCAGAAACTTTGAGGCGATCGAGTTCATCCACGTTGGAGAACAAGCGGTTCCGGGACACTTTCCCGGTAACCGTGAAAGCCGGTTCCTTCGAAGTGCGCCGACCGCGGGCCTTCGGATCACCACCAGTTCCATAATTGGAGATCATCACAAAGGGCTCTACCCGGTCCAAGGTCTCGCCGATGCTTTGGCAGGGCAGCAACGCAGGTCGGTCCATAGAAGCTTTGACCTCATTTCTCCTGAACCGCTGATGCGTTGGGGCAGGAAGTACGGGCGTGCCGTACCGGTTCGCGATGAGGATCGCGCGGCGGCGGGTCTGCGGAACCCCGTACTCTTCTGCGTGGAGTATGCCAGTCACGGTCTCATAACCCAGTGGTTCCAGGGCCCTCGCCATGGCCTCCCACACGGGCAGAACCGCTGGCACCTGCTCTAATACGATCACCTCGTATGCGTTTCCCGCCTCATGGGCCTCCAATGCCCATCGCAGCGGCTGCAGCACCAGCCCGGTTCGTTCGTCATCCAACGTCGTTAGCTCGGTTGTGACGTCGTCCCCATCGGCCATGCGCGCAATGAAGGAAAGGACCTGGTCCAGTGCCTTACGCCCAGCACCTGCCCCGGCCACGGTGTACGTCTGACATGGAGGGCCCCCGGCGAGGATCCTCGCCTGGGGAAACTCGGCCGGACCGTGGTCCCGTACGTCACCTTGCACGGTTCCAAGCCCGGCGGCCCGCCTGGTTTCGCAGGCATTCTCGTCCCACTCGATACCGGCCACGGACAATCCCAGCCAGCGTGCAGCGACATCCAGTCCACCAGGACCGGCGAAGAGATCCACCATGTGAGCGTCAGAAGAAGGTGGGTCCAATTGCACGAAGGTCATGGGACACGATCTTATCGGTCGACAGGTCGCCGGCGTGGCAGCATCCCCGTTATCCCAGCCGATCATGCGCAGTTCTCGGCGGCCCGACGGTGACGTAAATCACGGTAATGATTGTCTTTGGGACAAACCTGGATGGAGACTCGTCACCGAGAGTGACGGTGGGCGAGGTGCTGCGACACCCTATACGAACTATTGTCTATAGCCCCTTTCTGAGGGCGAACCTGAGCAACAAGCAGGATAGCGGTGCATATTGGTCACGGTTGTGCTTTTCAGCAGGTGCATGGCGGCTTTTCACGGCGCTATTTGTCGCTTGGAACAGCCCGCAAGGGGGATCCCCTATTAAACGCACAGCGACCAGTCTGAGTGGTCACAGCTCGCTTTGTTGCTCTTTGGGCCACTAAGGCCCTCTGATGGACCCGAAAACAGCCCGCATAGGGGCCTGATCAGGGTGACGTTGATTGCAGAAGTCTTCGTTGCACTAGAGCTACGTGCATGCGACGAACCCCAACGTCAATTGAGGATTGGCGCGGCGCGTCGAGACCCTTGGTAATCCTGAACGGCGGCTGCGCTGTGTAGGTTCAGCTTTGGGCTTGTCTCGGGCCATCCCTTGCGGGGAGCCTATGACGGCGAATGACAATTGATTCACCCAGCTAGGAATATGCAGTTATGGCGACGAATGAGAACAAGGCATGAAGCCCGAGAAGGTCAATCCACGGGAGGTCTTCTATCAGCCCTCGAGACTGGTGGTGCCTCTTTTCCAGCGCCCTTATGTCTGGTCCAAGGAGCGGCAATGGCAGCCCCTGTGGGAGGACATAGCGCGGCTCGTTGATGTTCTGGCGACGAAGAACCCGGCCGCTACGCACTTCCTCGGCGCTTTCGTCGTACAGCAGCTGCCTTCCACGCTTGGCACCATGCAGGAGTGGAGTGTCATCGATGGTCAGCAGCGACTCACGACGCTCCAGATCCTCCTCGACTCACTTCACTCGCAGCTTGACGACCGCGGTCTGACGATGCTCGCGGCACAGGTCGAGCCGCTCATCGTCAATCCGGCCGCCTTCCTCAAGAAGCCTGAGGACTGCTACAAGGTCTGGCCGACGAATCTCGACCGGGTGGGATTCAAATCGGTCATGAGCGCCCCTGCTCCAGTTGACTACTCGAGCGTCGTGCCATCGCGGCTCGCAGAGGCGCATCAGTACTTCAGCGATTCCATCGGCGCGTGGCTCGACAAAGCGGACGAGTTGGAGATCAGCGCAAAGTTGCTCGTTGATGCCGTGTCCGGTCAGCTCGAGATCGTGAGCATTCGGCTCGACGCGACAGAGGATGCGCAGGCGATCTTTGAGACGCTGAATGCACGGGGCGAGCCGCTGAGCGCCGCTGACCTCATCAAGAACTTTATCTTCCAGAATCATGCCGGCACCGAAGCGGAAGTCGAAGTCGCGTACCTCAGTAACTGGGCTGAACTTGAGACTCCGTGGTGGGTCACGCAGGTCACGGCCGGACGCATCTCTCACCCGCGCGCGTCCTGGTTCCTCTGGCACTGGCTGCGCGCCCGACTGCTCGAAGACTTCCCGATCCGAGAGCTATTCACGCAGTTCAAGGGCTACGTGACTGACAAGCGGCCCGACCTGTCCAGTTTGCTACCGGAGATCAGGACGGCGGCCGATAGATATCGGTTCGTGATCGAGGGGGCGCAGGCGGTGAACGGTCCGTTGACGAGGGCGCAATGGTTCAGTTACCGCGTCGGCACTCTCGATTCCGAGGTCGTGCGACCGCTGCTGATTTGGCTCGATGAGGAGCCGCAGTCCGATGTTCCGGAAGAAGACAAGACCCAGATCCTCAAGCGCCTCGAAAGCTGGTTCGTCCGCCGCGCGATCGTGAAAGCGCCCTCGCAGGGCACAAACCGATTCATGGTCGACCTCATCGTCCACCTCAGCAAGCAGCCGCACGATCGTCTGGCCATTGAAGTCCAGTCCTACCTCGCTTCGAACAAGACGCCCGTCGGGTACTGGCCGGACGACGCAGAGGTCACCTCGGCGCTGAAGGGCGCGCCCGCATACAACAAGTATCTCCGGGCTCGACTTCGAATGATCCTTGAAGCGCTCGAAGACTACCGCCGTGGTTACCCTGATTGGAATGCACTCAGTATGGGGCCGATCGCGCGTGGGGTCGGCACGGTCGAGCACTTCCTCCCTCAGAAGTGGCGGGCAAACTGGCCAGCTATATGGTCGCCTGACGAAGCCGAAATGAAGGCGGCGTCACGTGACCGCACTCTGCACGAACTCGGCAATCTCACCTTGGTGACGCAGAAACTGAATTCGAAGGTTTCAAACGGGTCATGGGCGACGAAGGTAGAGCATTTTCAGAACATCAACGACGTGCTCCTCACGAACGATGTCATTCAGTCCGCCCCAACCAATTGGGACGAGACGATGATCACTGCGCGTACGGCCACGCTCGCGGCGTCGGTCCTAAAGGTTTGGCCTGCCCCAGCAGGACACATCGGACTCGCAACGCAGCCGGCGCAGCCTGAAGCTCCCGGGGAAGTCGACCTTGCTCTGCTTGTCTCGGAGGGGCTCATTCAGCCGGGAACCGTGCTCGTCGCTCGTCCCGCTGTCCTGAACGGTGCGACCGCCGCAGTCGGGCTCGACGGGCGCGTGTTCGTCGGCGATGTCGGTTATGACACGCCGTCCGCGGCGGGGGTGGCTGCCAACTCGGCCGACCTGTATCGGGGCGGCATCAATGGTTGGCGATTTTGGAAGATCCAAGGGTCTGGGAAGTCGCTCTGGGAGGTTCGCAACGAATACCGCGCCAGTCTTGGCGAAGATGACGGAGGAAACGAGGTCGGCGAGGATGTCCAAGACTCAGAGCAGATCGAGGCCGAACTGGTCGCCGCGGAGAGCGCAGACGAAGTCGACGACGAATAAGTCAACAGGCTTCTGCCTCTTCCCAAGCACCTCGGACGCGCTGGGTCGAATTTTGCCATGACTGTTCGGGTCAGCGATCGTCTGCCTGACACCCATGGATTCAGTGCCTCGATGTTCGGACCTTACGTATCTCTCTTGCGTCGTCTTCCAAACACGTCCACGGCCTGAAAGTCCCCAGCCCCCATGTCCGTGGACAGGCATCGAACCAGCAGCCCGGCGTCCCCACTGGCCCGCACAGCCGCCCCGACGGACAGATCCAGCTGGTCCCGCAGCAGCTGCACCGGCAGAACACCGGATCGGCTGAGCAGGGGAGCGGTATACGCCTCCAGGGCATCGGCCACCCGCCAGTCCCGCAGCAGCCGCCCCCGAATCCGAACGTACGGCCGGTCCGGCAGCCAGCCAGTACGGGTTCGATTCCACCGCATCAACGAGCATCGACCGCACCCGGAAAATCTCCGTGCGGCGTGCCCGCGTCGCCGTGCAGCTCGTAGGCCAACTCCTCCGCGGACCACCCCTGCGACCGCGAATCCGGCAGCGCCAGGATCTCCGCCCGGCGCAGCGTCAGCGGTACCCCGCTCCCGTCAGCCAAACACCGCGGCAGGCCTGTCGCCCAGCAACTCCAGCGACGACACCGCAACACCAGGGTCGCGCACACCATGCCGGGACGCATGAACAGAAGACGAAGCACCCAAGGAGGCTGTCGCCGTCGGACGTTCCCAGCAGTGACTCCGCCACCCCGACCGCGCACCGCACCATCCGCGGCGTGTCCGCGCTGATGGTGTCCAGCGGCCCGGAAACATCGAGCACGCCCAGCAGCCGGCCCGTGGCCGGGTCCGTGATGGGCGCCGCCGTACAGGCCCACTCGTGGTGAGTGCGGACCAGGTGCCCGGCGGAGAACAGCTTCACCGGCCGGCCGGTGACCAGCGCCTCGCTGATGGCGTTGGTGCCGATGCCGGCCTCGGACCAGTCCGCCCCTTCGGCGAACTCCAGCCGGTCCGCCCGCCGCATCCGTCCGGGCTGCCCACCCGCCACAGGATCTCGCCGCGGGCGTCGGTCAGCACCAGCAGGTGCCGACCGGAAGTGGAATCGTCGGCCACCAGGTCGTGGAGCGCCGGCATGACCTGCTGCGGCCGGTGCTCCCGCCGCTGCTCCAGGACGTCGGCGACGTCGTGCAGGTGCCGCGGGCTGTGCTGATCCGGGCTGATGCCCAGGCCATGGAGCGGCGCCACGAATCCGCCAGACCGGTGGGGATCTCCGGGCCCGTGACACCGGAAATGACCAGTTCGTGGGCGCGGCGCAGGGCACGCCTCGTCCTGGATCTGGACTCAAGCCCGTCGGGGCAGCCCGCGGAGGTAGTGTTGGCGAGGGGGGACCGTACACGGTCAAGTCCTACACCGGTGTTCAGGTTGACCGCGGCGGGCCGCACAGCAGCACGTCACCGGTGTCCGAGGTGACGGTGGAGGCGCCGTCCGGAATTACTGAGGAGCGTGACTGGTGGGCAACGCCAGTGATTGGGCTTTGGGGCTAAGAAAATCCATGAGAAGCAACTGGACCGTCCCCGCCGTGTACACCGGCTCGGCCGGACCAAAATTCTCTTCACGACCGGCCACGCGGCATGCACGGTGGGCGCAGCGGTGGGGGCAGTGTCGATCGATGCTCCCGATCTTGTTTTCTGGATTGCAACGGTGGCAGGGTTTTTCGGCGGCAAGTACTTCTACCCGGTTCCCCGCAGCAGTGTTGCGAGCCCATATGGCGTCAGGGATTTCGCCAAGAAATCCCCGGCCGAGCTTGACTTCATGACCCCGGCGCAGATCCGGGCCTACCAATTCAACGCAGAGTTCGCCCAAAAGGGCGTGACACCATTGGCTTTGGGGACCGAAGAGGCCCTGGGCCGCCAGCGGGAGGCAGTCCGAACAGAGTCCCAGGCCGCAGGCGTGGACGCCGTGTTGCTGGCTGATTTTTCCATGGCGGAGCTGAAGGAATACGGAAGGACCGCGGACCGCCACGATCTGCTGAAGCGGCGCTGGCTCACCTACGAGGTGGACCCGCAGCTGCAGTTCGACTTTCCCGCGATGTCAGATACTTCCCTTCCGACCACGTCAGCCATGCTCAGGGCCATGCGCGCCGCCGACCTTGAGAGAACCGCTGGTGCCCCGGGCGAGTACAAGCTCGCGGTGGACAGGTTTTCCCAGGCCTTGGCGGCGGCTGAAGCAGCAGCGGGAGTGCCCTGACCACGGAGCCGTCGACGCGGTGACCTGGCCGGCGGCGGGGGAGGGCTGAGCGAGAAGATCCCGGTGGACGCGCATCACGGGCCGGATCCAGCTGGAAGACCAATGGAGCAGGGCTTCGACACCCTCATCACTTAAAGGACATGGCGGTGAAGGTTCTGGGGCACCCGTAAGTTCTGGTGGGGTGGCGTCTGGAAAGACGACGGCGGGAGGCGAATACCGCCGTCGTCATTCCACGTCTGCCCTTGGCCGGGCGACCAGCCCAAGGTCTACAAGGACTCAGCGATTACTTCTCAGCATTGGCGCAGGAACACGGAAGCATTGGATCAAGACCGGTTTTGCCAGTGGGTTCACGTGAGACGATTCACGCACTACGCGCACCATGCACGATTTGGGGGTCTCCAACAGTGAAGTACAAAAGGTTATTGCCGTCGCTTGCTCTCATAGCGCCAACTGAACTGACCATCAGGCACGCGGAGCAACCTCCGCGCGCTCAGCCTGGTGAAAGTCACAGCCGTGGAATCCGCATCGAACTTGAGGGACACTGATGACCTTCGACTTCCACTCAGATACTCCGGCAGGCAAGGACCCCGACTCCTTCAGCCCCGCCCTGCGGAAGTACCACCAGCTGTTGTGGAGCAAGGAGTTGCCCAGCGGCCAGCACTTCCACCTGGCTATGGAACCCCGCAGGTACCTCGTGCACCGATCCTTGTCAGGTGTTTTCTTCCTCGCCAGCGACACGATCACCACCAGGCTGCGAAAGAAGGCTCGTAACGTCATCCGAGACATACCGGAAGGCGACCTACCCGAGTACCTCGGCTACACCCCCGGAAGCGCGCTCGTGTTTCCAGGCAACAGGATCGGCCGAAAGCCGACGATTAATGGTGCACGCGGACTCCATCCCAGGATCGCCGATCGCTTCGATCTGACCCTGGAATGCATCCGCCGCCACTATCTTGGTGAGCAGAGCCCCCTCTCAGCGGTCCTGCTCAGATATGCGGACTTCTTCGCACTGTTCGGGGATTTCGCCGGGTACGTCAGATTCTTTTTACTGGAAGACCTTGTGGAGGATGACGGCCGGACAATCCGGTTCTTCCACCCGTTTGCCGACTTCAGCACACCAGCTGTTCCGAAGGGCCGTGACGAATACCTCGGGTATCTACGGCTCAGCAACGCTTTCATCAGCGCGCGCAATCGTAGGATCGACGAAGAACTTCAAGGGCGGATCGCACGGTAAGCCGGAAGTCCACTTGGTCGCAGCCCCACCGGCCCTGCGGAACGGCGGCGTCCGCGGTCATAGCTCGCTGTGTCGGCCGGACTGCTCTTTCTCCGTTTCCGTAGCGTCGGGAGGGCCGAAAGGGCCGCAAACGACGGGTTCAATTGGTCCGGGCCGTAACTTACCGGTTTTCCGGACCGCTGAGCGGCGCCAGAACCAACAGACACGCAGGATTGTCAGTGCCGGATGCCATGATTGGTTGCATCGAGTGAATGACGGTACTGATGCCGGTGCCGTAGATGGGGGAATTTGATGAGTCTGTCCAACCGCGAGTATGTGGGCCGGGCCCTTGAGGCCTTGGCGGTTGGCCTTGAGCCCTACATCGCAGCAGTGCTCGCTGAGGTAGCCCCCGGCGTGGCATGGACCAAGATCATCCAGCACAAGGACGAGAACGCTGGCCGCGCTGCGCAGTCCTACGCACCCACGGATCTCAGCCTGCAGCTGCGCATCATGACTGAATCCATGGGCTCACTTGGCTACCCCTTCAACCTCCCGCATGACGCACGCAGCCACACGTCCGAGCTGCGCCAGGCACGGAACCGCTGGGCCCACAATGAGACCTTCGACGACGCCGATACCTTCCGTGCCCTGGACACCGCAGGCCGGCTGGCCAAAGTGCTCGGGATGGACCAAACTCAGAGCGAGTTGGTTGCGCTTCTCACCGAGTATCAAAACCGGGCCTCTCCGAAGGAACAAACGGAAGAAGACCAGCAGGCTCTGCCGGCCGCCGTCGCGCAGACCGACCACCCGGAGGAAAGCTTTCCGGGTGAGCCCGCGGTCCATGGACCGGCTATATCCGCTGCCCACGTTGTGGTTGAGGTGATCACTGCAGATTCACTGAGCTACGCGATGGCGCACAACGGCTTCCGCTTCGTCAGGCAGGTCAAGATCACCAACAATGGCGCGGAAATCCGTGGTGCAGTGGTCCAGGTGGAGGCCTCCGCGCAGACAGGCCGGATCTCCGGCGACTTCCAGCAGTATGTGGACCTTGCCGCAGGCCAAACCATCACGCTCGATGACCTCAACGTCCCGGTTCAGGCCACCACCATGTATGAACTGGCTGACCGCCAGATGGGAAAGGTGCTGGTGACCGTCCATTCGGCGGGCGCCGATGCCGCCGTGGCGGAGCTGGGCCGCGCAGAAGCGGACCTGACGCTCCTGCCCGCCCAGTTGTGGATCGCCGGACGGGGACTCGTCTCCTACGAGTTCCTGGCCGCGTATGTGCAACCGCACCATCCCAGCATTGCCAAGCTCATGTCCGAGGCCGCCGACATCCTCGTGCAAACAACGGGCAGCGGCAGCTTCGACGGGTACCTGGAAGACGGGGACCGGGTTGATCAGATCGTGTTCGCCATCGCCCAGGCGATGAGCGCCCGTGACATCCGCTACAGCATGCCACCCGCCAGCTGGGGACTGGAAGGCCAGCAGGTACGGACACCGGCGCAGGTCCTTGACGACCGTTTGGGCACGTGCCTGGACACCACGCTGGTCCTGGCCGCCGCTTTGGAATTCTGCGGCATCAGGCCTCTGCTCTGGCTGGTGGAGGGCCACGCCTTCCTCGGCTACTGGCGGGAAGAAGGCAGCCTCAGCACTGCGGCGTCCGACGACGTGCCAGAGCTGGTCAGCCTTGTCCAGCGGGGCTTCATCAGCCTTGTGGAAACCACGCTCCTCACCGGCAGCCAGCCGATCTCGGCGGCCGCACTCCGCAGCAGCCCGCTGAACCGTTATGTGGAAAGCGGCAATGACGAGATCAACGCGGTGACTGATGTCCGGCGCGCCCGCCTTGACGGCATTTACCCGCTGCCTGCCCGCACCACGTCTGACGCCGGAACCCACATCGTGGTCAACTACGTTCCGGAAACCAGGACTGCGCCGGCTCTGCCCCAGAAGGCACCCTCGAGCGGGGGAGCCTCCCGGACCGCATCCGATGTTCCACCCCGGGTGCTCCAGTGGAAGAACGCCTTGCTGGACCTGAGCCTGCGGAACAGGCTCATCAACTTCACTGAAACCGCCCGGTTCCCGCTCGCAGTGCCAACCGCATGGATGGGTGCCTTCGAGGACCTCATCAGCAAGGGCACGTCCGTCAGCCTGATACCTTCCAACCAAATCAGTGCCATCCACCAGGAGCGAGGCATCCGCTTCGGCCGGGACCTTCCCCAGGACGAACTCGCCGACCTGCTCAGCTCCAAAAAGGCCGTGTTCGCCGAGGTCAGCGAAGACGGCTACAGCGCCAAGATGCGCGGTCTCGCCTACAAGGCGAAGACCCAGCTGGAGGAAACCGGAGCTAACAACCTCTACCTGGCCATTGGCAGCCTGATGTGGGAGCTGGACGGCCGGGCGCTTCGGTCCCCGCTGGTTCTGGTCCCGGTGAAGCTGACTTCTGCAGGGAAAAACGGTCTGTACCGCGTCACACTCGATGAGACCGGCCAGTCCACGCCGAACTATTGCCTCCTCGAGAAGCTGGCGCAGTCCCATGACCTGCGCATTCCGGGCCTCGCGGAGCCGGAGGAAGATGGATCCGGAATCGATCTGGACGCCGCGTTCGCTGCTGTGCGGGCCGCCGTTTCGGCCAAGGGCCTGGCTTTCCGCGTGGAAAACACCGTGGACCTGTCCATGTTGCAGTTCGCCAAATTCCGCCTGTGGAAGGACCTTGACGAGAACTGGAAGGAATTCACCGCCAACAGCCTGGTCAAACACCTCATCAGCACCCCCACGGAACTGTATTCAGACAATGTTCCCGTCACACCCGACGTCGACCTGGACGCCCTTGCGGCGCAATGTCCAATACCAGCGGACTCGTCGCAGCTGGAGGCAGTCGCGTCAGCAGTCGCCGGCCAGACGTTCGTCCTGGAAGGCCCTCCGGGCACCGGGAAGTCACAGACCATCACCAACCTCCTGACCCGCGCCATTGCTGACGGCAAAAGGGTCTTGTTCGTCGCGGAGAAGCGGGCAGCACTGGATGTTGTCCAGAGGCGGCTCGACGACGTCGGGATGGGACCGTTCTCCCTTGACCTGCACGACAAGGGCAGCAAGCCTGCGGTGGTTCGGGCACAGATCAAACATGCCCTGGAGCTCCGCCTGTCTGCGAACAAGCAGCAGCTCGAGACTGCCTCCACCGATCTTGCCTCAGCCCGCCGCGGACTGGTCCGGTACGCCAACAACGTCCATGAGGAGAATGGCGCGCAGCTGTCCCTCTACAGCGCGCGGACCAAGGCTCTGACCTATGAACCTGACCACGCTACAGTTCCTCTTAGCCCGGAACTGACAGCGTCCCTGAATGACTCCACCCTGAGCTCGATTCGACAGGTGTTCCGGGAACTTCCTGAATTCACCGACCCCGTCCGTCCTGGGCCTGACCACCCATGGCGGTTCGTCTCTGTTGCCGGTGGCGACCAGCAGGAACAGCAGCTGCTGGCTGCGGGACGTCGCCTTAATGAGGCGCTGAACGCCTTGCGGCCAACGCCTGGACTACCGCCGGTTCTGGACGCAGCGCAAACGCCGGCCGACGTCGTAACTCTCGCTACTCTGCTGCAGGACCGGAACGTCCCGTTGGGAACACTGGATGTGGTCCGCTCCGGCGACTGGTCTGTCAACGCTGAACAACTGGAGAAGCTGGTGACGGCCTTTGCGTCCGTTCAGCATCCAGGCCTTGAGCACGTAGCGCCGGGGGCTATGGATCTTCCGCTGCCGGAAATCCTCGGCCGTGCGCAGCAGGCCGCAGCATCCGGGTTCTGGGGACGCAAGAAGCGGCTGCTGGCAGTGGCCGCCGAACTGTCTCCCGTGCTTGTATCCGGAGCTGAAATCCGCCACAAGGAGCTTGTGCCGCTGCTGGAGAAACTGGTGGCCGTCCAGCACGAGGTCTCCGGCCTGCGGGCAACGCGGGGCTCTTTGCCTGGGCTTCCTGCGGATCAGCAATGGAACCCGCTGAAGCCGGACGCACAGGCTGACCTGAGGCACCGTATTTCCTGGCTTCGCTGGGCCGCGCAGGCGGTGCAGCCGTCTCCGGAGCCTGACGCGGTGAGCTTTCAGACCGAGCTCCGCACGTTCCTGAAGGATGCGCCCGACGTCCACCAGAACGTTATCGGCTGGCTCCGGGAGCTTTCTCATGCCTGGGAAGAATTCCTTAAAATCCAAGGTGTGGGTAGCGATGACCTGCGTGCGTGGACCAGTGAGCGAGGTTTCCTGGCCCAATGGTGGGAAACGTCCGTGCCGCGGCGACTGGACGCGGCGGGGTCGGTACCGCTGACGCGGTGGCTTGAGCTGATTCGTCATGTCGAACCGCTGCGTACCGCGGGACTGGTGGACGCCCGTATTGCCATCCTCGACGGCGAGCTGGAAGCAGATGACGCAGCAGCAGCCTTTGAACGCGGCTTGGCTGAAGGGTCGCTGGCCGAACGGCGCATCGCTACCGGGTTGAGCGACTTTGACACCATCGTGCACGAGCGCACCATCGAGCGGTTCACCAGCCGAGCGGAAACGGTACGCGAGCTGCTCAAAACGAACCTCGCCGCCGAGGTCCTGCACTCCCGGACGGTTTCGTCGTCGTCGACCTCCGGGCGCATGGGCGAGCTGCAACGGCAACTGACCAGGCAGCGGGGTGGCATGTCCGTCCGCAAACTGATGGAACACTACGCCGACCTCATCACGGGGATCATGCCTTGCACACTGGTCAGCCCGGATTCGGTGGCGCGGTTCTTCCCTGCCAAGGCCGGTCTGTTCGACATCGTGGTGTTCGATGAAGCCTCACAGATCCGGGTAGCCGACGCAGTGGGTGCCATGGGCCGCGGTGCCTCCGTAGTGGTGGTGGGTGACAGCAAACAGATGCCGCCCACGTCGTTTGCGGAGATTTCCTCTGACTCCGGCACCGACGGTGACGCCGAGATCTCAGTGGTGGAGGATATGGAGTCGATCCTTTCCGAGTGCGTGGAAGCGCGGGTGCCGCGGCAGTGGCTGTCCTGGCACTACCGGAGCCAGGACGAATCGCTGATTGCTTTCAGTAACCAGCAGTACTACGACAGCAAGCTTTCCTCGTTCCCGGGCCCGTCCCACGGCGCTGCGAATGCGGGTGTCCGCGGGCACGGGGTGAACTTTGTCCGTGTTGTCGGCCAGTTCAACCGCTCGGGACCGTCCAAGGTCCTTCGTACCAATCCCGTGGAGGCCGCGGCAGTGGTGGCCGAGATTCGCCATAGGTTTGATGCTGATCCGGCGGGGACTCCCTCCGTTGGTGTGGTGACGTTCAACCTGCAGCAACGTGCCCTGATCGAAGGGCTGCTGCGCGACACCGAGGATCCGCGTATCGTCGGTGCCCTGGACGAGGATTCAGAGGGGCTCTTCGTCAAGAACCTTGAGAACGTGCAGGGTGATGAGCGGGACGTCATCCTGTTCTCGACGGGGTTCAGCAAGAATGACAAGGGATACCTGCCGCTGAACTTTGGTCCCTTGAACCGGTCTGGTGGGGAACGGCGCCTCAACGTTGCTGTCACCCGTGCACGCCGGCAAGTTATTGTCTTCTCCAGCTTCAACCCGGCCGATCTGCGCTCCGAGGAAACCAGTTCCGTTGGCATTAAACATTTGCGGTCCTACCTTGATCTTGCCGAGCAGGGGACCGCTGCTCTGCCTTACGATGGGCGCCGCGCTGCCAGTATCGACCTGCACCGGGAAGAGATTGCCGACGCACTGCGGGACCGCGGCTTTGTCGTTGCAACAGACGTGGGGCTGTCCGACTTCAAAGTTGATATCAGCGTTGCCGTTCCCGACAACCCCAACCGCCCGTTGATGGCCGTCCTTCTGGACAGCCCCGCGTGGGCTGCCCGCCGGACGGCGGGCGACCGGGACGGGCTTCCCGGGGATGTTCTTACCCGCATGATGCGCTGGCCCTCAGTGCAGCGGGTCTGGCTGCCGGCCTGGCTGGCCGACCGGGACGCCGTGCTGGACAAGCTTGAAGCTGCTCTGGAGGAAGCGTACGAGGCGGCAGCTCCTGCTTCAGAACCTCAGGATGCGTTGACTGGCGGAACTCCCGCGGTGACGCGCTCCGGACGACGGGCGGCAGAGGCGGCCGCACCTGAGCAGGAGTTCGTTCTGGTCGCCGGCAAGGACACTTCGCCTCTTGGCCCGGGAACCCTCCTGGAGGCCTCTCAAGCGAACCCTAGGCCAGCCACGCTTGTTACCGCATACGCCCAGTCCAGCTACGAGCCTTGGACTGTCCGGCGCTTCGGCGGCCTTGAAGTACTGGACACGCTTCGCTCCCGCCGCTCCGTAACAGCCGTACGCGAAGCTATCCAAGATGTGATCGCAGCAGAAGGACCTATCCACCAGGAGCGGCTGGCCAAGCTCGTCTGCGCTGCTTTTGAACTCAACAAGGTGAACTCGCAAAGGGCAAATTCCGTACTCGATGCTTTGGACGAATCACTCCACTACTGCGACGCCGACGGTTTTAGCTGGGACGCCTCGGTTGACCGGGAGATGTGGGAGCAGTTCCGCCCGAACAGCGCTGACATCACGAGGAAGCCTGAGCACATCAGCGTTGTCGAAATTCGGAACGCGATGGTCGACATCGTGCGGCTCTCCGGTGGCATCGCAGTGGACGAGCTCCACCGAGAAACCATCAGGACTTTCGGTGGCAAGCGTTTGACGGCAGGTGTGACAGCCCGCCTGAACGAAGGACTGCAGTATGGCGTCGACACGAAGAGGCTTGAGCTTCGAGGTGCATTCGTGCAGCTGGCTAGCTAGGCGAATAAGGCATTTAGGCAATCATTGATTTTTCCCAGAAGGCATAGCAAGCGGGCCTGCAGATGCCGTTAGCTAGCTGGCGCTCGCACCCTAAACACATTGATTCAAATTTTGATCGGAGTTCCCATGTCCCAAGAACCCACACTGCTCTTTCTGCACGGCGTCGGAGACGGAAACAGAGACCGTGCCTGGCTGACTGGCCTTGAGGCGGCGTTATCGCGCCTGGGGTATCCGGGCATAAACCCTGAACGCATACTTGCACCCAGGTATGCCCACGCACTCAGGGACTGTGATGAATCCTTCCCTCTTCCGAAGATCAACGTGAAGCAGCCTGCGAGGGATAAGGTCCGCCAGAATCGCCGGGATTTTGAGCGACGCACAGCTGCGCTGGAGTTTCGGTTAGGAAGACATGACCACGGAACCGGCTGGGGTGGCGCCGAACTAGTGGTTAACGGGGCGGCGAACCTTCCCGGTTTCGCGCAAGTCCGAAAGTACCTCGGTGACGCTGACGTCAGAGCACAGGTTCTGCGGCTCATCCTTAGCAAACTGCCCGCAGCCGGCCGGATAGTAATTGTTGGTCATAGCCTAGGGTCAGTAATTGCTGCAGACCTAATTCAGCGGTTACCCAAAGAGCTCGTGGTGGTCGGCTTGGTCACCATCGGCAGCCCACTGGCGAGCGGCAGATTCGATGTCGACAAACTGCGCGAAAATATGCAGGAGCCACCCACCAACTTGGCTTGGTGGGCAAATTTCTGGAACGTGCTGGACCCAGTAGCGGCCCACAGAGGCCTGTCGTCGGTGTACAACTGGATGCTTGACTTCCGAATTGGAACTGGATTTAACCACCACGTACACGACGCCGAAACGTACCTTTCACACGATGCCGTCGCCGAAGCCGTGGGGTTTGGGCTCTTCGGATCCAAGTCCAAGGAAATCGTCCTCGCGGAGCGAGGTCTCGATATTCCACTGGATGCGTCTGAACTGACTGCCTTGGTGGCACTGCGTTATGCCCATCTGCTCAAGGAACGGCTTGACGGCGAACAGGGTATTCGATTTGCTGGAGCGTTGCGGCAAGTGCAGGCCACCGTCGTCGATGAAATTCGTCAAAGGAATAAGGAAGCGGGGAGGCCGCTGCCCTCTCAAGTTGCAAGGCTGGCCTTCGACGCATCAGACTCGAATGCGAACGTCCCTGAGCCCCTGCCCAGCCGTCATCTCACTAAAGAGGACGCGGTAACGCTGCTGACAGTTCTGGCATCCGAAAATGTGATCAGGCCGTTTGATATCAATGTAGACCGCGGTAAATGGCTCGGCGCAATGCGGGAGCTTACCTCGGAGATGGGGTTGGGTAGCCAGTACGGTACTCACGTTTTTGAGGCTGCCAAAGAGGCCCAAGATGTGCTCAGTGGAGCGCTCGTAATTGATTGGAAGAAATGGGGAGCACTCGGCGCGGGTGCCGTTGCACTAGTCGTTGCTACCGGCGGCCTGGCCCTGGCTGCGGCACCTGGGGTAGTCGGGGCCGCAGTCATCACGAGTGCCCTGGCCGGATTCGGTCCTGGAGGGATGATTGGTGGACTTCTAACTGCGGGAACACTGGTGGGTGCGGGTGGTGGTGGCATCGCCTTTAGCCTTGCCAGCCCCGGCACTTCAGCCGAAACCGTCGAAGCAGTGATTCAGCGCCGCTTGGCGGCCGCAATACTCCGCCAGCGGCAAAACCTTGAACCGGACTACACGTTGTGGAGCATCCTAACTTCAAATGAGATAACAGTCCGCCGCGAATATGAGCGGCTGGACGAGTTCTCCGATGAGTCCGCTCAGGCACTGAAAGAGCTGAAGAAGAAGCTTGAGACAATTGGAAGGGCAATGAAGTACTTGTCCGAGAACGGCCTTGAGCCGAAGCTGGTTGAAGATCTAGCGGAAGATGCAGAGGACCTGGCGGAGCGCCAGGACACTGCTGCGCGCCAGCCCTCACCACTCAGCTAGGCGTACTATTCACCGAGGTTGGGAACGCGCGGCTCGCAGCCTTATGCCCAGGGCGGGTGGCGCGTCATAATCGGCCAGTTCTTGCTCTTGTATATGGTCTGAGGAAACCTGACTCGGCGATCCGCTGCGGCCGTTCCATACTGTGGAATTCCGAGAGGGTCTCGAGGACGAACAAAAATGGAGTCTCAACGATCATGAAGTTTTTGAAAGCAATAATGAATTTTTTCAAAGTCCGCGTTCTGCTTTGGCTTGTCCTGTTGGTCGTCGTGCTAGTTGTTGCAGGAACGGGCGTCGCATTTGCAACCGGCGGACTCAACGCGCTCGCACTCAGATCGCTATTCACCAGCAGCTCGCACGAACGTGATTCGCAGGTGGTTCAGTCTGTTACGCGCTTGCAAGAGGTCGCCCTGCTCAGCCTTCACATGGAGGGTATCTCGAGGCACGAAAGCAATGGAGAGGTTCTCGGTGTGGCCATACCCGCGAGCGAGAAAACGACCCTGATCCAGTATCAGTTCGACGCAAAATTAGGCATCGATGGGTCACAGGTAAAGATCGAACCCACCGGTCCAAAGTCCTTTCGGTTGACCATTCCTCAATTCATTGGCATCGGCTTCGACAAGCCCACGTTCGAGGACCCCCTAGAGAGCAACAACGCGCTTGGCTGGCTGGCAACGCCAGCAGTTGAAACTCGCATGGTCAACAACATCCTCAGTGACGAGAACAAGCAGAAATACATCTCCCAGAACGAAGTAGCGCTGAAGGAGCAGGCCAAGGTTTTCTACTCCGGACTCATCGAAAGTGTTGATTCCGAAATTACCGTCGACTTTGAATTTGCGGGGTAGACGCCGGCAGCGCTCCGTCCTCGCCGCATGAGCCCGAGAGTATGCTGCCGCTGTGACGCCTCCTGGTGCGCGCCCAGGGCCTTGGCGCCGCCGTTGTTGCGGGCAATGCCCCTGCTCTTTGGGGTTCGGCGGATCAACCACCGGCCGAGTCGGGCGCTTTCGACAAGATCGACCACCGCCAACTCCAACCGGAACACCCCCAGCAGCACATCCTCACCCGGCACGTACCAATCGCGGGCCGGGACCCTCCGGAAGCCCAGGGATTCGTAAAGAGCATGCGCCCGTTCCATGAACGTCGCGCTCGTAATGCTGATCGCCCTGATATTCGGAAACGACTCCGCGTGTTCGATGACCCGCCGGACAACGGCACGCCCAACGCCGCCGCCTTGAACGGCAGGATCAACCGCGAGCATCCGGAATTCGAGCTCATTTTCCACCGCGACCTCGCTGTACGGCTGGCCCGCGAACGTCAGCGTCACGGCCGCGACCACCGTGCCGGAGGCTTCGGCCACCCACACCTCGGCATGCTCCCCCCGGTGCTCCACGTTCTCAAGCACGCTCATGTACGGGTGGTCAGCCGTGAAATGCCCGGCGTGGAGATACGCCTCATGGGTGATTCGCCGGACCTCTGAATAATCGGCGGGCGTTGCCGGCCTGAAAACCAGATTCACCGCGGATTAACCCCGACGCCAGCCACTCGGGAAATGTATTCCTCCAGCGGAGCCAGCGCCGGCTGGGAAGAGGGATCGCTCACGGCGTCCGCCCCCACCGCGTTAGCCACCGCCAGCGCCCGAGCGTAGGAAAGTCCGGCCCGGAGCGCCAGAACCAGGGCCGCGCAAAATGCATCGCCCGCCCCGATCGTGTTCGCCACCGTCGCTGCCGACGCCGGCGCCTCAGCCACCCGTCGCCCGTGCTCAAACATCGCCGAGCCGTCCTTCCCGTACGTCACCGAAACGAGCTTGGCCTCGGCCAGCGCCGGGATCAGCTCGTACTCGGTCTCGTTGACGATCACCAGGTCGCAGCGCTCCAGCAGCTCCCCCGGCAGGTCTATCGCCGGGGCAGCATTCAGCACGAAGAATCCGGACGACCGCCGGGCCGCTTCCAGCACCACGGGCAGGCCGACCTCGAGCTGGCACAGCACCGTCTCCTCGGCAGAGAACTCCACGCCCTCCAGGGAGAACCCCGCGTTCGCTCCCGGGCACACCACGATCTGGTTCTCGCCGTCGCGGTCCACCACGATCAGTGCGGTGCCGGTCGCGTCGCCGTCGAGCACTGACACGTCAGACGTGTCCACGCCGGCAGCAGCCAGAGACTCAAGCATCAGGCGGCCTTGGGCGTCGTCGCCCACCGCGCCGATCATCCTCGCGCTTCCGACCAGCCGCGCCGCGGCGACAGCCTGGTTGGCACCCTTGCCGCCGGGCTGCTGCTGCAGAACCCCGCCGCCGATGGTCTCGCCGGCGGTGGGCAGCCGGTCCGTGGTGGCGATGATGTCGAGGTTGATGCTGCCGACGACGGTGACGGCAGGAAGTCGAGTGCTCATGGGAAGTCCTATCGGGTGAAGCCAGGGCGGCTGGATTAGGAAATAGTGTACGCCATGGTTGTACTTGTTCGTCATACATGGTTGTATAACAACTCACATCCCAACGGCAGGACCCCGCCTGCAGAACAAAGGAGTTTGATGTGAACAGCCCAACCCCGGTCACTACCTCGCCGCCAGCCGCCGTCGGCAACGAAACAAACGCAGACCAGCCACAGTTCGCCGGCCGCCGCGCCGCCCTGCTGATCTCCACGCTGCTGCTCGGCGTGCTGTCCTTCCAGCTCAACGCCAGCATGGTCACCCCGGCGCTGCCGCAGATCGCGGCCTCCTTCGGCCTGGGCGCCGACAGCGCCGCCCCCGTGCAGTCCATGTTCTTCCTCGCCGGAGCCATCGCAGGCCCGGTGATCGGACGGTGGAGCGACTTCATCGGCCGCCGCGCCGCGCTGCTGCTGGTCCTCGGCATCATGGGCGCCGGAACCCTTCTGTGCATCGCCGCCCCGACGCTGCCCCTGCTCGTCGCCGGCAGGTTCCTCCAGGGCGTGTCCAGCGCCGTCTTCGCCCTCGCCTACATCGTCCTCAGCGAGAACCTGCACGCCCGCCTGTTCGGCACCTCCGTGGGCATCATCGCCGCCATCAACGGCGGGATCGGTGGCGTCGACGGCTACGTCGGCGGCCTCATGGCCGAAACCCTCGGATTCCGGTCCATCTTCGTCGTCGTGCTGGTGCTGACCGCCGTCGCCGCCGGCTGCATTCTCAAGATCGTCCCGAAGGGACGGCCGCGGGGCGTCCGCGGCGCCATGGACTGGTGGGGAGCGGGCTCGCTCTCGGTGTTCCTCGTCTTCATCACCTACTTTGTCTCCGGCGGATCGGCCGCCGGCTGGACAGCGCCCAGCACCCTGGCCCTGCTGGCCGGCACTGTCGCGTCCTTCGCCGCCTTCTGGATGATCGAGAAGAAGCGCAGCCACCCGCTCATCGCCGTACACCACCTGCGCTCCCGCCGGGTCTGGCCCGTCATCGCCACCACCGTCCTGACCCTGGCCGGCATCTTCGCCGTCATCAACTTCACGGTGGTGCTGCTCAGCCAGGACATCCACCACGGCTTCGGGTTCAGCGCGTCCGTGTCCGCCCTGCTGTTCCTGACCCCGGCCGCGCTCATCGGCGTCTTCGCCGCACCGCTCGCCGGCTGGCTCGCCGACCGCCGCGGCTGGATCAAGACCCTCCGGGCGGGAACCGGGCTGAGCCTGGCCTGCGCCGTCGCCGCGGCCACGTTCTCCGACAACCAGGTGGCGGTGATGATCGCCGTCGCATCGCTCGGAATCTTCTACAACGGCTTCTTCCTCACCGCCATCAACGGGCTCTCCGTCCTGCTCTCGCCCAAGGAAGCCCCGGCCGCCCTGCCCGGCATCAACGGAGCCTCCTTCGGCATCGGCGCGAGCCTCGGCGTCGTGCTCGTGGCACCGTTCGCCGCCCAGGCCACCTCCGCCGGCTACGCCACCGCGCTCTGGATCTCCGTTGCCATCACCGCGGCGGCCTTCATCGTCAGCCTCTTCGTCGCCGCCCCCAAGGGCGAATCCCTCTGACGTCCCACCCCACCCAGCACCAACGAAACGAGAACCACCGCAATGACCACGCCCACCAGCAACCCGTTCTACCTTGACTGCGACACCGGGATCGACGACGCCCTCGCCCTGGCCTACCTGCTCGCCTCCCCGCAGGCGGACGTGCGGGGGATCGGCACCGTCAGCGGCAACGTCAGTGCCGCCGTCGGCGCCCGGAACACCCTGGACCTGCTCCAGCTCGCCGGGCACGCGCACATCCCCGTCGCGCTCGGAGCCCACGACCCGCAGACCGGCACGTTCCACGGCGGGGCGCCGCACGTCCACGGCGCCAACGGCATCGGCGAGGTTTCGCTCGAGGCGGCCTCTGTTGAGCTCGCGTCCGAGACCGCGGCGGAGATGCTCGTGCGGCTCGCCCACGAGCACCCCGGCACGCTGCGGATCCTCGCCATCGGCCCGCTCACCAACATTGCGGACGCGCTGCGGCTGGATCCGGAGCTTCCCCGGCTCGTGCAGGAGATCACCATCATGGGCGGCGCGGCGCTGGCCCCCGGAAACATCACCGCGGTGGCGGAGGCCAACATCGCCAACGACCCCGAGGCCGCCGCGGACGTCCTCGCCGCCGACTGGAACATCACCCTGGTGCCGCTGGACGTGACCATGTCCAACGTGCTGGAGGAAAGCCACCGGCAGGAGCTGCTGGCCGCCGGCCACCCGGTTCCGCAGGCCCTGGGGGAGATGCTCGGCTACTACTTCCGGTTCTACGAGGGCATCTTCGGCCGGGCCTGCTCGGCCATGCACGACCCCCTCGCGGCGGCGCTCGCGGTGGGCGGCGTCAAAGCCGCCGTCGCCCCGGTGGTGCGTGTCGCCGTCGACACCACTTTTGGGCCAAGCCGTGGTCAGACCGTCTGCGACCTGCGCGGACTCTACCTGGACTACCCGGAGCAGCCCGGCGCCCGCTGCCGGGTGGTGCTGGCGCTCGACGGCGACTTCGCGCCGCACTTGGTGGAAACGCTGCTGTCTGTTCCTGAAAGTACGACGGCGGCGCTCGCCTCCGCGGTCACGTCACCGGCCTGAGCATGTTGTCCGAGGCGAAGCCCCGGCATGCCTGGTCGTGCAGGCGCCCCGCCAGTACGTGCGGGGCGCCTGCTTTGGTACCAACGCTGACGCTTATGCCGGTGCGCCCACGAGGTGGCCGGCCGTGAGGGGCAGGCGCTGCCCGTTGATCTGTTCCGCATCCAGGCCGAAGATCCGCTGTACAGCGTCGGCAAGGACACTGACATCCGTGAAGCCCGGAAATTTCCGTTCCGGCTGGGCTGCGCGCATCCGGTCATCGACCAGAGCCTTGACGACGAAGACCAGGGCGGCCGAGTGCTGAGCGGAGAGGGGGCTTTCGTTTCCTCCCTGCAGGTGCCGGAATCCGTCGGCCACGGCCAGCGTCCATGCCTCGGCGGCGGACTTGACGGCGGCATAGGCGGCGCCGTCCGCTGTGGGCGAGGAAGCGGACTGTGCGGAAACGATGGCCAGGCGACCCACAGGGGAGGCAGCCAAGTCATCGTAAAACGCGCGGCTGGTGTTCCTCAGGGTGGTGAGGACGCTGGTGTGGAGGAAGTCCCAGTCTCCATCCGTCTGGCCTTTGATGCCGGTACCGCCTCGCCACCCTCCTACAAGGTGGATAAGGCCGTCCACGGGACCCAGATCGTTCCGGACCGACGTCGCCAAGTCCTCAACGGCCTGCAGGTCCGCGAGGTTGCAGACATAGCCCGTGACGTTGCCGTACGCTGCCGAGAGTTCCTGCACCCGGTCCTCAAGAATGTCCACGGCGGCCACGCGTGCCCCTGCTTGCGAGAGGGTGCGGACTACCGCGACGCCGGCTGCGCTTGTCGAACCGGCGACGACGACCGTACGCCCAGAGAGGTCCTGGCTCATGCGCCTACCTCGCCCTCAGTCTTCGCAGGGCTCTGACCGGTGATCCCGGCAGTTGATTCAATGACCGCGGACATCTTCTTCTCCAGTGCTTCGTAGAACATCGACAGGGGGAATTCGTCATCAAGGATCTGGTCCGTCAGACCCCGGGGAGGGCCTTCGAGCGGAAGGGCCTCCGGTCCCTTGGCCCACACGGAGGCCGGGTGGGGGGTGAGGGTTTCCGAGACGAGCTCGTAGGCAGCCAGCCAGTGTGCGGTCTTCGGCCGGTCGATTGAACGCCAGTAGAGTTCCTCGATGCGGAGACCCAGTTCGACCACCACGCCGGCGACGTCCTTCCAGTCGATGCTCAACTTCCCATCGGTCCAGTGCAGGACCCGGTGCTGGTGCATCCAGGCGAACAGCAACTGGCCGCCCACGGCGTCGTAGTTACGGACCCGGTTCCCGGTAATCGCGAAGCGGAAAATGCGGTCGAAGATCACGGCGTACTGGACCAGCTTGGCGTGCTTGCGGGCGTCCTCGGACGCCGTTTCGTCCCGCTCGATGAGGACTGATTCGCGGAAGGCGGTCAGGTCACAGCGGAGCTCCTCCAGGGAGTACAGGAAATACGGCATCCGCTGCTTGATCATGAACGGATCAAAGGGCAGGTCACCGCGCATGTGGGTCCGGTCATGGATCAGGTCCCACATCACGAAGGTCTTCTCCGTGAGGTGCTGGTCATCGATGAATTCCGCGGCGTCAGCCGGCAGGTCCAGGGAAGTGATGCCGGCAGCAGCTTTTAGGACGCGACGGAACCGGGCAGCTTCGCGGTCCGCGAAAATGCCTCCCCAGGTGAAGGAGAGGGTGCTCCGGACCGCGACGCTCTCGGGGAAGAGAACTGCGGAGTTCGTGTCATAGCCCGGCGTGAAATCGACGAAGCTGATGGGGACGAACAGCTTGTTGGAGTAGTTTCCTGCCTCCAGTTCAGCGACGAAAGAAGGCCAGATGACCTCGATGAGGACGGCCTCGAAGTAGCGGTTGGTGCTGCCGTTCTGCGTGTACATGGGGAACACCACCAGGTGCGGCAGCCCATCGATGCGCCACTGCTCGGGGTGGAAGGCTACCAATGAGTCGAGGAAATCCGGCACGACGAAGCCCTCGGACGCCCACCGCTGGAAGTCCTGCGCGAGCAGTTCAAAGTAGTCCGAGTCGTGGGGGAGGTGGGGGCGCAGATCGTTGATTGAGTCAGTAATGATGCCGACATTCTGGCGGGCCTGGCCATGGTCAGCGGGTTCCGGAACGGAACCGTCCTGCACTTGAACCTGCTGCAGTCCGATGACGGCTGCCTTCAGAGCCTGCCATGCCGGGAGCGCCTTGAGGTCTTCTGCCCGGGTGGTTGTCACTTCCGGGATTGCGATTACAGACATGCTCGTTCCTTCCGTTGAGGGGATTCCTTAAGAAGCTAGCAGTGCGTAAGCATCCGTGAAGGGTTATTCGCTCATGCATTAGGAATGCTTTTGCTGGTGGCTGTCTCTTCGCTGCTATGCCTTCGCTGGGCCTTAAGGTCGGGGTGTCTTTAGGGCATCCCAGAAACGGCCGCACTAATCGGCCCGCGGGCACGCCTGGCGTCATTCGCCGAACGCCGGCCGGCCGCTATAGCAGATCATCAGAGCTGCTTACTCGCCAAGCGTGGGCAAATCAGCAACCCTTAGGCTCAAATCGAGTAACCCATGCCCATGCGTAAGGACTTGACCCGTGGGGCGTGCAACATTCGCCACGCCAAAGGTCGCTCCCTTCACGTGTGTTAGCTTGATCACCATCCTTCCCGGACCGGGGCTCCGGAAGGCGTTAATCCACCGCAGCTACCTTTTCGGAGGCACCATGGGACCTGGCTCCCACACGCAAATAAGTGATCGGGCTATTGCTCCCGGCACCACCCCTGAAACCGCTCTTTGCTCCGGTTCAGGACTGATTCTTAGCTCCCTTGGCGGTGTTGCATGACACCAATGAGCGGAACTGCCGTAGACATCAAACCCGATGAAACAGCACAACAGGGGTCCTCTATTGCGATAGGGGCAGATCGCGCTTCCGGCGAAACCGGCAACGAACTCAAGCGCGGGCTAAGCAGCCGCCACCTGCAGATGATCGCTATCGGCGGTGCTATCGGTACCGGGCTGTTCGTGGCCTCGGGCAGCACCATTTCCCAGGCGGGTCCCGGCGGTGCGTTGCTCGCCTACGCGCTGGTCGGGCTGATGGTATTCCTGTTGATGCAGTCACTGGGCGAGATGGCGGCCAAGATTCCGGTCGCCGGTTCTTTCCAGTCCTTTGCCACCCGTTTCGTCTCCCCGTCCTTTGGGTTCGCGATCGGCTGGAACTATTGGTTCAACTGGGCCATCACAGTGGCCGCCGAGCTGGTCGCGGCCGGAATCATCATGGACTTCTGGTGCCCGGGGGTCCCAGGGTGGGTGTGGGCCGGGATCTTCCTGCTGGTGTTGACCGGGCTCAATGCCCTCTCGGCGAAGTCCTTTGGTGAATCGGAGTTCTGGCTCTCCCTGATCAAGGTCAGCGCAGTGGTGCTCTTCCTGATCGCCGGCGTGCTGATGATTTTCGGCATCCTCGGGGATAACTCTCCGGGACTGAGCAACTGGGAAAACCGCGATGACGTGTTCCACGGGGGTTGGGTCTCGATCATCTCGGTCTTCATGGTTGCCGGGTTCTCCTTCCAGGGCACCGAGCTCGTGGGAGTCGCCGCAGGCGAAGCCAAGAACCCGCGTCGCGAAGTGCCGAAGGCTATCCGCGCTGTCTTCTGGCGCATCATGCTTTTCTACATTGGTGCCATCTTTATCATCGGCTGCCTGATCCCGTTCAGCGATCCGAGCCTGCTGGCCTCCGGCGAGTCCGATATTGCGGCGTCGCCGTTTACCCTGGTCTTCTCGCGCGCCGGAATCGCCTTCGCGGCGGCCTTGATGAACGCCGTGATCCTGACCGCCATCCTGTCCGCGGGCAACTCCGGACTGTATGCCTCCACCCGGATGCTCTACGCCATGGCCCATGACGGCATGGCCCCGAAGATCTTCGGCCGAACCAATGGGCGTGGTGTGCCGATCCCGGCGTTGATGGCGACCGCGGCCGTGGGACTCTTCGGGTTCCTCTCCGCGATCGTCGGTCAGGGTGCAGCCTACTCCTGGCTGCTGAACATGTCAGGCCTATGCGGCTTCATCGTCTGGGCGGGAATCGCGGTTTCCCACTACCGTTTCAGGCGCGGCTTCCTGGCCCAGGGAAACAAGGTCAGCGACCTGCCATACAAAGCATCGCTGTTCCCCATTGGCCCACTGCTGGCGTTCGCCCTGCTGATACTGGTCATCGCGGGACAGAACTACGAGGCTGTGCTTGCCGGACGGACCATGGAGGTGCTTTCCTCCTACATCGGGTTGCCAGTCTTCATCGTTCTATGGCTGGCCCACCGCTTCATCACCAAGTCCAAAGTGGTGCCGCTGCTCGAGATGGATCTCACGGCACCTAAGGACCTCGAGGACGAACCGAGGGGCGGCACCCAGTAACCATGCTGCGCGGGCGGGTCTGTCAGAAAACGGTGGGTCTGGCCTGGCTTGTGGTTAGTTGATTCTGCTCTCGAATGCGATCGCGAACGCGTTCAAAGCCGGTTTCCACCTCGTGGCCCCTCGTGCCCGGCCCTGCCCTGTGGGGTCAAGGGACCGGGTCACGAGGTAGAGGCATTTCAGCGCCGCGGCATCGTTCGGGAAATGGCCCCGTGCCCTCACCGCGCGCCGGTAGCGGGCGTTGAGGGATTCGATCGCGTTGGTCGAACAGATCACCTGGCGGATTTCGGAGATGTCGCGGGAGTCATAGCGGATCGTTAAGGTGTGTCCGACGAACGGGGCGAGGTAGCGCTGGCCTTGGAAGTGGATGCCGTCGCGTTGCACCGTGCGGTGTTTGGGCACGGTGAGCAGTAGGCCGTCGAGCAGTTCGAGGCTGTTGGGCATCCGGGGAAGCCAGCCGTCGGAGACCCAGGCGTCCCGAGGAGAATGCCCGAGTTCCTGGTGGGGTCTTTCGTTGTAGGTGGCAATGAATGTGCCAATGGCTTGGTCTAGCCGGGGAAGGTCGAGGGAGGGTTGTGGTTTGCGGCTCCCGGGGCCGAGGTGGCCGGGGAGCGAGGCTAAAAAATCGGTGTTGACGGTGCCGAAGAAGCGCGTGCGTTCGAGGTGGGTGCTGGTGGAGTCAGAGCCGTGGTCCACGTGCAGGATGTCGGGAATGCCGCACATCGCCCAGGCGGGATCACTCTTCCGCCAGACGGCCTGCCGCAGTGAGAGTGCGGTGTTGAGGGCTGAGGGAGCACCGGTAAAGACCATGTAGCCGCAGATTGCCCTGGAATGATCGTCCGTAACAGTGGTCAGCCAAGGCCGGTCCGGTTTCCCGTTCAATCCCATGATGAGGATGTCACCAGCACTAAGTACGGGTACTCTCTCGGGCGGCAAGAGCGTGCTGATGTCGGTACAACGTTGCCCGGCTCCAGCCCACCAGGCGAGCCGCGTCTTCGGCCGTACGCCCCTTCGCCCTTGGGTCCGGCGCTGACAGCTTGTCTGCGATAACAATCGGATCGGAGGCTGGCCTGCCAAAGCGCGTCCCGTTCTGTCTAGCAGCGACAATACCGGCATTGACGCGCGCGCATGTGGTGTCTCCGGGCGCAGGTGGGTGGGATGGTGCTCAGGGCCTGACGTAGGCCCAGCCTTGCCACTGGCGTTTCGTCAGGTGCGCCACTGCTGCTGGAACAGTGCCGATGCGAACGGCAAGGTCAGCTGTTTCCAGTCCTGCTGAGCGCAGGCTGTTTGCACACGCGAGAATTTCTACGCCGAGTTGCCGGATATTGGTGATCGCCTCTTTGATCGGCGAGTGTCTGGTGAGCAGTCGGACACCTGCGCCTTGAACGACCACTTCGATCGCCGGGCCGTGCTTAAGTGCCGCTCGGGCATTGGCTGAACTGCGCAGCACGCCGGCCAGTGATTCCGCATCAAGCGGACCGGCTGCATGGAGGAGCAGGCCCGGATCATTCGGTCCTGGTGATGACATGGGTGAGCCCTCGTTGGCGGTCATGGTTGTCCGTGTCAGCTGTTTAGTGCTGCGAGGGTGTTCCGGAGGCGGGTACCGGCGTCGTCGGCGATTTCCTTGACGGCAGGAGCAGCGCTGAGCTGGACCATGGTCTGTGGGTCGATGGCTTCGATGGTGGTGACTCCTGCATTCTGGCCGCGGCGTACGACGACGTTACAGGGCAGGAGTGCTCCAATCTCGGGTTCAGCGGCAAGGGCGCGGCTGGCCAGGGCGGGGTTGCAGGCACCGAGGATGACGTAGTCACCAACCGCGTCAGCGGCTTCGACACCCAGTTTGGCTTCGAACGTGGACCGGACGTCGATTTCGGTGAGGATCCCGAATCCCTGGGCTGCCAAGGCCTCCCGGGTGCGCTTCACGGCTTCGTCCCATGGAAGATCGATGGTCGTGCTGAGCGTGTACGTCATGGTTCTCCTTTGGGGGCTGAAACGGGGGTCTGGTCAGGCGAGGGAGAGGAAGAGCTTCTCCAGGTCCTTCTTGTCCATGGTGGCGTCCTTTTGGACGATGCACTGCTCAAGGCCCGTAGCGATGATGGCGAAGCCGGCCCGGTCAAGGGCTTTGGACACGGCCGCCAGCTGGGTGACTACGTCTTTGCAGTCCCGCCCTTCCTCGAGCATCCGGGTGACAGCGGCGAGCTGGCCCTGGGCGCGCTTGAGGCGGTTGATCACGGGCGTGAGTTCGGTTGGGTTCAATTCCATAGGGGTTCTCCATCGATGGGGTGCTGCCCTCAACCATATACCCCCACGGGTGTTTTGACTACCCCGGGGGGTATCTGTAATACTCGGTGGGGTATCCACCCGACCCCTTCCGAGAGGCCACTTATGACTTCCCCCTCCAAAGCCACCGTCGCCGTTACGGCACTCGCCCCCGAAACCCTCCAGGCCTGGATCACTGAACACCAGGACCTCGTGGTCATCGACGTGCGTTCCGCTGCCGAATTCGAATCCATGCACATCCGCGGCTCCTACAACGTGCCGCTGCCGCTGCTGTCCGAGCACACCGACGAGCTCGCCGCCCGGCTGGGCTCCCGCGTGGTCCTGGTCTGCCAGTCCGGCGTGCGCGCCGAGCAGGCCCGGCAGCGCATGGCCACCGTGGGCCTCGACACCGCCTACGTGCTCACCGGCGGCGTTCCCGGCTTCGCTGCTGCCGGCGGCGACGTGGTCAAGGGCAAGGGCCGCTGGGACCTGGAGCGCCAGGTCCGCCTGGCCGCAGGCTCCCTGGTGATGCTGGGCCTGGCCGGGGGCAGGTTCGTTTCCCCAAAGGTCCGGATGTTGGCTGGCGCCATCGGCGCCGGGCTGACGTTCTCCGCGGCGACCAACACCTGCGCCATGGGCAATGCCCTCTCTGCCATGCCGTGGAACAAGGCCGCCAAGGAACTCACCCGCGAAAGCGCCATCCTGCAGCTTCCTCTGCAGGCGGCCACAGAGGACGCCGCGGCATGATCCCGGCCCTGGGTCTGGGGCTCGTTGTCGGCATCGTCCTGGGCGTAGTGGGCGGCGGCGGGTCCATCATCGCCGTTCCAGCCCTGGTCTACGGCGTCGGGATGAGCGCTGCCCAGGCCATTCCTACCTCGCTGCTGGTCGTGGGCATATCCTCGCTGGCAGCCCTGATCCCCAGGATCCGCGAGGGCCTGAACTGGCCGGTGATAGCACTGGTGGGAGGTGCCGGCATCCCTGCAGCCTGGGCTGGTGCGGCCGTAGGCAAGCTGCTGGATCCCAACATCCTGATGCTGGTATTTGCGGTGATCATGGTGGCCGCGGGCATCCGCATGCTCATGAAGACCCGCGAAACCGAGGGATCCTGCAGCACCGGGCCGGGCAGGGCCTTCCGGTCCTGCGCCCCGAAGGCCGTGGGGGTGGGCCTGCTCGTCGGGTTCCTCACCGGACTGCTCGGCGTGGGCGGCGGCTTCCTCATCACCCCCGCGCTGACCATCTTGCTGGGGCTGCGCATGAAGCAGGCCGTTGGGACCTCGCTGGCAATCATCGTCGTCAACTCCGCGGCGGGGTTCAGCGCCCACGCCGCCGGCTACACCATCGACTGGGCCACCACGCTGGCGTTCGCGGTACCGGCCATCGTGGGATCGGTGGTTGCCGCCCGGTTTGCCCGCCGCCTCAAGGACAAACACATCCGCATCTCTTTCGCGGTACTCATCTTTGCCGTCGCGGCATGGGTCACCGCCGGCGCCGTTACCGCCTGACCCATCCACAGAGGAGAACACCATGGGACTGATCGATTCCCTCAAGAAGGCCTTCAGCAAGCCCTACAAGACCATCTCCGTGGCGCAGGCCATGGAACTCCTGGGTTCCGGGGCCACGCTCATCGACGTCAGGTCAGCCCAGGAATGGCGGACCGGCCGCGCGCCGCAGGCCACGCACGTCCCACTTGATCGGCTGCAGACAAGCACCGCCGGCATCCAGAGAACCCGCCCGGTGATCGCCGTCTGCGCCTCCGGCGTACGCTCCGCCTCAGCAGCCCGGTTCCTGGCCGCCAAGGGTTACGACGCCTACTCGGTGCGCGGCGGCATGACCGCCTGGCGCCAAGCCGGCGAACCCGTCCGCTGAGCAAGCACCCACACCTGGACAAGGACCTCCCCACCAGCCGAAAACCACTTCGAAGGAGAACCATCATGGCTGAAATCACCATCACCGAAGCCGAACAGCGCCGCTCCACCGCCCGGATCCTCGACGTCCGAGAGGACTTCGAAGTCGCGGAGGGCATGATCCCCGGCGCCCTGCACATCCCGATGGGCCAGCTGCAGGCGCGCCTGGGCGAGCTGGACCCTGCCATCCCCGTGATCGCCGTATGCCGCAGCGGCAACCGCAGCGCCGCCGTCGCCGATGCCCTCAACGGCGCCGGCTACAAAGCGGACACCATGGCCGGCGGCATGACCGCCTGGACCCGCGCCGGACTCCCCACCACCTAGCCCCCGCCGCAGGGCAACCACACAACCCGCCCGAAAGGACACGACAGATCATGGCAACCATCGACATCACCGGCCAATCCTTCGCCCAGACCCTGGAGGACAACCACATCGTCTTTGTCGACTTCTGGGCAGCCTGGTGCGGGCCCTGCCGCATGTTCGCCCCCACTTACGGCGCCGCAGCAGAGCGCCACCCGGACATTACCTTCGCCAAGGTGGATACCGAAGCCGAGCAGGCCCTCGCTGCCGCAGCGAACATCACGTCCATCCCCACCCTGATGGCCTTCAAGGACAAGACCCTGGTCTTCTCCCAGCCCGGCGCCCTGAACGCCACGGGCCTGGAGGAAGTCATCCAGGCCGTGAAAAACCTGGACCCGGACAAACTCCGCGCCGAGGCCGGCCACCAGCACGCCTGACCGGCCCCGGCCGCCGCGCCCAAATGACCTTGGCGGCAGTCCCCTTGCGTTATACCCCCCGGGGTATCTAAACTTGTTATCAGAGACCCCCTTCATGAAGGAGAGCACCAGATGCTTATCGAGCGCATTTACGATGAAGACCTTGCCCAGGCCAGCTACCTGATCGGCTGCCAGGCCAACGGCACCGCCGTTGTTGTCGACGGCCGCCGCGACATCGCGGTCTACCAGGAGCTTGCCGAGAAGAACGGCATGAAGGTCGTGGCCGTCACCGAGACCCACATCCACGCCGACTACCTTTCCGGCACCCGCGAACTGGCCGCAGCGACCGGCGCGAAGATCTACGTTTCCGGCGAGGGCGGACCGGAGTGGCAGTACGAATTCGACGGCGAACGCCTCTACGACGGTGACAAGATCACCGTCGGCAACATCAGCATCCAGGCTGTCCACACCCCCGGACACACGCCGGAGCACCTGTCCTTCCTGGTCACTGACGGCGCGTTCAGCGACCAGCCCGGCTACCTGCTCTCCGGTGACTTTGTCTTCTCCGGCGACTTAGGCCGGCCCGACCTGCTGGACGAGGCAGCGGGCGGCGTGGACACCCGCTTTGAAGGCGCCAAGCAGCTCTTCGCCAGCCTGCGGGACAAGTTCCTCACCCTTCCCGATTATGTCCAGGTCCACCCCGCTCACGGCGCCGGCAGCGCCTGCGGCAAGGCACTGGGTGCTATCCCGTCGTCGACTGTGGGCTACGAGCGGCTCTACTCCTGGTGGGGACCTTACTTGGCCGCCAACGACGAGCAGGGTTTCATCGACGAGCTCCTCGATGGACAGCCTGACGCGCACGCCTACTTCGGCCGGATGAAGCGCGAAAACCGCGTCGGCCCGGCCGTCATGGGCGAACGCACCCCGCTGGCCGAACTGGCGACCGGCATGGTCGCCGCAGGCCTGGCCGAGGACACCCTGACCTTCATCGACACCCGCCCCAATTCCGAAGTCCACGAAGGCACGGTAGTCCGTTCGCTGAACGTTCCGGCCGGGAAGTCCGTGGCCAGCTACGGTGCCTGGGTAGTGAACCCCGAGACGGACAAGAACCCGCTGGTCCTCCTGGCCAAGGACCAGGAGGCTGCCCAGGACATGTGGGACCACCTGGTCCGGGTCGGCATCGACAACGTCGCCGGTTACGTCACCAGCATCGAGGGGCTGCCCACCTTCACCCCCAAGCTGATCCAGCCCGAGGAACTCAAGGGCTTCGACGCGGCCATGGTTCTGGACGTGCGCAACCGCAGCGAGCACATCGCCGGCAACATCCCGGGTTCGTACCAGCTCAGCGGGGGCCGCGTGATGTGGCACCTGGACAAGCTCCCGGGCGAGGGAACCATCGTGACGTACTGCCAGTCCGGTGTCCGGAACTCCGTGGCCGCCAGTGCCCTGCGCCGGGCCGGGTACGACGTCGTCGAACTAGACGGCAGCTACGCCGCGTGGAGCACCTGGCACAACAGCGTCCCCGCAGCCTAAAGGCCCAACCACCCCAAAACCGCCCGGGCAGGACCCCCCTCCTGCCCGGGCTCCCGGCCCGGGCGCGTTCCCCCAACGCACCCGGGCCACCTTCATGTCACGGACCAGGACGGAACAACCAATGCCGGGCAAAACATTTCCCAACGCCTCCGGTTCAGCCGGGCTCGCGCTGGGCCTGCGGCAGAACCTGGCCCAGTTCATGCTGCTGGTCACCGTCAACGCACTGGTCGGCGGCACCCTTGGCCAGGAACGCACCGTCCTGCCCCTGCTCGCCTCACAAACATTCCACCTCGACCTGTACACAGGCGCGCTGACGTACATCTTGGCGTTCGGCCTGTCCAAGGCCGCGATGAACTACTTCGCCGGAACGCTTTCCGACAGGTATGGCCGCAAACCTGTTCTCGTCGCTGGCTGGCTGGCCGCTGTACCGGTTCCGCTTATGCTCATCCTTGGCCCATCCTGGGCCTGGATCGTGGCGGCCAACGTGCTGCTCGGCATCAGTCAGGGCCTCACCTGGTCCACCGCGGTCATCATGAAAATGGATCTCGTGGGCCCGAAGCGGCGCGGCCTGGCCATGGGCTTCAACGAGGCGGCCGGCTACCTGGGCGTCGCCGTGACCGCACTGGTTACCGGCTACCTGGCCGCCACCTACGGCCTCCGCCCTGCCCCCTTCCTGCTCGGAGCCGCCTACATCGCCCTGGGCCTTGGACTGACAGTCCTTGCCGTCAGGGAAACCCACCATCACGCCCAGACCGAGGCCACCCAGCACGTAGAGGCCCACAGCGACGCCCATGCTGGACTCACGACCGGCCAGGTGTTTACCCTCACCAGCTTCAAGGACCGGTCCCTCTCAGCAGCAAGCCAAGCCGGCCTCGTCAACAACCTCAACGACGGCCTGGCCTGGGGCCTCTTCCCCGTCCTGTTCGCCAGCGCCGGGCTGAACCTAGGCCAGATCGGCATCCTTGCCGCCGCCTACCCCGCAGCCTGGGGCGCCGCCCAACTGGTTACCGGCGCCGCGTCCGACCGGTGGGGCCGAAAATGGTTCATCACAACCGGCATGATCGTCCAGGCCGCGGGTTTGGGAATCACCGCCTCAGCCCACAGCTTCGGCCCATGGCTCGGAGCCGCCATCGTCCTGGGACTCGGTACGGCCATGGTCTACCCAACCCTGCTGGCTGCCATCGGCGACGTAGCCCACCCTGCCTGGCGGGCGCGATCCGTGGGCGTATATAGATTGTGGCGCGACGGCGGCTTTGCAGTCGGTGCGCTCCTCTCCGGCATCCTCGCCGACCTCTACGGCATTCCCACCGCCATCGCCGCCATCGCCGCGCTCACCGCAGTATCCGGCGTCGTTGTAGCCGTCCGCATGCGCGACAACGACCACGCGTAGGCGATCAAAGAAGACCGCCATGAAGCGATCAAATCCACAAGACCAGAAGGAGGGAAGCCGGGTGAGAATAGCACCCGGCTTCGCTCTTCCCCCCAGGTCAATGACGACCGTTTCTGACCCGTCCGCGGCTAGCC
Source organism: Arthrobacter sp. KBS0703 (assembly GCF_002008315.2). Taxonomy (NCBI): domain Bacteria; kingdom Bacillati; phylum Actinomycetota; class Actinomycetes; order Micrococcales; family Micrococcaceae; genus Arthrobacter; species Arthrobacter sp. KBS0703. The sequence continues at coordinate 2,794,042 of NZ_MVDG02000001.1, read as the reverse complement.
TCCAAAATTGTCTGAGAATGGCAGCGGTAAGTGTCCAAGCGGATGGTCAGGCCGCCTACCGAAGCTGACCGGCCCGGCGGAGAAGTTCTCCTGCAGGTGGCCGATGGCCCCGCCGTCGCGGATCAGGGCCGATTCCCAGAGCCAGCAGTCGGCGCCGGGCTCGACACAGACACCGGGCGGGCCGAACCCGGATCCGCGGGCTGGCGCTCCCGAAGGAACGACCCCGAGGCCGCCGCGGATGTCCTCGCCGGCGACTGGAACATCACCCTGGTGCCGCTGGACGTGACCATGTCCAACGTGCTGAAGGAAAGCCACCGGCAGGAGCTGCTGGCCGCCGGCCACCCGGTTCCGCAGGCGCTGGGGGAGATGCTCGGCCACTACTTCCGGTTCTACGAGGGCGAGGGCATCTTCGGCCGGGCCTGCTCCGCCATGCACGACCCCCTCGCCGCGGCGCTCGCGGTGGGCGGCTTCAAAGCCGCCGTCGCCCCGGCGGTGCGTGTCGCCGTCGGCGCCACTTTTGGGCCGGGCCGCGGCCAGCCGTCTCTTATACACATCTAGATGTGTATAAGAGACAGAACCTGGACTACCCGGAGCAGCCCGGCGCCCGCTGCCGTGGGTGCGGCGGTCGCCTGACCGCGGCACCGGTGCGCCATTAAAGCGCTGAGGGCCACGCCCAGCGTGGCCCTCAGCGTGAACTCGCCGCCTACTCGGGGGTCACGTAGGCTCCGGCAATGCCGCCATCGACGAGGAAGGTGGAGGCGGTGATGAATGACGCATCATCGCTGGCAAGGAAGGCCACGGCAGCGGCCAGCTCTTCAGGTTCGGCGAACCTGCCGAGGGGAACATGGACCAGCCGGCGGGCGGCCTTCTCGGGGTCCTTGGCAAAAAGCTCTTTCAGCAGGGGCGTGTTGACGGGGCCGGGGCACAGGGCGTTTACCCGGATGCCCTCGCGGGCGAACTGGACCCCGAGTTCACGGCTCATCGACAGGACGCCGCCCTTGGAGGCGCTGTACGAGATCTGGGACGTGGCTGCGCCCATTACCGCGACAAAGGATGCCGTGTTGATGATGGACCCTTTGCCCTGCGCCTGCATGTACGGCAGGGCGTACTTGCAGCAGTAGAACACGGACGTGAGGTTCACTTCCTGCACCCTCCGCCAGGCGTCGATGCCCGTGTCGATGATGGAGGCGTCGTCCGCCGGAGAGATGCCGGCATTGTTGAACGAGATGTCCACGCTGCCGTAGGTTTCGTTGGTCACGGCGTAGAGGTTCTTGACCTCTTCCTCGCTGGTGACGTCCACTTTGACGAAGAGGCCGTCGATTTCTTCGGCGGCACGCTGCCCGGCGGTCGGATCGAGATCGGCGATCACAACGTGCGCCCCCTCGGATGCGAACCGACGTGCGGTGGCTAGTCCGATTCCGCTTGCGCCGCCGGTGATGACTGCGCTGCGGCCTTTGAGTCGGTTGGAGATGACTTCAATCATTTTGCTTTTCCTCGTCTTGTGTTCAGGCGGTGGTGGAGATGAAAACGTTCTTGGTTTCGGTGAAGGCGTTGAGGGCGTCAGGTCCCAGCTCACGGCCCAGGCCTGACTGCTTGAATCCGCCAAACGGCGTGGAGTACCTGACGGATGAATGCGAGTTGACGGACAGGTTTCCGGATTCCAGTCCGCGGGCAACCCGCAGTGCGCGTCCGATGTCCCGGGTCCAGATGGAGCCCGACAATCCGTAGATGGTGTCGTTGGCCAGGTGGAGCGCGTCCGCTTCGTCCTTGAAGGGGACTACTGCCACGACCGGGCCAAAGATCTCCTCTTGCATCACCCGGTCCTCGCGGGACGGAGTCAGGACGGTGGGCGGGAACCAGAACCCCTTGCCTTCGGGCGCCGATCCGCGGAATGCGACGGGCGCGCCATCAGGCACGAAGCCTGCCACGGCGCGGTGCTGCGCGGCGGAAATCAGCGGCCCCATGAACACGTCCTCGTCGCGGGGGTCCCCGACTTTCAGCGCTTTGACGGCAGGTTCAAGCAGTTCGAGGAACCGTTCGTACACATCGTGCTGAACCAGGATGCGGGACCGGGAGCAGCAGTCCTGGCCGGCATTATCAAAGGCCCCGCCAGGGGCTGCCGCTGCGGCCGCCTCCAGATCTGCGTCAGCAAAGATGATGTTCGCGCTCTTGCCGCCCAGCTCCAGCGTCACCGGCTTAACCTGCTCAGCGCAGCCGGCCATGATCCGCTTGCCGACGCCCGTTGAACCGGTGAAAACCACCTTGCGCACAGCCGGGTGTGCGACGAAGCGCTCACCGACGACGGATCCCTTGCCGGGAATGATCTGGAGCACGCCGTCGGGCAGTCCGGCTTCCCGCGCCAGCTGCCCGAGGCGCAGGGCGGTCAACGGCGTCAGCTCGGCAGGCTTGAGGACGACGGTGTTGCCCGCTGCAAGCGCCGGAGCAAATCCCCACGCGGCAATGGGCATCGGGAAGTTCCACGGGACGATAACTCCCACAACACCCAAGGGTTCGTTGAAGGTGACATTGACGCCTCCGGCAACAGGTATCTGCTGGCCCGTGTGGCGTTCGGGTGCGCCGGAATAGTACGCGAGGACATCCCGGACGTTTCCTGCCTCCCACCGGGCGTTTCCGATGGTGTGGCCGGCGTTGATCACTTCGAGTTGGGCGAGGTTCTCAAGGTCGGCATCCACTGCAGCGGCGAAGCGGCGCAGCAGCAGTGCCCGGTCGGCGGGTGAGACGTTGCGCCACGTTTCAAAGGTCACGGCGGCCTTTTCGATGGCGCGGTCCGTTTCTTCCAGTGTGGCGAGCGGGACCGTTTCAATGATCTCTTCCGTGGCCGGGTTCAGGACGTCAAACGTGCTGGTGGACATCGACTAGGTTCTCCGTTCGTACTTGGCGGTAGTTGCGGGCTGCTTCAACAAATCCCCTGAAAAGCCGCAGGTCGTCCGGGTTCTGTTCGGGGTGGTACTGCACTCCCAGCACCCATCCCCCGGCTGTCGTCTCGAGGGCCTGTACGGTTCCGTCCTGCGACGCCGCCGTCACAGACAGTCCATCCGCGATCCGGTCCATGGCCTGGTGGTGGTAGCAGGGGGCGCTGGCCCGTGGCCCGAGCAGGCTTTCGCTGATGCTGCCGGGCGCGGTGGTGAACTCGACGTTGCCAAACACTCCGGGCGCCGGCTGGTACCGGGCTGCGCCCGGATTGACGTCAGGGACGTGTTGGATCAGGGATCCTCCCAGGGCCACGTTGAGGATTTGGGCGCCGCGGCAGATGGAAAACAGCGGAAGCCCTGTGGCCAGCGCCGCCCTGGTCAGGGCGATGTCATGGGTGTCCCTCGCCGGTTGGGAGCGGGTCAGTTCATGAGGCTCCGCGCCGTACTGCTCCGGGCCGACGTCGGTTCCCCCCGCGATGATGAGCCCGTCCAGGAGGTCAACGATTGTGGAGTCTGTGCCTACCGGCGGCAGCAGAACCGGCGTGCCGCCGGCAGCGACCACTGCCTGTACATAGGTTCCGGGCAGGATGGCCGCATCGGCCTTCCAGACTCCCCAGGCGGCCTCTTGGTAGTAGGTGGTGAGGCCGATTCTCGGCCGGTAGGAATCAGAGACGTTCAAAGCCACGCTTGTGCTCCCAATCTGTGACTGCACTGTCGAATGCCTTGAGCTCGACGTCGGCCGCGTGCACATAGTGGTCCACCACTTCGTCGCCGAAGGACTTGCGGGCGATTTCGCTGGTGACCAGCAGTGAGCGCGAGTCACGAAGCGTCGTCGGGATCCGGTCGGCAGTGGACTCGTAGGCGTTCCCGGCCATGACGGGCTCCAGGGGCAACTCGTTCTCGATGCCGTGAATGGCTGCCGCAATCAGTGCTGCCGCGGCCAGATACGGGTTGACGTCACCGCCGCCCACCCGGTTTTCCACGCGGAGGCCGGCGCCGCGCCCCACGATGCGCAGTGCACAACTGCGGTTGTCCAGGCCCCACGCGATGGCGGTCGGTGCGAAGCTGCCCTCGACGAAGCGCTTGTACGAGTTGATGTTTGGCGCCAGGAAGTACGAGAGTTCCTTCATGGCTGCCAGCTGGCCCGCGACGAAATGCTCCATCAGGGGGCTGAAGCCGTGCTCACCGTCACCTGCAAGCACCGGATTGCCGTCCAGGTCCGTCAGGCTGAAGTGGATATGGCAGGAACTGCCTTCCCGCTCGTTGTACTTGGCCATGAACGTGATGCTTTTGCCGTGCTTGCCCGCGATCTCCTTGGCACCGTTCTTGTAGAACGCGTGGCTGTCGCAGGCTTGGAGCGCTTCTGCGTACCTGAAGGTGATTTCCTGCTGGCCGTGGTTGCACTCACCCTTTGAGGATTCGACGACGAGCCCGGCGCTTTCCATGCTGTTGCGGATGTCGCGGATGACCGGTTCGAGGCCGGCCGTCGCAAGCAGGGAGTAATCGACGTTGTAGCGGGTGGACGGCTTCAGCCCCACATACTGCTTGTCCCATGCCTGCTCGTAGCTGTCGTCGAACATGATGAACTCAAGTTCCGTGCCGATGTGGGCACGGTATCCGAGGGCCTCGAGGCGTTCGATCTGGGCACGAAGGATCTGCCGCGGCGACTGGGTGACGGGGCGGCCATCAAGCCAGAGGATGTCGCACTGGACCATCGCCGTGCCCGCCAGCCACGGCACCAGCCGAAGCGTGCTGACGTCGGGCCGCATGACCATGTCACCGTAGCCGTTTGCCCAGGACGACATTGCGTATCCATCGACCGTGTTCATTTCCACGTCGACGGAAAGGAGGTAGTTGCAGCCTTCGGCCCCATGTCCGAGGACGTCCTCGAGGAAGGACCTCGCGCCGCAGCGCTTGCCCTGCAACCGGCCCAGCGAGTCGGTGATGGCTACGACCACCGTGTCGATTTCACCTGAGGCAACCTTCTGCTTCAGCTCCTCGACGGTCAGCCTTGCCGGGGAGTCTTTCACTGCGATTTCATTGGTCATTTGATTTCCATAACTTCGATCGGGGTGTTGGACGTGATCCGTGCTCTCCGCCGGACAGTGCCGGCGAGCGTGTATCAGTTGCTGAGTTCGGCTTCGGCTGCCGCGAGCTGTGCAAACTCCTCTTCGGGTGCGCCGGCCACAATCCTGTGGCGGCTGTAGAACCAGTAATAAAGCAGCGCAGCCGCGAACACAGCGGCGGTGATGGACGCAGCCAGTACATCGACCACGAAGGTGGCAACGACGGCAACGGCAGCCAGGGCCAGGGCGATGCTTGTGGTGACGGCACCCCCGGGGGTCCGGTATCCCCGGGGAAGGTCTGGTTCCTTTACCCGCAGGACTATGTGCGACAGGTTCAATAGCACGTACGAGACGGTGGCCCCGAAAACCGCGATATTGATGAGCAGGGCGCCGTTGCCCGTGGCGGCAGCCAGGACGAATCCGAGGGTGCCGGGAACGATGAGCGCCCAATACGGCGTACGCCTCTTACCCGTCAATGACAACCACTTGGGGAGGTACCCTGCGCGGGACAGTGCGAACAGTTGCCGGGAGTAGGCATAGATGATGGAGAAGAAGCTGGCCACTAGCCCTGCCAGTCCTGCATAGTTCACAAAGTCGGCGAGGATCGTATTGCCACCATAAGCCCGGCGGATCGCTTCCGGGAGGGGGTTGCTTGAGGTACCCATCGCGCCTGATCCGGCCGCACCGGGAACCAGGACGAGCATCAGGGCTCCGAAGATCACCAGCACCAGGAGAGCGACGATGATGCCGCGGGGCATGTCCTTTTTGGGGTCGGCGGTCTCTTCCGCTGCCAGTGGAACGCCTTCGACGGCGAGGAAGAACCAGATGCCGTATACGAGGGCACCCACCACGCCGCCGATGCCCATGGGGAGGAACGCGCTGGACGTCGGCGAACCGTCCGGCACAACATCGAAGAGGTTTGCCGCGTTGAAGTGCGGTACCAGGCCGACGACCACCGCCGCCAAAGCAACGACGGCTATCGTGGTGATCGCAAAGATGAGTTTCAGTGCCTCGCCAACTCCCCGGAGATGGATTCCGACGAAAACAGCGAAGGTTACAAGGTAGACCGGCCAGGAGTTGGTGAGGCCGAACAGCCCCAGGGCTTCGACATAGCCGCCGATGAAGGTGGCGATGGCGGCCGGTGCAACAGCGTATTCGATCAGCACGGCCATTCCGGTGGCAAAGCCGCCCAGCGGGCCAAGCGCCCTGCGTGCGAATCCGTAGCCCGCGCCGGTGGTTGGCAGGGCGGAGGACAGTTCGGCCAGACCGAACACCATGCACGTGTACATGATGCCCATCAGAATGAATGCGATGAGCAGGCCGCCCCAGCCGCCCTGGGCCAGGCCCAGGTTCCAGCCGGCGAAGTCTCCGGAGATCACATAGGCGACTCCGAGCCCTGCCAGCAGGACCCATCCGGCCGCTCCACGTTTGAGTTGACGGTGATGGAGGTAGCCTTGGTCGTCGTTGACGGGCTGCTCCGAGGGACGTAATGACATGGGATTTCCCTTCTTTCAAGGGTCTTAATGGTCTGTAATTAGTCCAAAAGTCCTTTGCCAGTGTGGTGCACATCACCGCAAGGAGTCAAGGGTGATGGTGAATTTCACCGAAATGGGCCAGGCTTACGCCTAAAACCGGGTGAATCATAGGCCTGTTATTAGACCGCGCTAGGATGGGGTTATGGAAGAGGCATTGCTTGGGGTCCCCACTAGGCTCATACGGCCGGTCCGGCATGGGAACGCCTTCGAGGAAACCATCGAACGGCTGCTCCAGAACATCAAGCTGGGGCTTTTCGGCGTGGGTGACAAATTACCTGCCGAGCGCGAGCTCTCGGAATTGCTGGGAGTATCCAGGGCAACGCTGCGCGACGCCCTGGCGGAGCTCCAAAAGGCCGGCTACGTGGAAGTCCGCCGCGGCAGGTCCGGCGGAACCTACGTCTCGGCGCGGAGGCTGGGGGAGTTGAGGGGCGCTGCAGGCCTCGACCCTGCGGAGGTCAATGACGTTCTAACCTACCGCGCCGTGCTGGAACCGGCCGCAGCATCGCTGGCCGCGCAGGCCATGCTGTCTCCCGGGCAGAGGCGCCATCTGCTGAACACCCTCGCTGACGTGGCAGGGGCACCCGCGGAACTGTACAGGCCGAAGGATGCGAGGTTCCACGTGGCCATCGCAGAGGTGAGTGGATCGCCAAGCCTGGTTGCCGCCGTTGCAGACGCGCGTGCACGGGTAAGTGACCTTCTGGACCGCATCCCGTTCCTGGAGCCCAACCTTGAGCATTCCAACCGGCAGCATCAGGAAATCATCGACGCCATACTCCGCGGCGATGCGGACGGCGCCTACCGCGCTGCCCTGGATCACCTGCAGGGCACGGCCTCGCTGCTCCATGGATTCCTGCTCTCGCCGGAGAATTCCTCGGCAGCAACATCCGACGTTCCGTGACCTGCTTGAGTGCCATACCCGCATTGCACGTTTGTGCAGATGCGTCTGGCGGTTCTCCCTGGCCGCCGTCCTGCGATAAAAGCTACTGACCAGTAGCTTTGGGTTAGGCCGGAGCGTCACGTCAGGGCAGACAGGCTTCGCCAGACAGCCGATTTCCGCGCACATCCGTGCAAAATCATGGCCGTACCGGACTCCGGGCTGCCTACATTTGAGTACCCGGGGCAAGCACTGGCTCAGACGCTGAACTAGGTCTTGCTCCTGCCCCCGGCCCCAGACACACGAACAAAGAGGTTTTCATGTCGCTGCTCACCAGAGCCCTGTCCGTTACCGCTGCCGCCGCCCTTGCCTTGTCCCTGGCTGCGGCTCCAGCCCAAGCAGGCCTCGTTGAGATTTCCCCGCCGGGAGCCAACGACTGGTCCTGCAAACCAACGGCCGCGCATCCCTATCCGGTCATCCTGGTGCCGGGCACCTTCGAGAGCATGGAGAAGAACTGGTCCACCCTGTCGCCCCACCTCAAGAGCGCCGGGTACTGCGTCTTCGCCCTCAACTACGGCGAGACGAACGGAGTGTATGCCACCGCCCCGGTGGCCAAGTCTGCGCAGGAACTGGCGCCATTCGTGGATGCGGTCCGCAGCGCCACTGGCGCCAAGAAGGTGGACCTCGTGGGCCACAGCCAAGGCGGCATGATGCCCCGCTACTACATGGGCTTTCTCGGCGGCGCCAAGTATGTTCATCACCTCATTGGTATCGCACCCTCCAACCACGGCACCGAAGGTGTGATCGTCCCGTCGCCGGGCGTTGTCCCGGATCCGAACTACACCGGCCTGGGCTGTGCCGCCTGCGCCGACCAGCAGGCAGGGTCGGCTTTCATGCAGAAGCTCAACTCCATCGGGGACACTGTTGCGGGGCCCTCCTACACCGTCGTCTCCACGGTCCACGACGAAGTGGTGGTCCCCTACAACAGCCAGTTCCTTAACGGCCCCGCGCGGCAGGTCACCAACATCACCATCCAGGACAAGTGCCCGGCCGATGTCTTCGAACACGACCAGACGCCGAACGACCCCGTGGTGCACCAGATTGTGGCCCACGCGCTAGGTAATGCGTCCGGTCCCGCTGATCCGGCCTACCAGCCCAGGTGCCTTTAACAGTAAATGACGGCAGGCCGCGGGGGTAACTTTCCGGAAGTCACTATCTAGCCAGTGCAGATTGAAGCAAGATACTCCCCATGAAGAGAATCGTTATAGCTAGTTTCGCGGCGGTAGTCATAGGCTGTGGCGCAATCACGTTCGCTGCCCCGAGCAACGCCGTAGCCCCAAGCAACGCACTCCCGAGCAATGCGGCGGCCCAGCCGTCACACATTGCGGGGCACATCATGGTGAACTTCCGCGACAAAGGCGCGGCAGCCGGCGTACTGCGCCAGCATGGCCTCAGTGCGGGCCCCAGTATCGGCAGCACCGGCGCTCAGCTCATCAAAGTGCCGGCCGGCAAAGAGCTTCAACTCATCGACGCCCTAAGCCGGAACCCGGCTGTCGACTACGCCGAGCCGGACGAGCTCGCTACTGCCTCTACAGCGGACGAGTATTTCCCCCGCCAGTACGCCCTGCAAAACAATGGCCAGTCATTTACCAACACTGCCGGCACCTTATCTGTAGCAGGGGGCACGGTGGACGCTGATGTGGACGCCGTCGAAGCGTGGAACGTCACGACAGGTAGCGGCATCAAAGTCGCCGTTCTTGATTCGGGTGTTGCCAGCGACAACCCCGACATCAACCCGAAGGTTGTACTACGGGCCAATTTCAGTAGTTCGGCAACCAATGAAGACAATTACGGCCACGGCACCCACGTGGCCGGTATCGTCGCGGCCAGTCACAATACCGTTGGTGTGGCCGGTGTATGCCCGGGCTGCACGATTCTGGCTGGAAAGGTGCTGAACGACACCGGTGTTGGATCCAGCTCAACCCTTGCAAACGGGATCAACTGGGCCGTCAATAACGGTGCGAAGGTTATCAATATGAGCCTCGGAGTGCGGGCGTCACGCACACTCGAAACTGCCGTCAATAACGCCTGGAGTAATGGTGTGGTGCTCGTTGCCGCGGCAGGCAACGGCAGTAACCAGACCAAAATCTACCCCGGCGCATACCCCAACGTCATTGCCGTCGCCGCTACCGACAACACCGACGCCAAAGCATCGTTCTCGACCTACGGTGCCAGCTGGGTGGACATCGCAGCACCCGGAGTCAACGTCTACTCAACCTTCCCGAACCACACGTTCGTCCTCGGGACGCAGAACAACCGCTCTTTCGGTTACGACGTCGGCAACGGGACCTCGATGTCCTCACCGATCGTCGCCGCCACGGCCGCGCTTGCCTGGAGCTCCCACCCCGGCGCAACGAACACGTCAGTCCGCGCAAACGTCGAATCAACCGCAGACCCCATTTCCGGCACTGGTACCTACTGGGCCCACGGCCGCGTAAACGCAGACAGAGCCGTCCGGTAGTTTCCGGTCCTTGGGTCTAGGACTGGAGGGACTGCATCACGGAGAGGTGCCCGACGCGGTCCGGGATGAGGCACTTCGCCAGGTAGAAGGGCCGGTTCGCGTGCCTGACGTACTGCGTCAGCACGAGGACCGGATCCGATGCGCGCAGGTCCAGGAGCTTGGCCCGGCTGGGCCCTACCTGGCTCAGGCCAATCTGGCATTCGCCCGGTCCCAGAACCCGGCCACCGCGTTTGTAGAGCGCCGCGAGCAGCGTGGTGCCGCCGTCGTCGTCGAGCTCCAACGTGGCGGCGGCAGCGGAACCGCTGGCGAAGCTGACCGGCCCGGCGGAGATGTTCTCCTGCAGGTGGGCGATGGCCTCGCCGTCGCGGATCAGGACGGACTCCCAGAGCCAGCAGTCGGCGCCGGGTTCGACACCGATGCCGGGGGCGACGAACTCGGAGGCGGGCTGCCGCTCCCTTTGGACGCGTTTGATCTCGATGTGCTGCCCTGGGCCGCCGAGGACTTCCTCGAAGGGGCGGATCCGCTCGATGCCGATGCGGGGGAGGGTGTCGGAGACGAACCGGCCGACGCCGCGGCGGGCCCGGATGAGGCCGTCCTCCTCGAGCAGCATGAGCGCTTCGCGGACCACGGTGCGGCTGACCTTCATGTCCGTGCCGAGCTCGGTTTCCGTGGGCAGCATCGAGCCCGGCGTCAGCAGGTTGTTGCGGATGGCCTCGGCGATCCGGGAGTACACGGCAACCCGGAGCGGTGAGCCGGGCTGGGCCTGCACCGGCTGGGACAGGAACCTGGCGGCGTCCTCGAGCACGTTATGCCTCGCTTGCGTTTGGTCGGGGAAGTCCAGCGTACCGCGGGGTGTGACGCGTTTGTTGGACAAGGTCAGCGGATCTATGTAGGCGACGCGTCCACTGCGGAAAAGCGCACGTTCGGGTGTCACGTTCGGCCGGGCCAAAGCTGCCGCCGGCAAGACCTTCGCCTATCTTTCGTGAAACTTTCGCCGATCTTGCCTGAACGGGGTCACCATCAATTCATAGCCGGAAGGAGTGGACATCATGGCTGACGATCAAGAATTGCTGGACTGGATTTCCCCGCGCAAACAGAGGGAAATCGACAAGCAGGCGGCATTTCTGCTCTATCTGCTGGAGCGTGAAGAGGCGCAAGCAGGTGGGACATCATGAACGATTTCGTTCCCCGTTCTCGTGAACCGTACGACGCGCATTGGGTCATTAAACGCGACCTGGCGAACATCATCGCCAAGTACACCGCTAGGGGCGACTATGAAACCGCCGCCGTCTACATGGAAGCGCTTGCCCGTTACAACGGCAACTGAATCTGGCAACCGGCGGGCTTGGTTTCGGCGGCGGGAGGGTTTACTCAGCTCTGCGTCGTACGCTTAGCCGTGAACCGGGTATCCGGATCCCGACGTTGTCCGAACGGAACCGGCATGGCAGAGCTCAACGTCCGCGAGCGGAGTTTCCACCAGCTGCCCATCACCGACGCCGCAAGCCTTGCGGCCGAGCAGGTGGTTGAGCAGCTGGCCTCCGGGCCGGCAGGCCTGTCCGACAAGGAAGCAGCGGTGCGCCTTGCCGAGCTGGGACCCAACGCCGTCCGTACCCACCGCGCCAACGGCTGGGCAGTGCTGGGCCGGCAGTTCGCCAGCCCCATCCTTATCCTGCTGCTCATCACGGCCGGGCTGTCCCTGTTTCTGGGCGATGCCACCAACTCAATCGTGATCGGCGTGATCCTCCTGGTCAGCGTGGGGCTGGGCTTTACCAACGAGTTCCGCGCCGAACGAGCCTCTGAGGCCCTGCACTCCCGCGTCACCCACCGCGCCGTGGTGCTCCGCGGCGGAACCACCAAGGACGTGGACGTGACCACCCTCGTGCCCGGCGACGTCGTCCATCTGTCCCTGGGCGCCATCATCCCCGCCGACATCCGGCTCCTGAACACCAGGAACCTCCTGTGCGATGAAAGCATCCTGACGGGGGAATCCCTGCCGGCCACCAAGGACCCGGCGCCCGTGGCGGCCGGAGCCGCCCTGGGTGACCTCGCCTCCTGCGTCTTCATGGGCACCGTCATCCAGTCCGGCAGTTGCGCCGGTGTGGTGGTGGCCACCGGTGGCCGCGCCGAATTCGGCCGCATCGCCCTGGGACTGGGGGAACGGCAGCCGCAGACCGAATTCCAGCTCGGGCTCAGGCGGTTCTCGTTCCTGCTGCTGCAGGTGGCCATCGGGCTGACTACCCTGATCTTCATCGCCAACCTCCTGCTGCAGCGCCCGCTCATCGAATCGCTCCTCTTCTCCCTGGCCATCGCAGTGGGCATCACGCCGCAGCTGCTCCCCGCCGTCGTGAGCACCAGCCTGGCCACCGGCACCCGCCAGCTGGCCAGGCGGAAGGTCCTGGTCAAACGGCTGGTCTGCATCGAGGACCTGGGGGACATGGACATCCTGGTCACGGACAAGACCGGCACCCTGACAGAAGGGCGCGTCAGTTTCACGGCGGCCCTTCCGGCCACCCCGGAGACGTCCGACGCCGGCCTGCTCACCATGGGGCTGCTGGCCACCGAAGCGGACTACGCCGAAGCCAGATCCTCCTCGGCAGGTCAGAACCCGCTGGACGCGGCGCTTTGGGACAGCCCCGGGGCATCCGGCTTTGATCCGGCGCGCTTCGAGCGTCTGGACCTGGTGGGCTTCGACCACCAGCGACGGCGCACCACCGTACTGGTGCGGGAGGCCGGCGGCACCGCACGCCTGGTCACCAAGGGCGCCCCCGAGGACATTCTGGCCCTCTGCGGGCCCACCCTTCCTGCCGTGCAGGCCATGCTGGACGAACAGTTCGACGCCGGCTCCCGGGTAATCGCGGTGGCCTCCCGCCCCGCCCCGGGGCAGTCGACCATCACCCCGGCCGACGAGCGCGACCTCGCCCTGGCCGGCTTCCTCATCTTCCTGGACCGGCCCAAAGCCAAGGCCAAGGCGTCCCTGGACCAGCTGGCCGCACTGGGAATCTCGGTGAAAATCGCCACCGGCGACAACGCCAAAGTCGCGGAGAGAGTCTGCGCGGACCTCAGCGTGCGCTCCGGTGGGACCCTGACCGGTGCCGACATTGACGCGCTGTCCGACGACGAGCTCGCGGCCTCCGCCCGGACCGCAACCATCTTCGCGCGCGTTTCCCCGGAGCAGAAGGCACGCATCATCAGCCTGCTGCGCCAAAGCGGTGGGTCCGTCGGCTTCATGGGCGACGGCGTCAACGATGCCCTGGCCCTGCACAAAGCGGACATCGGCGTCTCTGTGGACAGCGCCACTGATGTTGCCAAGGACGCGGCCGACGTCGTCCTGCTGGACAAGGACTTGGGCGTTCTGGCCGAAGGTGTGATGGAGGGCCGGCGGATCTTCGCGAACACCATCAAGTACGTGCTGATGGGAACGTCCAGCAATTTCGGCAACATGTTCAGTGCGGCCACGGCCTCCGTGGTGCTGAGCTTCCTGCCCATGTTGCCGGGCCAGATCCTGCTCAACAACCTGCTCTACGACACCGGCCAGCTGGCCATTCCGGGCGACCGCGTGGACAAGGAACAGCTCCGGGCCCCTTCTCACTGGGACATTGCCTTCATCCGGCGGTTCATGGTCCTCTTCGGGCCCATCAGCTCGCTCTTCGACTTCGCCACGTTCGCCCTGATGCTGTTCGCATTTGACGCAGTCCCGGGGGAGTTCCGGGCCGGCTGGTTCATCGAATCCATCGCCACGCAGACCCTCATCATTTTCGCCATCCGAACCCGGCGGGTGCCGTTCCTGCGCAGCCGGCCTTCCGCCAGCCTGATCGTCGCTTCGGTGGGCGTGGTTGCCCTGGGCATCTTCCTGCCGCTTTCGCCGCTGGCGGGCGTGCTGGGGTTCGATCCCCTCCCGGTCCCGTTCTTCCTGGCCCTGCTGGCCATGGCGGCGGTGTACCTGGTCCTGGTGGAGGTCGCCAAGCAGTGGTTCTTCTCCAGGGCCGGGCAGCGACTCCCCAGTGTTCCCCCTGTCTCTTATACACATCTAGATGTGTATAAGAGACAGCCACCACATCGCCCGCCGCGCCTCCCGCTTCAGCGCGCCGGTCCGGGTACGCGCGGCGCCGCGCGGCAGTGTCTCTTATACACATCTAGATGTGTATAAGAGACAGGTACGGGCCGGCCGGCCGGGCGGACGCGTTAGTGCAGAGCCCGGGCGGTTCCGTCGTAGCCGCCTGCAGGCGGCTTTAGGCCGTAGATCCCGCCGATGGTCGGCGCGACGTCGGCGGTACGGGCAGCTTCGGACGAAACCGTCCCTTTCGCCACCAGCGGGCTGCCGCCGGAGATGAAAAAGGGAATGGGCTCCGTTGCGGGGTGACCGTGGTTACCCGGAATCGGATTCGAGGCCACGTATGGGTCGGAAAAGCGCCAGCCGGCGCGGCAGAAGGCTACGAGGTCTCCGGCCTCGGTGCCCAGCCGGAGGTCGGCCGGCCTGTTGACGGACAGCACGCCCTCATGGGCCCTTACAAGCTGTTCGACGGCGGCCAAACCAGCCGTGCGGTCTGCTTCGGAGCCGGTCCAGTAGAGCAGGTCAGCACCGCCGTTCTGGGCGATTTTGATGCTGTTCTGCAAATCCGGGCGGGACTGCAGGATCAGGTCGACCGAAATGACGTTCGTGGGAATGGACCAGTCCATGGAATGGTCCGCGAGCACCATAACTACGCTGGACTCCCACTTGCCGGTGCTCTTGAGGTGGTCGATAAAGCGCCCCACCTGCACGTCGGTGTCCGCAAGGGCAGCCTCACGCGCTGCCCGCAGCGTGGTGCCGGAAACGTCGGAGTGGCCTACGCGGTCAATGTCGCCCAGGTTGGTGAACACGAAATCCGGGTCCGGCCCGCTGACCATCGCGAGCAGGGCGTCCATCGTGGCGGCGTCGGGCGCGTGCCCGGTGACTGGCAGCAGCGGCTGGGGTTCCCAGCGGTAGCTGGCGCGGGTCCCGAAAATGCCGTAAAGGTACTTCTTGCTGAGCACAGATCCGGTCGTGAGCCCGCGCTCCTGCACCCGTTCCAGGAGGGTAGGGAAGCGGAGGTCCGTGGACCGGTCAAGGTCGCGGACCACGCCTTCGGTCTTGTCGAAGATCGAGTTGGCAGGAACGCCGGAGCGGTCCGGGCGGACGCCCGTCATCATCATCACGTGGTTAGGGATGGTTTCCATCACTGGCAGGGAACGTGCGGCCGGGAAGTTCCTGCCGTCCGCACGGAGGCTGGCCAGCCGCGGAGTCAAGGTGGCTGTGATCTCGTCCGGCCGGCAGCCGTCCACCACGAGCACGTAACTGCGCGTCCGTCCCGCCGCCGGCGCGGCCCACGCTGTTCCCTGCGCGGCGGACAGCACGACGGCGGCACCTCCGGCAGCGGCGACTTGCAGGAACTGCCGGCGCCCCGGCGTCGAAATTCTGTTGCTTGCGGGCGCGCCCTGCTGCGGTGAACGGCTCACTGGAGTCCTCCCCGTGTCGGCGTGACTTTGCCGGTGTTGGCTTGAACATTGAACGACGTGGACAGCGTGGACCCGGAGCTGGCCGAGGTGCGTTCGGCCAGGACATACCAGTCCATCCGGACTCCGGCAGGGGTCACGTCAACGACTGAGTATCCGTGCGAGTCGAAGTCCAGGTACTTCACGTGCGGGTTTGCTGCCTTGATGGCGTTCTCGACCGCGACGGATCCGGTCCGGGGCGGAACGTTCAGGATATCGTCGAGGTTATCGCTCGTGACGGAGGTGCATACCAGCTCTGCGGCCACGGAATCGCCGGTGGCCGGGTAGGTGGAGGGATCCGCGGGGATGTCGCAGGCCCAGCCGGAGTGGATATCGCCGGTGAGGAATACGGTGTCCTTGACGGCGTTGTCCCGCAGGTGGCGGACCACGCGGTTACGGTCTGCTTCGTAGCCGTCCCACTGGTCCACGTTGTAAGGGACTCCGCTGATGTTGGTGCCACCCATCAGCTTCTGGACGCCAGCCAGTTCGGAGGTGCTCAGGGTCGAGGGCACCCGGACGGGGGCAATCATGACGGGGTTGCCCACGAGCTTCCATTGGGGGCCTGTGGATTTGAGGCTGCCCAGCAGCCAGTCCATCTGGGCGGCGCCGGTGATGGTACGGACGGGGCTGCTGATCGAAGAGTCTGCACCGTTGGCGGCCTGTTGGTCCCGGTAGGAACGCAGGTCCAGCATGGACAGGCTGGCCAGCGAACCGAAGTCCAGCCGGCGGTAAATCTGGCCGCCCGGTTCGTAGCGCACGGGCATCCACTCGGCGTAGGCCTGGTGCGCCGCCGCAAACCGCTCGCTCCACGCCCCTTCGGCACCCTCGGTGTGGTTCTCGGCCCCGCCCTTCCAGGCGTCGTTGGCCGATTCATGGTCGTCCCAGGTCACGATGAACGGTGCGGCGGCGTGCAGGGCCTGCAGGTCGGGATCGGTCTTGTACTGGGCGTGGCGGCGGCGGTAGTGGGCCAGTTGGGTCATCTCGTGCGAGGGGTCGTGGGGACGGACCACCACGCCGCGTGACTGGTATTCGCCCGGTCCGTATTCATAGAGGTAGTCGCCGAGGTGGAGCACCGCGTCGAGATCACCTCGGGCGGCGAGGTGGCGGTAGGAGGAGAAATAGCCAGCCTGCCAGTTGGCGCAGGACACCACACCAAACTTCAGCCGGTCAACCGGGGCTCCTGCCGCCGGTGCCGTGCGGGTGCGGCCCACGGGTGAAATCTCCTGTCCGAGAGTGAACCGGTACCAGTAGTTCGTGGCCGGAAGCAGTCGGCCTGCAATGACCTTGACGGTGTGGTCGCGGCCCGGGCCAGTCGAAGTAGTACCTCGGCCCACCACTTTCGTAAACGCGGCATCGGTGGATACTTCCCATCGGACGGAAACGTCCGGGCCGGCACCGCTGCCGGGTAGTGATTCCGGAGTGGGCGTCACACGGGTCCACAGCAGCACGCTCCCCGGCATGGGATCTCCTGAGGCGATGCCGTGGCCAAAGACGCCGTTCTGGGAGGCGGCAAACGCGCCCGCCGGAGAGCCCGAAGTCACGGCTCCCGCCACGGCGGCGACCCCCGCTGAACGCAGTACTTGACGACGAGTAAAGGTAGTCATGTCTTCCAGTATCCAGATGATCTAGGCACCGATCGGCGGTTTTTAGGGCAGTTAACCCGACGTTCGCCCAGAGTTCCCCTTGGGAAAACCCGACGAACCTTGTGGGCCGAAATTCCTCCGCTACCGAAACGCCGCCCCGGTTCCCGGGGCGGAGGGCACCGGCCCCTGGGCAAGACGGGCCCCCATGGTCTCCAAGGTTCGCCGGGAAATCATCATCAGTTGCCGCAAGCATATGGAGGGACAGATAAAGGTGGATCCTCTTGCAGACCGGGGATCACCGGCAGCTCGCCGGTGTGAACGGCCGCACGGGCCGGGCATGGCCGGCACCGGCGAAAGGCACGACCCGTGACGCTCTTCCAACTCCAGCCGCCCGCCAATCCCCGGCTGTGGCGCGACCTGCCGCTACCAGGGCCGGTGCCCGCGGTTTCGGCGCCGGCCCCGATGGCTCCGGCTCCGGCTCCGTGCGGGGGACTCCTGCAGTTCCAGCTCAATCGCCTCATTGCGGACCTGCTCGCGCAGCCGGACCTCGATCCGGACACTCGCGTCTCGCTGCTCGTGCATTTGGTCGAGAGGCCTGGGCGTCCCGAACAGGCCCTGGTCGCCCACCTCCGCGACATCCAGGACCCCGAGGACCTCCCAGCATCCTTATAGGCGGAGCACGGTATCAGGATGCCGGAGTACTTATTCGGATGGATCTGGCGAGGAGACCCGCATGGTGGCAAGGGCTCAGCGATTCGTGTCGGGCGGTTGAGTGGCCGGCCTCGAGCGTGGGTGCTGCAGCTTGCGGGTGAGCCTGGCGTTCTCGGCCTCCAGTTCCAGGACCCTGGCAATGCCAGCGAGGTTCAGGCCCTCTTCAAGCAACTCGCCGATCCTGCGGAGAACGGCGAGGCCGGATTCGCTGTATTGCCGCGTACCCCCGGATGTCCGCTCGGGCGTCAGCAGACCTTTACGTTCGTAGAGTCTGATGTTTTGCTGTCCGGTTCCGATGAGTTCTGCTACCACCGAGATGGCGTGGACACCCCTGTTCCGGTCCTGCGGTGCGTCGGCCGCTCGTCCTGCCATGATGCGCCGACTCCCTCTGGTTCTTGTTCTCGCCGGAATTTTCGAAAGTACCTCTTGCACCACTATGGCACCGATGTTATAAAAAATCTGTACCCGCTGACATAGAAAATTGATGCGGCGCAATACAAGGCCATTCGAACAACCCATGCTGAAGGAGTGGGAAATGATGTTGATGCGGACGGACCCGTTCCGTGAGTTGGACCGGCTGACCCAGCAGGTCTTTGGAACAACTGCCCGGCCGGCGGCGATGCCGATGGATGCCTGGCAGGAAAACGGCCACTTCGTCGTAGCCTTTGACCTTCCCGGCGTCACTGCGGATTCCGTGGACCTGAGTGTGGAACGCAACGTGCTCACCGTCCGGGCGGAGCGTAGGGACCCCGCAGATCCCGACGTCGAGCTCATCGCTTCGGAACGGCCGCGCGGGGTCTTCAACCGGCAACTGATCCTGGGCGACACGCTGGACACGGAGAATGTCGCGGCGAGCTACGACGCGGGAGTCCTGACCCTTCGTATCCCCGTGGCTGAACAGGCTCAGCCACGCAAAATCTCGATCGAGAGCAAGCAGGACCAGTCCCGCGAGATCGCGAGCTAGCGGCGCTGCCGGGCAGGGCCGGGGCGGCTTCCGCCGGAACCGCCCCAGCCCGACCGCGCATCGCCGGTCCGGTGGGAGAACGGGCCATGGGCCGGGAAGTTACACCCGATGAAGGAAGGAGACTTAAGAAATGAGTGACTGGCGCCGCTACGACTCCCACCTCTTTCCGGCGTTTTACGAACGCTTCGAGCAACGCTGGGGACAGGGCACGGCACCGTTCCTGGACCCGGAAGCCCATGAACAGCCACTGCCCCGGGCCCAGTGGGTCAATCCCGGGACCGGTGCGGCACTGGCCGTGGTTCCCATCTGGACAGAGGATGACCAGCAGCACCGCTCGTTCGGTGTTTTCTATTTGCCGCCCGCCGGTGACATCTGGGTGCTGCGGCCCGGCTTTACCGGCTACTTGGAACCGGCGGATGGCGACACGGAACACCTGATCGCCCTTCGCAACGACGCGTTTAAAAAAGCTGTCGCACACGCCAGGGAATTCCTCTACGGTCCGGAGGGCATGGCCCAGTAAAGCCTCCGGGCAATCCCGGGGCCTCCGTGCTGATCCACTTTGACTAGCAGCGGGCAGCGGAACGCCAGCCGACCGCATCCACAGCTCAAACGGGCTTGGCAAGACGTCTTCGCGCCCAGTCCCAGCGGATCAGCTCCTGTTCCAGGCGGACGGATGATCCATAGGTGTCGTTCCCGAGTCCTTCGTAGAGCGCTGCTTCCCCAGGAGTCAGCCTGGTCAGGGCCGCCGTAGATGGTGACGGCTCCGTTGCCCAGGCATCGCGATGGGACAGCAGTGTTTCTTCGTCCATCAGCACGCTCTCCACGTACTTACTGCGGAAGTCCGCCATCAGCCGGACGGCGCTTTCCGAGGCTCGGGCGATGCGCTTGGATAGGGCATCGATGGTGTCCGTCAGCCCGGAGCGGACCGAACTTTCCACCGTGCCGGTGTTCTTGTAGGTCAGTGTCTTGTCCCCGAGCGCGGCGGCGGTGGGCCCTTCGACGGCCGGAAATACTACGTTCCCGGCCAGGACGAACCCCGCCAACAGGGAGCGTGACGTAGTCCCGTCGTCGAAGTCCAAGAGTTTCGACAGCACGGGCACGGCCACCGGCATAGACGGGGCGAGCCGGGGAATCCACGCCACCAGACCAGCATCGATCCCAGCCCTGCCGTCCCCACCATGCGAACCCATTCCCCAAGAATGCTCCGGGGGACCGCAAGCCGGCAACGACCTTGCGCAGTGGCCGTGGCGCTCGCGGACAACGTTCCCGTGGATGACGCTCCTGCTCGCCCTGACGGGACCCGGCCAGCGTTGACGCCGTTCCCGGGAGCTGCCAGTCTGGCCGGGAAAGCGTTGTTTCGCGACAACGATGCTCTGTGGACCGGCGAAGGAGAAGGGCATGGGCGAACTCGAGGATTTCCTGACCGCGATGCTGGACCGCCAGATAGCGGCGGAAGCGGCGCTTCACAACGGCGATGCGGAGCCGAGGATTGCCCTGTGGTCACGCGCCGACCCGGTCACATTGTTGGGTGCCATGGGGATGTCCGATTCGGGGTGGGACACGGTCAGCCGGACCTTCCGCTGGGTTGCCTCCCGGTTCTCCCACTGCACCGCCTACAGTTTCGAACTTCTTGCGGCGGGAGCCAGCGGGGATCTTGCGTATACGGTCGGTTTTGAACGAGCAAACCTGTCGGTCGACGGCGGCCCGCCCCAGTCCACCAAGCTTCGCGTCACCCATGTCTACCGCCGCGAAGCCGGGGAATGGAAGATCGTCCACCGCCACGGCGACTACGTTCCGGTTGATGAGCCCGCCGGCTGAGGAAGCTGGCCAACCGTCACTGCTAGGTGGCGGAGGAATTGAATCCCGGGTCATTGGTAGCGGTTTCGAGGAGCCGGTCGAAACTGCCAATGCCGTAATCGGGTGGCGTGCCCGCGATGACGATTCGGGTCGTGGTGACCGCGTCAGTTTTCGGCGGGGCAATCTGCTTCGGCTTGGGCTTCGGCGTGGGCTCCGGGATGACCTTCAGGTGCAGACCGGACACCCCGTTCACAAGCCGCGGGAGGCTCCCGCCGTCGACGAGCAGTGAGCGGAGCTCATCAGTCGAAAGCTGGTTCGCCCTGTCCGCCGTGAGTTCGAGAATCACTTCATTCACAGCGGCAGTCAGCCGCTGCAGAAACGCGCGCTCGCTCGAACCCGTGCCCAGGATGCCCAGGACCGTGAAAGTCGAGGCGAAGATCCCGACGAACAGCATGGTGGCGCCGACGTCCCGGAGGCCGGGCACGAACAGCATCAGGATCAGGCACAGGACGAAGCCGACAATTGAAAAGCCGCCGAACATGGCGCCCGCGCCGTCGGCCGGCCTGCCGGTCCATTCCTTCGAAGTGAAGCTGCAGATTTCCCGGTGCTCGGTCCGTGGAATTTGCATGTTCAGTTCCCTTTCACTTCCAGCAGGGCTTCGGCCAGGATGATTGCTTCCCGCGCCTCCCGCAGACTTTCCTGTAGGCCAGGGTCCGGGAAACCGTGGCTGATGCCCTCACCGGTGACCGAAAGATCGGCGACCACCTTGCTGAGATTCTCGCGCTCTTGCGCCAGCATCTTGGACGACGTTAATTTGACCTTGCTCTTCTCCAGCTCAAACAGAGACGTGTTGATCTGAACCCGGCGGGCCCTGATCACGTTGCACACCTGCTGTACGCGCTCCGCTCGGCTGCCGAACATCTGCTTCATCTTGATGGCAATGTCGTGAAGCTCCCTCAGGGTGCTGTAAGTCCGCGCCTCCCGGTTGCCGGTGTGCTGGTCCAGGATTTGATGCGGGAGAGGCGCTGGCCCCAAAGCTCGAGCCCTGCGTGGTTCTGGTGGTGGAGCAGCTCCGCAGCACCAAGGGCCGTGGTCAGGGCATCCCGCCGCGGCGTGAGCCTCCCGGCTGCTGCGTCCAGCCGGCCGAGGAACGCCGCGTAGTTGTCGAGCGGCGGCGCTGACGCTGCGATGGTGCCCGAGGCACGCACGGCGGAGCGTTCGTTTGCCGACGCCGGATGTTCCTTCGCTGTTCCGATCCGCGGCGGTTTGGCAGGCTTCCGTGGTGGGACGGCGCGGGGTTCTGAACTAACGTCAGGTGCGCCGTTGCTCATGATCAGCCATCCCCATTCATGGTCCGTCCAAGGCAGCTTCACGCTGCCCACAGACGGAGCAGGAGCGTCGACGCGCCTGCGTGAGAATGCTCGTTGTAGAGGTCGGAACTGACGTTGTCTGCGGGGCGGCGGCAGCGGAGTTCTCGGCTTCGGGTGTTAGGGCGCTTAGCCTGGCGAGAGGGCACTCAGCCCCGCCTCTGTCGCTCACAGCAGCGGACTCGGTTTCTGGCGGACAGCCGGGCAACGCGGGGTCAGTTGGCGCCCAATCAAGGCGGCAAATTGGGCGCCAAGTGACCCCGCGTTGCTGTCTGAGTGCTGGTTCAGGTCCGGCTGGCTAGGGGAGCGGCTGCCGTTCGCCGACGGCGGCCGCGCCGTCGAGCGCGACGTACGTCCGCCGTCGTCGTTCCAGTCTTTCCTGCTGCGCTGGCGACGGTATCTGCGCGCCTTTCGCGCGGTTGCATCTGCTGCACGCGGCGACGAAGTTCTGCAGACTGGTGGACCCGCCCTTGGACCACGGATAGAAATGGTCGCCGTGCTCTGCCGGCCGGGAACAACGACGGCGGAAGCCCGCCTCCATCTCGCACTGGCCGGCAGCCCGTGCCATGCCTTCGCAGCGCTGCTGGCGGCTGAAGCGCCGGACCGGGCCGCGGCGCCGGACGTCCCGGGCTCTCATGACGGCGGCCACGATTACCAGGGCGACGATGAAAGTGGCGGGAAGCGCCACGGCGACCAGGACGCCGTCGAACATCTTCACTGACGCTACGGGGAGGCGGGGCCTCTCCAAGAGCATGTTCGCAGAGGGTGTTCTGGTTCAGGTCGGACTGCAATACCTTTTTCCTATGGCCATGGGCAAGCAACGGTGCTCTGACCCCCTACAGGAATTTCTACTCAGAAGGAGTGGGAAAGGTCATGAATTCACGAACCAAAATCTTCTTTGGAGTCATCGTCCTGCTGCTGGTGGTTGGCGGGGCGACACTTTTTGCCTTCGACAACACAAAAAGGAGTAGGGCCGCGGAGTACAACCCACAGGTCAACCCCGCCGATTTCACCACGAAAATCACCAATAAATACTTCGCCCTCCCTGTCGGCAAAAAACTGACCTACGAAACTACCGCGCAAGGAACAGTCACCGAGAGGATCGAAATCGAAATCCTGCAGGAGACCATGACCATAGAGGGTGTTGAGACGGTGGTGTATCTGGATAAGGAGTACAAGAACGGGCAGCTCGTAAAGGAAACCCGGGACTACTTGGCGCAACACAAGAACGGCGACGTGTGGTACTTCGGCGAGGACGTGAACAACTACTGGAATGGGATGTTGCTGCACCACTCGGGCAGCTTTCTCCACGGAAAAGACGGGGCAAAAGCCGGCATCTGGATGAAGGCCGAACAGCGCGTCGGCGACTCCTACAGGCAGGAATTTTACGTTGGTAACGCGGAAGACATGCGGGACACCGTCGCTACCGGCGAGACCGTCACCACCAAATCAGGCACATACACCGATTGCGTCAAGGTCTACGACTGGACGCCCCTCGAAAAGAACTCGCGGGAGCATAAGTATTACTGCCCGCAGGTTGGTTCGCTGGTGCTTACAGAGGACCTGGAGACAGGCGGCCGGTCAGAACTCGTGAATGTTGTCCTGCCCTAGGCTTCCACAGCACATCCGCCCGCAACCGGATGACCGCCGAAACGTCAATGTTTTCGGGATTCTTCACTCGGCCGGTGAAGGTGGCCAGCTTACATCCGCGCGAATTTGGCCTTCACCATCAGGTAGAGGCCGTAACAGATAAGGCCGACGCCGACGGCGGTCAGCATATACACCCCGTACGGCTGCTCGCGCAGCGCCTTCAGTCCGCCATCCAGGCCGGTGGACTCCTGAGGGTTGGCCTGAACGGTGGAAATGATGAACAGCAAGCCCACCAGAAACAGTGCGACGCCCTCCGCTATGTAGCCGACCACTCCCAGCCCCGTCACGACGGACCGCGCGGTGCCCGAGGGCGGCAGCTGCAGGTCCTTCTTGAACGATCCCTTGAAGCCGAGAACCACGAAGACAAGGCCGGCGATGGCGATGGCGGCTCCGATGATCATCAGCAGGAACGCGCCCCCTGGTGCTTTCATGATTGAGACGGTGAAGTCGCTGGTCGTCTTTCCGCTGGTTTGGCTGTTTCCGCTTGCGGAGGCAGCGAACGTCAGCGCCATGACCGCGAACACGACGGCCTTGCCGGCTGCGGACAGCTTCCTTACCACCTTCTTCCTGGCCTCCAGCTGACCGTAACCGAATACGGCGTTACTGGTTTGCCAGAGTGCCAGAGCCACGCAGGCGGCGAATCCGACCCACAGCAACAGCAGCCCCTGCGGCTGGGCAGCGAGTTGGGCGACGGCACCGGCCTGATCCGCCTTTCCCGCCTTGCCCAATGCCAACTGGATAGCGACGAACCCGACCAGAAGGTGCAACAGGCCGCTGACGGCAAAACCTGCCCTGGCCGCAAGCACAAAAGCCCTGGAGTTCGACGCATCCTCGACCGCGTTCGCGGCGTCCTTCAGCTCTTTCTTCATTGCCGATCCTTAAGGAAAGCGCAGATGTGGTGGCGGGCATGCGGAAGGGGGTGCCTTACGACGCCGCAGGGGGTCCGGGGTGACGGCGCTGAAGTGAGCGTGTCAGATCAGCTGTTTCCGGGATCGACGAGGCTGTGTTCGTTCTCGTCCTGTGCAGGGGCATCCTTGAGTCCCAGAGGTGAAAGATCCATATCCTCCACTTCGGCGCCAGGTTCGTTCCCCTCAGCGTCCTTGTCCGGGCCGGGATGTACAGACTTGCCAATGGTTTCTTCTTCACCGGCATTGGTATCGGGTGTCTCTGCGGTGGGGACGGGATTCTGTGTCATGAAGTGTCCTTATCTTTCAGTAGCGCCAAGGCATCCGAGGAGCCCAAGGCTCCTTTCCAGTCTATTCTTCGGAGGGCCGGCGCGGCCGCCGTAGCGGGCGATGGTTTTTGGCCAAGCCACCGGGCCCCGGCGCCGGACCCTGGCACCCATGGTGACAGCGACGAATGTCAGGCCGAAGATGAACTACTTCTTGGCCCGGGGCTTGGAAACCTTCGGCTCCTTGGGCGGCAGCCCGGCCACATACGAGTAGGCCTTCGCCACCCAGGCTTTGGCCCGCGCATCATCACCGCTGCCCTCGGCGTTCCATACCTCCGGCAATCCCGTGTAACCGCCCATGGGCCGCTCAGCCGGCCCGAAGGGAACGGTCCGCTCAGTGCCTTCGAGTTCCTCCCGGTCCGCGTCCGCGAGTTTCACCCCGATGGTGGGGCCGAAGAGGCCCGCGAACATGTTCCCGTTGACGAAGGCGCCAAGGTTGCCGAACATCGGCTTCACCACGACGTCGGGATCCGTGGGCATGACGGCGCGGAAATGTTCCTTGTCGGCCTCTGACGGCTTGGGCATCTGCATGGCTTCTTCCTTCGGTACGCATGGGAGACCAATGGGGGCTGGTTTGTGTGAAGCATATTGCGTTCCGGGGGCGCGGGCGAGGCTATCTGCCGTCCGTGCCAGCCGGGTCGTTTGGGCGGTCTCCTGCTGCCTTCCGTACTGAGCGGATGTGCCCCATCTGGCTTTTGGTAGGTCCCGCCCTGAAACACGTGTACAGTAGAGACCGTTGTTGTGTTTGTATTTGGTAGTTCAGGCAGTACGCGCGGTCGAAAGTCCGCGTTCTTCTGAAGTAGCGGTTTTGAACACCCCACACCGGAGGACCCGAAAGTCGGGACTTTTCCTCCACCTTCACGAAGGACAAAAATAATGGCTACTGGTACCGTCAAATGGTTTAACGCTGAAAAGGGCTTCGGCTTCATTTCCCCCGATGACTCTTCACAGGACGTCTTCGCACACTACTCTGCGATCGCTTCCTCCGGCTTCCGCTCCCTCGAAGAGAACCAGAAGGTCTCCTTCGAAACCGAGCAGGGCCCCAAGGGTCCCCAGGCTGTAAACATCCAGGCTCTCTAAGACTTAGCTTCTAGCTAACTCTTCTGAGTCCGGAACCTTACAGGTTTCGAGCAGGGTCCGTCTTTGACGGGCCCTGCTTTTGTTTAACCCGAGTGTGCTTGTTCGGAGGTTTCGACAGTCTCAACCAACGTGCCGCTTCGCCAGGAACGCCTCCAACGCCGGGTTGTCGATCTCCTTCGCCAGCCAGGGCACCGTCTGGGCGGCTGCCTCGTCGCCGAGCACCGCCCGGTGCGACTGGGCCCGCACCACGAACTCCCGCATTCCACTGCGGCTCGCCAGTTCGAGCAGCCGCCCGACGAACTCTGAAGCCCGGGGGGACCGGACGGCGATGGCGACTTCCGCCGCGGTATCCAGCAGCCGCGCCGAATACCAGAGGTACCACGGCTTGGGTTCAAGGCCGCGGCCAACCCAGTGTTCCGCGGCCACCAGATCGCCGTGCGCCAGGAACAGCCGTGCCTCGGCGCCTGCCGCCAACGCCATGTAGCAGTGGTCACCCGCCAGATCGGCCATGACCCAGGACCGGTCGATCAGTTCCGCAGCTTCCTCCAGCCGACCGGCGGCCAGATATGTTTCGCCCCGCACGCCGTCGACAAACGGTTCGAACGCCGTCCAGTGTTCTCCGGCGATCCAGTCGCGGGCCTGGTCCAGTGAACTGGCCGCCTGATCCAGTTCGCCGCGGAGCAGCCGCACCCTGCCGAGCAGCGCCTCGCTGAAGGCCTGCTGCCGGCGGTTCCGGAGTTCTTCGGCGAGCCTTCCGGACTCGGTCAGCGCTGTCACGGCGTCTTCATACCGGGCGGTATCCGAGGCGAGCATGCCTTGGATCCCGAGAATTCTTGCCTGTTCGTCGGGGAATCCCTCGGCAGCCCGCATCGCCCGGTCAAGCCAGCCGGCCGCGCGGTCCGGGACGCCCCGCTGCACCTGTCTCTTATACACATCTAGATGTGTATAAGAGACAGCTCGCGGTACGCCGCGGCGGCAGTGCGGGAGGCGCCGTCGGGCCCTGTCTCTTATACACATCTAGATGTGTATAAGAGACAGCGGTGCAGGAAGTCCGCCACCTCGGCGCCGCGGCCGCCGGCTTGGTGGATCAGCGCCCCGGACAGCGTCACGAGGGACTCGGCGAGCAGATGGTCGTCGCCGGTGCGCTGGGCCAGCACGACGGCGAGCCGTAACTGATCCAGCCCCCGGTCGACGGCGCCCGCCCAAAGTGAGGCGCCGCCGGCGTCGAGATAGGACCGCACTGTCGCCGCAGTGGCACGGATGCCGGGGTCCGCCTCCGGAGCGGCAGCGGACAGGGCCTGCCGGATTTCCGCTGGCAGCGGCAGGCCCAGCTCCTGGCGGTAGAGGTTCCCGCATTTGGTGACGTGCTCCCGGGCCCGGCGGTGCTCGCCCAGTGCCACGAGCGCCTTGACCAGAACGGCGTTGCAATCCGCATGGAACGGATCCCGGTGCAGCGCGAGCGTCGTCAGCTCCACCGCCTCACCCGGATTGCCCGCAGCAAGTGCGGCCAGCGAGGCCTCATAGAGCAGGGACTGGACCACGTTGTCGAGGCGGTAGCGCTGGTCCGCCAGCCAGGAATCAAAGACGGGACAATCGGCGAAGGACAGCCCTTCCAGCAACTGGCCATCGAGCGTGCGGGGATCGAGTCCTCCCAGGCCGCCCGAGTGGACTGCCTGCATAGCGTCGCAGCGCCACGGCGGCTGAACGGCCCAGCCGCAGGGGATCGCCGGCGATTTCCACGCCGTCGAGGGCCCGCCGCAGCTCGGACAGGTTCCAGCGCAGCGCGCCGAGCGGATCCTCGGCATCCGGAAACAGCAGCGCGGCTGTCCGGGACCGGCCTGTGGCGTCCGCCTGCAGCGCGAGGTAGGCCAGCACCGCCCAGGCCTTGCGGCCCCGGGGCTGCGGGGGAGTTGTGCCAGGGGACTCGATCCGCGGCGGACCGAGGAGCCGGATCCACGTCTCGGCCATACCGCCCATGGTACTGCTGCGGCTTCCCGGCGTCTGCGCTGCCTCACACGCTTGCTCACACGCAGGGCGGACACACTGAAATCACCCAATCAGCACACACTCAACCGAGGTGCACCACCATGGAACTGCTCATCCTCCTGTTCGTCGGACTCGGCGTTGTCTCGGCCACCGTCCGGTCCGTCATCACCGACGGCCGGGGCCACACTCCCGGTGTGCGCTCCACCGAGCCGTGGAAAGCGGGCAACCTTCCGAGCGTGCCGTTTTCGGAGGCGCGGTTTTAGCGGGTTCGGCCGACTTCAGCGGCGGCTGGTTTCGGCAAGCTCAACCAGCGGCCGACGGCGGGAGGCCGGCAGATCTGCCGGCCTCCCGCCGTCGTGCTCATGATCCGCCCTCACCCGCGGTTCCTGTGCCCAGCCGCGAGGAGTAGGGTCGATATATGTCTGTGTGTACTCACCAGATCGATCCGCTGCAATATCCGTGGAGTCCGCCTGAAGCCTCGGGTGTCATGCATGGCGGTGATTTCATTTCGCTGCAGCTGGCAGCCGACCTGCCGCTGGGGCAGTCGACCCTGCTGGATGGCGAAGACGATTCGCTTTCCTCCTGCCTCAGTGAGGCCCTGGCGGAAGCCAATGCGGAGCCGCTGGACTCCCGGTCTCCCGTGGTCTCCATCGGCTCGAATTCCAGTCCCGACGTCCTGAGGCGAAAGTTCGCTCGGTTCAGGCATCCCGTCAGCGGAATTCTGCCGCTGGTCCGTGCCCAGTTACACCACGTCGCTGTGGGCCACTCGGCGCACGTGAGTAAGGCCGGCTATATCGCGGCCGCTCCGTATTCCCGGCGGGGAAGGCGCAGCACCGTGTGGGTGGCGTGGCTTGATGAGTGCCAACTGATGGCGCTCGACGAGACCGAACCGAACTACCAGCGGATTGAACTCAATGGCGAGGACTGTCCGCTGGTATTGGACAACGGCGAGCGGCCGGAGTCCTTCTCGCTCTTTGCCTCGAGCTGGGGTGTTCTGACCGATGGCCGGGGCGAGAAGCTTCCCTTCCTGGACCAGCCGGCTCTCTTTCGGCACCTCGCAGCCAGCGTGACCGCGGAAGACCTGCAGGACGGGAAATCAGTCTTCGATGGACCGCCTGCACGGGTTGTTGGGCAGCTCGCGATGCCTTCGGTCCAGGCAAGAGCCAAGGAATGGTTCCGCGCGGCCGGGTTGGCGGCGCAGGTGGAATTCGCCGCTGTGGGTGCGGGGTAGGCGGGGTTCTCGAGGCCTCGGTTTCGACAGACTCAACCAGCGTTGCCGGCGATGTGCTCCGCGATGTACTTCGCGTCCCGGCCCACGCCGGCGAAGATCGATGAGCCGTGGCTCGTCAGCCAGGGCAGCCCCACGGCGTACAGGCCGGGGTGTTCGGTGACGCCGCGGCTGTGCCGGGGATAGTTCCACTCGTCCAGGACCGGGATGTCCAGGATGCTGAAGTCCAGCCGGTAGCCGGTGGCCCAGATGACTGACGTGATGTTTTCCGCCGCCAGGTTCACCCGCGCGGGTCCGGCGGGGAGCCAGTCATCCGCCCTGGGCGCTTCCGCCGCCGGCGCCGAAATCCCGGCCGCGGCGATGTACGCATCGAACATCGGCTGCATGCGCTGGTAGAACGCTGTCTCGACTGTGGCCAGACGCTCGGCGAGGTCGTCGCTGAAGACGAGGCCGCCGTCGTCGGCTGCTTCCAGGTGGCCGTGCAGCCGGACGCCTCGGCGGCCGAGGTTCCGGAGGCGGATGTCGTGGCCGCCGTCGGCGCCGGACACCAGCGGGTTGCAGGCGAACCGCGCCGCGGGGGAGGGCAGCTGCCCCGTGGTGAGGCCGTTGAGTCCGTACTTGGGCCCGTGCTCGGCAAGGTGCATCATCCAGAAGAGGATGTCCCGGCCGCGGTACCGGCGCGGCGCCTCCGGGCAGGTGTACACGGCCAGGTGGATCTCGCGGCCGGCGGCGAGCAGCTCCTCCGCGATCTGGCCGCCGGACTGGCCGGTGCCCACGATCAGGACGGCGCCCGCAGGCAGCTGCTCCGGGTTGCGGTAGGCATCGGTGTGCAGCTGCAGGATGCTGCCTGGCAGTTTCGCGGAAACTGCGGGGATCTTCGGTTTCTGGTAGCCGCCGGTGGCCAGCACCACGTTGCGTGCCCGCCAGCCGCCCCGGTTCGTTTCCGCGCTGAATCCGCCGCCGCTGGGGGCGATCCGCGTGACGTCCGTGTCCGTGCGTACCGGCGCGCCGACCGTCTCCGCGTACTTCCGCATGTAGTCCACCACGTCCGCGCGCGGCATAAAGGCTTCCGGTTCGGGCCCGTCGTAGGGCATGCCGGGCAGCGCGAGCGAAAAGTTCGGCGTGTTCAGGACGAACGCGTCCCACCGGTCCTGCCACGCGCCTCCGAGGGCGGGGCGCCGCTCGAGCAGCTGGTGTTGGACGCCGGCCTGGCTCAGCCAGTAGCTCGTGGCCAGGCCAGCCTGCCCGGCGCCGACCACCAGGGTGTCCACCTCCTGGGCATCATCGCCCGGGCGGAATTCCATGCTGTTGGCAGCGGCATTTACCGGTCCCATGGCAGGAGTGTACGCCCGTGGCGGGCGCTTCAGGAGGAGCTGTCTGTGGCCTGGCCGGACAGCGACGGCCGCACCTGCCGTTTCAGCTGGTTCGCCTCGCGGTTGTAGACCTCGTAGCGCGCCTTCCCGCCGTGTTTTGCCGCGTACATGGCGGAATCCGCCTGCCGCAGCAACTCCGCGGCGTCGGCCGTTTCGGCGCTCCGCTGGGCCACGCCGATGCTCACCGACACGGTCAGCGGAAGATCGCCGATGAGAAACGGCTCGCTCAGCGTCTCGTAAATCCGTTCGGCGACGGGCCCCGTCGCGGGAGTGCCGTCGTCGTTATCCAGAACGACGACGGCGAACTCGTCGCCGCCCAGCCGGGCCACCATGTCGTGGCTGCGGACGCTGGCCCGGAGCCGGGCAGCCAGCTGGACGAGGAGTTCGTCGCCGCCCTCATGGCCGAAGGAGTCGTTGACGTCCTTGAAGTCGTCGATGTCAATGAAAAGCAGGCCCTCGTGCTGCGTCCTGAGGTCGCTTCCGGAGGCGAACGATCCGGCCAGCCGCTCGGTCAGGGCGGAGCGGTTGGCGAGTCCGGTGAGGGCGTCGTGCGTGGCGCGGTGCGTCAGTATCCTGTGGCTGTCCTGCAGCGCGGCTGCCATCCCGTTGAACGCGGTGGCCAGCTCGCCCAGCTCGTCCCGCCGGGCAACGCTGATGCGGTGGCCGTAGTCACCGGCCTGCAGCTTATGGACGCCGCGGCGCAGGCTGTTCACCGGCCGCATCAGGTCCTTGACCATGCGGCGCCGGAAGTAGAGGGTGGCGCCGACAGCCACGGTCAGCAGCCCCGTCCTGCCCACAATGAGCAGCTGTTCAAGGTCGCCGGTGTCAACGAGCCCCCTGTCCAGCGCTTCGAGGGCGGACCTCTGGATGCCTATGAGTTTGTCGCGCACGCCCTTGCTGGCCGTGGCGAAGGCGGGAGTCTCCGCCACGTGGTTCCCCTTGAGTTCCAGCACCTGGTTTCCCCAAAGGCCGCGCGCCGTCAGGGCCGCCTGCCAGTCCTGCCGGCCAAGACGGAGGGCGGACTGCATGCCGTCCTCCTCCGGCAGGACCCCTGCGGTGTCATCGAAGAGCTTCGAGACTTCGCGCTGCTGCAGGATGAACGCCTCGCGGTTCACCGGCGCATCGGCCAGGATCTGGTGCCCAAGCTGCTCGTGGTCGTCAACCGCGGCGGCCAACGTTGCTGCCGCGCGGGACTCGAGCTGTATCTGGTGGGCCGTCGTCTCCAGCTGGTGGACCACGGCCCGCACACCCACAATAGTGACGATCGCCCCAAGTATCAGCGCCGACAGCATGAAGACGAAGGCCCTGGACCACTCACGCTGTAAACTCCAGGTGCGGGCCGGGCTCGGGGGAGCCGCCGGAGGTGGGGGATTGACGTTGGCCGGATCAGCCGGCGTGTCCGCAGGCGTTATCTCCGGGGCCGTCCCGCGAGGATCGGTTGACCCGACCATCGGTCCGGTTGTCATAGGAGGAGGCTAGCAGGAGCGGGGTTCACGGCGGCGTTGCCGCGGGTACATTTCGTTGTCATGATCCCGTGTGATGGGGGCGCCGCACTTTGCAGGCCGAAAGTGCGGGAGACTTGAAGCCACGACCACGAAAGCGGAACACCATGATTACTCTCCAGCAGGACACAGAAGGCTTCATCCGGATGAGCCGGCACTTCCCGGAAAGCGTCCTGATTTCCATCACGTTTGCCGACGGCACGACGGAACAGGTCGCGGGCGGCCGGCTCAACAAGGCCTACGACGACGCGCTCGCCGAATACCGTGCCCAGAACCACCTGGACGCGAAAGGCTTCACGAGGTCCCCGGCGAAGAAGAAGGCCAGCCCGGGCAACAAGATCGACTTCGTAAAGGTCCACCCCGGCATGGGTGAGTAGCCCGCTGGCCCGCTAGGTTCGACAGGCTCAACCAGCGCTCGCCGCTGATCGAGCCTGTCGAGATCCAGGGGTTTAACCAGCAGCCGTCCACTTCCTGAGCCGCAGCGGTGCTTCTTCGCCGCCGTGCTTTTGCACCAGCACCTGGTTTACGCCGGTCAGCCCGTTCTCGAAGCCCAGTGCGCTCGATGCCATGTACAGCCGCCAGATCCGGGCCCTGCCCGCGCCGGCGAGCCGAACGGCCTCGTCCCAATTCTCTTCGAGGTTCCGTACCCAGGCGCGCAGGGTCAGGGCGTAGTGCCGGCGGAGGGCCTCGACGTCGAGCACTTCGAAGCGGCCGCCCTCCAGCGCCACCACCATGTCCGAAAGGCTCAGCATCTCGCCGTCGGGGAAGACGTAGCGGGGGATGAACGAATCGGGGTCGTCCTCGGTGGGCCCGGCGTTCCACGAAATGGCGTGGTTGAGCAGCAGGCCGCCCGGGCGCAGCAGCCCGTGCAGCGTGGAGACGTAATGCCCGAGCTGTTCGCGGCCGACGTGCTCAGACATGCCGATGGAGCTGATCGCGTCGAACGGCCCGTCGTCGATGTCGCGGTAATCCTGGACGCGGATGTCCACGCGCTCGGTCAGCCCGGCCTCGGCCACCCGTTTGCGGGCCCGTTCCGCCTGCTCGGTGGACAGCGTCACGCCGACGACGTTTACCTCGTAGCGCTCCGCGGCATGCAGGGCAAAGCTGCCCCAGCCGCAGCCCACGTCCAGCACCCGCATCCCGGGCTTCAGCCCGAGCTTGCGGCAGACCAGATCGAGCTTCGCTTCCTGGGCGGCCTCAAGAGAGGTGTCCTCGCTGTCAAAGACCGCGCAGGAGTACACCATCGACGGCCCGAGGACCAGGCGGTAGAAGTCGTTGCCGACGTCGTAATGGTGCGAGATCGCCGCGGCATCCCGCTTCTTCGAGTGCCGTCGGCCGTGCTTTTCCACCTTCGCTTCCTCCGGCGGCGGCGCGGGATTCGGCCCAACCGCGCCCACACTGACGGCGGTGGTGAGCAGCGTCCCCAGCTCACGTGGGGTTGGCTTGCGGAAGGGGCCGGGCTCAGCGAACTTGCCCGCGGAACTCAGGGCCGTGAAAGTGGCGAAGATGTCGCCGTGTGCTTCAATTTCGCCGGCTACGTAGGCCCGGCTCAGGCCCAGCTGACCGGGGGACCACAGCATCCGCCGCAACGCCCGGCGGGACCGGAACTCGATGACCGGCGCATCTGCCGGACCTGCTTCCGAGCCGTCCCATGCCCGCAGCCTGATGGGGATCTCCTCCGTGCCCAGGACTACGGCCAGTGCCTTGGCCAGCCGTGGTGCCACACCCGATGTCTTTGCCATGTTCGTTGCCTCTCGTCCGGTGCTCGCGTCAGGCGGGGCGGGACTGCGCCGTTGCAGTCCCGCCACTAGAACCTAAAGTTACACAAGCCCGCGGGCCCCGGACAGGGAGACAAGCCTGTCCCGTTTTTCGTGTCGGTCCGTTGCCGCTCGCAGCGTCCGTTGTTATTGACTCTGGACCGGGAATCTGTGGTGGTGGGATCCTGATCGCACACTCTCGGAGAGGGAAGCTGGTGGCAGACCATGGACGATTCACCGGAGACTCGTCAGAGCTTGTCCGACCGCATCGACCAGAAACAGCAGGACATCCGATCCTATCTGGGACGGCAGCTGCCGCGCCGGCACAAACTCACAGAATTCAGCGTGGTCGGGAGTGTGCTGGCGGCCATGTTCACGGCAGGGCCTGCGTTCGGAGGCACGGAGTTCACGGGAGCGGTTCAGGACACATTGTCCCTGGGTGACGCTTCAATCGTTTGGCGTGCTTTATGCCTAGGTGCTGTGATTCTGTCCGTCGGGGCGGGGCTGGCCACGAACTTCGCCAACTCCCAGGCTCTCGCCGAAAAAGTCAGCGCGGCCGAAACGGCGATTGCACAGTTGGAAGGGCTGCAGCTGTCTCTGAACTTCGGACACTTAGCCCTCGACGAAGCCGCGATGCTATTTAAGCAATATGTTTCCCACGTAACGTTCATGGACCAAGTACCCGCGCGCTGACGTAGCGAGAGCGCGTCCTTCTTTGCCCGCCATGCCTCGCTTCCCTGCGGCCAATCGCGGCTGCCGGCACCGGAGCGGCCGAGTCTGGACCGGTCACGGGTGCGGTGGGATCCTGATCGCAACCGTCCGACAGGAAGGCTGGTAGCAGATCATGGACGAATCACCGGAAACGCGGCAGAGACTGTCCGACCGCATCGAACAGAGGCAACAAGCCATCCGCTCCTATCTGGGGCGGGAACGGCCCCGCCGGAACAGGCTGTCAAACATCAGCATCGTGGGCAGCGCACTGGCCGCCATGCTCACCGCCGGACCGGCGGCCGGCGGCACAGGGTTCACCGAAGCGGTCCAGGGCATATTTTCGCTGGGCGACGATTCCGTGGTGTGGCGATTTCTGTGCCTGGCAGCGGTAATCCTGTCCGTAGCAGCCGCGCTGGCCACTAACTTTGCCAACTCACATGCCCTGGCTGACAGGGTCACTGCGGCAGAGACAGCGAACGCACAACTCGACGGCCTGCAGGACACGTTGAACTTTGGCCACATCCCCATTGACGACGCACTAAAGCTGTACCAGCAGTACGTCGCCCAGGTCCCGTTCGTGGACCAAGTGCCGTCGCGTTGAGCTCGGCAAAACGGGAACGCACGACGGCGGGTGGCTGGCAGATATGCCAGCCACCCGCGGTAGGCAAGAGCGGTAGATGGTAAATGGGAAGGGTATTCAAAAATAAATACGTGTTTACTAGCTAAATTCCGCCAACAGCCGCGCCCCGGTCCGGGCACCGTCGGACGCCCGGATCCGGCGGCCCACCATGGAGGCAGCCGTGCGGAAAATCGCAGAGTCCACCACAGTCATCAGGGCCCGGCCGATCTCCCCCGGGGACGATGACGCCTTGATCAGCAGCCCTGCGCCGGCGTCCTGCACCGCCTTGCCCACCATCCGCTGGTCCAGCATCGGATGCATCGGGGCGATCACCAGCGGGAGTCCGTGGGCCAGGGCCAGCATGGTGGTGGCATGGCCGCCGTGGCCGATCACCGCGCTGCAGTCCGGCATCACGTCCCGGTGCGGCAGGTAGCGGTGCACAATCGTGTTGGCCGGCGCTCGCAGGCCCGCCGGATCAATGGCGGGACCCGTAGTCACCACCACCTCGAGCGGCAGATCGGTCACCGCGTTCAGCGCCTTCTGAAGAAACGCCTCCTGCCCGGGGAAGGCCGTGGTGCTCAGGCTCACCAGCACCCGGGGCCACAACCCCGGCGGGGCAGGGTTTGCCGGCTGCTGCACTTCCACTACCGCCCCGGACCACCCCACCTTGCCGTTGCCGTTCGCGCTGCCGGCCGGGTCCAAGAGGGGATCGGAGCAGACAAGGATCCGGTCTGCGCGCTGCATCACGTGGCGCGGTCCAAGCCCCCGCGCGGCAATGATGGCGGTGACGGGCGTCCGCCGGAACGGACCGTCGAAAAACGCATAGAAGCTGTGGACCAGCACCACGGTGCGAAGCCCTGCCTTGGCCGCGGCGTCGATGGCGGCGAGCAGCAGGCAGTCCACGATCACCACATCCGGAGGGTCGCGCCGTGCCTCCTCAGCGAGTTCCCGCGCGATTCCGGCGTCGGTGAACACGGACACCATCATGGATATCTGCTGCAGGGCGGACATGTGGTCCGCCGGGGCCATCGGCTGGGAATGGCCGTACGCGCGGAATTCGGCGCCCGCCGCTTCTATCGGCCCGGCCTGACGCGCGTGCCCCAGGAAGCGGACCCGGTGGCCGTCACGGACCAGTTCACGGGCGATGCCGAGGGCCGGCGGCAGGTTCCTTCCGGCGTCGAGCGTTGCGAAGAGAAAATCCGTCATTGGAACCTCCCGGCGGTCATGCCGGCGGTGAACACCGGCGGGCAGAAGCCTAGTCCCGATGAACTCTCGCGAACAGTGGCCGCTAACAGAGGCCCCGAACAGCAGACGCAACACAGCCTGCGGAGTGAGCTAGCGGGAAACCCGACGTAACGCGGGCGTTCACATCACCGTCGCCGCCGGTTCACACGCACCGTCAACGATGGCAGCATGACTCCTTTCACCCGCCGAAACATCCTCAAAGGCGCCATCGCCGCTGCCGGTGCTGCCGCCGTCACCCCTTCACTCGTCGTGCCCGCGCACGCAGCCCGGCCCTCCGGCGTCGCGCTGGTCCGCGACCGCCTGACCCTCCCGTCCGGCATCTCCACCGGCGATGTCACCGCCGACTCCGGCGTCCTGTGGTCCCGCGCGTCTGGCCCCGGCCGGCTGGTGGCCAGCCTGCTGGCGGTCTGTCTCTTATACACATCTAGATGTGTATAAGAGACAGCCCGCCCGCGGCGGCCGCGCCTTCCGGCGGGTGCTCCGGGGACCCGGGCCAGCGAGGCCACCGACTTCACGTCCAAGATCAATGCCCGCGACCTCCCGGCGGGCACGCGGTTCGCCCTGACCATGCACTTTGAGGACCCCGAGGGCCAGGCAGGCGAAACCGCCCGCGGCTCCTTCGGCACCGCGCCCGGCACGGGCGGGTTCGCGAGCGGCCGCACACCCCGTCGCCAGAGCTTCGTCTGGACCGGTGACACAGCCGGCCAGGGCTGGGGCATCAACGAGGACATCGGCGGCATGCGCGGCTACGCTGCCATGCACGCCACGAAGCCGGACTTCTTCATCCACTCCGGCGACACCATCTACGCCGACGGCCCCATCGCCGCCGAGGTCACGGAGCCGGACGGGCAGGTCTGGCGCAACCTCGTCACCGAGGAGGTGTCCAAGGTGGCCGAGACGCTCAACGAGTTCCGCGGCCGGCACCGCTACAACATGATGGACAAGAACATCCGTGCCCTCTACGCCGAGGTCCCGGTGATCGCCCAGTGGGACGACCACGAAACCCACAACAACTGGTACCCCGGGCAGATCATCACCGACGCCCGCTACACCGAACGCCGCGTGGACGTGCTCGCCGCCCGCGGCCGCCAGGCCTGGCAGGAGTACCAGCCCATCGCCCAGCTGAGCGATGGCAGCACCGGCTTCGAGCCAGCCCGCATCTACCGCAAAATCTCCCGCGGCCCGCAGCTGGACATCTTCTGCCTGGACATGCGCACCTTCAAGGACCCCAACACGGACGGCAAGGAAACGAGCCTGACCCACATCCTCGGTGAGGAACAGGCCCGCTGGCTCATCAAGGAAGTCAGCAAGTCCAAGGCCACCTGGAAGGTCATCTCCGCCGACCTCCCGCTCGGCATCATCGTGCCGGACGGCCCGGTCAACCAGGAGTCCCTTTCAAACCGCGACGCCGGCGCCCCCTTGGGCAAGGAACTCGAGATCGCCGGGGTACTGTCCGCGTTCAAGCGCAACCGGGTTAAAAACGTCGTGTGGCTCACGGCTGACGTCCACTACTGCGCCGCCCACCACTACTCGCCGGAGCGGGCCTCGTTCCAGGACTTCGACCCCTTCTGGGAATTCGTGGCTGGCCCTATCAACGCCGGAACGTTCGGCCCCAGCCAGATGGACGGCACCTTCGGCCCCGAGGTGGCCTTCTTCAGGGCCGGCGCCTACGCCAACGAGTCCCCGCGCAGCGGCGAAAGCCAGTACTTCGGCCACGTGGACCTCGGCGAGGACGATGTCTTCACCGTCAGCCTCCGCAACGCCAACGGCACCGTGCTCTGGAGCAAGGCTCTGCAGCCGGAGCGCTGACCAGGTTTAGCT
Organism: Arthrobacter sp. KBS0703; assembly: GCF_002008315.2. NCBI lineage: Bacteria > Bacillati > Actinomycetota > Actinomycetes > Micrococcales > Micrococcaceae > Arthrobacter > Arthrobacter sp. KBS0703. Next base: position 2,755,977 of record NZ_MVDG02000001.1, on the reverse strand, counting down.
CAACCAGCGGTAACGCCCGACGGCGGGTGGCCGGCAATCATTGCCGGCCACCCGCCGTCGGGCTTTCTGAAGTTTTACGTCCCCTGCCGGCGGCCACGCTATTCGAAGAACTCAATCCTCGGTTCGCCCTGGACGCCGCCCCTTTGCATGGCGTCTTTCAGCTCCGGATTGGCGAAGAACGCCTTGGCGGCGTCCACGGTGTCGAAGTAGTGGAGGACTAGAACGTTGTCCGGGTCGCCGGCCATCCGGTGTACGGACTCCTTGGTGACGCCGCCGGCCTTCTGCACGTCGGCGAACGAATCGTAGACCTTACGCCAGGCATCGTAGTCGGCTACCTGGTGCAGGACGACTGAAACAGCCATAACGGTACTCCTTGGTGCTCGTTGCTTCGGGTGGTGGCTTACGCCTTGGGGCCCGCGGTCAGGTAGTTATGCACGTCGAAGAACGTGATCTCCGGCGGGCCGGGGATGCCCACTTCGGCGGCTATTGGTGTGGTCTTCTCCTGCGTAAATGCCTCGAACAGTTCGCGGCTCTCCCAGGTGTCCACGACACGGATGCCGGTGTCCGTGGCCGCTACCCAGTGGGTGAGGCCGCCAGGGGCGCCGGGTCCGCCCGGCGTGAAGCCCATTTTTTCAAGGACTTGGTCATACTGCTCGAGTGTTCCACCGGGGAAATCCAGGATGACGGCGACAGGCATGTGATGCTCCTAAGGCTTTCAGAACAAACCAGAGACGGCCCGGGAGTGGACCGTCTAAGCCCCGTGGTACTCCGCCGCCGGTGGGGTGTCAACGGTGAGTTGCTTGGGCCGTGGACTGCCCGCGGCGCAGTGCCCAGACGGCGCCCCGAAGCGTACACTGAGAGCCACAAATCGGCTCATTGCCGCAGGTCCTGGACGCCTTCGCTGCAGGTCCGGGCGTCCGGCGATGGCCTGGTTGTAGTGGCGGGCGGAGGAGGATCCGTGGTCAGGTCGGCTGAAAGCGTGATCATCAGGCGGACGCCGGAAGAGGTCTTCGCCTACGTCGCGGATCTGCGTAATGAACCCGCCTGGCACGTCGACATTGACTCGGTGGACCCTGCCACGGAGCCCGTGCCAACCGTCGGCACGGCGTACCCCCTGCGGTTCAAGCCGTTCATGGGCAAGACCGAGGGCACGTTCACGGCGCTGGAAGTGTCGCAGGGGGAGCGGGTGGTGTACCGCGGTGACTTCGCCGGCCTCCGGCCCCTGATCACCTACGCCGTGGAGCCCGCGCCGGAAGGCGCCCGGTTCACCCGAAGCGTGGAAATGCGGCCCCGCGGGCTGAGCGCGGTGATGGCGCCGGCCATGGCCTTCATGGTGCCGCGCAGGAACAGGGTCTTTGTCAACAACCTCAAGTCGGTGCTCGAACGCTGACGCGGGGCGGCGGTTCACAATGCCGGCGGGACTGTAATCTGGCATGCCATCTGCGAGAATGTTCCCGTCAGCGGAACAGGCCAAGCAGCTGCGCCTTCCGCCCATTTAGCGCGCCTGGGGGAGGCATTCATGGCTGGAATCAGCTTTACCGCCATCGACTTTGAAACCGCGAACAGCAACCCCGGGTCGGTGTGTGCTGTGGGCTTGGTCAAGGTCCGGGACGGAAAAGTCGTGGACAAATCGCATTGGCTCATCAAACCGCCGCCGGGCATCGACCACTTCGATCCCATCAACGTCGAAGTCCACGGCATCAGGGAACGCGACATTGTGCACGCAGCGGACTGGGAGATGTCCATCGAGGGGATCCTGCAGTTCGCCTGTGAGGACCAGCTGGTGGCATACGACGCCCCGTACGACGCCTCCGTGATGCGGAAAGCCACCGAACAACTGCAGCTGGACCTGCCCGCCAAGGACTTCTACTGTGCCCAGGAACTGGCCCGGACCGAGCTGGGGCTGCCGAAGCACAACCTCAACGACGTACTGGAGGCGTTGAAGCTCCCGCCCGTCCGCCATCACGAGCCCGGCACGAATGCCCTGGCCTGCGCCAACGTAGTCCTGACCATCGCCGCCCTGCGCCAGTTCGCCAGCCTGGCCGAGATCTGGGGTGGCCCTGCCGCCTCGATCGGCCAGCGGCGCCAGGGCCGGCGCGTCCGTGATGAGGAATCTGAGGCGGAGGGTGAAGCGACCGACGCCGACGCGCGCGACGGTGAGGCGCCGGACGGCGAAGCGCGTTACGGCGAGGCGCCCGACGCCGTCGGGCCTGCCGACGCGGTGCGTCCCGCAGAAGCGCAAACGGCTCCGAACCCGGCCCCGCGGGCCGAAGCCACTCCCACCCCGGCCCCCGCACGGCCGGGGGGCCGCCGGGGGGCCAGGTCCGGCGTAAAATCCGGCCTTGCCCTGTTGGCGGCGGGACTTCTTGCCGCCTTTTTCCTGTCCGCCCTTTCCGGCCTCGCGATCCAGTCATTCTCCGCGGGCCAAGTAGGAACCGGCGCGGTGGAGGCGGCGCTGGCGGTGGCCGCAGCGTGGGGTGTCTGGGCCTCCATCACCGCCGGCTGGCGAAGGATCTGGTCTGCCAGGTAATCGCGCCGCCACAGACCAGATTCTTGGATTCCTGAGTTATGGGGCCTTGGGAATGATGATCCACAAAGCGATGTAGACGAGTTCTCCGACGCCAAACAAGCCGAAGAGAACGAAGCCGATGCGGACTAGCGTCCTGGAGATGCCGAAGCGGTCTGCCAGCGCTGCACAGACTCCTGCGATGATTTTGCCGTCCCTGGGCCGAGCCATTAATGCTGCCATTTCGCCACACTAGCAGCCGGTCCGGGGCCAGGTAAGCGGTCCGGGAGAGTCAATCTCGGGTTCGGATCGGCACGGCCTTGCCGGCTGCCGTGGATTGCGGAAGGGCCTTGAACCCGGTTTACCCCGACGACGGGAGGACAGCATCGTTGGCACCCTCCCGCCGTCGAGCTTTTGGTGACCGGACATTCACATGAGGAGAGCCGGTCAGGCGGCAATGACGGTGCGGGAGGCAACTTTCTGCGGGGCAGTCCAGCACAGATAATCGACGGCACGGGTGTACGTTCCGGGCGAGGGAAAGCGCAGCGGGACGTCCGTCACGGCCAGGGGAACAAATCCGCCATGGGCGTGGACGTCCAAGATGCTCACGGCCGGGCCCTGAAGCGCTGTCGGCCGGAAATTGAAATACGAGAATTCATGTCCCCCCCATAGCTTTTTGCGGACATTGCCCATCGTCCCCGCGGAAACCTAGAGAAACGTTGGGCTCCGCGGGACCGGAATGGGGGGGGCAGGAATGCGCCTCAGGAAGAGGTGGACGACTGGGCGGTCCGGATTTCGAGGCGCTGTTCGAGATCGTTCATGACCACCGCGGCGAGGTCCCCGAGCATCTCGGCTTCCGAGGCATCCAGGACGCGGGGCTCGTAGTCGAGGATGCACAGGGTCCCCAGGTTGTACCCGTCCCGGGACTTGAGGGGCGCCCCGGCGTAGAACTTGAGGCCGAACTCGCCGGCGACGAGCGGATTCGCCAGGGCCCGCGGATCCTCCGGGGCGTTCTCGATGACCCACACGTCGTCCTGCAGAATCGCCGACGCGCACAGGCCGGGATCCCTGTCGATCTCCTCAACGGCCACGCCGTGGTGGGACTTGAACCAGATGCGGTCGTGGTCCACAACCGAGACGATTGCAATGGGCACCGAAAAGACCCTGGCGGCCAGTGACGTGACCCTGTCGAAGGCGCCGTCGGCGGGGGTATCGAGAATGGCATAGCGTCGAACGGCCTCCATCCTGGCCTCCTCGTCGCTGGGGATCAGGGCGGTGTCCACTTTGTGCTTTGCCCTGCTGCCGGCGGACTGGTCCTGCAGGGCCTGTGTCACCTCCCGGCTCGAGGGCCGGTCCTCCGGATTCCGTGCCGTCATGGCGGCCAGGAGCATCTGCCACTCCGGCTCCAGGGTGGCAGGGATTCTCGGATCCTCGATCAGCCGTGCGAGGGCACTCTGCAGCGGATCGCCCGGAAAGGACTGCTGGCCGGTGAGGCATTCGAGCAGCACCAGGCCCAGCGAGTACACGTCGCTGGCGGGACCGACGCGCTCACCCCTTGCCTGCTCCGGGCTGAGGTACCCGGCGGTTCCGAGGAAACCGCCGTCCGGACCCTCGGGCTTATCGGCAATGAGGGCAATGCCGAAGTCCGTGAGTTTCGCGCGCATCCTTGCGGCGTCATGGTCGTAGTCGAAGACCATGACGTTTCCGGGTTTGACGTCCCGGTGGATTACGCCGCATTCGTGGATGTATGCGAGGGCGTCCGCGAGGTCGTGACCGATCTGGGCTGCATGGCGGGCCGGGAGCGGCCCGTCCGCCAGGCGGCGCTTGAGATCCGGGCCCTCCACCAGCTCCATCACGAGGTAGATGCGCGGCCGTTCCGGTTCGGTTCTGTCGACGCCCGCGTCGAGGAGGGTCACCAGGCTGTGGTGGTTCAGGCGCGCCAGAACCTTCAGCTCCGCCTCGTCGTCGTGCGGCGCATCGTTGCCGCGGGACTTGGTGACAATCTTGACCGCAACGTCGCGCTCGAGGAATCCGTCCAAGGCCCTGTAGACGTTTGCCATGGCGCCCGATCCGATTTGTTCCAGGACGTGGTACCTGCCGCCTAGGATCGTGTCTGCTGAAATACCGGACTGTACGTCCATCGTGTGCCTTTGGGTCTTGCCGCGCGGTGCTCGGGGCCCGTACGCGTATTAGATTGTGAGGTTTTAGCAGGAGTGCGTTAAAAGCGAGTGGCTTAAAAGGCCGAAAGAGCCGATTCGCATCGACTCTTCCTGGATGACTGGGCTATATGAGGCTTGGTGCGCTGGCAAGGATGTAGTCCGCAGCTGCCGGCCCGGTCATGGCAAGCTCACAGTCCTCGGGAGAGATGCCCTGGTCCTTGAGCGATGCCCATAAGGCAGCGGGAGGCTGGGGCTCTGTCTGGTGAATGAGGCACCAGCTTGTGTACAGGCCGTAAAGATCGTCCGGGGTCAGCTGGGAGTCGGTCTCGCGCTCCGCAGTGAGGGCCTCGGCTACAAATCGTTCGAAATGGGTGGCAGTCATGGGGTCCTCCAAGGCAAGCATATTGATCCGCCGTTCTGCTTCAGCGTTAACGGATCGCCGCCCGAGGGCCAGTGATCTCCTTGAAATCTATGCGAGACAGACCGTTCTGTCTAGTCGTCTCCAACCGCCCGTCGCGCCGGCCTGCTCGGTGGGACTACGGCGTCCGGCCGGCCGATTTGCGCGGATGATTCCGGGTGTGTAAAGTAATTCGAGTCGCCGCCGCTGAAGCGGAAAAATAGCGACCGACCCCAATGAAACAGCCCGAAAATGGCGTACTTACTAGTGCGCCGACGACGGGCGGGGACCTTCCTGTTGAACCGAAAATCGCGGAAACGCTGATTTGCAAAGGTTCGCCGGACCGGGTAAGTTTGAAAAGTTGCTCCGGAGCGATCCACGGCTGTTTGGTTGTGGTGGTGCCGGGTGTGTCTGTTGTTTGAGAACTCAATAGTGTGCCAAGTTTGTTGATACCGGTTTATTTTATATGAATTGGTTGAATTTGCCAGGTTGCGCCACCCCGTGGTGTGGTCTGGTTTTGACAGCTGGTTTCAAATTTTGTGCAGGGTGCGTGTCCCGTTTTCCCGGGGGCGCATGTTGTGTCTGTTTTACTTCAACGGAGAGTTTGATCCTGGCTCAGGATGAACGCTGGCGGCGTGCTTTAACACATGCAAGTCGAACGATGACCCGGTGCTTGCACCGGTGATTAGTGGCGAACGGGTGAGTAACACGTGAGTAACCTGCCCTTTAACTCTGGGATAAGCCTGGGAAACTGGGTCTAATACCGGATATGACTCCTCATCGCATGGTGGGGGTGGAAAGCTTTATTGTGGTTTTGGATGGACTCGCGGCCTATCAGCTTGTTGGTGAGGTAATGGCTCACCAAGGCGACGACGGGTAGCCGGCCTGAGAGGGTGACCGGCCACACTGGGACTGAGACACGGCCCAGACTCCTACGGGAGGCAGCAGTGGGGAATATTGCACAATGGGCGCAAGCCTGATGCAGCGACGCCGCGTGAGGGATGACGGCCTTCGGGTTGTAAACCTCTTTCAGTAGGGAAGAAGCGAAAGTGACGGTACCTGCAGAAGAAGCGCCGGCTAACTACGTGCCAGCAGCCGCGGTAATACGTAGGGCGCAAGCGTTATCCGGAATTATTGGGCGTAAAGAGCTCGTAGGCGGTTTGTCGCGTCTGCCGTGAAAGTCCGGGGCTCAACTCCGGATCTGCGGTGGGTACGGGCAGACTAGAGTGATGTAGGGGAGACTGGAATTCCTGGTGTAGCGGTGAAATGCGCAGATATCAGGAGGAACACCGATGGCGAAGGCAGGTCTCTGGGCATTAACTGACGCTGAGGAGCGAAAGCATGGGGAGCGAACAGGATTAGATACCCTGGTAGTCCATGCCGTAAACGTTGGGCACTAGGTGTGGGGGACATTCCACGTTTTCCGCGCCGTAGCTAACGCATTAAGTGCCCCGCCTGGGGAGTACGGCCGCAAGGCTAAAACTCAAAGGAATTGACGGGGGCCCGCACAAGCGGCGGAGCATGCGGATTAATTCGATGCAACGCGAAGAACCTTACCAAGGCTTGACATGGACCGGACCGCCGCAGAAATGTGGTTTCCCCTTTGGGGCCGGTTCACAGGTGGTGCATGGTTGTCGTCAGCTCGTGTCGTGAGATGTTGGGTTAAGTCCCGCAACGAGCGCAACCCTCGTTCCATGTTGCCAGCGCGTAATGGCGGGGACTCATGGGAGACTGCCGGGGTCAACTCGGAGGAAGGTGGGGACGACGTCAAATCATCATGCCCCTTATGTCTTGGGCTTCACGCATGCTACAATGGCCGGTACAAAGGGTTGCGATACTGTGAGGTGGAGCTAATCCCAAAAAAGCCGGTCTCAGTTCGGATTGGGGTCTGCAACTCGACCCCATGAAGTCGGAGTCGCTAGTAATCGCAGATCAGCAACGCTGCGGTGAATACGTTCCCGGGCCTTGTACACACCGCCCGTCAAGTCACGAAAGTTGGTAACACCCGAAGCCGGTGGCCTAACCCCTTGTGGGAGGGAGCCGTCGAAGGTGGGACTGGCGATTGGGACTAAGTCGTAACAAGGTAGCCGTACCGGAAGGTGCGGCTGGATCACCTCCTTTCTAAGGAGCACCTACAGTCGCCTTGCCTCATGTATGTGAGTGTGGAGGGGTTGTCAGGAGTAAAGCCCGTTGCGCAGGCGATTGTTCTGCGGCGGGTGCTCATGGGTGGAATATCAACGGATAGCGGCCGCAGGTTCTTTTCCTTGCCCAGTACGGTTCCTCTCTTGAGGGGTGCCTGGAACGGTGGGGCGGGTGCGTGCGGTTTAGTGTTTGGCACACTGTTGGGTCCTGAGGCAACAGGACCATGGCCCGCGGGCCGTCCCTTGCGGGGGACGGTGGTGCGGGGTGTGGGACTTGTGTTTCTGGTTTCCTGGCTGCACCGATCATGCATGGTGGTTTCTTCTTTTGGGAGGGGCTGGTGTGTGGGGTGTGTGGTACGGGGTTGTTGTTTGAGAACTACATAGTGGACGCGAGCATCTTTTATAAGAAGCAATTTCCAAGAATATGAACCTGGATCTGGCTGCGCGTGATGATGGCGCCCTTTTTGGGGTGTGGTTGTTGGGTGTGGTTGGTTTCTGTGGTTCTCTCGTAAATTAGCGTTTTTGATCTTTTGTGGTCAAGTTTTTAAGAGCACACGGTGGATGCCTTGGCATTAGGAGCCGAAGAAGGACGTAGGAATCTGCGATAAGCCTGGGGAGTCGATAACCGGACTGTGATCCCAGGGTGTCCGAATGGGGAAACCCCGCCAGGGGCGCGAGCCACCTGGTGACCCGCATCTGAACACATAGGGTGCGTGGAGGGAACGCGGGGAAGTGAAACATCTCAGTACCCGCAGGAAGAGAAAACAATAGTGATTCCGTTAGTAGTGGCGAGCGAACGCGGATCAGGCTAAACCGTTCCATGTGTGATAGCCGGCGGGCGTTGCATGGGCGGGGTTGTGGGACTTTCCGTTCTGTCTCTGCCGGGACAGTGGGGTGAGGGTGCAGGTATAGGTGAACGGTCTTGAAAGGCCGGCCGTAGAGGGTGTGAGCCCCGTAACCGTAATGCTGTGCACCGCCTGGAGAGTATCCCAAGTAGCACGGGGCCCGAGAAATCCCGTGTGAATCTGTCAGGACCACCTGATAAGCCTAAATACTCCCTAATGACCGATAGCGGACCAGTACCGTGAGGGAAAGGTGAAAAGTACCCCGGGAGGGGAGTGAAACAGTACCTGAAACCGTGTGCTTACAATCCGTCGGAGCAACCGCGAGTGATCGCATAGTAGTTGTGACGGCGTGCCTTTTGAAGAATGAGCCTGCGAGTTAGTGTTACGTCGCGAGGTTAACCCGTGTGGGGAAGCCGTAGCGAAAGCGAGTCTGAATAGGGCGTTGCAGTGGCGTGATCTAGACCCGAAGCGAAGTGATCTACCCATGGCCAGGTTGAAGCGACGGTAAGACGTCGTGGAGGACCGAACCCACTTCAGTTGAAAATGGAGGGGATGAGCTGTGGGTAGGGGTGAAAGGCCAATCAAACTTCGTGATAGCTGGTTCTCCCCGAAATGCATTTAGGTGCAGCGTTGCGTGTTTCTTGCTGGAGGTAGAGCTACTGGATGGCTAATGGGCCCTACAAGGTTACTGACGTCAGCCAAACTCCGAATGCCGGTAAGTGAGAGCGCAGCAGTGAGACTGTGGGGATAAGCTTCATAGTCGAGAGGGAAACAGCCCAGACCACCAACTAAGGCCCCTAAGCGTGTGCTAAGTGGGAAAGGATGTGGAGTTGCGAAGACAACCAGGAGGTTGGCTTAGAAGCAGCCATCCTTAAAAGAGTGCGTAATAGCTCACTGGTCAAGTGATTCCGCGCCGACAATGTAGCGGGGCTCAAGTACACCGCCGAAGTTGTGGCATTCACATATTTTCCAAGCCTTCGTGGTTCAGGAGTGTGGATGGGTAGGGGAGCGTCGTGTGGGCAGTGAAGTCGCGGTGTAAACCAGCGGTGGAGCCTACACGAGTGAGAATGCAGGCATGAGTAGCGAAAGACGGGTGAGAAACCCGTCCGCCGAATGATCAAGGGTTCCAGGGTCAAGCTAATCTGCCCTGGGTAAGTCGGGACCTAAGGCGAGGCCGACAGGCGTAGTCGATGGACAACGGGTTGATATTCCCGTACCGGCGAAAAACCGTCCATGTTGAACAGGGGATACTAACTGCCCGAAGCCTGCCCTATCACCCTTGTGGTGTGCGGGTTTTGGTGGAGCGCGGGACCTGATCCTGGGAGGCAAGCGTATTAACAGGTGTGACGCAGGAAGGTAGCCGAGCCGGGCGATGGTTGTCCCGGTCCAAGGATGTAGGGCGAACGGTAGGCAAATCCGCCGTTCATGATGCCTGAGATCTGACGGGACTCCCGTAAAGGGGGATTCGGTGATCCTATGCTGCCTAGAAAAGCATCGGCGCGAGGTTTTAGCCGCCCGTACCCCAAACCGACACAGGTGATCAGGTAGAGAATACTAAGGCGATCGAGAGAATTATGGTTAAAGAACTCGGCAAAATGCCCCCGTAACTTCGGGAGAAGGGGGCCCCAACCTTGAACACCACTTGCTGGTGGGAGGGATCGGGGCCGCAGAGACCAGGGGAAGCGACTGTTTACTAAAAACACAGGTCCGTGCGAAGTCGCAAGACGATGTATACGGACTGACTCCTGCCCGGTGCTGGAAGGTTAAAGAGGACCGGTTAGCCGCAAGGCGAAGCTGAGAATTCAAGCCCCAGTAAACGGCGGTGGTAACTATAACCATCCTAAGGTAGCGAAATTCCTTGTCGGGTAAGTTCCGACCTGCACGAATGGAGTAACGACTTCCCCGCTGTCTCAACCATAAACTCGGCGAAATTGCAGTACGAGTAAAGATGCTCGTTACGCGCAGCAGGACGGAAAGACCCCGAGACCTTTACTATAGTTTGGTATTGGTGTTCGGAGTGGCTTGTGTAGGATAGGTGGGAGACGTTGAAGCCCGGACGCCAGTTCGGGTGGAGTCATCGTTGAAATACCACTCTGGTCACTTTGGACATCTAACTTCGGCCCGTAATCCGGGTCAGGGACAGTGCCTGATGGGTAGTTTAACTGGGGCGGTTGCCTCCTAAAAAGTAACGGAGGCGCCCAAAGGTTCCCTCAGCCTGGTTGGCAATCAGGTGTCGAGTGTAAGTGCACAAGGGAGCTTGACTGTGAGAGAGACATCTCGAGCAGGGACGAAAGTCGGGACTAGTGATCCGGCGGTACATTGTGGAATGGCCGTCGCTCAACGGATAAAAGGTACCTCGGGGATAACAGGCTGATCTTGCCCAAGAGTCCATATCGACGGCATGGTTTGGCACCTCGATGTCGGCTCGTCGCATCCTGGGGCTGGAGTAGGTCCCAAGGGTTGGGCTGTTCGCCCATTAAAGCGGTACGCGAGCTGGGTTTAGAACGTCGTGAGACAGTTCGGTCCCTATCCGCTGCGCGCGCAGGAAATTTGAGAAGGGCTGTCCTTAGTACGAGAGGACCGGGACGGACGAACCTCTGGTGTGTCAGTTGTACTGCCAAGTGCACCGCTGATTAGCTACGTTCGGATGGGATAACCGCTGAAAGCATCTAAGCGGGAAGCTCGCTTCGAGATGAGATTTCCATACACCTTGTGTGTGAGAGGCCCCCAGCCAGACCACTGGGTTGATAGGCCGGATGTGGAAGCGAGGACTAACGACTCGTGAAGCTGACCGGTACTAATAGGCCGATAACTTACACCACACACCACCCCGCAAACGGATTCAAAAGCGTTTGCACCCAGGGGCGGTACGAAGATAACAAGACTGCTTGCGTCCACTATGTGGTTCCCGACCAACAAACCCGCACCACCGGTTTGTTGCACAGGAACCAACAACTACATAACAACACCACACCTGCCCTTCACCGGGCAGGGATGTTGTAACCACAAATTTCCCACCCCGGGCCTAACACCCGCGGGACGGGAGCAAGGGTTACGGCGGTCATAGCGTGGGGGAAACGCCCGGTCCCATTCCGAACCCGGAAGCTAAGACCCACAGCGCCGATGGTACTGCACCCGGGAGGGTGTGGGAGAGTAGGTCACCGCCGGACAACCATTACACGGTCGAGAGCCCCAACCACACGGTTGGGGCTCTCCCGCATTTAAACGTTTATCCAATTTTGGTGCTTAAACGTTTATCCAAACTCATGAGCCTTTTTCTTCCAGGAAGTTGGATATTCCTGGCGACGCATATGCTCTGGTCAGATGCCAGTCGCGATCATTGTTTGCGGGATTCCAAATATTTTGCCGCAGAACTTTGGTCTTTTTCCTTCTGCATATGGCTAAGGTGTACAGACGCATCGATGACGATGCGTACATCGGCTTTAGGAGTCCCCGATGAGCATCGAAACTGACTTCCCCAAAACCAGGAAGAGCACCCGCAGGAAGCCGCTCAAGCACCGGTTTCCGCGCGCCAGGTTGGTCTCTCTGGCTACAACTTTCCTACTCGTGTCCACAATTTCGATTATCGGAGGCCCCGCGGAAGCGGCTACCGTGACCATCTCCCCTTCTGCGGACGCAGTGGTGAAACGGGACACTCCAACCACCAACTACGGCACGGCTACCGGCTTGAAAGCCGACAATTCACCGGTCGAAATGGTGTTCCTGAAATTCACCGTAAGCGGCACGGGCAGTACCGTTACCGGGGCAAAGCTCCGGCTGTTCGTAGCCGACCCGTCCAACCTCGGTGGCCAGTTCCGGAGGGTCCTGAACAATTCGTGGGTTGAAAACACCATCAACTTCAACAATGCACCGGTAGCCGAAACCGCCGTGATCGCGTCGGTGGGCGCCGCAACGCAGAATACCTTCGTGGAAGTGGACGTCTTCAGCGTCATCAAGGGCGACGGGACCTACTCGTTCCGGATCAGCAACACGTCCTCCGACGGAGTGATCTACAGCTCAAAGGAGACCGCAGACCCCACCCGCCGGCCCCAGCTGATACTGACCACCAATGCAACGCCGCCCCCGCCTCCGCCACCTCCACCGCCGCCGCCCCCACCGCCGCCTCCGCCAGCCAACCCCTGCGGCCAGACAGCGACGCCGCCGGCTGTCTCTTATACACATCTAGATGTGTATAAGAGACAGACCTACGACCATGTCATATGGGTTCTCTTCGAGAACAAGACCTACTCGCAGGTCATCGGGAGCCCGAATGCGCCGTACATGAGCCAGACTGCCCGGCAGTGCGCCTCGGTCTCCACCTGGAGCGACGCCGGCCAGGGGCTGCCGTCCCTCCCCAGTTATCTGGCCATGACCTCTGGCAGCACCCAGGGAGTCACCAGCGACTCGAATCCCGGCAACCTTCCGCCTATCACCAGCGACAACATCTTCAGGCAGGTCAGGACACGAGGCCTGACCTACAAGAGCTATCAGGAGGACATGTCCACCAACTGCCGGCTGAGTTCCTCCGGCCTGTATATGGTTCGGCACAACCCGGAAGTGTATTACCAGGGTCCGGGTGACAGGACGGCGTGCGCCACCAACAACATCTCGCTGGGCACGCCAACCTCTGGAAACCTTGCCCGCGATCTCGCCAACAACACCCTGCCGAATTTCTCCTTCATCACGCCGAACGTCTGCAACGACATGCACGACTGCAGCATCGCAACCGGTGACACGTGGCTTTCCGGATGGCTTCCCGTCATCCTTAACAGCCAGAGCTATCAGGCAGGGCGAACGGCAGTGTTCGTGCTCTTTGACGAGGACACGCCCGTTCCCAACTTCGTCGTGGCGCCCTCGGTCGTCCCCAACAGGGTGGTGCAGGGCTCGTTCAGCCATTACTCCCTGCTGCGGGCCACAGAGGAAATGCTGGGAATCAACGTCCTCCTCCTCAACGCGGGGCAGGCGCAAAGCCTTCGGCCGGCGTTGAACCTGTAGCCTCCTCGAATCACAACTCCGTAGCAAACAGCCGACATCCGGCCGAGGAACATATCCCGGCCGGATGTCGTTGTGAGAGCGGAGCCAGTTCAGCTTGGGTTCCGGTTGCCAGGCCATCTCCGACGTCACTCAAAGGACCCTCATGCCCCAGCGCACCATCGTCATCACCGGAGCCAGCGACGGCATCGGAGCAGCAGCCGCTCGGAACCTAGCGAAGGCAGGCGAGCGGATCGTCGTCGTCGGGCGTTCCCCGCAGAAAACCGCAGCGGTGGCCGCGGAACTGCGTGCCGACTACTTCGTCAGTGACTTCGCCGAGCTGGCGCAGGTGCGGGAGCTGGCCGCTGCGCTGAAGGAAAAGTACCCGCGGATTGATGTCCTGGTGAACAACGCCGGCGGCATCATGGGCGCGCACGAGCTCACCGTGGACGGCTACGAGAAGACGTTCCAGATCAACCACCTGGCTCCGTTCCTGCTGACCACCGAACTGATGGATGTGCTCACGGCCAGCCGCGCCACGGTCATCAATACCGCCAGCGCGGCGAACGGGTTCGGCAAGCTGGAACTGGATGACCTGAATTCGGCCGGGAGGTACTCGACCAACCGTGCCTACGGAACTGCCAAGCTGGCGAACATCCTGTTCACCGCGGAGCTGCAGAACCGCTTCGGCGGTGCTGGAATTTCGACGGCGGCCTTCCACCCTGGCGTGGTGGCCACGAACTTCGCGGCCGAGTCCACCAGCTGGATGCGGCACGCCTACAAGACGATCATCAACCGCTTCCTGTTGACCCCGGAACAGGGCGCAGACACCCTCGTGTGGCTCGCGACCTCGACGCCGGGGCAGGACTGGGTACCCGGCGCCTACTACGCGAAGCGCGCCCTGGCCAAGGCCAACAAGCAGGCCTACGACGCCGATCTCGCACGTGAACTGTGGGACCGCAGCCAGGAGATGGTGACGGCCAGCGAGCCGGCGGAAAAGCCTGAGCTGGACAACGCCTGACGCAGGCGGGTACCCCTGATCGAGCTTCTCTACCGCTGATCGAGCTTGTCGAGATCCAGAGGTTTCGACAGGCTCAACCAGCGGCGAATGCTGCTCAACCGGCGGGGAGCGGCGCCTCACCGCCTTAGCCGCAGGCCCTCCAGGGCGTCGATGGCGTCGGCCGAGCGCAGGATGGCCAGCTCCAGTCCGGACTCGGGTTCCGGATGCGAGAACAGGTAACCCTGCAGTGAATCGCACTGCAGGTCCGTCAGGTAGGCGGCTTGTTGGGCCGTCTCCACGCCTTCCGCCGTGACCCGCAGGCCCAGGCTGTGGGCCATGTTGATCATGGAGCTGAGGATGGGCAGTTTCTCCGCCCCTGTGCGGATCATCGAGACGAAGGACTGGTCGATCTTCACCGCGTCCACGGGCAGGTCCTGAAGCCGGCCCAGCGAAGAATAGCCCGTGCCGAAGTCGTCCAGGGCAACCCGCACCCCGGCGTTGCGCAGGCTTCCGAGCTGCCGGATCACGTGGGCGTCTGGGTCGAGGAACACGCTCTCGGTCACCTCCAGCACGAGCTGCCGCGGATCCATCCCGCAGGATGCGGCCAGGCACAGCACGGCGTCGGCGAAGTCGCGCTCCCCGAGCTGCACACTGGAGACGTTCACCGCGAGAGACCGGTCCAGCCGTCCGCCGAGCCATGCCCGCAGCTGCAGGAAACTTTCCCGCATCATGTGCATGCCGATCGTGGAGATCAGTCCGCTGCGCTCCGCCGTCGGAATGAACTGCGACGGCGGGACGCTCTCGCCGCCGCGGGCCCACCGCGCCAGCGCCTCGAACTGCGTCACTTCACCCAGCCGCGGCGAAACGACCGGCTGGAAATTGACGGTGATCCCGCCGTCGTCGACCGCGAGCCGCAGGCCCGCTTCCATGGCCGTCCGCTGCACCAGCGCGGTCATCATTTCGGGCTGGAAGCGCATGAACCGGTTCTTGCCGGCGGCCTTCGCCGCGTACATCGCCACGTCCGCCCGGCGCAGCAGTTCCGACGCGGCCACGGCATCCTCGCACATCGAAGAAAGCCCCAGGCTCAGGCTGGGCCGCAGCATGGATCCCTCGATCCGTACCGGAACGTTGAGCGACTGCACAATGTTTTCCGCCACGGCTTCGGCGTCGGTGGACCCGGTGAGGAGCACCACGAACTCATCGCCGCCCAGCCGGGCCACGGTGTCCTCCGGCCGGACGCAGGCCCTCAGCCGCCGGGCCACCTCCACCAGCATCTGGTCGCCGGCGTGGTGGCCAAGGATGTCGTTGACCTCCTTGAAAT
Organism: Arthrobacter sp. KBS0703; assembly: GCF_002008315.2. Classification (NCBI taxonomy): domain Bacteria; kingdom Bacillati; phylum Actinomycetota; class Actinomycetes; order Micrococcales; family Micrococcaceae; genus Arthrobacter; species Arthrobacter sp. KBS0703. The sequence goes on along the minus strand of NZ_MVDG02000001.1, from coordinate 2,740,637 downwards.
CGTCCAAATCCAGGAGGAGGACGTCGACGGCGGTGCCGTCCTTGCCGTGCAGGGCTTCGGTCAGCTGGTCGTGGAACAGCTTCCGGTTGGCCAGCCCGGTCAGCGGGTCCTGGAACGCCATCGCCTTGAGCTGCGCGGCCTGCTCGGCGAGTTCCGCCATCGCCTGCCTCGCTTGTTCCTGGGCACGGCGCCGGGGAGTCACATCGCGGAAGCTCCAGACGCGGCCCACCACCGCGTTGCCTACCCGCTGCGGGCGTGAGTAGCGTTCAAAGGTGCGGCCGTCCAGGAAGTCCAGGACGTCGTGGCTTTCCGCCGTGGGGTGGGCGTACAGCTCGTTGACTTTGTCCACGAAGCCTGCCGGGTTGGAGAGCAGCCCGAGCACGTAGTCGATGACGGCGGCATCATCGCCGGTGGCCATGAGTTCGTCGGGGATGCCCCACATGGTGGTGAACTGCTCGTTGATGCCGGCGATCTTTCCGTCGATGCCCACCACCAGGATGCCGTCCGCCGTCGATTCCAGGGTGGCACTGAGCAGTGACATCGCCTCGCGGAGCCCGGCATCTGCCTCCTCCCGGTGGAACGTCGCGCGGACTGCTGCGACCACGGATGTGCTGTGGTCCGCATGCAGGAAAGAGCAGGCCACCTCGGCCGGGAACTCGGTCCCGTCGCTGCGCAGGCCGTGGGCTTCAAACGGTGTGGGGGCCGGGACGTCGTGGCCGGATTCCTGGCTTTGGCGAAGGCCGGCGAAGAGCTGCTCAAAGCCGCGCCGGTGCCCGTCGGCAAAGGCCATGCGGTGGTCCTTGCCCAGCAGTTGGTGTTGTTCGTACCCGAACAGCCGGTCCGCGGCGGCGTTGGCCTGGCTGATAATGCCGGCGCCGCTGATCACCAGCACGGCGTCCGGCAGCGCGTCGAAGAGCACGCCCTCGATGCCGGTTTCCAGCCGTTGCCCGGGGCGTGAAGGAACGGCCATTATGCAGCCACCACGTGAGACCAGGAAATATTCATTGAGCGTCCTCCCCTCTGGAAATCATAGAGGTTCGTTGCCTAGGGACTCGACCCTTGCGGGGTTTCGACGGGCTCAATTTGCGTGCAACGTCAGTATTGACCGGCGATTCGGAAACGTTCTTGGGTGGCAATAAGCATACGAAGGACGATTAATCAATGGGTGATTTAACTTCTAAAGGGAGGAAACGGGAAGTACGCTTACCTCCTCAACGCCGTGAAGAGCGCACGGCCCGCGCCACGAATATAACCGTGATGAAGCTGGCGGCACCTTCCACGGAATACGCGCAGCGATTGCTGCGTCACTTTGCCATGATTTCTGCGGCCAAAGGCGGCCGCCGAGCACTTGGAGAACCTGATGAAACGCACTACAGCCCGTCGACTCGCTCCGCCACTCCTGCTGGCCGGTTCCCTGCTGGGACTGTCTCCCGCAGCGAACGCCGCCCCACCTGTTGTGGGGCCCCCTCCGCCAAATTTCTCGGCCGATCTGCCGGCCGGACAAGGTTGTCCCGATTTTGCATTGAGGGTTGACGCCGACGGCTCAAACGTGACCGTGAGGACATTCGTTGACCGGAAGGGGAAGACCCTGCGCACGCTCCAGGCGGGAAGAGGATACACGCTTACTTATACGAATCTCGACACCGGGAAATCAATAACTATTCGGCCAACTGGTTCGAACCGGAGCACAGTAACCAATCCGGACGGAACGTTCACGGTCACCGAGACGGGTACCGCAGGAATTATTCTCTTTCCGACTGACAATCCTCAAGGCCCCAGCAGCACGCAGTACTACGGTCGAATTGTCTACACGCTCAAGGCTGATGGTTCCACGCTCACGTCCCTCACTACAAGCGGTACGAGCATCGATATCTGTGCCGCACTGGCTTGATACCGCGGGCCCACTGCACAACCTAATCGTCAATTAACGGTCAGCCTTGCCGCGGTTCAGATGGCCGCGGTGAGGCTGACGATTCAACCCGCAGTTGATGCGGGCGGCGATAGTTGATGTCGGGGTTTGGACAGGCTCAACCAGCCCGGGCAGGCTCGGTTAGCGGACGGTCCGGGTTTCGGCGGGCTCAGCCAGCGGAACGTCGGCATGCTGGTTCGTCCCGAGACCGCGGACCGTCCAGCCTTCCGCCCGCCATGCCGAAGCGTCCAGCACGTTCCGTGCGTCCAGCACCGCCCGCCGTCGCACAAGCTGTCCGACGGCGGCCGGCGACAGCTCGCGGTACTCATCCCATTCGGTGAGCAGCAACACCAGCTCGGCGCCTTCCAGGGCCCGCTTAGTAGAGGCCTCGAAACGCAGCTGCGGGTAGCGCATCCAGGCGTTGTTGATGGCCTTCGGATCCGTCACCGTCACGTGCGCGCCTGCCGCTGCGAGCCGGAGGGCGACGTCCAAGGCGGGGGAGTCGCGGGTGTCGTCCGTTGCCGGCTTAAACGCAGCACCCAGCACCGTCACTGTCCGGCCGGCCAGATGTCCGGCGCACAGCTCCCGGGCGATACCAACGGTGCGTGCCCGCTGGCCGAGATTGATCGCGTCCACCACGCCCATCCAGTCGTCCACGGACCGGACCTCGAGCGCCTGCGCCTGCGCCCGGAAGCTGCGGATGTCCTTGGGCAGGCAGCCGCCACCGAAGCCCAACCCGGCATGCAGGTACCGGTTGCCGATGCGCGGATCCATGCCCATCGCCTCACTCAACTCGGTGACGTCCGCGCCGGAGGCATCGCACAGTTCGGACATCGCGTTGATGAAGCTGACCTTCGTGGCCAGGTACGCGTTCGACGCCGACTTGATCAGCTCCGCGGTGGCGAAATTGCACACCAGCCGCGGAATGCCGGCGCACAGCAGCGGCTCATAGACGGCGTCGAGCACCGCCGTCACGCCTCGCGCCGCGCCGGTCCCGCGCTCGAAGGCGGCCTCCCTGTCTCTTATACACATCTAGATGTGTATAAGAGACAGCCGTACACCAGCCGGTCCGGCACCAGCGTGTCCTTCACGGCAGTGCCCTGCCGCAGGAACTCCGGGTTCCAGCCCAGCAGCACGTCCGGACGGGTAGCCAGCATCCCGCCGAGCATGTCCACCGTGCCCACTGGCACCGTTGATTTGCCGACGACGGCGGACCCCTGGCCCAGGTGCGGAAGGAGACTTTCGGTGGCGGAGACCAGGTAGGTAAGGTCGGCGCCGTCGGACGTCTTGGACTGCGGCGTGCCCACGCACAGGAAATGGACCTGGGCGGATGCGGCATCCGCGAAGTCCGTGGAGAACGTGAGGCGGCCGGTCGCCCGGCCATCACGGAGCAGCTCATCCAGGCCCGGTTCGAAGAACGGTGCGAACCCGCGCGCCAGGTGGTCCACTTTGGCGGGATCGACGTCGATCCCCACCACCGTGTGGCCCATTGACGCGAGCGTGGCCGCGTGCACGGCGCCGAGGTAGCCGCAGCCGATCACGGAAATTTTCACAGGGGGACTCCTTCAGGGGCGCGGGCTCGGGTTTCGCGGGCGGCTCCGGTTTCGCTCCCCGCAGGCACCCTAACCTCGCAAGCTCGGCCAGGGGACCCTGCCGGCGTGGGCCCCGGCTCAACCAACGGTCTCGCGGGGCCTTGATCTCGGCAGGCTCGATCAGCGGAAATCGAGACCGGGGTACCCGCGATCACGGACGTGTAGTGCCGGACCAGTTCCGCGCTCAGGGCCGGCCACGTCCGGCCCTGGACCGAAGCGTGGGCTGCAGCCGCGAACGCCCGGCGCTTGGCGTCGTCGCCCATCAGGTCCATGACGTGCCGGCGCAGGCCGGCCAGGTCGCCGGGCTCGTACAGCCACCCGGTGCGGGAATTTTCCACGAGGTCCAGCGGGCCGCCGCGGCCCGTGGCCACCACCGGAACGCCCGATGCCATGGCCTCTTGGATGGTCTGGCAGAAGGTCTCGAATTCGCCGGGATGGACGAAAAGGTCGAAGGAGGCCACGGCCCGGGCCAGCTCCTCGCCGCCGAGGAAACCGGCAAACACGGCGTCCGGCAGGGCCTCCTGAAGGGCCTCCCGCTGCGGCCCGTTCCCCACGATCACCAGCCGGGTGCCAGGAACATCGGCCAGCACGGCCAGGTCCTCCACCTGCTTCTCAATCGCGAGCCGGCCCACGTAGCCGATGATCCGCTCGCCGCCGGGCGCCATCGAAGCCCGCCAGCCGTCGTCGCGCTTTCCCGGCGCAAAACGCGCGGTGTCCACACCGCGCCGCCACATGTCCACCCGCGGAATCCCGCGGCCGCGCAGCTGGTTCAGCGCGAAGGTGGACGGCACCAGCGTCCGGGAGGCCAGCAGGTGGATGTTCTCCACCCGGTTCCAGGCCCAGTTCTCCAGGAACGGCACGCCGTACCGGGCGGCGTAGCTGGGAACCTCGGTCTGGTAGATGGCCACGGTGGGGATGCCCAGCTGGTGCGCCGCCTGCGCCGCCCGCCAGCCGAGGACGAACGGTGATGCAAGGTGGACCACGTCCGGTGCGTAATCGGCAAGGATTCGCTTGACCCGGTACACACCGCCCAACGCCACCCGCACGTTCGTGTATCCGGCCAGCGGCACGGAGGGGAGCCGGTGCACAACGGCCCCGTGCACAACGTCGAGAACATCTGTGTCCGACGTCGACGGCGCAATCACCAGCACCTCATCGCCCCGTTCCTGCAGATGCTCCAGCACCCGCAGGATGGAGTGCGTAACCCCGTTCATCAGCGGCAGGAATGATTCGGCAACGATTGCGATCCTCACCCCTCCACGGTGTGCCCGGCGTCTGACACTGCGGGGGAGCAGGCGTTACCGGGAGGGGAAGGTTGGGTTAACACGAAGTCGGCGGGTTTCGGCAGGCTCAACCGGCGCGGCGGGTTCGGCGGGTTTCGGCAGGCTCAACCAGCGGTGTCGGGCCGGAGGATGTCCGGCAGCTCGTCCACGTAGACGGTCTGGGGCGGTTCGAAGTAGATCACCAGCACCTTTTCCCCGACCCGGAAGACACTGACCTTGTCGAACGGGTGGGCATGGAAGGCGCTGGTTCCGCCCCGGTACGGAAGCATGACCTCGCCGATGGTTCCTGGCCCGATCAAACCGGTGACCCTGCCGATCTTTCCGGTCAGGCTCCGGTCCACATTCCTATGCACCGGGAGTCTTCGGAGGCCGTTTGGCCGGATCCTGCCCGTTCTTGAGCGCGGACGATAGGCGGGGCAGGAAGGTGCCGGCCTGGGAGAGGATTCCGCCGACCATGCTGTTGAGGCCGTCGGCGCCGTTCAGGACCGTCAGCTGGTCCACATGGCCGAACGGTTCCGCGGCTGCTGCCACGATGGCCGGCATGTTCTCCGCCAGCTGCTGGGCGATGACGGCGTCCTGGTTGCTTTCGAGGGCCTCACCGCGGGCCTTGATGCCGTCGGCTTCTGCCAGGGCCTTGGCCTTGATCGCGGAGGCGGCAGCATCGCCGCGTGCCTTCGTCGCGGCGGCTTCAGCTTCACCTGTCACCCGCGTGGCGCCGGCGATGGCCGCGGCGGCAGTTGCGCTTGCCTGTGCCTCGACTTCCACCCGCCGGGCGTTGGCCTGGGCCTCGAGCTCGGTGCGCTTGGCCCGTGCTTCGGCGGCGCTGATATCGGCGGCCTTCTGCGCTTCAGCCTCGGTCCGCTGGGCGTACGCCTTGGCATCGGCGGGTTTGCGGATGGTGGTCTGGAGTTTCTGCTCCTCACGGTCGGCCTCAAGCTTGGCCACCTCAGTTTCCTGGACCACCACCTGCTGGCGCGCTGTTGCGTCTGCCAGCGGGCCGGCCTGTGCTGCGTTGGCGCGTGCCCGTTCGGCATTGGCCTGGGCCACGGACTGCTTGATGGCCGAGACGCTCTGCGCGTCGGCAATCTGCGCCGCCGCCTCGGCTTCCTTCTCGGCCGCTTCGCGGTTCCTGGTGGCCTCGGCGATGCGGGCTTCCATCTTGACCTGCGCGATGTGCGGCTTGGCGATGTTTTGAATATAGCCGGTGGGATCCTGCAGGTCCTTGATTTGCAGTGAATCGACCACTAGGCCGAGCTTCTCCATCTCTACGCCGCTCGCGCCGCGGACCTGTGATGCCAGTTTGTCGCGCTCGCGGATAATTTCCTCGACCGTCATGCTGCCGATGATTGACCGCAGGTGGCCTTCAAAGACGTTGTAGACCTGGCTTTCCATTTTTGGCTGCTGGCCGAGGAACCTACGTGCAGCATTGGCGATAAAGGCCGGGGCGTCGCCGATTTTGTAAATCACCACGCCGTCCACGATCACCTGGATGCCCTGGGACGTCACACAGGAGACTTTGAGTTCCGTTTCGTTCAGCGTCAGGGAGAGGGCCCGGACCGTCTGCAGCCCGGGGACCACCAGGGCGCCTTTGCCCGTGACGATTTTGAAGTCCATCCCGTCGGTGTTCTCCAGCGTGCCGCGCGTCAGCCCGGAAATAATGAGTGCTTCGTTTGGTTCAGCCACCTTCCACATCAGCTTCACGGCCAGCCAAATCGCCGCAATCCCGCCGAGCACCGCCGCGATGGTGGCGATGAGGGGGAGGAAGGCTGCCAGGTTCTCCATGGCCGGGTCCTTTCCGAGCAATCAAAATGGTCTAACGGGAGACCCCCAAAGACGGAAGCTAAATCCTGCTTGGTTGACTGCAGGAACAGCAACGCTGGTGAACCTCGAGCTGCGGGAATCCCAGCTGTAATAGACAGTTTGGGCAGGTCAGAGCGCAGAAGTCCAGCAATTCCGCCATCCGGAATCTGGGCACGTACCCGGCAGTAGCCATCTGGCGCTGGCACGAAAACGGCCGCCCTGCCCGGAGGCGAGGCGGCCGTCGTCGTCGTCAGAGACTTAGGTGTTCTGGACGCGGTCCTTGGCGTCCGTGGCGCTGTCCTTGACGTCGGAGACGGCCGCCTGGCCTTCTCCCTTGACGTGCTCGGCAGCGTCGGTGGTCGTGGCTTTGACGTTTTCCATGGCTTCCTGGGCGGGTTCCTTGAGGCCCTGGGCGACGTCCTTTGCGGCCTCGGTCAGTTGCGCGGTGACCGGTTCCGCGGCTGTCTTCAGGGCATCGGCAGCCTCCCGCTCCTTCTGGCTCGGCGGGATCAGCGACGACACGAGAAGCCCGGCGCCGAAGGCGATCAGCCCCGCCGCAAGGGGATTGCCCTGCGTTTTCACGGCTGCCTTGTGCGGCGCATCGCCGATGGCTGAGCCCGCGTCGCCAATGGTCGATCCGGCAGAACTAGTGGCCGAGTGGACGCCGCCTGAAGCGTGGTCCGCTGCTCCCATGACTTTCTCCTTCACTCCGAATACGGCGTCTTTGACCTTGTCGGTCTGCCTGTGGACGATGTTGGACGGTGTTACTTTGTCAGCAACCGCGTCCACGTTAGTGCCGAGGCGCGCGCGGGTGGCTTCAATGTCGGCGCGGATGGCGTCCGGGTTTTCACTCATCGGTGGTCTCCATTGGGTTTCAGGGTGGGCGGGATTTCCTGGACGGTCTCAACGGTCTGGGGCATGCCCTTGATCGCTTTGAGTTCCTTGCGGCCCATCGATGCCAGTACCGCCGCGATGATGCCCCAGAGCACTGCGACGACGACGGCGGACCAGCCAAGGCCCATCAGTTCGCCCAGTGCGTACCAGAGTGCGACGGACAGGAACAGGAGGACGAAGTGCCCGGCCACGCCGGCGCCGGCAAGCATGCCGCCGCCCTTGCCGGCCTTGGTTGCGGACTGCTTCGCTTCGGCCTTGGCGAGTTCCACTTCCTGGCGCATCAGGGTCGATATGTCCCGGGAAACCTCCCCGAGGAGATCGCCCAAGGAGGTGGAGTCCGCCTTGGCGTGTGCGGGTGTGGACGGAATTTCGCTGCTCACAGGTGGCGTCCTTCACCCTCGGCATTGGGGTCATCTGCATCGCGCAGCGGAACGCCGGGCGCGGTGGTACCCCGTGGCTCACCGTAAGCGGGTTCGCCGTAAGCGGGTTCGCCGGGTGCGGGCTCGCCGAAGGCCGGTTCCGCGCTGGCGGGTTCGGCGTAGGCGGGCTGACCATACCCCGGGGCGCCCGGTGCGGGCTCACCGTAGGGCGGCTCGCCGTAGGCCGGTTCCGCGCTGGCGGGTTCTCCATAGGCGGTGGCGGTGTAGGCAGGCTCGCTGAGTTCAGCATGGTCGTAGAACGGTTCTCCGGCGCCCGCGTCTCCGGCGCCCGCGCCGACGATGCCTTCGGCCACCGGAGGCTGGACCGGCTGAGGGGGCACAGTCGTGCCCGTCGCGGAACTGGCGTCCGGGGCTCCGGCCTGCAGGCTCCTGCCCAGCCGGCCTGCCAGGACGCCTGCCCCGGCCGCGATGAGCAGGAATGCGCCGGGGCGCTGGCGTGCAAAGGACTTGACCTCGTCCAGCAGTGATCCCGGGTCCCGGTTGTCCAGCCAGGAAGCGACCGCCTGTGAGCGCTCCGCAGCCTGGCGAACCAGGTCCGAGGCGACACCGGGCTGGTCCGAGGCGCTGGCCATGCTGTGCAGTTCGCCGGAGATGTTCCGGAGTCCGGCGGCGACCTTCTGCTGTTGCGTTCCTGCCTGGCTGGTGAGGTCAGATTTCGCCTGGTGCAGAAGGTCCCGGGCGTTCGTCTTCACTTCGGAGGCAACGTTCGCTGCCTCCGCCTTTGCCGTCCCCGCCACGTTCTGGGCGGCCCCTGCTGCTTGGTCGGCCACGTTCGCGGCTTCTTCTTTGGCCGTGTCGGTCTTCGAGGCTGACGCTGGGCTCCCGGAGAGGCCCGAGCCATATGCTGTTGAGTTCTGTGTAGCCGGGGGAACGGTGAGGCTACCGTCCTGCGGCCATTGGTTCTCTGTCATCTTCGCTCTCTTTCCGAAAAGGTCAGCTGCTGTTTCAGGAACCAGCATTGCTGGCATGCAATAGTAAGCATGATTACTATTAAATAGTAAGTACCCTTTGCAATCTCGGGAATAACCGAAGGAAGCTTGCCCCCGGGATGGTAAGCATGCTTATGGTGGAGTGGATCGATACCGACGGCGTTGACGGTACTTGCCGCCGGCATCGCAGAACTCCGGCGCTCAGGCAGTTCACGGGCGGTGACGCGTCCTGGCCAGCCACCTTGGTGCTTTCCAGCGTCGAGGGCCGGGCTCCCGACCGACTCAGACTTGAGAAAGAAGGATGACACCGATGGTCCCGAATGCTGACGCTGAGCCGTGGGGCCCTCATCAGTTGCTGTCCATGGCAGCCCGACTCATCCAGCGCCGCCAAGATCAGGCGCTTGCAGACCTGGGGCTCACACACGCGGCCGTCATTGCCCTTCAGGGGCTCACCGCGGGTCCGCTCAATCAGGAGAATCTGGCCGCCGAGATCAAAGTCCGCAGCCAGTCGCTCGGCAGGGTGCTCGCGCGGCTTGAAGGCGAGGGTCTGGTGACGCGCACGTCGAGTTCCCGCGACAGGCGCAGCAATGATGTGGCCATCACGGACGCAGGGCTTGGCGCCTTGGCGGCTGCCCGCGAGGTGGAGAAGGATGCCCTGCCGCCGAACTTGGCCGAGGGGGCTGTCTTGAGTCGCGAACTGGCGCGGGTGATCAGCTACTTTCCCGGTCCGCACCGGGCTCGTGCGACGGGCAGGGAGGAAGCGGCGACCGAGGCGCCAAGCGGAGCGGACCGCCCCACGGCCACGGAGAACCCTGGCGCTACGACGCCTCCGGGCGCAGCGCAACAGTCCGCCGACCGGGCGCCGGACGTAACGGATTTCACTGAGGACTCATAGACCCTGAGGCTTCAAAAGGCGCTGGGGCCTTGCGCGATGCCCGGGCTTCAAACGCCGTGGCCCTAAACAGGGCCTTTCCCTAAGTGCGGGCTGAGAGCCCAGGGCGCCCGGACGGCGGGTGGCCGCCGGGTGGCCGGTACGTCTAGGGTGACGGATTTCAACGTCGTCCCCGCGCCGCCGCCTGGCAGCGCGGGCACAAACGTCGTCCGTGATTCTGCTGAGTGATCCCTTCCAGGACTTCTTCGGTTGACCGAGGCGACCTAAGACCTGGCAGCCAGGCTGCGCCGGCCCATCGGGTCCGGCCCGTTGCCGATGATTCCTGACATGGGATCGGGCCAGTTTCCGATGCCCGACCGGGCCTGGGCTGAGTGGCCGCGAACGGCTCCGGATGATTGCAGGGCAGGACGCGGGGCAGCGGGAAGTTGGGTGTGTGTAGACATGACATTTTCTCCTGACTGAACTTTTGAGCCGTACGCCGATGGCGCAGGTGGTCATTTCTGCCGTGATGAGGGCAGAGTTGACCTGTTCAGTCGGGAGAAGACCCCGGATCGAAGGCGGGGCTGGCAGGGACGGATTGGCTGGCGTCATGGGTCCGTGCGCCGGAACGGAGGTTCATGCCGCTCCAAGATCCGGCGACGTCGGCCGCCTGGACGCCGGAACCTTGTGCCGCTGAGGACGACGATCCGGACGGGCCCTCTGCAAGGGATGCGACCGGTTCCAGGGGCAGCGTGGCGCGGGGCAGGCCAAGGGGTGCCGACCGGATTGCTCCGGCTGCCTCAGGCCGGTGGGGAGTTGTCATCTGAAGCTGCGCCAGCGACGGGCCGGCCACATCGAATGTCGGCACTGCTGTGGCGCGAGCGGGTGTAGTGGCTTTCGATTCGTTGCCTGCGCCGAGGGACGGTGCGGCTTGCGCCTTATCCGCTGCGGCAGCTTCAGGGGCATCGACCCGCGGGGATGTCACTACCGGCGGCACGCCCGGCAGCGATTCCACCGGCGGTACGGAGGGAACAGCGCCCTCTACGACGCCAATGACCTCGTTCGCTTCCGCCAACACCGGGGCCGCCGGCTTGGTCACCGTTGATGCGACGGCGGCCGCCTCGCCGACTACCGTGTTGGCGGTGCCCGTCGCACTGCCGACGACGGTGTTGGCGGCGCCCGTCGCACTGCCCACTGTGGTGTTGGCGGCGCCCGTCGCACTGCCCACTGTGGTGTTGGCGGCGCCCACCACAGCGCTGGCCGTTCCGGTCACGGAGTCTGCGGTGCTCGCCACGGCGGAAATTGTGGTGGCGACGGGAGCCTTGAGGTTCGGGATCGCCGGGTCGGCAGGCGCAGCCCGCAACGGTTTTGCGGCAGGCGACGCAATGAGATCTGAAGCGGAACTGGCAGCAATCCCGGCCGGGCCCGCATCCAAAGTCGAGGCCTCCGCAGCGGCGGACCCCCATATCAGCCATGCCAAGGCAAGGATGGCGGGGGCCAAGAACGAGCGCACGGCAACAGAGCAAACGAGACGCACGCTGCTGCCGCCCATCCGATACACCCCCCAGAGGCAATGGGAAACCAGAATATGCCCGGCCAGCGGTTCCGTCTAGACAAAAAATATCCCAGCGCCAATTTGGCCGCTGATTTGTGGGCCGCTGACAGCGATCCGCCGGTTCCTCCGCCGTAAAATTAAAGCAAGAGGTGTTGGAGGAATGTCCGGTTCGATCGCCGTCGTCCTGCTGGTTCTGGCAGTGATTGCCGTTGTGGCCATTGCCGCCACGGTGAGGGAAGTCCTGCGCGCGGGACGCGGCCACATGCCCGCCGAGCCGTCGCAGCGCCCCTGGACGGCGGGCAATCTGCCGAGCCAGCCGTACTCCCTGATCCGCTTCTAGAACCCTGTTGAGGTGCCGCCTCCGCAGGTGGGGGTCTGAGGAGGTGGCGGTCATGGGTGCCGGCAGGCGCCAGCGAATCGGGGGAGATGCCGGCGGTGAAGCCGCAGCGCCTGGTTTTGCGGGACTGCTAGACGATATGAAGTGTGGCGGGCCGGTCCCTGATGTAGGACTGGAACCTCGGGTTCAAAGAGGTTCGTGGGTTGCCGGGCCACGGTCTGTTCCGCCACCAAGAGGCGGGGGTGTGGACTGGTAGAGCCACATTTGAACGTCGGGAGGTTCCAGCCATGAATAAGCGTACCTACGTGGGTTTGGATGTCCATGCGCGCAGTGTGAAGGGCTGCGCGATCGATCGTGAGACCGGCGAGATCCTGCGTCAGAGCCTCGCCGCGAACGATGCCGGGATCGCCGAGTGGATTTCTGGATTGCCGGGTCCGGTCCGCGTTGTCTATGAGGCAGGCCCAACGGGATTCGGCCTGGCCCGGTTGCTGGCAGCCGCAGGGGTCGAATGCCTGGTCGCGGCGCCGTCCAAGCTCCAGCGGCCGTCCGGGGACCGGGTGAAGACCGATGCCCGCGATGCAGAGCATCTGGCCCGGTTGGCGCTGCTCGGGCAAATTACCCCGGTGCGGGTCCCGGGTCCGGCTCAGGAGGCGGCCCGTGATCTGGTACGTGCCCGCGAGGACGTCCGTTCGGATCTGATGCGGGCAAGGCACCGGATCTCGAAGCTCCTGCTGCGCCACGGTCTGGTCTACTCCGGCGGCCATGCCTGGACCGACGCCCACCACACCTGGCTGCACCGGCAGCGTTTCGACGATCCTGCCCTGGAGGCTGCGTACGAGGCCGGCCTGGAAATGGCAGAGCTGACGCTGGACCGCCGCAACCGTTTGGATGCGAAGATCACGGCGATGGCGGCGACCGAGCCGTATGCCCCGGTCGTGCGGGCGCTGATGTGTCTGCGCGGCATCTCGGTGCTCACCGCCTTCGGCCTGGCGGTGGAGATCGGCGACTGGACCCGCTTCACCGGCTCCACGATCGGCGCGTATCTGGGTCTTGTCCCCTCCGAACATACCTCCGGTGCGTCCCGGTCCCAGGGAGCCATCACCAAAACCGGAAACACCCACGCCCGACGCCTGCTGGTCGAGGCCGCGTGGCACCACCGGCGCCCCTACAACAATGCCAGCCGCGACATGCGTTCCCGCTGGGATGCAGCCGACGAGGCCTCCCGGGTCCGCGGACACCAGGGGAACCACCGGTTGCACCACAAGTGGGAGCAGTTCGAAGCCCGGCACAAACGCCGGGTCATCGCCAATGTCGCCGTCGCCCGCGAATTGGCCGGCTGGTGCTGGTCCCTCGCCGCCGCGGTCCAACAGGAGCAGCCGTGGACGGATGAATAGACGTGTGCCGTTCCCGGCCCTGTCCTGATGGCTTGGCAGCGTGGAGGAGACCCGCGAAACACCTATGGACAACCGGGTAGTTCCGGTGACGCCCGACATTGCTAGACCAGCGGCACCCCTCCAGCCGAACACCTCGTCCTGCGGTAACCAACCCGCGCATATCAGTCTGACAGCGCCCGTCGATCACGACGCGCCAGCCAGCCCCGGACGGGCCCAAGGAACGGAACACAAAAGGAGCGGTCCAAGACACCCAGTCTCGGACCGCTCACCCTTGCCCCCTTGACAAGAAATACCTACATATCAGGTGTTCACCACGGCACGCATGGGGCTGACGGTGTCGAGGACCAGGTCGTCGCCCACCACGCGGCCCTTGCCGTGCACCACGTTGAACACGCCTGCGGCAGCCCGGCATCCTGAAGTGCGTATTTGGCGGTTTTGGGTGTGGGATGTCCCCCGACACAGAGCTGGTGCAGCTGCCCACGAATCTGCGCGGGTCACCTGCACCAACCGGTAGTACGAATATTCAGATTAGATATCTACTCATTCGCGGCTCCTAGTTCCCGGCGTTCGCGTTCCGGGTTTATTTCCTGTCCTCGGCCAGATGCCGCGAGAACATCCAGCCGGCGGCAATCATCAGTACACCCACCACCAACAGGGTCCAGCTATCCGTCATGTTCAGCGACAGGAAATTGGCCGCCGAATCCACTCCGACACTGAGCCCGTAGATGCTGAGGATGATGTACAGCGCCCCGGCGCCCATGAGGAACCTGCGCGCACCCATTTCACTGCGGGACATCGCCCAGCCGGTTCCGCCGATAACCAACTGCACAACGTTGAGCAGGATGGATACCTGGAACAGGCCAAACAACATGGCGTGCGAATCAGGCCCAAGGAACATCAGTTCGCCATACCGGGCGGTGATGCCTGGGACAAATGCCAGTACACCAGCCACCAACGCGACAATACCAACACCCATGCCAGCGTTCTGGACGTCTGCCCGACCAAAGTGAACGCCGTGTGCATGTGGGGATGCGGTAGTCATTTTCTGCCTCCAACCACTGATTGCGGACATGCTAATTTTACGTCCGTACCCTCGAAAAAGCGCTGGGCATGGCCTCTATGACGGGCCCTCCCGACTCCCTCGCCACGCCGTCTTCTCAAGGGATTGAGCCTGTCGAAAACGGCCGGGCGGGGCCGCCCATGGCACGATGGAACACGATGAAACTGCGCGCTGATCAGACCGGAGACCGTGGCCTCCCCATGCCCCTATGGCTGCAGGGCGGACTGGAGTCGGCCCAGGCGGCAATCATTTCCGCCCTGGCGGTCATTGCGCCCATCGCGGCGGTGTGGGCAACGTCCGGTTTCCGCGACACGCACCTCGACGTTTTGGCCCGCCTGGCGGGCCAGGCATGGCTGGTCATCCACGGCGTGCCGCTGTACGTGACCACCGTTGCCGAGGGTGCCGCGGCCCGGCCGGCAACCGGCACGCTCTCGCTCATCCCGCTCGGCCTGACGCTCATCCCGTTCCTGTTGGCCTGGCGTGCCGGCCGGCGCCTCGCCCGGGCTTCTTACACGGACCAGTTGTGGCAGGCGCTGCTGGGTTCCTGGCTCGTCTACTCGGCTTTTGGCATCGCCACCGGCTTCGTCTGCCGGACTGACGAGGTGGAGGTGTTCCTTTGGTGGGCCGCCCTGCTGCCCCTGGTCCCCTTTGCCCTGGGCATGGTGATCGGCGCACGGCGCGAGGCCGGATCATGGAGCCGGCTGATCGGCGTCGACGCCGTGGATTGGATTGCCCGCACCAGCCAGCACTCCCGCTGGGCCGGGTCCTACCTGGCCTCCGCCGCGAAAGCGGGTTTCGTGGCCGTCATGGCGGCGGTGGCGATGTCCTCGGCGCTTTTGGCGGCGGACCTCTTCATCCACTGGAACCTCGTGGTGGCGGTCTATGAAGGGCTCGACGCCGGAGCCATGGGAGGCGCGGTGCTCACCATTGCCCAGCTCGGCTTCATCCCCAACCTCGCCGTGTTCGCGCTCGCCTGGGTGTCCGGCTCGGGCTTTGCGCTCGGCGCCGGATCGCAGGTGGGTCCGCTCGGCACGGCCGTCGGCCCGCTGCCGTCCGTCCCGGTGTTTGCGGCCATTCCGGCCGGCCCGCTGGACTTCGGCTTCGTGGCCCTCGTGGTGCCTGTGCTCGCCGGTGTCCTGGCCGGCTGGTGGTTCCTGCGCGAAGGCGAAAACCACTTCGACGAATGGCTGTCCATCAAGGTCCGCACGCGCTGGTTCACCGCTGCCGCCTCCACGGTGGTCCTCGGCGGCATCATCGGCGTGGCCGCCGGGGTGCTGGCCGGTGTCCTGGCCTGGATCGCGCGGGGATCGGCCGGAATCGGCCGCCTCACGGACATCGGCCCGGACCCGCTGTGGACGGCGGTCTGGCTGGCCGCGGAAGTGGGCATCGGCGTCGTCGTCGGATACGCGGCGGGACCCTGGCTGGAACGCCGGCAGCAGCTGCGGGAAGAAGCGGACCTCGGGGCTGCACCAGGCAAGTAGCCCCGCGGCCGGGTTGAAGTGACCCGCGGCAGAAGAGGGCTTACGGCCGGAACTGGCCCGGCAGCGAGTCTTCCAGCTGGACCCGGCAATCGGTGCTGGCCTTGCTGGTCAGGGCATGCCGGGCGCACTGCTGGTAGTCACGAACCTGGTTGTAGAACAGGGCCGAGGTGAGCACGATGAGGACCATCACGGCGGACACCACCAGGCCGGAGATCGAGCCGAAGAGCACAAGCCGGGATTCCTTGAGCTTGATGGCGCGGATGAGCAAGATGATTCCCAGCACAATACCGGCGGCTGTCAGGATGGCCGTGAGCCACAGGTAGGCGATGTCCAGCTGGAAGACGAAGAACGAGCCCAGCACGGCCACGATGAACATGCGGAACAGTGTGTGCGTCTTCAGCAGCGACGATTTCGCGGCCTCGCTGAGCGGATGCCTGGTCCGCTGGGACCCGTTCGGGCCCGGGGTGGGGTTCATGTTTTCCAGCCTACGCGAGCAGCCGCCTAAGCTGGACCAATGCGCATAGTAGTCCTCGTTTCCGGAACCGGCTCCAACCTCCAGGCCGTCATCGACGCCGTGCAAGCCCGGGAACTGGACGTGGAGATCGCCGCGGTGGGCGCGGACCGGCCGGGGACCTTCGGCGTGGACCGCTCCGCCGCCGCCGGAATCCCCACGTTCGTGGTGGACTTCAAGGCGTATGCGGACCGCGCGGAGTGGAACGCGGCGCTGACCGAAGCGGTCGCGGCGTACCAGCCGGACGTCGTGGTGTCCTCCGGCTTCATGCGGATCGTGAGCCCGGAATTCATTGACGCGTTCGACGGCAAATACCTCAACACCCACCCCGCCCTCCTGCCCTCTTTCCCCGGGGCCCACGGTGTCCGCGATGCCATGGCCTACGGCGTGAAAGTCACCGGCTGCACCGTGCACTGGGCGGACGCCGGAGTGGACACCGGGCCCATCATCGCCCAGGAGGCGGTGGCCATCAAGGACGGCGACACAGAGGAAACACTGCACGAACGGATCAAGGTGGTGGAGCGCCGGCTGCTGGTGTCCACACTCGGGTCCCTCGCCGCCGAGTACCGCCGCGCGGCATCGACTCTCAAAAGCGAGTAACCCGGCCCGCTAAACGGGTATGACCGGCGAAAAGACGGGTAGCTGGAAGCACCCCACCACGCTGGTTGAGCGCAGAATCCGCGCCATACGCTGACACCGTCTAATTCAGCGTATGCCGATCCTGGAGGTCTCCCGTGTCCCAATTCAGCTTAGCCAAAACCAGTCCGAAGGTGTTGTGCCTTTCCGTTGCCCTTGTTCTCGGAACAGGGGCAGCGACGGCCGTCTACGCGGCGTCCACCACGCCTGCAGCAGGCGAGATCAGCGCCTGTTTCAATAACAACAACGGCGGCCAGTTGCGTGTGCTTCCCGCCGGCGCGTCCTGTGACACCAAGAAGGAGACGCCGATCTCCTGGAATATCCAGGGCATTCAGGGCGTCCAAGGCGGCCAGGGTAACCAAGGAATTCAGGGACTCGTCGGCCAAACGGGTGCACAGGGGGACAAGGGCGACACCGGTGAGACCGGTGCGCAGGGCATCCAGGGTGAGAAGGGCGACACCGGTGAGACCGGTGCGCAGGGTATCCAGGGTGAGAAGGGCGATACCGGTGAGACCGGGGCGACCGGCGAGACCGGTGCGCAGGGCATCCAAGGGGAGAAGGGCGATACCGGTGAGACCGGGGCGACCGGCGAGACCGGAGCGCAGGGCATCCAGGGCGATACCGGCGCCACCGGCGCCCAAGGCATCCAAGGCATCCAGGGCGAAAAGGGTGACACCGGAGCGACCGGTGCGACGGGCGCCGTCGGGCCCGTCGGTGCCACAGGCGCTACCGGAGCCACGGGCGCTACCGGAGCTGCCGCCTCCACGAGCGTTTCCGTGGTGACGGTCAGCGGCTCGGGCTTCACAGTCTCAGCCCTGTGCCCCGTCGGCAAGGTCGCCATCGGCGGCGGTTTCAGCGCCCTGCTGACGACCTCCAGCAACCAGGTGACGGCAAGCAAACCGGTCACGGTCGGGACGCAGACCGGTTGGTCGGTGTCTCAGAGTAAGGACAACTTGTCCATCACCGTCCATGTCACCTGCATCCAGTAACCCGTTGCGCTATCACTTGTGGTGGTTCCCAAGGCTCAGAAGCACTGCAAGTGATAGCTCATCAGGCCAGGCCTTACTCGAGGCGGCGCTGACGGGTCTCGGGGGAGAAGAACATCATCCACAGCACGGCCAGCACCACCAGGCCGCCGGCCAGCGCAAAGGACGTTGCCAGCCCCAGCTCCGGCCAGAAGTAATTCGCGAAGACCAGCGGGCCAAAGCCTGCCCCCAGCCGCGAGAACGTGGACGCCCAGCCGAAGCCCGATCCCCTGAGCTCGGTGGGGTAGAGCTCGGAGACGTACGTGTAAAGGACGGGGATGGCCACCTGCACCACGAACCCGAACACCAGCAGCCAGAACACGGCCGCCGCCGGAATGTCCACCACGAACGCCACGATCACCAGCGTCAGGGCGGACAGCGGTCCGGTGACGGCCAGCAGCCACTTGCGGCCCACGCGTTCCACCAGCAGCGCTGCCGCCACGACGCCAAGAAGCCCGACGGCGGCCATTCCCGCCGTCGTCAGGAACGCCTTGTACTCGGCGAACCCGGCGCCGATCAGGATCCGGGGCATCCACGTCAGTGACAGGTAGTAGACCAGCAGGATGCTCAGGAACAGCGCCCAGGACGCCGCCGTGATTTTCCAGTTGAACTGCCAGACGCCGCGCAGCTGCTGCCATGCGCTGCCCGGTGAAAGGCGCGGGACGGCCTGCGGGTCGGGCAGGCTGTAGGCACGCGGTTCGGCTCCGGTGGCCAGGACCAGCTCGTCGATCACCTTGGCTGCTTCCTCGCGGCGGCCCTTGCGGATCAGGAACAGCGGGGATTCGGGCACGCTGCGGCGCACCCAGAACACGAGCAGGGCCGGCAGCACCATCACCAGCATGGTGAGGCGCCAGTCCGCGAAGGCCGCCACCAGCCCGGCGGACACGAAACCGCACAGCGCGGCTCCCACCGGCCACCAGCCGTCCATCGCCGTGAGGACCCTGCCGCGCTGCTTCCGGGGAGTGAATTCACCCACCAGCGCGTAGTCCACCGGAATGCAGCCGCCCAGGCCGAATCCGGCCATGAACCGGAACACGCAGAACCAGGTGAAATCGGGGGAAAAGGCGCCGAGCACCGTGAATAGCGAGAAGATCAGCAGCGTGGCGGTGAAGGCCTTCTTCCGGCCGATGGTGTCCGCGATGGTGCCCCAGATGAAGGCGCCGAGGGCCATGCCGATCAGGTTGGCGGTGCCGATCCAGCCGGCTTCGCCCGGCGTGAGCTGCCAGTGGGTCGAGAGCAGGGGGATCAGGATGCCATTGAGCGTCACGTCCCACGCATCGAACATGAACCCCAGGCCGCCGATCACGAAGATCCTGCCCTGGACCTTCCAACGCCACGGCAATTCCTGGACCACCTGTTCGCCGCTGGGCACAGTGGTGTAAATGTTCATTTCGGCCTCCTGTTAAAACCTTACGTTGCGGCGCGGCCGGGGTGCGCCGCCTTCACACTCCGGCCGGCAGGAAGACCACGTCCGGCAACGCGATAAACTGGCCACATCCCCACCAACCGCGGCACCCACCGTGTCAAAAGACGGAGACCTTTGTGAGCTTTACGCAGCTAGACCGTGTTCCCATCCGCCGAGCCCTGATCTCGGTCTACGACAAGACCGGTCTGGAGGAGCTCGCCAAGGGCCTGCACGAAGCAGGCGTCAAAATCGTCTCCACCGGCTCCACCGCCAAGAAGATCGCCGCCGCCGGCATCCCGGTGCAGGAAGTCGAGGAAGTCACCGGTTCGCCGGAGATGCTGGACGGCCGCGTCAAGACGCTCCACCCGCGCGTCCACGGCGGCATCCTGGCCGACCGCCGCGTCCCGGCCCACATGGAAACCCTGGCCAGCATGGAGATCGAGGCATTCGACCTCGTCGTCGTCAACCTCTACCCGTTCGTGGAGACCGTGAAGTCCGGCGCCGCGCAGGACGACGTCGTGGAGCAGATCGACATCGGAGGGCCCGCCATGGTGCGCTCCGCGGCGAAGAACCACGCCGCCGTCACCATCGTGGTGGACCCCACGTTCTACGGCAACGTTGTCCGCGCCGCCGCTGAAGGCGGCTTCGACCTGAAGACGCGCCAGCGCCTTGCCGCCAAGGCATTCGCCCACACCGCCACCTACGACACCGCCGTGGCCACCTGGACCGCGAGCCAGTTCCTCGACGAGGACGGCGACGGCGTCATCGACTGGCCTGCCTATGCCGGCCTCGCACTGGAACGCTCCGAGGTGCTCCGCTACGGCGAAAACCCGCACCAGCAGGCCGCGCTCTACGTAGACAAGGCCGCTCCGGCAGGCATCGCCCAGGCAGACCAGATCCACGGCAAAGCGATGAGCTACAACAACTTCGTTGACGCCGATGCAGCCCTCCGCGCCGCGTTCGACTTCGCCGAGCCCGCCGTGGCCATCATCAAGCACGCCAACCCGTGCGGCGTGGCCGTCGGTTCCGCCGACGCCGCGGACCCCATCGCGGACGCCCACGCCAAAGCGCACGCCTGCGACCCCGTTTCGGCTTTCGGCGGCGTCATCGCAGCCAACCGCGTCGTAACCGCCGGCATGGCGCGCACCGTGGCCGGCATCTTCACCGAAGTGGTCATCGCGCCCGGTTTCGAGCCGGAAGCCGTGGAGATCCTCTCCAAGAAGAAGAACATCCGCCTCCTGTCCCTCCCGGAGGGCTACGGCCGCTACCCGGCCGAAATCCGCCAGGTCTCGGGCGGCGTGCTCGTGCAGATCTCAGACAAGGTTGACGCCGACGGTGACAACCCCGCCAACTGGACCCTCGCCGCCGGCGAAGCCGCTGACGCCGCCACGCTGGCCGACCTCGCGTTCGCCTGGACCGCCTGCCGTGCCGCCAAGTCCAACGCCATCCTGCTGGCCGATCACCGTGCCGCAGTCGGCATCGGCATGGGCCAGGTCAACCGGCTCGACTCCTGCAAGCTGGCCGTGGAACGCGCCAACACGTTGGGCGTGAAGGTCGAGTCCGACGTCGAAGGTGCCGGCGGTGCCTCCAACACCGACGCCAGCGGCGCCCCGCAGCGTGCCCGCGGCGCCGTGGCTGCGTCCGATGCGTTCTTCCCGTTCGCTGACGGACTGCAGATCCTGATCGACGCCGGCGTCCGCGCCGTGGTCCAGCCCGGCGGTTCCGTCCGGGACGACGAAGTCGTCGCCGCCGCCAACGCTGCCGGGATCACCATGTACTTCACCGGAGCCCGCCACTTCTTCCACTAGGCCGAGGCGCCGGTTGGGCTTGTCTAAACTGGTGAAACGCCCGACGGCGGTCGCCCCTCAAGGGGGCGGCCGCCGTCGGGCGGTTAACGTTGGTTCAGTTGTCCTCACGCTGTGTGTCAGGTTCGCCTGCCGCCTCCGGGAGGCTGATCTCCCGGGGCTTTGCCAGGGTCATCCGCTCCGGCGTCCAGTACGCCAGGACTTCCTCCGGCGTCTGGCTGACCTGGGCGAAGCTCACAGCTTCGCCACTTTCATCGCGGGGCAGTTCAGCCGGCCCGGAGCCGTCAGGCGGACGAGGCATTCTGGTAAACCTTCTCTATGGTCTTTCCCCAGTACGGTCCGAACATCGTGGTGGACTGCGTGCCGTAGCCGTAGCTGTTGATGGAGTTCTGGAAGCCGTTGGAGTCGCGGTCGGCGTCCGTGCCGCCCTGGACGAACCACGGCCCGCCTGAGGAACCGCCGGTCATGTCACACGGGATGCCCTGGGTCTTGAACTGGGGGTTGATGGAGTCCGTGCCGGCCTTGCCCGTGCAACTGACCAGAGTCTGGCCGGTGAAGGGGACCGCTGCCGGGTAGCCGAACGACATATAGGTCATCTCGCGCGCCTGGTTGAACTGGACGCCGGATGCGCCCACCACGTCTGACAGGCTCTCACCGTTGACCTTGGAGACGATAGCGAATCCCGTGTCGTACTGAATGTTCCCCAGCTTGCTCCACTGTGACGGCGCGTAGAGTTTCCTGGCCGGCCACTTTCCGTAGGGCGCCGTACCGTTGACGTACCCCGGCACGAAGACGAAGTTGGTGGCGAAGGCGCCGGGGCCCTCGTTGACACAGTGGCCGGCAGTGGAGACGGTGCTCTTGTTGTCGGCAATCACCGAATTGCCCGAGCAGACGTAATTGGCGCCGGCCATGGTGAAGAAGACCTTGCCGATGTGGGCGATGGGGGCAACGTTGGCGTGCAGCGCCTGCAGCGTGACCTGCGCTGTGGTGCCCGCGATCTCGGTACTGGTGCCTGTTTCCGCGACGTCGGCAGTGGCGGACGGGCCTTGGTTGATCTGACGGGCCACTGCCTTGTCAGCCAGCACATCGCCGGGAACAGCTGCCCGCATACGCTCGGGCGTCCAGTATTGGTCCGTGGGTGAATTGGAAACTACGGTGCTGGTGACCTGCAGCGGGTCGGAATCCTGCGACTTTGCAGGAGCAGCGGTTGCGCCGCCGGCTACGGACAGCGCCAGCATCAAACCAGTTGAAAGGCTCGCCAGGCTGGTCGCCAGAGTCTTTTTACTCGTCATTGCGGTCCTACCTATCGGGGTGGAGGGCGGGCGATGGTGGTGCCAGCCGAGTGACGGATTGACCTACCCGGGTATGACAAGCGCTGTAGTTGGAAACGTCAAGTGTGTATTCCAGGTAGGGGTTGTGTAGATATTTCCCCGCCGCGAGGGGTTCACTGGTACGTTCAGCCGCCGGAGCGGTTTTCCTTCATGAGCTAAAGATAGGGCTCAGCCGGGTTTCGGACAATGGATCGATGCCGCGGATGGCCCGGAGGGTGGTCACGGAATCGGGTCCGGGTGACCCGGTAGGGTTCAAAACGGTCTCCTCGGGTAAGTTAAAGGTTGGTGAAATAGCCGGATTTCCATATACAAGCCGACCTTCAGGGAGACGCCCGAGCATGGCCAAAATTATCTATACCCACACCGACGAAGCGCCGATGCTGGCCACATATTCGTTCCTGCCGATCGTCGAGGCGTTCGCCTCCACCGCAGGTGTGCAGGTGGAAACCCGCGACATTTCCCTGGCCGGCCGCATCATCGCCGTCTTCGGCGACTACCTCACTGACGAGCAGCGGATCAGCGACGCCCTGGCTGAACTCGGCGAACTGGCGAAGAAGCCGGAATCCAACATCATCAAGCTGCCGAACATCAGCGCCTCCGTGCCGCAGCTGAAGGCGGCCATCGCAGAGCTTCAGGCCCAGGGATACAAGCTGCCGGACTACCCGGACAACCCGTCGTCGGACGAAGAAACCGTCATCCGCTCCCGCTACGACAAGATCAAGGGCTCCGCCGTGAACCCGGTCCTGCGCGAGGGCAACTCGGACCGGCGCGCGCCGCTGTCCGTGAAGAACTACGCCCGCCAGAACCCGCACTCCATGGGTGCCTGGTCGTCGGATTCGAAGACCAACGTTGCGCACATGGACGCTAATGACTTCCGTTCCAACGAAAAGTCCGTGGTCATCCCCGCTGACGGCACCATCGAAATCCAGCTGGTCCGCGAAGACGGCACCGTCAAGGTCCTGAAGAAGGCCTTCCCGGTCCTCGCCGGCGAAGTGATCGACGGCACCGTGATGCGCGCTGCTGCGCTGGACGAGTTCCTCGCCGCCCAGGTTGCCCGGGCGAAGGACGAGGGCGTGCTCTTCTCTGCTCACCTGAAGGCCACCATGATGAAGGTCTCTGACCCCATCATCTTCGGCCACGTGGTCAAGGCGTACTTCTCCGAACTGTTCGACACCTACGGCAAGCAGCTGGCCGCTGCCGGCATCAGCCCCAACAACGGCCTCGCCGCCATTCTGAGCGGCCTGGACGACCTTCCCGAGGACGTGCGCGAGGGCGTCAAGGCCGCGATCAAGAAGGGCCTGGAAGATGGCCCCGCCCTTGCCATGGTCGATTCGGACAAGGGCATCACCAGCCTGAACGTACCCAGCGACATCATCGTGGATGCCTCCATGCCGGCCATGATCCGCACCTCCGGCCACATGTGGGGCCCGGACGGCAAGGAAGCCGACACCCTGGCGGTTCTTCCGGACAGCTCGTACGCCGGCATCTACCAGGTGGTCATCGATGATTGCCGCGCCAACGGCGCCTTCGATCCCACCACCATGGGCACCGTGCCGAACGTCGGCCTCATGGCCCAGGCCGCGGAGGAGTACGGCAGCCACGACAAGACCTTCGAAATCCAGGCGCCCGGCAAGGTTCAGATCGTGGACGGCTCCGGTGCTGTCCTGATCGAACACGAAGTGGCGCCCGGCGACATCTGGCGTGCCTGCCAGACCAAGGACCTGCCGATCCGCGACTGGGTCAAGCTGGCAGTCACCCGCGCCCGCGCCTCGAAGACGCCCGCTGTGTTCTGGCTGGACGAGGACCGCGCGCACGACGCCCAGCTGATCGAAAAGGTCCGCGAGTACCTCAAGGAACACGACACCGAGGGCCTGCAGATCGAAATCATGTCCCCGGATAAGGCCACGGCATTCACGCTGGAGCGCATCCGCAAGGGCGAGGACACCATCTCCGTCACCGGCAACGTGCTCCGCGACTACCTGACGGACCTGTTCCCGATCCTGGAACTCGGCACGAGCGCCAAGATGCTGTCCATCGTTCCGCTGATCAACGGCGGCGGGCTCTTCGAGACCGGCGCCGGCGGATCCGCCCCCAAGCACGTCCAGCAGCTGCTGCAGGAAAACCACCTCCGCTGGGACAGCTTGGGTGAATTCCTGGCGCTCGCCGTCAGTTTCGAGCACCTTGCCAACACCACGGACAACGCCCGGGCCCAGGTCCTGGCCGACACCCTGGACCGCGCCACCGGCACGTTCCTGCTGGAGGACAAGTCCCCGAAGCGCAAGGTGGGCGAGCTCGACAACCGCGGCAGCCACTACTACCTGGCGCTCTACTGGGCCCAGGAGCTGGCCAAGCAGACGGAGGACGCCGAGCTGGCGTCGTCGTTCGCCGAGGTGGCCGCGGCACTGGCGTCCAACGAGGAGGCCATTGTTGCCGAGCTGCTGGAGGTCCAGGGCTCTCCCGTGGACATCGGGGGCTACTACCGGCCCGACGCCGCAAAGGCCTCAGCCATCATGCGGCCGTCGGCAACGCTCAACAAGGTTGTTTCCAGCCTGGGCTGATCTCCGGCAGCTTGCCTGGGTTTGAAGACGAAGCGCCCCGCCACTCGTTCGAGTGGCGGGGCGCTTCGGTCTATTGCCGTCCGTCCGCCCGGCTGGTTGGCCGGCCCGGATGCGGTGGTTAGCGGTCGGGCGTCTCGTCGCGGCGCGTGTCGGCATGCCGGGTTTCTGTCCGCGGGTCACCTGTCTCCGTGTCCCCGTAGGGTGCGTCGACGGCGAGATCCGGGTCGGCGTCGACCGGCCGTTCAGTGGCGGCTGCGTCGTAGGCGTCGCCTGATTCGTAGGTTCGGCCTGGGACGGCGTCCATGCCGGAGCCGGACGCGTAACCCGTGCCGTCGTCGGCAGATCCGTTGCCGATGCCCGCTCCTGCGGCGCCGGCTCCCGCGGTGCCCGCTCCTGCGGTGCCCGCTCCCGTAGCGCCCGCTCCCGCTCCCGTCGGGCTTTCCACTTCGCCTTCGTTGACGCTTTCACGCCAGGCGCCGGTTTCAGAGCCACGGCTCTCAATGAATTCCTTGAACTTCTTCAGATCCGAAGCAACCTGGCGGGAGTCGAGGCCAACGGCGGCGCCGATTTTCTCCATCGCTGATTCCGGCTCCCACGTGAGCTCGACATTCACCTTGGTTTCGTCAGGGCCCAGGGACTCGAACCAAACGGTACCGGCGTTACGGGGTTCGTTCAGGCTTTCCCACGTCACGCGCTGATCGGGTTCCTGAACAGTGATCTGGGCATCATATTCGCGCTTGACGCCGCCGATGCTGGTCTCGAAATGGACCGTCGTGTCGTCGAGTTGGCGGACGGCGTCGACGCCGCTCATGAAACGTGGGAAGTCCTCGAACTGGGTCCATTGGTTGTAGGCCTGGCCTACCGGGACGTTGACGTCGATGGATTCCTGAACAGTTGCCATGCGTAGTTCACTCCTTCAGCGTGCAGGCGGTTAGCCCGTAGTTCTGATTGCTGGGTGTTCGGGTGGAACATCTCCAACGTATCGGGAACGGATCGGCAATTGAAGAGAAGAAGTAAGTTTGCTGACTAAAAAGTGTGATGGGTTTGGATTGAATGCCCGCATACCCCTGAAACTAGTCCTTGCCCTTGCCGGAACCCTTGCCATTGCCGGAGCCGGTACCGGAATTGCCCTGCTCGGACTTCCCGGGTGCCGGCGCGACAACCTGCGGTGTCGCCGGGGCAGGAGCTGGTGTTGCCGCCTTCGAGGCGGCTGCCTTCTTGGCCGCAGCCGCGGCCGTGAGGTCTGCACGCACGGCGTTGATGGCCACGGTGATGCTCTGGTGCCGCCGGAAGGACACCTGGCCGGCGACAGCAGCGGCGTCGAGCTCTGACCCCAGTCCTGTCTCTTATACACATCTAGATGTGTATAAGAGACATTGGCGGGGTCGCTGCCGGCGGCAGCGCTGGTGACGGCGAGGACGCGTTGCTGAAGCTGGGCCGCGGTCTTGCCCTCCAGTTCCGGGGCGGGCCCGGCGCACCCGGCGAGCCCCGCGGCGAGGAGGCCGGCCGCCAGAGCGGCCGACGCGCGGATCCCGGCGCACGACGCCGCCGTGGTCCGGCGAGCAGGATCACGGCTCCACGCTCTTCTGCAGCTCCGAGAGGTGGTCGCCCAAGGTTCCGGTCACGGTGGGGTACGTGACGACGTCGGGCGTTGTAGGTGACGTTAAGGCGACCGTCACCGCGGCTACGCCGCCGAGCAGCGCCGCAGCAACAAGGGCCGAAGCAATCCGGATGCGACGGCTGCGCCACTGCACGCCGGCGGGGCGCGAGCGGCCGTGCAAGCTTGCCGTCGCAGGTTCCTCGACCGGCTGTTGCGCCGTGTCATAGCCCACCGGAAGAAAGGACGACGGCCGCCGCGACGGCAGCGCCGGGAGGACCTTGGTATGTTCCTCGGCCAGTACTGCCGGGGTTGATTCAGGTGAAACCAAGGCTTGACGGAGGGCAATCTCCAGATCGGCGGCCGTCGGCCTGACCGCCGGATCGATGGCCGTCATGGAGGCCAGGAGCTGCGCCCACTCCGCCGGTACGTCCCCGGGGATTTCCGGCGCGCGGTGCAGGCGGGCCACTGCCGATTCCACAGCGCCGCCGGGGTATTCGACCGCACCCTTGATGCATTCCAGGAGCACGAGGCCCAGCGAGTAGATGTCCGTGGCCGGTGAGAGCGGCGAGCCCATGGCCTGTTCGGGGCTGAGGTACGCTGCGGTGCCCACCATGGTGCCGGTTGCGGTAAGCCGGGTGGCGTCGATGATGCGGGCGATTCCGAAGTCGGTCAGCTTGGGCCGCAGGGGTTCCCCGGGCCGGACCTGAACGAGGAGGATGTTGGCCGGTTTGATGTCGCGATGGATGATCCCCAGCCCGTGGACGTAGGCGAGGGCGTCGGCGATTCCGGCGCCGATCACTGCGAGTTCGTCGAGGAGGACCCGGCTGTGCCGCAGGCGGCCCCGCAGGTCCTGCCCCTCCACGAGTTCCATGGTGAGGAACGGCCGTGGCTGGTCCGGGATGCGCGTGTCAATGCCGGCGTCGAACAGCGTCACCAGGCTCGGATGGTTCAGCGTGGCCAGCAGCTCGATCTCGGCTTCCTGCCGCTTGAGCTCATCGGCGTCCGCTGCCTGGGGCGCGAACAGCTTCAGGGCCACATCCCTGCCGAGGTTCTCGTCCCGGGCCGTGTAGACCGAGGACATGCCGCCGCGGCCAATGACGTCTCCGAGCCTGTACCGCCCACCCAGTACTTCAGCTGCCACCCCGCGGGGCGAATCTTCCAACACTTTGCCGTCCTTATCCGCAGTGGCTCCGGTTAAGGGTAATACGCCCATGCAACTGTGGGGGACCGCAGGACGATTCACGGCGGGCATGGCTGCGCCGGCGGCCTGGCTCCGGAACGTCCAAAGACCAATCGGAGCCGGACAGCCGGCCATGGAGCGCGGGGATAGCCCGGACCGGAAGTCCGGGCTATCCCTTCTTGGCTAGGCCATCTTCCTCCGGAGGACCATCAGCATGCCGATGGCGAGGAGGAGAAAAGCGAAAGGCAACAGCTCAGGGTTCGCGCCGGTGTTGGCGAGCGACTGCTTGCCACCCGCCATCTGGGCCGAGGTGGCAGCCGATGCCGAGGCGCCGGTTGTCATCGAACCAGCGGGCTGAATCGTTATTCCCGAGCCTGCCCCGGTGTCTGTTCCGCTGCCGGTGCCGTCTGTGCCCGTGCCGGTGCCGCTTCCGTCGGTGGTACCTGATCCGTCGGTGGTGCCTGATCCGTCGGTGGTGCCTGATCCGTCGGTCGTGCCTGTTCCGTCGGTGGTTCCGTCACCGGGATCCGTGCCGGTTCCATCACCGGGATCGGTAGCGGGAGGGGTGACTACGGACCCTGCGCCGAGGTCGACACCCAGATCGATGCCGAGATTGACGGAAGAATCCGTACCGGTGCCGAGCCCCAGGTCGATTGCGCCTTCAGCAGCCGCACCTGCATCATCCAGAGGACCCGGGTTTCCGAGGTTGACGTCCACGACGGCGGTTGCATCGGTTGCCGGCGTGGTGCCGGTTCCGGTGGTGTTGCCGAGGTTGACGTCGACGAGGGCGTCGGCGGTGGTGCCGGTTCCGGTGGTGTTGCCGAGGTTGACGTCGACGGCGGCGTCGGCGGTGGTGCCGGTACCGGTGGTGTTGCCCAGGTTGACGGCGGCTGCGGCGGCTGCGGCGGTTGCCGGTGCCGTGGTGGTGCCGGTACCGGTCGTGTTGCCGAGGTTGACGTCGAGGACGGCGGTCGCGGCGGTTGCCGGTGCCGTGGTGGTGCCGGTTCCCGCGGCGTTGCCGAGGTTCACGTCGACAAGGGCCGTCGCATCGGTGCCGGTTAGGGAAGTATTCGACGGCGTTGAGCCACCCAGCAGGCCCAACGACGCCGAAGCAGTGAGGTCCGCAGTGGCGGATTCAGGCGCGACGGTGACCGCGCCATTGATGGTTGTGTCCGCGCTTGCTGCGGTTGCTCCTAGGGCCAAGAGCCCGCCCGCAAACAGGGTGCCCAGCAGGCCCCTGCGAAGATTCTGATGCATTGTGATGTCTCCTGAAGAGTTGTTTGTCAGGCGCTCAAGGCAGCCCGATTGGCCGTGTTTCTGCACATGGAAAGGCAGAAAGGCCCAACTAGTCAGGAGAAGAGCCGGGGTCGATGGCCACCGGCGAAGGGACGTGCTGAAGGGGTCCGCTTACCGGAACGATGCCGGTGAGAGGAAGGTAGTCAAAAGGGCTGGACAGCCACGCGGCCGAGGCCGCCGGGCCGCCCGAGGATTGCCCGCTGCCAGAGCCCGAAGGCGAAGCCGGAAGCAGGGCTTCGAGAACTCGTGTGGCGTCTCCTGCTGGCCCGCCGCCTGCAGGGCTGGCGGGGGAGGACGCAGGGCTGTCGCCGGAGCTTGAAGAACCCGAACTCTGAGAATGAGTCGACAGCGTCCCGCGGGCACCAGTGGCGGCCAAAACGGATGGTAACGGCGGGGTTGCCGTGCCAAGAGCCGGGCCGTCAGGCCTGGCCGCGGGAGGGCTCCCGGGGGCGGACGCTGCCCGATCCGCTACAGGCACGACGTTATTGACAACCTCCACCACGCCGGCAATCGGCGTGACCACCGGAGTAATCAGCGGCGGCGCACCTGCCAGGAGGTCTGAAATTGGCTCGACCGGCAGGTCAACGGGAAGCGTGTCCGTCACGGGTTGACCAACGGTGCCTGCGATGTCCGCAGCCGCTGCGTCAGCCAAGGCAACCACCGGGTCGGTCACCACAGCCACGGGGGCCGGAGGGAGGATGGCGGGCGCAGGCAATTCGCTGAGGAGTGTGTCCACCGGCCCGGTAATCTCGGCCACGATTGGCGCCAGCGCGGTTTCAGGCGCAGCCATCACAGGCACTGCGTTCACGGGCTCGATCGCACCGGCGGGCGCCTTGGTGATGGGCGACGGCACAGGAACCTGTGCCGGATTCGGTGCGGCGGCGGAATGATTGGGAACGTGCGCTCCGCCGGCCGCGTTCCCCACGGCGTCGCCCACCGCCTTGCCCGCGCCGTTGCCGACGGAAGAAACCGTCGACGCAATGCCGCCAAGAAGGGAAGGTTCATCGTGCGGATTGTGGGCGTCCGCGGCCGGTGCGGAAAACGCCAGCCACGCCAAGGCCGCGGCTCCGGCGAGGAGGACCGGGCGCAGGGGGCGGAACGCAGCCCAAGGCAAACGTGCATCGGCCATGCTCAACACCCCCCAGTCACCGAATAATTCGACGATCGTCTACAGCCTAAGCCTGCCGCAAAGTGAGAGTCCAGACCCGGGGAATTAAATCTTCCGATTCGATAAAGCGCCGTCGAGGTCAGCGAAGGACGTCAGTGGGCATCATTCGGGTAACTGACGCCAAGCTGCGCGCGGACGCCGTCGAACAGCCGCATGGTGTTCAAGGAGTCTTCCAGCGGCATGACCGGGCTCTCTGTCAGGCCCTGCTGGACGCACCTCGTGACCTCACGAAGTTCGTAGGTGTAGCCCTGGCCGGCAACCTCGAAGTGCTCGGTCCGGGGGGGCTCACGGCCAATTCCGACCACGAGCTGTTTGGGATTGTTGATGGAACCGAGCGCCTGGAGGTAGCCGAGGCTGCCGGCAACCGTGGCAGCACGCGGGCCGTACGCCAGCAGCGACGACGTGAGTTGCGCCTGGGCGCCGTCGTGGTAGCCGAGGGTCAGCGCATTCTGGGCGTCGACGCCGTCGTCGTTGAGCGTGCCCATGGCACTGACCGCCTGCGGGAATCCCAGCGTGCCCAGTGCCCACAGCAGCGGGTAGACAGTCAGGTCGAGGAGTGCCCCGCCGCCGTCCTTGACGGCCCAGAGCCTGGCTGTGGGGGAGTACGGTGCGGGGAACCCCAGATCGGCGGTGACCCACTGCACGGTCCCCAGTTCGCCCGATCCGGCGATCTCGAAGGCCCGCTGCATGCTGGGGAGGAAGCGGCTCCATACGGCTTCCATCAGGAAAAGGTTCTTCTCGCGGGCCACGGCTACCAGTTCGGCCGCCTCCCGGGCATTGATGGTAAAGGCCTTCTCGCAGAGGACGTGCTTTCCGGCGCTGAGGGCCGCCAGCACCATCTGGTGGTGCTGGGCGTGGGGCGTGGCCACGTAGACGACGTCCACGGAATCGTCCGCGAGCAGCCGTTCGTAACCTTCCTGCCCGCCGTCGTCCCCGTACGCCGTGGTGAAGCCGAACTCCTCGGCGAACGCGTCGGCCGTGTGCTGCCCGCGGGAGCTGACGGCGTAAAGATCAGCGTCCTCAAGCAGGGCCAGGTCCCGGGCTACCAGCGACGCGATGCGCCCCGTGGCGATGAAGCCCCACCGCAGTGGGGCTCCGGTGGCGGCGCGGGGATCCTGATTCTGCTGGCTGAACAGCCACGGCTTGGCAATAGGAGAGGTCATCTCGCCATCCTCTCACCCGTCTGTTCGTGTACCGGGAAATTACGGCGGGAGGCGCAGGAGGGTTGGAACCTCCCACACCTCCCGCAGCGCGCACCTCCCGGGGCGTGGATTACACCGCCGCCGGCACCACAGCGCGGTTATGTGCAGGTTCTTCGGTCAACTTGCCCTGCTGCAGCCTGAACCGGCGGTCCGTCTTGTTGGCCAGCGAACGGTCATGCGTGACCACAAGGATGGTGGTGTTGTGGTCCCGGGTGAGCGAATTGAGCAGCTCGATGATGTGCTCGCCGGTCTGCTCGTCCAGGTTGCCCGTGGGCTCATCGGCCAGGATCAGCTTGGGTTCATTGGCCAGCGCCCGGGCAATGGCGACCCGCTGCTGCTCGCCGCCCGAGAGCCGGTTGATGCGCCGCACGTGCTTGTCCGGGTCCAGCTGCACCTGCTCAAGCAACTCGCGCGCCCGCTGGGCCCGCGCGGACTTCCGGACCCCGGCGAACTCCATCGGGAGCATCACGTTATCCAGGGCGGACAGGTTGGGGATCAGGTTGAACTGCTGAAACACGAAGCCGATGTCCCGGCGCCGGTATTCGGTCAGCTTGCCGTCCGGCATGCCGGCCAGGCTGACGCCGTTGACGACGACGTCTCCGCTGGTGGGCTTGTCCAGCGCGCCCAGGAGGGACAACAGCGTGCTTTTGCCGCTGCCGCTCTTGCCCACGATGGACGCCAGCGTGCCCTGTTCCAGCTCGAAGCTGACGTCATTGACGGGCTTGATGGTGCGGTCGCCGGACTTGAAGGCGCGGACGAGGTTCTTGACTTCGATCATGGCTATTCTCCTCGGAGGACTTCGATGGGACGGATGCGGGCGGTCAGCAGCGCCGGAACCAGCGCACCGATGATGGCGACGCCAAACACCGCCACGATGCCCGCGGCAATGACGCCGGGGGACGCGCTTGCCGTGACGGACGTGAGCAGTTGCGAACCGCCGCCGAAGGGTCCGCCCTGACCCGGAATGCCGCCGGCGAAGCCGCCGCCCGCGATGCCGGGGCCGCGCTGGCCGGCGGTCGCCGTCGTCGTGCTTGTGCTCGAACTGACCAGTGCGGAGGCGATGCCGCCGCTGGCAAATGACGCGATCGCCGCGCCGACGACGCTGCCGAGCGCCACCAGAACCAGCGCCTCGAGCACGAACTGCAGGCCAACGGTCCGGTTAGGTGCCCCGATGGCCTTCAGCACGCCGATTTCGCGGCGGCGCTCGCGGACCAGCATGACCATGATCAGCAGGATGATCAGGCCGGCCGTGCCCAGCGCTGCGATGAAGGCAACGAGGGAGATGTTCTTGACGCTGTCCAGCGAGCTGACGGCGGTTTCGAGGTTGCGCTGGCCCTGGGTGACATCGGCCTTGTCGGTGCCGAGCGCGGACTGGAGCGCGGTCTTGGTGGAGTCGACGTTCTCCATGCTGTTGACCGTGACGATCATGGTGGAGAGCTCGCCGGGCAGCGCGGCAAGGGTCTGGGCCGCCGGAAGGGTGACGTACAGGGCGTTGTTGCCGAAGGTCGTGCCGGCGTCAAACAGGCCGGCCACGGTGAAGGTCTTGCTGTTGATGGTGAACGTGGAGCCGACCTTGAGGTTGTTCTTTTCGGCGAGCGTCGTGCCGAGCAGGGCCTTGGCGGAGTCCGCGGTGTAGTCGCCGAGCCCGGTGCCCGCCGTCAGTGCGAGGGCCTTGCCGGTGCTGTCCACTTCCTGTCTCTTATACACATCTAGATGTGTATAAGAGACAGCGCCGGCTGCGTGGTTCCGGTTGCGCCGGTGGTGCTGTCGCTGGCCTGGTTGCGGTTGCCAAGGGTTCCGGCGTCGACGGCGGCGGTGAGGCTGGTGGTGAGCGTCGTGGTGGACTGCCCGCCGGGACCCCCTGGCCTCCGCCCGGGCCGCCTGTCTGGCGGGCCGCCGCCTGCGCGGCAGCTTCGACGGCGTTGCGGAGGCGGAGGGCCTTTGTTCCGACGACGGCGGTCACGTTGGGCACGCCGGCCGCGGTTGCCGCCAGATGTGTATAAGAGACAGGCGGTCAGCGGCTCGCCGCCGCCTTCGAATCCCTGGCCGCCGGCCGGGTTGACCGTCAGGACGGTCCCCACCGAAGCGTTCAGCTCCTGGACCTTGGCGGCCACGGCCTGGTTGGCCACGAGCATGGCCAGGGCCAGGCCGATCGCTACGGCCAGCACGGCCACCACGGCTGCCGTTCTGACCTTGTTTCTAAAGGCATTGCCTACACTTCGGGCGAGGACGCTCACTGCACTCCTTGGGATCACGTGCCGGCGGAATGTCCGGCTTCAGATCCCACATTGGTGCCTGCTGCTGTGTAGGAAACCGGCCAAAGCTATGTTTGCGCTGTGAAGGGCCCCCGGCCCGGGCAGCGGACGGGGCCCGGCAGCAGACGGGCGCCCCGGCCCGGGGAGGCGGACGGGGAGAAGGGGCCGGGGAAAGGGCCGGGGACGCCAAAAGCCCCGGCCCTCCCTCGCGGGAGAACCGGGGCCCTTGGATGCAGCGCCTGGGACGTTACTTGGTGATCGGTCCGAGTACCGGATCGTCCACGTAGGCCGTCTTGACGTTTTCCTTGGTCACGATGACCGGCTCCAGCAGGTAGGCCGGAACGGTCTTGACCTTGTTGTTGTAGGACTTGTCGTCGTTGATTTCGGGCTTCTTGCCTGCCTGGATGTCCTTGACCATGACGATCGCGTGCTCAACGAGCTTGCGGGTGTCCTTGTTGATGGTGGAGTACTGCTCGCCGGCCATGATGGACTTGACGGACTCAACCTCGGAGTCCTGCCCTGTGACAACCGGAAGCGGCTTGCCGGCCGCCTTGACTGAGGTCAGGACTGCACGGGCCAGGGTGTCGTTCGGGGACAGCACGCCGTCCAGCGAAGCGGAGGAGTAGCTGCCGGTCAGCAGCGTGTCAGCACGGCGCTGGGCGTTCTCTGCCTTCCAGCCCTGGGTGACAGCCTGTTCGAACGTCTTCTGGCCTGAAACGACCTTGAGGGTGCCGTCGTCGATCTTGGGCTGGAGCACCTTCATGGCGCCGTCGAAGAAGACCTTCGCGTTGGCGTCGTCAGGAGATCCGGCGAAGAGCTCGATGTTGTAAGGGCCCTGCGGCTTCTTCTTCGCCATGCCCTCGAGGAGTGCCTGGCCCTGCAGCTCGCCGACCTTGAAGTTGTCGTAGGCCACGTAGTAGTCCACGTTCTCGGTGTTCAGGAGAAGACGGTCGTACGCGATGATGGTCGCGCCGGCGTCCTTGGCCTGCTTGAGCTGGGTGCCGAGCTGGGCGCCGTCGATGGCTCCCACGATGATGACCTTGGCGCCCTTGGTGATCATGGCGCTGATCTGGTTCTGCTGCTCCGAGACGCCGCCGTTGGCGAACTGGACGTCCGCTTTGAAGCCGGCGCTGGTGAGTCCGTCGTTGAACAGCTTTTCCGCCAGAACCCAGTTTTCGGAGGTCTTCTGCGGGAGTGCGACGCCGATCGAGGAGTTCTTGGGGAACGCCTCGCCGCCCGCAGTGCCACCGCCCGTTGTACCGGAGTCGGAACGGCCGCAGGCTGTCAGCGCCAGTGCCGCAATGGCAGCGATCGCTGCCGCCTTTCCTGCTTTACCAATCATTCGCATTGCTTGGTTCACTTTCTATAGGGGTGGGAAATGCATCCGGGAGCAGTGCGTGCTCAGGCTTCCCGGGAGATGGTTTCTTTGGTCGAGGTGACCTCGTCCGGCTGGAGCGGCGTGCCTCCGCTGGGACGGTTGAAGCCCTGGGTCAGCATGCCGATGATGGACCTCTTGCCCTGGGACTTGTTGTAGACATCGAATGCCACAGCGATCAGCAGGACCAGGCCCTTGATGATCTGGGTGAGGTCCGCGCCGACACCGAGGAGCTGGAGGCCGTTGTTCAGGACGGCCATCACCAGGCCGCCGACGATCGAGCCGATCACGGTGCCCACCCCCCCGGTCACCGCTGCGCCGCCGATGAACACGGCTGCGATGGCGTCCAGTTCCCAGCCGACGCCGTCGAACGGGCCGGAGGCCGTGGACCGGCCCACGAAGATCATGCCGGCGAGGCCGGCCAGGATGGACATGTTCATCATGACCAGGAAGTTGACCTTCTTGGACTGGACGCCGGAGAGCTCAGCGGCGTGGCGGTTGCCGCCCACTGCGTAGACGTGGCGGCCGACGACGGTCTTGGCGGAGATGAAGCCGTAGATCAGGACGAGGACGGCGAGGATGAGGCCGGGGATCGGGAACGAGGTGCCCGGGCGGCCGGTGGCGAAGAGGTACGTGGCGTACAGGATGGCGCCGCAGACCAGCACCAGCTTGGTGATGACCACCCAGCCCTCGGGGACCTCGGCGCCAAGCGCCTTGGCGGTGCGGCGTGCGCGGAGTTCGCTGAAGACCACGAACGCGACGCCCAGCAGGCCGAGCAGCAGGGTGAGGTTGTTGAACCCCGTGTTCGGGCCGACCTCGGGCAGGTAGCCCGAGCCGATGTACTGGAAATCGGCCGGGACCGGGATGGTGTTGGACTTGCCGACGAACTGGTTGAAGCCACGGAACAGCAGCATGCCGGCCAGCGTCACGATGAAGGCGGGAATCCCCACGTAGGCCGTCCAGAACCCTTGCCAGGCGCCGATCAGGGCTCCCAGCCCGAGTCCGAGCAGGATGCCCAGGTACCAGGGGATTCCCCAGTCCCTGATGGCCAGCGCCACGGTGACGCCGACGAATGCCGCCACAGAGCCCACCGACAGGTCGATATGGCCGGCGATGATGACCAGCACCATGCCGATGGCCAGGATCAGGATGTAGGAGTTGCCGTTGAAGAGGTTGATGACGTTGCCGGGGGTGAGCGTGCGGCCCTCGGTGGCGAATTGGAAGAAAACGATCAGTGCAACCAAGGCGAAGATCATGCCGAATTGGCGGGTGTTGCCGCCAAAGAGCTTCTTGAGCGCGTTCATTGTGTCAGTCCTTGTTCTGGAAGGTTCTGGAGGATTCCAGAGGGTCAGGCGGTTTTTCGGGCGGAAGTCATGAGTTTCATGAGGCTTTCCTGGCTGGCTTCGTCTTTGTCCACGACGCCGGTGATGGCGCCTTCGAAGATGGTGTAGATGCGGTCGGAGAGGCCGAGCAGCTCAGGGAGTTCGGAGGAGATGACGATGACGCCCTTCCCCTGGTTGGCCAGCTGCTGGATGATGCCGTAGATCTCGTACTTGGCGCCGACGTCGATGCCGCGGGTCGGTTCGTCCAGGATCAGCAGGTCGGGGTCGGTGAACATCCACTTGGCCAGGACCACCTTCTGCTGGTTGCCGCCGGAAAGCTTGGCCACGCCTTCCTCCACGGACGGCGTCTTGGTGCGCAGCGATTTGCGGTACTGCTCGGCCACCGTGAATTCCTTGTTGGTGTCCACCACGAAGTGCTTGCTGATCTTGTGCAGCGCCGCAGAGACCGTGGTGGTCTTGATGTCGTCCAAGAGGTTCAGGCCAAGGGACTTCCGGTCCTCCGTGACGTAGCCGAGGCCGGCATCGATGGCCTGCTTGACGGTCTTGAGGTGGAGTTCCTTGCCGTCCTTGTAGATGCTGCCCTTGATGAATCGGCCGTAGGAACGGCCGAACACGGAGCGTGCCAGTTCGGTGCGGCCAGCCCCCATGAGCCCGGCAAAGCCTACGATCTCGCCGCGGCGGACGAAGAAGTTGGAGCCCTTGCAGACCAGGCGGTCCTGCACCTGCGGGTGACCGACGGTCCAGTTCTTTACCTCGAACAGCACCTCCCCGATCTTGGGCTCGTGGTCCGGGAAGCGGGACTCCAGCGTGCGCCCCACCATGCCCTTGATGATCCGGTCCTCGTCAACGCCGTCGGCCTTTACGTCGAGGGTCTCGATCGACTTGCCGTCGCGGATGATGGTGATGGAATCCGCGATCTGCTCGATCTCGTTGAGCTTGTGGGAAATGATGATCGACGTGATGCCGCGGCCCTTCAGGCCCAGGATCAGGTCCAGCAGGTGCTGGGAGTCGGATTCATTCAGCGCGGCGGTCGGTTCATCGAGGATGAGGAGCCTCACGGACTTGTTCAGCGCCTTGGCGATCTCCACGAGCTGTTGCTTGCCGACGCCGATTTCCTTCACGGGGGTATCCGGGTCCTCCCGCAAACCCACGCGGGCGAGCAGTTCCCGGGTGCGGGTCCGGGCCTCGGCCCAGTCGATCACGCCCCGCTTGACGGGCTCGTTGCCCAGGAAGATGTTCTCGGTGATGGACAGTTCCGGGATCAGCGCGAGTTCCTGATGGATGATCACGATGCCGGCGTGCTCGCTGGCGCGGATGTCCTTGAACTGCTGGACCTCCGCCTGGTACACGATGTCGCCCGTGTAGCTGCCGTACGGGTAGACGCCCGAGAGCACCTTCATCAACGTGGACTTTCCCGCGCCGTTCTCCCCGCAGATCGCGTGGATCTCGCCGGCTTTCACCCTGAGGTTCACATCGGCCAATGCTTTAACGCCGGGGAACTCCTTGGTGATGGAGCGCATCTCGAGGATTACCGGATCACTTTGCGTGTCGAGGGACGTCATTTGCCCTTACGCCTCCAATGCGTGACTTCGTTGTCTGCCCTGCAATCCGCAGGGCCGTCTGATGAAAAAGTAAACTGGATCACAACCCTTGTCGTCAAGTCTTTAACGCAACGGGCAGATAACGAAAAGCTTACGAACGCCGGATTCCGGCATGTTGGAAGACCAGGGCTGCGGCGCCCAAGGCTTCGGCGCGGTCGCCCAAAGAGGACATTGTCAGGGTTGTGGTTTCCCCGATAACGGGCACTGCATGCCGCACCAGGCCACGGCGCACGGGGTCCAGCAGCAGCTCGCCCAGCCCGGCCAGCGGACCGCCCACCACTATCACTTCCGGGTTGATCAGGTTAGCCACATTGCCTAGCGCCCGGCCCACCGCCAGCCCGGCGTCGTCCACGACACGCAGGGTTGCCGCGTCCCTGGCCAGCGCCTTGCGGACGATGTCCGCGGGTGTCAGCGGCCGTTCCTCACCCCGGCCCAGCAGCTCGATCATGGTGGTGGTGGAGGCGATGGTCTCGAGGCAGCCCCTGTTGCCGCAGCGGCAGATCAGGCCGTGTTCATGGATGGTGGCGTGGCCGATTTCGCCCGTGATCCCCACGTTCCCGTAGTACGGAATGCCGTTCAGGATCAGGCCGGCGCCGATGCCCGAACCGATCTTGAGGAACATCAGGTTGCTGACGCCGCTGTGCGGGCCCCACGTGACCTCGGACAACGCCCCCAGATTGGCGTCATTGTCAATGAATACCGGGAACTGCAGGGTGTTTTCGAGGTGCTCCAGGATGTTGATGCCCACCCACTCGGGGAGGATGGCGCCCTGCGCCACGGTGCCCGTCCGGCGGTCGATGGGCCCGGGAATTCCGACGCCGGCACCCACCACGGCGCTGCGCTCCACGCCGCTGCCGGCGAGGAGTTTGGCCAGCAGTGTAACGGCGGCTTCGATGCCCTGATCGGCGTGGTGCCCGAGGGGAAGCAGGACGGATTCCTCGGCGATGATGTGGTAGCTGAGCGAGGCGAGCACGACGCGGAG
Organism: Arthrobacter sp. KBS0703; assembly: GCF_002008315.2. NCBI lineage: Bacteria > Bacillati > Actinomycetota > Actinomycetes > Micrococcales > Micrococcaceae > Arthrobacter > Arthrobacter sp. KBS0703. Next base: position 2,701,819 of record NZ_MVDG02000001.1, on the reverse strand, counting down.
GTGCCTGCGGCCGAAATCGATCCCGACCGCTACCGCGCCGTTGCTGTTCAGCCGGACGTTGAGCGCCCGCCGCCCGGAGCTGGTGATCGGCTCGGTGGACGCCAGCCCGGAGTCCTGCATGATTTTGACGATGTTGGACACCGTTGCGGTGGACAAACCGGTTTGCCGGGCGAGTTCCGCCTGCGTGGAGGGGCCGTTCAGGAGGCACTCGATGATCCGCTGCTGGTTGAGGTGTCTCAGAGCGGACTGCGATCCGGGGTTCTTGGTTCGGCTCCTCGTTGAGCGCGATGTTGAGGGCATGGTAAGAAGATTGCACCATCGGCTCCTTGTAGTCAAGAAGTTAACGCAAGGCGGGCTCGCCCGAGGTTTTGGGCTCCCCGGACGATCCGTCCCGCAGGCCGGTCTGGCAGGTGCAAATACACCGGCGCGCCCGGCCGGCACCGCGGATACGCTGAGGAGAAAGACGGCCCGGTATGGGGCGGGCGTTCACAAAGACTCGAGGTGATCATGGTGCTACTGGCGCTGTTGCAGGCAAATGCCGCTGTTTTAGACATCGAACGGAACTGCCGGGCCGTTGACGAGGCTGCCCGGAAGGCTGCCGAAGCCGGGGCCGGCGTGCTGCTGACTCCCGAACTCTTTCCCGTGGGGTACGCGCCGCTGCGGATCCGCACCGATCTGGATCCGGCACTCCTACCGGATATCCGCAGCACCTTGGCGGAAATCGCCGCGCGCCACCGGATCGCGCTGGTCTACAGCCTGCCGGCGCTCACGCCCGAGGGGCAATGGCAGATCACCGCGACGCTTCTCGGCGACCGGGGGGAGGAACTCCTCACCTACGCCAAGGTCCACTTGTTCGGGCCGGAGGAGCGTAAGGCGTTCAGCCCGGCACAAGCAGCCCCCGCCGTCGTCGATCTGGCCGGCGTCAGGGCATCGCTGGCCATCTGCTATGACGTGGAATTTCCCGAGATTGTGCGGGCAGCCGCGGCCCGCGGCGCCGAACTGCTCCTGGTTCCCACCGCGCTGGCGCACGGATTCGACGCCGTTCCCCAGGTCCTGCTGCGCGCCCGGGCGCTGGAGAGCCAGCTGACGGTGGCCTACGCCAACCATTCGGGCGCGGAGGACGGCTGCGAGTTCCTCGGCGGAAGCGTCATCGCCGCCCCGGACGGGTCGCTGCTGGCCGCCGCGGGCACCGGCCCGGATCTGCTGTTCGCCGAGGTCAGTGCCGACGCCGTCCGGGACGCGAGGGCGGCCGTGCCGTACCTCGACGACCGGCGTCCCGCCGTTTACCGGTCTTGGGAAGACGGCCTGGGCGGGGACGGCTCAGCCGGGAACTAGGACGGCTCCGCCGGCGGCTGAGCCGTCGGCCGGAGGTAGGTCTGCTGAAGGGACCGTCGCCGGCAGCTCATCCGCGTACTGCAGCGCAATCCACAGCTCGGCCCGCACCTGGGCCTCGTTGAGGTCCATGTCCAGCAGCTCCGCCACCGCGTTGATCTGGCGCCGGACACTGTTGCGGTGCAGCCCGAGCACTTTCGCGGTGGCGTCCCAGTTGCCGTTTTCGCCCAGCCAGGATCTCAGCACGGAGAGCTGGGCGCGGCGGCGGTCGGCGTCCTGGCTGAGCAGCGGCTCCAGGAGCCGGCTTGCCAGCATGGTGCCGGCCTCGCGTCCCAGCAGCCCTGCCACGGTCCAGCTGACTTCGCCCACCCGCGCACTTTTGCCGGTGCTTTGGACGCGGGAGCGGAGGGACGTCACGCGCTGGTAGGCGCCGCTCAGGCCGGCCAGTTCGGTGGCATCGCCGATCACCAGGCGCCAGCCGAGCTTTTCGATTTCGGCCAGCAATGCATCGTCCACTTTGAGGCGGGTGACGGCCGCGAAGCCGTAGTCGGTGATTTCCACGAGCTTGGTGTCGAACAGCCGGCGCCACTGCAGCAGCTCACGCACCGGGCTGTCCCCGGCGGGCCACGTTGCCTGGTCCGCCTTGACGCCCTGGACCACCCGAACCGGGGCCGAGCGGGTGGACGAGGTGCTCTGGGCGAGCAGGTCCCGGAGCCCGTTGATGTGCCGCGTTCCGCCGCTGGCCAGGCTGTCCGGGTGGAGCAGCAGTGCCGTGGCCAGCTGGCTTGGCGCCAGGGAACCGCTGGTCCGCTGCCGGACCAGGAGTTCCAGGAGGCCGACGGCGGATGACACCACGCTGTTCTGCGCCGGTGTCAGCGGGGCGCCGGCACCCAGGACCAGGGCCCCCAGGTTGGCGTCGCGGGTGCTGCGCAGCGGATGCCCGAAGACCAGCGCCGACCCTGCGACGTCGAAGGAGTCCATTTCCACCCGGGGCCCGCTCCCGCCCAGGAGGCGGTCCAGGATCGGCTGCAGCGCGGGAAGTTCGACGCCGGAGCCCGCCCGGGCGCGGACCCTTCCGTCCGCGCCCACCAGCACGGCCCACACGGGGACCCTCCGGGTCAGCGCTGCCAGGAGTTCGTGCTCCGGCCGGGCGGAAAGGACGGCACGCATCAGCTGCCTGTTGGTGTCCGCCAGGTGCCGGAACAGTTTGGCGTTGTCCGACTCCAGGAGCTGGGAGAACTCGAGTCCGATCGCCGCGAACGGGACCGTGCTGGGCACCTCCACGAGGGTCAGGTTGTGCCGCACGCAGGCCGCCACCACGGTCTCCGGCACGGCGTCGAAGTACGGTTCCAGCCCGAATCCCAGGGCCCCCACCCGGGCGTGCACGAGGCGTCGCACATAGGCGTCAACCCGGTCCGCGTCGCCCGCCTCGCCCACGAACGGCAGGCCGGCCGTGAGGAGGAACTCGCCGTCGAGCAGGTAGGGGGTCGGGTCTTCCAACTCACTAGGCTCCACCCACCGCAGCAGGCCGGAGCCGTTGCCGCCGTCGTGAAGCACCTTCAACGCCGGCGGCAACTTTGCCAGGAACTGCTCCAGCGTGACGACGCTAAGCCGCTCGGCGCCGGTGGCGGCCTCAGGCGACATGCGGCACACCGTCCCGGGGATCCTCGTAATCCGGGCACTCGTAGGCCCGGGGGAGGCGCGGGGCAATCCTGTTGATGATTTCGTCGCCGTGGCTGCCGATCGCCGCGCCCCATTCGTCCGCGCTGGCCGCACCCGTGCCCGGATCACCAAACAGGACGGCTGTGTCGCCGACGCAGACGCCGCCGGATTCCGGGCCCAGATCCACCATGAACTGGTCCATGCATACCTTGCCGATCACGGGAACCCGCCTGCCGCCGACACGGACGATGCTGCGGCCGGAAATGCCCTTCGGAATGCCGTCCGCGTAGCCGAGCGGGATCAGCCCCAGGAACCGCTCCTCGTAGGTGATGGCCTGGTGCTCATAGCTCACTCCGGTGCCCGCCGGGACCTTCTTCACGAGCACCACGGGAGCCGTCACTGTCAGGGCCGGGCGGAGCCCGTAGTCCGCCGGATCAAGGTGGTCGGCGGGGGCCAGGCCATAGATGGCCAGGCCCGCCCGGACCATGTCGAACGCGAATTCGGGGCGGTCCAGGATGTTGGCGGAGCTGGAAACATGCCTGAGCTGCGGATCCAGTCCGGCCTCCCGCGCCTGGCGGACGGCTTCCTCGAAGGCGGCCACGGCCGCGGCGTTGCCCGGGTGGGCCGGAACGTCGGCCCAGGCGAGGTGGGTCCAGACGCCCCGCACCGTCAGGGTTCCGGCCACCTCGGCCGTGCGTGCGGCGGCCACGAGGTCCGGCCAGTCCTCGGCGCGGGCGCCACCTCGGCTCAGCCCGCTGTCCAGCTCGAGGTGGACGGCTGCCGGCCGTCCCAACGACCGGGCAATGGCCGCCACCACGTCCAGCTGGGCGGTGCTGCCGACTGACATATCGACGTCGTTGTCCACCGCTTCGCGGATGATGTCGCTGGACGCTGTGGCGAGATATAGCCAGGAAAGAACCGGGGCTGTGATGCCGGCGCGGCGCAAGGCGAGGGCCTCGGTGAGCTGGGCGGTCCCGAGCCAGTCGGCGCCGGCCGCGAGCGCCGCCTGCGCCACGTCCACGAGCCCGTGGCCGTAGGCGTTGCCCTTCACCACCGCCATGAAATGCGTGGCAGCGGTGAGGGAGCGGAGGGCCCGGACATTGTCCGAAATCGCGGCCAGATCAACGCTGACCTGGCCGGAAAGCGCCGCGTTTGGGGCGCCTGTCTGTTGTGCATTACGTCTCATGCCAGAACACTATAGGTCATTTTGCACACCGGTGAGAGATGGCTCACACGCCTACTCTTGGTGAGGGGAATCGACAACTACTCACGAACGGACGTCAACGATGACTGTGCCCACCTACACAGAACAGCGGCCGGCGGCGCCGGCTGGCCGCCCCGGCCTGGCAGCCCAGCTGCTTCGCCGCAAGCCGATCGGACAGATGGTCAATGAAGCCGAGACAGGCCACGGCGGACCCCGCCTGGTCCGCAGCTTCGGCGTCCTTCAGCTGACGATGATCAGCGTGGGCGCGACACTTGGGACCGGCATCCTGGTGATCCTGGGCGAATCGGTTCCGCTGGCCGGGCCGGCCATCTGGATTTCATTCGCCATCGCCGGCTTCGCGGCCCTGTTGTCCGCCGTGTCCTACGCCGAGATGGCTGGCCTGGTTCCCGTGGCGGGCTCCAGCTACTCCTACAGTTACGCCACCCTGGGCGAGGGCATGGCCTGGATCTGCGGCTGGTGCCTCGTGCTCGAGTACGCCGTCTCGGTGGCGGCCGTGGCCGTAGGCGCCGGACAATACGTCAACGAGACGCTCGCTGTGTTCGGCCAGGTCCTGCCGGACGCCATCTCGCAGCCGCCCGGCGACGGCGGCGTCATGAACATCCCGGCCATGGTCATTGTCCTGCTGGCCATGATCCTGCTGATACGGGGCGCCAGGGAAAGCGCCTGGGTCAACACGGCCATCGTGATTATCAAGGTGGCCATCCTGATCTTCTTCTGCGCAGTCGCCTTCACGGCCTTCAACGCCGGCAACTTCGAGCCTCTCCTGCCCATGGGCGCTGCCGGGGTCTCCGCCGCCGCTTCCGGAGTGTTCTTTTCCTACATCGGCTTCGACGCGGCCTCCACCGCCGGCGAGGAAGCCCGCAACCCCAAGCGCGACCTGCCCCGCGCCATCATGCTCTCCATGCTGATCGTCACCACCATCTACGTCCTCGTCGCCGTGGCCGCCGTGGGCGCCCGGCCCTGGGGATGGTTCGACGGCAATGAAGCCGCACTGGTCAAGATCCTCGAAGAGACCACCGGCCAGCCCTGGATCGCCCTGGTCTTCGCCGTCGGTGCCGTCCTTGCCATCGCCAGCATCGTGCTGACCGTCCTGTACGGGCAGACCCGCATCCTTCTCTCCATGGCCCGCGACGGCCTCATCCCCAAAGTCTTCGGCCGCGTCTCCCGGAGGACCGGCACCCCGGTTGCAGGCACGCTGATCGTCGGCACCCTCGTGGCCCTGACAGCCGGCCTGGTTCCCCTGGGCGCCCTGGCCGACGCCACCAGCATCGGCACCCTCTTCGCCTTCGCCCTGGTGAACGTGGCCGTCATCTACCTGCGCCGCACCCGGCCCGAGCTCGAGCGGACCTTCCGGGTGCCGCTGTTCCCGCTGACGCCCATCCTGGGCGCGCTGATGTGCGCGTACCTGATGGCCAACCTGGGCGCCGACACGTGGGTGACCTTCGGCATCTGGATGCTGGTGGGGCTCGCCGCCTACTTCGGCTACGGCCGCCGCCATTCCAGGGTGGCCGCGCTGAGCCATGAGGAATACCGTGAACTATCCAGCCGTGAACTTTCCAGCGCTCCGTCCATCCCCGAACTGTCAAAGGCAGACCTTTCATGACCATCGCTACCGAACTGCCGGCCTTCGATCCGTCCAGCACCTCGACCGGACCTGCACCTGCGGCCGCCGACCGGGCGGACCGTGCCCCCGTCACCATGCTGAATCCGGACTTCCCCTTCAGCTATGACCATTACCTCTCCCACCCGGACGGGCTGGGGTCCCTTCCGCCGGAACTGTACGGAACCGAAGTCGCTGTCGTCGGCGCCGGGCTGTCCGGGCTGGTCACGGCCTACGAACTGATGAAGCTCGGGCTGCGGCCGGTCGTCTACGAGGCCGACCAGATCGGCGGCCGCCTGCGCACGGCGAGCTTCCCGTCGGCCCCGGGCGTGGTGGCGGACCTGGGCGGCATGCGTTTCCCGGTATCCGGCAAGGCGTTCTACCACTACGTGGACCTGCTGGGACTCGAGACCCAGGAGTTCCCCAACCCGCTGGCTCCCGCAACGTCCAGCACGGTGATCGAACTGGCCGGGCAGAAGCATTACGCGACCACCCCGGCCGACCTTCCGCCGTTCTTCCGCGAGGTGGCCGACGCCTGGAAAGCCGCCGTCAACGACGGCGCCAGGTTCAGCGAGATGCAGGAGGCCATCAGGGCACGGGATACCGCCCGGATCAAGGAACTCTGGAATGAGCTCCTGCCGCTGCTGGACGAGCAGACGTTCTACGGCTTCATCGCCGGCAGCGAGTCATTCAAGGCAGCGGGCTTTGCCCACCGCGAGGCGTTCGGCCAGGTGGGCTTCGGCACCGGCGGCTGGGACACGGACTTCCCCAACTCCATCCTCGAGATCCTGCGCGTCGTATATACCGACGCCGATGACCAGCACCGCCTCATCGCCGGAGGGGCGCAACGCCTCCCCGAGGCACTGTGGCACCACGCGCCGTCGGGCATGGCCCACTGGCCGGAAGGGACATCGCTGGCGTCCCTGCACTCCGGCTCCCCGCGGGGAGCCGTGGACCGGATCAGCCGGGACGCCAACGGCGACCTCCGCCTCCGTGAGCGGTGGGGACGCGAATCGTCCTACCCGGCCGTGGTCACCACCTGCCAGTCGTGGCTGCTCTCCACGCGAATCCACACGGAGGAGGCGCTGTTCCCGGCGGAGCTCTGGACGGCGATCGAACGCTCGCACTACATGCAGTCCTCCAAGACGTTCGTCATGGTGGACCGGCCGTTCTGGAAGGACATCGACCCGGAAACCGGCCGCGAGGTGCTGTCCATGACCCTGACCGACCGGCTCAACCGCGCCACCTATCTCCTGGACAACGGCCCGGACCAGCCCGCGGTGATCCTGCTGTCCTACACGTGGAACGATGACGCGCTCAAATGGCTCGCGCTTGACGCTGACCAGCGCGTGGAGCTCATGCTTCACTCGCTCGAGCAGATCTATCCCGGCGTGGACATCGCCAGCCACATCGTGGGCCAGCCCATCACGGTTTCCTGGGAAGCGGACCCCAATTTCATGGGCGCGTTCAAGGCGAACCTGCCCGGGCACTACCGCTACCAGCAGCGGCTCTTCACGCACTTCAAGCAGGACCACCTGCCGGAAAGCCAGCGCGGGATCTTCCTGGCCGGCGACGACGTTTCGTTCACCGCCGGCTGGGCCGAGGGCGCCGTGACCACCGGGCTGAATGCGGTGTGGGGAGTTGTGAACCACCTCGGCGGATCGTCCGCCGCGGGGAACCCCGGCCCCGGCGACCTGCTCGACGCGCTCGGACCCATCAGCCTGGACTAGCCGACATCAGCCGGAGTGGACCTCGCGGTGGGCCTGCGCGAGCTCGCGGTAATGGGCCGCGTTGTGCTTCACGCCGTCGAACTCCTCATCCGTGAGTTCCCGGCGGACCTTGGCGGGGACGCCGGCCACCAGGGACCGCGGCGGAACGACCGTGCCTTCCAGGACGACGGCGCCGGCCGCCACGAGCGAGCCGGCGCCAATCACTGCGCCGTTGAGGATGGTGGCGCTCATGCCGATGAGGCAGTCATCCTCAACGGTGCAGCCGTGCACGACGGCGCTGTGCCCGACGCTGACCCGGGCCCCGACGCTGCACGGGAACCCGGGATCGGCGTGCAGCACCACGTTGTCCTGCAGGTTGCTGCCGGCGCCGACGCTGATCGCAGCCGTGTCCGCCCGCACTGAGACGCCGTAAAAGGCGCTGGCGTCTTCGGCGAGGGTGGCACGGCCGATGACGGACGCCGTCGGCGCCACGAAAACTGAGGGATGGATGTCCGGGGTGTCGCCGGCGAAAGAATAGATGGGAGCCATGCCCCAAGCCTAGGACACCCAGTCGGGCTGGCCGGGGCTAGGGGAGGACGACGGCGATTGGCGCGCCTGGCGCGGCCACGCGTTCCAGTTCACGCACGACGCCGTCCGCCTCGTCGGCGGTGAGCCCCGCCAAGGCCTGCACCGCCCAGATAGCCGGGAAGACATGGTCCGCAAACGGCAGGCTTGCGGGTTCCGCCACCGAGACGCTCAGCCGGCGGGAAACGGCATAGCGGACGTTCCCGTCGAATGGATCCACGCCCGTGTAGTGGATGCCCGCCCGGACGAACCTGATTCCGTCGTCGCCCGGGCCGCAGCACACCTCCAGCACGGAGCGAAGGCCCTGCGCCTTGAGCAGGGCGATGAACGGTTCCAGTGAGGTTTCCGTGAGCAAGGTCATGGTATTAACCAGTCTCAGTTAAAACATCCGGGGTTGGAAGCCGCGGAGGCAAAGGCCGGACGCCATGACGATCTGTTTCCGGCGTCCCGGACAGACACCACGCCTCAGTCAGGGGCCACGGCTCAGTTGAAGACCACGGTCCGGTTGCCGTCCAGGAGCACCCGGTGCTCGGCGTGCCACTGCACCGCCTGGGCGAGCGTGCGTCCTTCCACATCCCTGCCCATCTGCACAAACTGCTCCGGAGTCCGCGCGTGGTCCACGCGGATCACTTCCTGTTCGATGATGGGGCCCTCGTCCAGCGCGGCGGTGACGTAGTGCGCGGTGGCGCCGATCAGCTTCACGCCGCGGGCGTGGGCCTGGTGGTAGGGCTTGGCGCCTTTAAAGGAAGGCAGGAAGGAATGGTGGATGTTGATGGCCTTGCCTGTCAGCTCGGTGCACAGGTCGTCGGAGATGATCTGCATGTAGCGCGCCAGCACGGTCAGCTCGATGCCTTCTTCGGCAATGATCTTCCGCAGCTGGTCCTCGGCCTGCACCTTGGTGTCCGCGGTGACCGGAATGTAGTGGAAGGGAATGCCGTAGAACTCAGCCAATCCGGCGAGGTCGCGGTGGTTGGAGACGATCGCCGGGACCTCGATGGGCAGGGTGCCGGAGCGCTGCAGGAACAGGAGGTCGTTGAGGCAGTGCGCGGACTTGCTCGCCATGAGCAGCGTGCGGACCTTCTGGCCCACCGGGTGGAGGCTCCACTGCATGCCGAAGGCCTCGGCAACAGGTTCCAGCGCGGCCTGGACCTCGGCCCGGGAAGCGGGGGTAGTGGCTTCCACGCGCATGAAGAACGTCCCGGTGGACTGGCTGCCGTACTGCTGCGAGTCCGTAATATTGCAGCCGGCCACCAGAAGGGCGCCGGCGACGGCGTGGACGATTCCGGGGCGGTCGGGGCAGGACAGGGTTACTACGTACGCTTTGGCGAGCTGGTCATCAATCACGAAGAACAGCCTACCCGCGAGGACGCCCGGCATTTGGTAGTCTGTTGGGGTCGCAACTGGCGTTGGGTGGCTAACCACCAGGGAGCGGCATTCACGAAGACCACGGATCGTACGCCTGGGCCGAGGGTCATGTTATGCCGGAAGATCGCTGCGCTTCTCCAAGTGCGCGTTTCCCCGGTGCGTTACAGCGCCTTTGCGGACTCGTGTCCGGGACGGGTCCCTTGGGCTTGTCATCAAAGGGCGGAGCAGCGCCCCAGCCGGTAGCCTGACCTTAGCAGTGCCCATCCCTAGCCAGGAGTTTCTTCGTGACTACTTCACCGACTTCCGTCAGCACTTCCTCCACCGTCAGCAACCAGCCGCTGGCTGAGCTCGATCCCGAGATCGCCGCAGTCCTGGACCAGGAGCTTGGCCGCCAGCGCGGCACCCTGGAAATGATCGCCTCCGAAAACTTCGCGCCGCGCGCCGTGATGGAAGCCCAGGGCTCCGTCCTGACCAACAAGTACGCCGAGGGTTACCCGGGCCGCCGCTACTACGGCGGCTGCGAGTACGTCGACATCGCCGAGCAACTCGCAATCGACCGCGTCAAGGAACTGTTCGGCGCGGAGTACGCCAACGTCCAGCCCCACTCCGGCGCGCAGGCCAACGCCGCGGCACTCTCCGCCATGATCACCCCCGGTGACAAGATCCTGGGCCTGTCCCTCGCGCACGGCGGCCACCTCACCCACGGCATGAAGCTCAACTTCTCCGGCAAGCTCTACAACGTGGCTGCGTACCAGGTGGAGCAGGACAACTTCCGCATCGACATGGACAAGCTGCGCGAACAGGCCATCGCCGAAAGGCCGCAGGTGATCATTGCCGGCTGGTCCGCCTACCCGCGCCACCTCGACTTCGCCGCCTTCCGCTCCATCGCCGATGAAGTGGGCGCCCTCCTCTGGACCGACATGGCGCACTTCGCCGGCCTCGTTGCCGCGGGCCTGCACCCGAGCCCGGTGCCGCACTCCGACGTCGTCACCTCCACCGTGCACAAGACCCTCGCCGGCCCGCGCTCCGGCGTGATCCTGGCCAAGCAGGAATGGGCCAAGAAGCTCAACTCCAACGTCTTCCCGGGGCAGCAGGGCGGCCCGCTCATGCACGTCATCGCGGCGAAGGCCGTGGCCTTCAAGATCGCCGGCACCGCGGAGTTCAAGGAGCGCCAGGAGCGCGTCCTCGAAGGCGCCAAGATCATCGCCGACCGCCTCAACCAGTCCGATGTGGCCGAGGCCGGCGTTTCCGTCCTCACCGGCGGCACCGACGTGCACCTGGTCCTGGTTGATCTGCGCAACTCGCAGCTGGACGGCCAGCAGGCCGAAGACCTCCTGCACTCCGTGGGCATCACGGTCAACCGCAACGCCGTCCCATTCGACCCCCGCCCGCCGATGGTCACCTCGGGCCTGCGCATCGGCACCCCGGCACTGGCTACCCGCGGCTTCGGCGCGCAGGAATTCACCGAGGTCGCGGAGATCATCGCCACCGCGCTGAAGGCCGGCTCGGGCACCGACGTCGAGGCCCTGCAGGCCCGCGTGGACAAGCTCGCCGCCGACTTCCCGCTGTACCCGCAGCACGAGCAGTGGTGACCCCGTCCATGGCGCAGACCGCGAAGATCCTTGACGGCAAGGCAGCCGCTGCCGCCATCAAATCCGAGCTGGCTGAGCGTGTCGCGGCGTTGAAGGCCCATGGCGTCACCCCGGGCATCGCCACTGTGCTCGTGGGCGCGGACCCTGCCTCGCAGCTGTACGTGTCCATGAAGCACAAGCAGTCTGTGGAGATCGGGATGAACTCGATCCAGCGTGAGCTTCCGGCGGACGCCACCCAGGCCCAGGTTGAGGCTCTCATTGACGAACTCAATGCGGACCCCGCCTGCCATGGTTACATCGTGCAGCTGCCGCTGCCCAAACACCTGGACACCGACGCCATCCTCGAGCGGATCGACCCCGCCAAGGATGCCGACGGGCTGCACCCGACCAACCTTGGCCGGCTGGTGCTCAACGTCAACGGCGAGATCACCTCGCCGCTGCCGTGCACGCCCCGCGGCGTCATCGAGCTCCTGGAGCGGAACGGCTACAGCCTCTCGGGCAAGCACGTCGTGGTGGTCGGCCGCGGCGTCACGATCGGCCGCTCGATCGGGCTGCTGCTCACCCGGCGCGCCGTGAACGCCACCGTGACGCTGACGCACACCGGCACCAAGAACCTCTCGGAGCTGCTCCGGCAGGCGGACGTCATTGTGGGCGCGGCAGGTGCAAAGCACATCGTCAAGGCTGCGGACATCAAGCCTGGCGCGGCCGTGCTGGACGTCGGCGTCACCCGTGAAACCGACCCCGAGACGGGCAAGAGCAAGGTCCATGGCGACATCGATCCCGCCGCCGCCGAGGTGGCAGGCTGGATTTCGCCGAACCCCGGCGGGGTCGGTCCCATGACCGTGGCTCTGCTCATGACCAACGTGGTCGAAGCCGCGGAACGAAAAGCGGGACTCGCTTAGTCGCCCCGAGCTCAACCAGCAGCACCGTAGGGCGCCTACTCCTCCGGGAGTAGGCGCCCTACGCCGTTAAGCAGACGACGATCAGCACCTCCGCCGCTAGGCTCGGACTATGCAGCGCCGTTTCCGTGGACCGCCCACCGCCGTCATCGTGGCCGTGGTGGCGCTGATCCAGGTGGTCGGCACGGTTTTCGCCTCCGCGAGGCAGCCTGACCACCGGCCGCTGGATGCCCTCGCCGTCGCCCTGCTGCTGGCGGGTCCGGCCGCTTTATCGCAGCGCCGGCGCGCCCCGCTGGTCATGCTTCCCGTCGCGGCAGCCGCTGCGGGGGCGTATTTGGCGCTCGGTTACGCCTGGGGTCCGGTGGTTCTGTCGCTGGCGCTGGCCATCGTGTTCTCCGCTGCTGCGGGCAAGCGCTGGCAAACCTGGGCCGTGGCTGGAGCGTGCGGCACGGCGCTGGTGGCCGTGTCACTGTCGCGCGGCGATGAGGCAGCCTTGCTCCGGGCCTTCGCCGGCACTGCGTGGCTGGCCATCCTGGTGCTCCTGGGGGAGGGGGCCAGGCTCCGTAGTGAACGCGTGGCCGAACGGCGCCGGCAGCGGGAGGCCCGGGAGCAGGCGGCCCGCGACGAGTACCGCCTCACCCTCGCCCGCGACATCCATGACGTCGTGGCGCATTCGCTATCCCTGATCAACGTCCGCGCCTCGGTGGCGCTCCATCTGGGCGAGAAGGATCCCGAGCAGTTCCGCCCGGCACTGGAAGCGATCAAGGCTGCGAGCAAGGACTCGCTCGCCGAGATCCGCCAGCTCCTCGGCGTCCTGCGGGACGACGCCCCGCTTAGCCCGGCGCCTCCGCCGCGGCTGTCGCAGATCCCGGCGCTCGCGGACAACGCCCGGCGGGCAGGGCTGGAGGTGAGGGTGAGCCAGCCGGATCCGGACGCAGCCCCCCAGATTCCGGACGCGGTCCAGGAGGCCGCCTACCGGATAGTCCAGGAGCTGTCTCTTATACACATCTAGATGCGTATAAGAGACAGGCGCCCGGCAGGCCGCCGTCGTCCTTTCCGTTCAGGCCGCCGGCACAGCGCAGACCGCCGGACTGCTCACCGTGACCATTGACGACGACGGCGCCGGCGCGGCCGGCGTGCCGGACGGCAACGGCGTGACCGGGATGCGCGAGCGGACGGCCGCCCTGGGCGGCACGCTGGAGCTGGCTTCACTGGATCCGGGCTGGCGGGTCCGGGCCGTGATCCCTCTGCGTGATGAGACAACCCCCGGTTCCCGGAACCCGGACGACCGGCCATGATCCGCATCCTGCTGGCGGACGATCAGACCCTTATCCGCGCCGGATTCCGCGCCCTGTTGAGCGCGGAACCGGACATGACGGTGGTGGCCGAGTGCGGCACCGGCCGTGATGCCGTGCGGCTGGCGGCCCGCGAACATCCCGATGTGGTGCTCATGGATATCCGCATGCCGGACGGCGACGGGCTCGAGGCCACCCGGCAGATCATGGCCGGCAAGGACCTCACGGGCACGCGCATCATCATCCTGACCACCTTTGAACTGGACGAATACATCGCCGAGGCCGTCCGGGCCGGCGCCGCGGGATTCCTGGTCAAGGACACCGAGCCGGAGGAGTTGCTCCGTGCGGTGCGCGTGGTCCACGACGGCGACGCGCTGCTGTCGCCATCGGTCACCCGCCGCATTATGGCCCAGCTCGCGGTCCAGTCGCGGGCGGCGGCACCGCCGGCCTCTCTGGACCAGATCACGGAGCGCGAACGCGAGGTCCTGCGGCTCGTGGGCGAGGGGCTGAACAACGCCGAGATCGCCGAGCGGCTGTTCATCACGCCGCTCACGGCCAAGACCCACGTCTCCCGGATCATGACCAAGCTGCTGGTCCGGGACCGGGCGCAGCTGGTGGTGCTCGCCTACGAATCGGGGCTGGTGCGTCCTGGCTGGGCGGCTGACGGCGTGACCCTCTGACGGCGTGACCCTCTGACGGCGTGACCCCGGGCGGCGTGACCCCGGGCGGCGTGACCCCCCGGGCGGCGCGGCCGGGGGCCTCCCGGCGGAGTATGCCGGCCGCCTAAGGTGACTCCCGACGGCGGACGCCAGGCGGGCGCTTCACGACCAGACTCGATGCAGAGCCGAAATACGGCCCGGTATTGAGAGTTTGGATGATTGACATGTTTACCGACCTTGCCACCACCGTTACGGCAGCGGCCTCCCAGCTTCCTGCCGACCTTGCCGCCCATGGACCTTGGGGCGGCGGCGGATTCTCGCCCTGGTTCCTGCTTTTTCCGCTGTTCTGGATCCTGGTGATCGGACTGTTCATCTTTTTCGCCCGGCGTACCTGGCGGCGGAACCACGAATGGGCCACCGCCCGGGGCGGGGAAAGCCTCCTCCGGGAGCGCTACGCACGCGGCGAGATCAACGAATCTGAGTACCGTGAGCGGCTCAAGGTGCTGCGCGGCGACCAAAAATAATGTCGGTTCCGGGACGCCTGCCGGCGCCACGCACAACGAATGGATCTTTCGAGACCGGGCTATTCCTTTGACCCCCCGGGCGTACTAGCTTAGGGGGGTGCCCGAACTCCATTCCGCTCAAGAAACGTCCAAAGAGCCTGTGTCCGCCAAAGAAGCCGGAACCGCACCGCCCCACTACGTGATCACCGCGGAAAACCTGACCAAGGCCTACGGCGACGTCACCGCCGTCGACGGTATTTCCTTCAGCGTTCCCGCGGGGGAGTCGTTCGGGCTGCTCGGCCCCAACGGTGCCGGCAAGTCCACCACCATGAAGATGATCGGCGGGGTGTCGCAGCGGACGTCGGGCAGCCTGACCATCATGGGCCTGGATCCGGAGCAGCACGGGCCGGAGGTCCGTGCGCACCTGGGGGTGGTGCCCCAGCAGGACAACCTTGACGAGGAGCTCAAGGTCCGGGACAACCTCCTGGTCTACGGGCGCTATTTCGGCCTGCCGATGAGCTACCTCAGGCCCAAGGCGGACGAGCTCCTGGAATTCGCGCAGCTCACGGACAAAGCCAAATCCAAGGTGGACGCGCTGTCAGGCGGCATGAAGCGCCGCCTGACCATCGCGCGCTCGCTCATCAACGAGCCCCGCATCCTCCTTCTTGACGAACCCACCACGGGACTTGACCCGCAGGCGCGGCACATCCTCTGGGACCGCCTGTTCAGGCTCAAGGAACAGGGCGTCACGCTGATCCTCACCACGCACTACATGGACGAGGCCGAGCAGCTCTGCGACCGCCTCATCGTGGTGGACAAGGGCAGGATCATGGCGGAAGGGTCGCCGGCAAGCCTGATCCGGGAGTACTCCACCCGCGAGGTGCTCGAGCTGAGGTTCGGCTCCGAGCGGAACGCCAGCATCGGCGCGGAACTCGAGGGCATCGGCGAACGGCTGGAGACACTTCCCGACCGTGTCCTCATCTACACCCACGACGGCGAGGCGGCCCTGGAGGAAGTCTCGGGCCGCGGCCTGCGCCCGCTCACCTCGCTGGTGCGCAGATCGTCGCTGGAGGACGTCTTCCTCCGGCTTACCGGCAGGAGCCTCGTTGACTGAGCCGTCTTTTGCCGAGGACGTGACGGCACGTCCGACGGCGGCACCTCCTTTGCGTGCCCACTCGCCGGAGGTTTCCGCGGCCAAGGCGCGCCGGTGGGGCGCGTTCTACTATGCCGAGCAGGTGCTGCGCGTCATGAAGGGGTACGGCTGGTCCATCTTCCTGTACAGCGTGGGGCAGCCGGCGGCCTACCTGTTTGCCATGGGCGTCGGCCTGGCCACCCTGGTGGACACCAACACCACCGCAATCTTCGGCGGCGTGAGTTACATCGCCTTCATCGCCCCCGCCCTGCTCATCTCCGCCGCCGTCATGACGGCGGCCACCGAGTTCACGTTCCCGGTGATGGACGGCTTCAAATGGCGGAGGGTCTACTACGGCCCCCATGCGTCCCCGCTGACCCCGGAGCAGATAGCGGGCGGGCAGGTCATCGCCGTGACCTTCCGCTTCCTCCTGCAGTCCGTCATCTACTTCGCCATCGTGGCGCTGTTCGGAGCGTCGCCGAGCGGCTGGGGCTGGGGTTCCGTGGTGGTGGCGACCCTCGCCGGGCTCTCGTTCGGGCTGCCACTGATGGCCTACGCCGCCTCCATCAAGGAGGACAAAGGCCAGTTCGCCATGGTCATGAGGTTCATCGTGATGCCGCTGTTCCTGTTCTCCGGCACCTTCTTCCCGCTGGATACGCTGCCCGTGCTGGTCCGCTGGATCGGCTGGATCTCGCCCATCTGGCATGGCACCGAATTGGGCCGTGTCATGACCTACGGCTACGAGGAATCCCCGGTGCTGACCATCATCCACGTCCTCTTCCTGCTCGGCCTCGCCTGGCTGGGATGGGTCCTCACCAAGCGCCAATTCGTCAGGAGGATGGGGCAGTGACAGTCCTGACCCAGGGCCACAGCGTCACGGAAGAGGCTCGGAACCGGCGTTTCGGCCCGCTGTATTCCCGAAACGTCAGGGCGGTGGTCGGACGTGGCCTGATGGCCACCAAGAGCAGCAACTGGATGGTCATGCTGTCCGGGTTCTTCGAGCCCGTGCTGTTCCTGCTCTCCATGGGGGTCGGCATGGGCGCCGTGGTGGGGTCCGTCCAGGGCCCGGGCGGCCAGGAGATCAGCTACGCGGCCTACATCGCGCCCGCCCTCCTCGCCGTGTCCGCGATGAACGGGGCGGTGTACGACTCAACCTGGAACGTCTTCTTCAAGATGAACTTCGCCAAGCTCTACCAGGGCATGCTCTACACCTCGCTGGGGCCGCTGGACGTGGCGATGGGGGAGATCTTCCTGGCGCTGCTGCGCGGGCTGTTGTACGCCACAGGGTTCACCGCCGTCATGGGCCTCATGGGACTGATCACCACGCCGTGGGCCCTCCTGATGGTTCCGGCCTCGGTCCTCATCGCGTTCGGCTTTGCCAGCTTCGGGATGGGCATCACCAGCTTCATGAAGACGTTCCAGCAAATGGACTGGATCAACTTCATCATGCTTCCCATGTTCCTGTTCAGCGCCACCTTCTATCCGCTCAGCGTGTACCCCGAGTACATCCAGTGGCTGATCCAGGCAATGCCACTGTGGCACGGCGTTGAGCTGCTGCGGGAGATCAGCGCGGCCACCTTCACGCCCGCCACCGCCATCCACATCGGCTATTACCTGGTGATGATCGTGCTCGGGCTCATGCTGACCACCGGCCGGCTCAGGAGCCTGTTCCTCAAGTAGCTGGCCGCGGCGCGCTGTTCGCCGGCGGTGGAAGCGTGCGGGGCAGGCCGCAGGGGTTTGAGACAATAGCTGCATGCAATCTCTGGGCAGCCCCAAGTCTTCGTCCAACCCGTCCAAGGGCGGATTCTCCATGTTCCGCATCAGCGGACCCGGCCTGATGGTCCTGGTCACGGCCTTCGTGGTGGCCGTCATCTTCGCCGCCAACCAGAACGACGTCGTGGGCTGGGTCGTGGCTGTCATCGCACTGTTCTGGCTGCTGCTGGCGTCCTTCGTGGTTTTCAGTATCCAGAAGGCCGCGAAGAAGGCAGGGGCGAAGCTCAACGAGGCGCAGAACGCCTTCAACGCAGCTGCCGGGCGCGCGCCGTCGCGGGTTTCCACGGACCAGGGCGGAACCCGCCTCGTGGGCCAGCGCGGCGAAGCCGAGGAAATCCGGGATTTGAAGCTCGACCACTCCTTCAAGATCGTGCAGGTCCAGGTGCGGGTAGTGGAGAACGAGCGTGCCAAGGGCGACGCCGCGGACCAGGACACCATCCGCCGCGCCCTCGAGACCATCGAGATCACGGCCACCAACGCCCGCGACATGATCAAGTCCTCCGGCGACTCCGGTGAGCCCGTGACCGGAACCATCATCGACTAGAGTGGAACGGGTGAGCTCGGCATTGAAGAAGGACCACCTTCGCATCGCAACAGTCAACGTAAACGGCCTTCGCGCTGCCTACAAGAAGGGCATGGCCGAGTGGCTGGCGCCCCGCGAGGTGGACATCCTGACGCTGCAGGAAGTCCGCGCGCCTGACGCGATCGTCCACCAGCTCCTTGGCGAAGGCTGGCACATCCTGCACGCGGAGGCCGAGGCCAAGGGCCGCGCCGGCGTCGCCATTGCCTCCCGGGCCGAGCCGGTCGCCACGCGCACCCACATCGGCGATGACTACTTCGAGACGGCCGGGCGCTGGGTGGAGGCGGATTTCCGTGTCACGGACGCTGCGGGCAATCCTGCCCAGCTGACCGTGGTGAGCGCCTACGTGCACTCCGGCGAGGTTGATACTCCGAAGCAGGTGGACAAGTTCCGATTCCTGGACGTCATGACCACCCGCCTGACCGAGCTGTCCAAGCACAGTGACCATGCACTGGTCACAGGCGACCTGAACGTAGGCCACACGGAGCTGGATATCAAGAACTGGAAGGGCAACGTCAAACGTGCGGGGTTCCTTCCGGAGGAGCGTGCCTACTTTGACCGCTTCTTCGGCGAGGAGATCGGCTGGAAGGATGTTCACAGGGGCCTGGCGGGTAACGTCAACGGCCCCTACACTTGGTGGTCGCAGCGCGGCCAGGCCTTCGACAACGACTCGGGCTGGCGCATCGACTACCACATGGCCACCCCGGGCCTCGCCGCCGCAGCAGTTTCCGCCGTCGTGGACCGGGCCCCCTCGTGGGACACACGTTTCTCTGACCACGCACCGCTGGTAGTGGACTACCAGCTCTAGTCTTAAGGCTTCGACGAATGACCTCCACCCCAACCGTGACCGACGCCGCAGCTTCCGAGCAGCCCGTTGCCGGAATCCAGCAGGACACCGGCATCCGGCACCGCATCCTTTCCGGAATGCAGCCGTCCGCGGACTCGCTGCACCTCGGCAACTACCTGGGCGCCCTCGTGAACTGGGTGCGGATGCAGGATGAGTACGACGCCATCTTCTTCATCCCGGACCTGCACGCCATCACCGTCCCGCAGGACCCCCACGAGCTTGCCCGCCGCACCCGCGTCACCGCCGCCCAGTACATTGCCGGTGGCGTGGACGTGGACAAGTGCACGTTGTTCGTCCAGTCCCAGGTGCCCGAGCACGCGCAGCTGGCCTGGGTCCTGAACTGCATCACGGGCTTCGGCGAGGCCTCCCGCATGACGCAGTTCAAGGACAAGGCGCACAAACAGGGCTCCGAGCACGCCAGCGTGGGGCTGTTCACCTACCCCGTCCTCCAGGCCGCGGACATCCTGCTTTACCAGCCGCACGGCGTGCCGGTGGGCGAGGACCAGCGGCAGCACGTGGAGCTCAGCCGCGACCTCGCCGCCCGGTTCAACACCAGGTTCGGCAAGACGTTCACGGTTCCCGAGCCCTTCATCCAGAAGGAATCGGCGAAGATTTACGACCTTCAGCACCCCACCGCCAAGATGTCGAAGTCCTCGGAGTCTCCGGCCGGCCTGATCAACCTGCTCGATGACCCCAAGGTCACCGCCAAGCGGATCAAATCTGCCGTGACGGATACCGAGACGGAAGTCCGGTTCGACCGCGAGGCCAAACCCGGCGTCTCCAACCTGCTGACCATCTACTCCGCCATCACCGGCCAGAGCGTCGAGCAGCTCGTCAAGGCCTACGAAGGCAAGATGTACGGCCACCTGAAGGTGGATCTGGCCGAGGCAGTGACCGAGCACCTGACGCCGATCCGCAGCCGCGCCAATGAACTGCTTGCAGACCCCGCCGAGCTGGACCGACTCCTTGCGCTGGGGGCGGACAAGGCGCGCGAGATTGCGTCGGCCACCCTGCAGGACGTCTATGCCAAGGTCGGATTCCTTCCATACGCCGGAGCCCGCTAGACCGATGCCCGCTCCCACGCCCGCCAACAGCGGAGTCAGCAACAGAATGAGCCTCGGGGTCATTCTGGGCTTCCCGCCTGAGATCGCCGAGGAACTGCAGCGATGGCGGGCGTCCTTCGGGGACCCCATGGCCACGGTCATCCCTGCGCACATCACCCTCGTCACCACCACACCCACGCAGGACTGGGAGACGGCCCGGGACCACGTCCGCGCGGTGGCGCGCACGCAGGCTCCGTTCATGGTCACCATCGCCGGGACGGGCTCCTTCCGGCCTGTTTCGCCCGTGGTGTTCATCAATGTGGAGGAAGGCTTCGGCGCCTGCGTTGAACTCCACGAAAAACTGCAGACCGGGCCGCTGGAACGCGATCTGCCCTTTGCCTACCACCCGCATGTGACGATTGCCCACGACGTCGCCCCGGAGAGCCTCGACGAGGCCGAAACAGTGCTGAAGGACTACAGGGCGACCTTCCCCGTGGTTAGCATGGGACTTTACGAGCACGACGCAGACGGTATTTGGCAGCTACGGGAAGAGCTTGACTTTGGTACCGAACCAGACGGCGAACGAGACACACTCCGAGCAGCAGACGCCGACGGAGCAGCCGCTACCCACTGAGCGTGCCCGCCTCAAGCTGGAGGTCATCCGCAAACAGGTGGAGTGGGGCAAGGCACGCAGGTCAGGCGCCGGTACGGCGGCCCAGGCCATGGCGTTGTTACAGTGGCTGCTCGCCCGGCTGAACGCGTTCCGGCCCATGCGGTCGTGGCAGCACTACACCCTCCAGCATGGCCCGCTGATGAGCGCCGGCATCGGGTTCAACATGTTCTTCTCCATCACCGGCCTGCTTACCACCGGATTCTCCGTCGCCGGGCTCGTGCTCCGCAGCCAGCCGGTGCTGCTGGACCGGATCATCGCCAGCGTCTCGGAAAGTGCGCCGGGCCTGCTCAAGGTCAACGGGGGCGACGGGCTGGTGGACCCGAAGGACCTCCTGAACCCTGATGGCCTCGGCTGGACCGCGGTCATCGCCGCCGTCGTCACCGTGATCACGTCGCTGGGCTGGATCGCCGGACTCCGCGAGGGCCTCCGCGGCGTCATGCGCCTGGGGCCGCTGAAACTCAACCCGGTGATCATGAAACTGCATGACGCCGGAACCCTGCTGCTGCTCGGCGTCGTGCTCGTCATCAGCTCCGGCGCGTCGCTCGTGTTCGGAACCGCGGCCGGCTGGGTGATCGAGCAGCTCCGGATGGACGCCGCCGTCGCCGTGCCGCTCGCGGCAGTGATCAAGATCGCCGTTCCGCTGGTGCTCAACTGGGTCACGGCAGTCATCATGTTCAGGCTGGCAGGGGGACTCAAACTTTCCCGTCAGGCACTGCTGGAGGGAACCATTCTCGCCGGAGTCGGCACCACAATCCTGCAGGTCTTCAGCACCGAGCTGCTGGCGGGCGCCGGACGCAATCCCATCCTGGCGCCGTTCGCGATCATCATCGGACTGCTGATCTGGTTCAACCTCGTCAGCCAGGTGTACCTCGTGGCAGCGGCGTGGTCCGCCATCCGCGAGGAAGACCTCAAGGCCGCTCCTGCCGCCAAGCCAACAGGCTGGGGATCACGCCAGGTGCAGCCCGGGAAGACGCCCGTGGAGCGCCACCACCCGGCCGAGCACCCGCGCCCGGTGGGCGTTACCGCCCGGCGTCGAGGTACTGATCGGCCCACGCCGCGATAATCTTTGCGGCCCGGGCCGCCTGGCCCTTGCCCGTCAGCAGGTGGTCGCTGCCCTCGAGGGACACGAAGTTCCTCGGATGGCGCGCCGTCTGGAAGATCGTGCTGGCGTTCTCGATGCCCACGGTGTTGTCCGTGGGGGAGTGCAGGACCATCAGCGGCTTGTGCAGCCGCTTGATGCAGTCGGTGAGGTCGGCGTTTTCGAGGTCCTCCACGAAGTGCCGGCGGATCTCCACGCGCTTGCCGCCGAGGTCCACCTCGGCACTGCCTTCGCTGAGGATCTTGTCCAGGGCTGCGTCAAAGACGTGGGCCACGTGCTTGGGTGAAAACGGCGCGCCGACCGTGGCCACGGCGTCGAGCTCCGGTATTTCGGAGGCGGCCGCAAGGACGGCGGCGCCGCCAAACGAGTGGCCCACCAGGAGCGAGACCGGCCGGCCTTCGGCGCGCATGTACTCTGTAGCGCGGACAGTGTCGGCCACCTTATGGCTGAAGGACCCCTCGGACCACATGCCGGCGGAATCGCCCAGGCCCAGGTTGTCGAAGCGGAGCATGCCGATCCCGTTGTCCGCCAGCGCCTTGCACATCCGCGACGCCGCGGGGCTGTCCTTGCCCAGCGTGAAGCCGTGCGAGAACACCCCCCAGCCCTTGACGGGCCCGTCGGGCAGGTCAATGATCCCGGACAGCATCTCGCCGGTGGACCCTTCAAACGTGATTTTCTCGGAACGTGACATGAGGCCCCTTGGTGACGGCGGAGATGTTGCGGTGGTAATCGTTAAACGACGGCGGCGCCACCCACCGCACGCTTGCCGCGCAGGGTGAGAGACGCCGTCGTCCGCGGTGACCTTTACTAGATCTTGCGGGAGAGAATTGCCTGCTTGACCTCGGCAATCGCCTGCGTGACCTGGATGCCTCGCGGACACGCTTCGGAGCAGTTGAAGGTGGTGCGGCAGCGCCACACGCCTTCCTTGTCGTTCAGGATCTCCAGGCGCATATCGCCGGCATCATCACGGGAATCGAAGATGAACCGGTGGGCGTTGACAATCGCGGCCGGGCCGAAGTACTGGCCGTCCGTCCAGAAAACCGGGCAGGACGACGTGCACGCGGCGCACAGGATGCACTTGGTGGTGTCGTCGAAGCGCTCACGGTCCTCCGCGGACTGCAGGCGTTCCTTGGTGGGCTCGTGGCCTCGGTTGATCAGGAACGGCATGACCTCGCGGAAGGACTGGAAGAACGGTTCCATGTCCACGATCAGGTCCTTTTCAACCGGCAGGCCCTTGATGGGCTCAACGGTGATGGGCTTCGTGGTGTCCAGGTCCTTGAGCAGGGTCTTGCAGGCAAGGCGGTTGCGGCCGTTGATGCGCATGGCATCGGAGCCGCAGACGCCGTGGGCGCAGGAACGGCGGAAGGAAACGCTGCCGTCCACTTCCCACTTGATCTTGTGCAGGGCGTCCAGCACACGGTCCGTGCCGTACATGGTCAGCTTGAAGTCATCCCAGCGGGCTTCTTCGGAAACCTCGGGGTCGTAGCGGCGGACGCGCAGGGTGATGTCGAAGGTGGGGATTTCTCCGCCGCCTCCCACATGGGCAGGCAGCTCGATCTTTGAGGCTGGCTCAGCAAGTTCAGCGGACATATTAGTACTTCCTCACCATCGGCTCGTAGCGCGTAAATACAACCGGCTTGGTGCCAAGCCGAATCCCGGCAATGCTCTCCGCGGATCCGTCCGCGGGAGCGTGCTCGTCCTTGTACGCCATGGAGTGCTTCATGAATTTTTCGTCGTCGCGTTCCGGGAAGTCCTCGCGGAAGTGGCCGCCGCGCGATTCCTCGCGGTGCAGGGCAGCAACCGTCATGACCTTCGCCAGTTCCAGCAGGAAGCCGAGTTCAACGGCCTCCAGGAGGTCCAGGTTGAAGCGCTTGCCCTTGTCCTGGACGTTGATGCGCTTGTAGCGCTCCTCGAACGAGGCGATGTCCTTCAGGACCTGGTTGAGGGTTTCGGCCGTGCGGAACACCTGCATGTTGGCGTCCATGGTGTCCTGCAGTTCCTTGCGGATCTGGGCCACCTTCTCGTCACCGGTGCCGTTGCGGGCAATGTTGAGGAGCTCAATCGTGTAGGCCTCCGGGTCCTCCGGCAGTTCCACGAAGTCCGCCGTCTTGGCGTACTCGGCGGCGGCGATGCCGGCGCGCTTGCCGAACACGTTGATGTCCAGCAGCGAGTTGGTGCCGAGGCGGTTGGAGCCGTGCACGGAAACGCAGGCCACTTCACCGGCTGCGTAGAGGCCCGGCACCACGGTGTCGTTGTCCTGCAGGACCTCGGTGGTGATGTTGGTGGGGATGCCGCCCATGGCGTAGTGGGCCGTCGGGAAAACGGGCACCGGCTCCGTGTAGGGCTCGACGCCGAGGTACGTGCGGGCGAACTCGGTGATGTCCGGCAGCTTCGCGTCGATGTGCGCCGGCTCCAGGTGCGTCAGGTCCAGGAGGACGTAGTCCTTGTTCGGTCCGCAGCCGCGGCCTTCGCGGACCTCGTTGGCCATGGAGCGGGCCACGATGTCACGTGGGGCGAGGTCCTTGATGGTGGGGGCGTAGCGCTCCATGAAGCGTTCGCCCTCGGAGTTGCGCAGGATGGCGCCTTCGCCGCGTGCAGCCTCGGAAAGCAGGATGCCCAGGCCGGCAAGGCCGGTCGGGTGGAACTGGAAGAACTCCATGTCCTCCAGGGGGATGCCGCGGCGGAACGCGATGCCCATGCCGTCACCGGTCAGGGTGTGGGCGTTGGACGTGGTCTTGAAGACCTTGCCCGCGCCGCCGGAGGCGAACACCACGGACTTGGCCTGGAACACGTGCAGTTCGCCGGAAGCGAGGTCGTAGGACACGACGCCGGCAACGCGTTTCTGCTTGTACGGCGTGCCGTCCTCGCGGACGGCGTCTTCCTCGACGGTCAGGAGGTCCAGGACGTAGTACTCGTTGTAGAACTCGACGTTGTGCTTGACGCAGTTTTGGTAGAGCGTCTGCAGGATCATGTGGCCGGTGCGGTCGGCTGCGTAGCAGGCGCGGCGGACGGGAGCCTTGCCGTGGTCACGGGTGTGGCCGCCGAAGCGGCGCTGGTCGATGCGGCCCTCGGGCGTGCGGTTGAACGGCAGGCCCATCTTCTCGAGGTCCAGCACTGCGTCGATGGCCTCCTTGGCCATGACTTCGGCGGCATCCTGGTCAACCAGGTAGTCGCCGCCCTTGATGGTGTCGAACGTGTGCCATTCCCAGTTGTCTTCTTCGACGTTGGCCAATGCCGCACACATGCCGCCCTGCGCCGCGCCCGTGTGGGAGCGGGTGGGGTAGAGCTTGGTCAGTACTGCTGTTCGCGCGCGCTGACCGGATTCGATCGCGGCGCGCATGCCAGCGCCACCGGCACCGACGATGACGACGTCGTACTTATGGACCTGCATACCAGACGCTCTTTCTCTCAAAATTCGCAATAAAACAACGGGCGGGCTGAAGCCGGCTCCGCAAAACAGAAGCCCGCCGGACGGGCGGGCAGCCGCGGTTTGCTACGCGGGGCAGAAGCCGCCGGGCAGCTGGACGCCGTTCACGACCGGGCACGGGTTGAAGGTGAAGATCACCAGGGTGCCCAGGATGATGATGACGGCGGCGGCGGTGAAGAGGACCATCTTGAGCCAGAAGCGGGTGGCGTCCTTCTCGGCGTAGTCGTTGATGATGGTGCGGACGCCGTTGGTGCCGTGCAGCATGGCGAGCCAGAGCATGGCGAGGTCCCAGAACTGCCAGAACGGGTCAGCCCACTTGCCGGCCACGAAGCCGAAGTCGATGGCGTGGATGCCCTCGCCCACCAGGAGGTTGACGAAGAGGTGGCCGAAGATCAGGACAACCAGCACCACGCCGGAGAGCCGCATGAAGAGCCATGCAAGCATTTCGAAGTTGCCGCGGGAGCTGCCGCCGCGGCGGTACTTCGGAGCGATGCCGCTGCGCGGGGAGGGGATCTGCGTTGCAGTCATGGCTTAGTGACCTCCGAGTGCGAGGGACAGGTGGCGGATGGCGAAAGCCACGATGGTGACGATCCAGAGGCCCAGCACTACCCAGAGCATCTGGCGCTGGTATTTGGCACCCTTCTTCCAGAAGTCGACGGCGATGATCCGCAGGCCGTTGAAGGCATGGAACACGATCGCTGCGACGAGGCCCGTTTCACCCAGGGCCATCAGCGGGTTCTTGTAGGCACCGATCACAGCGGTGTAGGCCTCCGGCGACACCCTCACAAGGGAGGTGTCCAGCACATGGACCAACAAGAAGAAAAAGATCACAACACCGGTAATACGGTGTCCAACCCAGGACCACATGCCTTCACGGCCGCGGTACAAGGTGCCAGCTGGTTTCGTCGGCACTGAATAAACCTCCCTGCAACACAGCGGCGCTGGCGTGGGATCCACGCGGGGGGAACGCCTACTGCGAGAGCACTCGTAGCTCAGGCCTAAATCTAGGCTTCGCTCACAGCTTATTCAATTCAGGTGGTCCTTGGTGACCACGTACTGTACGGTTTTTCGCGGATTTTGAGACGAACGCCACATTCGGTTCCCACTGTGTCCGCAGTGCTGGCGGCGTTGCGGGGGCTTGGCCGGGGTCGTCGGCTAAAGTAGGCCGTGATGAGTAAAGACAAAGTGATAAGCCAGGATTCACCTCTCAGCCGTTTTATTGCTGTGATTCCTGCAGGCGGTGTGGGGACCCGCCTCTGGCCTCTGTCACGTGCAGCAGCTCCCAAATTCCTTCATGACCTCACCGGTTCCGGAAGCACGCTTTTGCGCGCCACTTACGACCGGCTCGAGCCCCTTGCGGGCAATCGCGTCCTGGTTGTCACCGGGACCGCGCACCGCGCGGCAGTCTGCCGCCAGCTGCCGGAGGTCCAGGACGGCGACCTCGTCCTGGAAAGCGAGCCGAAAGACTCCGGCGCCGCCATCGGCCTGGCCGCAGCCATCCTGCACCAGCGGGATCCGGACATCATCATGGGCTCCTTCGCCGCCGACCAGGTGATCAGCCCGGACGAGCTTTTCCAGGACGCCGTCCGCGAAGCCATTCACACTGCAGCGGCAGGCAAGATTGTCACCATCGGCATCAAGCCGACGCACCCGTCCACCGGATTCGGCTACATCCGGTCCGGCGCGTCGCTTCACATTCCCGGAGCGCCCAGCGCCCAGGCTGTGGTCGAGTTCGTTGAGAAACCGGACGAGGACGTCGCCCAGCAGTACGTGGACAGCGGCGAATACGTATGGAACGCCGGCATGTTCGTCGCCCCCGTGGCCCTCATGCTCAAGCACCTGGAAGCAAACCAGCCCGTCCTGTTCAACGGCCTGCAGGAAATTGCCGAGGCCTGGGACACGCCGCATCGTGACGAAGTCACCGCGCGGATCTGGCCCACGCTGCCCAAGATCGCCATCGACTATGCGGTGGCCGAGCCCGCCGCGGCCGCCGGGGACGTCGCCGTCGTGCCCGGAACCTTCCGCTGGGACGACGTCGGCGACTTCGCCTCCGTTGGCCGGCTCAACAGCGCCAAGGAAGTGGACGAGGTCACGGTCCTCGGTGAAGGCGCGCGCGTCTTCACCGAAAACGCCAGCGGCGTGGTGGTCTCGGACACCAAGCGTGTCATCGCGCTGATCGGGATCAAGGACGTGGTCATCGTGGACACCCCTGATGCGCTGCTGGTCACCACCAAGCAGCATGCCCAGCGGGTGAAGCAGGCCGTGGACGCCCTGAAGGCCAGCGGCGACACCGACGTCCTCTAACACGCCGTAACGCGGCGAAGGCGATGCCGCTATTCTTTCGGCCCTCGCTACAGTTGAGGTGTGCGCAATTACACTACTGAAGCTGAGCCCACCGCGTTGGTGGGGCCGTGGCTCGAACCGCTCCTGCCGGAACTGATCGATTTTCGCCGGGATTTGCATGCGCACCCCGAACTATCGTTCAAGGAGTTCCGCACCACCGACAAGCTCGTGGAACGGCTGGAGGCCGCAGGCCTGGAGCCGCGGCGGCTCGAGGGTACCGGCCTGACAGTCGACGTCGGCGAGGGTCCCATCGCCACCGCGCTGCGCGGCGACATCGACGCCCTGCCCATCATCGAGGAAACCGGCCTGCCCTTCGCCTCGAAGAACCACGGCGTCACCCACGCCTGCGGCCACGACGTCCACACCACCACCATGCTGGGCATCGCCCTGGTGCTGCACCGCATGCACCAGGAAGCCCCCCTGGGCGGTTCGGTCCGGATCATTTTCCAGCCGGCCGAGGAAACCATGCCGGGCGGCGCTCACGCCTGCATCGAGCAGGGTGTCCTGGACGGCGTGCCGCGCATCCTGGCCCTGCACTGCGACCCCCGAATCAACGTGGGCAAGATCGGGACGCGCATCGGCGCCATCACCTCGGCGTCGGACACGATCAAGATCGAACTCAGCGGCCGCGGCGGCCACACGTCCAGGCCGCACCTCACCGAGGACCTGGTCTTCGCGCTCTCGCAGATTGCCGTGAATGTCCCCGCCGTGCTGTCCCGCCGGGTGGATGTCCGCAGCGGCGTATCGGTGGTGTGGGGGCAGATCAATGCCGGCTCGGCGCCGAACGCGATTCCGGGCACCGGCTACATGGCCGGCACCATGCGCTGCCTGGACCGCGACGCCTGGCACAGCGCCGGCGAGCTGCTCGACGAAGTGGTGCAGCAGGTGGCCGCCCCCTACGGCGTGGATGTCCACCTGGAGCACACCCGCGGCGTGCCGCCGGTGGTCAACTCGGAGCACGAGACTGCGCTCATCGAGGCCGCGGCCCGCGCTGAGATCGGCGAAGGCGCCGTTGTCCTGACCCCGCAGTCCATGGGCGGCGAGGACTTCGCCTGGTTCCTCGCCGAGCTCCCTGGTGCCATGATGCGCCTGGGCACCAAGACCCCCGGCGGCGAGGAGTACGACCTCCACCGCGGCGACTACATCCTGGACGAGCGCGCCGTGGGCTACGGCATCCAGGTGCTCACGGCCGCGGCCCTCCGCACCATCCGCGACCTCTAGGCCCCTTCCCCTATCCAGCGCGAACTGGCAGCTAATTCCCTCAAACTCCGGGTTTGCGGGCATTAGCTGCCACTTCGCGCTTGCTTTTTGCCAAGGTAAGTTGTGCACAATGGAATTGTGGGCTAGCGTTATAGCATGACCGACGCTCCCCGCCTTGACCGCCAGGTGTGCTTTGCGCTCTATGCAGCATCCAGGGCGGCCACCGCCGTCTACCGGCCGCTGCTGGACGGGCTCGGCCTGACCTACCCGCAGTACCTCGTGATGCTGGTGCTGTGGGAAAACGAACCCCGCGGCGTGCGGGAACTGGGGGAGGAGCTGGGGCTCGACTCCGGCACGCTCTCACCACTGCTCAAGCGGCTCGAAGCCATGGGGCTGGTGGAACGCGGCCGCTCCGCAGAGGACGAGCGCCGCGTGGCCGTGCATCTGACCGCGGACGGCACGGCCCTCAGCAGCAAGGCCTCCGGCATCCCCCAGCGCCTCGCCGACGCCGCCGGCCTGAGTCCCCGGGAGCTTGACCAGCTCCGCGAAACCCTGGGCAAGCTCACTGCCGCCCTGCACGATTCGCACTGACGCTCTATTCCGGCCCCAACCCGATACCCCTGGCACCGCACCAGACCCGGATTCCGAAACCATCAGAACGGAACTTATCTTGAAGACTCTCTACACTGCCGAGGCCCTCGCTTCCGGCGAAGGCCGCGACGGCTCCGCACGCACCAAGGACGGCAAGCTGGACGTGATCCTGGCCAGCCCCGTGGAGCTCGGCGGAAACGGCCAGGGCACCAACCCGGAACAGCTCTTCGCTGCCGGCTATGCCGCCTGCTTCCATTCGGCCCTCCGCGTGGTGGGCCGCCAGGAACGCGCCGACCTCACCGATTCCGCCGTGGCGGCGAAGATCCACTTCGGCGCCCTCGACGGCGGTGACGGCTACGGACTGGCGGCCGAACTTGAGATCGCCCTGCCGGCACTGGACCGGGCCGCCGCCGAGGCGCTCATGGCCAAGGCGCACAGGATCTGCCCCTACTCCAACGTGACCCGCGGCAACATGGATGTGGCCCTGAACCTCGTGGAGTTCGCAGCATGAGCGGCAGCCAGGACCGGGCCCTGCCCGCTGTGACCCGCGAAATCCAGCTGGCCTCGCGCCCAGTGGGCCGCCCCGCCCCGGAGGACTTCCGGCTCGCCGAAAGTCCGCTCCCTGAGCTGCGGGACGGGCAGGTGCTGGTCCGGAACCAGTTCATCTCGGTGGATCCGTACATGCGGGGCCGCATGAACGACGTCAAATCCTACTCAGCACCGTTTGCGCTGGATAAGGCGCTCGACGGCGGGGCAGTGGGTGAGGTGATCGCGTCCCGCGCCGCCGACCGCAAGGTGGGGGACGCCGTCGTGCATCACCTCGGCTGGCGGGAGTATGCCGTGGTGGACGCCGCCGCAACCACGCCCGCGCGCACCGACCTCGCCCCGGCGTCCGCCTTCCTCGGCGCGCTGGGCATGACCGGTCTCACCGCCTACGCCGGCCTGCTGAAGGTGGCCGGGTTCAAGGCCGGGGACGCCGTGTTCGTCTCCGGTGCTGCCGGCGCCGTCGGCTCGCTCGTGGGGCAGATCGCCAAGGCCATGGGCGCCTCCCGGGTGATCGGCAGCGCCGGCTCGCCGGAGAAGGTGGCCCGCCTCCTGGAGCTGGGCTTCGACGCGGCCTTCAACTACCGCGACGCCCCCGTCCTGGACCAGCTCAAAGCTGCCGCCGGCGGACGCGGGATCGACGTCTACTTCGACAACGTGGGCGGGGACCACCTCGAGGCCGCGCTGTCCGTCCTGAACGTCGGCGGCCGCGTGGCCATGTGCGGCGCCATCGCGCAGTACAACTCAACCGAACCGCCGGCTGCTCCCCGCAATCTTGCCCTGGCGATCGGCAAGCAGCTGACGCTGAAGGGATTCCTGGTGAGTAGCTACCGGCAGTACGCCGGCGAGTTTGCCGAGCACATGGCCGGCTGGCTGGCCGATGGCACCGTGTCCTACGACGAAACCGTGGTGGACGGCCTCGAGAACGCGCCGCAGGCCTTCATTGACCTCCTGGACGGAGCGAACACCGGAAAAATGGTCGTCCGCATCCAGTAGCAACAAGAGCGCGAACGAAGACTTGAGGCCCTGTTTCGGCGACGATTCAGGGCCTCAAGTCTTCGTTCGTGCTGTCTTTGGCGGGGCTGCCGTGATGCTCCGCGGCCCGGGTGCAGGTGCCCGGCTACTGATAGGTAACAAGTTCTCAACAATCTTCGTTTTCGGCCGCCGATGTGTTATCCGGACGTGGCGCAGGCCACTACAGTGGCTTTCATAAGTGCGCTTCGGCGCAGTGCTGCGAAACCATCAGTGAAAACAGAGTTTCAGTGTGGAGCATTAGAAACGGACACTCATTGAATCTCCGTCGTGGCGCCTATCTCTTTCTTCCTGGAGGAATTTTGAAGAACTCACTGCGTGCAAACGCCAAGCGCGGTTCACTCGCCGGCATGGCTTCCGTTGGCGCGGCGGCCCTGCTGCTGACCGGCTGCGGCCCGGCACCCCAAGCAGGCAGTCCGACCGCCACCGCCAGCGACTACACCGGCTGCATCGTGTCCGACTCCGGCGGATTCGACGACCAGTCGTTCAACCAGTCGTCCTACGAGGGCCTGAAGAAGTCTGAGAAGGACCTTGGCATCAAGGTCAACCAGGTCGAGTCCAAGACCAACAACGACTTTGAACCGAACCTTCGGGCCATGGTGTCCGCGGGCTGCAACCTCACCGTGACGGTCGGTTTCCTCCTTGGTGACGCCACGAAGAAGCAGGCCGAGTCCAACCCCAACAGCCACTTCGCCATCATTGACTTCGGCTACGCCAAGCCGATTGCCAACGTCAAGCCCATCATCTACGACACGGCACAGGCCGCCTTCATGGCCGGCTACCTGGCAGCGGCTTCAACGAAGACCGGCACGGTGGCAACCTTCGGCGGCATCAAGATCCCGACGGTCACCATCTTCATGGACGGCTACGCGGACGGCGTGAAGTACTACAACGAGAAGAAGGGCAAGAACGTCAAGCTCCTCGGCTGGGACAAGGCCAAGCAGGACGGCAGCTTCACCGGCGACTTCGAAAAGCAGGACAAGGGCAAGCAGCTGACCCAGAATTTCCTGGACCAGGGTGCTGACGTGGTCATGCCCGTTGCCGGCCCGGTCGGCAAGGGCGCCGGTGCGGCACTCAAGGAAGCCAAGGCCGCAGGCAAGGACGTCAAGCTCATCTGGGTGGACTCCGACGGCTTCCTCACCGCGCCTGACTACAAGGAGATCATGCTGTCCTCGGTCATGAAGCAGATGGGCTCCGCCGTTGAAACGGTCGTCAAGGAAGACAAGGACGGCAAGTTCACCAACGAGCCGTACATCGGCACGCTCGCCAATGAAGGCGTCCAGCTGGCCCCCTTCCACGACCTCGATTCGGCTGTCCCGGCCGACGTTAAGTCGGAGCTGGACCAGATCAAGAAGGACATCGTCGACGGCAAGCTGAAGGTTGAGTCCGCGGCCAGCCCCAAGGCCTAACTTCCTCCGCTAAGCGCCACCGCCCGGATGGTCATTGACTGCACGGGAGGTGGCGCTTTCCGTTGGGCGCCAACGGCTCACGCCATGACTGCAGGCACTAGGCTGGTGCTGCAGCCACATATCCCGTCCGGCCAGCAGTTCCGGACGCAACGAGATTGGTCAGAGTTTTGAAACTTGAACTCAAAGGGATCACCAAAAGCTTCGGCTCCCTGCTCGCCAATGATCACATAGACGTGGTTGTTGAACCCGGACAGATCCATTGTCTGCTGGGCGAGAACGGGGCCGGCAAGTCCACCCTGATGAATGTTCTTTACGGGCTCTATGAGCCCACCGACGGCGAAATCCTCGTCGACGACGAACCGGTAAACTTCCGCGGACCCGGTGACGCCATGGCAGCCGGGATCGGCATGGTGCACCAGCACTTCATGCTGGTGCCCGTGTTCACCGTGGCGGAAAACGTGGCGCTCGGCGCCGAATCCACCAAAGCGGGCGGCTTCCTGAACCTGGACGACACCCGCCGCAAGATCCAGGAGATCTCGGACCGCTACGGGTTCGACGTCGATCCCGACGCCCTCGTGGAAGACCTCCCGGTCGGTGTCCAGCAGCGTGTTGAAATCATCAAGGCGCTCGTCCGCGACGCCAAGGTGCTGATCCTGGACGAGCCCACCGCGGTGCTGACACCGCAGGAGACCGATGAGCTGCTGGACATCATGCGCCAGCTCAAAAGCGGAGGCACGTCCATCGTGTTCATCTCCCACAAACTGCGGGAGGTGAAGGCCGTCTCGGACATCATCACAGTCATCCGGCGCGGCAAGGTGGTGGGGAGTGCCGATCCCGGCGCCTCAACCACCGAGCTGGCCTCGATGATGGTGGGCCGCGCGGTGAGTCTCACCCTGGACAAGGCACCGGCGCAGCCGCAGGAAACCACGTTCGAGGTCAAGGACCTTACCGTCATTGCGCCGAACGGCCACCACACCGTGGACGGCATCAGCTTCAGCATTGCCCGCGGCGAGATCCTCGCCGTCGCAGGCGTCCAGGGTAACGGCCAGACGGAACTCACCGAGGCGATCCTCGGTTTGCAGGAGCGCGTCAGCGGCTCCATCCTGCTCGACGGAAAGGAACTCCTGGGCCGCAGCGTCAAGGAGGTCCTGCACGCCGGCGTCGGCTTCGTGCCGGAGGACCGCAAGGTGGACGGGCTGGTGGGGACGTTCTCCGTGGCCGAAAACCTGGTGCTTGACCTCTACGACAAAGCTCCCTTCGCCAAAGGCATCAGCATGAGCCCGGCCAGGGTCTTGGAGAACGCCAACTCCCGGATCGGCGAATTCGACGTCCGGACGCCGTCGGCCGCGTCTGCCGCCGGAACCCTCTCCGGCGGCAACCAGCAGAAGGTGGTGATGGCACGTGAGCTGTCGCGGCCGCTGCGGCTGTTCATCGCCTCACAGCCCACCCGCGGCGTCGACGTCGGCTCCATCGAGTTCCTGCACCGCCGCATCGTGGCGGAGCGGGACACGGGGACGCCGGTCATGATCGTCTCCACGGAACTCGATGAGGTCATGGAACTCGCCGACCGCATTGCAGTGCTCTACAAGGGCAAGCTCGTGGGCATCGTGCCCGCCGGAACCGGCCGCGACGTCCTGGGCCTCATGATGGCAGGGCTGTCACCCGACGAGGCGCACGCGGACGCCGTTCACCATCGCCCTGTTCTCCACAGCGAGCAGGAAGCGACGTCCCCCTCCCACGCCGAAGGAGGCGACCATGACTGACCAGAACGAGCAGCAGCACCCCGGCGGCACGCCCGCTGGCCCCCAGGCTGACAACCACCAGGCTGACACCCACGACGCCGGCACACACCACGCCGACAAGCATCACACTGACAAGCACCACGTTCCCACGCCCGCGGACGAGGAGACTGCCGCGGTGGTGTCCCTGGACACGGCCGGCGGAGCCATGGGACCCTCCGCGGTTCCGGCCACGGCCCAGAGCGGCAAGATCCCCGGCGGCCCGGACACCCTGGCACGCCGGATCTTCACCGGCAGCGGCATGGTGTCCGTCCTGGCCGTGCTGCTCGCCCTGATTCTCGGCGGACTCCTGATCGCGCTCACGGACAAGCAGGTGGGTGCCACGGCAACGTACCTGCTGGCCCGCCCCGCCGATTTCTTTTCCGCGGTCTGGGATGCCGCCACCCGCTCCTACGTGGCGCTCTTCCAAGGCTCCGTGTTCAATCCCCGCGGCGCCGGCATCGGCGGGCAGTTCGCCCCGCTCATGGAAACGCTGACCATCGCCACGCCCCTCATCACCGCAGGCCTCGGCGTCGCCCTGGCCTTCCGGGCCGGGCTGTTCAACATCGGCGCCCAGGGGCAGATCATCATGGCCGGCATCCTGGCAGCGTGGGCCGGTTTCGCCCTGCACCTGCCCCTGGGCCTGCACCTGCTGCTGGTCCTTGTGGCCGGGATCGTCGGCGGCGCCATCTGGGGCGGCCTGGTGGGTTACCTCAAGGCCCGGACCGGAGCCCACGAGGTCATCCTCACGATCATGTTCAACTACATTGCGCTGTACCTGCTCAGGTATCTCCTGAATACGCCGGCCTTCCAGCGGCCGGGCGAGTCCAACCCGATCTCGCCCATCCTGGACCCCAACGCCGTCTACCCGCAGATCCTTGGCACGCAGTACCGGCTCCACCTCGGATTCCTGCTGGCCATTGCCGCCACGGTCTTCGTATGGTGGCTCCTCAACCGCTCCACCGTGGGTTTTGAGTTCCGGGCCGTCGGCGCCAACCCCAAGGCAG
Source organism: Arthrobacter sp. KBS0703 (assembly GCF_002008315.2). Classification (NCBI taxonomy): domain Bacteria; kingdom Bacillati; phylum Actinomycetota; class Actinomycetes; order Micrococcales; family Micrococcaceae; genus Arthrobacter; species Arthrobacter sp. KBS0703. Next base: position 2,666,916 of record NZ_MVDG02000001.1, on the reverse strand, counting down.
CGCAGACCGCGGGCATCAACGTCTCCCGGTCAACCGTCCTAGTCATGGCTCTCGCCGGCGCCCTCGCAGGCCTTTCCGGCGTGGCCCAGGTGGCCGGCACGGAGAAGGTCCTCACCGACGGCGTCGCCGCCACCTACGGTTTTGACGCCATCACCGTTGCCCTGCTGGGACGCTCGACGCCGTGGGGGACTTTCGCTGCCGGGCTCCTGTTTGGCGCCTTCCGCGCCGGAGCCGTGCAGATGCAGATCCAGACCGGAACCCCGATCGACATCGTGCTCGTCGTCCAGTCGCTGATCGTGCTCTTCATCGCGGCTCCGCCGCTGGTGCGGGCGGTCTTCGGGCTCAACCCGCGGCGCAAGAAGCGGACACCCGCAGGCAGGTCCAAGACGGCAGCAACCACCGGAGGTGCAGCATGAGCACAACATCAACGTCGCCCCTTCCGGGAAAGCCGGGAACCCCGCAGCCGGCTGAAGAGCGCCAGCAGGCCACCTCAGCGAAGCCCGTCACGTGGAAGGTTCCCGTTCTTCTGTCCGTCCTGGGCACCCTGGCATTCATCTTCTTCGGCCTCATGGGGCCCAACCAGACGGCAGGCTTCGGGCTGTCCTCCAGCGGGGACTTCTTCCAGCTGCCCGCCGTCGAAGTGCCGGCCTTCCTGGGCGGCATCGTCCTCTCGGTCCTGATGCTCGGCCTGGCCGGGTACGCCGTGTACCTCAAGACGAAGGACCAGCCCGCGCCGCGCTGGCTCCCGGTCACCTTCACCGTGCTGTTCGTGGCCGCCTTCCTGATCTGGGTGGTGGGTGGTGCCCGCACTCCCAGCATCTCCCTCGCAGGCCTCATCGCAGGCTCGGTGACCCTCGCGGTCCCGCTGGTCTTCGGATCCCTTTCCGGCGTGCTGTGCGAGCGGGTGGGCGTCGTGAACATCGCCATTGAGGGCCAGCTGCTGGGCGGAGCCTTCACCGCGGCATTGGTCGCATCCATGACCAGGAGCCCCTTCCTCGGGCTGCTGGCCGCGGCCGTGGCGGGCGCCGCCGTTTCCATGGTGCTGGCGCTGTTCAGCATCAAGTACCTCGTCAACCAGATCATCGTCGGCGTGGTCCTGAACGTGCTGGTCTCCGGCCTGACGGGCTTCCTGTTCAACACGGTGATGCAGGCGGACAAGGCCACGTTCAACTCGCCGGGCCGGTTGCCCATCATCGACATCCCGGTGCTGTCCAGCATCCCGGTACTAGGTCCCATCCTCTTCAAACAGTCCGTGGTGGGCTACCTCATGTACATCGCCGTCATCGTGGTGTGGGTCGGGCTGTTCAAGACGAAGTGGGGCCTCCGTGTCCGGGCCGTCGGCGAGCACCCGCAGGCCGCGGACACCATGGGCATCAAGGTGAACTCCACCCGGTTCTGGAACGTCACCCTGGGCGGCGCCATTGCCGGCATCGGCGGATCGTTCTTCACGCTGGTGGCGATCGACAGCTTCACGGAGGAGATTTCCGGCGGACGCGGCTTCATCGCCCTGGCGGCGCTCATCTTTGGACGCTGGAACCCCATCGGCGCCTTTTTCGCCTCCCTGCTGTTCGGCTTCGCGGACAACCTGCAGAGCATCGTGACCATCATCGGCACGCCGGTTCCCAGCCAGTTCATGGCCATGCTGCCGTACCTCGTAACCGTCCTGGCCGTGGCCGGCCTGGTCGGCAGGTCACGTCCGCCGGCGGCCAGCGGCATCCCCTACGTCAAGGGCTGACGGCCGTGGACAGTGAAACGTCCGACGTCGATTGGCCGGCTCTGGAGGCCGCCGCCGTCGGCGCCATGAAGAATGCTTACGCCCCCTATTCGAAGTTCCCGGTGGGGGCGGCGGCCTTCACCACTGACGGCCGGATCGTGAGCGGCTGCAACGTCGAGAACGCCAGCTACGGGCTGACCCTGTGCGCGGAGTGTGCGCTCGTGGGCAACCTGCAGATGACCGGCGGCGGGCTGCTGCGGGCCTTTTACTGCGTGGACGGCGGCGGCAACGTTCTGATGCCCTGCGGACGCTGCCGCCAACTGCTGTACGAATTCCGGGCTCCGGGCATGGAGCTCATGACCACTCAGGGAATCAAGACCATGGACCAGGTGCTGCCCGACGCATTTGGCCCCCAACATCTGGAGGAAACCCGGTGACCCAGAAGACCGAGGCGTTTGACGCCGTCGACATCATCCGTACGAAGCGCGACAAGGGCGTCCTGAGCCCCGAACAGATCGACTGGACGATCGACGCCTACACGCGCGGCGTCATCGCCGACGAACAGATGGCGGCGCTGAACATGGCCATCCTGCTCAACGGGATGGACCGGTCGGAGATCTCCCGCTGGACCGCTGCCATGATTGCCTCGGGCGAGCGGATGGACTTCTCCGCCCTCCGGCGGCCCGACGGCGGCGTCAAGGCCACGAGCGACAAGCACTCCACGGGCGGCGTGGGGGACAAGATCACGCTCCCGCTGGCGCCCCTCGTGGCCGTCTTCGGCGTGGCGGTTCCGCAGCTATCCGGACGCGGGCTGGGCCACACCGGCGGCACGCTCGACAAGTTGGAGTCCATCCCGGGCTGGCGGGCCGCACTGAGCAACGACGAGATGATGGCCCAGCTCCAGGACGTCGGCGCCGTGATCTGCGCTGCCGGTGCCGGCCTTGCCCCGGCGGACAAGAAGCTCTATTCGCTCCGCGACGTCACGGGAACCGTCGAGGCCATTCCGCTGATCGCGTCGTCGATCATGAGCAAGAAAATAGCCGAGGGCACGGGCTCGCTTGTGCTCGACGTGAAGGTGGGCAGCGGCGCGTTCATGAAGGACGAGGCACGGGCGCGGGAGCTGGCCGAGACCATGGTGGCCCTCGGCAAGGACGCCGGCGTGAACACGGTGGCGCTGCTGACCAACATGAACACGCCCCTGGGACTGACCGCGGGGAACGCCATCGAGGTGGAGGAATCCGTCGAGGTCCTGGCCGGCGGCGGCCCGGAGGACGTCGTCGAACTGACCGTCCGGCTCGCGGAGGAGATGCTGGCGTGCGCCGGAATCCGCGACGCCGACCCCGCCGCAGCCCTCAAGGACGGCCGGGCCATGGACGTCTGGAACCGGATGATCGGGGCGCAGGGAGGAGACCCGAGGGCGAAGCTGCCCGTCGCCAGGGAAACTGAGACTATTTACGCCCCGGCCGACGGCGTCCTCGTGGAACTTGATGCGATGGCAGTCGGCGTGGCCGCCTGGCGGCTGGGGGCAGGCCGTGCCCGCAAGGAGGACGCGGTGCAGGCAGGCGCCGGAGTCCGCATGCACGCCAAGCCCGGCGCCGCCGTGCGCGCCGGCGAGCCGCTCATGACCCTGCTGACGGACACCCCCGAGAAGTTCGCCCGGGCGAAGGAGGCACTTGACAACGCCGTCACCATCGCGCCGGAAGGCTCGCGCCCGGCACAGCAGCTGATCATTGACCGTATAGCCTGAACCCGTGCAGGCCATCAACGACTTCATCCTTGCTGCCGCCGGGCAGCCCTGGGTCCTGCTCCTTGTCCTGGCCTGCTGCGTCATTGACGGCTTTTTTCCGCCCATTCCCAGCGAATCCGTCGTGGTGGGGCTTGCTGCCGTCGCATCGACGGCGCATGTCCCCAACCCGTGGCTCCTCATCGCCGTCGCGGCCCTGGGGGCGTTCACGGGGGACAACACCGCCTACCTGATCGGCCGCGGCGTCGGCACCACACGCTGGCGCTGGATGCGGGGGCCGCGCATGCAGCGGGCGTTCCGGTGGGCCGGGCGCGAACTGCGGAAGCGTCCGGCGTCACTGATCCTCGTGGCCCGGTTTGTTCCGATCGGCCGGGTAGCCGTCAACCTGACCGCCGGCGCCACGCATTACTCGCGGCCACGGTTCATCGGGATGACCGTGCTGTCCGCCAGTCTGTGGGCCACGTACTCCGTGGCGATCGGACTGTTTTTCGGGCAGTGGTTCGAGCACAACCACCTGCTCGGCGCCGCCATCGCCATAGCCTGCGCCATCGTCCTGGGGATACTGGTGGACATGGCGTTGGCGAAGTTGCGGGGGCGGTTGCCGGATCCGTCCAGTGAGGGGTAATTTCCCGAGCAGGGCGTAGCGGACTATGCTGCGGCCATGGGACACTAAAGAGCGATTTGCGTCACTAATTGTTTTGGTCATTTTCCGCTAGGAGCAACACCCGCGTGGAGTTTATTAATGAGGCCGTGCTCCATGCAGCGGGTCAGTGGTGGATTTACCCTGTATTGCTCGTGTTCTTTTTCGTGGACGGCTTTGCAATGGTCGTTCCCAGCGAGACGCTCATTGTTGCGCTGTCGGCCTTCTCGCGGAACAGCGGCAATCCTAACCTTTGGGTTCTCGGGCTGACGGCGCTCGTAGGCGCCATGGCCGGCGATAACATGGCCTACCTCCTGGGACGGAAGATCGGCTTGGACCGCTGGAAGTGGATGCGCCGGCCGAAAGTTCAGAAGGCCTTCGGCTGGGCACGCTACGAACTCGAAAAGCGCGGGGCCGTGCTCATCTTCACGGCACGCTACATCCCCTGGGGACGCGTGGCGGTCAACTACGTCGCCGGCACCACTGGATTCCCACACCGCCGGTTCTTCGTGCTGGACGCCTTCGCCTGCCTCACGTGGGTAGGGTATTCCATCGGTATCGGGATCGTGGCCAGTTCGTTTTCGTTGCTGCACGACTATCCGCTTCTCGGTGCGGGCATTGCCGTTGTCTTCGCCATCATCCTGGGAATCTTCATCGACCACATGCTCCGCTGGTGGCACAAGAGGCTCGGACGCAACGACGCCGTCACGGCACCGGAAACCCGGGCGGAGGAGCCCGAAAGGGGCGCTGAAAGCACCGTTGACGGAACAGGCGATGCCGGCCGCATGGCCCGCGCCGTGCCTGTCGCGGCTGCGGCCGACGCCGAATCCGGGCGCTAAACCGGGGACGCGGGAAGGCCGTTGGCATTGCAGGCGGTCCAACCCTAGAGTTGGTACGTGACTGAGCCAATCGTTGACGCTGCCCCTGCCCTAGACTTCGACCTGAAGAGCCTTCCCAAGGTTTCCCTTCACGACCACCTGGACGGGGGACTCCGCCCGGCCACCATCATTGAGCTGGCCGAGGCCGCTGGCCACACGCTCCCCTCGACCGACCCCACTGCGCTCGGCGTGTGGTTCCGCGAGTCCGCGGATTCCGGCTCCCTGGTCCGCTACCTCGAGACTTTCGACCACACTGTCGCCGTGATGCAGACCAAGGAAAGCCTGGCCCGGGTGGCCAAGGAATTCGTGGAGGACCTCGCGGACGACGGCGTGGTGTACGGCGAGGTCCGCTGGGCGCCGGAGCAGCACCTGCAGCAGGGCCTGACCCTGGACGAAGCCGTCGAGGCCGTCCAGGAAGGCCTGGAAGCCGGGGTAGACGCTGTTGCCGAGACCGGACGTGAGATCCAGGTGGGACAGCTGATCACCGCCATGCGCCACGCCGACCGCGGCCAGGAAATCGCCGAACTCGCCGTCCGCCATCGTGACAAGGGCGCCGTCGGCTTCGACATTGCCGGAGCCGAAGATGGCTTCCTTCCCTCGCGTTTCCGTGAGGCATTCACGTTCCTGGCTGAGAACAACTTCCCCGCCACGGTCCATGCGGGCGAGGCAGCTGGCCTCGAGAGCATCCAGTCGGCGCTTGTGGACGGCCGGGCGCTCCGCCTTGGCCACGGCGTCCGCATTGCCGAGGACATCATGGTGGAGTTCGAGGACGAAGACGCCGATGACGATGACGAAACCGATGACAACATCGGCCTCGTGACGCTGGGCAACCTCTCCAGCTGGGTCCGCGACCGCGGCATCGCCCTGGAAATCTGCCCGTCCTCCAACCTTCAGACAGGCGCCATCGCGGGCTTCGGCGAAGGCATCGAAAGCCACCCGCTCGACATGCTCTACCAGCTCGGCTTCAACGTCACCATCAACACGGACAACCGCCTCATGAGCGGCGTGACGCTCACCGACGAGTTCGAGCTGCTCGTGGAGACGTTCGACTATGACCTCGACGACCTGCTGGAACTCACGCTCAACGCCGCTGAGGCCTCCTTCCTGCCGCTGGAGGAAAGGGAAGCACTGGTGGAGTACATCAACGACGCCTACGCCAACCTTGGCTGAAACCCCGTCCGAGGCGCCCGCCGAAGGGCCGGTGGGGGAGCTTCTCGACGTGATCGCCGCCCTCCGCGAGCATTGCCCGTGGATGGCGGCGCTCACCCACGGGTCGCTCGTGGAGTACCTCCTCGAGGAGGCTTATGAGGTGGCCGAGACCATCGAAACGGGCGCCGATGAAGCGGAACTCCAAGGCGAACTGGGTGATGTGCTGCTCCAGGTGGTGCTGCACGCCCGGCTTGCCGAGGAGCGCGGCACCTTCGCTTTCGGCGACGTCGTCCGCGGCATTACCGCCAAGATGATCCGCCGCAACCCCCATGTCTTCCGGCCGGACGGCTCCCTGCAGGATAGTTTCCCCGCCACCGTGGAGGAGATTGTGCTGAAATGGGACGCGGTCAAGAAAGCCGAACGGCCCGAACGGCTCAACCATTTTGAGGGCATCCCGGGTGCGTTGCCTGCGCTTGCCCGGGCGCAGAAGACCCTCGATCGGGCACAAAGGGCAGGCCGGGCACCGAACGTTGGGCTTGCCCATCCGCTCGTTGAGCTTGCCGAAACCTGCGACACCGAGAACCAGCTAGGCGAGCTGCTGCTCGCCATCGTCGGCTCCGCCCGTAGCAGGGGATTCGACGCCGAACGCGCCCTCCGCGGGGCCGTGCGGCGGTACCAAAACACGGAATCACCGGGATCATGACGTCCGGGTGATGGATAGGTTTCCGTAACGTGCACCACTCTCGACTACGCTAGTCCCTGACGAGGACGTCGAGATTTTCCGCTAGTTTCCCAGTAAATCGCTTCACCATAAGGAGCATATTCATGGCGCTTATCGATGCCATCCACGCCCGCGAGATCCTCGATTCCCGTGGCAACCCGACCGTCGAAGTTGAAGTTCTGCTGTCCGACGGCCAGATCGGCCGGGCAGCAGTTCCCTCCGGCGCTTCCACCGGCGAACACGAGGCCGTTGAACTCCGCGACGGCGACAAAGGCCGCTACCTCGGCAAGGGCGTCCAGAAGGCCGTTGACGCCGTCATCGATCAGATCGCCCCGGCGCTGACCGGTTTCGACGCTACCGACCAGCGCAGCATCGACCAGGCCATGATCGACCTGGACGGCACCCCCAACAAGGGCAAGCTCGGCGCCAACGCCATCCTGGGTGTTTCCCTCGCCGTGGCCAACGCCGCCGCCGCCTCCGCGGACCTGCCGCTGTACAAGTACCTCGGCGGCCCCAACGCGCACGTCCTGCCCGTTCCGCTGATGAACATCCTCAACGGCGGCTCGCACGCCGACTCCGACGTGGACATCCAGGAATTCATGATCGTCCCGATCGGCGCCGAGACCTTCTCCGAGGGCCTGCGCTGGGGCGTTGAGGTCTACCACAACCTCAAGTCCGTCCTGCAGGCCAAGGGCCTCTCCACCGGCCTCGGCGACGAGGGCGGCTTCGCGCCGAACCTGCCGTCCAACCGTGCCGCCCTGGACCTGATCCAGGAAGCCATCAAGAACGCCGGCTACACCCCGGGCAAGGACATCGCCCTGGCCCTGGACGTCGCCTCCTCCGAGTTCTTCACCGACGGTGCCTACCAGTTCGAGGGCAAGGCCCTGACGGCTACCGAGATGAGCGCCTACTACGCCGAGCTCGTGGCCGACTACCCGCTGGTTTCCATCGAGGACCCGCTGGACGAGAACGACTGGGAAGGCTGGAAGACCCTCACCGACACGATCGGCGACAACGTCCAGCTGGTGGGCGATGACCTCTTCGTCACCAACCCTGCCATCCTGCAGCGCGGCATCGACACCAAGACCGCCAACTCCCTCCTCGTCAAGGTCAACCAGATCGGCTCCCTGACCGAGACCCTGGACGCCGTCTCCCTCGCCCAGCGCGCGGGTTACACCACCATCACCTCGCACCGCTCCGGCGAAACCGAGGACACCACCATTGCTGACATCTCCGTTGCCACCAACGCGGGACAGATCAAGACCGGTGCCCCCGCACGCTCCGAGCGCGTTGCCAAGTACAACCAGCTGCTGCGCATCGAAGAAGAACTCGACGACGCCGCACGCTACGCCGGCCGCAGCGCCTTCCCGCGTTTCAAGGGCTAGTTAGCCGCGAAAACCCGTAACCGGTGGCTATGGTTGAAAGACCATAGCCACCGGTTCTCGTTTAAGGTGGCTGCCCGTCCAGGCCACAGACAAGCGCCACACGTTCACAGGAGTGTCATGGCTACCCGCCGTCCCAAAGTTCCCCGGGTGACCCCAGCAGCACCGCAGTCCCACCCCGGCTCCGCCGGGGGCGACGTCATCCAGGCGGACTTCGGCGGCCACCGTCCGGGAGACACGCACCGCGCGGCGGACGCTGCGCACGGCCGGGGGGAAGCCGCCCGGGAAAGGGACTCGAGCGCGACATCTGCCGGGCCAGCGAACGCCAAGGGTGCAGCAAAGAGTACCCCCGTCAGCACCGGGCCGGCCAAGGAACGGGTGAAGGGAACCGCCGGGAACGGTCGCGTGAAGTCCGCATCCGCCGGGACTGCAGCGGCCGACGAATCCCTCGACCCGGTCCCTGCAAAGGCCTTCTCCGGGCGCATGCTGGCGCTGGCCGTCGTCATGATTGCCATCACCATCATGCTGGCGCCCACCGTAAAGATCTTCATTGACAAGCGCGCCGAAATTGCGGCGCTGGAAGCGGATATCGCGGCCAGCAAGGCGGACCAGGACAACCTCAAACGGCAGGTCTCGCGCTGGCAGGATCCGAACTACGTCAAGCAACAGGCCCGGGACCGCATTAACATGGTTATGCCGGGAGAGACCGGCTACTGGGTGTTCGGCAGCGATCTGCCGGCCGGCGCGTCAGGCAGCCAGCCCGGTGCAGCAGCAGCACAAGACCCCGCCGACCTGCCGTGGGTGGATTCCCTGTGGGAGTCCATCAGGCGCTCGGCAACAGACTAGGAGCGGCGCCCGCCGCGGGACTGCCTCAAAGGAGGCGGCCAGAACCGGGCAGGAAGGACGGCCGCGCCAGTGGACGAGAACACGGCAACCGCGCCGGAGGAATCCAGCCAGCCATCGGCACACGACCTTGATGTGCTCAGCCGCCAGCTCGGGAGGCCCGTCCGCGACGTCGTTGAGATCCCGGCGCGCTGCGTCTGCGGCAACCCCCTCGTGGCCGCCACGGCTCCGCGCCTGAGTAACGGGACCCCGTTCCCCACCACCTTCTACCTGACGCACCCCGTCATCACGTCCGCCGTGTCCCGGCTGGAAGCTGCGGGCCTCATGAACGAGATGAATGACCGGCTGACCGCGGACGAGCCGCTGGCAGCCGCCTACCGGGCTGCCCACGAGGCGTACCTGGCGGCACGCGCTGCGATCGGTGCCCGCTCCGGCATCGCTGAGGTCCCCGAAATCGACGGCGTCTCGGCCGGAGGAATGCCCACCCGCGTCAAGTGCCTCCACGTCCTCGTGGGGCACTCGCTCGCGGCCGGTCACGGCGTCAACCCCCTCGGCGACGAGGCCATCGCCGCCATCGCCGAGTGGTGGACGGCCGACCGCTGCTACTGTGACGGCGCGTGGGACACCGACGGCGAAGCGCCGTCCCGGGACCTCAGCCGCCACGGGCCCCAGGGCCTCCCCGCCATCGTCGGGCGGCCTGCGCCGGTCAGGAAGGCCGCGGCCCAGGAGGCCGCAGGCCACGAGTCCGCAGGCCATGAGACCGCCACGGAGGCAGGAAAATGACCACCGTTGCCGCCATCGACTGCGGCACCAACTCCATCCGCCTGCTGATCGCCGACGTGGACCGCAGCAACGGGACCACGAAACTCACCGACCTCGTGCGGGACATGCGTGTGGTGCGGCTGGGCCAGGGCGTGGATGCCACCGGCGAGCTGGCGCCCGAGGCGCTGGAGCGCACGTTTGCGGCCACCGCGGAGTATGCAGAGCTGATCCGCCAGTACAGTGCCGAGAGAGTCCGCTTCGTGGCAACCTCCGCCAGCCGGGACGCCCGCAACCGCCAGGTATTCGTGGACGGCATCCGCAGCCTCCTGGGCGTCGAACCCGAAGTGATCTCCGGTGACGAGGAAGCAGCCCTGTCCTTTGCCGGGGCCAGCAGCGTCCTGCCAATCGCGGGCGATGACCGCGTGCTGGTGGTGGACCTGGGCGGCGGCAGCACGGAGTTCGTGCTGGGCGATGCCGGGGGAGTGCTGGCCGCCAGGTCCGTGGACATCGGCTGCGTCAGGCTCACCGAACGCCATCTCAAGGGAGATCCGCCCACTGCCGAGCAGGTCGCCGCAGCGGAAGCCGACGTCGACGCCGCCATCACCGAAGCGGGGCTGGACGTTCCGCTGGAACGCAGCACCGCCGTCGTCGGGGTTGCCGGTTCCATCACCACCATCACCGCGCATGCGCTGAAGCTTCCGGGGTACCTGCCGGCAGCCATTCACGGAGCCGAACTGTCCATCGGCACCATCCAGGCGGCAGCGACGGACCTGCTGGAGATGACCAGGGCGCAGCGCGCGGAACTGCCCTACATGCACCCGGGCAGGGTAGACGTGATCGGCGCCGGCGCCCTGGTCTGGCGGCGGATCCTCACCAGGATGGGTGAGCTGAGCGGCGGCCGCATCATTACGGCCACCGCCAGCGAGCACGATATTCTTGACGGAATTGCCCTGAGTGTCAGCTAGTCAGGCACCAGCCAACCGAGTATTGGATCTTGAATGACCAGAGCAACAGCCCGGCTCCGCCGGACGGTCTCGGCTCTCCTGTCGGCGACGATCATCGGGGGCATCGCTGCCACGGTGGTCGCAACAGCCCCCGCGGCGCAGGCCGACACCTGGCGCGACAAGGAGTATTGGCTCAAGGAAGCCGGCATCACCAAGGCGTGGGAGGTCTCCAAGGGAGCCAACGTCAAGGTGGCCGTGATCGACAGCGGCGTGGACGCCAACCACCCGGATCTCAAAGGCGTCCTTGCTGGCGGGCATGACGTCTCCGGCGCGGGAACCAGCGACGGGCGGAAGAGCATCGGCGCCAAGCCCGAACACGGCACGCTCGTGGCCACCATGCTTGCCGGCCGCGGGCACCAGCCCAAGAAGGCCGCCAGCGCAAAACCCAGCCCCAGCGCCACGCCGTCCAAGAACATGCCGGACGGCATCATGGGTGTGGCACCTGAAGCCGAGATCCTCTCCGTTTCAACGTGGCTCGGCTCGGCCAATCCCGGCGGAAAAAGCGACCAGGACCAGATCCCGGAGGCCGTCCGCTGGGCCGTGGACAACGGCGCGAAAGTCATCAACATTTCGCTGGGCAGCACTTCCCCGGAATGGCCGCAGAGCTGGGACGCCGCATTCCTGTATGCCGAACAGAAAGACGTGGTGATCGTCGCGGCGGCAGGCAACAGGGTCGGCGGAAACGTGCAGGTTGGGGCGCCGGCCACCATCCCCGGCGTGCTGACCGTGGCCGGCCTGGACCGCGGCGGCGCCGCCAGCACCGACTCGTCCTCCCAGGGCATCAGCATCGGCGTTGCGGCTCCGGCGGAGAAACTCGTCGGAGGGCTTCCGGGAGGCAGCTACGCCGAATGGGCCGGAACATCAGGAGCCACCCCCATCGTGTCCGGCGTAGCCGCCCTGATCCGGTCCAAGTGGCCGCAGATGAGCGCCAAGCAGGTCATCAACCGGATCGTCTCCACGGCCAAGGACGCGGGCGCCCCGGGCAAGGATCCGCTCTACGGCTTCGGCGTGCTCAACGCGGAGGCGGCACTGACGGAGAACGTCGCCGAGACCCAAAGCAATCCGCTGGGGTCTATCTCAGACTGGATCCGCGTGCACCGCCGCGGAAACCTTGCCACGCCCACTCCTGTTCCACCAGCCGAGGCGCCGAGCGCCCACCCCACCCTGCCCGAGGCGACCGTCCCTGTGGCCCAGCCGCCGTCCCGGCTCGACAGCGCACTGCCAGCCGCCGTGGTCCTAGGTTTCGGCGGACTCTTCCTGGCCATCATTGTGGCCGCCGCCATCCAGCTGCGCCGCGTGTACCGGGGTTCAGACGGGAGCCGGGACGAGACCGAGACCGGCGTGCTGGACAAGGTGGACCCGGGCGGACCGACCAGTTAGTGAAGATTTTCACAAACTAATGTATTCTTGAAGCATGGCAACCACCCCCCAGCTCCAGGACCGTCCCCGGGTGCTCGTCGTCGGCGGCGGGTACGTCGGCCTGTACGTAGCACTGAAACTGCAGAACAAGATCGCGAACGCCGGTGGCATCGTCACCGTCGTCGATCCACTGCCCTACATGACCTACCAGCCCTTCCTGCCGGAAGTTGCCGGCGGAAACATCGAGGCACGCCACGCGGTGGTGTCCCACCGCCAGCACCTCAAGCAGACCGAGCTCATCCAGGGCCGCGTCACCTCGATCGACCACGCCAACCGCACTGCCGTGGTTGCCCCGGCAGACGGCGGCGAAAACTTTGAGGTGCCCTACTTCGACGTCGTCATTGCAGCAGGCGCCATCACCCGCACGTTCCCCATCAAGGGCCTGGCGGACAAGGGCATCGGCCTGAAGACCATCGAGGAAGCCGTTGCACTGCGCAACAAGGTCCTCGACCGCATCGAGGTCGGCTCCCTTATCACCGACCCCGCGGAGCGGGCCAAGGCCCTGACCTTCGTGGTTGTCGGCGGCGGCTTCGCCGGCATCGAGTGCATCACCGAGATGGAAGACCTCGCCCGCGCGGCCGTCAAGAACAACCCCCGCGTCAAGCAGGAGGAAGTCCGCTTCGTCCTCGTCGAGGCCATGGGCCGCATCATGCCCGAGGTCACCGAGAAGCAGGCAGTCTGGGTTGTGGAACACCTCCGCAGCCGCGGCATCGAGGTCCTGCTCAACACCTCGCTGGACAGCGCCGAGGGTTCCCTCAAGCTCATCAACCTGCCGGACAAGTCGCTGGCGCAGGAATTCGCAGCCGACACCCTGGTGTGGACTGCCGGTGTCCAGGCCAACCCGATGGTCCGTTCCACCGATTTCCCGCTCGAACCGCGCGGACGCGTACGGGTCCTCGCGGACCTGCGCATCGCCGGCGACGAAGGCATCATCGAGAACGCCTGGGCCGCCGGTGACGTTGCAGCTGTCCCGGACCTCACGGGCAGCGGCCTGCCGGACGGCACCTGCGTCCCCAACGCCCAGCACGCGCTGCGCCAGGCCAAACGCCTCGCCAAGAACCTGTGGGCCTCCCGCTGGGACAAGCCGCTGGTCGACTACAAGCACAAGAACCTTGGTGCCGTGGCCGGCTTCGGCGAGTGGAAGGGTGTTGCCAACATCAACCTCCTGGGCCGCATCGGCCTCAAGGGCGGCCTCGCGTGGCTGGCACACCGCGGCTACCACGGCATGGCCATCCCCACGGTGGAGCGCAAGATCCGCGTGATCATGGGCTGGATCCTGGCTTTCTTCATGGGCCGCGACACCACGCAGCTTGAAGACCTGGACAACCCGCGCGGCGCCTTCGTGGCCGCCGCCACTCCGGCTCCCAAGCCGGCTGCTGCCCCCGTCGCTGCGGCTGCGGACAAGCCCGCAGCCGCCCCGCAGGGCGGTTCCAAGGACGCTGTTGCGGCGGACGCCAAGTAGCACGGACTAACTGACGACGGCGGCCGTTCCCTTTCGGGGGAACGGCCGCTTCGTCGTTTGGCCGCCGTCCGGCTGACCGCCTGCGGCGTGGTGGGGTCCCCGGCAGCGGCGGTCCGCCAGCTTAGACTGGCTGCATGACGGGCGAAAAGAACCTCCAGACCCTGCTGGCCTCGATCCACCCCGTGCTGCGCGAAGGGGAGTATGTATACGTTCTCTGGCCGCACGGAAAACCGCTGACTGGCGGCATCGAAGCGGCCGTGCGGGAGGCCGAGGGGCTGACAGTGGTGTTGCCCCGCGCGGAGGCGGACAGGCTGGAGCTCCCTTACGATTTTGTGGCTGCCTGGATCACGCTCCAGGTCCATTCGGAGCTGGAAGCCGTGGGCCTGACGGCGGCGGTAAGCAGGGCGCTGACGCAGGCCCGGATCAGCTGCAACGTGCTGGCGGGCTTCCATCACGATCACCTGCTCGTGCCAGTGGGGGACACGGCGCGTGCCCTGGAGGCCCTGGCGGAGCTCTCGGCCGCCAACGCCCCGGAGCCTGAGCCGGTCCGGGAGCTGGTGCTGCGCAACGAGAATCCGGAAGACCGGGCAGCAATCCTCAGCCTGACGGCCGAGGCGTTCGCGGTGTCCCCGGTGACGGGGCTGCCCGTGGAAGGCCAGCCCGTGGAGGTGGAGCTGCTGCGGCAGCTCTTCGACTCCGAGGAATACCTGCCGGAGTTCAGCGTCGTGGCGGAGCTGGACGGTGAAATCGTCGGGCACGTCATCAGTACGCGGGCCTGGGTGGATGGGCTGGAGCTGCTGGGGCTCGGCCCCATCGGAGTGACCCCCAGACTGCAGCGCCACGGCATCGGCTCGGCGCTGATGCGCGAAACTGTGGTCCGGGCCAACACGGCGGGGGAGCGCGGCATCGCCCTGCTGGGGAGCACAGAATACTATCCGCGCTTCGGCTTTGTGCCGGCGTCGTCGCTGGGCATCGAGGCCCCGGACAAGAACTGGGGGGACAATTTCCAGTTTCTTCCCCTCGCGCTGTGGCCGGGCGGCGTTCACGGCACCTTCCGATACGCAGGACCGTTTGCCCCCGCGGAAGGCGATACCATTGACCGGGCGCCCCAGTAGCCCAATTGGCAGAGGCAGCGGACTTAAAATCCGCGTGTTGTGGGTTCGAGTCCCACCTGGGGTACTTAGGGCATGGAAGTGCCCGCTTGTGTGCGGGGCCCAGAGGCTGTCGCTTGCCCAAGGCGGCCGCGCTGAAGCTGTCTCCGGCCGTGGCCAAGTGACCGTCCACGCGCATACGGCCGTGGCATTTCTCCGGCCCCAACCGTTCCCTTTGTGCCTTTGCGGCGTTCCCTTGGCACTCCTGTTTCCGAGGTGCCTGTTCTGGCTGCTTCGAAGTCAGGGGCCCCAGTATCCGCAGGTGTCCCATATGCAACGAGTGTTATAAGGATGTGACCTTACTCACTTATGTTCGGGCCTGATTTGCATTAGCTTGAAGTTAAATCAGGAACACCTGACCAATCGCATCAAAGGCCGTTCGCACCTTTCGATCGAGGAGACTCTCAAATGATTTCACTCCCCCAGGCGGCGCCCCGAGTCGCTAAGCTCACAGCGCTTAGCATCGGCGTCGCCCTTCTGGCTTCGGCTTGTGGTGGCAGCTCCACCCCAACCGCGACCACCTCCGCGGCAGGCGCGGCCGGCGGCATTTCCTGCCCGGCGCCCAGCGCGACTGCTGGTGCCTCCAGCACAGCGACCGAAACCGGCGCCGTGCCGCCTTCGACGACGACCACCCCTACGCCACTCAAAATTGGATCGCTTCTGCCGACAACGGGGTCGCTGGCGTTCCTCGGCCCGCCCGAGATCGCCGGTGTTAACCTTGGCATCAAGGAGATCAATGCCGCCGGCGGCGTCCTCGGCAAGCCCGTGCAGGTCATCCACCGCGACTCCGGTGATACCAAGACTGACATCGCGACACAGTCGACCACGGCTCTGCTGGGCCAGGGCGTCAGCGCCATCATCGGTGCGGCATCCTCCGGCGTGTCGAAGACCGTCATCAACCAGATCACTGGAGCAGGTGTGCTGGAATTCTCGCCGGCCAACACGTCCCCGGACTTCACCACCTGGGACGACAAGGGCCTTTACTGGCGTACGGCTCCCTCTGACGTCCTGCAGGGCAAGGTCCTGGGTAACTACATTGCCACCTGCGGAGCTCAGACCTTGGGGATGATGGTCCTGAACGACGCCTACGGCACAGGCCTGCAGAAGAACGTGAAGGAAGCCTTCACCGGGGCCGGCGGCCAGGTCGTGGCTGAGCAGCTCTACAACACCGGCGATTCGCAGTTCAGTAGCCAGGTCGATGCCCTGGTGGCAGCCAAGCCGGACGCTATTGCGCTGATCACCTTCGACGAAGCCAAGAGCATCATTCCGCTGCTGACGGGCAAGGGCATCAAGCCGGAACAGCTGTTCCTGGTTGACGGTAACCTCTTCGATTACAGCAAGGACTTCAAGGCAGGAACCCTTAAGGGAGCTCGCGGCACGCAGCCGGGAACCTTTGCCAAGGAAGACTTCAAGAAGCAGCTACTTGCCATTGACCCCGCCCTGCGGACGTACAACTATGCAGGCGAGTCATATGACGCCGTCAACATGACTGCACTTGCGGCAGAGGCGGCAAAGAGCACGAAGGGCACGGACATTGCCAAGCAGCTCAAGGCAGTCTCCGAGGGCGGCGAGAAGTGCAACACCTTCCCGTCATGCGTCACCCTGCTCCGCAACGGCAAGGACATCGACTACGACGGCCAGTCCGGTCCGATCACGTTCTCTGACGCCGGTGACCCCACAGAGGCTTACATCGGCATCTACGAGTACGACGACACCAACAAGCCGCAGCCTGCTCAAGAAGAGTTCGGCAAGCTGTAAGCCGCTTTCCTAACCAGGTCAGAAGCCCCCGTCCGGCAGGACGGGGGCTTCTGCGTGCCCGCGGGCCTGCGTGAGGTACGTACGAGCGCGGGCGCCGAGCAAAGAGCTGCGGAGGCGGCCGGACGTGCCAGGTGCCAGGCGGAACCAGGCATGCAGAAGGGCCGCCACCGGATCGGTGACGGCCCTGGTGCTAGGTTCTGCCCGTGCGGTTAGCGCCTATTTTTCGTGTTCGTCGGCGAGCGTGCCGAGGTACAGCTGGATGACCTTCGGGTCCTTCATCAGTTCCCGTCCTGTTCCCGTGTACGCATCCTTGCCCTGGTCCAGGACGTAGCCGCGGTCGCAGATCTGCAGGCACCGGCGGGCGTTCTGCTCCACCATGATCACGGACACGCCGGCACGATTGATCTCGTGCACGCGAAGGAAGGTCTCGTCCTGCTTCACGGGGGAGAGGCCTGCCGAGGGCTCGTCCAGCAGCAGCACTGCGGGGTCCATCATGAGGGCACGGCCCATGGCCACCATCTGGCGTTCACCGCCGGACAGCGAACCCGCCCGCTGGGCCCTGCGCTTGCCAAGCTCCGGGAAAAGGCTGGTGACAAAGTCGAACCGCTCGGCGAAGTCCTTGGGACGCTGGAACATCCCCATCTGCATGTTCTCCTCGATGGTGAGCGTGGCGAACACGTTGTTGTTCTGCGGGACAAAACCCACGCCCTGGGTCACCAGCTTGTTGGCTTTGAGGCCGGTCAAGTCCTTGCCACGGACCACGACTGACCCCGAGTGCACCTTCACGAGGCCAAACATGGCCTTGAGAAGTGTGGACTTTCCGGCGCCATTCGGCCCGATGATGCCGATCAGCTCGCCTTTGCGGGCTTCGATGCTGCAGCCGTTGAGGATGTTGACCCCTGGAAGATATCCAGCCACCAGGTTGGTAACTTTGACGACGGAGTCGTCCGCTGCTGCGCTCTGTGCGGCCGGGGCCGCGCTCGTGGCACTCATGCTTTGTCCTTGTCTGTGTGGCCGGGCTCGTGCAGCTCGGGCGCCACAACGTCGACGGCAATGATGCCGGCGTTCTCCGTGCCCACGATAGATTCCTCGTCCGCGACCAGTTCCTGCTCAAGTGCCTTGATGCCTTCAGAGTCGCCGAGGTCGACGTCGTGGTGGGCGCCCAGGTAGGCGTCGATCACGGCCGGGTTCTTCATGACCTCACCCGGGGGACCCTCAGCCACGATCTTGCCTTCGGCCATGACTACCACCCAGTCCGCGATGTGGCGGACCATGTTCATGTCGTGTTCCACGAAGAGGACGGTCATGCCCTCTGCCTTGAGATTCTTGATGTGGTCCAGCAGGGACTGGGTCAGCGCCGGATTGACGCCGGCCATCGGCTCGTCGAGCATTACCAGCTTGGGCCTTACCATGAGCGAGCGGGCCATTTCGAGCAGCTTGCGCTGGCCGCCGGACAGCGATGCCGCGTAGTCGTCCTTCTTCGTGTCCAGCTTGAATTTCTCCAGCAGGACGTTCGCCTGATCGGTGATTTCCTTTTCCCGGCTGCCCCACATGCCCTTGAACAGGGCCTTGGACAGCCGTTCACCGGGCTGGTCGGAGCCGCCCAGGCGCATGTTCTCCATCACCGTCAGCTTGCCCATGACCTTGGTCAGCTGGAAGGTGCGGACCATGCCCATCCGCGCCACCTTGTAAGAGGAGACGCCGGCAATGCTCTGCCCTTCAAACTGCCATTTGCCGGAGTTCGGAATGTCGAATCCAGTGAGCAGGTTGAAGAGGGTGGTCTTGCCCGCCCCGTTAGGACCGATCAGTGCGGTGATCTTGTGGCGCGGGATCTCAAGGTACTCGACGTCGACGGCGTTGATGCCGCCGAACGTGCGCGTCACGTTTTCGGCGACGACGATGGGGTCCCGTTTCTTGCAGCCGGGGGTGTTCTCGCCGACGGCGATCGCGCGGGCGTCCGTCATGTAGTCGACGCCGGCTTCCATTGACTCTTCGCTGTGCTTGCTCATGCGAACGCCAGCTCCTTCTTGTTACCGAAGACGCCCTGCGGCCTGAAGATCATCAGCAGCATCAGGGCGACTCCCACCAGGATGTAGCGCAACTGCCCGGCCTGGACTGTGGTCAGCCAGGTCACTGCGCCCGATTCGATGAGGCCGTAGAGAATGCCCTGGGTCAGCGACAGAACCACCCAGAAGATCATGGCGCCGATAACCGGCCCCAGGACCGTGGCCATGCCGCCAAGGAGCAGGCAGGTCCACAGGAAGAACGTCAGCTCGGTGCCGTAGTTGGCAGGCTGGACTGCGCCGCGGGGGAGGGTAAACACCATGCCGGCCAGCGCCCCGACGATGCCGCCGATGACCAGCGCTTGCATCTTGTACGCGTAGACGTTCTTGCCGAGCGAGCGCACTGCGTTCTCATCCTCGCGGATGCCCTTCAGGACCCGGCCCCAGGGGCTGCGCATCAGCAGCCAGACGATGATGCAGCAGACAACCACCAGGCCCCAGCCCACGATGCGGATGAAGAAGTCGCGGTTGTTCATGCCGAAGTAGGAGCCCTCGGGGAACGGGTTCATCGAGTAGAAACCGCTTTCAAAGGCTGCGAGTCCGTTGGCCGACCCGGTCACGGAGGTGAGTTGGTTGGTGGTGACGACGTAGCGGATGATCTCCGCCGCGGCAATGGTGACGATGGCCAGGTAGTCTGCCCGCAGGCGGAGGGTGGGGATACCCAGCACCAGCGCGAACAGCACAGAGCAGATGACGGCGATCAGCAATCCCACGAAGAACGGGACGCCGAAGCTGAGGGTGGAGATGGCGAAGCCATAGGCTCCCACCGCCATGAAGCCGGCCTGGCCGAAGTTCAGCAGGCCAGAGTAGCCGAAGTGGACGGCCAGGCCGAGGGCGGCAAGTGCGTATGCGGCCGTCGTCGGGCTGAAAATTTCACTTGCTGCGCTGGAAAGAATGAATCCGAAGTCCATGGCAGCCTCCTAACCCACGCGCTCGCGTCGGCCCAGGATCCCCTGGGGCCGGAACAAGAGGACAACAATCATGATGAACAGTGCTCCCACGTATTTGAGGTCGGCTGCAAGGCCGAAGACGGTGGTCAGTTCGACGAAGATGCCGACGATGACGGATCCGATGAGGGCGCCGAAGACGGTGCCGAGGCCACCGAGGGTAACGCCCGCGAAGATGAGCAGCAGGATCTGCGAGCCCATGTCGAACGTGACGCCGGGACGGTAGTAGGCCCAGAGGATGCCGCCGAGGGAGGCAAGCACGCCGCCAACAATCCAGACGAGACGGATGACGGAGTCCACGTCAATGCCGGATGCCGCTGCCAGGGCGGGATTGTCCGCCACGGCCCGGGTGGCCTTGCCGAGCCGGGTCTTCAGGAGCACTATGCCGATCAGGCCGATCACGATTGCGCTGATCACCAGCGACCACAAGTTATTGGGCGAGATGGAGACCGGGCCGATCTGGATTTCCGCGCTTTGGGCGAAGGGCAGTTGCTGGGTGGCCCCGCCAAAGTAGAACTGGATGATGTAGCGGATTGCCAGGGCCAAGCCGATGCTGACGATCATCATGGGGACCAGTCCGGTGCCGCGGCGGCGCAGGGGCCGCCAGAGGCCGGCGTCCTGGGCATAGCCGAAGAGTCCTCCGCCCAGGAGGGCTAGGAGGATGGCCAGCCAGAACGGCAGGTTCATGGCATCGAAGATGAATACGAGCACGGCCCCGAGCGTCACCATCTCGCCGTGGGCGAAGTTCGTCAGTCCGGTGGTGCCGAAAATCAGGGACAGCCCCACGGATGCGAGGGCCAGCAGGAGGCCGAAGCTCAGGCCAGCGACCAGCCTGTTGAGCAGGTTCTGGCCGAAGTCCTGCTGTTGGACGACGATGCCCTTGCCGAAGGCGAAGATCACCGAAACGTTGGACGTCTGGCTAAACGTGACGTTCCGGGGGTTGGCCTGGCCTTCCGCGAGCTTGATGCCCTGCGGCAGGGTGGACTCGTCCAGTTTGACCTCGTAGGTGCCCTGCGACGGCACCCCTATGTTCCAGGCCCCGTTGGCACCCGACGTTGCTGTTCCAGTGAAGTCACCGTTTTTGGCCGTGATCTTCACACCTTGGATGGGGGCGCGTGCATCATCGCGGAGAAAGCCGCTGATGTTGTTCTGGAACTGCTGGTTCGACGGGGATGGTGTCGGGGATGGCGTGGCCGCCAGCGATGTTGGTGCGGCGACGAGCAGGATCGCCACGACTGCGGCGGCAATTGCCCCCATGGCCTTGAGCAATCCGGCTTGCCGTCGGCGCGGCAGGCCTCTCGGTGTGCGTCTCAAATTGAAAACCTCCACATGGGGATGGTCTGGGTTGCGTCGTTGCAACCGCTGCGAACGGAGAAGGTGACGGACGGCGGAACGGGTGGTGCAAATGGAGCGATGCGATGCTGATGGCTTGACTTCTTGTGATATCCGTCACCCTACTTCGCCCCATGTTACAGCGAGAGCAGTACAAAGTTTGCGCGTCAAGGCGGCCGCCAGATAGCGATCCGATAACGACTGTGAAGCTGGCCACAACCACTAATTCAGCCCAGCTTATGAAAACTTTTGTTGTATGCCAGTATTCCTAAACAGTCCTTCGGTGGCGGGCTGAGCGACCCGCCACGCGGCGGGTGCGTCCATGTCACGATTCCGTGTCAACGGGCCGTCCGCGGAACTTTACACACCGCTGACGCGTGGAAATTGGTAGTTTGAACTTAGAAAATCCATTACTCACCCCTTATTTGGAGGACACCCGCAATGGCACTTGGCGGAAACCCGATCTTCAACGGAAAGAATTTCCGTGAAGCCACCCAGGCACCGCCTGTCCCGCAGGCGTACGGCCAGAACCAGTACGGACAGGGCGCCTACGGCCAGGCGCCCGTCATGGACGCCCCCAGGGGCTGGGGCTCCCAGCAGCCGGGCATGACCGATGACCAGCTGCAGCAGATGTACAACCGGCCGGCCGCCGGGCCGGTCGAAACCGGCCGGATGTCCTACGACGACGTCATCGTCAGGACCGCTATCTGCCTCGGAGCCGTGATGGCAGGAGCCGCCGTCACGCTGTTCGTCGGCATGGCGCTGGCCAGCCTGCTCATGATCGTCGGCGCGCTGGGCGGGTTCGTCCTGGCCATGGTCAACACATTCAAGAAGCAGCCCTCGCCCGCACTCATCCTGGCTTACGCCGGTCTTGAAGGCCTGTTCCTCGGCGGACTGACCCGCATCCTTGACGCCTTGTACCCGGGTGTCGGGCTGCAGGCCGTGATTGGCACGCTCTCCGTCTTCGCGGTGACCCTCCTGCTCTTCCGGAGCGGCAAGGTCCGCGCCACCCCCAAGGCCATGCGCTTCTTCATGATCGCCATGATCGGCTACGCCGTGTTCGCCCTCGTGAACATGGTGATGGTCTGGACCGGCGCGGTGCAGTCCCCGTTCGGCCTCAGCACGAGCGTCGAGATCTTCGGCATCCCGCTCGGTGTTTTCATCGGCATCCTGGCCATCGGACTGGCCGCTTTCTCGCTGATCATGGACTTCACGAGCATTGAAGCCGGCGTCCGTGCCGGCGCCCCTGAGCGCTTCGCCTGGACGGCAGCCTTCGGGCTAACCGTCACCCTCGTCTGGCTGTATGTGGAAATCATCCGCCTGCTGGCGATCCTCCGCGGCGAGGACTAGAACTAAAGCCGGCCTATGCCGTCGTGATTTGAACAAAAGGAGAGGGCCCCGCCAGTTCACCGGCGGGGCCCTCTTTTTGCAGGTCCCTCACCCGGCTAGGCGGGGAGGCGGCGGGCCGGATCAGCTGAGGCGTTCCAGAACGACGGCCATGCCCTGTCCGCCGCCCACGCACAGCGTGGCCAGGCCGAGCGTTCCGTCCGTCTCGCGAAGGC
The DNA here is from genome assembly GCF_002008315.2 of Arthrobacter sp. KBS0703. Classification (NCBI taxonomy): domain Bacteria; kingdom Bacillati; phylum Actinomycetota; class Actinomycetes; order Micrococcales; family Micrococcaceae; genus Arthrobacter; species Arthrobacter sp. KBS0703. The sequence continues at coordinate 2,644,385 of NZ_MVDG02000001.1, read as the reverse complement.
CGTTGAGCAGCGTGGCGGTCATGCGGGCGCCGGTCATGCCGAAGGGGTGGCCCAGTGCGATGGCGCCGCCGTGGATGTTGAGCTTCGCGGAGTCGATCCCGAGTTCGCGGGCACTGGCCACAACCTGGACCGCGAAGGCCTCGTTGAGCTCCACTAGGTCGATGTCGCCGATGGTCAGCCCGGCGGAGGCCAGTGCCCGGCGCGTGGATTCCACGGGACCCATCCCCATCAGCTCGGGTGAGAGCGCGCTGACGCCGGTGGAGACGATGCGCGCAAGCGGCTCCAAGCCGCGTTCCCTGGCCCGCGAATCGCTCATGATGACGACGGCGGCCGCGCCGTCGTTGAGGGGGCAGGCGTTTCCGGCCGTCACGGTACCCCCGCGCCGGAAGACGGGCTCCAAAGCGCTGACGCCTTCGAGCGTGACCCCCGCGCGCGGCGAGTCGTCCCGGTCCACCACGATGCCGTCGCGCCGCCGGTAGGGCGTGATTTCCCGGGCGTAGAAGCCCGAGGCGATGGCAGCCTCCGCGCGGTTCTGGCTCAGCACGGCCCAGGCGTCCTGATCGGCGCGGCTGATGCCGTAGGACGTGGCCACATTCTCGGCCGTCTGCCCCATGGCGATGTAGATGTCCGGCATCCGGCCGCCCAGCCTCGGGTCCGTCCAGGGCGTGTTGGAGGCGGCCCGTGCGGTGGTGCGCTGGCGTGCGGGTTCGAAGAGCGGGTTGTGGTTGCCGGCGTCGGTTTCGCCTGCCCCGGCCCAGCTTTGGTACCGCGACACCGCTTCGACGCCGGCAGCCACGAAGGCCTGCCCCTCGCCGGCCCGGATGGCGTGGAAAGCCATGCGGACGGTCTGCAGGCTCGAGGCGCAGAACCTGTTGATGGTGGCGGCAGGCACATGGTCCAGGCCGGCCAGGATGGTGACCACGCGGGCCATGTTGGAACCGGCTTCCCCGCTGGGCTCGGCGCACCCGAGGTACAGGTCGTCGAGCCCGGGCGTGCTGTCCCCGGTGGGGTCGAACGCCGGCAGCTTGGCCAGCGCCGCACTCACCATGGCCGCGGCGAGGTCGTCCGGCCGCTCGTCCTTCAGGGACCCCTTGAAGGCGCGTCCGATCGGGCTCCTGGCGGTTGAAACAATGACTGCTTCCGGCATGCGCCCAGCCTACGCCCGGTGCTAGGCGAGCCGCATCGCCCCGGCCGCCGGGGTGACGGTGAAGATGTCAGGGGCGGTGTAGCCCGCCTTGGCAAAGGCCTGTTCGACGGCGGCGCGCACCTGCTGCTCCGCCGCCACCGGCGTGAGCGCGATGGCCGCCCCGCCGAACCCGCCGCCGGTCATCCGGGCCCCGATGGCGCCGTTCGCCCGGGACGTGTCGACCGCAAGGTCCAGTTCCGCGCACGAGATTTCAAAGTCGTCCCGCATCGAGGCATGGCTGGCGTCCAGGAGCCCGCCTATCGCTGCGGGACCCTGCCGGCCAAGGAGCTCCACAGTCTGCAGCACGCGCTCATTTTCCGTGACGATGTGCCGGACCCTGCGGAATGTGACTTCGTCCAGAAGTCCGCTGGCCTCCTCCAGGTCCTCCGGTCCGACGTCCCGCAGCGCCCTGACGCCCAGCACCTCGGCGCCGAGCTCGCACGACGCGCGGCGTGAGGCGTAACCGCCGTCGGCATGGGAGTGGGACACCTTGGTGTCGATCACGAGCATGACCAGTCCCGCGTTCTCCGCCTCGAACGGCACCAGCTGCACGCTTTGGTCTCGGCAGTCCAGGAACACCGCATGGCCCTTGGACCCGCGCAGCGACGCGGACTGGTCCATGATGCCCGTGGGGGCGCCCACGAAGTCGTTCTCGGCCCGCTGGGTTGCGAGGACCATCTGCTCGGCACCCAGTCCGGCGCCGGTGAGGTCGTTCAGCGCGGAGATGACGGCGCATTCGATGGCGTGCGACGAGGAGAGCCCGGCACCCAGCGGGACGTCCGAGTCCAGCAAAAGGTCCAGTCCCGGAACGTCGATGCCGCGTTGCTGCAGGGACCAGATGACGCCGAGCGGGTACTTGGTCCATCCCTTGGCCGCCCGGCCATCCAGCGAGGCGGTGTTCGCTGTCGTCAGGCCCTGGTCCCCGTAGGTGGACAGAAGCCGGACGGTTGAGTCGGGACGCACGCCGACGGCGACGCGCGCCGTCTTGTCGATGGCGAACGGGAGCACGAAGCCCTCGTTATAGTCGGTGTGTTCGCCGATCAGGTTGACCCGCCCGGGAGCCTGCCAGACACCGTCCGGGAGGCGGCCGAAGGCGGTCTGGAACTGTTCCGCGAGGTCGGTGGTGCTGACGGCGGGGGTCATGCGTGGGCTCCTTCGGTGAGGCCGGGGGCGGTCGGGGCCAGTGCTTCGGCCGGTGAGGCGGTAACAGTTCCCGGGGAAGCGGGAACGGTGACGGCACGCAGGCGTTCCGCGACCAGCTCGGGGGTGGTGTCGTTGATAAAGGCCCCCATGGCAGCTTCCGATCCCGCCAGGTACTTCAGCTTGTCGGCGGCGCGGCGGGGGGAAGTGAGCTGCAGGTGCAGGTAGCCCGCCGGTCGGAGCAGTTCGTCCACCGGGGCCTGGTGCCACGCGGAGATGTACGGGGTCGGCGTCGGGTAGAGGGCGTCCAGGCGCTTGAGGAGGTCGAGGTACACGTGCGCCAGCTCGTCTTTCTCGTCCCCGCTCAGGGCGGCCAGATCGGGGACCTGGCGGTGGGGCACCAGATGGATTTCCAGCGGCCAGCGGGCAGCGAACGGCACGTAGGCGCTGAAGTTCGAGCTTTCCATGATCATGCGGCTGCCGTCCTCGCGCTCGGCGCGCAGCAGTGAACCGGTCAGCGTCTGCCGGCCGCCGGCGTCGTCATAGAACCTGCGGGCGGCCGCGCCCATCACGGCGGCGCGGGGCGTGACGTATGGGTAGGCGTAGATCTGGCCGTGCGGGTGGTGCAGCGTGACACCGATGTCGGCTCCGCGGTTCTCGAACGGGAAGACCTGCTTGATGCTCGGCAGTGCGCTGAGGGCAGCGGTGCGGTGCGCCCAGGCCTCCACCACCGTGCGGGCGCGGGTTTCACTGAGGCCACTGAACGAACCGGTGTGCTCGGGCGTAAACGTCACCACTTCGCACCGGCCGAAGGCGGGTCCCGTGGTTCCCCAGCCCGGATTGTCCGGGACAGGACCCACTGCCGGACCAAGGGATGGGAAGCGGTTCTCAAACACCGCGACGTCGTAGTCCGGCGCCGGGATCTCCGAGGGATTGGCGTCCGTGGTGGGGCAGATCGGGCACTGGTCCGCCGGCGGCAGGTGTGTGCGGGTCTGGCGGTGCGCTGCCACGGCAACCCATTCGCCCGTGAGGGCGTCGAACCGGACTTCGCCGGGCTCGCCCCTGGGCGGCAGGTCCCGGTGGTCCCTGGTGGTTTCCACGGACCGCGGCCGGGCGGAGCCGGCGTCGTCGAAATAGAGCAGTTCGCGGCCGTCTGCTAGCTGGGTGCTGGTGATGTGGGTCATGCGTCGTGTCCTTTGTACGCGGAAACCTGCGGCGTCCGGCTGGAAGGGAGGGGGGAACGGAGTTGTGCCGAGGGGGCTGCCGCTATGCGCAGATCACCGACAGCCTGTCTTAGTACGTCGGCGGCCTCATGCCGGGCGCCGCGGGTGGCGATGCCGGAATCGGTAATCAGGGTGCCGATGGACGCGAGCGGCGCGATTCCCGCCAGGCCCACAACGCCGTACTTTGACGCATCGGCGAGCACCACCAGCGCACCCGAAGCGCCAATCATGGCTGCGTTGGCCTCTGCTTCCAGAAGGTTCGGTGAGGTAATGCCGGCTTCAGGGTCAATGCCGTGGACTCCCATGAAGCAGAGGTCCGCATGAAGGTTTTCCATGGCGTGCATGGTGACCGGTCCCACGAGAGCCTCGGACGGAGTGCGCTGCCCGCCCAGCACCAGAGTCCGGATGCCGCCGCGCGCGGCTGTGGCCGCGGTTGCCGGGCCCACGGTCCCGGGGACAAGGGCGTTGGCCACCATGATGGAGTTCGTGGCCACCGTCAGCCCGAGATCGCGGGGGAGGAGGCGGGCAAACTCGTACGTGGTGGTGCCGCCGGAAATAAGCAGGGTCATGTCCGGCCGCAGCAGGCTCAGCGCCTCCGCGGCGATGGCCTGCTTTGCCTCGGTCTCCTGTGCCGACTTGCTGACAAACCCGGGTTCGATGGCGCTGAAGGTGCCGGTCCGGGTAGCGCCGCCGTGGACGCGAAGCAGCTGGCCCTCCGCATCGAGGGTGTCGATGTCCCGGCGCACAGTCATTTCGGAGACTCCGAGCACGCCCGCCAGGTCCGCCACGCGGACGGTGCCGCTGGATTGGAGTTCCTGGAGGATCAGGTGCCGCCGCTGGGTTGCGAGCAAGGCTCCTCCTTCCTGTCTGTGGGGCGTATCACCATTGTGGCACAAAACGATCAAAAACAAATACTTTCTAACAAAAGATAACAAGCCGGCCTGCCGGCCGCACGGCCCGGGAGCGTTGTACGGTAGGTTCCATGACTCCCGCCGCCGCTCCTGATCCCAGCGAAAACCACTCGGAACCCAGGCGCTACGCCTCAGGCCGGCAGTACGAACTGAGGCGCGGCGACGCGCTCGCAGTCGTCACCGAGCTCGCCGCGGGCCTCCGTTGGTACAGTCGCGCCGGCATCCAGCTGACCGAGACGTACGGCGATTCGGACATCCCGCCCGGAGCCACCGGAATCACGCTGGCGCCATGGGCCAACAGGGTTGAGGACGGCGTCTGGCACCTTAACGGCAAGAAGCAGCAGCTGGACATCACGGAGGTCTCGCGGAACAACGCAAGCCACGGGCTCCTGCGCAATGCGTCGTACGCGCTGGTCACGGAATCCGAATTCTCCGTGACCCTTGAGGCTCCGGTGTTCCCGCAGCACGGATATCCGTTCCTGCTACGCCACCGCGTGGAGTATTCGCTTGCCGATGACCTGGGGCTCGTGGTGCGGCAGACGCTGATCAACGATTCCCGGGCCGACGCACCCTTCGTGCTGGGCGCCCATCCGTATCTCCGCCTCGGCGAAACTCCCAGCGAAGAGCTCACCCTGACGGTCAGCGGCGCGACGCGGCTGGTGGCCGACGGCAGGCTCATACCGCGCAGCTCCGAACCCGTCAGCGCCGACAGCGACCTGCGGGACGGGCGGAACGTGGGGGACCTCGACGTCGACGTCGCCCTGACTGATCTGCAGTTCGACGGCGGGATCGCCCGCCACACGCTGTCGGCGGCGGACGGCCGGAGCGTCAGCCTCTGGCAGGACGAAACATGCCGGTTCGTCCACGTGTTTGTGACCCGGGAATTCCCGGGCCGCACGAAGGCCGTGGCCATCGAACCGATGACCGGTCCGGCAAACGCCTTCAACTCGGGCGACAGCCTGCGGTGGCTGGCGCCCGGCGAATCCTTCACCATGACGTGGGGAATCGGCGCCGCCCTGGATGCCGCCGCCTAGCGTTTTCTGATCCGGCGGGCGCCGTGCGGGCAACCTGGGCCCGGTATTCCGCGACGCCCCGTTTCCCATTGCCGCAAGGCTAGGGAATTATTGGGCTATGACGCCAGCCAAGGACGCCACACCCGAAGAATTCCCCAGCGCAACGAGAGTGCCGCCGCCCGCCGGACCGGTGCAGCCGGCCAGATCAGACCGGGACCTGGAGGAGGACATTCCCTACGGCGTCCGCATCGCGGCCGCCTGGGCGTGGCGCCTTGGACTGATCCTGCTGATCAGCGCTGCCCTCATATGGCTGCTCGCCAAAGTCACCTTCCTCATTATTCCTGTCATGGTGGCAGCCCTGCTGGCCGGCCTGCTCAGCCCGGTAACAAAGTGGCTGCGGAAGCGGCGCCTTCCGAACGGCCTGGCCGTCGCTGCGACGGTCCTGGGCTTCGTCGGACTGATCGCCGGATCGCTGGCACTCGTCGGGCGGCAGCTGGCGCTGGGCTTCCAGGAACTGTGGACTGAAGCGCTGACCGGCGTCCAGCAAGTCCAGGACTGGCTCGCGGAGGGGCCGCTGCACCTCACCGCCGCACAGATCGACAAATACATCGAGGAAGCGACGGCTGCGCTGCAGAACAACAGCAGCAGCATCCTGAGCGGCGCGCTCTCCTTCGGCAGCACCGCCGGACACTTTGCGGCCGGACTGGTGCTGGCGCTCTTCATCCTGATCTTCTTCCTCCTTGAAGGCGACCGCATCTGGCTCTTCCTGGTCCGCCTCCTGCCCAGGCGGGCGCGGATCCCCGCCGACGGAGCCGGCCGGCGCGGATGGGCGTCGATGGTCAGCTACGCCCGGATCCAGATGTTCGTGGCCTTCGTCGATGCCTTGGGCATCGGAGTGGGCGCGGCCATCCTCGGCGTCCCCCTGGCACTGCCCCTGGGTGTGCTCGTCTTCATCGGCTCGTTCATTCCGGTGGTCGGTGCGCTCGTGACGGGCGCCATCGCGGTGCTGCTGGCACTGGTCTCCAACGGCCCCGTGAACGCGCTGATCATGCTCGGGATCGTCCTGCTGGTCCAGCAGCTCGAAAGCCACATTCTCCAGCCGCTGGTGATGGGCAAGGCCGTCGCGCTGCATCCCGTGGCCGTGATCCTGTCCGTCGCCGCCGGCTCCTATCTCGCTGGAATCCCGGGCGCGCTGTTCTCCGTTCCCATCCTGGCCGTAGCAAACTCGGCGATTCGCTATATTGCCGGCAGAACGTGGGAACATGAACTTGTGCCGGCTGCCGCGGATGGCAGTGCCATTGCAGGTTCTGCCGGTGCCGGGCTGGACAACACGTTCAGGGAAGTCCGGCTGCCGGGTGCGCATCCCGGCCACGTTAAAGATGCCGATCGTATAACGGGGGCTCCGGGCAGCACTGCCGCTCCGGGCTCCGACGTCGAATCCCCCAAAGGAGAATAGTTCGTGAACACCCCTGAAAGCCTTCCCGTCACGCTGGACGATGTCCTTGAGGCGCAGAAGCTGCTTGACGGGATCATTACCCGGACACCGGTGGAATCGTCCAGGGCCCTGGGCGGCATGGTAGGCGGGGACGTCTTCTTCAAGTGCGAGAACCTCCAGCGCGCGGGTTCCTTCAAGGTGCGCGGTGCCTATGTCCGGATGGCGCGGCTTTCCGAGGCTGACAAGAAGCGCGGAGTGGTGGCAGCCTCGGCCGGCAACCACGCCCAGGGAGTGGCCGTCGCGGCCAAGAGCCTGGGGATCAAGGCGCGGATCTACATGCCGCTCGGCGTGGCCCTCCCCAAGCTCGCCGCCACCCGCAGCCACGGCGCGGAGGTTGTTCTTCACGGTCACAACGTGGACGAGGCACTCGCGGAGGCCCAGCGCTACGCGGACGAGACCGGCGCCGTCTTCGTCCACCCGTTCGACAACGTGGACGTCGTGGCCGGCCAGGGAACGGTGGGCCTTGAAATCCTCGAACAGATCCCCGACGTCGACACCGTCCTCATGGGCGTCGGCGGCGGCGGCCTGCTGGCCGGCGTGGCCGTCGCCATCAAGGCCAGGGCCAAGGAGCTGGGCCGGGAAATCCGGATCATCGGCGTCCAGGCCGAAAACGCCGCCGCGTACCCGCCGTCGCTCGCCGCTGACGCGCTCGTGCCGCTGAAAAAGGTTTCCACCATGGCCGACGGCATCGCCGTCGGCCGTCCCGGGCAGCTGCCGTTCAGCATCATCCGCGAACTTGTCGATGACGTGGTCACGGTCAGCGAGGATTCGCTCGCCAGGGCACTCATCTTCCTGCTGGAGCGGGCCAAGATGGTGGTTGAGCCTGCCGGTGCCGTAGGCGTCGCCGCGCTCATGGACGGCAAGATCGAAAACCCCGGAACGACGGCGGTGGTCCTGTCCGGCGGCAACATCGACCCCATGCTGATGCTCAAGGTCATTCAGCGCGGCCTGTCCGCCGCCGGCCGCTACATGACCGTTCGCATGATGCTCGATGACCGCCCGGGTTCGCTGGCCACCATCGCCCGGATCATTGCCGAGAACGACGCCAACGTGACCGGCCTTGACCACACGCGGGTGGGCGGTTCCATCAGCATGGGAGACGTCTCCATCACCGTGAACCTGGAAACCAAGGGCCACGAGCACTGCGAACAGGTCCTGGGCGCCCTCCGTGCCGAGGGCTTCCAGCCGATCGTGGTGCACTAGGAGCCGGCATGCTGGACACCCCGGGAGACGCTCCGGCAACGCGGGAAACCCCCGCGGCCCGGGCCAAGGGCGGGCTGCTGGTGGTCGGGTCCTTCGTGGTGCTGCTGTTCGCCATTGAGCTGGTGAACATGGTGACGCTGCACGCCCTGAACGGAGTGTTCGGCCTCAGGCCGCGCAGCGCCGACGGCGTCCTGGACATTTTCACGTTCCCGCTGCTGCACGCAAACCTGAACCATGTCCTCTCCAACGCGCTTCCCCTGATCATCTTCGGATTCCTGGTCTTCATGTCCGGGCTGCGCGTCTTCCTCACCGCGGTGGCCTGCAGCTGGCTGGGTTCCGGCGCCGCCGTCTGGCTGATCGGCACCGGGGGAGTCACGGTGGGCGCCTCCGGCCTGGTCTTCGGCCTGTTCGCGTTCCTGCTGGTGCGCGGATTCTTCAACCGCAACTGGTGGCAGATTCTGCTGTCCGTGGTGCTATTCATGGCGTACGGCAGCATCCTCTTCGGGCTGATTCCCAGCGTGGCAGGCTACGTTTCCTGGCAGGCGCACCTCGGCGGCGCCGTCGGAGGCGTCCTCGCTGCCCTGGTGCTGAAGGCGCGGGTTGCTGCCCGCCGCTAACAAGGGTTAAACGGCGACGCCGGCCGTCCCCGCGGAAGGGAGGCCGGCGTCGTGCGTTATTCAGTACCGCCGCAAGTGGCGGGAGAAATGCTTAACCCGCGTACGGCTTGGCGGACAGGATCTCCACGGTGATCTCCTTGCCGTTGGGGGCGGTGTAGCTGAGCTTATCGCCCTCCTTGTGTCCCACGATGGCGGCGCCAAGCGGGGACTTCTCGCTGAAGACGTCGAGATCGGAGTCCCCGGCGATTTCGCGTGAGCCGAGCAGGAAGGTTTCTTCGTCGCCGGCGATCCGGGCAACGACGATCATGCCTGGCTCCACGATTCCGTCATCAGCGGGGGCCTCGCCGACGTGGGCGTCACGGAGCAGGGCGGTGAGCTGGCGGATGCGGGCCTCGATCTTGCCCTGTTCCTCCTTGGCCGCGTGGTAACCGCCGTTTTCCTTGAGGTCTCCCTCTTGGCGCGCAGCTTCGATTTTCTGGACGATTTCCGCCCGGCCGGCGCTGGAAAGGTGGTCCAGCTCTGCCTTCAGGCGGTCAAAAGCTTCCTGGGTAAGCCAAGCTGCAGGCGCGCTGTTGGTGGTAGACACGGACTTCTCCTCTAGTGGTCAAAACAAGCAGTCATACAAGCAAAGACCCCGCCACGGTGGCCACTTGTGGAACTCAGTAACCAACTCAGCGGGGTAAAGGTATTGATCCATTGTAGTCAATCCTGTGGACAAAACCCAACGACCGAGCGGCGTGGGTCACATACCTTCCCTACTTTGCCGCGTCCTTCGCGGCGTCCGGGATCCAGCAGTTGTCCACGACTCCGGACACGGCCTGCGATTCGGTGCGCAGGACGGCGCGCTGGGCCACGGTGCGGCCGCCGTCGGCGCCCTGGTCCTGCTGCGAGTCCGGCTGCACCGGCGGAATGTCAACCACCTTCCAGCCGACCACGGCGAACTTGGAATCGAGGGCCTTGACAGCGCACTTCACCGCAGTGCCGGGTTCCCGAATGACCTGGAAGTCCACCTCGGCCTTCGTGGCATCAACTGTGCTGTAGCCGATGTCCTTGAACGTGACGGACGACGTCGCCGAGGACGTGGACACCCATGCCAGGAAACCGATCCCGGCCGCCAGGGCGGCAACTCCCGCCCAGCGTTTGGCTTTTGCGGACAGCCCGCGCTTTGGACCGCCATAGCGATTGGCTAGGCTAATGTCTGCAGGCTGGGGAGCGCCCGACTTGTCCTCGGTAGTCACCACTCCAGTTTAGTGGTGATCCGCAGGGGAATTATCCGGCCACAGACACCGCAGCCGGCAACCGGCAACCGTAGAAAGAGGAGCAGTCCCCGATGACAGCGTCCACCAGCCAGTCACCTTCGCTTCGCCTTTTGGCCGTCCATGCGCACCCTGACGATGAATCCAGCAAGGGCGCAGCGACCATGGCCATGTACGCGGCCAACGGAGTGGACGTCATGGTTGCGACCTGCACGGACGGCTCCCGCGGCGACATCCAGAATCCGGCGATGGAGGGCGAACCGCACCCGAAGCGGGACATGGCCGGCGCCCGCAGGCTCGAAATGAACCGGGCCGCCCGGATCCTGGGCGTCCGGCAGCGTTGGCTTGGCTTTGTGGATTCCGGGTTGCCTGAAGGCGATCCGCTTCCGCCGCTGCCCGCCGGGTCCTTTGCCCTGCAGCCGCTGGAACGCGCCGCCGCGCCCCTGGTGCGGCTGGTCCGTGACTTCAAGCCGCACGTGATTGTCAGCTACGACGAAAACGGCGGCTACCCGCATCCGGACCACATCATGGCCCACCGTGTGGCCGTGGAAGCCTTCGACGCGGCGGGGGATCCGGCGAGGTATCCGGGCACCGGGGAGGCCTGGGCGCCCAGCAAGCTGTACTACGACCGCGCCTTCAGCCCCGACCGGTTCCGCGCCCTGCACTTCGCCCTCGAGGAGGCGGGCCTCCAATCGCCCTATGCCGAGCGCCTGGCAGCGTGGCTCGAGACGGATGCCGAGGGGCACACCCCGCCCCGGCCGGCCCACGAGACCACGACGCAGGTGGACTGCGGCGACTACTTCGAAGCACGCGATGACGCCCTTCGCGCCCACCGCACGCAGGTGGACCCGCTGGGGTTCTTTTTCGCGGTGTCTGCCGATATGCAGCGGCGCGCGTGGCCGTGGGAGGACTACACCCTCGTCCGGTCCCTGGTGCCCGCCGAACTCCCCGAGAAGGACCTGTTCGCGGGGCTAAGATAGAGACAAGAGATCATTTCTATCCCGTGTAGAAAAGTGCGGGGTAACAACCAACAAGGCCAGGCGTCCCGCGCCCGGCTCCTGAGAAGGTTCCAACAGTGCACCACTTGCTCATCGCCCTGGCTTCGTCCCCGGCACCCTCGCCGTCGCTGCGCCCCGGCGTCACCGAGGACCAGGTGACCCCCGGCCTCCTCGGATTCCTGCTGACGGCGTTCATCGTGGTGCTCACGGCGCTGCTGATCGTGGACATGGTGCGGCGCATCCGGCGCGTGCGTTACCGCGCCCAGGTGGAGGAAGATCGCATGGCAGCGGCCGAAGCCGCCGACATCGCCCACGACGACGCCGCCAACGGCAATGCAGGCCGACAAGACACCTGACCCCGGCACGGGTGACAACGGCCGGGGAACCGGCCAGCCCGGGGAATCCCGGCCGCCCGTGGAAGCCCGGCGGCAGGGACACAACGCGCTGGGCGGGGAACCGTCGGCCTACCTGCGCCAGCACGCCCACAACCCCGTGCACTGGCAGCCGTTCGGCGACCAGGCCTTTGCTGCCGCCGCCGCCCGGGATGTCCCGGTGTTCCTCTCCGTGGGCTACGCCGCCTGCCACTGGTGCCACGTCATGGCCCACGAATCCTTCGAGGACGACGCAACCGCCGAATACCTGAACAGCCACTTTGTCGCGGTCAAGGTGGACCGGGAGGAGCGTCCTGACGTCGACGCCGTGTACATGACCGCCACGCAGGCGATCAGCGGCCAGGGCGGCTGGCCCATGTCCGTGTTCCTGACCCCCGATGGCCTTGCGTTCCACGCCGGAACGTACTTTCCGCCCCGGCCAATGCCCGGCCGCCCGTCGTTCCGCCAGGTGCTCGAGGCCGTGCACGACGCCTGGACCGAACGCCGGGACGCGGTGGAGGAGAACGCCCGCTCACTCGCGCGCAACATGGGCGACGCCCAATTGTCCGCCGCGGTGGACCTGTCCGGGCCGCCCGAGCTGATCGACGCCGGCGTGTTGCCCGCCGCCGTCCGCTCGCTGGCCGCCGAGGAGGATTCCGACGGCGGATTCGGCAACGCCCCCAAGTTCCCGCCGTCGGCCGTACTGGAGTTCCTGATCAGGCACGCGGCAGTCCCCTCGGAAACAGCAGGGGAGGCTCGGGACATGGCGGGCCGCACCCTCGCGGCCATGGCCCGGTCGGCGCTCTTCGACCAGCTCGACGGCGGGTTCGCCCGATATTCCGTGACCCGGGACTGGTCCGTTCCCCATTTCGAGAAAATGCTCTACGACAACGCGCAGCTGCTCAGGGTCTATGTGCACTGGATCCGGCTGGGCGGAACCGCAGGTTTCCCCGCGGCCGAGGCGGCCGACGTCGCCGGGCGCACCGCCGACTGGATGCTGGCGTCGCTGGGGCTGCCGTCCGCAAACGGCCGCACGGCAGACGCCGGATGCGTTGCCCTGGCGTCCTCGCTGGATGCTGATTCGGTGGTGAACGGGGAACACCACGAAGGCGCCAGCTACCTGTGGACACCCGGTGGCCTGGAGCAGGTGCTCGGCGCCGCCGATGCTGCCGCCGTCGCCGGGATGATGAATGTCGGCGCCTCCGGAACCGCTGTCTCTTATACACATCTAGATGTGTATAAGAGACATCCCGGCCGGGCGCTGTCCGGAGAGGAAGCAGAGGCCTGGGCACGCGCGCGGCCACGGCTTCTGGCGTCCAGGGCGACCCGTCCGCAGCCAGCCCGGGACGACAAAGTGGTGGCCGGATGGAACGGCCTGGCCGTGGCGGCACTCGCCGAAGCCGGAGCGGTCCTGGGCCGCCCGGAGCTCGTAGCTGCAGCGGTGCGCATCGCGGACTACCTGGAACAGGTCCACTGGCGGGCATCGGCCGGGAACCCCGCGGACGGGGAACTGATACGCGTTTCGCATGACGCTGTGGCCCGGGGGATCGGCGGCCTGCTCGAGGACTACGCGTTCTGCGCGGACGGATTCCTGGCGCTTTACTCTGTCACGGGAGATGCCCGCTGGTACGGACTGTCCGAAGCGGTGATTTCCGCAGCCTGCAGGCGCTTCGTGGCCGGCGGCAGGCTCACGGATTCCGCCGGGGAATCAGGACAGGTTTCCAACGCCCAAGGCGGGCAGCCGGGACTGGACCCCTTTGATAACGCAACGCCCAGCGGTGCTGCAGCCTTCGCCGGGGTTTTGCTGGGCTATGCCGCCCTGTCGGGGTCCGCAGAACACCTGGTCATGGCCGGAAACATCCTGTCGCTCGTGCGTCCGCTCGCAGCACGCGCGCCCCGCGTGGCCGGGCTGGCTGCTGGCCACCGCGCAGGCGGCGCTGGCGGGCCCGGTGGAGGCCGCCGTCGTGTCTCTTATACACATCTAGATGTGTATAAGAGACAGCCGAAAGGGACTCGCTTCACCGGGCGTTGCTGCTGGCCCCGAGCCCCGGACTGGTGGTGGCGGTATCCGGCGGCCGTCCGGCTGCAGATGCCCCTGGGCAGCCGGAGGCTGTGCCGTTGCTGCGGGGCAGGACGGCCGGCGCCGACGGGGCGCCGCTGGTGTATGTGTGCCGCGACATGGTCTGCGACATGCCGGTGGCAACCGTATCCGACGTGCTGGAACGGATCAGCTCAGCACCGCGATGACAATCGCCACGAAGTGGGCTGCGAAGGCGAGCACGGTGAAGGCATGGAACAGTTCGTGGAAGCCGAAGTGCTCGTAGCTGATGTTCGGTTTCTTGAGCGCATAGAACACGGCGCCGGCGATGTACAGCGCTCCGCCGATGCAGATGAGCAGGGCGGCAGGGACGCTTGCGGCGAAGAAATCAGGCAGGTAGAAGAGCGAACCGCAGCCAAGGGCAATGTAAATGGGGACGTAGAGGCAGCGGGGCGCATTGGTCCACAGGAGCCGGAACAGCACCCCCAGGATGGCGCCGGACCAGATCAGCCACAGCAGCAGCACCGCGGTGGGCCTCTCAAGAAGGCTCCAGGCCAGCGGGGTGTAGCTGCCGGCGATCACGAGCATGATGTTGGTGTGGTCCAGGCGCTTGAGGACGATCTTCACGCCGGGGGACCAGTTGCCGCGGTGGTAGACGGCGCTGATGCCGAACAGCAGGACGCCCGTGAGGGCGTAAATGGCGGACGTGAGTTTGCGGTCCGGCGTGGGTGCCAGAACAACCAGGATGATCCCCGCGGCGAGGGCCAGCGGCGCGGTGACCGTGTGGATCCAGCCCCGCCACTTGGGCTTGATCATCAGCAGTTCGGCAATGCGGACCGCGGCGCCGTCCACGGCGCTCGGCTGTGGTTCCGTGGCGCCGGAGCTTCCGTCGGGGGCGTTGCTCTTCATGTCTCCAGAATAACCTACGCTCCAGTAAGTTACTTGCTGGTAACATTTCGCCGGGCGGTGGCAGCGCCCCGAAACGGCGCCGGCGGGGCCGATGTGTGCACGCGGCCGCTTCGTCCGGGCGGTAGCCTAGGATTTGCATTGAAGTCATTGAGCCAGGAAGTCAGGTGAATCTCCGGATGGAATTGCCCGGGTTCCTCTATGGCTTCTATGAACGCAAGCTGCTCCGCTCGCTGGAACCGGAACGCATTCCCAGGCACATCGGCGTCATGGTGGACGGCAACCGGCGCTGGGCCCGGCAGTTCAACGCGCCCACCAGCCAGGGGCACCAGGCCGGCGCGGACAAGATCCACGAATTCCTCGGCTGGTGCCAGGAACTCGGGGTCAGGGTGGTCACCCTCTACATGCTGTCCACGGACAACATGAACCGCTCGGGCGAAGAACTGGACCTGCTCATGGGGATCATCGCGAACACGCTGGACCGCCTGGACGAGGACGCCGACATCTCGGTCCATGCCATGGGCGCGCCGGAACTCCTGCCTGACTACCTGGCCGAGCGGCTCACCTCGTTGACGGCCCGAACGCCGGTGCGCGAGAGGCTCCACGTCAACGTGGCAGTCGGCTACGGCGGCCGCCGCGAAATCGTGGACGCCGTGCGCGAGCTGCTGCATGATGCCGTGGCACGCAAGGCGGATATCGGCGAGCTCGCCGACAACCTGTCGGTGGACGACATTTCCCGGTTCCTGTACACGCGGGGCCAGCCGGACCCGGACCTTGTGATTAGGACCTCCGGCGAGCAGCGCCTGTCAGGGTTCCTCATGTGGCAGAGCGCCTACAGCGAGTTCTACTTCTGCGAGGCGCTCTGGCCGGCGTTCCGGAAGGTCGATTTCCTCCGCGCGCTGCGCGACTACGCCGGCCGGCAGCGGCGGTTCGGGACCTAGTCTCCCGCCGGGGCCTGACTTCCGCCTGAACTTCTCCCGCCGGAACCTCCTCTGCGGGGTCGGCCGTGCCCGCGGGGCGCCGCAGGGCGCGCCGTTAATCTCGAATTCACATGACGGCAACAGGAATCGCCGGACGAAGGCTTTGGAAATTAGTTCGGGGAGATTTACGTTAAAACCATCAGCAGGCAAACCGCCGGCTGATCGGGGAGGCCAGTACATGGAGCGAATCATCGCACCGGTTGTATGGGAGGCCGAGCCCGGCCTCCAGGCCGAGCCGCCTCACCAATAACAATTCCGGGCACGCGCCCCGGGGCTGGAGTCGATGTGGCTATTTCTGAACAACTGCCCGAAGTCATCACGGACCAGGGTGAGAAGGCTACCTCTCGCGCCAAGCGAGCTATTTCAAAGACCGGTGCGGCCACGAAAGACGCCGTAGCCGGTCTTGCTGTTTCCGGCCCAAGGTCTGAATCCCAGCCTGCCGTCTCCACCTTTGTCATTGATACCTCGGTGTTGCTCTCCGACCCCCGCGCGCTGCTGCGCTTTGCAGAGCACGAGGTCATTGTGCCCATCGTGGTGATCACCGAACTTGAAGGAAAGCGGCACGACCCCGAACTGGGGTACTTCGCCCGCAAGGCCCTCCGGCTCCTTGATGACCTGCGCATCCAACACGGCGGGCTCAACCGGCCCATTCCGCTGGGAGACGCCGGCGGCACCCTCATGATCGAGATGAACCACATCTCGGCGGAGGTGCTCCCGGCAGGATTCCGGGCCGGCGACAATGACAGCCGCATCCTGGCCGTGGCCAAGAACCTCTCCAACGAGGGCCGCAACGTCACCGTGGTGTCCAAGGACCTTCCCATGCGGGTCAAGGCCTCAGCCATGGGCCTGCTGGCGGACGAATACCGCAACGAGCTCGTCAAGGACTCCGGCTGGACCGGCGTCGCCGAAATCGACGCCAGCGAGGAGGAGATCTCAACGCTCTACGGCCACGAGCCGGTCTTCATCCCGGCAGCCGCCGAGATGCCCGTCAACACAGGACTGGTGCTGCTCTCCAACCGG
Source organism: Arthrobacter sp. KBS0703 (assembly GCF_002008315.2). Taxonomy (NCBI): domain Bacteria; kingdom Bacillati; phylum Actinomycetota; class Actinomycetes; order Micrococcales; family Micrococcaceae; genus Arthrobacter; species Arthrobacter sp. KBS0703. The sequence goes on along the minus strand of NZ_MVDG02000001.1, from coordinate 2,628,028 downwards.
GGATCCGCACTGGGGCGCGTCGGCGCCGACAAGCAGGTCCGCCTGGTCAAGGGAGACCGCGATGTCTTCGGCCTTCATGGGCGCTCCGCCGAACAGCGGCTCGCCATTGATCTGCTGATGGACCCGGCTGTCGGCATCGTGTCCATGGGCGGACGGGCGGGCACCGGCAAGTCGGCCCTGGCCCTGTGTGCCGGGCTGGAGGCCGTGCTGGAACGGCGCGAACACCGCAAGGTGATCGTCTTCCGCCCGCTCTACGCCGTCGGCGGCCAGGAGCTGGGCTATTTGCCGGGCTCGGAGTCGGAAAAGATGAATCCCTGGGCGCAGGCCGTCTTCGACACCCTGGGCGCGCTGGTGAGCCAGGAAGTCGTGGAAGAGGTCATGGACCGCGGCATGCTGGAGGTCATGCCGCTGACCCACATCCGCGGCCGCTCCCTGCACGACGCCTTCGTGATCGTTGACGAGGCGCAGTCCCTCGAAAAGAACGTCCTGCTCACCGTCATGAGCCGCATCGGGCAAAACTCGAAGATCGTCCTCACCCATGACGTCGCCCAGCGCGACAACCTCCGTGTCGGACGGCACGACGGCGTCGCCGCCGTCGTGGAGACCCTCAAGGGCCACCCGCTCTTCGGCCATATCACCCTCACCCGGTCCGAGCGCTCGCCGATCGCCGCACTGGTGACGGAGCTGCTGGAAGGGGCGGAGATCTAGTCTGAGTGTCGGCAGCCGCGCGGGGTCACCTCCGCGCGGCTGTCGCGTCCCGCCGTCGCTTAGACACCTCCCGCCGCTCCGCTCCGGTCGCTGGGCGACCTCCGCTTCGCTTTGGTCGGCGATGCGCTCCTTTGCGGAACACCACAGCCGCGCTAGTGGGGAAGCGCTGGTTGAGCTTGTCGAAACCCAGGTGCCCGGCCGCTGGTTAGAGCCCCAGGAATCTGGCTGTGGGCTCGTGGCCTTCCACCTTCAGCTGCCAGTCGGGGCGATGGAGGGTTTCCGGGGTCAGGCGGACGCGCTGCACTGACTCCCGCTTGCCGCCCCAGGACATGCGGGTCACGCCGTTGAGTTCGTAGCCCAGGGACCGCGACACGCCCAAGGACTGGGCATTCCAGGCCGCTGCCTCGGACTCCGCCACTTCCGCCTTGAGCCAGTCAAACGCGTAAAGCGCGACGGCGGCGCGCATCTCCTTGCCGAACCCCTGGCCGTGCGCGCTTGACCTCAGCCATGATCCGGTGGTTACGGTCCGAAGCGTGGCGAAATCCTTGGCGTCCATGTCCTGGCAGCCGATGAACGTGTCCCCGTGCCAGATGCCCAGGATGAGCGTCCAGGCCTCCGGCGAGGTGTTGGCCCGGCACCGCCAGTACCACCGGGCCATGTTGGGCCCCAGATCGCCGGCGGCGGCCTCGGCCCACGGTGTGCTGAACGGGCTGCGGCCGCGTTCGTGGATGCCGCTGGCCGCTGCTTCCACCGCAGAGGGAATGTCGTCGTCACGGAGCGGGCGCAGCGTCAGCCGGGGCGTCGTCAGGGTGAGGGCGAACGGAGGCCACACGGAGAACAGCTCAGTCATTTCGGAAGCCTAGCCGATGGCCGGGCTGCTAGCTGCCGGTGTGGTGTGAAACGCCCAGGGACAGCCGGATGCCGTCCGCGTTCTTCAGGACCAGGGCGATGGCCTTGTTCGGAAGTTCGAAGACCATGGTGGCGTCGAGCGACTCGCCCTGGCGAATCTCCGCCTTGGAGGGGGACACCCACAGCGGCCGCAGGTCGCTGCCGCCGAGGCCGCTGACGACGAACCCGGACGTATCCAGCCGGATTCCGCCGGCTTCCAGTGCCGTGAACCGGACCAGCACGCGGACCCGGTGTGTACCCGCGGACGGTCCTTCTTCCAGGACCTGCACGTGCTCGGGCGGCAGCCAGCCGTCATCCTCCAAGGGAACGATTCCGTTGATCCTCGCCGTTCCGCCGGGGACCGTGGCACTCGCCCCGAGGGGCACGCTGGCCTCCGGCTTGGCGTTGAGGAACAGATAGCCGAGAACCAGGCCCAGGGCGCACACGAGGGCAAGGGGGATCACCATCAACCGGCGGCGCCTGTTTCGCGGCGTGGCCAATTCAGTGCCTTCTGTCGATTCTTCCGGGGCAATCGTGGACATGGCTCGAGTCTGCACGGGCCAGGTTGGGAAAACCCTGTGTCCTCAGGCAGGGTTGGGCCGCAGCGGCCACTGGATGTGGGCGCGCACATCCGTGAGGTTCATCGGCTCGGCCACGAAGAGATCATCCAGCATGTACTCGTCCACAGCCAGGATGCGGATCCAATGCCCGCCATGCCGCGATTCGGCGTCGAGGGGTTCGCTGGCCACGCAGACCCCGGTTCCGGCGTCAATCCGGATCCGGGTCCGGCCGGGACCCAGCAGCGGGGCCCCGGGATCGAGAGGACGGTAGCCGGGGTTGGGGGAAACCACTGCTTCCAGCGCCGGCCGCCCCTCGTGGTCCACGTCATGCGCCGGCTCGAGTATCTCCACCGCGTTGGCGTTGGGGAACTCCAGCGGCACGGGCGCGTTGCCTGCCAGTTCCACGGGGTCGAGGGCGGCCGCGAAGCGGCCGTTTCCGAACGACGGTTCCCCGTACGCAGCCTCCGGGCGGCGCCTGACCAGCCCGCCGTCGTCGTACACGGGGGTGACCAGGTGGGCGGGAAGCAGCCACGACCGCCTAGTGGCGCTGATGTACAGGCCGTCGCGTGAATCGTTGATTCCCGTGGTGCTGTTGAGCAGGATCCCGTCGGCGGACTCGAGGCGAAGTGCGCCGGGGCGCCGCAGCCAGGCGCGCACCGGGCCGGGGCCGCTGACGGCCGAATCGGAGTATTCGAAGCGGAGGGACTGCCATTTCCACGGGGACGACCGGCAGAGGTTCCGGAAGGATGCGGCCGAATCCGCGGGCGTGGCGGCCCCGCCGTGTTCCTGCCGGTGCTTGGCATCCCAGGTCCCCATATCCACAGTTTACGCGCGGGCCCAGCAGCGGCCGGGGCAAATCCAGTAGCATCCGAGAGTGATCCAACGACTTGGCGAACTCTGGGAAGCAGTTCCGTTCGCATTCTGGCTGGTGCTGGCGGCGTGCGCCTATTTTGTGGTGATGGCCGTGAGGCTGACGGTGATCGATGTGTGACACCATCTCCTGCCGAACCGGATCGTCTTTCCGTCGTACGCCGTTGCCGGCGTGTTGCTGCTGGGCGCCGTGGCCAGCCTGGCGGCGTGGGCGCCGGCCGGTGCCGGCGTGCCCGACGGCGGGGCTCAGCTGTTCGGGGTTCCCGCGCTGAGGATCGTGGCCGGTGGGGCCGTTCTGTGGCTTTTCTATTTTCTCCTGCGGATGGTCTACCCGCCGGGTATGGGGTTCGGCGACGTCAAACTGGCGGGAGTGCTGGGCATGTATCTGGGCTATCTGGGGTGGCCGCACGTCTTCGCCGGCACGTTCGCCGCGTTCCTGCTCGGCGGCATGTGGAGCATCGGACTGCTGGCGCTCCGGCGCGGAACGCTGAAGTCGGCCATCCCGTTCGGGCCGTTCATGCTCGCCGGTGCCGCCGCGGCCATGATGCTGCTGCCGGCCTGAGCAGGCCCAAAGGCAGGGGCGCCGCAACCCCCAAGGTTGCGGCGCCCCTGCTTTTGCTGCGGCTGACTTCCCGAACCCGTCGCCCGGAGTCTTTCCAGGGGCGTGTCAGCGGCGCCGGTCGGCCAGCTCGCCGTCGTCGTTATTGGCGCCGCCGCCGCCGGGGGTCCGTCTGCGGACGCTGCCGGCAGGTGGGCGGCCGGTTCAGTACCGGTGACGACGGCGGTGCCGCCGTTGTCTCTTATACACATCTAGATGTGTATAAGAGACAGGCTTCCAGCCGCTCGGCTTCCTCGCCGCCCACCGCCTCGCCGCGGGCCACCATGCCGGCCGTGTCGGAGAGCGGGATCTGCTTCAGGGTCAGCGCCAGGACCAGCGCAATCCCAAGGAACGGCAGCAGGTACCAGAACACCGGTGCCAGCGAATCTGCGTAGGCGTTCACAATGGCGTCCCGGAGCTGTTCCGGGAGCTGGCTCAGCGCCTGCGGGTCCAGGGTCTGGGTCGACTGCGCCGCTTGTCCGGCGGAGGCACCGGCCCCGGTGAAGGCGTTGGTCAGCGACTCGGACAGCCGGGAGGTGAAGATGGAACCGAACACGGCCACGCCCAGGGACGCACCCACTTCGCGGAAGTAGTTGTTGGTGCTGGTGGCCGTGCCGATCTGTTCCGCAGGCACGGAGTTCTGCACTACCAGGACGATGACCTGCATGATGGAGCCCAGGCCGGCGCCGAAGACGAACAGCTGGACGCAGATGACCCAGATGGGGGTGTCGGCCGTCAGGGTGGTCAGCCAGAGCATGGCGCCCATGGTGAGGGCGGCGCCCATAATGGGGAACATCTTGTACTTGCCGGTCTTGGAGATCCGGATGCCGGAATAGATGGCCATGCCCATGAGGCCCGCCATCATGGGCAGCATGAGCAGCCCGGATTCGGCAGCGGAGGTCCCGGAGGACATCTGCAGGAACGTCGGAACGAAGGCGATGGCAGCGAACATGCCCAGTCCCAGCGTGAAGCCGATGGCCGTGGAGTTCACGAAGATCCGGTTCTTGAACAGGCTCAGCGGGATGATGGGATCCTCGGCCCGGCGTTCCACGGCCACGAAGGCGGCCGCAGCCAGCACCAGGCCGGCGCCGAAGGCCCAGGTGAGCGGCGAATCCCAGCCTTCGTCTTTCTTGCCGCCGAAGTCGGTGAAGAAGATCAGGCATGTGGTGGCGGCAGAGAGGAGCAGCACGCCCAGGATGTCGATCCGTTTCTCCGCCTTCTTGTTCGGCAGGGTCAAAGTGAACCACGCGATGGTGAAGGCGGCGATGCCGATGGGGATGTTGATGTAGAAGGCCCATTCCCAGGTCAGGTGGTCAACGAAGTAGCCGCCCAGCAGCGGTCCGGCCACGGCGGAGAGGCCGAAGATGGCCCCGAGCGGGCCCATGTACTTGCCGCGGTCCTTGGCCGGGACGATGTCGGCAATGATGGCCTGCGAGAGGATCATCAGGCCGCCGCCGCCCAGGCCCTGGATGGCGCGGAAGACCACGAAGCCCCAGAAGTCGCTGGCGAACGCGCAGCCCACCGAGGCGAGGGTGAACAGTGCGATGGCTACAAGGAACAGGTTGCGCCGGCCCAGGACGTCACCAAACTTGCCGTAGATGGGCATGACGATGGTGGTGGCGAGCAGGTACGCGGTGGTGATCCATGCCTGGTGCTCCACGCCGCCGAGCTTCCCCACGATGGTGGGCATCGCGGTGGAGACGATGGTCTGGTCCAGGCTGGACAGCAGCATCCCGGCGATCAGGGCCGAGAAAATGATCCAGATACGTTTCTGGGTCAGCAGCAGCGGCTCGGCTGCTGCCTTGGAACTGACTGCGGTGCTCATTGGTGTCCTTCTGCGGAATGGTGTTCGGGGAGTGTCAGGGGCTGTGAGAAGAGCAGGCGCGCGGAGGCGATGTTTTGCAGCAGCAGGTCCTGGTAGGAACGGGTGTTGCCCTCGGAGAAGTAGGCCATGCTGGTGTGCCGGGCAATGCTGCCCAGGGCCACGACGGCCATCCGGACCACCGGGTGGTCCGGGGTCACGCCTTCGCGGGCGGCCAGTACGCGGGCAAAGTGGGCTTCGCGTTCCTCCGTGGCACCGATGATCTTGAGCATCAGCTGCGGTTCCTTTTTGATGACACCGATCACCTGGCGCGTCTCCTCCTCGGAGGAGCTCATGCGTTCCGACATCTTCAGCGCCAGCTCCACCAGGTCCTGGAGCAGGCCGGGGGAGATCTCACCGGAGGGGGAGCCGGCGCCGCCGCGGATGAACTCGGCAAAGACCTCGGCAGGCAGCTCATCGTCCACGTGGCCGAGGATGGCGTCCTCTTTGGACGGGAAGTAGTTGAAGAACGTCCGGCGCGAGATGCCGGCCTGTTCGCAGACGTCTTCCACGGTGTAGCCGTTGAGGCCGCGTTCGGCCGTCAGCGACCGCGCGATGGCGGTGATCGCCGCCCGGGTCGCGGCCCGCTTCCGTTCCCGCAGGCCGGTGTCACTAGTTGCACTATTACTCACAAAGTAAAGTTTTGCACCAATTCCTAAATAGTGCAATCTTTGGCAGGAGCGGCCACGTGAGCACCCCCAAAGGGGCGAACGGACACCTGAGCCCCGGCCCGCCGCAGCTCCCTCAACGCCAGCGGCCGCCCGCCTTCGCCGGGAAGGTGGGCGGCCGCCGTCGTACGTAAGGGAGCCGGTGGGGACTTAGGCCTTGTGCGGCGGGCGGGTCATGGACATGACGTCCAGGGCGGTGTCGAGCTGCTCTTCGGTCAACTCGCCGCGCTCCAGGAAGCCCATGGCGACGACGGTCTCACGGATGGTGAGGCCCTCGGCCACTGCCTTCTTGGCGATCTTTGCCGCGTTCTCGTAGCCGATGTATTTGTTCAGCGGGGTGACGATCGACGGCGACGCCTCGGCGAGGAAGCGGGCGCGCTCGACGTTGGCGGTGATGCCGTCGATCATCTTGTCGGCCATGACGCGGCTCGTGTTGGCCAGCAGGCGCACGGATTCGAGCAGGTTGGCGGCCATGACGGGGATGCCGACGTTCAGTTCGAAGGCGCCGTTGGTGCCGGACCAGGCGATGGCCGTGTCGTTGCCGATCACCTGGGCGCACACCATGATGGACGCCTCGCAGATGACGGGGTTGACCTTGCCGGGCATGATCGAGGAGCCGGGCTGCAGGTCGGGGATGGCGATTTCGCCGAGGCCGGTGTTGGGACCGGAGCCCATCCAGCGCAGGTCATTGTTGATCTTCATGAAGGAGATGGCAATGTTGCGCAGCTGGCTGGAGGCTTCGATGAGGCCGTCGCGGTTGGCCTGGGCCTCGAAGTGGTCGCGCGCCTCCGTCAGCGGCAGGCCGGTGTCGGTGGCGAGGAGCTCGATGACGCGCTCCGGGAAGCCGGCAGGGGTGTTGATGCCGGTGCCCACGGCGGTGCCGCCGAGGGGAACCTCGGCCACCCGGGGGAGGGAGGCGTTGATGCGCTCGACGCCGTAGCGGACCTGCGCGGCGTAGCCGCCGAACTCCTGGCCCAGGGTGACGGGGGTGGCGTCCATGAGGTGGGTGCGGCCGGACTTGACCACGTCCTTGAACTCCACGGCCTTGCGCTCCAGCGAATCGGCGAGGTAGCCGAGGGCCGGGATGAGGTCGTTGATCAGCGCGGACGTGGCGGCAACGTGGACCGACGTGGGGAAGACGTCGTTGGAGGACTGCGAGGCGTTGACGTGGTCGTTGGGGTGGACCACTTTGTCGCTGCCGGCAGCCTTCAGGGCGCGGGAGGCCAGCTCGGCGATGACCTCGTTGGTGTTCATGTTCGAGGACGTGCCGGAACCGGTCTGGAAAACGTCGATGGGGAAGTCGCCGTCGTACTTGCCCGCGGCCACCTCGTCGGCAGCGTCTGCGATCGCCTTGGCCAGCTCGCCGTCGAGCACACCCAGTTCTGCGTTGGCCTGGGCGGCGGCCTTCTTTACCCGCGCCAGGGCCTCGATGTGGGCACGTTCAAGGGTCTTGCCGGAGATGGGGAAGTTCTCGACTGCACGTTGCGTCTGCGCGCGGTACAGGGCGTTCACGGGGACGCGGACTTCGCCCATCGTGTCATGTTCAATGCGGAACTCTTCAGTGGAAGTCATGGGGCTAGCTTAGGGCGATCAGGGGCCGCACCGAAAACCGTGAACCGCTTGCTACGGCGCTCCTGGCGGGGCCGCTGCAGTGCCGGTTTAGAGCTCGCCGATTCCGGAAACCAAGTCGGCGCGGCCCTCTGCAAGGCTGTAGGAAAGCCCGATCACAGCCGCCCGTCCGCTTTCGATTGCGTCGGAAATCACACGCGAGCTGTCCACGAGGCGCTGCGACGTCTGCTTGACGTGCTCCACCACCATCTGGTTGACCTCGGTTTCGTCGTTGCGCAGGGAGGTCAGGACGGACGGCGTGATCCGCTCGACGAGGTCGCGGATGAAGCCCACGGGCATCTGGCCCGTTTCCACTGCAGTTTTGGTGGCGCTGACGGCGCCGCAGCTGTCATGACCGAGCACGACAATCAGCGGCACGGCGAGGACGCCGATGCTGTATTCGAGGGAGCCGAGCACTGCGTCGTCGATCACCTGGCCTGCGGTGCGCACCACGAAAGCGTCGCCCAGGCCCAGATCGAAGATAATCTCGGCGGCGAGCCGGGAGTCCGAGCAGCCGAAGATCACGGCGAAAGGATGCTGGTTTTCCACCAGCGAGGACCTTCGCGACGCGTCCTGGTTGGGGTGTGACGATTCGCCGTTGACGAAACGTTCGTTGCCTTCGCGCAGACGGCGCCAGGCCAGAGCAGGGGTGAGGTAGGTTGCCACGGCAACTACCTTACGGTGCGGGGCGCGCCGAAGGGGAAACCGTTACCGCCGGGTTACTGTCCATGGAATTTACGACGGCGGCGGCCAGCACTGCGAACTCGTCCAGTTGGGCCTCGCCGCTCAGGACGACGGTGGTGCCGCGGTGGTCCAGCACCATACTCTTCTCACCTTTGCCGGTGTCGCGCAGTTCCCATTCCTGTCCTCCCGCATTCCGGGTTCCGGTCACCGGAGCATTCTTTGTCTGCTGCAGGAGCCAGGTGGGATTGGCGTTCCGGGTCTGGACGAGGCCGATGAAGGCCTCCTTCGGAGTGAGGTAGCCAATTTCCCAGGTGGGCACCCCGGTGCCGGTGCCGGCTTCCCAGCGGGCGTAATTGGGGCGGAATGTGTCGCCCGCCGCGGGGGTCACCGGTGTGAATCCCGCCACACCGGCAGCGTTGCGGGCCACGGCCGTCACATCGATGTTGGGGTGGAACCCGTCGGACTTCGGTGCGGGGTTCATCAGGACGATCGGCAGGAAGGCGGCGATGCTGACCACCAGCGCGACGATCATGCCGATCACCGAGGCGTTGGCCCGTTTGGCGGCAGCGGCGGGGATTACCGGCTTGACAGGCGGCGCTGCCATGGCGGTGGAGCTGCCGTGGCCGGCTTCCGGTGTCGTGGGGGTGGACTTGTCCTGCGTTTCACTCACACCTCTATAGTCGCCCATGCAGGGGCGGAACTCACATTCCGTGCCGGCGACGGTGAGGGAGATCGTGCGTTACGCGGGTGGGTCATCCCATGACCTTGGTGGTCCACCGCGACTATGATCAGTTACAGAGGAATCACCGCGTTGGCCGCCTCAGGCATCGCGGGTCCAATGATCGCCACTCGAAGAAGAGGTTCACGTGTCACCAGCGTCCATGACCCAGAAGTATTCCACGCTTTCCCCGTCGCTTGCCGTTGGCATCGACGAGCCGGACCGCAACCTAGCACTTGAGCTTGTCCGCGTCACCGAGGCCGCGGCGATCGCCGGCGGCCACTGGGTGGGTTTCGGTGACAAGAACAAGGCCGACGGTGCCGCCGTCGACGCCATGCGCTCGTTCCTCCAGACTGTCCACTTCAACGGCGTTGTGGTCATCGGTGAAGGCGAAAAAGACGAAGCCCCCATGCTCTTCAACGGCGAGCACGTCGGTGACGGCACCGGCCCCGAGTGCGACGTCGCCGTCGACCCCATCGACGGAACCCGCCTGACCGCCCTCGGCATCAACAATGCCCTGGCGGTCTTGGCCGTTGCCGAACGTGGCTCCATGTTCGACCCCTCCGCCGTGTTCTACATGGAAAAGCTCGTCACCGGCCCGGAAGCGGCCGACATGGTGGACCTGCGCCTGCCGGTCAAGCAGAACCTGCACCTGATCGCCAAGGCCAAGGGCGTCAAGGTCAACCAGCTCAACGTTATGATCCTGGACCGCGACCGGCACCGCCCCCTCGTGGAGGAAATCCGTGAAGCCGGCGCGCGCACGAAGTTCATCATGGACGGCGACGTCGCCGGTGCCATCGCGGCGGCCCGTGCGGGCACTGGCGTGGACGCCCTCATGGGCATCGGCGGAACCCCGGAAGGTATCGTCGCGGCCTGCGCCATCAAGTCCCTCGGCGGCGTCATCCAGGGACGCCTGTGGCCCACAAGCGACGACGAGAAGCAGAAGGCGATCGACGCCGGCCACGACCTCGAGCGCGTGCTCTCGACCAACGACCTCGTCTCCAGCGACAACTGCTACTTCGCCGCCACCGGCATCACCGACGGCGACCTCCTCAAGGGCGTCCGCTACTCCAAGGACAAGGTGCTGACGCAGTCGATCGTCATGCGCTCCAAGTCCGGCACCATCCGCTTTGTCGATGGCGAGCACCAGGCCAGCAAGTGGGAAGGCTACGCCCGCCGCTAGCCCCACCGCCTAACAGCGCGAACTGGCAGCAAATGACCTCAAATCCAAAGTTTTGGGGTCATTAGCTGCCAGTTCGCGTTAAGCGCCGGCGTCGTCCTGTCCCGCGATTCGGACCAGTACCGATGCGACATCAAGCGGCAGCGTGTGACGGAACGTCTGGGCTGGCGGGAAGTCCGTGGGCACAGGAGCGACCTGGACGGCGAGCGGCCGTTCGTCGTCGAAAGAGTCTGGGCGCTTCTCGGCGGTCCGTCCTCGCCGATCCGTTCGGCGCGAACTGGCAGCCACTGCCGGCAAAGAACGGAACTGAGGGCTTATCTGCCAGTTCGCGTCAAAACCGAGCGCAGGGTGTCGCGGAGCTTTCGGGCCACCTGGTAGGCCGCGTAGCGGGGCTTGTTGACCGGCAGGTCCCATGTTCCGGGGTAGGCGATCTCGCGGCCGCCGAAGGACTTCTTGAACGCCGTGAAGCCGGCCCACTTGTGGTCCGGCTGGTCGGCCGGGGCCACGCCCCAGAGGTCCACGTGCTTGAGGCCCTTGTCCTGGGCATCGGCCATCAGCGTCACTAGCAGGGGGATGCCGGCACTCAGCTTCCGATGCGTGTCGTCCATGGCCGCGTGGGCATAGGTCCGAGTGTCCGCTGAATCGTACGCCAGGGCAGCCGCGATGGGCCCGCCGTGGAGCTCGGCGATGAACAGCGTGGCGGCGCCGGCGGGCATCATGGCGGCGGCCACCTGGCTCAGGTACTCGTCACTCTGTGGCTTGAAGCCGTTGCGCCTGGCCGTCATATGCAGGAAGTTCAGGAGCACGCGGATGTCCTCCGGATCCTGCGACGAGCGGAACGTGACGCCCTTCTTGTGGATGTTCCGGTAGAGGTTGCGGTTGACCGGCTTCATCTCGGCAAGGACTTCTTTGAAGTCCCGGTCGAGGTCCACAATCCAGCTGAGCTCGGGCTGCTGATTGACCGGGGCAGGCTGCAGTCCGCGGCTTCGGAGCGCCGCCGGGGCCGTTGCCGGATCCAGTCCTGCCGCTGCGGGCTCGATCCGGATGAAGACGGCGCCGCAGGACTTCGCCACAACCCGAAGGGCCGCCAGGGCGGCATCAAATGCGTCGACGGACTCGGCCACCGGTCCATACGGCGCATACAGCACCTTGCCCGCGGGGTTCTTTTCCTCAACAGCGAGGAAGCTCCACCCCGGGCCGGAGTCCCGGTGAACCGTCCGGCCCAGCGAGGTCTGGAAATCAGCCCATGCCTGGGTCTGCAGGAAGTATTCCACCGGGCTCAGGCCTTCATCGAGGTGGTCACGGCGAAGGCCACGGCTGTTTCCCCGGCACCGGAGACAGAGTGGACATTCACGGGGGCGTCAGCGGCCGGCAGGAACGCGCTCCCGCCGCGGCCCAGTTTAAGGTCACCCCTCGGCGAGTCAAGGTAGACGGACCCCTCAACCACGATGATTACCGCCGCACCTGATTGCGCCAGCGGCACGGGGGCTCCGTCCGGCAGCAGCGCGATCCGCTGGAGCTGGAATTCGCGGAAGGGCGGCTGGTACAGCTCCTGGCCCAGGTCCGAGGCTTCCGCGCGGAGCATGGGAACGCCCACGGACTCGAAGGCAATGGTGTTCAGCAGCTCGGGCACATCGATGAACTTCGGCGTCAGCCCGCCCCTGAGCACGTTGTCCGAGGAGGCCATGACCTCGACGCCGAGGCCGTGCAGGTACGCATGCACGTTGCCGGCGGGAAGATATACGGCTTCGCCGGGCTCCAGCGAGAGCCGGTTCAGCAGCAGGGAAATCAGCACCCCCGGATCTCCGGGGTACTCGCTGTTGAGGCTGAGCACCGTGGAAAGTTCCGGCTGGTAGGGCGCCATCGGCGCGCCGGACGTCAGCGCCTCAACAACCCTCGACGTCGCCTCCTGGACGCCCTCCCCGCCCGCGATCAGCCGCTCGAACGCTGCCCGCAGCGCGGCGTCCTCCTCAGGCAGAGAAAGGTCATCAATCACCTCGGTCAGGATCTGCGGCACGCCGGAGCCGGAGAGCTCCAGGCACCCGGCCAGGTGGAGGAAAACGTCCCGGGACTTCGCCGTTTCCCGGAAACCGCACAGCGCGTCGAACGGGGTGAGCGCGAAGATCATTTCCGGCTTGTGGTTGTCGTCCCGGTAATTGCGGTTCGGTGCATCGGCCGGGACGCCGTCAGCGTTCTCGCGGGCAAAACCGGCCCTGGCCTGTTCGAGGCTGGGATGGACCTGCAGCGAGAGCGGCTTGGCCGCGGCGAGGACCTTGGTGAGGAAGGGGAGGCGGGGGCCGAATTCAGCGACCGATGCCTCGCCCAGGAAATGGTCGGGATCCTCGGAAATCAGCTCGTCCAGTGGCGCCGTGGTGCCGTCCGGACGGGTGGCCACCGACGGGGAATCCGGGTGCGCGCCGATCCACAGCTCCGCTTCGGGGCCGCCCGACTCCGGCCGGCCGAGCAGTCCGGCGATCGCCGTCGTCGATCCCCAGGCGTACGGCCTGAGGACATTGTCGATTTCGTACACAGCCGGGTGTCCTTCTCTCTTGAAGCAGGTGTGACTAAAGGGGAGCGCACTGGCCGTTGGTGGCCACGAGATCCCGGATGGCCTGCTCGTTCCCCTCGCGCTTGAGCTGGTTCAGCATCTTTTCGGTAATAGGTTCGCCGGCCGGCGTGGTGGTCACCGGCGTGAAATCCGACGACGACGACGGCGACGGCGACGGCGCGGGTGTGGTTGCTGGTACGCGCAGCGGTGGACCGGCCCTGTCTCTTATACACATCTAGATGTGTATAAGAGACAGCCGGCCGCGCTCTGCGGCTGGAGCACGGTGTCGTCAGGACCGGCCGCGGCCGGTGACGAGGAACTCTGCGAGTCGAGGAGCTTCCGGACACGGTCGTGGATGACGTCGAAGTCAGGCACCGTGGAGAACGACGCGGCGAAGTCCGGCGGACCAATAGTGAGGCGGCGGATCTCCTTGCCCTTGGCCTTCATGGCCAGGTCAACGAAGCTTCCCAGCTGGCTGGAGGAGATGTTGGACTCCACCACCTTGGTGCCGGCGTTGGCGATGTCTTCGAACTTCGAGAGCAGCGTGGCCGGGTCCAGTTGCCTCAGCATGGCCTGCTGGACGCACTGCTGCCGCTGGATCCGTGCGTAGTCGTCAACGAACTCACGGGAACGTCCGTACCACAGCGCGTGGTAGCCATCCAGCTTCTGTTCGCCGGCGGGGATCCAGCCGAGGGGCATGCCATGGATGCCGTTCGCCTCGTCGATCATGTCGCCGCTGATGGGCACCCAGCCGCCGGCCTTGATCCGGATTCCGCCCATGGCATCGATGAGCTTGGCGAAGCCGTCCATGTCCACCAGTACGTACGCCTGGACGGTGATGCCCAGGGTTCCGGACACGGCTTCCAGGGTCGCCTGCGCGCCGGGATCGGCCACGCCGGGGTAGAGGTCCTTGTGTTCGTTGGTGACCTCGGTGTTGATGGCGTTGATGAGGCAGTCGTTGCCGCAGTTGTAGCCGTCGGGATACACCTGGCGCATGGGGGAGCCCTCGCTGAACCGGGCGTTCTGCAGGTTGCGGGGAATGGAGATGATGGCCGTCTTGCCGCTCTCGGCGTCCACGCTGAGGACGGACAGGCTGTCCGGCCGCCGGCCGGTGCGGTCTGCGCCCGCGTCGCCGCCCATCATGAGGAAGTTGTACCGGCCGTCCACGGGATCGATCGCCGGGCCGTTGGCATTGAAGATGCTGCCGATCGCGTTGCGGCTCACGTTGAGCAGGTAGGCCGCATAGCCGAGCGAGCCGCTGCTGAGCACCATCGCGAGGGCCAGCGTGATGCCGACCGCTGGCCGCATCCCCCGCGGAAGGAGGACCGGCCGGATGAGCCGCAGCGTGTTGACGAACAGCACGAACCAGCCGACTGCCAGGGCCGCGAGGATGAGGACGATGAGCAGTGAGGCGATCGGGTTGGTGACAATGTTGATGAGCAGGGTGCGGTTGGTGAACAGCAACACCAGGGCCAGGATCGCCACAGCCCAGACGCTGAGCGTGACCCGCAGTGCTATGCGGCCAAGCTTGCGGTCGCCCGCCACGATCTGGGCGCTCCCCGGCACGAAGAGCGTCAGGAGGATCAGCAGGAAGGCGCGCTTCGTGCGGACGGGCTCCGGCGCACTCGCCGGATTCCGGACGGGGTCCGTCAGCAGGCCCTTGGATGGCAGTTCGTTGTTGGCCATGACGGATCCCTAACGGCTGCCCCGGAGACCGACGTTGTTGTCGGAGAAGACTTCATTGACTTTCTGCCGGAGGTTGGCGCCCTTCCGGCTGGCCACGTCGTTCAGCTCTTGCGCAAAGTCCATGAGCTCGGCGCGCAGGCGCACGGCGAGGTCGTCCGTTCCGGCTGCCAGCATCCGCACGGCAAGCAGGCCGGCGTTCCGGGCGCCGGCAATGGAGACTGTCGCCACGGGGACTCCGGCGGGCATCTGCACGATGGAGAGCAGCGAGTCCATGCCGTCGAGGGTCTTGAGCGGGACCGGCACGCCGATGACGGGCAACGGAGTGACGGAGGCCAGCATGCCCGGCAGGTGGGCTGCGCCGCCGGCCCCGGCGATGATCACGCGGAGACCGCGCTCGTGGGCCGTCTGTCCGTACCGGATCATTTCGGTGGGCATGCGGTGCGCGGAGACAACGTCGGCCTCGAAGGGGATGCCG
The DNA here is from genome assembly GCF_002008315.2 of Arthrobacter sp. KBS0703. Taxonomy (NCBI): domain Bacteria; kingdom Bacillati; phylum Actinomycetota; class Actinomycetes; order Micrococcales; family Micrococcaceae; genus Arthrobacter; species Arthrobacter sp. KBS0703. Next base: position 2,612,976 of record NZ_MVDG02000001.1, on the reverse strand, counting down.
AACTCTGCCAGGGCATCAGCGGCGGCCTCCATCACGGGCCAGTCCGAATCCGACCCCATGACGAGGCCGACCAGTGGGGCGGGTGTTTCGGGGCTCATGCGTTCTCCTCGGTTGTTGCTGGTCCTGCGTCGGCCGGCAGCCTGCCGTCGCGGATGATGCTGGCCACCGCAGTTGCCCGTTGCCGCAGGGATCCGACGTCCGCAACGGATGCGCCCACCAGGTTGACATGACCTATCTTCCTGCCGGGTCGCACGGATTTCCCGTAACAGTGGACTTTCGCGGCGGGTTCCGCCGCCAGGGCCGCCGGGTAGGCGGAGAACAGGTCCTGGTTGTCGCCGCCCAGGAAGTTCTTCATCACCACCACCTGGCCGAGAACGTCGGTGGCGCCCAGGGGGAGGTTGAGGACCGCCCGGAGATGCTGTTCGAACTGGCTCGTGACGGAGCCGTCCTGGGTCCAGTGGCCGGTGTTGTGCGGACGCATGGCCAGTTCGTTGATGAGGAAGCCGGCCCCGGTCCCGGGCGTCTCGAAGAGCTCCACGGCCATGACTCCGGTGACGCCGAGTTCGTTGGCGATCCGCAGGGCTGCCTCTTCTGCCGACGCGGCAACCTCGAGGGGGATGTCCTGTGCGGGCGCGATCACTTCGTCGCAGACGCCGTCCACCTGGATGGTGTGGACCACGGGCCAGGCCCGGGACGCGCCGTCCGGCGTGCGTGCCACGAGGGCGGACAGTTCACGGCTGAACTCTACCTTGGCTTCGGCGAGGAGCGGGCTCATGGCTTCGAACCAGTCCGCCGTTTCCGCGGCGTCCTCGGCGGAGCTGACGATGCGGACGCCCTTGCCGTCGTAGCCGCCGCGCGGCATCTTGAGCACTACTGGCCACCCGGTCCTGTCGCCGAACGCGATGAGCCCGGCCACGTCGTCCACAGATGCCCATACGGGATTGGGAAGCTCGAGGCGGTCGATGGCGGCACGCATGACGAGTTTGTCCTGGGCGTTGATGAGTGCGTCGGGCCCCGGCTGGACGTTGACTCCGGCTTCGATCAGGGCATGGAGGTGCTCGCCGGGAACGTGCTCGTGGTCGAAGGTCAACACGTCCAAGCCCTTGGAGAACTCCAGGAGCGCAGCGAGATCCTTGTAGTCGCCCACAGGGGCGTTCGCCACGGCTGAGACTGCGGAAACGTCTTCGCCTTCGGCCAGGACGCGGAGTTCAAAGCCCAATGCGGTGGCGGCTGGGGCCATCATGCGCGCAAGCTGGCCGCCGCCAACCACGCCGATTACTGGAAAAGTCACATATGCCAGCCTACAGAAAAGGAGCGCGGTTACCGGCTTCGACGGCGGCGAAGCGCCCTAAATTGCCCGATATCCATGCCGCAGCCCGCTACGGGAGCGCCGTGGGCGGTTCCCCCGTTGAGGATACTCACGGGAAACCGGGCTAAAATGGGAGCTTGGCCCAACGGCCCCCAGTATTCAGACGGCCACGGAGGGTCATGTTTAACACACTTGCAGAGCGCATCCGGGGACTCGCCTCGCTGTTTTGGCGCGAGGTGGCGAAGTTCGGTGCCGTGGGCGGTGTGGCGTTCGTCATTGACAACGGACTGACCTACTACCTCATGCACGGTCCCATGACGGACAGCGAAGCCAAGGCCCGGTTCGTGGGGGCCACAGTGGCCACCGTGTTTTCCTGGATCGCCAACCGCCTCTGGACGTTCCGCCACCGCCGCCAGGCCAATGTGTTGCGTGAGTTCTTCATGTTCATCCTGATCAACGGCATCGGTATTGGCATTTCCACCGGTTTCACGGCCCTGGCCAAGTATTCGATGGGCGTCACGGACAAGAACATGCTCTTCGCCGCCGGCATCGTCGGCATCCTCGTGGCTACCGTTGTCCGCTTCTTTGCCTACCGGTTCCTCGTGTTCAACCAGGAGCTGGACCAGGAGCCGGAGTTTTCCCACGACCACGAGCTCATCGAGCACCACCATGCCGCCAAGCCGGCCGCCCGCCAGGCGGAGCCGGCAGCCGAGGATCCGGAAGTTCCGGCCCGCCGGGAGTGAGTGCGGCGGCGCGGATTTCAATCGCCGTGGATGCGCTCCGCCGCGAGCAGTTTGTCCGTGAGCTCCACGTCGCCGTGCACCAACACCACTGACCCGTCGTTCTTCCACACGCCGAGGGCGTTGGCCAGCGCGGCCTCCAGCCCGTCAGCGGCTTTGACCAGCAGCCTGGCCCCGCCCTCGTGCCCGGCGGCGAACCCGTCCAGCAGTTCCCCATGGCGCACGGCTGTGCCGCCGGCGCGTCGGACGGCCGGCTGACCTGGATCCGGATCGTTGTGGGCCATGAAGACGTCACCGTGCGAGCGGACCTCAGCCGCGTAGTCGAGAACACCGGCGGGCAGTTCACCAGGCCACCGCATGGCCAGGGCGGGCAGCGGCACCGCAATGACGGCGTCGAACCCGTCCCCGGCCCGCGTCGGCTCGGAGGTCGCCAGTAGCTCCGCGCCGTCGCCGTCCAGGATCACCTCCATGCCGAGCTGCCAGGCCGCAAGGGCCCAGATCATGGATTTCCAGTGTGCCGGCAGGTCAAGCCGCAGCCGCGTTCCGGGTCCTGCGTCGAGTTCGTCCTGCAAAAGGTTGCTTGTCTTTGCCACCCAGTTATCCAGCACCCGGCCGGAGAGCTCCACACGCTCCGAGTCGGGTCCGTACCAGGTGAGGCGGGGGGAGGTGGAGTGGCCCGAGCGCAGGGCCGTCATCAGATCAATGGCCGGGATGTTCATGGCTTCATCTTGCCACGCAGCGCACCTGTGTCCACCGGGGTCGTGGCTGGACCGGGCAGCGCCCAGGCCGGCCGCTGGGCCGGTGTCCGCCGCCGGCGTCAGCAGTCCCCGGCACAGCCCGCGAGGGCCGCGGCCGCCCGGATCAACCATCCGGAAGCCGTGATCTCCGACACATCGCGTTACTAATGTCGTTTTGCGATAACGTGCCGCATTCCTGCGGTTTCCGCGGAATTGCGGTGCACGCTAACCAAACACTAAGCTTGCTGTCAAATTATGCGACCCCGGAATCCGGTCCCGCGAAAAAATTCCCGGGCGTGGCGCGGCCCGTGATCAGGTCGGCCATTGATTATTATCCGGGCGACGGCTTGACTCCCATTACTTACACGCGTGTAATTAGTAATCAAAGCCACCGCGAAGCTCGGGCACACAAACCTAGTGTCCTGAGCGTCCGGGCAAAGGCTGCACTATTCGGGGAGGGGACGCCATGGGGCAAGTTGAGCGTATCCATGAGGAAGCCGTTGTGGCCGGCCAGGCCACTGCAAAATACCGCTCGCGGGGCGTGCCGAGTGACTGGTACGTAGATCCGGCTGATCCGGATGCCGCCGAGCGGTACAACTTGGACACCACTGCGTCGTTGCAGGACCAGGCCACCGCGTTCCTGGCAGAGCATGAAGCACTGCTGGGCGGCCGGCCAGAGCTGGACGAGGACCTCAGCGATCCGCCGATGGAACTGCGGACCCCCGGAGCGGGCACGCTGACCCAGCCGGTATGGATAGGTTTGCCCCGCGAGCAGGACTTCGACGACGAAGGCGAGCTCGGCTGGCAGACTGATGCTCTGTGCGCGCAGACTGACCCTGAGGCGTTCTTCCCCGAAAAGGGAGGCTCCACACGGGACGCCAAGAAGGTCTGCGGAGCGTGCAACGTCCGGTCCCAGTGCCTTGAATATGCTTTGGCGAACGATGAGCGCTTTGGTATTTGGGGAGGCCTCTCCGAACGTGAGCGCCGTCGGCTGAGGAAGCGAGCAGTCTAATTCTTCAGGAAGTGCACGTCACTGCCGTTGTGGTTGCCCATAACGGCAGTGACTATCTCCCCAGGACCCTGGCGGCATTGGCGGGCCAGACCCGGCCGGCGGACGCTGCGATCGGGGTGGATACAGGTTCACAGGACAATTCCGCCGCCCTCCTTGCAGGTGCGTTCGGCAAAGCCAGCGTCACCCGTATCCGCGCCGGCAAAACAGGGATGGGCGCTGCCGTATCGGCAGGCCTTGCTGCACTGGCCCCGTGGAACCCGGAAACCGAGGAGACTGCCTCCGAATGGATCTGGCTCCTGCACGATGATGCAGCCCCCGCCCCGGAGGCGCTGGCGGAGCTGCTGCAGGCCGTGGAGCGTGCGCCGTCAGTCACGGTGGCAGGGTGCAAGCAACTGGACTGGGACGACAGGCGGCGGCTGATCGACGTCGGACTTTCCACCAGCCGCTGGGCCGAGCGGCTCACCCTGATCGAAGCGGATGAGCTCGACCAGGGCCAGTATGACGGCCGCTCCGACACCTTCGCCGTCAACTCTGCCGGAATGCTGGTCCGGCGCGACGTCTGGGAACACCTCAAAGGTTTTGATCCGGCGCTCGCCGGCACCGGTGACGACGTGGACTTCTGCTGGCGGAACCGGCTGGCCGGACACCGCGTTGTCGTGGTGCCCAGCGCCAAAATGTTCCACGTTGCGCACCGACCGCATGCACTGGGCACCGCCACGGCCGCGCGCCGGGCCCAGGTGCACCTCCGGCTCAAGCATGCACCGCTGTGGGCGGTCCCGCTGCACACGGTGGGGGCGCTGCTGGGCAGCATCTTCAAGCTGGTCTTCAGCATTGCCGTGAAGGACCCGGGGCACGGCTTCTCCCAGCTTTTGGCGACACTGGCGGCCCTTGGCCGCCCGGGCAGTCTTCCGCGGGCGCCGGAATGCCGCCCGCACCCGCCGCGTGCGGCGCTCGGTGGTCAACGCGCTGCAGACCGAACGGCGCGAAGTGTGGGGCCACCGGCGTTCGCTCATGGAAGCTTTGGGCGCCGACGACGATACACAGGCGGCCGACAGCGGGAACGATTCACTGGCGGAACAGCCCAGCGGCGACTCCACGAACGACTTCGCTGCTCTCTCCACCAGCGAACGCGGCTGGGTGGGTAACGGCGCCCTCGCCGCCGTGATTCTTGCCTCGGTGGCTTCCTTTGCCGGACTGGCCGCACTCTTCCAGGCCGACGCCGCCGCCGGAGGCGCACTCCTGCCGGCCTCCGCCAGGCTGGGGGACATCTGGCATCACGCCTCGAGCTGGTGGATCGGACTCGGCGCCGGATTGCCGGGCCACGGTGATCCCTTTGGCTACGTCCTGTGGGTCCTGGGCCTGCTGGGCGGGGGAAACGCGAACGGCGCCCTCATCTGGCTGCTCCTGCTTGCCATGCCGTTGTCCGGGCTGGCCGCCTGGTTCGCTTCGGGCGCCTTGACGTCGCTCCGCCGGTTCCGGCTCGCAGCGGCGGTCGTTTGGGCCGGGGCACCGGCCTTGCAGATCGCCGTCAACCAGGGACGCGTGGGCGCCCTCGTGGCCCACGTCATGATGCCTCTGCTGGTGCTCGCGCTGCTGCGCGCCACAGGCTCCGCGATCGGACGCGGCCGCTTTGCCGTGCCCGCCACGGGCCAGCGGCATCAGGGTGACAAGCTACCGGTGAAACCCGGCGTCAACGGCACACCGTCCTGGACGGCTGCCGCAGCGGCAGGGCTCGCCTTGGCCGTAGTCACCGCTTCGGCGCCGTCGCTCCTGGTGCCGGCCGCCGTCGTCGTGGTCCTGAGCGGGCTGCTGCTGCGGGGAGGGGACGCACCCTGTGGTGGGCCCTGCTGCCGAGCGCGGCTCTGTTCGTCCCGTTCGCCCTGTCCACCCTGGACCGGCCCCGGGCCCTTCTCGCCGATCCGGGACTGCCGCTGGCGTTCGACGCGGCTCCGCTCTGGCAGCAGGTTCTGGGCCAGCCCCTCAGCTTCGACTCCGCAGCCGGGCTGTCCGGCCTGGCGTTTTTCGCGGCCGGTCCCGTGCCATGGGCACTCGTGCTGGCGCTCCTGATCGGCGCGCCGGTGCTCGCACTGGCGGTGGCTGCGCTGCTCATTCCGGCTCGGCGCGTCCGCGTTGCCCGGGCCCTGTGGGCGGGCGCGCTCGTTGTGCTGGCCGGGGATGGCTGGCCGGGCACGTCGCCACCGGAGCCACGGAGCAGGCCCTGGTGGCGCCGTTCGCCGGGCCCGTGGTGTCCGCCGCCGTGTTCGCGCTGCTCGGGGCGGCACTCATCGGCGGCGACGCCCTGCTTTCCCTTGCCGGGCCCCGCACTTCCCCGAAGCCGGCGCCGCTTCAGCCGGCAAGGCTCCTGAAACTGCGCCGCGCGGCCGGGCGGGCCATCCTGGTCCGTTCCGCTGCGGCGGTGGCCGTAGTGCTCCTCCTTGCCGGTCCGGCCGCGGGCCTCGCCGCCTGGGCGGCCCAGAACGTTCTCCAGCCCGCCGCTACTGCAGGGGCCGCTGCGGACACACCTGCCCTGGGAACTCCCCGCCTCGTGGCTGCCACGAATCCGCGAAGCCTTCCTGCCACGGCCATCGACCGCGGTGAAGGTCCGGAGCAGTCACGCACCCTGCTGATCGGCACGGGTGAGGACGAGACGTACGACGCCTCGCTGATGCGCGGTGCCGGCACAACGCTGGACGGCCTTTCCACCATCGCCTCGGCGCGCAACATCCGGGGAATCCGGGCAGCGAATCGGTGCGCGAGGATGACGAAGTCACAGCCGCGCTTCGCACCACCGTGGCCACGCTCGTCGCGGGCCAGGTGCTATCCGTCAATGTTCCAGGTCCTGTCTCTTATACACATCTAGATGTGTATAAGAGACAGTTCGTGGTGCTCCGCGCGTCGGACACCGCGGCGCAGCTGACGGCGAGCCGCATGGACGCCGTGCCCGGGCTCGTGGCCGTGGGCCAGACGGACTCCGGCTGGCTATGGCGAGTCAGCCCGCTGAACCAGGCCGTCCTGCAGCCCGCCGACGTCGCCCACCGCGTCCGCATCGTCGACGGCAAGGGCGCTACGATCAGTCTCCTTCCGTCGGGCCTTACCAACGTGGAAACGGCCGTGCCGAAGGGCCCCGAAGGCAGGCTCCTGGTCCTCGCGGAGCGCGCGGACCCGGGCTGGACCGCCTGGCACGACGGCCGCAGGCTCACCTCCACCACCTCGGGCTGGTCCCAGGCATTCACGCTGCCTACGCAGGCGGGGCAGGTCACCGTCCGCTACGAGAGCCCGTGGGCGCCGTGGACGGGAATCATCCAGGCGGCGGTGATCGGCCTGACAGTCCTCCTGGCGCTGCCCATGCCGGCACGGCGCCCCAATACCGGCCTGTCCAGGGACGAAGGCTCCCTGCGTAAGGAATACCAGAATGCATAAGGAAGAGAACGACGCCGGAACACCGGCAGCGTCTTCACCGGCACCCTCCGAAGGAGTCGGCGTCCGCAGCGAAGAACGGGCGAAACCTGCAAAAAAGGGCAGGCGCCCCGCACGCCGCGGCATGGTTACCGGCCTGCTGTCGGCGGTAGCGATTCTGGCGGCCGGGGGCGGCCTGGTCTCAGCTGCCTCCCTCGCTCCGCAGCCCGCCAGTGACCGCCGGCTCGAGATCCCGCTGGCTTCCGTTCCTGCGGGCAGCAGCCAGGATGTGTGCCCCGGCCCGGCGAAGCTGCTCGAAGGAACGCCGGTGGGGACGGACCCGCAGTTCAGTCCGGTATCGGCCACGGCCCGGAGTTCCGTCTCGGCGGCCGTCGTCAGCGCGGCCGGCGGTTCGCTGCCCGGAAGTAGGCTGTCCGCACTGGGCGGCTCGGAACTGCTGCGCATTGCTGACGTTCCCGGCAGTGCGACAGCTCCGGCGGGCGCGTCCGGCCAGCTCGCCGGCATCGTCGCCCAGCGGAGCGTGGAGGACGTCAGCGTCCTGAGTGCCGACGCGCTGGGCAACCGGCAGCCGTCCGCAGCCGCCGTCATGAACTACACGGCTACGGACGGGGACCTGCAAGGGTCAGCCGCCGCTGCGTGCCAGGCGCCGTCGAACGACCTCTGGCTTACGGGGGCCAATACGGCAGTGGGCCGCAGCAGTGTCCTGAACATGACCAACGCCTCCACCACGCCAGCCACGGTCAGCCTGGAGCTTTTTGGCAAGAGCGGCCAGATCAAGGCCCCCGGCAGCAGGGGGCTGCTGGTTGCTCCGAAATCCACCCGCTCCATTGTGCTGGCAGGCCTGGCCCCCGGTGAAGAGCGGTTAAGCGTCCACGCCCGCAGCACGGGCGGACCGGTCAGCGCATTCATCCAGCAGAGCGTGCTGCGGGGTCTGACGCCGGGAGGGGTCGATTTCATTGCCCCCGGGACCGCGCCGGCGGCCCGCCAGGTCATGACGGGAATCGACATCCAGGACCCGGACGGGCTGGCAGCGCTCACCGCCGCGCCAGGCTACCTCGACGCCGCACCTTCCCTCCAGATCACCGTTCCGGGGCCCATTGATGCCGTGGTGGAGGTCAAGCTCTTCGGGAGCGCCGGGCAGAAGGCGCTGCCCGGCGGTGGCGTCGTTACCGCCAAGGCCGGGACGGTGACGGAGGTTCCACTGGCCGGCGTTCCGGCCGGCCAGTACACCGTGTCGGCGACGTCGGATGTGACCATCGTGGCCGGCGCCCGCGTGAACCGGGGCCTGAAGGCCAGCCAAAGTTCGGATTTTGGTTGGGCGCCGTCAACGGCCCAGCTCGGCAGCCAGCATGTTGTGCCGGTTCCGCAGGACGGCGAGCGGCTGCTCGTATTCGGGGCGCTGGATGACCGGGCCACCATTTCCTACACCCCCATCACTGCCGACGGCAAGCTCCGTCCCGCCGCCAGCGCGAACATCGCCGGGGGCACCACGACGTCCCTGAAGGTGCCGGCCGAAATCGGAAAGTCACCGGTCGTCGCCTACGTGGTGTCCGCCTCCGGCGGCGCGGCCTACGGCACGGTCCTCCTTGAGCGGGAGGGCCGCAACGACGTCTCCACGGTCGCCATCGCTCCCGGCGCCGAGGGGCAGGAAAAAGTGAAGGTGACGCTGGGCCAGTAGGTCCGGTGTGCGGTGCAGGCCCTGCCGGACTGCGGCCAGGCCCTGTTTACCGCCGCGAATCAGTAGCGGCGGCGGTAAACAGGGTCCAGGGTCTCCGGCGCCACGCCGAGCATTTCAGCAGTGTGTTCGACCACAACGTCGTGCACGAGGTCCTGAAGTTCTTCCGGGACCGGGCACGCCTGTTCAACCACCCTGCGGAACAGCGTAATGACGGGTCCCTCGTCCTCGGTGGCGGGCGTGTAGGAGCCAAGGGGGGCCGGCGATCTGTCGGCCACGAGCTGCTCCAGGTTCGGCGGGATCTCCTCGACGGCGAACCGCACGCCGTCGAGCGGCTTGCCCCAGATGTCGTGGAGGCGCTGGGCGGAGTCCATGACGAATTCGTCGAACCGGTCCGAGCGCGTCCGGTAAGCGGGCAGCGTGGGCAGCATCAGTTCGCCGCGGAGCCCGCGTCCGTGCCGGTTGCGCCGGCGCTGCACAAAGCTTCGCGCGGGAACAGAGCCGGTGGCGTTTAGGGGAGCGTCGGGGTCAGCCAACCGGACCGTAAAACCCGAATCATGGTGCGATGACTGCATATACAGACTCTAAACCCGGCGGATGATTTGCGCGACATAATCCGCGCCGAGCGGCACCGGCGCGGCGCGGGCCGCCGTCAATGTCGGAAAACGATCCCCACCCGGAGTAGTCTGTGATGTCGTGGGTGCTATCCGTCAATGTTCCAGGTCAGCCTGCCGCCAGTCCGCGGTGGCAACTTTGACGTACGTCTACGCAGATTCCACGGCGGTCCTCGGACCGCTGGCCACCTACGCGGAGCCGCATTGTTACGATCTCTGCGAGCAGCATGCCGGCTCCCTGACCGTGCCGCGGGGCTGGGAAGTCCTGCGCCTAGCGATGCCGTCGCAGCGGCCACAGCCCGGCCCGGATGACTTGCTGGCGCTGGCCGACGCCGTGCGCGAGGCGGCCTCCCGGCCAGATGTGTATAAGAGACAGGACAGCCCCTGCGCAAGGGCAGCGCGGCACGCATTCAGCGCTCGAGGCGCCCGCCAGCACGGAGGGTGCCCGCCGGGGCCATCTGCGTGTCCTGCGCGAACCGTCCTGACGCCGAACTGGCGGTAGGCTGGGAGCTGCAAATCCGTCAGCCACAGCGCGCCGCGCCCAGCAGGGAGCAACCATCATGCCAAAGATCAGTCCTGAACTGTTGTCCGTCCTGCGGTGCCCGGTCACCGGATCGGCCCTGACCCAGGAAGGCGAGGAGCTCGTCTCAACCGCCCCGGCAGACAATGGCGAACCGATGCGCTACGCCATTGAAGACGGCATTCCCCTGCTCCTTCCCCCCGAACTCGTCGCCGCGGCCAACGCTGCCCGTTCGGACCAGCACGACGGCCCCGCGACGGCCGCACCCACCGCCTAAACTCCCGCCCGCACCGCAGAAGCCACGACGCCGGATACAGCAAAGGATTCCCATGACTCTCGATTACAAGGTTGCCGACATCTCCCTGGCCGAGGCCGGACGCCACCAGATCCGCCTCGCCGAGCACGAAATGCCCGGACTGATGTCCCTGCGCCGGGAATTCGGGCCCAGCCAGCCGCTGAAGGGCGCACGCATCGCGGGTTCGCTGCACATGACCGTGCAGACGGCCGTCCTCATCGAGACCCTGACCGCGCTCGGCGCCGAGGTCCGCTGGGCATCCTGCAACATCTTCTCCACCCAGGACGAGGCCGCGGCCGCCGTCGTGGTCGGCAAGGGCACCGTCGAGGACCCGCAGGGTGTTCCGGTCTTCGCCTGGAAGGGCGAGACCCTCGAGGAATACTGGTGGACTGCCGAGCAGATCCTCACCTGGCCGGGCGCCGACACGAACCCCGAGCTGGGGCCGAACATGATTCTCGACGACGGCGGCGACGCCACGCTGCTGGTGCACCGCGGTGTCGAGTTCGAGGCTGCCGGCGCCGTTCCGGCCGCCGGGGCCAACGATCCCGAGGAATACGGCATCGTCCTTGACCTCCTGCGCCGGACCCTGGCCGAGGACCCGAAGAAGTGGACACGCCTCGCCGCAGGAATCCACGGCGTCAGCGAGGAAACCACCACCGGCGTGCACCGCCTCTACCAGCTGGCCGAGCAAGGCAAGCTGCTCTTCCCCGCCATCAACGTCAACGACTCCGTGACCAAGAGCAAGTTCGACAACAAATACGGGATCCGTCACTCGCTGCCGGACGGCCTCAACCGGGCCACCGACGTCCTGATCGGCGGCAAGGTCGCCGTCGTCTGCGGTTACGGCGACGTCGGAAAGGGCGCCGCCGAGGCGCTCCGCGGCCAGGGCGCCCGGGTGATCGTCACCGAGATCGATCCCATCTGTGCGCTGCAGGCGGCCATGGACGGCTACCAGGTGGCAAAGCTTGAGACTGTTCTGGCGCAGGGTGACATCTTCATCACCACCACGGGCAACAAGGACGTCATCATGGCCGAGCACATGGTCGGGATGAAGAACAAGGCCATCGTGGGCAACATCGGCCACTTCGACAACGAGATCGACATGGCGGGCCTCGGCCGGGTTCCCGGCATCAGGAAGGTCGAAATCAAGCCCCAGGTCCACGAATGGGTCTTCGAAGGCGACGCCGCGGACGGCGCCGAAGCACGGTCCATCATCGTCCTCTCCGAGGGACGGCTCCTGAACCTGGGCAACGCGACCGGCCACCCGTCGTTCGTCATGAGCAACTCCTTCGCGAACCAGACGATCGCCCAGATCGAGCTGTTCACGAAGAAGGACCAGCCTGCGGGCGCGAGGGAATACGACAACCAGGTCTATGTCCTGCCGAAGATCCTCGACGAGAAGGTGGCCCGGCTGCACCTCGGTGCGCTGGGCGTAGAACTGACCGGGCTGTCCAAGGACCAGGCTGACTACCTCGACGTGGACGTGGCCGGTCCGTACAAGCCCGAGCACTACCGCTACTAGGCGCTGGCACCGGACGCCCCGGAGGGCGGCGCCGGGTGTGCCATGCCCCCGCCCGCATGGCCCGGGCGGGGTGTTGCCCTGCCGTGCGATAAAATTGACTGGTCAGCGTTACTGCTGGGCACACGGACGGACGCCGACGGGCGGCCCGGCGGGGGACATGGAGAATCTGTCATGACGGATAAGAACACGCGGAAGATCGGCAAGATCCTCGCCGTCGTGGCGCTCTGCGCTGCGGTTGCCGCAGGAGGAATCGGTGTCGCCACCGCGCCGGGCTGGGCAAACCCCGCGCCCGAATCCGAGGCTTCCACGCCCGTCCGCAATGAGCCCGGACTGGCCGCCCCCGTGGTCAAGGCCGTCGAACTGGGTGTCACGCCCACGGACGGCGCCAAGGGCGTCAACCCGGCGGTGGCACCATCGGTGAAGGCCGTAAACGGACTCGTCAAGGACGTGGTGCTGGCGCCCACTTCGGGCGGAGCGCCGGTCAAGGGCACGGTGAGTGCCGACGGCAGCACGTGGACCACCCTGGACCCGCTGCTCTTCAACACGGCCTACTGCTACAGTTTCACGATCGTGGATGAGGCGGGCCGGGAAACCAAGAGGAGCCAGACCTTCCACACGGTTGAAAGCGCCAACGAGGCGGACGCCGCCGTCTATCCGGAGAACGGCTCCACCGTCGGGGCGGGGCAGCCCATCGACATCGTCTTCAGCGAACCTGTGGCCAACAAGGCCGCCGTGGAGAAGGCAGTGAAGATCACCGTTTCCTCCAAGCAGCCCGTGGCCTGGCACTGGTACTCGGACCAGCGCGCCCGCATCCGGCCAGAGAAGTTCTGGGCGTCCAACAGCCGGGTCAGCCTGGACATGAAGCTCTTCGGCGTCGACTTCGGCAACAAGATGATCGGCAACTTCAATGCCAAGGTGCAGTTCAAGGTCGGCACGCAGCGCCTGGCGGTCGTGGACGACATCACCAAGACCATGAAGGTCTATTTCGACGGCAAGCTCGTCAAGACTGCTCCCGTCACTCTGGGCAATCCCGAATGGCGGTCACCCACGGGTTACGCCGTCATCCTGCAGCAGGAACGGCGTTCCAAGTTCAACGCCGGCAGCATCGGCCTCAAGCCGGGGGACAAAGGCTACTACCCGCCGCTCACCGTGGAGTACGCCAACAGGCTCACGTGGTCCGGTGTCTACGTCCACCAGGCCCTTGAGTCTGCGTGGAGCTACGTGGGGGTCTCCAACGTGTCGCACGGCTGCGTGGGGCTGCTGCCCGCGGACGCCGTGTGGTTCTTCAACAACATGAAGACAGGGGACGTGGTCCAGGTCCTCAACACCGGCGCGGCGGCCGTCGAGCCGCTCGAAGGCTACGGTGACTGGAACATCCCCTGGGCGCAGTACGCCAAACGTTAGCCCGCGGGGGTGTCCCGGCCGGCGCTGAAGGGGAGGCGGTGGAGGCGTTCGCCGATCCTGCCGCTCTGTTTCCTGGCTTGCTCGAGGCGCCGGAGCTCGCGGCTGCGGCGCTCGGCAAGGACCGCCGCAAGGTAATCGTCGGGAGTCGTGCCGGACGGCGGAGCCGGGGCCACGAAGGCGGCCACTTCCGATGCAAGGGACGCTGCCATTCCGCTGCGTGACAGCGGAGACATCCGTGGTGCCTGCCGGACGAACTGTGCCGCGCGGCGGCCCAGGGCATCCGGGATCCGGCCAATGTCCGCCGCGGCCGCCCAGGCGTGAAGATACCGCGGGGTGACCGCCACGACCGGCGGCTCCACCGGGACGCGTCGGCGCAGCGAATATGTTCCGGCCACAATGTCGCCGAGCCGCCGCGACCTGTCATCGAACAGGGCAACGACAATCGCGATTCCGCCGAACGTCAGGTAGATCTCCAGGAAGCCAATCAATGCCCGGATGACCGCGTGGCGGAAGCGGATCGCCCCGCCGTCGTCCCGCACGATCCGCATCCCGGCGGCCAGCTTTCCGAGCGAAAGGCCCCGGGTCAGAGTTTCCACGGCCGCAGGAACAATGACGAGACAGAACACCACGCTGACCAGGATGAGCGCCTGCACGGCAGCCTGGTCCAATTCATCGCCCGCGGCGGCCACTGCCAGCAGGATCCCCACCAGCAATGCGGTATGCGCCAGGACGTCAAGCAGCAGCCCCATGGCGCGGGCCGCAAAGGACGCCGGGCGCAGTTCAAGGACAACTGCCTCGCCTGTGATGAGTGGACTCAATTCGTGCCCCTTACCTCGTGCGGCCTAGCGGTCGCCTAAAGTCTAGTTCGCGGCAGGTTAGGGTAGTGGCGTGGACATGGATGCCTTCTCCGCCGTCAACTCGGACACGTGGTCGAGACTGCATTTCCTCGCGCACAAGCGGCGTCTCAGCGGCGCTGACGCCGACGAACTCTTGCGCCTCTACCAGGCGACTTCCGCACACCTGTCCCTGCTGCGGTCCACCGGCGCAGAAAGCGGTCTCTCGGCGTCGCTATCGGCCACGCTTGCGCAGGCGCGCACGCGATTCACCGGCGCACGGTCGAATTTCCTGGCGGACCTTGCGAAGTTCTTCGTCGTCTCCCTGCCCGCCGCCTTGTTCCGAATCCGCTGGCTGACGCTTGCCTGCGGAATCGTGTTCTGCATCATCGGCTGCGCATATGCCTGGTGGATCGGAACGTCCCCCGAGGCCCTGCGGGCCGTTGCGTCGGAGGACGAGGTCCGGCGGTATGTGGAGGAGGACTTCATCGACTACTACTCGGAGAACCCGGCCGCCTCGTTCGCAGGGGCTGTGTGGACCAACAACGCCTGGATCAGTGCGCAGGCGGTGGCTCTGGGCATCACCGGATTCTGGGTCCCCATGATCCTGCTTTCCAATGCGCAGGGGGTGGGAGTGGCTGCCGGCATCTTCGCCGCGGTGGGAAAGGCGGACGTCTTCTTCAGCTACATCCTGCCGCACGGACTGATGGAACTGACGGCGGTCTTCGTGGCATGTGCCGCGGGACTGAGGATCTTCTGGGCGATGGTGTCGCCGGGTCCGCGGACCAGGTCCCGCGCCGTGGCCGCTGAGGGGCGTTCCATGATTACCGTGGCCCTGGGACTGGTCCTGGTGCTGTTGGTGTCGGGACTGGTGGAGGGCTTCGTTACGCCCAGCGACCTGCCGGTGTGGGGGAAGATCAGCATTGGCGGGGCCGTGCTGGTCGCCTTCTGGCTATACATACTCGTCTGCGGCGGCAGGGCATACCGGGCCGGGGCGAGGGGCGACCTTGACGCCCAAGACGCCGGCTACGGAGAAATAGCCGCGTGATTCCCGCGGGACGCGGGGTGGCATCTCGCGGTGCCGGAGCGCCTGACGGTAGGCTCTTCAGGAGATACACAGCGCTGCCTGGGCCCGACCCGGAGCGCGGACGCCTACGGAAGTGAAGCTGCAGTGAACGACAATACTCCGACCCCGTCCAGACGGCTCGATCCGCAGCTGGATCCGGCCAATGAGCCGGCCATTGATCCTGCCGGCGATTCCGATGCGCCTGCGTTTGACTGGATGAAGCCGGCACCCGCACCGCGGGAGACCGCCGCAGGCACGGAGCGCCCCTCTGAGGACGGCGATTCCGCCGCCCAGCCCGGCAGCCGCGCGGACCGCAAGGCGGCGGTAGCGGCTGCTGCGGACACTGTCTCTTATACACATCTAGATGTGTATAAGAGACGCCGCTGGGCCAGCAGATGCCGCAGCGTCCACCGTCCCCCGCCCGCGGCGCCTGTCTCTTATACACATCTCCCCTGCCCACCTCCGCGCTCCAGATGCGTCCGCCGCGCGAGGACGTGGAGCGACGCAACGCCGAACGCGAACAGGCAGCGAACGCCAAGCCGGTGCTGCCGCGGATCCTGCAGGTCCTGTTGGCAGTCTTCTACCCGGTGATCCTCCTTGTCCTGGCCGTGCGCGCCGTGACCAGCCCGCTCTTCCTGTGGGTCGAGTACCACCGGCCGGGTTTCCCGGGCGATGGCTATGGCTTCAACGCCGACGACCGCATGACCTACGGTTCCTACGCCGTGGACTACCTGAGCAACTGGTCGGGCCCGCGCTACTTGGGCGAACTGGTCAACCGCAGCGGCGACAAGCTGTTCAAGGACGGCGAAGTTAGCCACATGGCCGACGTCAAGCTCGTGATCCTCTCGACTTTCGGCGCCGGAGCACTCCTGGCGCTCATCAGCATCGCGGCTGTCATTTACCTGCGCCGCCGCACCCAAGGCGGCGTCCGCCGCGGGCTGTTCGCCGGTTCCGTCGTCACCCTGGTCATCATCTTGGGCCTCGGCACGCTGGCCGCGCTCGGCTGGCAGCAGTTCTTCACGGAATTCCACCGCATCTTCTTCGCCAACGGCTCCTGGACGTTTGCCCTGGAAGACACGCTGATCCGGCTCTTCCCGGGGCAGTTCTGGATCGACGCCGGCATCGTCATCGCGGCACTCGTCCTGGTCACCGCCGTCGTGACCCTGGTTCTGACCTGGCCGACCCGCCGGCGCCGCGGATTGCCCAAGCCCGTCAAGAAGGACGGCAAGGAAGACGCCGGAGAAGCCGGCACGGACGAAGACGCCGAAGCCGGTGCGGACCAGCCCTCCCGGCTGTAACCGCGACGGCGTACGCCGGCCTGTGCCTCAGATCCGGCCCGTGCGTCAGATCCGGATCGTGCCTCAGATCCAGGAGGGCATCCACATCCTGACGCGCCAGTCCTGGTACGAAATGATCTCGGCTGTCCAGACCGGATAGAAGAAAGCCGAGAGCAGCACGGCGCCCACAACAAACAGGGCAACGCCGTACAGCCCCGACCGCCTGCGCCACAGCGGGTCTGTCCTGCGCCCCAGCACCAGGCCCAGGCAGTAGACCAGGGCGAGGATCAGGTACGGCTCAAAGGAAACGGCGTAGAAGAAGAACATGGTGCGTTCCGGGTACAGGAACCAGGGCAGGTACCCCGACCCGACGGCTGCCAGAATGGCACCTGCCCGCCAGTCGCGGCGTCCCGCCCACCAGAACAGCAGGACCACCAGGGAGACGGCCGCGCCCCACCAGATCAGCGGGTTCCCCACGGACAGGATGGCCGACGTGCAGTTGGAAAAGTCGCAGCCGGGCGTGCCCTGCTTCGGGGATTCATAGAAGAAGGACGTGGGCCTGCCCATGACAAGCCAGCTCCAGGCGCTGGCCTCGTACGGGTGTTCGGAGCTGAGCCCCTGATGGAACTTGAAGGCCTCAAGGTGGTAGTGCGCCAGGGACCGGACCGCGTCCGGCAGCCAGCCCCATACCGCGCTCGGATTCGAGGCGGCCCATTGCCGGTAGTAGGCATCCGTGGACCGGAACCACCCGGTCCAGGTGGCGGCGTACGTCACCGCGGCCACGGGGACGATGCTCGCGAACGCCAGGATGCCGTCCTTGATGATGCCGGCGCTGGTCCAGCCGCGGATGCCGGCGATCCGGCGGGCACTCAGGTCCCAGAAGACCGTCAGGAGACCGAACCCCGCCACGAAGAAGAGGCCCGACCACTTGGTTCCCACGGCCAGGCCCAGGCCTGTCTCTTATACACATCTAGATGTGTATAAGAGACAGGGGCCGGACAGCAGCTGGAGGGGCGACGGACGCCCGGCCGGGGTGGCGGCTGCCTGCCGGGCGAGCCTGTGTATAAGAGACAGGGCGCCGGCCGTCGTCGCGGTCCATCAGCAGCGCCCCGAAGGCGGCCAGGATCCAGAACGTCAGGAAGATATCCAGCAACGACGTGCGTGACATCACCAGGTGATGCCCGTCAACGGCCAGCAGCAGCCCCGCCAGCGCCCCCAGAATGACGGAACTGAAGAGCTTCTGGGCGATCAGGGCGAGCAGCGCGATGGACAGCGTTCCCGTCAGCGCCGCTCCAAAGCGCCAGCCCACCGGATTGTCCGGTCCGAATAGCCACATGCCGGCGGCGATCATCCATTTGCCCACGGGAGGGTGGACCACGTACTCGGGCGTGTTCAGGAGCACGCCGGGATTGCCTGCGATGAACGAGTCGTTCGCCTTCTCCGGCCAGTTCCGCTCATAGCCGCTCACCAGCAGGGAGTAGGCGTCCTTGACGTAGTACGTTTCGTCGAACACCAGGGCGCGGGGGACGTCCAGGCGGACGAACCGGAGGACACCGCCCACGGCGGCGGTCAGGGCTGGAACCAGCCAGAACCAGAGCCTGAGCGACGGCGGGTAGTCCCGCCAGGTGCGGATGCCGCCGAGCAGCCGAAGGGTAAGGGCTTCAGCGGTGAACGCTTCCGTGGGGCGGCTGATCCAGCGGACCCCTCCCGGCTTGCCGCCCGAAGGTTCCGAGGCTGAATCCGGTGTGCTGGCTGATCCGGCCACGTCAGGCCGCACGGAGGTCTGTGTCACCTGCCCATGCTACCTTTCGCCCCCCACGGTCAGCTGACGCCCGGCTATGTGCCCGCTGAAGGTTCCGGCCGGCAGTAGGCTGGACCTGTGGACCAAGACCCGAGCAATGCCCAGACCAGCAGTTCCGAACCGCCTGCAAGCTCGGGGCAGGACGTCACCGCCGGCGGTCCCGGACGAATTGTCCTGGCGGCCACGCCCATCGGCAACGTCGGCGACGCGTCCGCGCGGCTCATCGAGCTGCTGTCCTCCGCTGACATCGTCGCCGCCGAGGACACCAGGCGCCTGCACCGGCTGGTCCAGAGCCTGGACGTCACCGTCGCCGGCCGCGTCATCAGCTACCACGAGCACAACGAAGCCACCAAGACAGCGGAGCTGCTGGAGCAGGTCCGCACAGGGAAAACGCTGGTCATGGTCACCGACGCCGGGATGCCTTCGGTTTCCGATCCCGGCTTCCGGCTCGTCGAAGGGGCAGTAGCCGCGGGGCTCACTGTCACGGCCGTTCCCGGACCCTCCGCCGTGCTCACGGCACTGGCACTCTCCGGACTTCCCACGGACCGCTTCTGCTTCGAGGGATTCCTGCCGCGGAAGGCCGGTGAACGCGCGTCGCGGCTGGCGGATCTCGACGCCGAGCGCCGCACCATGGTCTTCTTCGAGGCGCCGCACCGGCTCGAGGTCATGCTGCGGGCGCTGCACGAGCGCTTCGGGCCGGACCGTAAGGCGGCGGTCTGCCGTGAGCTGACCAAGACTTATGAGGAGGTCATCCGCGGCTCCCTGCGCGAACTTCTGCAGTGGGCGGAAAGCAGCGAGGTCCGGGGGGAGATCGCCGTCGTCGTGGGAGGCGCGCCGGAACGGGCCCCCGGGACACCGGAGGATAGCGTGGCGGCCGTCAATGAACTGGTTTCGCAGGGCATCCGGCTCAAGGATGCCGTGGCCGCCGTGGCCGAAGAGGCCCGCGTCAGCAAGCGCGAGCTCTATGCCGCGGTGCTCGCTGCCAGGTAATTTCCCGCCCGGTTTCGGGCGGGGGCCGGGCTGTGCAGTTGCACAGCGGATGACCGTATGTGTAGTGCGTGCATGCGTAGACACTGGCGAGACGCGGGCAGTAGCGTGGCTTTAAACCGGCCAAGGTTCCGGCAGGGCCGCACGCGGCCAGATGCCGGATGCCGGAGCTGCACACAAACCCGCAACCCGAATTGCTGACGAGGGAGTCACCGTGTCTGTAAATACACAGTCCACTGTTACCGCAGAACGTGAAAGCGAACTGCTCGCATCTGTTCCCACCGGCCTGCTCATCAATGGTGAGTGGCGTCCGGCGGCGTCAGGCAAAACCTTCGACGTCGAAGACCCCTCAACCGGCAAAGTGCTGCTGAGCATCGCCGATGCCTCCGCCGAAGACGGGATGGCCGCCCTTGATGCCGCCGCGGCCGCGCAGGATTCCTGGGCCAAGGTGCCCGCGCGCGAGCGCGGCGAGATCCTGCGCCGGGCATTTGAGCTGGTCACCGAGCGCGCGGAGGACTTCGCACTGCTCATGACCCTGGAGATGGGCAAACCGCTGGCCGAGGCCCGCGGCGAGGTCACCTACGGTGCTGAATTCCTGCGCTGGTTCTCCGAGGAATCAGTCCGGGCTTTCGGCCGCTACTCGGTCTCGCCGGAGGGCAAGACCCGCCTGCTCGTGCAGAAGAAGCCCGTTGGACCCTCGCTGCTGATCACGCCGTGGAACTTCCCGCTGGCCATGGCCACGCGCAAGGTGGCCCCTGCCGTGGCCGCCGGCTGCACCATGGTGCTCAAGTCCGCCAACCTCACTCCGCTGACCTCCCAGTTGTTCGCCGCCGTCATGCTGGAAGCCGGCCTGCCCGCCGGTGTCCTCAACGTCATCCCCACGTCCACCGCCGGTGCCACCACGGGGCCGCTGATCAAGGACGCCCGGCTGCGCAAACTGTCCTTCACCGGCTCCACCGAGGTGGGCCGACGCCTCCTGTCCGACGCCTCGGAGAATGTCCTGCGGACCTCGATGGAACTTGGCGGCAATGCCCCGTTTGTCGTGTTCGAGGACGCCGATGTCGATGCCGCCGTCGCCGGTGCCATGATCGCGAAACTGCGCAACATGGGCGAGGCCTGCACCGCTGCGAACCGGTTCATCGTGCACGAATCCGTTGCCGACGAGTTTGCCGAGAAGTTCGCGGCCAAGATGGCGGACATGACCACCGCCCGCGGCACCGAGCCCGAGTCCAAGGTGGGCCCGCTGATCGACGCCAAGAGCCGGGACAAGGTTCACGAGCTGGTCAGCGATGCCCTCGCCTCCGGCGCCACCGCCGTTGTCGGCGGAGCTCCCGTGGACGGGCCGGGCTACTTCTACCAGCCCACGATCCTCAAGGGCGTCACCGAGGGCACCCGGATCCTGTCCGAGGAAATCTTCGGACCCGTCGCGCCGATCATCACGTTCTCCTCCGAGGACGAGGCCGTCCGCCTGGCCAACAACACCGAATACGGCCTGGTGGCCTACGTCTTCACGAGGGACCTCAACCGCGGTATCCGGATGGGCGAGCGCCTCGAAACCGGCATGCTCGGCCTGAACGCGGGCGTCGTCTCCAACGCGGCTGCGCCGTTCGGCGGCGTCAAGCAGTCCGGGCTGGGACGTGAAGGCGGACTCGAAGGCATCGAGGAGTACCTTTACACCCAGTACATCGGCATCGCCGACCCCTACGCCGGCTAGCCTTCGCGCAACCGCCGTACGCCTGTCTCTTATACACATCTAGATGTGTATAAGAGACAGGCCCTGCTTCGGGCAGCCACACCGCGCACCGCGCGGAAGGGCGCTCCGGCGATCCGAGCCCAGCGGGACATCACCGACGGCGGCAGCCAGTCCGCGCGGAGCCGCGACATCACTCCTGCGTTGCGGCGCAGTGCCTCCCGCACCAGGGCGATCTGTTGCGCCGGTGTTTGTTCCGCCGTGGTTTGGCGGCCCTCGCCGGCCGAGCCAGCATGCCCGTTACCGGGCCGCCATACTGGTGCCGCTCGAAGTCTCCCGTCAGGGTGATCACCGCGCGGTGCCCGGCGTCGACGGCCCCGGCGTCGGTGGCCCCGGAGCCGGGAGTCCCGGCGTCCACGGTCCCGGCGGATGCGGCACCTTCCGGTTTCCGGCCGTCGTCCCGGTCGAGGGCCGACGAGCCGCGGAGCCGCGCACAAAAACTCCTGGGTGTTTCACTGGCCGCCGGCGGCACGCCGTAATCCTCGGCCAGGTCCAGCAACTCTGCCCAGGCGAGCGGCACCGCGTCCCGGCCGTTCCTCGCGGCGGCCGGCCTCCGGAGGCGCCGGGCGCGGATGCTGCTGCGTACACATCTAGATGTGTATAAGAGACAGCGGCAACCAAGACCAGCACCAGAGCCGCGGCAGCGCCGAAGAGCAGAGGCGCCAGCTGGCTTCCGGTGTCGGCTTCGCCCGCTCCCGGCAGGGGGAGAGGCGGCGTTTCCGGGGCAGCCGGCGGTGTTGCCCCGCCGGTCGGCAGGAGGCCGTCGTTGTTCCCGTCATTCGTGCTGGCGCCTCCGGAGGAGGGATCCTGGGCATAAGGCGGCACCACGCCACGTGAGGGTGTGGGCTCGAACTGAACCCAGCCCAGGCCCTGGAAGTACAGCTCCGGCCACGCGTGGGCATCCCTGGCATCGACCTCGAACTCGGGGAGCGCGCCCTGGCCCGCGACGGACACCGTTTCCCCGGTCAGCCGGCCGGGCGCGTAGCCCACGGCGATCCTGCTGGGGATGCCCTCGACCCGGGCCATCACGGCCATGGCCGAGGCGAAGTGGATGCAGTATCCGCTCTTCTGGGTCAGGAAATCGGCCAGCACAGACAGCCCGTTGCCGTCATAGCCGCCCTGGACCGGTGATTCCAGTGAATAGGTGAAGTCACCGGCACGCAGGTACCGCTGGATTGCCATCGCCTTTGCGTAGGCCGTCGCGCTGTTTCGGGTCACGGCATCGGCAGTGGTGCGGACAATTTCCGGCAGGTTGGCCGGTGGCCTGAGGAACTCGTCCGGAACCCCCTGGACCGGCGCGGAGGACTCGTTCAGCAGCTCCGTGGTCAGCTTGGGGGTGGAGGACACGACGAGGTACTGCTGGTTCCTGGAGTTGGTGTCGGTGCCTTTGATGGTCAGCGTGGCGGGGTCCCAGCTCCACCGGCCCGTGAGCCCGTTGACGGCTTCCGGCGCGTAGGGCGCGGGGAGGTAGGGGCTGGTGAAATCCCCGGTGTTGATCGCCGTTATTTGCCGGACCTGCTCCGGAGCGAGAATCTCGTGCCCCACGTCCATCCGCCCGGCACCCGCCCGGCGGGTTGAATCGCGGTCGTCCGGCGACCAGGACTCGCCGTCGAACCGGTCCACCGTGACGGAGCGCAGATACAGCGGCGCGGTGGCATTCGTGGCATAGGTGATGCGGCCGTCACCTGACGGGCTGCGCAGGCTGTTCCCGAGGCTGATCATGGGATTCAGCCCGTTGGAGGAGCCCCAGGGGTTCAGCCGTGACCCCTGGGGGAAGGTGCCCTGGTCAAAGCCCGGGATGACGAGCTGCAACAGCAGGGCTGCCACCAGGGCCACGGATCCGGTGAGGGCGGCGCGTTTGACCTGTCCGGGGTTCCGGGCGGTGTCCGCCTGGGTGCGCGCATCGGGAGCGAACCACTGGCTGCACGCGAGAATGGCGAGGTACCCGGCCGCCGTCCCCAGGAATCCCGCCAGCCCCACGCTCTGCGGCTTGATGATGGCGGGCACCATCAGGACGGCCAAGAGGCCCAGGCCGCTCGTGGCGGGCATGCCCAGGGGCAGGGCCAAAGCGTCCACAAGGATGACGACGAGGCCCAGCGCGGCGCACGTGACCAGGACGATGCCGGCGTTCGGTGCCACCGGAGAGCTTTCAGCCAGCACGGTTTCGCTGGCGCGCTGGAGAAGCCGGCCCAGAGCGGCCATGGTCGTGTCGGAAGGAATGAACCCCGCAATGCTTTCCCGGCGGAAGAAGGTGAACGTCAGGATGAGCACCAGCGATGCCAGGCCACCCAAGGGCACCAGCACCGGCTGCGCCCGGACGGTGCGCAGGACAGCCATCGCCAGGGACACCACCAGGACGGTGGTGAGAACCGGCAAGAACCACGCCCATCCCCGGAGAACACCGTTGAGGGACAGTGCTGCGCCGCAGACGGCGAGCGCAACGGCGCCCGCCATGACCCAGGGGTAGGCGCCGACGCCGCTGCGTTTGGGGCGGGGAGGTTCCGTCCAGGGCGGCCGTGCTTCGGCGCTGACCTGGCGCTGGGGCGTGAGCGTCACCGGGCCACCCCCGCACCGCGCCGGACGTCGGCCGAGGCCGTCCAGCTGTCTCTTATACACATCTGAAGTACGTCCAGGCTGCGGGCAGCGACGTGGCCGCCTCCACCGCCACAGCACGCCAGCCGCCGAGGCGCAGGGCCTCGAGGACGTCGTGGCACTCGGCGGGCCTGTCGGCGACCACCAAGGCGAACGCGTTCGCCGCATAACCCGCCGCCGGCGCCAGGGCACGGGCTGTCTCTTATACACATCTAAGGAGATTTTGCCCAGGACAGCCACGACGGGTCCGCGCATTCGGTGTGCCGCGAGCTTGTCCATGAGCCGGTCGTCGAAAACGGACTGGCCGGAGTCCAAGCCGGTGTGCTCGCGGCGGGCAGCGTCGTGCTCGCGGCGCATGTGGTGCGGACCGGATAACTGGATGGCGGCGAGGCTTTCGGCTACGGACTGCAGGCCGCCGGCGCCGCTGTACTCTTCTGCGTCAGGTTCCGGCGCGGACTGCGAGCGGTGAAAGGCGGGATCGCCCGCCGCGTCAAGGAACCTGAGGGAGTAGTTGCGTTCGGCGAGGTGCGCGCTGACGGACATGGCCGCCGTCACGGCCCATTCGAAGGTGTCACTCGTGACAAGGTCGTCGCCGTCGTCGCTGCCGAAGACCGCGCCGAAGCCCGTGGCAAAGGAGATGAAGCGCTGGTCCAGGATGATCGTGGCCTCAGGCGTGGTGACCGATTCCTCCTGCCTGACCATCAGGGCGCCGTGGCGGGCTGTGGCCGGCCAGTGCACCCGGCGCATCGGGTCGCCATGCCTGTACTCGCGCGTCATGACGTCGTCATCGCTGGGATTGGCCCGCGTGCGGGTCGCCGTGATGCCGTCGTTTCCGCGGGCGCCGGCCAGTCCCGTCGCGGGAAGTTCGACGGCGGCCGGCGTCACGGTGAGCGTGTCGCCGTCGTCGATGGAGTGCCTGTGCAGCGAAAGCCCGAACGGATCCGTGAACTCCGCCGTCACGGGGCCGATGGTGAACTGCCCCCGTTTTCCGGAACGCAGGTGGTACTCGTAACGGCTGGTACCGCCCGAGGCGGACCGGGCGGGGAAACGGAACGCCGGAGATTCGCCGAATCTCGGCGGCAGGCGTTCCTCCATGATGACCCTGCCCACGCCGGTCCCGGTCCGGGCCACGGCCAGCCGGACGGTGGTGATGGAGGCCGTTTCGACCGTCGAGGGGCTGAACTCGCGGTATACCCGGAACCTGGGCTTGACCACCCTGATGCCGGCCAGCGAAATCAGCGGCAGGAGGGTCAGCAGCACGCCGAGCAGCAGGAGGTCCCGGCGGCCCATGACCTGGGCGCAGAGCAGCGAAATCACCCCGGCGGCCAGCAGGCCCCAGCCGCGAGTGCTGAAGAGATGGCGGGGGAGGCTGTCCAGCAGTGCCACGGCGGCGATCCCGGCTAGCGGCTAGGACGCAGTTCGGCTGCCGGCCGCCCCGAGCGGGATCCCGGCTCTCCGGAGCCTGCCGCCTGCCGGTGGGCTTTGGCGGAGTCGGCCATGTCCTGGCTGACGGGCAGCTTGGCCAGGACCCCGCGGATGACGCTCTGCGGGGTCTCACCGGTGCTGGCCGCCTTGCGGTCCAGGATGATCCGGTGCGCCAGCACCGATTCGGCAACGGCAACGACGTCGTCCGGCAGGACGAAGTCCCTGCCGTCCAGCGCCGCTGTTGCCTTGGCCGCACGGAGCAGCTGCAGCATGGAACGGGGGCTGGCGCCGAGGCGGAGCATGGCGCTGTCCCGGGTTGCCCGGCCTACGGCGACTGTGTACTCCTTGACGGATTCAGAGACGAAGACCTGCTGAACCGTGGCGATCATTGCCGCCACGTCTGCCGAGGTGACCACTGCCGTGACGCGCTCCAGCGGCGAGGTGGCCTGGTGGGTCTCCAGCATCTGGATCTCGGACTCTTTGTCCGGATAGCCCATGGAGATACGGGCCATGAAACGGTCCCGCTGCGCTTCCGGCAGCGGGTAGGTCCCCTCCATCTCGATCGGGTTCTGTGTGGCCACCACCATGAACGGCGCGGCGAGTCCGTAGGAGTGCCCATCCACCGTCACCTGGTGCTCCTCCATGCATTCGAGCAGGGCGGACTGCGTCTTTGCGGAGGCGCGGTTGATTTCGTCTCCGATCACGATGTTCGCGAACACGGCGCCGGGCCTGAACTCGAACTGGCGCGAGGACTGGTTGTAGATGGAAACGCCAGTGACGTCGGAGGGAAGCAGGTCAGGCGTGAACTGGATGCGGCTGACGGAACAGTCGATGGTTCGGGCCAGGGTCTTGGCGAGGAGCGTCTTACCCACGCCGGGCACGTCCTCGAGGAGCAGGTGGCCTTGGGCAAGCAGGACCGTGAGCGCCAGCTTCGCGGCCTCAGCCTTGCCGTCGATGACCGTGTTGATGGCTGTCAGGATGCGTTCGCTCGCGGCGCGGAACGCCACGGCATCCAGCGCGGCCGGCTTGTGGCCGTTGAGCTGGTGTCCGCTGTGGGCAGCGCCCCCTGCGAAGCCGTGCCCGCCTTGGATCACTTCGTCGATCGCGGTGCGTCGGTGCGGTTCCATCGGCAACCTTTCAGCCCTGAGTGACGCCCGGAACGGTGCGGCGGAAGTCTGCCGATGCCCGTTGGCGGGCGTTCACATCTTTCCGTACCAGCGTACTAAGACAACTGCCGTGGCTAACAGAGAGTTCCAAGTAATTCTGCGGCCAGTTCCAAGAGGCCAAGCTCCCGCCGCTAGGCTGGAGGGATGCGCCATTCCTTGCCCCCCAGCCCCTATCGCGCGACCGGAAGCGACGGGTCTGGCAAGCAAACCTACCCGCCGGCGCCCGAGCCCCTGCCGGTGCCCGTGATGGACAACCACACGCACCTCGATTTCCCTGGCGACGACGTCCGCGTGGAGGTTGCCGCTGCGCTGGACGCCGCGGAGGCCGTGGGCGTGTGCGGCGCAGTCCAGGTTGGCTGCGACCTCGAATCGTCCAGGTTCACGGTGCGGGCGGTTGATGCGGATGCCCGGCTGCTCGGAGCGGTGGCAATCCACCCGAACGATGCACCTGCCTACGCCCAGCGCGGTGAGCTGGAGGCAGCCCTGACCGAAATCGAAGATCTGGCCGGCCACCCCCGGATCCGCGCCATCGGCGAAACCGGCCTGGACTTCTTCCGCACCGAGGGGGACGGGCTGGCCCACCAGCGGTACTCCTTCCGGCGGCACATCGACATCGCGAAACGGCTGGACCTGACCCTTCAGATCCATGACCGCGACGCCCACAGTGACGTAGTACAGGTCCTGCGGGAGGAGGGCGCGCCGGCACGGGTGGTGTTCCACTGTTTTTCGGGCGATGCGGACCTCGCCCGGATCTGCAACGCCGAAGGCTGGTTCATGTCGTTCGCCGGCACGCTCACCTTCAAGAATGCCGCCAACCTCCGTGCGGCACTGGCCGTGGCGGACCCGGAACTGGTGCTCGTGGAAACAGACTCCCCGTTCCTGACGCCGCATCCGCACCGCGGCCGGCCCAACGCGAGTTACATGGTGCCTTACACCGTCCGGGCCGTGGCCGAATTGACAGGGGCGGACCTCGCCGGTCTGTGCACCGCAATCAGCCGTAATACCGTGCGGGCCTACGGATCCTGGGACTAAGAGGCACGGCTCGCCGCCCCGCTGGCGTGCATACCAGGTAGGCAATAATTTTGGTGGCTTTATAACGCTTCGGTTACAGTGAAAAACTATTAGCCGGGGTCGGGGAAGGCCTCCGGATGATGTCACTCACTTCTTTCAGGCAGGGCGCCTTCGGATGTCCTGCCATGTGAGTGTGGCGGCGCACATGCCTGCTGCAGGCTCCGGGATGGCCCGGAGTCCACCCTAGGGTGATTGCCTCAGGTGCCTCTGTGCGTTTTTCCCCGTGCCCGGACAGCTCAACAGTTACGGGCAATCGTGGTCAACTTCTTCAAGTCGGACGGCAAGTTCAGTTTCGTCAAGGTCGGCACCCAGATGGTGGTGCTCGCGGCACTCGTGCTCGGGCTCGTCGCCTTCGTGGGCAACAACAAGACAGTCACCCTGAATGTTGACGGCAAAGTCAGCTCCGTCCAGACGTTCGGCGGCACAGTGGGCCAGGTGGTCAAGAGCGCCAAGGTTGAGCTCCAGGCAGCCGACCGCGTCTGGCCGTCGGCGGACGCCCGCGTCGAGAACGGCTCCGTCATCAACGTGAACCTGGCCAAGGCCGTGAAGGTGAGCCTCGACGGGGCGGAAAAGACCGTCAGCACCACGGCACCGGACGTGGCCGGGCTCGTGACGCAGCTTGGCGTGGCCAGCGCCTCCGAGATTTCCGTGCCGAAGGACGCCCAGCTGGCCGTCGATGGATCATTCGTGGCCATCTCGACCCCCAAGACGGTGAGCATCATCGCCGACGGCAAGGCAGCCAAGACCACCACGACGGCACCCAACGTCGGAGAAGTACTCAAGGACGCCGGCGTGAAACTGGCAGCGGCAGACCGGTCCTCGCAGCCGGCGAACGCGCCGGTGGTCAACAATATGGTGATCAAGGTTTCCCGTGTTGAGACGGGCAAGACCGCAACCACCACCGAGGAAGTTCCGTTCGACAGGCTGAGCACGGACAGCGCCCAGCTGGCCAAGGGCGAGCAGAAGGTCACCCAGCCCGGCGTCCCGGGCGCGGTCACCAAGACGTACAAGCTGGTGCTCGTTGACGGCCGCGAAGCCTCCCGGACACTGGTCTCCACCACGGCCACCCGGGAGCCGGTCACCGAGAAGGTCACCGTGGGCACCAAGGAAGAGCCGAAGCCGGAAGCGGCCAACACCGGAGCAGCGGCCCCGGCCATGATGAACGTGGCCATGTGGGACAAGATCGCGCAGTGCGAATCGACCGGGAACTGGTCCATCAACAACGGCAACGGCTACTACGGCGGCCTCCAGTTCGACATTCAGACCTGGATCGGCGCCGGCGGCGGAGCCTACGCCCCCAACGCCAGCCTGGCCACGAAGGCGCAGCAGATCGACATCGCCAACCGGGTCTACGCAGAGCGCGGCCTTTCGCCGTGGGGCTGCGGCTGGGCAGCAAGCAGCTAACCAGAAACCTTTAAGCCATCCGGCGCCGCGGCAGCTGACCACAGCTGCGGATCCGCGAAAGGCCGGGTCCGGAACCTCCGGGCCCGGCCTTTGCCGTGCCGCCGCCGTGCCCGCCGTTTCCAGGCGCGGCCGGGCGCCGGGATAGGATACCTAGGTGACTGACCCGACTCCCTCCGCCTCCGGTACTGCGCCAGCCCCCCTATTTGGCGCCTCCGATATCCGCAGGCTGGCCGAGGAAATCGGCGTCCGCCCCACCAAGACCCTCGGCCAGAACTTCGTGATCGACGGCAACACCATCCGCCGGATCGTGGCCGCTGCCGGTATCGGCGCGGAGGAAACCGTCCTGGAAATCGGACCCGGCCTCGGTTCCCTGACTCTCGGCCTGCTGGACGCCGCGAAGTCCGTGGTCGCCGTCGAGATTGATCCCGTCCTGGCGGCCAAGCTCCCGGAAACTGTCCGGCAGTGGCGGCCCGACGCCGCCGGGGAATTCCATCTGGTGCGTGCCGACGCCATGAAAGTCACGGAACTCCCGGCGGAACCCACAGCCCTCGTGGCAAACCTGCCCTACAACGTGGCCGTGCCCGTGGTCCTCCACCTCCTGCAGCACTTCCCGGCGATCCGGCACGGCCTGGTCATGGTGCAGGACGAAGTGGCGGACCGGCTCGCCGCCGGCCCCGGCTCCAAGATCTACGGCGTGCCCTCGGTCAAGGCCGCGTGGTACAGCAGCATGCGCAAGGCCGGCGTCATCGGAATGAACGTGTTCTGGCCGGCACCGAAGATCCAGTCGGGACTTGTGGCCTTCACGCGCCGCGAACCGCCGGTCACCACAGCCACCCGCGAGCAGGTTTTCGCCGTGATCGACGCCGCCTTTGCCCAGCGCCGGAAGACGCTCCGCGCCGCCCTCGCAGGATGGGCGGGGAGCGCTGCCGAAGCGGAGCGCTGCCTCGTCGCAGCGGGGGTGGACCCCACCGCACGCGGCGAAGTCATCGACATCGCAGCGTTCGCCAGGATCGCCGAAGCCCGCCAGGCCGCGGGCGCCTGATGCGCCGAAGCCGGACCCCGGCATCGGCGGCCCGGCCAACGGTGTCCTCTGTAACAGTGTCCCCGGACGACGCCGCCGCGCCCGGGCCTTCTTGGAGCCCGGCACCACCATGCCCTAGCTTGGACTCATGAACGCAGTGAGAGGGCGCTTTGCGGCAAGGACTGTCCGGGTCAAGGCTCCGGGCAAAGTGAACGTCTCACTGGATGTGGGTCCTCTGCGTCCGGACGGCTACCATTCGGTGGCCAGTGTGTACCTGGCCGTCTCGCTATACGAGGAAGTGGCTGCCACGAGCACCGACGGTGACGGCATCACCGTCAGTATCAGTCCCGCCAGCACCCTGGACCTCGACGGCGTGGATATCCCGCTCGATGAGCGCAACCTCGCCTACAAGGCGGCCGCCATCATGGCTGATGTTTCGGAACACTCCACCGGCGTGCACCTGGAAATCACCAAGCGCGTGCCGGTGGCCGGCGGCATGGGCGGGGGATCGGCGGACGCCGCCGCCACCCTGCTGGCCTGCGATGCGTTGTGGAACAGCGGACTGTCCCGGGACGAACTGGCCCATCTCGCCGCCGAGCTCGGGGCGGACGTGCCGTTTGCGCTGCTCGGCGGGACGGCAGTGGGCCTGGGTGTGGGCGATGATCTGTCGCCGGCCCTGGCCAGGGCGCAGATGGACTGGGTCCTGGTCACCGCCGATTTCGGGCTCCCCACCCCGGAAGTTTTCCGGACGCTGGACAGGCTGCGCGACGCCGAGGGGCTGGACGTCGCGGAGCCCACGGCGGTGGACCCGCAGATCCTGCAGGCACTGCGGAGCGGGGACGCCGACGCCCTGAGCAGGGTGCTCGTCAACGACCTCCAACGGGCATCCATCGAACTTGCCCCGAGCCTCCGGGACACCTTGGGCCTTGGCGAGTCATCCGGTGCCATTGCCGGGATCGTCTCCGGCTCCGGCCCCACGGTTGCCCTGCTGGCCCACAATCCCGAGGCCGCAGAAGGACTCGCCGAGGAGCTGCAGCATAAGGGCCTCAGCGCGATTGCCGTCCATGGCCCGGTGCCCGGCGCCCGCATCATCTCCGATACCCTCCTTTAATACCTTCCAACTTTCAGATCCCCCGTTTGCAGAAGAAAGCAGTTCCACGTGGCACACCTGCTCGGCGGCGAGAACCTTACGGTCTCGTACGCAACCCGCACCGTTCTCGATGGCGTAACCCTCGGACTCGAGGAGGGCGACCGGATCGGCATGGTGGGCCGGAACGGCGACGGCAAGTCCACGCTGATGCGCCTGCTTGCGCTGCGGTCCACGCCTGATTCCGGCCGGGTCACCAAGCGCGGGGACGTCAACATCGGCTACCTGGACCAAAGCGACGTGCTCGACGGCGACCTTACCGTCGGTGCGGCGATCGTCGGTGACCAGGCCGACTACGAATGGGCCCGCAATCCCCAGATCCGCGAAGTCATGGGCGGGCTGGTGTCCGACGTCGACTGGCACGCCAACGTCCACGCCCTGTCCGGCGGCCAGAAACGGCGCGTTGCGCTGGCCAAGCTGCTGATCGAGGACCACGACGTCATCATGCTCGATGAGCCCACCAACCACCTCGACGTCGAAGGCGTCGCGTGGCTGTCCAGGCACCTCAAGACCCGCTGGCGCGCCAACCAGGGCGCCTTCCTGGTGGTCACCCACGACCGCTGGTTCCTCGACGAAGTCTGCACCAAGACGTGGGAAATCCACGACGGCATCATGGACCCGTTCGACGGCGGCTACGCAGCCTACGTGCTGGCCCGCGCCGAACGCGACCGCTCCGCATCCGTGGTGGAAAGCAAGCGCCAGCAGCTCGTGAAGAAGGAACTGGCCTGGCTGCGCCGCGGCGCCCCCGCCCGCACGGCCAAGCCCAAGTTCCGGATCGAGGCCGCCAACGCCCTCATCGCGGACGTGCCTGAACCGCGTGACTCCACGGCGCTGAGCAAGATGGCCACGGCGCGCCTGGGCAAGGACGTCCTGGACCTTGAACACGTGTCGCTGGATTTCCTGGGCGGCGACGCCGGCCAGAAGCTGTTCGACAACATCACCCTCCGCCTCGCGCCGGGCGAACGGCTGGGACTCGTGGGCGTAAACGGCGCCGGCAAGACCACCCTGCTGAAGCTCCTCAACGGCGAGATCCAGCCCACCTCCGGGAAGGTCAAACGCGGCAAGACGGTGGTCACCGCGGTCCTCACCCAGGAAGTCAAGGAACTCGACGACGTCTCGGACCTGCGCGTGATCGAAGTGATCGAGCGCGAAAAGCGCTCCTTCAACGTCGGCGGCAAGGAATTCACCGCCGGCCAGCTCGTGGAGCAGCTCGGCTTCACCAACGAGAAGCAGTGGACCCCGGTCAAGGACCTCTCCGGTGGCGAACGCCGCCGCCTCCAGCTCCTGCGCCTGCTGGTGGGGGAGCCGAACGTGCTGATGCTGGACGAACCGACCAACGACCTCGACACCGATACCCTCGCCGCCGTCGAAGACGTCCTCGACGGCTGGCCCGGCACCCTCGTCGTGGTCAGCCACGACCGCTACCTGCTGGAGCGCGTCACGGACCACCAGATGGCCCTGCTGGGCGACGGCAAGATCCGTGCCCTGCCGCGCGGCGTGGACCAGTACCTCGAACTCCGCGAATCCGCCCTCGCCGGTTCCACGGTCACCGGCGGCGGAAACCCGGTCACGTCCGCCAGTTCCGCCCCCGCACAGGCCGTCTCCGGAGCCTCGGAAGCCGAGAAGCGCGACGCCCGCAAGGCCAAGAACCGCATCGAACGGCAGCTGGGCAAAATCACCCAGCAGGAAGAAAAGATCCACGCCCAGATGACCACGGCCTCCGCGGACCCCTCCGCCGTCGGCCAGCTTGCGGACCTCAACAAGAAGCTCAAGGACCTCTCCGCAGACCGCGAAGCCCTCGAGCTCGAATGGCTCGAGGCGCTCGAAGTACTCGGCGAGTAACTGTCGCAAGGGGTGCCGGAG
This sequence comes from Arthrobacter sp. KBS0703, assembly GCF_002008315.2. NCBI lineage: Bacteria > Bacillati > Actinomycetota > Actinomycetes > Micrococcales > Micrococcaceae > Arthrobacter > Arthrobacter sp. KBS0703. The sequence continues at coordinate 2,580,328 of NZ_MVDG02000001.1, read as the reverse complement.
ACGGCCCTTCGACGTCGCTTAGACACGACGCAAAGGGGCTGCTCGCTCGCTGAGCGAGCTCCCACCCCGTTGCGCCGCGATGCGCTCCTTTTCGAAGGACCGCCTCCGGCGAGCGGAGTCACCTCAGCGTTGTGGAACAGCGGGCGTCCCCGAACGGAACTTTTGCAATAGCGGTGCTGGGGTCCTTCGCGTAGTCGCGCATCGCGACGCATCGTGGCGTGAAGGTCGCCCGGCGACCGTAGCGTCACCTATGCGTTGTGTCTAAGCGACGGCGAAGGGCCGTTGCACCGCGTAGGTGACCACAGACGGCGAGGGCTTAGGACTCGCTGCGGAGCTCGGGTTCCTTCTTGAGGCCCGTCAGCCCGTTCCAGGCGAGGTTCACGAGGTGCGCTGCCACGGCGCGTTTGTCAGGCTGGCGGCTGTCCTGCCACCACTGGCCGGTCATCGCCACCATCCCCACGAGCATCTGGGCGTACATGGCGCCGTCGGCCGCACTGAAGCCGCGGCGGGCGAATTCGTCGGACAGTATGTGCTCGACGCGGGCCGTGACATGCGAGAGCAGCGTGGAAAAGGCGCCTTCGGGCTGGGACGGGGGAGCGTCACGCATGAGGATGCGGAAGCCGTCGGTGCGGTCCTCGATGTACGTCAGCAGGGCCAGGGCGGCACGCTCCACGAGGACCCTCGGCTTGGCTTCGTCGGCCAGGGCGTCATTGATGGATGCCAGCAGGATCTTGAACTCAAATTCGACCACCTGCGTGTACAGGCCCTCTTTCGAGCCGAAGTGTTCGTAGATCACGGGCTTTGAGACCCCGGCCGCGGCGGCGATCTCCTCGATGGTGGTGCCGTCCAGGCCGCGCACCGCGAAGAGGCCCCGGCCCACTTCCACCAGCTGGGAACGCCGCTGGGGCCCGGTCATCCGGGACCGCGGGATGCGCGCGGGGACCGCCTCCGGCGTTGCTGTCCGGCTCCCCGCGCCGTCAGTCGTCCCTGTGCTGTTGCTCACCGTCCCATCATGCCTTATGTCAAGCGCCTGTCTCTTATACACATCTAGATGTGTATAAGAGACAGGTCCCGGCGCGCTGCCCGGAGCGGACCGGCGGCCGTGCGGTCCGAGGTCGCACGAGCATCAACGTTCGTGGCAGAATTGGTTCTCGTGCCTCGGCCTCTGGGCCTTGGCGTGGTCCGCCCTGGTGTAATGGCAGCACCCCGGCCTTTGGAGCCGTGGAGTATAGGTTCGAATCCTATGGGCGGAACTGCTGCATCAGAGGTGTCCAGTAGGATAAGCCTGTTGCCGGTTCCGGGCACACGCTCGGACGCCGCGCATGTAGTACCGCGCAACCGAGCAAGGAGAGCCCGTACGTGAGCCCCGAGAAGTCCGGCCCAGCCGCCGTAATCGTCCTAGCTGCAGGTGCCGGTACCCGGATGAAGTCCCGTACCCCCAAGATTCTCCACGAAATCGGCGGCCGCTCCATGGTCGGCCACGCCTTGCTGGCCGCACGCAGCATCACCCCCCAGCGGCTTGCCCTCGTGGTCCGCCATGAACGGGACCGCGTGGCAGCCCACCTCGCGGAGCTCGATCCCGAGGCCCTCATCGTGGACCAGGACGACGTTCCCGGCACGGGAAGGGCCGTTGAAGTGGCGCTCGAGGCGCTCGACGCCGACACCCCTGTGGCGGGTACCGTCGTCGTGACCTACGGCGATGTCCCGCTCCTCACCGGCGAGATGCTCGCTGAACTCGTCAATACCCACGAAGTCGAGGGCAACGCCATCACTGTGCTGACCGCGCTCCTCGACGACGCCGCGGGGTACGGCCGCATCCTCCGCGGAGAAGACGGAACGGTCACCGGCATCCGCGAGCACAAGGATGCCACCGACGCCGAGCGCGAGATCCGCGAGATCAACTCCGGGATCTACGCCTTCGACGCCGCCGTGCTGAGGGACGCCCTCCGGCACGTCACCACCGACAACTCGCAGGGCGAGAAATACCTCACCGACGTCCTGGGGCTGGCCCGCGAGGCCGGCGGCCGGGTCGCGGCCGTGGTCACCTCGGACCGCTGGCAGGTCGAGGGCGCCAATGACCGCGTGCAGCTCGCCGCCCTCGGCGCCGAGCACAACCGCCGGACCGTGGAGTCCTGGATGCGCGCGGGGGTCACCGTGGTGGATCCCGCCACCACGTGGATCGACTCCACCGTCACCCTGGCGGAGGACGTCCGGATCCTGCCCAACACCCAACTGCACGGCAGCACCACCGTGGCGAGGGACGCCGTCGTCGGCCCCGACTCCACCCTGACCGATGTCCGCATCGGCGAAGGCGCCAAGGTGACGCGCACGCACGGTTCGGGCGCGGAAATCGGCGCGGGCGCGAGCGTCGGACCGTTCACCTACCTGCGCCCGGGCACCATCCTGGGGGACACCGGCAAGATCGGCGCCTTCTACGAAACCAAGAACGTGAAGATCGGCCGCGGCTCCAAGCTGTCGCACCTGGGCTACGCCGGGGACGCCGAAATCGGCGAAGACACCAACATCGGCTGCGGCAACATCACAGCCAATTACGACGGCGAGAAGAAGCACCGCACGGTGATCGGCTCGGGCGTCCGCACCGGCTCCAACACAGTATTCGTCGCACCCGTCACGGTGGGGGACGGTGCCTACAGCGGCGCCGGAGCCGTGATCCGCAAGGACGTACCCGCAGGCGCCCTGGCGCTGTCCATGGCCGCGCAGCGCAATGCCGAGGGCTGGGTTAAAGCCAACCGCCCGGGCACGCTGTCCGCGGAACTGGCAGAAGCCGCAGCCGCCCGCGAAGCCCGCAAAGATTCCCCAAATTCCCCGGCATCTACAGAAGAGGGCAAGCAACCATGACCGAAATTACGGCTCGCGGCGAGAAGAAGCTGGTGCTCGCCGCAGGGCGTGCCCACCCGGAGCTTGCCCGGGAAATCGCCAAGGAGCTGGGCACCGAGCTGCTGCCTGTCGACGCCTATGATTTTGCCAACGGCGAGATCTACGTCCGTGCCGGCGAGAGCGTCCGCGGAACCGACGCCTTCGTCATCCAGGCCCACCCGGCACCCCTGAACAACTGGCTCATGGAACAGCTGATCATGATTGATTCGCTCAAGCGGGCCTCGGCCAAGCGGATCACCGTGGTGTCCCCCTTCTACCCGTACTCCCGCCAGGACAAAAAGGGCCGCGGCCGCGAGCCGATCTCGGCCCGCCTTGTGGCGGACCTGTACAAGACCGCCGGTGCCGACCGCATCATGAGCGTGGACCTGCACACCTCCCAGATCCAGGGCTTCTTCGACGGCCCCGTGGACCACCTCATGGCCATCCCGCTGCTGGCCGACTACATCCGAACCCGGGTCGCCGCGGACAACATCACCGTCGTTTCGCCGGACACCGGCCGCGTCCGGGTTGCCGAACAGTGGGCTGAGCGCCTTGGCGGCGCGCCGCTGGCGTTCGTGCACAAGAGCCGCGACCTCACGGTTCCGAACCAGGCTGTGTCCAAGACCGTCGTGGGCCAGATCGAAGGCCGCACCTGCGTCCTGATCGACGACATGATCGACACCGGCGGAACCATCTCCGGCGCCGTCCAGGTGCTCAAGAACGCCGGCGCCAAGGACGTCATCATCGCCGCCACGCACGCGGTGTTCTCCGATCCCGCCGCGCGCCGGCTGTCCGAGTCCGGCGCCCGTGAAGTGGTGGTCACAGACACCCTGCCCATTCCGGCAGACAAGCGCTTCCCGCAGCTCACCGTCCTCTCCATCGCTCCGCTGATTGCGCGCGCCATCCGTGAGGTGTTCGACGACGGTTCGGTCACCAGCCTGTTCGACGGCAACGCCTGACACCCTGGCTTAAACCATCCGGCCGGCGTTGTGCCCGTTTTCAGTAATCGGGCACAACGCTGGTAGGATTTTTCCCGATACCTTGGCGAGGGAGAGCACCTCCGGAAAACCGGACTGCTGGTCTCCGTTATCGACTGGGTCTGAAACTCCCTTCTGGAAGGGCCGCCCTCCGGCCGCCCGGCGTTGAAGGTCGCTACAGACCTCCGCCCTTGCTGAACACAGTTTTGTTGAACACAGTCGTGATCAACACAGTAAAGCCACCAGGAGAACACTATGTCTGAGCAGAAGCTCGCAGCAGAAGTACGCGCCGAATTCGGCAAGGGCTTCGCCCGCCGCGCCCGCATGGCCGGCAAGATCCCGGCTGTCATCTACGGCCACGGTGCAGAGCCCATCCACATCACGCTGCCCGCCAAGGCCACCACGCTGGCTGTGCGCACCGCCAACGCCCTGCTGTCCCTGGACATCAACGGCGAGGCACACCTTGCCCTCGTCAAGGACATCCAGCGCAACCCGATCAAGCAGATCATCGAGCACATCGACCTCCTGACCGTCCGCCAGGGCGAGAAGGTCACCGTGGATGTTGCCGTGCACGTGTCCGGCGAAACCGCCCCGGGCACCGTTCACAACCTCGAGCTCACCGTTGTCTCCCTCGAGGCCGAGGCAACCCACCTGCCCACCGCCGTCGAGGTCGACATCGAAGGCCGCACGGCCGGCGAGCACATCCACGCCTCCGACCTCGTCCTCCCGAAGGGCTCCGTGCTGCTGACCGACGCCGATGCCCTGGTCGTCAACATCTCCGAAGCCACTGAGGCTGGCGAAGAAGAAGGCGAAGAAGCAGCCGCAGTGGCAGCCCCGGCCGAAGCTTCCGCCGAGTAATCACTGCGTTTCACTTCGCGGTGCCTTCACGCACCGTGTATCAGTGGCCGGGTCCCGTTCGGGCCCGGCCACTGGCGTACCGGCGGGGAACCGCCGGAAACCACTCCCGGCCCGCACCGTTGCCGGCCCGCCCGGCGACCAATTTAGGATTGATGCATGACTGACACCTGGCTGATCGTAGGCCTCGGAAACCCCGGACCCGAGTACAGCCGCAACCGGCACAACGTGGGCCAGATGGTCCTCGACGAACTGGCCGCGCGCATCGGCGGGAACTTCAAGGCCCACAAGTCAAGGGCCCAGGTCCTCGAAGGCCGGCTCGGAATAGGGGGCCCGCGCCTGGTGCTGGCGAAACCCGCCACGTACATGAACGTCTCCGGTGGCCCGGTGTCCGCCCTGGCCAGGTTCTACGACGTTGACCCGTCCCGGGTGGTGGCCGTCCATGACGAAATCGACATTCCCTTTAATACGGTGAAACTCAAGATCGGCGGCGGGGAGGGGGGCCATAACGGCCTTCGGGACATCTCCAAGGGGCTCGCCACCAAGGACTACCTTCGCGTCCGTGTGGGCGTCGGCCGGCCGCCGGGCCGGATGGACACCGCAGATTACGTCCTGCGGGATTTCGCCCCTGCCGAGAAAAAGGAGCTGCCGTTCCTGCTGGACGACGCCTCGGACGCCGTCGAACTCCTGATCAGGGATGGCCTGGCCGCTGCACAACAGAGGTTTCATCCCGCGAAAGTTTGAGCGGCGAATTCATATTCCGCACGCCGAATATCAAGGTCGCCTCAAGGTCTGCGAAATGTGATTCCATGCCCTGTTTTACGGCGGGGGTATCGGGGTAGTCTTCTTCTAAGCGGGGGAGGCGATGGGGCCTTGATCCTGCCAAGCGGGATGTAAGGAAAAGTTCATGTCAATTGAGCCACTGAGCTGGGGACGTGGGTCTACGGCGGGCGTGCTGGCCGGGCCAGCGGCTGCCGGCGGAACGGACCTTCAACGATGGTCGGTTCCGGCGCGTAGTGCCGACCTCGAGGCCATCCGCAATGCGCTGACGGATCCCGATTCCCTGGGGGTAGTAATTACCGGTGCCCGGGGTGTGGGAAAATCCTCGCTCGCACGCACCGCGGTGGCGGAACTTGGCCCTGACGTCTGGGCGATTCAGCTCCGCAGCCCCCTGACCGGTTCACAGACTTCCTACGGCTGCCTGGCTTTCCTGCTCGCAAGGCTTCCGCAAACGGCCATGGGTTCACCCACGGCCATCCTCCAAGGGATCACGTCCCTCATCCGCAGCGACGCCGCAGGCCGGGACTGTGTCATCACCCTGGACACCACCGGCATGATCGACGACATGAGCGCCGGCGTCCTCCTGAACATCATGCTCACGCGCACCGCCAGGGTGATCGCCATTGCCCCCGGCACCAGCGACCTTCCCGCAGATTTCCACTGGCTACTCACGGACCGCCGGCTCACCGAAGTGCGGCTGGAGAACCTCAACGAACTGCAGACCCGGCAGGTGCTTCTCACCCTGCTCGGCCACCGGGTGTCAGCCTCGCTCGTGAGCACGTATCACGCCATCGTCGGCGGCAACCCGCTGCTGCTCAAAGCGCTCGTTACGGAGCAGCAGCAGTCAGGAAACCTCGTCCTGTCCGACTCCGTCTGGACGTTGCGGGACAAGGTGGTGCTGGACGGCGCAACCGGGCTCGATGACATTGTCCGCTCCCGCTGGTCCCGTGAAACCCCGGAGACCCGCGAGGTCATCGAAATGCTGTCCTGTGCCCGCCGGGTGTCCCTTGCCCGGCTGACTGAAATCTATGGCACCGCAACGGTGGCAGACATGGAGGATGCCGGCCTGCTCACCGTTGGGGACACCGAGGCCCGCTGGGTATCCCTGCGGGAACAGTACCTGGGGGATGTCGTCCGTTCCTGGCTGAGCATTTCTCGCCGGCGGGAGCTCCGGGACCAGCTGCTGAACGGGGCGGAACCCGAGCTGACCAACCTGTCCATGGAAGAGCGCATTGAATTCGCCGCCTGGACGCGCGAATGCCAGGCGGAACTCAGCCCGGCCCTGGCAGTGGCCGCGGCAGAGGCGGCCGTGCAGCTGTTCGACCCAAGGTTTGCGCTCAGCTGCCTCGAGAGCCTCAAGAGGACCGACGCCGAATGGGTCGTGGGGCAGCAGCACAAGGGCTCCGCCTACCTGCTGCTGGATCTGCCGCTGCAGGCCATGGCAGCCCTCGACGACATTTCACAGGCCCAGCTGGACCAGCTCGGCGTGGAGGACTTCGCCAACGCTGTGGCACACAAGTGCCGGGTCATGGTCTGGCTGCCGGAACTGACCGGCAACGTCCCCGCTGAGTTGGAAAGGGCGCGCGCGCGCCTGGGCGTGTCCCCCGGCATGGCCACCACCTGGCCGGAGCCGCTGGGTGCGGCCATGAACCGCCTCACGCTGACCGAGTTCGAGTACAAGACCTTCATCGGCGACTACGCCCCCATGATCGAGGCGCTGGAGCAAGCCGCGGATCCGGCAACCAACAAGGACACGGCTTTCCGCATCCAGGCCTCCATGATCCTGATGCAGGCCCTCTCCGCCGTCGGCAGGGAGATGGACGCCCTCCAGCTGATGCGGCGGGTTGGCGGCCAGCTTTCCGACGCCGGACCCATGACCGGACTGCGCGAGAAGTTCGCGATGACGGCCTTCGGCGTGCTGCTGCAGGCCGGCCAATGGCAGCGGTGCCTGGACCTGGTCGGTCCGCCGAAAGGCCAGGCGGAGCGCCGTCTGGCCCACCGTACGTCAGCCACCGAGCTGGCCACCGGAATCGCCTACGTATATTCCGGCCGCGGTGCCGTTGCACTGGATTCGCTGCTGTCCGCTGTGGCACAGCTGGAACTGCGCCCGGTCCTGAACATGCTCCAGGCCGCCTATGCAGCCACGGCCTTCGCTTACGCCCAGATCGGCAACGCCGGACAGTCCCGCAAGTACCTCGACAAGCTGCGGGGCGCGAGGGGCCCGTGCAACTTCGGCACCCAGACCATCACCGATTTCTGCGCTGATATGGCCGGAAGGTGGCTGGGTGACACCGACGCCGTTAAGCGGCTGCTGGAGACGGCCCGGCGCGACATCGCCGCCGGCCGGTACACCCTCGCGGGGATCAGCCTGCTGGGTGCCACCGTCAACGGCACCGACGACGACTTCCGGCTGCTGGAGGAGGTAGCCGGCCACCGGCAGGGAAAGCTGGCGGAGATCTCGCGCCTGATCGCCGTGGGCAGCCGCACCAAGGATGCCAAGGTGCTTCTGGAGGGCGCGCACCTAGCAGCCGAGCTGGAACTGGACGCGGTCGAGGCACGGTGCGTTGCGCTCGCTGTGGACTTTGCCAGGCACTCCGGCGACTCCGCCTCCGCCCGCATCGCGCAGGCCAGGCTGGACAACCTCACCGCCACAGTGCCCAGCCTGCCGATCGTGCCCAGTAGCGGCAGCCCCCTTCTGACCGCCCGTGAGCGGCAGATTTCCAGGCTGGCGGGCAAGGGCGTCTCCAACAAGGATATTGCCCTGGAGATGGGCGTCTCCGTGCGCACCGTTGAAGGCCACCTGTATCAGGTCTTCACCAAGCTCGGCGTGACTTCCAGGGGTGATCTGCCTGGACTCGTCTAATGGCCGCGTGAAAGCGGAATCCGAGCAGAGGCAGCTCACGGGCCGCCGGGAAGTGATTGAGCACGTCTGCAGCATTATCCGCAGCCGGGCGAGCCAGGCTGTCTACCTCATGGCGGGGCCCGGCCTCGGGAAGTCCTCGGTCACGGATGCCGTCAGCGACCAGATGGCCTCGGAAATGACCATCCTGCGCATCCATGGCAGCTCCTCGCTCGCCAAGGTTCCTTATGGTGTGCTGGCCCCGTATACGGCTGAACTCCCCGCGGAAGAGGCGGACTCCCCGGTGGCCGTCCTCAGGGCGGTCTGGACCTATTTTCAGCAGCTCAAAGGGGTCAACGACGTTCCCTTGCTCCTTGTCGTGGACGACGCCCACCACCTTGACGACGCCACCGCAAGCCTGGTGGTGGACATGATGTCGGCCGGGTGGGCCAGCGTTCTGGCCGCCGGCCGTCCACGTCCCGGACTGCCCCAGGCACTGAACCAGCTGTGGTACGACGGCCTCGCTGAGCGCGTGGACCTCAGGCCCCTCACCGGGGACCAGGTGACAGAGGTGGTGGAACACACCCTCCAGGGGACTGTCCCGGCAGGCACCGTGCAGTCGCTGTCGTCGGCGTCAGGCGGCAACCCTTTGCTCCTGAACTGCCTGCTCAGCGATGCGGTCGCGGACGGAACCCTCGTCAAACGGAACGGGATCTGGCTGCTCCTGGGTTCCCTGCCGGCCGACGGGCCCAGGCTCTCTGACGTCGTGGTCAAGGACCTCCTCCGCAGAACCCCGGAGGAACAGGATGCCCTACGCGTCATCGCCCTCGCCGAACCCGTGCAGCGCAGCCTGATCGAAGACGTGTGCGGGGCCGCCGTAGTCCGGTCCCTGTTGGACAACCAGATCGTGAGCGAATCCACCGGCCGGCAAAGCGAACTGCGGCTGTGGCATCCCATCCTGGGCCAATCCATGCGGCACCAGGTGTCAGTCTCCAGGAGCCTGCAGCTGCGACAAAAGCTCGACGGGTACCTGGACACCAGGAACGCCGGCGCCGAAGGCAGGCTGCGGATGGTCGAGTGGTCACTCGAATGCGGCATGGACGTGCCTGATCCGGACCTGCTGGACGCTGCGCTGCTGGCTGTGACCATGTTCAACAATGCCGGTGCCCGGCTTATGACGGCGCACGTCAAGGCCCCGGAACTGCTGGCCCACGCGGAGTCCATCACCGCGAGGGCACTTTTCAACGAAGGCAAATACCGGGAAGCCGCGTCCCTCCTGGACGGATGCTGGCTTGAGCTGGCACGGGATCCTGAGGCTCCGCACATTCTCATGCTCCGGGCGTCAGCCCATTTGGCGCTGGGCAAGTCCGCCCAGCTCCTTCGGGCCGAATCCCGGCACCAACTCGAAACCGCCGGACACGAAGTGGCCGATTCCTGGCAGGACCGGATCCACGCGTTGCTCGAGATGGCAGACACCGGCGATCACGAGAGGATACGCAAAGTCATTGCCGCGCTCGGGTACGCCGGTGTTGCCGACGCTCGCGGCCCCGGGACAGTCATTGGCGGGGAGACCGCAGGGCAGGGCAGTGGACGGTCCAGGGCGGACCTCCGCGCCGCGTCCGTCGGCGAGATCACTCACGCGGTGGCTCAGGCCCTGCTCGCACAAACCCTGGCGTCGGCCGGGTTGGCACACCAGGGTCACGCTGCCGCCCTGACGGCGGCACCGTCGCTGCCTGCACTGCAGGGGGGCCTGTACTTCTTTAATGAGTTCGTCCTGACCCGCCTTGTCGCGACGTCCCTTGCAGCCGGCAACTGGGAATCGGCGGAGCACGAGTTGTCGACCTACGCGCCGGAGCGGGCCGAGGGGGCAGCCACGTTTGGCGGCGGAATCCAGGTGCTGCGCGGCCTCGGGTTCCTGCGGCAAGGGCAGCTGGAACGCGGCTATCAGGTTCTCCTGCCCGCCGTCGAGGCCCTTCGCGTCAACGACCCGCTCCAGGAGTTCAGGTTCGGCTCGGCGCTGGCCTTCTACGCGGCAGCCCGGCTGGGGGACACCGCTCAGGCCAAGCGGCTCGAACAGGACTTCATCGCCGCGCGCCACGCCAGCGGCCCGGGGTACGACCTCTTGGCAGAGGCATACGCGGCGGCTGCCGCGGAGTATCTGGACCGGAAGGGCAGCGGGCTGGACAAACTCCGGGAGCTGGCGGCGTCGGACCCTGTTGCCGCCCAGCCGGGGATCAGGATGGAATGCCTGATCCTGTGTTCCGATCTTGGGGACCGGTCGGTCATCGAGGAGCTTGCCTCGCTGGCCGCTACCGTTGAAGGCCGGTGGGCTGCTGGGTGGCGGCAGCTGGCCCAGGCGTGGGCCTCGGAGGACGCTGACGTCCTCATGGAGACCGCCGCCGGACTGGAGGAAGCGGGACTCATCAACCTGGCGCGTGAGGGGTACGCCCGGGCGGGTGCCCTGCTGGACGGCGCAGGGGAGCGCCGGCGCGCCCGGCAGGCTGTGGCCCACCGGGAGAAGTGCGACGAGGAACTGGGCGAGCGGTTCAGGGAAAGCCCGTTCATCGCCTCGGTTCCGAGCGTCCACCTGACCCGCCGCGAGCGGGACATCGTGGAACTGGCGGTGCAGGGGCTCTCCGACCGCGAGATTGCCCAGCAGCTCATGGTGTCGGTCAGGACCGTCGAGGGCCATCTGTACAGAAGCTACGTCAAACTCGGCGTCCGCCGGCGCGATGAGCTCGCCCTCGCGCTGCCCAAGAAATAGCCTCGCCCACAAAGTAGCGCTGCCCAGGAAAATAGTCCGGCCCAGGAAATAGCCCTACCCAAGACGTAGCTGCGCGAAATCCGCGCCGTTCGGGCCGCGGCAGGGCCGCCTGCGCGGACCAGTAGTCGATCACCCGAAAAAACGAGTACACAATACTCGTGCCGGAAACGGCAGTGCGCGATTAACTGAGAGAGGCAGCAGAAGCGGTGTCCAGGTGCACCGCCTCAGCTGCCGCCAGGCAGTGCAGGTCTCGATCCGCATACTTCCGGCCACAGCGGCCCGGGTGAAGACGGGGCCGGCGACGTCAGAGCCTTCTGAGACCGAGGCTCTCCCCCCAGCCGTCGCCGGCCCTTATAACTGATAGGCGTGCCGGAGGATACCGGCACAGTCAGGGCGGCCTTTCCCGGGGAAGGGCCGCCTTTACTGTGCTGTGGGACAATTGAGACATACCTCAAGGCACCCCAAGGAGTCCCATTGGCCGTCGTATCAACGCCACCCACGCTCTCGCGTGCCCTCCCCGCCATGGACAACGCTGAGGTCTTGCGGATCCGGAACGACTTTCCCGTACTGGACCAGCTGGTCAATGGCCGTCCGCTGATCTACCTGGACTCCGGTGCCACGTCACAGAATCCCCTGAGCGTCATCGAGGCCGAACAGGAGTTCTACGAGCAGCGGAATGCCGCCGTGCACCGCGGCGCGCACCACCTCGCCGTTGAGGCCACGGAGGTGTTCGAAGACGCCCGGCAGACTGTTGCCGACTTCGTCGGGGCGCAGTTTGAGGAAATCGTCTGGACGTCCAACGCCACCGAGGGCCTGAACCTCATCAGCTATGCGCTCTCCAACGCCAGCCTGTGGGCGGCGCAGGGGCGCGGCGATGCGCGGCTGCGGGAACTGGCCCTTGGCCCGGGCGACGAGATCGTGGTCACCGAAATGGAGCACCACGCCAACCTGATTCCCTGGCAGGAACTGGCTTACCGGACCGGGGCCACGCTGCGGCACATCCCGATCGACGACTCAGGATCGCTGCGCCTGGACCAGGCCGCGGAAATCGTCGGGGAGCGCACCAGGCTGCTGGCCTTCACCCACGCGTCCAACGTGCTCGGCACGATCAATCCGGTCAGTGAACTCGTGGCCTTGGCCCGGCGCGCCGGTGCGCTGGCGGTGCTGGATGCGTGCCAGTCGGCACCGCATCTGTCCCTTGACGTCAAGGAGCTGGACGTCGACTTTGCCGTATTTTCGGGCCATAAGATGCTCGGCCCCACCGGCATCGGCGTGCTGTACGGCAAGCAGGAGCTCCTGGACGTGCTGCCTCCCTATCAGACCGGAGGCTCCATGATCACCACCGTGACCATGGAACGGGCCGAATACCTTCCCTCGCCGCAGCGGTTCGAGGCCGGGACGCAGAAAATCTCCCAGGCCGTGGCCCTCGCCGCAGCGGTCAATTACCTGACGGAGACCGGGATCGACCGCGTGCACCACTGGGAGTCCGAACTGGGCCAGCGCATGGTGGCCGGCCTCGAACGCATCGACGGTGTCCGCGTGCTCGGCCCGGCGTCCGGCCAGGACCGCATCGGCCTGGCGGCGTTCGACGTCGCCGGTGTCCACGCCCACGACGTCGGCCAGTTCCTGGACGCACGCGGAATCGCCGTCCGCGTGGGCCACCACTGCGCCCAGCCGCTGCACCGGCGCCTGGGCCTGACGGCCACCACACGGGCCAGCGCCTACTTGTACAACACCACCGACGACGTCGACGAATTCCTGGATGCAGTGTCCGGGGTCCGCGCCTACTTCCGGGTCTAGTGCCCGGCTACACGAAGACAGGTACCTGAGCATGAGCCTCGACCAGCTTTACCAGCAGATCATCCTGGACCATTCCAAGGCCAGGCATGGCAGCGGCCTGTCGGACACGCCGGCTCCCGAAGGCGCGTCCACCGGCCAGTCGCACCAGCTGAACCCCGTATGCGGCGACGAGGTCACCCTGCGTGTTGCCGTGGATCACGGAACCGTTGCCCAGCTGGCCTGGGACGGCGCCGGCTGCTCGATTTCCATGGCGTCCGCGTCCGTGCTGAGCGAGATGGCCGAAGGCATGTCCGTGGAGGAACTGCGCTCGGTGATCGGCAACTTCCGCGAGGTCCTGCGCTCGCGCGGGAAAGTCCATGCGGATCCCGAAGTACTCGGCGACGCCGCCGCCTTTGAGGGCGTCGCCCGCTATGCAGCGCGGGTGAAGTGCGCCATGATCTCCTGGGTTGCCGCGGAGGACGCCCTGAACCAGGCCGCGTAGCCCGCAGTTCAGCCGTTGGGCTGTCAGCCGGTCCGCTCGAAAACATCCGGCACGCCGTCGCCGTCGTCGTCCCGCTTTTCCTCAAGCTCCACCCGGCGGTAGTGCCGGTTTCGGGCCTTAAGCACGACGGCGGCAATCGCCGACGCCGTCAGCGAGCCGGCCAGGATGGCCACCTTCGCGTGATCATCGTGCACCGAGCCGGGCCCGAAGCTAAGTTCCGCGATCAGCAGGGACACCGTGAAGCCCACCCCCGCGAGCAGCGACAGGCCGGCAACGTCGATCCACTTCAGCCCGTCGTCGAGCTTTGCCCGGGTGGTCCTGGTGACGGCGTAGGTGGCACCGAAGACGCCGATGGCCTTGCCCGCGACCAGGGCAGCCACGATTCCCAACGCCACGGGGTCGGCCAGGGCGGAGGCGATCCCGGCGGCACCGCCGATCGCGACGCCGGCGGAGAAGAAGGCGAAGACGGGCACCGCGAGTCCGGCGGAGACCGGCCGCAGCACGTGTTCCAGGCGTTCGGCCATTCCCGCTGCGTGGCCGGCGCCATGGCCTCCGCCCGCGGCCCGCACCGCGTGGCGGTCCCGGCGTGACACGAGAACCGGGACGGTGAACCCGAGCAGGACACCGGCCACGGTGGCGTGGATCCCGGAGGCATGCACCAGGGCCCAGGTGGCTCCGGCCAGCGGCACCAGCAGGTACCAGTGGCTGATGCGTTTCTGCACCAGCAGGGCAAAGAGCGCCAGCGGGACCAAGGCGGCCAGCAGGAAAACCGGCTCGAGGCCCGAGGAGTAGAAGAACGCGATGATCCCGATGGCGATCAGGTCATCCACCACGGCCAGGGTCAGCAGGAAGGTCCTGAGCGCAGAGGGGAGGTGGGTATTGATGACGGCCAGCACGGCCAACGCGAACGCGATGTCAGTGGCCGTGGGGATCGCCCAGCCCCTGAGGGTTTCGGCACCCTGGCTCCAGGTGACGGCGGCGTAAATGAGGGCCGGCACGGCCACCCCGCCCGCTGCCGCGGTCACCGGAACGATCGCCCGGGACGGCCTGCGGAGTTCGCCGGAAACAAACTCGCGCTTGAGTTCCAGACCGGCAATGAAGAAGAAGATCGCGAGCAGGCCGTCCGAGGCCCAGTGGCCCACGCTCAGCCGGAGGTGCCAGGGATCGAAGCCCAGTTCCAGGTCCCGCAGGCCGAAGTAGGCGCCCGCCGCAGGGGAATTGGCCCAGATCAGGGCGGCGGCCGTGGCAACGAGGAGCAGAGCGCCGCTTACGGTCTCCAGCCGGAGGATGGCTGCTATCCGGAGGTATTCCTTGTAGGTGGAGCGGCTAAACACCGGGCGTGCGCGGGAAGGAAGGGGCGGTCTGGCCACTGGGGCTCCTTGCTCAGGGGGTCGGCAAACGTATTGCCGACCAGACTTCCCGGCGCACCTTTTCTGCCAGCTTAGCCGAGGGTGCCTGAGCGCGACAGCAGAACCCGCCACGGCCGGCTCGGGACCAGTCCCCGGCGGCGCCGCTCAGCCGAGCAGCGCCGCGATACCGATTCCGGCCGTGGCGGCACCCAGAACCATGGATACCGCCACGAGGACCACGTGGACCGTGAGGAACTTCGTGGCCTTGCCGGCGGTGTCCCGCGCCCGCGGGTCCTTCATCACCCGGCGCAGGAACTGGGGCCACACAACGAGCGACCAGAAGCCGGAGATGATCAGGATCCAGGCCAGCACGGCGGGGACGTCCATGGCCTTAGTGGCTTTCGAGCCAGGCCTGGGCCTGCTGCGACTGGATGTTCAGCGCCTTGCCCACCATGGGCTCGGCTGCTTCGGCAATCTTCCCGCCCAGGAACGGGACGGAGGAGGTGACGGTGCCCTCAAGCTCCACGCGGGTGCTGCCGCCGTCGGCCACGAGCCGCTGGACGGCAGTGACGTCGATCGGTGCCCCCGCGATCTTGAGGGAGATGCTGCTCTGGCGGGAGCCGTCGGCGGCCGGAGCGGCCCACTTCTCCACCTGCGTCACCTTGAGGGTTTCACCCACGAACTTGCGGGCGATTTCCGGCAGGCGGGTGGTGGGGAGGGTGCGGACCGAGGTGGTGCTGAAGGCTCCGGCAACGTCACCGTCCACGGTGAAGGACTCGAGGCTGCCGCCCACGAATTCGCTGGTGTGGCGCTGGAAGTCCTCGTTGGCGAACACCTCAGCGACCTTGTCGACGCCGTGGGGAAGGGTAGTGGATGCACTCAGTGCCATGGATCCTCCATTGTTGTGGGGTCAGAACGCTTTTTGCTCCCAACATCCTACGGGGTTGCCTGCGTCTCCTTGTCACCGGGCTTCCTGTTCCCGGACTTTTCAGCGCCGGCGATCTTCCGCGCCGCGGCGGTGATGTTGCGTGACATGGCCGGAAAGATCAGGCTGTGGAACGGTAGGACGGCCAGCCAGTAGAGCCGGCCGCTGAGCCCTTTGGGGAAGAAGATGGCCCGCTGGCGGTAGCGGCTGCCGGCCCCGTCGGGCTCCACGGACAGCTCAAGCCAGGCGCGTCCCGGCGCGCGCATCTCGGCCCGCAGGCGGAGCAGCCTGCCGCGTTCGATCCGCTCCACGCGCCACCAGTCCACCACTTCGCCGGCAACAAGGTGGTGCGGGTGCCGCCGTCCCCTGGTCAGGCCGGCGCCTCCTGAGAGCTTGTCCAGCCAGCCGCGGACACTCCATGCGAGCGGCAGGGAATACCAGCCGTTCTTGCCGCCGATGCCCTCAATGATGGTCCACACCTGCGCGGGGTCCACGTCGCCGTGGAAGGTCCGCTCATCCACGTAGACCTTGTGCCCTGCCCACTGCGGGTCGCTGGGCAGCGGATCGGCGTCGGCGCCGGCGTTGGCCCACGTGGTTTCCACCTGCCCGTCGCGTTCCTTGCCCAGCGCCAAGGCGACGGCCGTGCGGTAGCCGGTCAGGCCGCCGTCGGGCTGTTTGATGTAGTCGTCGATGTCATGTTCGGCGGAGACGGCGTCGTGCTGCAGGGACTGCACCAGCGGCACGGACATGGACAGCGGAATCGGGGTCACGAGTGCCACCCAAAGGCCCGCGAGCCTGGGCGCCGGGATAGGCAGCGCCAGGACCACGCGCCGCGGCAGGCCGGCCTCGGCGCCGTACTCCTGCATCATTCCGGCGTAGCTCAGGACGTCCCGGGAACCGATGTCGAAGGTCCGGTTGAGGCGTTCCTGCAGTGATGCGGCGCCCACCAGGTAATGCAGCACGTCCCGGACGGCGATGGCCTCGACCCGGTTCCGCACCCAGCTGGGGGCCGGCATGAGGGGCAGTGTTTCGGCGAGGTGCCTGATCATTTCGAACGAGGCCGAGCCGGAGCCGATCACCACGCCGGCCTGGAACACCACGGCGTCCACGGGGCCGGACAGGAAGACCTTGCCCACGGCTTCGCGGGAGCGCATGTGCGTCGACAGTTCGGTGTTGCGGGGGTGCAGGCCGCCGAGGTAGACGATCCGGTGCACGTCGGCCGCGGCCGCGGCGTTCGCCACGAGTTCCGCCATGGATTTTTCCTTGGCCTCGAAGCCGGACCCCGCAGCCATGGAGTGGACCAGGTAGTACAGGACGTCGACGCCCTTCAGGGCATCCTGCAGGGCAGCGGTGTCGTCGAGGCTGCTGCGCACCACCTCAACGTCGCCGAACCAGGGCACACCGGCGATTTTCTCCGGGGACCGGACCAGCACCTTCACGCGATGCCCGGCCTCGAGCAGCCGCGGGACCAGCCGCCCGCCGATGTAGCCGGTGGCGCCCGTGACCAGCACAGTCCTGCGGTCATTTCCGGGGTGGTCGCTCATGGGAGTCTCCTTAGGATGGCTGCGGTGCTGGGTCCAGGCCCAGTTGCCAAGCAAGCTTAGCAACGGGCCCTTCGGGGCGGGCCCGGATGCCGCCCCGCGGCGGCGGGGGTAGGCTGGGACCACCCGGCATTCTCGCGAATTTCGGGTTTTCGTGTTGCCTGCGTTCGAAGTGAAAACCACAGGAGATCCTTGCCATGAGCCCCACCGGCCCGTCCCTCACCGGCCTGCGCCGCGTCCTCGCCGCAGACAAGACCTTCGCCCGCGTTCAGGCCGAGGCAGCCAGGAGCTTCGGCGTCCGCAGCGAGGACTACCAGATCAGCGCCCCCGCGGGTCTGCGCGCGGTGTTGCTGGCGGAAATGGCGGACGGACTCGCACAGGATCAGGGCGGGGATGCCGCATCCGCCGTGGTCCTGGCGGTCACCGCCACGGGCCGCGAGGCGGAGGACCTGACGGCGGCCCTCCGGGCCTACCTGCCGGCCGACTCGGTGGTGGAGTTCCCCAGCTGGGAAACGCTCCCGCACGAGCGGTTGTCGCCGCGCTCGGACACCGTGGGACGCCGGCTTTCGGTGCTGCGCCGGCTGGCGCACCCGGAAAGCTCGACGGCGGGACCCCTGCGTGTGGTGGTGGCTCCCGTTCGCGCCGTGGTCCAGCCGATCGTGGCCGGGCTGGGGGAACTGGTGCCCGTGACCCTGAAGGTTGGCCAGGAGGCCCCCTTCAGCAGTGTTGTGAAGAGCCTCGCCGACGCCGCCTACGCTCGGGTGGACATGGTGACCCGCCGCGGCGAGTTCGCCGTCCGTGGCGGCATGCTGGACGTCTTCCCGCCCACCGAGGACCACCCCATCCGGGTGGAATTCTTCGGCGACGAGGTGGACCAGATGCGCTGGTTCGCCGTCGCCGACCAGCGCTCGCTGACCTCGCCCGGCCTGCACCACCCCACCGAACTCCACGCCCCGCCGTGCCGCGAAATCCTGATCACGCCGTCCGTCATGTCCCGCGCCGCGACGCTGAAATCCCAGCTCCCCGCCGCCGCGGACATGCTGGAGAAGATCGCCGGCGGCATCGCCGTGGAAGGCATGGAATCCCTGGCCCCCGTACTTGTGGACGCCATGGTTCCGTTCATGGAACAGCTCCCCGCCGGGTCCATTTCGGTGGTGGTCGAACCGGAGAAGGTCCGCACCCGCGCGCACGACCTCGCGGCCACCAATGAGGAGTTCCTGGAGGCGGCGTGGTCCACGGCGTCCGACGGCGGAACCGCGCCGTTGGATCTGAGTTCCCAGGCGTCCGCAGCCCTGCACTCCGCCAGCTTCCGCTCGCTGACCGAGACCCGTTCCGCGGCCTTGGGCCATGACGTGTCCTGGTGGTCCATCACCTCGTTGGCCACTGACGAGGAACTCACCCCGGACATCAACGTGCTCAACCTCCACGCCCGCGAACCCCGGGGGTACCAGGGCGACGTCGCCGAAATGATGGAATTCATCGGTTCCCACGTGCGGGACCAGTGGCGCATCGTGGTGGCTACCGAAGGGCCCGGACCGGCTCAGCGCCTGGCTGAGCTGTTCCACGACGCCGACATCCCGTGCGCACGGGTGGAGTCCCTGGACCACGAACCCCAGGCGGGGATCATCGAGGTGACCACGGCCGCCGTCGGACGCGGTTTTGTCCTGGACGGGCTGAAAACCGGGCTGCTGACGGAAGCCGACCTGCTGGGACGCACATCGGCCGGCTCCACGAAGGACATGCGCCGCATGCCGTCCAAGCGGCGGAACGCCGTGGACCCGCTGCAGCTGCTGGCAGGGGACCACGTGGTCCACGAACAGCACGGCATCGGCCGGTTCATCGAACTCATCCAGCGGAAGGTCGCCGGCGGCGGCGACGGCGTCCGCGAGTACCTGGTGCTGGAGTACGCGCCCTCCAAACGCGGGGCGCCGGGCGACAGGCTCTTCGTCCCCACCGACCAGCTGGACCAGGTGACCCGCTACGTGGGCGGCGACACTCCCGTGCTCAGCAAGATGGGAGGCTCCGACTGGGCCAGCACCAAGTCCAAGGCGCGCAAGGCGGTCAAGGAAATCGCTGGCGAGCTCATCCGGCTCTATTCGGCCAGGATGGCGTCCCGCGGCCATGCGTTCGGCCCGGACACTCCTTGGCAGCGCGAGCTCGAGGAGGCGTTCCCCTACGTGGAGACGCCGGACCAGCTCACCACCATCAACGAGGTCAAGGCTGACATGGAACGCGAGATCCCCATGGACCGCCTCGTGTCCGGCGATGTGGGCTACGGCAAGACCGAAATTGCCGTCCGCGCCGCGTTCAAGGCAGTGCAGGACGGCAAGCAGGTGGCCGTGCTGGTGCCCACCACCCTGCTCGCGCAGCAGCACTACGAGACGTTCACCGAGCGGTTCTCCGGGTTCCCGCTGAAGGTGAAGCCGCTGTCCCGGTTCCAGGGGTCGAAGGAGGCGAAGGAAACCGCGGAGGGCGTCAAGAACGGCACCGTGGACGTGGTGATCGGCACGCACCGGCTGCTCTCTAAAGATTTCGCCTTCAAGGACCTGGGCCTGGTGATCGTGGACGAGGAACAGCGTTTCGGCGTGGAGCACAAGGAAGCGCTGAAGAAGATGCGCACCAACGTGGACGTGCTGGCCATGAGCGCCACCCCCATCCCGCGCACCCTGGAGATGTCCCTGACGGGCATCCGCGAAACCTCCACCCTGGCCACGCCGCCCGAGGAACGGCATCCGGTGCTGACCTACGTGGGGCCCTATACGGACAAGCAGACCTCCGCCGCGGTCCGGCGCGAGCTCATGCGCGAAGGCCAGGTCTTCTTCGTGCACAACCGCGTCTCCACGATTGAACGGACCGCCGCCAAGATCCGCGAGCTGGTGCCGGAGGCCAGGGTGGAAGTGGCGCACGGGCAGATGTCGGAGAGCCGGCTGGAGCAGATCATCGTGGACTTCTGGGAGAAGCGCTTCGACGTGCTGGTCTGCACCACCATCATCGAAACCGGGCTGGATATTTCCAACGCCAACACGCTGATTGTGGACGGCGCGGACAAATACGGCCTTTCACAGCTCCACCAGCTCCGCGGCCGCGTGGGCCGCGGACGCGAGCGGGCCTACGCCTATTTCCTGTACCCCTCGGAGAAACCGCTGGGCGAGGTGGCGCTCGAACGCCTGAAGGCGGTGGCCACCCACAACGAGCTCGGCGCCGGCATGCAGCTGGCCATGAAGGACCTCGAAATCCGCGGCGCCGGCAACCTGCTCGGCGGTGAGCAGTCCGGCCACATCCAGGGGGTGGGCTTCGACCTCTACATCCGCCTTGTGGGCGAGGCCGTGGCGGACTACCGCGGCGAGGCCGAGGAAAAGGCCGCCGACATGAAGATCGAGCTTCCGGTCAACGCGCATCTGCCGCACGACTACGTTCCGGGCGAACGCCTCCGCCTGGAGGCCTACCGCAAGCTGGCGGCGGCGCTCACGCACGAGGCGATCGAGGAGGTGCTCGCCGAGCTCGTGGACCGGTACGGCGAGCCGCCGCTGCCCGCGCAGAACCTCGTGGCAGTGGCACGCTTCCGGGTGGGTGCCCGGGAGGCCGGGCTGTCCGACGTCGCGCTGCAGGGCAACTTCATCAAGTTCTCGCCAGCGCAGCTTCCGGAGTCCAAGACCATGCGCCTGAACCGCATGTATCCGGGCGCTCAGTCGAAGCCGGCGCTGGACGCCGTGCTCATCCCCAAGCCCAAGACGGCGAAGATCGGCGGACGGGACCTCCAGGACGCCGAGATCCTGGAGTGGGCCAACGGCGTGATCCGCAACATCTTCTCCGACGCGCCGCTGACAGTGGGCTGAGCCATGATGGGAGGGCACCACGCCGCGTCAGGGGCTGCGGCGTGGGTAGCTGTTGCCTCGACGGGGCCGTACACCCTGGGATGGTATCCGCTGGATGCCACAGGGGTGCTGATCGGCGGAATGGCGACGGCGGGCACTGCCCTGGTCTGTGACTGGGACCACCGCTCCAGCACCGTCGCGCATTCGCTGCCGCCCCTCTCCAACGTGATTGCCGTGGGCATAGAGAACGCCAGCGGCGGCCACCGCCAGGGCACGCACTCCCTGCTCGGGGGCGCGTTTTTCGTGGTGCTGGCCGCGATGGCCGGCCAGATCCAGCTGCAGACGGACTGGGGGCTCCTCTCCGTGGGCGCCGGGCTGCTGTGCATGTTCATGATCAATATCGCAGCCAAGGCGCTGAAGCTGTTTCCGAAGTCGGGCTTCATCAGCAACTGGATCTTCGCGCTGACCATGGCCGGCCTGGTCACCTGGTTCGCGCCCGACCAATGGACCTGGTTGCCGGTGTCCATGCTGATCGGCGTCGTGGTCCACATTGTGGGCGACATGGTGACCACCGGGGGAGTACCCCTCCTGTGGCCGCTGGTGATCAGGCCGCCCAAGTTCCTGCGCCGGCTGCCGGTGCTGAGGACGTTCTGGCGGCCCAACGGCGCGCTGTCCATCCCGCTCCTGGGCCGGGCCGGCTCGCGGCGGGAATGGCTCGTGCTGATTCCGGTGAGCAGCTACGCCATGGTGGGCATGTGCATGGCGGCCTGGTCGCTGGCAGACGCCCATTTTCCTGCCGCGCTGGCGCTGGCCGCCCGGCTGGCCAACAGCCTGATGGGCCTGCTCTGAGGTGAAGCCGCGTTAAACAGCTGAAGCTCCGGACGGGTCCGGAGCTTCAGCTGCTCTTACGTTTGGATGCTGACTGCGGCAGCGGGTCAGTACTCGCCGGCGGAATCCGAGCGGCCCAGGATGGTCTGCGGGATCCAGAACGCGAGGGCGAACAGGCCCAGGCACACAGCCATCGGCCAGGGGTTGTCCAGGGTCAGGAAGGACAGCGAGTAGATGGCGCCCAGGAACAGGGCCATCATCACTGCGAACAGAACAATGCTGGTGACCAGGCTGTTCTCGTTCTGGGGTGTCTGCGTGTCGGTCTTGCTGGACATTCGTTCCTCCTCGGCCCCGCGGGGCTCAAACTGTGGCGGCTTCGGCGGATCAGTAGCCGGACGAACCCTGTTCGCCCTTGACGATCGCAATTCCGGAGCTGGCACCAATACGTGTTGCACCTGCTGCAATCATAGCCTGTGCGTCCGCCAGGGAACGCACCCCGCCGGAGGCTTTGACGCCCAGGTCGGGACCCACGGCGCGCCGCATGAGGGCGATGTCGTCGGCGGTGGCGCCGCCGCCGTTGAAGCCCGTTGACGTCTTGACGAAGTCGGCCCCGGCCTCCACGGCTGCCTCGCAGGCGAGCACCTTCTGGGCGTCGTTCAGCAGGGCGGTCTCGATGATGACCTTCAGGATTGCCTCGCCGGTGTGGACGGCCTCTGCGACCGCCTTGATGTCGTCCACCAGGGCGCCTTTGTCGGAGGCGCGGGCCGCGGCGATGTTGATGACCATGTCCACCTCGTCCGCCCCGTCGAGCACAGCGCCGCGGGCTTCGAAGGCCTTGACGTCGCTGGGGGTGGCGCCGAGCGGGAAGCCGACCACCGAGCATGTCAGCACGCCCGAGCCCTTGAGGGCTTTCTTCACAGTCTTGACCCAGACGGGATTCACGCAGACCGACTTGAACTTGTATTCGGCGGCTTCGGCGCAGACTTCGAGGATTTCCGCCTCGCTCGCCTCCGGCTTGAGCAGCGTGTGGTCGATGAAGGATGCGATATTGGACGCCTGGGCACCGGTAGCGGGGGTCCCTGTGGGGCTTGTCGCAGATGTGTATAAGAGACAGGGGCTGGCTTCGTTGCTCATGCTGGTCCTTTCCGTTGGCCTCGTGGGCCGCAGATGCCGCGGTGGTCGCGGTCCTTGCGTGACCATCTTGCCACAGCGCCGGTGCCCCGGCGCCGCAGCGCCAGGCCGCCCACCGTCGCGCCCGCCATCGAGGTCAGGCGGCCGCGGCCAGCCTCCTGCGGGGACCGCCGCCATGAGCTGCGCGGCGCAGACGCCGCCCGCGGAACCGGAAGCCACCAGCAGCCCCAGCCGCACGCCGTCGAACGACGCCGCATCACCGATTGCCCAGATGCCAGGCACGGAGGAACGGAAGTCGCGGCCGACCACCACGCCGCCGGACTCGGCAGTCTTGACGCCTGCGCCGGCGGCGAGGCTGTCCCGCGGAACCCTGTCCTCCGCCATGACCACGAGGTCGCCGTTCATCCGGCTGCCGTCCTCGAAGACGATGCCTGCGGCCGGCAGCACTGAGCCGGCCAGGGTGGGCACCACAGCTGCGGGACGGGCGGTGGTGCGCACGGGACGGACGCCCCGGGCCCGCAGCACGGCCTCAGCCTGGCCGGCGGCGGGGCCTGTGCCAACGAGGATTCCCAGGGGCCGCCGTCCGAGGACCCGCGTGACTTCCTTGACGGCGTCGCCGATCCTCGCGGCGTCATCAATCGTGGAGTAGCTGAGGCAGCGGCTGGAGCCGTCAACGGGGGAATGCACAGGGGCGGAACCCGTCGCGATGACCAGCTGGTCGTAGCTGAACTCCATGCCGTCGGCAGTGGTCACCACGCGGGCGGCGGCGTCGATGTGGCTGGCAGGCTGGCCGAAACGCACGGAGACAAACGGCAGCGCGGCGAGTTCGAGCAGCTCCGCCGGGGCGTCGTCCCGGCTGCTCAGGACCGTGACCGTTCCGGCGAACCGTGAGGCGGCGAGCTGGCTAACCAGGGCCTGGGCGGCGGGGCCCGCCCCGGCGATGAGGATTTTCGGGGCTGCCTCCGGTGCCGGATCGGAGGTGCGTGCGGTGGCGACGGGGAACTGTGCCGGAGCGGACATGTGCGGGCCCTTTCAAAATGCTGCACCAGGCGGGCCGGATCTCGAGCCCTGTTGTGCTGATGGGACCACTGTAGGCGGGCGGCTTTTCGCGCTTGTTTCCCGTCTGTTGCGGAATTGTCCCTGCCTGTTCGCCAGTTTTTACCCGCCGGTAATACAACCAACGCGGGGTCACTTCGCGCCCATTCGAGTGTGTGGAATGGGCGCGAAGTGACCCCGCGTTGCAGAGGCTGTCCGTGGACTAGACGCGGATCCTGTAACCGCGCTTGACCACTGTCTCCACGAGGCTCCCGTCCGGCAGCGACGACCGCAGCCGGCTCACCGTCATGTCCAGCGCGTGCACGGAGCCGCGCAGTTCGAGGAGTTCGGAGAGCGACTCCCGGGAGAGCACCGCCCCGCCGGCGCCCAGGAGCGCGCGAAGCAGCAGCAGGGGCGCCGGGGCCATTTCCACCAGCTCGCCGTTGATCCGCAGCGAGCGGCCACGCAGCTCCACGCTGCCGGAGCGGGTGTCCAGGCGGCGGACGTGGTTAAGGGCGAGGTGTTCGCACACGAGCCGGATCAGCGCGCCCATCCGGAAACGCTCCGGAACCAGGGGATGGATACCGGCGTCCAGCAGCGGCTGTGCGGTCACCGGGCCCACGACGGCGGTGGTGACGGTGGTCTGCAGGCACTCCACGAGTTGCTTGTACAGTCCCATTTCGTGGGCAGTGCTCCACATGGCGTCCACTGCGGGGGCGCTCGTGAACGTCAGGACGTCCAGGTTGCCGCTGCAGGCGGCCTCGATCAGCCGCGGGAGGCGATCGGCGCCGTCGGGCTTCACCCAGCGGTACGGGGTGACCGTCAGGACGGTGGCGCCGGACATCCGGAGCCGCTCGAGCTGGCGGACGTCCGTGTAGCCGTGCAGCTGCACCGCCACGGTCTTGCCGCGGACTCCCTCGGTCAGCAGCATGTCCACCAGCGTCGCGGTGGTTTCGTCGCTGCTGATCCCGACGTCGGCAAGGCCGGCCGCACGGACGGCGCCGCGGGCTTTGGGCCCGCGGACGAACATCCGGCAGGCAGCCAGGGTTTCCAGCAGCTCCTCGCCGATGCCGGAGGCGTCCGCCGCCTCGCACCAGCGGCGCATGCCGTACGCCGTGGTGGCGATGCACAGATCGGGCTTCGCGGCGATGATGGCCTTGGTGTCCTCGATGAGGCTGATGTCCTCGTTCACCGGCGCGATCTTGAGCGCCGGAGCGTGCAGCACCTCAGCGCCGCGGCGCTCCAGAGCCTCGATGAGGTCGCGGGAACGGCGGTGCGAAGTGACGCCGATCCGGAATCCTTCCAGGGGCGCCTCGGCAACTTCCGGGGCCGCCGCCTCCTGCGGCTCCGAGCCGGCGGTGCCGGGCGCGGCGGATGATGAAGCGGAGGACCCTGCTCGTGCAGTGGGTCCCGTAGCGGGGGCCAGGGCGTTCAACGGACTCATATCGATCACGAACCCAGCAGCGAGGCAGCCAGGCGGTCAAGATCCGCGGCAGCCTCGGCATGCCCGCGGTTGGCCTCAGCCACGCGCACCACCTCGCCGATCACCAGGACGGCAGGGTTGCTGCAGCCGGCGGCGGCGCTGGCAATGGTGCCCAGCTCCGCGATGGTGGTCCGCTGCCCGGGCCGGTAGCCCCGCTCGACGACGGCCATGGGCATGTCGGCGCGCATGCCGGCCCGGCGCAGGCCTGCGGCCAGGTGGTGCAGCGTGCCGATGCCCATCAGGACCACGATCGTGCCGCCCAGGCCGGCCAGGTGGGTGAGTTCCTTCTCAGTCAGCGGCGCGTGGCCGGACACCACGGTGAACATGTGGCTGACTTCCCTGTGCGTCACCGGGATTCCGGCCGCGGCCGGAACGGAGATGGCGCTCGTCACGCCGGAGACCACGCGGACGGGAACGCCGGCTGCAACGCAGGAGGCAACTTCCTCGCCGCCGCGGCCGAAGACGTAGGGGTCCCCGCCCTTGAGCCGGACCACGTTGTTTCCGGCGAGGGCGCTCTCCACCATGAGCTTCTCGATGTCGCCCTGGCTGACTTTGTGGTGCCCCGGGCGCTTGCCGACGTCCACGAGTTCGGCGGACGTCAGGGACGGCAGCTCCTGGTACGGCGCCAGGCGGTCGTAGAACACGACGTCGGCGTCCCGCAGGGCCTTGACTGCCGCCACGGTCAGCAGCTCGACCGTGCCCGGCCCGCCGCCGACGAGCGTGACGTGGCCGATAGGGCCGGCTGCAGGCTCGGCTGCGACCGGAATGCCGGTTGCGCGGCACCTGTCCAGCAGGGCCTCCCAGCCGGGCTGGCCGTCGTCGATCGCCGCGACGAGGAACGGGCGTTCGGGCAGCGGGCCGTCGTGGCCCGCTCCCTGCGGGGTGCTGAGGCGGAAGACGACGGCGCCGGCGGCCTCGTAGCGGCGGACGGCCTGGCGGGCTGCGTGGTCCGAGCCGGTGACCAGGACGTCGCGTCCGGTGAGATCAATGCTGAGCTGCATGCTTATACCTCGTTCTCATCGCGGGGCCTCATGGGGATGGAAGCCCCGATCAGGACCTTCCCCTTTTCTTCTGCCGTGGCCGGGCGCATCTGGCCGCGCTCGTCGGGGACGAAGGTGATGGACTCGTCCTTCTGGTCAGGAGCGTTGACGAAGGAGCGGAACCGGCGCAGGCGCTCGGGATCCTTCAGGGTATCGGCCCACTCGTCCTCGTAGGTGTCGACGTGCTTGGCCATGGCCGCCTCGAGTTCCTCGGCGATGCCCAGGGTGTCGCGCACCACCACGTCCTCGACGTGCTTGATGCCGCCGTCGAGCTCTTCCTGCCACCGGGCGGTGCGCTGCAGGCGGTCCGCGGTGCGGATGTAGTACATGAAGTAGCGGTCAATGTACTTGATCAGCGTCTCGTCGTCGAGGTCCTTGGCCAGCAGCTGGGCGTGGGCCGGGGTGGCACCGCCGTTGCCGCCGACGTACAGGTTCCAGCCGTCGGCGGTGGCGATCACGCCGACGTCCTTGCCGCGGGCCTCGGCGCATTCGCGGGCACAGCCGGAGACGCCCATCTTGAGCTTGTGCGGGCTGCGGAGGCCGCGGTAGCGCAGTTCCAGCTGGATGGCCATGGCCACCGAGTCCTGGACGCCGAAGCGGCACCAGGTGGAACCGACGCAGGACTTCACCGTGCGCAGGCTCTTGCCGTAGGCCTGGCCGGACTCGAAGCCGGCATCCACAAGTTCCTTCCAGATTTCCGGGAGCTCTTCCAGCCGGGCACCGAACATGTCGATCCGCTGGCCGCCGGTGATCTTGGTGTACAGGTTGTACTTCTCGGCCACGGCGGCGATGACGCCGAGCTTCTTGGGCGTGATTTCACCGCCGGCGATGCGGGGAACCACCGAGTAGGTGCCGTCCTTCTGCATGTTGGCCAGCGCGCGGTCGTTGGTGTCCTGCAGGGTTCCGCGGCCGGCGTCGAGGACGTAGGCGCTGTTCTGGCTGGCCAGGATGTTGGCGATGGTCGGCTTGCAGATATCGCAGCCTGCGCCGGTGCCGTACTTGGCCATGATCTCTTCGAAGGAGGTCAGTTCCAGGACGCGGATCGCGTCGAACAGTTCCTGGCGGGACAGCTCGATGTGTTCGCAGAGTGCCTTCGAAACTTCGACGCCGGACTTGGTCAGTTCGGTTTCCAGCAGCTTCTTCAGCATCGGCACGCAGGAACCGCAGCTGGTTCCGGCGCGGGTGCAGCCCTTCAGCTCGCCAAGTTCCTGGACGGGTGCGTTACCGTCGCAGGCGCCGCAGCCGTTGACGGTGTCGCGAATGGTTCCGGCGGACACGTTGTTGCAGGAACACAGGATCGCGTCGTCCGGGAGTTCGGTGTCCGGGGCGTCGCCGCCGCCGGCCGCGGTGAGGTAGGCGCCCGGTTCTGCCGCGAGCTCGCGGCCGAGGAGCGGGCGGAGGCTCGTGTACGGGGTGGCGTCGCCCACGAAGATGCCGCCCAGGAGGGTCTTGGCGTCGTCCGTGGTGACGATCTTCTGGTAGACGCCGCGGGCGGGGTCCGCGTAGACGATTTCGAGGGCGTGCTCGGTCCTGGCGAAGGCATCGCCGAAGCTGGCCACGTCCACGCCGGACAGCTTGAGCTTGGTGGCGGTGTCAAAGCCGGGGAAGGTTGCCTGGCCGCCGTGCAGGCGGTCGGCCACGATCTCGGCCATGGTGTTGGCCGGAGCAACGAGGCCCAGGCACATGCCGCCGAAGTTGGCCACTTCACCGATGGCCCAGATGCCGGGCACCTGCGTTGAGCAGTCGTCGCCGATGACCACGCCGCCGCGGGGGCCCAGATCGAACTGGGGTTCCTCGCCCTCGGCAGCGCGGAAGAGTTCGTCGCGGGGCTTGACGCCGATGGCGACCACCACGAGGTCGGCCGCGATGGTGCGGCCGTCGGCCATCAGCACGCCGGTGACCTGGCCGTCGTCGTCGGCGAGGATCTCGGAGGGGAACACGCCGCCGTGGACTTCGAAGCCCTTGGCCTCGATCAGCCGGCCCAGCGCCTGGCCGGCGCCTTCGTCGAGCTGGGTGTTCATGAGCCAGGGGGCGCCGTTGATAACGACGGGGGTCGCGCCGAGCTGTTCGGTGCCGGCTGCGGATTCAAGGCCCAGGAGGCCGCCACCGATAGTGACGGCGTTGACCTTGCGGCCGAGCTTCTCGGTGAGCTCTGCGATCGACTTGTTGATCGCCCAGACGTCTTCGAGCGTGCGGTAAACGTGCACGTGCTCGGCGCCGGGGATCGGGAGCCTCGCTGCATCCGAACCGGTGGCAACCACCAGTTCGTCGTATTCGTACGTGCTGCCGGCCGCGGTTTCAACGGTCTTGCCCGCGGTGTCGATCCTCACCACGCGCTCGCCGGTCTTCAAGTCGAGTGCGTCGTGCTCCCACATGGATGCAGCTCCAAGCGTGAGGTCAACGCTGCTGTCCGTGAGGGCCTTGCTCAAGGCAACGCGGTCATAGGGCAGGTGCGCTTCTTCCGTGAGAACAGTTACCTGCCAGCCTTCGAGGCCACGGGCATGCATGGCATCCGCAAAACGGTGGGCTGCGGGGCCGCCGCCGGCGACCACGATGCGGCGTGGTGTCTCTGTGCTTGAAGTCTGTTCGGTCACTGTGGGCCTTTCGCTGGGCCGCAGACGGTGCTCTGCAGCTTGTCCATTCAGACTAGGCAAAGGGAATTTCGCTTCAGTTTCCCTTATGTTTCGTGAACTTAACTTCTGCATCACAAACACATTTCCGGACAGGTGAGGTGTCTTTTACGTTCCGGACACATTGACTGCACGCCTCGGAAACACCCGCCGCCTAGCTTGGATATACGGCCGCACTGGCGGCTGATGCAGGCGGAAATACGCCTCGCAGGAACCGGCCCACTGCCGGGAAGCAGGCAAAGGGAGAGGAGCCGACATGACGGCAACACTGGAACTTGAGGATCTGGCCACCGGGTACGCCACTGGCTGGCACCAGGTCTGCGCCGTGGAGGATCTGGAGATCGCCTGGGGCGAAGCGGCACTCATTGCCGGCCTTCAGGTGGCGCTTTTCCGCACCGCGCCCGGTGAGGTTTTCGCCGTGGCACAGGAGGACCCGGCCACCGGCTCCTTCGTCATGGCACGCGGCATACTCGGGTCACGCGGCACGCGTCCCACCATCGCATCGCCCTTGCACAAGGAGGTCTACGACCTCGAGACCGGAGAGTGCTTCGGCAACCCCGAACTGCGTCTGGCCACGTTCAGCACGCGCATCGCCGACGGCGTCCTCGAGGTTGAACTGTAGGACTGCCCTGATTACAGGCCCAGGGCCTCGCGGACGTCGCCCAGCACCTGGTCCAGGGCCGTCCGCGCGGCCAGCCGGGCCTCGGGCAGTTCGGCGGCCGATCCTACAATGCGGATAACCTCCAGGTAGCACTTGAGCTTCGGCTCGGTGCCGCTGGGACGGATGATCACCCGGCTCAGATCGCGGGTCAGGTAGAGCAGGCCGTCGGTTGGCGGCAGCTGTTCGCTGCCCTCGGCCAGGTCAATGAACGTTTCGACGGCGGAACCGCCGAATGATTCGGGCGGACTCACGCGCAGCCGGTTCATCATGGCATCCAGCAGGCCCAGGTCTGCCACGCGGATGCTCAGCTGGTCGCTCGCGTGCAGGCCGTGGACCAGATACAGCTCGTCCAGGGTGTCGAAGATGGTTTTGCCGTCCGCCTTGGCCGCGGCGGCGAATTCCGCGATCAGCACGGCCGCGGAAATGCCGTCCTTGTCCCGGACCAGGTCCGGGGCCACGCAATAGCCCAGCGCCTCCTCGTAGCCGTACAGCAGGCCCGGGACCCGGGAAATCCACTTGAATCCGGTCAGGGTCTCCTCGTGCGCATACCCTGCCGCGGCTGCGATGCGTGAGAGCAGCCGCGAGGAAACGATCGAATTGGCGAATACGCCGTCGGGCCTTTCCTCGCCGTTTGAGGCCAGCCGCGCCACCACATGTGCCCCGAGCAGGGCGCCCACTTCATCGCCGCGGAGCATCCGCCACGCGCCCGTGTCCGGGTCCTTCGCGGCAACCGCGGCGCGGTCGGCGTCGGGGTCGTTGGCCAGGACGATGTCCGCGTCGGCCTGCATGGCGGCCCCGAGCGCGAGGTCCAGGGCCCCGGGCTCCTCGGGGTTGGGGAAACTTACGGTGGGGAAGTCCGGGTCCGGTTCGGCCTGTTCGCTGACAACCGTGACGTCGGTGAAGCCGGCAGCGCTGAGGACGGACACGGCGGTTTCGCCGCCCACGCCGTGCATCGGCGTCAGCACGATCTTGAGATCGCGGGCCGGGAAGAGTTCACGGTTGGCCAGGGCCGCCGTGGCCGACTCGTAGTCCCGGGCGATGCCGGCGTCCAGCACGGTCCACCCGCCGTCGGCCAGCTGGATGGAATCCACGGCGCCGACCTTGGCGATTTCCGCGGCGATGAGGGCATCGTACGGTGCCACGATCTGCGCACCCCGGCCGCTTTCCTCGACCGCGTGGCGGCCCAGGTACACCTTGTAGCCGTTGTCCTGCGGCGGGTTATGGCTGGCCGTGACCATCACGCCGCCGTCGCAATCCAGTGCCCGCACGGCGTACGCCCTGTCTCTTATACACATCTAGATGTGTATAAGAGACAGCGCGCCCGGCATCAGGAACGTGTCGATTCCGGCTGCGGTGAAGATCGCCGCAGTCTCTTGGGCGAAGATGTCGGAGTTGTAGCGGGCGTCATAACCGACGACGGCGCGCGGCCGGGTTCCGCGGGAGGCCTGCGCCACCGCCCCGGCGAGGAAGCTCGCGAAGCCTGCCGCCGCGCGGCGGACCACCACCCGGTTCATCCGGTTGGGGCCGGGCCCGAGGGCCGCCCGGAGGCCTGCCGTGCCGAACTCCAGCGTTCCGTTGAAGCTGTCGGCCAGTTCCTGGCGCGCCGCCGGCGTGCCGGCTGTCTCTTATACACATCTAGATGTGTATAAGAGACAGGCGTGGCGGCGGTCACGGGATCCGGATCCTGCGCAGCCCAGGCACGGGCGTCGTTGAGCAGCTGGGAATCGGCATCGGAAGACGTCATAGGAACCAAACTATCGTCAAAGCGGCGGGGACCGGTGCCGGACAAGCCTTCGGTCCGGTCACAACTTGGCTCGCTGCAGCTCCTCGACCGCAGGAATTGCCGTTCCTTGACAGTGAAAATTCAGGACACGTACTGTCTCGGAATGAAGATGAACCAGGGCGTGGAGTGGGCGCTGCACTGTTGCGTGAACATGGCCTGGTTGCCCGGCGATGAGCCAATCAGCAGTGCGCGGCTGGCGGAGCTGTACAAGCTGCCGCCGGCCTACCTGAACAAGCAGCTCCAGGCGCTGGTGCGGGCAGGGGTCCTGGTGTCGGTCTCCGGCCCCAAGGGCGGATTCCAGCTGGCGCGCCGGCCGGACAGGATCACCGTGCTGGACGTGGTGCTGGCCATCGAAGGCAGGGAGCTGGCCTTCCGCTGCGACGGCATCCTGAAGAACGGCCCCGGAGGGGAGATGGACGAGGACTACGCCCGGAGCTGCCTGATCTCCCAGTCCATGCGCCAGGCCGAGCTCGCCTGGCGGACCGAACTCGCCAGGCAGTCCGTGGCGGGCATCGCGCTGTCCATTGAGCGGCGGTTCCCTGAGGCGCGCCCCAACACCGTCGCGCACCTCCTGGGCAGGGTCAGTTAGAGCTTGGCGATGATTTCGGCCAGGAGCTTGGAGATCCGCGGTCCGGCGGCTTGGCCGGATTCGATCACTTCCTGATGGCTTAGCGGCGCGGGGCTGATGCCGGCGGCGAGGTTGGTGACCAGTGAAATGCCGAACACCTCCATGCCCGCGTGCCGCGCGGCGATGGCTTCCAGCGCCGTGGACATGCCGACGAGATCGGCGCCGATCCGCTTGGCGTACTGCACCTCAGCCGGGGTTTCGTAGTGGGGCCCGGTGAACTGCGCGTACACGCCCTCGTCCAGGGAAGGATCAACCTCACGGGCCAGGCCGCGGATCCGGGACGAGTAGAGATCCGTCAGATCCACGAAGGTTGCGCCCTCGAGCGGTGATGTTGCGGTGAGGTTGATGTGATCTTTGATGAGCACGGGGGTGCCCGGCGTCCAGTTTTCGTCGAGTCCGCCGCAACCGTTGGTGAGCACGAGGGTCTTGCAGCCGGCGGCGGCGGCCGTGCGCACGCCGTGGACGACCGCGCGGACGCCTTTGCCCTCGTAGTAGTGCGTACGGGCGCCGAGCACCAGCGCGCGCTTGCCTTCCCGCGTCAGGACCGAGCGGATGGTGCCCACGTGGCCCTCCACTGCCGGCGCGGAAAAGCCCGGCACCTCCGACGCCGTGAGGGTGGCGGTGGTCTCGCCGATGAGTTCCGCGGCCTCGCCCCAGCCGGAGCCCAGGACCAGGGCGATGTCGTGCGAGTCGACGCCGGTCTCTGCTGCGATGTAGTCGGCGGCGGTGCGGGCTGCTTCGAAGGGGTCAGTGTTCAGGAATTCTGTATTACTCACTGGTACAAGCTATCGTGCGGACGCCGGTGTGCACAGCGGAAAACACGGATCGAAGGCACGCCTGCCGGGCGCCGGAGCGGGCCCCGTTTGTTGGTGGTGCGGCAGGGATGCGGGAGAATGGTTGATTGTGACTATGCATCCTGATTTCAGCGCCCCCCGAATCGCAATCCTCGGCGGAGGCCCGGGCGGTTACGAAGCCGCCATGGTGGCCGCCTCCCTGGGGGCACACGTCACCATCATTGAGCGCGCCGGCCTCGGCGGCTCCGCGGTGCTGACCGACGTCGTGCCCTCCAAAACGCTGATCGCGACGGCGGATCTGATGACCCGCGTCGGTGAGGCGGGGGAGCTGGGAGTCAAGTTCGACGTCGACGGCGGGGACTTCGTTCCGGTCATGCGCGCGGACCTGAAGCACATCAACGACCGCCTGCTGGGCCTCGCGCGGCAGCAGTCGAGGGACATCACCGCCGGCCTGGAGCAGCAGGGCGTCCGCATCCTGATCGGCTCCGGCAAGCTGGTGGACAACCACACCATCGAAGTCCTGACGGCCGACGGCACCGAAACCGTTGAAGCCGACGCCATCCTGCTGACCGTTGGCGCCCACCCGCGCGAACTGCCCACGGCCCGCCCCGACGGCCAGCGGATCCTGAACTGGGCCCAGATCTACAACCTGGACGAGCTGCCCGAGGAACTGATCGTGGTGGGCTCCGGCGTCACCGGTGCCGAGTTCGCTTCCGCCTATAACGGCCTGGGTTCCAAGGTCACCCTGATCTCCAGCCGCGACCGCGTTCTCCCCGGCTCGGACACCGACGCTGCGGAGGTGCTCGAGGAAGTCTTCGAACGCCGCGGCGTCAAGGTGCTTTCCCGCTCCCGTGCCGAGACTGTGGAGCGCACGGACGACGGCGTGGTGGTCACCCTGGGCGACGGCTCCCAGGTGACCGGCAGCCACTGCCTGGTCTGCGTGGGCTCCATCCCCAACACGGCCGGGATCGGGCTCGAGGAAGCGGGCGTCGCGCTGACCGAGAGCGGCCACATCAAGGTGGACGGCGTCTCCCGCACCACCGCCCCCAACATCTATGCCGCCGGCGACTGCACCGGCGTTCTAGCGCTCGCGTCCGTGGCGGCCATGCAGGGCAGGATCGCCATTGCGCACTTCCTCGGCGACGGCGTGACGCCCATCAAGCTGCACCAGGTGGCGTCCAACATCTTCACGTCGCCGGAAATCGCGTCGGTGGGCGTGTCCGAGGCCGAGATCGACTCCGGCAAGTACCAGGGCGACGTCGTCAAGCTTTCCCTGAAGAGCAATGCCCGTGCCAAGATGCGCAACCACAAGGACGGCTTCGTCAAGATCTTCGCCCGCAAGGGATCGGGCACCGTGATCGGCGGCGTCGTGGTGGGACCCAACGCGTCCGAGCTGATTTTCGCGATTTCCATCGCGGTGACCCAGAAGCTTCACGTCGACGACGTCGCCAGCACCTTTACCGTGTACCCGTCACTGAGCGGCTCCATCTCTGAAGCGGCGCGGCGCCTGCACGTGCACATGTAGGGGTGCGAGACCCGTGATGTCGATAGGCTCAATCGGCCGTGTCGAGACCGCGCTCCGCGTCCATGCGCCGGTCGGCCACGGGAAGCGCCAGCAGGGTTCCCCAGATCACCATGGCCACACCCCACATGGGACTTGGCATGGCGCCGTCGCGGTCGGGGTATGCGAGCATCGCCGCGCCGATAAGAGTCGCTGACAAGCTGAGGCTCAAGCGCATTAGCGGGCGGCCCGCTGGCCAGAAAGCCATGACTAGGGCGCAAGCCCCCACAGCGAGGCCCGCGGCGCCCTGGACCGGCCAGTGGTTGATGCCCATCGTCTGGAACATCCAATCCTCCGGGCCCGCGGGTTTTGTGCGCGATTCCTCCATGGCCCGCAGGGAGTAGAACAGCCACATCGGCGCGCCGGCGATAGCCAGCAGCAGAACCGGCCAGTCCACCGAAAAGGCACGCGGGAACGGGCCCGCCACTTCCCGGCTCAGCCAGGCGAAGAGCGCAGCCGAGCCTGAAACGGGTACGCCAAGAAGGAGGGGCCGCACATCGGCGCCGATAATGCTGCTGATGGTCAGCGCCACCGCGGCCACCGCGAGCTGCACTACTGCGGGCCAAGCACGGTGGGGCCTGAGCGCGATCCACGCGTAGGATCCCGCCAGGACGAACGTGAACAGGCTTCCCCAGCTGACTTCGAGGGGAACCTTCCACTCGTAGTCCGGATTAGCCCCGTCCGCCAACGTGGTCAGATCGATGATGCCATAGAAGACGACGGCCGATAACCCGGCCATGATCCAGGCGAGCGGTTTCACTGCCTGCACGCGCTCGGAGGTCGCTGTCCCGGGTGTCGCCGCCGCCTCGGCCATACGCAGAGGTTACCTCCGGCCTTCCCTCAGCGGAATACACGCCGGATTTCGACGGGCTCAATCGCGGCCGCGTCAGGTTTTAGGCGGCTGCCGCCTGGAAGTGTTTTTCGATGAGCCCCTTGATGTCCTCGTGGCAGCCGCCGCAGCCGGTGCCGGCGCGGGTTGCTGAGGAGACCTCGGCCACCGTGGAGCAGCCGCCTGTCACGGCCTCCGTGATCTTGCCGCCGCTGACGCCGGCACACCGGCACACGGTGCTTTCCGGATCGTTGGAGGCAGCGGACGGCGCCAGCTGGTCCGGTCCGTCCAGACGCAGGAGCAGGGAGCGGTCGGCGGGCAGTTCCGCGCCTCGTTCAAAGAGCTGCACCAGCTCTCCGGCGGTGCGGGGCATTCCCACGCTGACCAGGCCCTCGAGCACGCCGCCGCGGGTGGTCATCTTCACGTAGCGGCCGTGTTCGGGATCGGCCCACTGGGCGATCTGGAGCCGGGGCCGGCCGTTGACTGCTCCGGCGGTCAGGACTTCCTCGTCCCAAGGCTCCGCCGCGTTGTCCCCGGCCACGGCCATGTTCATGCCGCGGGCCTTGAGCACAATCACGCCGGGCTTCTCCTGGGGGAGTGCGGGCAGCGAATCGGCGTCCTCCTGCGATCCCTCGTTGAGCAGCAGCAGGTACTCGGCGAGCCATTCGGCCTGACGCCAGCCCGGTCCGACGAGTCCGGACGGTCCCCGGGCGGTGCGGCACTCAACGCAGTCCGGTTCCGGGCACCGGACTTCGGCGCAGTCGCCAATGGCGAAGATGTGCGGTTCGTGGTGCGCGCGCAGCCGGTGATCCACCAGGATGCCCGTCGCCGTGGAAAGCCCGCAGCCTTCGGCCAGTTCGGTTCGCGGCCGGACGCCGCACGAGAGGACCAGGAGGTCGCCATCGATCGCCGATCCGTCGTCGAGCAGCAGGGCCGAGAACCCGCCGTCGGGAGCGTTGTGTTCCACGCCGGTGGAACGCGCGTTGCCGGCGACGCGCACGCCGCAGTTGCGCAGGCTGGCGGCAAGCACCGCGCCGCCGCCGCGGTCGATGTTGCGGCCCAGCGGGTGGGGTCCGTTGTGCACCACGGTGACGGTGGCGCCTTCCTCGGCGGCGGCCAGGGCGGTTTCCAGCCCGAGCACGCCGCCGCCGAGCACCACCACGCGCTTGCGGCCGGCCACGGCCTTGCGGAGGACCTCGGCGTCGCGGAGGTCGCGCAGCGCGGTGACGCCGGCTGGCAGGACGGGCGCGGCGGGGTCCGGGTTGATCCCGGTCAGGTTGGGGATGACGGGGCGGGAGCCGGTGGCGAAGACCAGCCGGTCGTAGTGGGCCGAGGTGCCGTCGGTGAGAATGACGTTTTGCCGTGCCCGGTCCACGCGCTTGACCTTGACGCCCAGCCGGACGTCAACGCCTTCCGCCGTGAGGGCGGCGGCGTCAGCGAGGGCCAGTGCCTCGGCGGTGGTGCGCCCGACGCCCAGATCGGCGACCAGCACACGGTTATAGGCGGCGTCGGTTTCCTGGCCGATGACCGTCAGCCGCACTTGCCCGCCGCGAACCGCCGGCAGCAGTTCGTCGACCAGCCGCGCCGCCACCGGACCGAATCCGACAATTACAATCTGCTCGCTCATGAGGCCTCCGAGGTCTGAAGAACACTGTTGCTTGGTACGTTCGCGGCCAGCCGGATCCATACTTTGTTGAACTTGAATTCGGGCATTCCCGAGATGGGGTCGGTGGCGGCTTCGGTCAGCCGGTTCGCGCTTTCCAGCTCCGGGAAATGGAAGGGCAGGAACACGGTCTCCTGGCGGATGGCCGTGCTGAGCTCCGCCCGGCACACTACCTCGCCGCGCTCGTTCGCCACCGATACCCGTGCGCCGTCCGTGATGCCCATGGCGGCCGCGGCTGCGGGGTGGATCTGCAGCCTGGCTTCCGGCTGGGACGCCAGCAGTTCGGAGACGCGCCGCGTCTGGGCGCCGGACTGGTAATGCTCCAGCAGGCGTCCGGTGATGAGGGTCATCGGCTTCGCGGCCGGGTCAGGGTTCGCCATGGGGGTACGACGACGGCGGGGCGTCACCGCGGTCATGACTGCCCTTCCGTCGGCGTGCGCAAACCCGTCCAGGAACATCCGTGGCGTGCCGGTGCTGCCCGCGGGGTACGGCCAGTACGCGGCTTCGCCGCGGTCCAGCATGGCGTAATCGATGCCGGAGTAGTCCGCCGCGCCGCCGGCGGACGCCAAGCGAAGCTCCTCGAAGACCGTCTCGGGGTCATCGCTGTACGTGGACGGCGCCTCGAGTGCTTCGGCCAGCCGGGCCATGATCCACAGCTCGCTGCGGGCCCCGGCGGGCGGCTGGATGGCCTTGCGGCGGCGCAGGACGCGGCCTTCGAGGTTGGTCAGGGTGCCCTCTTCCTCGGCCCACTGGAGGACCGGCAGGACGAGGTGGGCCTCGGCGGCGGTTTCGGACATGAAGAAGTCGCAGACCACGAGGAAATCCAGGCTGCGGAGTCCTTTGATGACGGCGTTCGCGTCGGGGGACGCCACGGCGATATTGGAGGCGTGCACGAAGAGGCAGCGCACGCCGTCGGGCTCTCCCAGCGACTTGAGCATCTGGACGGCCGGCAGGCCGGGGCCGGGGATCAGCGACTCGGGCACGTCCCAGACCTTGGCCATGTGGGCGCGCGCGGCGGGATCGGTGATCTTGCGGTACCCCGGCAGCTGGTCGGCCTTCTGGCCGTGTTCGCGCCCGCCCTGGCCGTTGCCCTGGCCGGTGAGTGTGCCGTAGCCGCTGCGGGCGGAGCCGGGCAGGCCGAGCAGGAGGCTGAGGTTGATGGCGGCCGTGGCGGTGTCGGTCCCGTCGACGTGCTGTTCGACGCCGCGGCCGGTGAGGATGTAGCTGCCGCCCTTGCGTGCGCCGTCCGCCAGCCTGCGGGCAGTCTCACGGATGAGGTCGGCAGGAACGCCGGTGAGGGACTGGACCCGTTCGGGCCAGAAGGCGTTGACGCTGCGGACCAGGGCGTCGTAGCCGGAGGTGCGCTCCTGGACGTAGCCGGCGTCGACGAGCCCTTCGTGAATGACCACGTGCGACAGGCCGAGCAGGAGCGTGAGGTCGGTGCCCGGCATGGGCTGGAGGTGGAGGCCGCCGCCGTCGGACGTGAAGGCAGCCGTGGCCGAACGGCGCGGGTCCACCACAATCAGGCCGCCGGCTTCACGGACGCCCTGCAGGTGCTGGACGAAGGGCGGCATCGTTTCGGCGACGTTGGAGCCGAGCATCATGATGGTGCTGGCGCCGTCCAGTGCTTCGAGGGGGAACGGCAGGCCGCGGTCCAGGCCGAAGGCCCGCATTCCGGCGGCGGCGGCCGATGACATGCAGAACCGGCCGTTGTAGTCGATGCGGGAGGTGCCCAGCGCGAGGCGGGCGAACTTTCCCAGCTGGTAGGCCTTCTCGTTGGTGAGGCCGCCACCGCCGAAAACGCCGACGGCGTCGGCACCGTACTTGGAACGGGTGTCCTTGACCGCGGTGGTGATGCGGGCCAGCGCCTCGTCCCAGGTGATGGGGCGGTGGACGCCGTCGGGCCCTTTCAGCAGGGGCTCGGTGACGCGGTCGGGGTGCTGCAGGAGCGTGGCCGAGGTCCACCCCTTGCGGCAGAGGCCGCCGCGGTTCGTGGGAAAGTCGCGGCCGCTGACCTCCAGGGCCGGCGCGGCCGGCACGGGGTCTGACCCCGGCTGGACAGCCGGGGTCAGAGCCGCTGGGGACTTGAGCGTCATGGCGCACTGCAAGGCGCAGTAAGGGCAGTGCGTGTCGGCGCTTTTGGTCATGTTAGACGTGTCCCATCGCATTTCGGTTGGCGTTGCGGATGTAGAAGAACCAGCAGACCGCCAGCATTACGACGTAGGCTCCGACGAAGCCGTAGAACGCCGGGGTGTAGGAGCCGCTGGCCGTGTTGGAAGCGTTCAGCACCTGCGGGATCACGAACCCGCCGTAGGCGCCGATGGCCGAGATCAGGCCGAGGGCCGAGGAAGCAAGGCGCTGGGTTGTCACCGAGCTGGCACCCGAGCGGGCGGCCTTGCTGGAGATGGCGAAGATCACCGGGATCATGCGGTACGTGGCACCGTTTCCGAAGCCGCTGGCCGTGAAGAGCATGAGGAAGAGGACCAGAAAGAGCCAGAAGTTCTTCAGCGGCAGGGTCCAGATCATGGTCAGCGTGATCACGGCCATGGCGGCGAAGGCTGAGACGGTCATCCGGGCCCCGCCAAGGCGGTCAGCCATGCGTCCGCCGTAGGGGCGGGCCAGCGAGCCCACCAGCGGGCCGAGGAAGGCCAGCGAAAGGGCCACCGTGCCGACTCCGATGGAGGAGAAGGCGGGGAAGTAGTCCTTGATGAGCTTGGGGAAGACGCCGGCGAAGCCGATGAAGGAGCCGAACGTGCCGATGTACAGCAGGGCCATGATCCACAGGTGCGGTTCCTTGAGCGCGGCCAGCGATCCGGCCACGTCACCCTTGGCGCTGGTGAGGTTGTCCATGTACTTCCAGGCGCCGAAGGCGGCGAGGAGGATCAGCGGTACCCACATGAGGCCGGCTACGGGCAGGTTGACGGTGCCGGCGGCCAGGAGCGTGATGGCGATCGGAACGGCGAGCTGTGCGACGGCGGCACCCATGTTGCCGCCGGCCGCGTTCAGCCCCAGCGCCCAGCCCTTTTCGCGGGCAGGGTAGAAGAAGGTGATGTTGGCCATCGAACTGGCGAAGTTGCCGCCGCCGAAGCCGGCCAGGGCTGCCACGAGCAGCATGACGCCGAACGGGGTCGCAGGGTTCGAGACGCACAGGGCCAGTCCGACCGAAGGAATCAGGAGGAGCATGGCGGAAACTATGGTCCAGTTCCGGCCGCCGAAGCGGGGGACCATGAACGTGTAGGGGATCCGGAGCGTGGCGCCGACGAGGCTCGGCATGGAGATGAGCCAGAAAATTTCCGAGGTGCTGAAGGTGAAGCCTGCGGCGGGGAGCTGGACCACGACGATGGACCAGAGCTGCCAGACGACGAAGCCGAGGAATTCGGCGAAGATGGACCAGTTGAGGTTGCGGCGCGCAATGGCGCGGCCCTGAGTTTCCCACTGGTGCTTGTTCTCAGCGTCCCAGTTGGCGATCCAGCGGCCCGGACGGACCTCAAGGGCGGGTGCGTCGGTGGCGGTTGCGGAAGCGGAGGCGCTTCCGTACCTCGGCTCGGCGGCAAGATCGAGGGAATTGCCGGTGCCGGTTTCTGCGGGGCGGTCAGCAGTCACGGTGTACCTCCTTGGGGGATGTTGTCCTTCTAAGGTAGGGAAGCCGCATTTCGCGGACGGTCGCCGTTTGTTAACGTGCTGTGACATTTGCCTATCAGCGCGCTTCCGGCGGCGTTAGGCTGTTTGAAGGCGCTCATTTTGAGACGGCAGAAAATGTCCGCATTCCGGACCTTTTGTCCATTGAGTGG
The DNA here is from genome assembly GCF_002008315.2 of Arthrobacter sp. KBS0703. Lineage (NCBI taxonomy): Bacteria > Bacillati > Actinomycetota > Actinomycetes > Micrococcales > Micrococcaceae > Arthrobacter > Arthrobacter sp. KBS0703. Next base: position 2,539,468 of record NZ_MVDG02000001.1, on the reverse strand, counting down.
ACTTTGCTAAGTAGTATTGAAGTCTCTGTATCCCTCTGCCGGGCAGCCTTTTTGGAGACGCCGGCCCGGTTCTCACGAAAGCGTTACTACATGTCATCCACTGCCACAACACCGCAGCCGGGGTCAGCCAAGCAAGTGAACTCGCGCGGGCGCGTGATCGTCGCCAGCCTGATCGGCACCACAGTCGAGTTCTACGACTTCTACGTCTACGCCACGGCCGCGGTACTCGTTTTTCCACGGCTGTTCTTCCCCGGCCAGAACGAAACCACCCAGCTGCTGAGTTCCTTCGCAGTCTTTGGCGTCGCTTTCATCGCCCGCCCGCTTGGCTCGATCGTCTTTGGCCACTTCGGTGACAAGTTCGGGCGCAAGGGCACCCTGGTGGCGTCACTGCTGACCATGGGTATTGCCACCTTCCTCATCGGCTGCCTGCCCACGGCCCTCGTTCCGGGCTGGGAATTCTGGGCCCCAGCGCTGCTGGTGGTCATGCGGTTCGCCCAGGGCCTTGCCCTCGGCGGCGAATGGAGCGGTGCAGCCCTGCTGGCCACCGAGAACGCCCCGGCGAACAAGCGCGCCGTCTACGGCACCTTCCCGCAGCTGGGTGCGCCCATCGGTTTCATCATCGCCAACGTCATCTTCCTGGTGTTCAGCTACGCCCTGACCCCGGAGGACTTCGTGGCGTGGGGCTGGCGCGTGCCGTTCCTGCTGAGCGCCGTGATGGTCATCATCGGCCTCTATGTCCGCCTCAAGCTGATCGAGACGCCTGCGTTCACCAAGGTGCTCGAATCCAACGAGGTGGCCAAGCTGCCGCTCGCCCGGGTCTTCAAGACCAGCTGGCGTCCGCTGATCCTGGGCACGTTCATCATGCTGGCCACCTACGTGCTCTTCTACCTGATGACCACGTTCACGCTGACCTACGGCACCCGCCCCGCCACACTGGACGCCGCCAAGGCGGCCGCGGAGAAGGCCGGCAAGCCGATGACCGAGGCCGCTGCCGCGGCGTTCGTTCCCGGACTGGGCTACAGCCGTAACGACTTCCTCTGGATGCTGATCGCCGGCGTCGTGTTCTTCGGCATCTTCACCCTCGTCTCCGGCCCCCTGGCCGAGAAGTGGGGCCGCCGCAAGATGCTGATCGCCGTGACGGCCGGGATCTTCGTGTTCGGCCTGCTGTTCGTCCCGCTGTTCAGCGGCGGGTTCGTCGGCACCATGGCGCTGCTGATCATCGGCTTCTCGCTGATGGGCCTGACGTTCGGACCGATGGGCGCGTTGCTGCCGGAGCTGTTCCCGACGAACGTCCGGTACACCGGCTCGGCCGTCAGCTACAACGTCTCCAGCATCCTGGGCGCAGCGGTGGCACCGTTCATCGCCGTCTGGCTCTGGGAGATAGCGAAGGGCAGCCCCGTGCTGGTCGGCGTCTACCTCACCGTCATGTCGGTGCTGACCCTTGTCGCGCTGTTCCTGAGCAAGGAAACCCGCGACTTGGACTACGAAAACAACGTGGCCTGATACGTAGGCCCTTCCGGACCGCTGGTCCGGCACATACAAATGCCCGGTGTGATCACACACCGGGCATTTGCATGCGTTCTCAGTCCTCGATCGGTCAGTCCTCGATCGTGGCGATGACGGCGCCCGCGGCCACCGTCTGGCCGGCTGCGGCCGTCAGGCCGGTCACGGTGCCGGCACGGTGTGCGGTCAGCGGCTGCTCCATCTTCATCGCTTCAAGCACGACGACGAGATCGCCTTCAGCGACGACGTCGCCCTCGGCCACGGCCACCTTCACGATGGTTCCCTGCATGGGGGAGGTCAGCGAATTTCCGCCTGCCGCCGCGGTGGCGCCGCCCGAGCGGCTGCGCTTCTTGGACTTGGCCGGCTTCGCACCGGCGCTGGAGGCCGCGCCGCTGAATCCGAGGGAGGCCGGGAGTGCCACTTCAAGGCGCTTGCCGCCCACTTCGACCACCACGGTGCGGCGTTCCCCGGCTTCCTCGGCGTCGGGAGTGCCGCCGTCGGGCGTCCATGCCGGAAGGTCGTTGACGAACTCGGTCTCGATCCAGCGTGTGTGGATGCTGAAGGGCCCCTCGGCGGGGGCGAAGGCGGGGTCGCTGACCACGGCCAGGTCGAACGGGATGACGGTGGGGATGCCTTCCACCACCATCTCCTCGAGGGCGCGGCGGGAGCGCTGCAGGGCCTGGGGGCGGCTGGCGCCGGTGACGATCAGCTTGGACAGCATGGAATCGAAGTTTCCGCTGATGATGTCGCCCTGCTCCACGCCCGAATCGATCCGGATGCCGGGCCCCGTGGGGTTCTTCAGCGTGGTGATGGTGCCCGGGGCGGGCATGAAGTTCCGGCCCGGATCCTCGCCCGTGATGCGGAATTCGATCGAATGGCCGCGGACCTCGGGATCGCCATAGCCCAGTTCCTCGCCGCGGGCCAGCCGGAACTGCTCGCGGACGAGGTCGATTCCGGTGACCTCCTCGGACACGCAGTGCTCCACCTGGAGACGGGTGTTGACCTCAAGGAAGGAGATGGTGCCGTCCTGGCCCACCAGGAACTCGCACGTTCCGGCGCCGAGGTACCCGGCCTCCTTGAGGATGGCCTTGGAAGATTCGTAGAGGCGGCGGTTCTGCTCCTCGGTGAGGAAGGGCGCCGGCGCCTCCTCGACGAGTTTCTGGTTCCGGCGCTGCAGGGAGCAGTCGCGGGTGGAGACCACGACGACGTTGCCGTAGGCGTCCGCGAGGCACTGGGTTTCGACGTGGCGGGGGGAATCCAGGAAGCGCTCGATGAAGCATTCGCCGCGGCCGAAGGCAGCGACGGCCTCGCGGACGGCGGAGTCGTAGAGTTCCGGAATTTCCTCGCGGGTGCGCGCCACCTTGATGCCGCGTCCGCCGCCGCCAAAGGCAGCCTTAATGGCCACGGGCAGGCCGAACTTGTCCACGAATTCGAGGATCTCTTCGGCGGACTCCACCGGGTCCGCGGTGCCGGGAACCTGCGGTGCGCCCACCTTCTCGGCGATGTGGCGGGCCTGGACCTTGTCGCCGAGGGCGGTGATTGCCTCCGGGGACGGGCCGATCCACGTGATGCCGGCGTCGATGACCTTCGCGGCAAACTGGGCGTTCTCGGCCAGGAAGCCGTAACCGGGGTGGATGGCGTCGGCGCCGGACTGGCGGGCCGCCTCGATCAGTTTGTCCATCACGAGATACGACTCGGCGGCGGTGTTGCCGCCCAAGGAGTACGCCTCGTCGGCCAGCCGGACGTGCAGGGCGTCGCGGTCGGGATCGGCGTAGACGGCAACGGAGGCGATGCCTTCGTCGCGGGCTGCGCGAATGATGCGGACTGCGATCTCACCGCGGTTCGCGATCAGGACTTTGGTGAGATTTGCGTGCACTGGACCTGCGGACTGCTCCGGCTTTACTGACAAGGCGTCTCCTTCTTTCCTTCAGGGAGCCTAGCTTGATTTTGAGGATTCCGCCGATATTACTGGCGGAATCCGCGCGTAGGAAGCCTCTGCTTTGTAGGTTTGCTACAAGAAGCCGCCATCTGGCTCATTCGGCCCGCACCTCGGCGGGATCGACGGCGCCGCCGGTCCAGAGTTCAGTGACGCCGACGTTCGCCTGGCCCAGCAGTCCGCGCAGGGTGGAGATGGAGAGCCCGACGACGGTGTGGGGGTCGCCGTCGACCTTGCGGATGAAGGCCCCGCCGTAGCCGTCGATCGTGAAGGATCCGGCGCACTGGAGCGGCTCCCCGGTGGCGATGTACGTATCGATCTCGGCTTCGCTCATGTCCATGAAGTGGACTTCGGCGGAGGACACGGAGCCGAGGGTCGCGCCGGAACCGGCGCGGCCGCCGTCGTCGTCGTAGGAGTTGTCTGTGTCCCGGCAGTCCACGAGCCAGTGGCCGGTGTGCAGGACGCCGATGCTGCCGCTCATCCGGAGCATCCGTTCCTTGGCCACCTCGGCGGTGTACGGCTTGCCGTGGGCCTCGCCGTCGAACTCGAAGACCGAATCGCAGCCGATCACCAGGGCGCCGTCGGCCTCGGGCAGGGAGGCCACGGCCTCGGCCTTCGCGCGGGCCAGCAGGAGGGCGGTGTCGTGCGGGTCTGTCACGCCGTAGCGGGCCTGGACGGCGTCCTCGTCCACATCGGAAACGAGGACCTCGTGGGCGATGCCGGCGTTGCTGAGCAGTTTGGTGCGGGCGGGGGACTGGGAGGCAAGAATGAGGCGGGTCACCGCTCCAGCCTAATCCCGGAAGCCGATCCGGTCCTCTGCCACCGCCCGTCCTTAAATGTCACAGCCCACAGGGACACTTGCATCATCGACGGAATCAGGGACCGGAAGGGGCCAACAATGGCCGGACGCTTTGATTACGACCTCCGTGGCTTGCTCACGATCGGCATCCGCGCGCTTCGGGAAGTGACTTTGCCCGACCGGCTTCGGCGGGCCCTCATTAGGGTGATCGCGCTTAATGTCAGAGCCCACCGGGACACTTGAGCCATGGACGGTAATTGGGGGTCCGACCCGGCTCCGGCCGCAGCGGGGTGCGGTTGCGCCTGCAGCTGCGGTCAGGGTCCGGCAACCGACGGTGCAGGCTCAGCCCTGAGCGGAGGCACGGCCGAGCAGGACGGTGCCCGCCTGATTGATGAGATCCGGACACTGGAAGACAGGAAGTCTGCGTTGGCTGCTCGTCAGGCCCGCCTGTCGGTAGCATTTGACCAGCTGCAGCGCCGGGAGCGGGCTGCGGCCGGGATCCCCGCTGACCAGCTCGGGGCAGGCATTGGAGCACAGATAGCCCTCGCGCGTCGCGAATCCCCGGCCAAGGGGAACCGGTTGTTGGGCCTGGCCAAGGCCTTGGTGATGGAGATGCCGCACACGCTCGCTGCCTTGGAGGCGGGGCAGCTGAACGAGTGGCGGACCACGCTGCTGGTGCGCGAAACGGCGTGCCTGTCCTCCGCGGACCGGTGTGCTGTCGATGAGGAACTCGCGCCCGACGCAGGAACACTGACCGGTTTCGGAGACCGGGCACTGGTGGCCGCAGCCCGCACCGCCGCCTATCGCCGCGACCCGCGCTCCGTCACTCAGCGCGCAGCCCACGCCGCCACCGAACGGCATGTCAGTCTCCGTCCCGCTCCGGACACCATGTGCTACCTGACCGCCCTGTTGCCCGTCTCGGCCGGTGTGGCCGTGCACGCAGCGCTCAGCCGCCACGCGGACTCCCTCCGCTCCGAAGGGGATGAACGTTCCCGGGGGCAGATCATGGCCGACGGCCTGGTTGAAAGGATCACGGGCACACAAGGCGGGATCACGGGGATCGAGATCCAGCTCATCATGACAGACCGCACCCTGTTCCAGGGCGACTCCGAACCGGCCCGGCTGCCCGGTTACGGTGTGGTCCCGGCGGAATGGGCAAGGAGTGCCGTCAGGAAAGCCGCCGCAGTGGAGGGCGGGGCCGCTGGTTCGGACGACGTTGAGGCCTGGCTGCGACGGCTGTACACGGCCCCGGGTGCCGGAGACCTGGTTGCTATGGATTCCCGGGCCAGGCTGTTCCCCGCGGGGCTGCGCCGCTTCATCGATGCCCGCGACCACACCTGCCGCACACCTTATTGCGACGCGCCCATCCGCCATCTGGACCACATCGTTCCCTGGCATCGCGGCGGGACCACCACCCAAGGAAACGGTGCCGGGCTCTGCGAAGCCTGCAACCACACCAAAGAAGCGCCTTGCTGGACAGTGAAGCCTCTTGGTTCCGGCGACGCCGGCCGGCTCAGGCACACTCTCGAAGTCTGTACGCCGACCGGCCACAGCTACCGCTCCACAGCACCGCCGCTACCGGGGACGCAGGGTGATGCTCCCGGCGTGGAAGTGAGCCGGCACAGACGCGAACTCCGGCGGTACGCGAAGGTTCGCAAACGTGCCCGGCGACGCGAGGCGGCGCCACGAGACGGTGCGCTCGCGGCCTGAGCCGACAACGCAGATGCTGATTCCACCTGCCCAGTGGCGTTGGCCTTAGAAATGGTCCACTAGTCGGCCTCGTATGTGGAAACAGGATCGCGAGGCTGTTCATGGCAGGCTGAATGGCATCAAAGCCTGGATGGCATCAAAGAAAGGCGCAGGAGCTTCATGAAATGGTTCGGCAAACGGCCTGGCGGTCGTGAGATCGCTTATGAACTTGCGGCGATCGCCAACTGTGCCGTGCACCCTAAGTTTCTGGATGACGCAGTCGTAACCACCGCGAAAGTCGACAGTTGCTTCCTCAACTTCTCGGAACATTTGCACGACTTCGTTGACGCGGTGGAAGAGAGGTTTGCTGTGGACGGCCGTCTGAAAGCCTCGTTCGTCCAGGACGAGTGGGCACGGCACATGAGTGAACTTCCGGATAATTTCGTTTTCCATCGGATTGCTCAGGTTCATTTTCAGCGTTTGGTTGACGGAGTGACTGGGTCCTGAGTCGATTTAGCCGGCGCTGAGTTTGACGACGATGTTCGCCTCGAAGCTGATCTTCCAGATCGTCCGCCGGGTACATCTAAACTGCGCGGCAGTCGGCGCCGGTCCAGGCGGTCGGGCCTTCACCGTCGCCTCCATCGCCTCGGGTGTTACACGTTTCGAATGTGAGCGGCGCCAGGAACCGACTAGGGACTGCGGGAAGAAAGCCGCCCGCCGATCCAAAAGGATCAGCGGGCGGCTTTCCATCAATCCGGGGCGCTGCAGCCGGCAACCGCTGCGGCTACCAGCAGCAGCGGCAGACGGGATCAGCCGGCCGGAGCTTCGGCGGGTTCGGGTACAGAGGCGGCCGCCGCCGTCGTGCTTGGTTTGCGGAGGCGCGCGCCTTCCACATCCACGTCGGGCAGGATGCGGTCCAGCCAGCGGGGCAGCCACCAGGCCTTGTCGCCGAGCAGGTACATCACGGCCGGGACGATCGTCATGCGCACCACGAACGCGTCCACCAGCACGCCGAAGGCCATCGCGAAGCCGAGCGGCCGGACCATGTTCAGGTGGGAGAAGATGAAGCCGGAGAACACGCTGACCATGATGATCGCGGCCGCGGTCACCACGGCAGCGGCGTGGCTGAAGCCCGAGCGGACCGCGTGCCGTGCCGATTCGCCATGCATGAAGGATTCGCGCATGCCCGAGGCGATGAACACCTGGTAGTCCATGGCCAGGCCGAACAGCACACCGATCAGGATGATAGGCAGGAAGCTGAGCACGGCACCCGGGTTGTCGACGCCGAAGATCGCCCCCAGCCATCCCCACTGGTACACCGCCACAACAGCGCCGAAGGCGGCAGCCAGCGAGAGCAGGAAACCGCCCGTGGCCAGTAGCGGCACCACAATGGAGCGGAACACCAGCAACAGCACGATCAGCGAGAGTCCCACCACGATCCCCAGGTAAGGCGGCAGGGCGTCGCCGAGCTTGGTGGAGACGTCGATGTTGCCGGCGGTCTGGCCGGTGAGTCCGATGCTTACACCGGTGGAGTCCTGAATCGCGGCTTTCTCGGCGCGGAGCCGGGAGACGACCTCAACGGTGCTGGCGCTGGCCGGTCCCTCCCTGGGGATGACCTGGAACACGGCGGTGCGGCGGTCCTCGCTCAGGGCTACGGGGATGGCGGCCGTGACGTTCTCCGTGCTGCGGAGGATGTCCGCGACGTCGAGCTGCTTTGCCTGTGCCTCCGCTGCGCTGAGCCCCCCGGGGAGGTCGCCGACGACGACGATCGGGCCGGTTGCGCCTTCGCCGAAGCTGCGGCTGGTCACGTCATAGGCCTTGAAGGCCTGGGAATCGACGGGCTCAGAACCGCCGTCCGGCAAAGCCAGCCTCAACTGGCTCGCCGGCAAGGCGACAATGCCGAGCAGCAGGACGCCGGCCAGCGTGGCCATCACGGGGTGTTTGGTGACGAGTCCGCCCCAGCCGTGGCTGCTGCGGTGCTCGTCCTTGGCGCGGTCCGCGGCCTCGTGCCCGGGCTCGGCATTGTGCTGTTCAGCCCTGGCCCACGCCCGCTTCGAAATCAGCCTCCTGCCGATCAGCGAGAGCACCGCAGGGGTCAGGGTCAGGGCGACGACGACGGCAACGGCCACCGTTGCGGCGGCGGACAGGCCCATCACCGCCAGGAACGGCAGGCCCGGAACGACGAGGGCCGCGAGGGCGATGATGACCGTCAGACCGGCAAAGAGCACGGCATTGCCGGAGGTCCCGGTGGCAAGGGCCACGGACTCCTCGCCGTCCATGCCGGCCAGCAGCTGGCTGCGGTGGCGGTTGACGATGAACAGGCAGTAGTCGATGCCGACGGCGAGGCCGAGCATGAGCGCCAGCATCGGAGAGATGGAGCTCATGTCGACAACCCCGCTCAAAGCAAACGTGCCGCCCACGCCGGCGGCCACGCCCAGCAGCGCCATGAGGAGGGGCAGGCCGGCGGCGACCAAGGTGCCGAGCATGAGGATCAGGACGAGGGCCGCGACGGCGATGCCGGTAATCTCGGCAATGCCGAAGATCTCGGAGACGTCCTCGCTGATTTCCTTGCTGGGCAGGGCAGCTACCCCGGCGGGGGAGACTTCCTTGGCGATGTCCTGGACTTGCTGGCGGACCTCGGGTTTCAGTCCGTTGATGGACGTCTTGAACTGGACCTGGGCGATCGCGGCCTTGCCGTCCTCGGAGACGAAGCGCATGCCACGGGAGGCCTCCAGCTGGCGCTTGCCGAGGGCGAGCTTTTCATTGGCCGCCTCGAGTTCCTTGGTGCCGGCGTCAATCTTTTCCTGCCCCGCGGCGAGGGCGGCCTTCTGCTGACCGAGCTGCGCTTCGATGGCTTCCGCCGGAAGTCCTGCAGCGGTCATTTGCTGTTCGGCGGCCTCCAGCTGGGCCTTGCCGGCGGCGAGTTCGGCGGCGGCCTTGTCCAACTGGACCTTGCCCACGGCTGCCTTCTGTTCGCCGCCCGCGACGTCCGCGGCGGCCTTGTCCAGCTGCGCCTGCGTGGCGAACGGGTCCACCGTTCCCCGGACGTCCGGGAGGCTGGAGAGCTTTGTCAGCGCGGCGGACACAGCGTCCTTGCCCGCCTGGGTGAACCGGGCGTCATTGGCTTCGAATACGATCCCGGCGGAGCCGCCCGACGCCGAGGGCAGTTCCTTCTTGAGCTTGTCCGCCATCTGCTGGGTCTCTGTGCCAGGGATCTGGAAGTTGTTGGACATGGTTCCGTGAAACGCGGCTGCGGAACCGCCGACGGCCGCAAGGGCCACTAGCCAGAGCGAGATGACGAGCCAGCGGTGGCGGTAGGAAAACTTGCCGAGGCGGTACAAAAGAAGTGCCATGTCAGGACCGTTCTGAGGAGGGCGGGACGGGGGAGATGGATGCCTGGGGCGGGGACAGCGGGGAATCCTGGCCCGTCAGGGCAGGGCGTTCCAGCGGCGGGGCGGCGAAGCCGGATCCCAGCAGGCCCATCGAATCGATCAGCAGTTGCCGGAGGATGGACAGCGATTCCGCGGAGAGGTCGGTGCCGCAGCGGCTGAACCACACTTCCATCGCGGCTTTGCCGCAGGAGATGACGGAGCCGGCCAGGGCGCGGAGGTAAAGCTCGTCCATCTCCGCGGCAGGGCTGTTGGCGGCGCGCTCGCGGGCGGCGGCGATGATCTGCTCCGTACAGTGGTCCCAGGCCTCGAGCTCGGAGCGGGCCAGCAGGGGACTGGCCTGGGTCAGGCTGAAGAGCTCGGCCATCGGTGCGACCGTCATGGGGTCGGCCAGCTCAACCAGGGCGGCACGCGCAGACTCCAGGATGGGTTCGTCCGCCGGGCGGAGCCGGAACTGCTCCAGGGCGCTGTCCAGGAAGCCGTGAGTGACCGACGCGATGGCGGCCTCGGTGCTGCTGAAGTAGTTGAAGAAGGTGCGGCGCGAAATGCCTGCCGATTCGGCGATGTCCTCCACCGTGAAATTGCCGGGCCCTTCGCTGCGCAGGAGTTCCAGCGTGGAGTCCGAGATGGCCTGCCGGGTTGCGGCTTTGTTGAGTTCACGCCGGGACGGCGGAGCGGCGGAGGGCATGGCCCCTGAAGAAGTGGAAGTTGGCACGCAATTACACTACGTGCATGTTTGCACTCTGCGCAAGAATTTACGGAGAGGGCCGGCTCACAGGTTCGCCGCCGGATTCACATGCAGTTCACAGCCCCCTCATAGGCCCCGGTTTATGTCCGCAGTGCACACTGGTCCCATGGCCGGTACGGCCAGCGAGGACGGCGCCGTCACTGTACGGCAGATCCAGGAGAAATATCATGAAGCGTGCAAAGAAGCTGGCTCTCGGACTCGGTGCGGCGGCCGTGGCGCTCGGTGCGGGATTCGGCGTTACGGGGATGGCGGCGGCAACAACTGCCACTCCGACTCCCACGCCCAGTGCCAGCAGCACTTCCGGCAATCCGGCTCCGGACGGTCATTGGCCGGATGGCGGCAGGCATGGGCACGGCCACGGTGAGCGCGGCGCCCAGGCCGCCGCGCTCGCGGCCAAGCTGGGCGTCGACGAAGCCAAAGTGACGGACGCGCTGAGGGCGTTCCGCGAGGCCAACCGGCTGTCTCTTATACACATCTAGATGTGTAGGCCCGCGACGCCCCGAACGGAAGGACAGCGGCCGGACCGGGCGGCGCGGGAGGCGGCCCTTGCGGCGTCCCTGGCAAAGTCCCTCGGAATTGACGAGGCCAAGGTGAAGACCGCCCTGGAAGAACTGCGCACGGAGGCGCTAAAGAACCGGGCGGCGGAGCTGAAGCCGCGGCTCGATCAGGCAGTTAAGGACGGCACTCTGACGCAGGCTGAGGCGGACGCCGTGGCCAAGGCGGTCGAAAAAGGCGTGATCGGCGGCGGCGGGCGCTAGCTGGCACGCCGGGAGTTTGCTGATTTTGTCGCTGAAGCCTCGCCGGTTTGGTTCAGGCCGTGCGGTCCACCGCGGCGAGGATGGCCGCGCCGAGTTCGGCGGGCTTGGTGAACTGGGGCCAGTGCCCGGTGGGCAGGTCCACGAATTCGACGTCGTTGATGCGCGCCAGTTCCGCCACGTACGGATGGCTGGCTTCGATCCATTCCGTGAGCAGGGAGGACGGAAACTCGCACGCGATGACCGTGGCCGGGACGTCGTAACGGCGGACATCGTGCAGGTGCTGCTGATCCTGGGCCACGCCGCGCGGCTGCGGGATGGCCCGTGCGCGGAACGCGGCCCGCAGCCCGGCATCGAGATCCGTCAGGTCGGCGTCCTCGAAGCCCTCCCACGGCGGCAGCGGCACGTCGTCCCCCTCAGCCGGAAGTTCGTCGTTGATCACTCCGCCTTCGCCGAGCGGGCCGCTGTCCACATACACAGCGCGGGCAACGCGGTCCGGGCGCGCGTCGACGGCGCCGTGGATGATGGCGCCTCCGCCGGAATGGCCGACCAGAAGCACCTGGCCGTCGATGGCGTCGACCGCCGCCACGACTGCGTCAATGTGGCTGCGCAGCCCGATGCCCGCACGCGGTGCATCCGCGGACTCCAGCCCGGGCAGCGTGAGCGGATGAACCCGATGTCCGGCCGCTACCAGTGGCGGCGTGACCTCCGACCACGACGACGCATCCAGCCAGAACCCGGGAACCAGAATGATATCCATGGCCGTACCCTACCCGCCCTGCCGACGATTTGGGCTTAACGGACTGTTCCCCGGCGAATAGCCGGGGAACAGTCCTGCTGGCGGCGGTCCGAGGCTAGGGCTTGGAACCGGCCAGCTCACGGCCTTCCGCCGCAGCTTCGGAACGTGCTGCTTCCGAGGCTTCGGCCGCGGAGGCCGCGGAGGCAGGAGCCGGGGCATCGTCCGTGAACGGGTCACCGTTGCGAGGGGCGTTGTAGAGTGCCTCGTCCAGGATGCCCTGGCGTTTGGCCACGATGGTGGGGATCAGCGCCTGGCCTGCCACGTTGACCGCCGTGCGGCCCATGTCCAGGATGGGGTCGATCGCCAGCAGGAGTCCGACGCCGGCCAGCGGCAGTCCCAGCGTGGACAGCGTCAGCGTCAGCATGACGACGGCGCCCGTGGTTCCGGCCGTCGCGGCGGATCCGAGGACTGACACGAGGGCGATGAGCAGGTACTGGCTGAAGTCCAGCTGGATGCCGAAGAACTGGGCCACGAAGATGGCGGCGATCGCGGGGTAGATCGCGGCGCAGCCGTCCATTTTGGTGGTGGCGCCCAGCGGAACGGCAAAGGAGGCGTAACCGCGGGGAACGCCGAGGTTCCGTTCCGTCACGCGCTGGGTCAGCGGCAGCGTTCCGATGGAAGAGCGGGACACAAATGCGAGCTGCACGGCCGGCCACACGCCGGAGAAGTACTGCTTCACGGAGAGCCCGTGGGACCGCACCAGTACGGGGTACACGCCGAAGATCACCAGGGCGAGGCCGATGTAGATCGCAACGGTGAACTTGCCCAGCGAGCCGATGGTGTCCCAGCCGTACACGGCGACCGCATTTCCGATCAGGCCCACCGTGCCGAGGGGAGCGATGCGGATGATCCACCACAGCACCTTCTGGATGACGGCCAGCGCCGAAGCGTTGAGTGCCAGGAACGGTTCGGCCTGCTTGCCCACCTTGAGGGCGGCGATGCCGACGGCGATCGCGATCACCAGGATCTGCAGAACGTTAAAGCTGACAGCCGTGGTCACGGCGCCGGAATCGGCAACCGTGGTGGTTGCGCCGAGGCCCAGGAAGTTCTTGGGGAAGAGGCCGGTCAGGAACGCCCACCAGTCACCCGACTTGCCCGAGTATTCCTTTGCCTCGCCGGAAATGCCGGTGTTGGCGCCGGGCTGCAGCAGCACGCCGAGGCCGATCCCGATCACCACGGAAACCAGCGCGGTGATGGCAAACCACAGCAGGGTGTTCCAGGCCAGCCTGGCCGCGTTGGAAACCTCGCGGAGGTTGGAGATCGAGCTGACCACGGCGGTGAAGATCAGCGGCACGACGGCGGTCTGCAGCAGCGAGACGTAGCTCGAGCCGATGGTCTGCAGCGTGGCGCCGAGCCCGTTGGGGCTGGTCTTGGTGCTGCCGGTGTACTTGGCCAGGAGGCCAAGCCCGAGCCCGACGATCAGGGCGGCGATGATCTGGAAGCCGAAGGAGCCTGCCCACCGGGGCAGCTGGAAGCCGGTCTGTCCGGCCGGGGAAGAAGTGCTGGTTTGATTGCTCACCCGAACAACCTAGGCCGCACAAAATACAGCTTCCAGCCGCCATTGAGAAATATTACGCGCACCTTGCTGCCCGGCATGGCCCAGATGCCCGGAAAATCAGCGCCAGAGCAAGCTTTTGTGAAGTTATTCCCGCCCTGCCTGTGGCAAAGATCTCTCGGCGAGGAGGTTTAGCCCAGCATCGCGCGCTTGAGCGTGTCGAGACCTACGGAACCGATGTTCAGCGCCTTGGTGTGGAAGGCCTTCAGGTCGAAGCCGGGGCGGGCCTCGACTTCGGCGCGGATCTGCTCCCAGAGCCGCTGGCCCACCTTGTAGGACGGAGCCTGGCCCGGCCAGCCCAGGTAGCGGACGAATTCGAACTGCAGCTGCCCTTCGCTGATGTCCAGGTTGGCCTTGAGGAAGCCGAGCCCCTTGTCCGGCGTCCACGCGCCCGACCCCCAGCGTTGCGGCATCTCCAGCTCAAGGTGGACGCCGATGTCGAACACCACCCGGGCCGCCCGCATCCGCTGCATGTCGAGCATCCCCATGTGGTCGCCGGGGTCCTTGAGGTAGCCGAGTTCCTCCATGAGCTTCTCGGCGTACAGCGCCCAGCCTTCGCCGTGGCCGGACGTCCAGCAGACGTTCCGGCGCCAGTTGTTGAGGAGCTCGCGCCGGTAGACGGCAGTGGCGATCTGCAGGTGGTGGCCGGGCACGCCCTCGTGGAACACCGTAGTGGTCTCGGCCCAGGTGGTGAACGTGTCCTCGCCGGCGGGAACGGACCACCACATCCGGCCCGGCCTGGTGAAGTCGTCCGAAGGGCCGGTGTAGTAGATGCCGCCGTCGTCCGTGGGGGCGATCCGGCACTCGAGCGTTTTCATGACCTCGGGGATCTCAAAATGGACGCCGGCCAGCTCCGCCACGGCGCGGTCTGAGAGCCCCTGCATCCACGCCGTGAGGGCGTCGGTGCCCTTGAGCTGGCGCGAGGGATCGTTGTTCAGGATTTCCTTCGCCTCCGCAACGCTGGCTCCGGGCCGGATCTCGCCGGCCACGGCTTCCTGCGCGGCGATGATCCGGTCGAGTTCGCCCACGCCCCACGCGTAGGTTTCCTCCAGGTCCACGGTGGCTCCGAGGAACGACCGCGATGCGAGCGCGTACCGTTCGCGCCCCACGGCGTCCTTGTCCGGCGCAACCGGCAGCAGTTCCTCGCGGAGGAATTGGGCAAACGCCGCGTACGCTGCCCGGGCGGCGGCAGCGCCGTCGTCGAGGTTTTTCCGCAGGTCCTCCGGCAGCGGGCCGTCGGAGGACGTGGCACCTGCCGCCAGCTTCGCGAAGAAGCCGTCCTCGGCGGCGTACCTGGTGGTCTGCTCAATCACGATGCCCACCTGGCGCGAGGCGGAGACCCGGCCGGCCGCCTTGGCCGCGCGGAGGGACTCGATGTAGCCGCTGAGCGCGCCGGGAACGTTGTGGGCGCGGCCGGCGATGTGCTCCCAGTGCTCCAGGGTGTCGGTCGGCATGAGGTCAAAGATGGAGCGGATGTTCTGCGCCGGGGATTCGATGTTGTTCAGCTCGGCGGCGTCCCAGCCCGTTGCGTGGATTTCCAGCTGGAGCCCGAGCCGCTCGCGCATGGCATCAAGCGTGACGGCGTCGACGTCGTCGGCAGGAGCCAGGCCAGCGAGCTCGTCGAGGGTTTCGCGGGCCGCCGCGGCGAATTCCGCGATCCCGGCGGGGGAGAAGTCCTGGAATTCGGTGTCGTGGCCCGGCACGCCCAAGATGGTGGCGAAGCTCGGGTTGAGCCGGATGAGCGTGTCCGTATACGCGTCGGCGACGGCATCGATGGCGGTCTTGGGGCGCGCGGGGGCTGAGGTTTCACTAGTCACCCCACGAGACTAACGGCGCCAGCCCAGTTATGAAAGACTTACTGAACTTTTCCGGATCCCGAGGGCCCCAGCCGCATATTCAGCCGCCGCTGCGCTTCCACGCGCCGGGACCGGGCGTCGGGCCGAGCCGAAGCTGCTGCCGCCGGACCCAGTGCCGGACGCTGGGCTTCTCGAGGCCAGCCTCTTCGGCCGACCCCAGGGAAAGGACGACGGCGGTCAGCGCCGCCAGCTCCTCGGGCGTCGGTTCTCCCTTGGTCACGGAGAAGAGCGGGGCTTCGGCAGGCTCTTTGGTTTCGCCAGGCTCAACCAGCGGGGCGTCGGCCGGCGGATCTTTCGGGCTCACAGCGGGATGTTTCCGTGCTTCTTGGTGGGGAGGCTGGCGCGCTTGTCACGGAGCGCCCGGAGTCCCTTGATGATCTGGACCCGGGTGTCCGAGGGGGCGATGACGGCGTCAACGTAGCCAAGCTGCGCGGCCTGGTAGGGGTTCAGCAGCTCCTCCTCGTACTGGCGGATGACCTCGGCGCGCTTGGCCTCGACGTCGCCGCCGGCTTCGGCCACGGCAGCAAGGTCGCGGCGGTAAAGGATGTTGACGGCACCCTGCGCACCCATGACACCGATCTGCGCGGTGGGCCAGGCGAGGTTCAGGTCGGCCCCGAGCTTCTTGGAGCCCATGACGATGTAGGCGCCCCCGTAGGCCTTCCGTGTGATCACGGTCAGCTTGGGCACGGTGGCTTCCGCGTAGGCGTACAGGAGCTTGGCGCCGCGGCGGATGATGCCCTGGAATTCCTGGTCCTTGCCCGGCAGGAAGCCGGGAACATCCACCAGCGTGATGATGGGAACGTTGAAGGCGTCGCAGTGCCGCACGAACCGGGCGGCCTTCTCGGAGGCCGAGATGTCCAGGGTGCCGGCGAACTGCATGGGCTGGTTGGCCACGATGCCCACGGTGTGGCCCTCGACCCGGCCGTAGCCGATCATCACGTTGGGGGCGTACAGCGACTGCATCTCCAGGAAATGGGCATCGTCGACGATCTGCTCGATGACCTTGCGCATGTCGTACGGCTGGTTGGCGGAGTCGGGGATCAGTGTGTCCAGGGCGAGGTCGTCGTCGTCGACCTCGAGTTCCTGCTGGTGCTCCAGGACCGGGGCTTCGGAAAGGTTGTTGGAGGGCAGGAAATCGAGGAGTTCCCGCACGAATTCGATGGCATCGGCTTCATCCGACGCCAGGTACGTGGACGTGCCGGTGGTCGCGTTGTGCTGGCGGGCGCCGCCGAGGGTTTCCATGTCCACGTCCTCGCCCGTGACGGTCTTGATGACGTCCGGGCCGGTGATGAACATGTGCGAGGTCTTGTCCACCATCACCACGTAGTCGGTCAGGGCGGGGGAGTAGGCGGCGCCGCCGGCGCACGGGCCCATGATCAGCGATATCTGGGGGACGACGCCGGATGCGTGCACGTTGTTGCGGAAGATGTCCGCAAACATCGCCAGCGAGGCCACGCCTTCCTGGATGCGGGCGCCGCCGCCGTCGTTGATGCCCACCACGGGGCAGCCGTTGCGCAGCGCGAATTCCTGGACCTTGACGATCTTTTCACCGTTGACCTGGCTCAGCGAACCTCCGTAAACGCTGAAGTCCTGGCTGTAGAGCGCCACGAGCCGGCCGTCCACCGTGCCGTAGCCGGACACCACGCCGTCGCCGAGCGGCTTCTTCCTCTCCATGCCAAAGGCCGTGGAGCGGTGCACCGCCAGGGCGTCGAACTCCACGAAGGATCCTTCGTCCACGAGGAGGTCGATGCGCTCGCGGGCCGTGTTCTTGCCGCGGGCATGCTGCTTCTCGACGGCTTCCGGGCCGGAGGGCTGCTCTGCACTGGCCTGGCGGTCGCGGAAATCGGCAATCTTTCCCGCCGTCGTGGTCAGATCGTGGCTCATGAATGTCTCCGGCTCTGTAGCTGATCGGTGCTGTAGCAGCGTAACGCGGGGCGCTGGGTGCAGGCTTAAGTAGCTTCCGCACAAATCCAAGGCCCCGATGGCTAGTCTAATGACGCTTATTCCCCGCACCGCTGTAGGGATCCTACAATTTTCGTCCGCGGCGTCGGCGAGATGACCAATGTTACTCGCCAGTAACATTAAGCGGCTAGAGTGTCCCTATGACTTCAAGCGACGATGCTTTCCACGCCCCGGCCACGCCCTACCGTGCCGCCGGTTCCCTGCAGGGCCGCACTATCCTGATGTCCGGCGGCAGCCGCGGGATCGGCCTCGCCATCGCCCTGCGCGCCGCCCGCGACGGCGCCAATGTGGTGCTGCTCGCCAAGACGGGGCAGCCCCACGCCAAACTCCAGGGCACAGTGTTCAGCGCCGCCGAAGCGCTGGAGGCCGCCGGCGGCAAGGCCCTGCCGCTCGTGGGGGACGTCCGCAATGACGAGGACGTGGCGCACGCCGTGACGGCCGCCGTTGAGCATTTCGGCGGGATCGACGTCGTCATCAACAACGCATCAGCAATCGATTTGTCCACCACGGACGCCGTGGACATGAAGCGGTACGACCTCATGCAGGACATCAACGTCCGCGGCACCTTCCTGCTATCCAAGCTGGCCCTGCCCGCACTTCGGAAGTCGGACGGCGGGCACATCCTCACGCTCTCGCCGCCGCTGAACCTTGATCCCAAATGGGCAGGCAAGCACCTGGCCTACACGATGGCCAAGTACGGCATGAGCCTGACCACGCTGGGCCTGGCGGAGGAACTCAAGGCCGACGGCGTCAGGGTCAACTCGCTCTGGCCCTGCACCCTGATTGACACCGCAGCCATCAGGAACATGCCCGGAGGGGACGCGATAGTCCGTGCGGCCCGCGGTCCGGAAATCATGGCGGACGCGGCGCACGCCGTGCTCACCGGCAGCAACCTCGCGGAGGGGACGGGCAGCCCCAGCGGAAACTTCTACACGGATGAACAGGTGCTGTCCGCGGCCGGAGTAACCGACTTCCGGCCCTACAGCCTGGGCGCGGACGAGGACAGCCTCGTCCCTGACATCTTCCTCTGACCGGTTGACCCGATCCGGCCGGCCGTTCCTGCCCGGTAACTCGATAGGATTCAACTATGGAAGCCGCACGCCCTGACGATAGCCGTGAACCGCAGGAGAACCTCACCGGAGCGAAGGGGCTGCCCGAGCGGCCCGCGCTGGACCGGGACGCGCTGTCCAGCGCCGAATTCCTGTCCGCCAACGGAATCGCGCAGCTGACGGTGGTAGACACCACTGGTTCCACCAACGCCGACCTCCTACGTGCGGTAACCGTGGACCCGAAAGCCTGGCCGGACCTGGCGGTCCTGACGGCGGAACACCAGACTGCGGCCCGCGGACGGCTGGACCGGGCGTGGGAAGCACCCGCCCGCAGCTCGGTCCTGGTCTCGGTGGTGCTGCGGCCCGTCAACGCTGACGGCCGGCCGCTGCCCACGCAGACCTACTCGTGGCTCTCCCTCCTGGCCGCGCTGGCGCTGCGCGATGCCTTGCTGGAGACGGCGGGAATCCCTGCCGAGCTCAAGTGGCCGAACGACGTCCTGGTCCGCGGCAGGAAGGTTGCCGGCATCCTGGCCCAGCTGGGGCCGATGGGCGACGGCTCCGTACCGCCCGTCATCCTGGGCACCGGCCTGAACGTCACGCTCACGGACTCCGAGCTCCCGGTTCCGACGGCCACGTCCGTGCAGCTTGAGGGTGCCGGGACCGTGGACCGGACCGTGCTCCTGAAGAGCTACCTGTCCCGGTTCTGCATGCTGTACCGCAGCTTCTGCAACGCCGACGGCGACCCCACGGCGGGGCTGGCTGGCGGACCGTCACTCCACAAGCGCGTGGAAGCCGTCATGGTGACACTGGGCAAGCAGGTCCGTGCCCAGCTGCCGGGCGACCACGAAATCATCGGCCACGCCACCCGGCTCGATGACTCCGGCTCGCTGCGGGTGGTGGATGCCGCCTCCCACGAACACGTGGTGACTGCCGGGGACGTGGTTCACCTGCGCCCCTGGACCCCGCCGGGGCAGTCCGCGGAAAGCGGCTATGCGTAAAGAACTCCTGCCGGGGGAGCAGGTCATTGTGATGACCCGCCCGCAGCCCAGGATGCTGTTTGTCCCGGCGGTAGTGTTCGTTCTGATGCCTGCCCTCGCCGCCTTTGCCAGCGCCTGGATCATCCGCGGCGGACTGTCCGGGCTGGTTCCGGCCGTGTCGGGCCAATGGACGTCCTGGCTGGTTGCGGCCTGCGTGCTGGCGGCCGTGTGGGTCCTGGCCGGCTATTGCCTGCCGAGGCTGATGCGGTGGCATGCAACCCGCTACTTCCTGACCAGCCAGCGGATCCTGGCCCGCTACGGCGTGCTGCGGCGGCGGGACCAGCAGGTCTTCCTGGCCTCAGTGCGTAATGTCACGGTTAGCCAGACGATGCTCCAGCGGATGTTGCGCTCCGGGAATATATCCTTGGATGCCGGGCACCAATTTAGCGCCGAGTTGCGGGACGTGCCGGAAGTTGCCACGTTCCACAGGTTCTTGCTGGATGCTATTGATGAGCTCCCGGATGAAGAAGTTTTTGGAATGGGCCATGCGCCGGAGGAATTCGACGCCGGTTTTCCGCGGGACATGAGAGAAGGTGGAAGAGATGAACGATGATGATCCGCGCAGCAGCCAGGAAACGGACACCGGCGAGGTGACCGACGCCGTCGTCGAAGCTCCGCACACCGGCACCCTCTCCGCGGAACGGATCGCGGCAAAAGCACTCGAGGCGCGCCTGCTGGGTGGCGAGCGCAAGCTGCGCCGCCGTGAGGTGGCCGCCGGCGCCGGACTCTCGCTGCTGTCGGCCCGGAAGCTGTGGCGCGCCCTGGGCTTCCCCAACCTCGGCGACGACGACGTAGCCTTCACCGAGCGCGACCAGGCCGCCCTGAACACCGTGGTGAACCAGGTCCGGTCAGGAAAGCTCACCGAAGACGCCGCCATCTCCGTCACCCGGGCCATCGGCCAGATGACGGACCGCATGGTGGTGTGGCAGATCGAGGCCCTCGTCGAGGACATGGTCCATGAGCAAGGGCTCACGGACGCCCAGGCCCGCAAGCGCCTGGTGCATGAACTTCCCGCGCTCGTGGAACCCCTTGAGGAAATGCTGGTCTACTCGTGGCGGCGCCAGCTCAACGCCGGCGTCCAGCGGCTGGCCGTCCGGGCCGAGGCCGGGCTGCAGGCCAGCGAGGAAGGCCGCGAAGGCGATGAGGACGACGCTCCGCTGCCCCTGGCGCGGGCCGTGGGCTTCGCCGACCTGGTGTCCTACACGAGCCTCTCCCGGCGGATGAACGAAAAAACCCTGGCCAAGCTGGTCCAGCGGTTCGAAAACAAATGCGCCGAGATCATTTCCGTGGGCGGTGGCCGCCTCGTGAAGACGGTGGGCGACGAAGTCCTCTACATCGCCGAAACCCCTGCTGCCGGCGCGGAAATTTCCCTGGCGCTGGCGGAGGCCTTTACCCGGGACGAAATCCTCCCCGAGGCCCGGGTGGCCATGGTCTGGGGGCGGATTCTGTCCCGCCTGGGAGACATCTACGGCCCCACCGTCAACCTCGCCGCCCGGCTCACCACCCTGGCAGATCCGGGAACGGTGCTGGTGGACTCCATGACCGCGGCAGCCCTGGACCAGGACGAGCGGTTCGTGCTGATTCCCCAGGACGTGGAGAACGTCCGCGGGTTTGGCGAGATCCAGCCGGTGGTGCTGGCCCGTGGCCAGGGCAAGGGCCTGGTCCTGGACTGAACCCGTAGCGGACCAGGTGCCGGAACGGGGGAGTCCTCCCCATCGCGCATCGCGGCGGCCGTGGGTAGGCTTGCGCGGGTAACGGGGAGTCCCGCACCGGGCCCTCCTTGGACAACCGCCTGCACCCATGTAATAGTCGAAACTCAGAATTATTCCGGCGTCTCAATGGGGGAGTGGCGGAGTGTCACGGCTCCTGATGAACATCAGGGCCAATAAGCCGCGCTCAGGCGGCTGTGATTTCGGGGGAATAAAAACGCTGTGTCAACTTTGTTCGGCAGGCTGGGGCTCAGGAACCGCCGCAACAAGCTCATCACCGGTACTGCGTTTTCTGCGGCAGCCGTCGCGCTTGTTGCCGGCGCCGTGATCTACCCGGGCTTCAAGACCACCGAGGTGGACTTGAACGACGGCGGCGTATGGGTGGTCAGCAAGGCACGCAACGCTGTGGGCAGGCTGAATTACCCCTCGCGGGTCCTGGACGGAGCGGTAACCCCGGCCAGCACCACCTTTGACGTCCTGCAGAACGCCGGCAAGGTGTTCGTCGATGACGAATCCGGCTCCACCCTGAACCAGTTGTCCGCCGCCAACATGAGGCTCGGCGGGGACAGACAGCTCCCCGGCTCGGCGCAGGTCAGCTTCGGGACCGAGGTCATTTCCGTCACGGACCCCGCCGCCGGCAAGATGTGGGCGATGTCCCCCACCACGGTCAATGCCTTCGACGAGGAATCCAGCGAGCCGGCAGTCGCCGGCTCCCAGGGGCTGGTGTCGGCGGTTGGCTCGGATGACCGGATCTACTCGGCGGATCCGAAAACGGGGCAGGTAACCGTCACCGCCGTGGACGCCTCCGGCCAGCCTACCGCCACGGAATCCAGCACCTGGGACGGCCTGAAGGGCGCCGGCGACCTCCAGCTGGCCGTGGTGGGGGACCAGCCTGTAGTCCTTGACGCCGCCGCCGGCCGGCTGTTCCTTCCGGGCGGCCGTGAGCTGGCGCTGGCGGACGCGAGGGAAGCGAAACTCCAGCAGTCGGGCCCGGCGTCGGACTCCGTGGCCCTGGCCACACCCAAGGCGCTTGTGAAGCAGCCGCTGGACGGCTCGACGGCGAAGACCGTCACCTCCGGCGGGCAGGGCGTGCCGGCCGCGCCCGTGCAGCTGGGCGGCTGCACTCACGCCGCGTGGTCCGGCGTGAACAAGTACGTGCGGGACTGCGCCAACGACGCGGACGACAAGAACGTCGCCGTGCCCAAGGCAAGTGCGTCGCCGAGCTACGTGTTCCGTGTCAACCGGGACCTCGTGGTGCTGAACGACGTGAATTCGGGGAATGTGTGGCTCGTCAACCAGAACATGCAGCTGGTCAATAACTGGGACGACGTGGTTCCGCCGAAGAACCAGGCCGATGACCAGGACGAGGAATCAGCGGACGACAACACCATCAACATCCTGCCGGACCGCACCAAACCGAACCGGCCGCCGGAAACCAAGCCCGACGTCGTCGGCGTCCGGCCCGGCCGCACCACGGTCCTGAGCGTGCTGGACAACGACTCGGACCCCGACGGCGACGTCCTCACCGCATCGGTGGGGAACGAGGGCCCCGCAGCGGGCAGCCTCGAGAGCATCCACGGCGGATCGGCGTTCCAGATCGCCGTCCCCGCGGACGCCGCGCCCGGAACCGAGACGTTCGACTACAGCGCGGCGGACGGCCGCGGCCTTTCCGCCGGCGGCAAGGTGACCCTGAACGTGGTGGGTCCCGACGAGAACAGGCCGCCCGCGTTCAAGCGGAGCGATCCCACCACCCTGCTCGTGGAGCAGGGGAAGACGGTCAGCCAGAACATCCTGACGGACTGGGCGGATCCCGACGGCGACGACCTCGTCCTCATGTCCGCCACCGCCGACAATGAACAGGACCGGGTGAAGGTCCGGCGCGACGGGCTGCTCACCTATCAGGACTCCGGGGCCTCGGCCGGCAAGAAAAGCGTCACCGTGTCCGTGTGGGACGGACAGGGCACCTCCACCGGAAAAGTCGTGGTGAACGTGCAGCCGCCGGGCGCACTGGCGCCGGTGGTGAACTCCGACCACGTGACCGCCGTCGTCGGCCAGGACCTGGTCATCGCACCGCTGAAGAACGACGTCGACCCCAACGGCGGCGCCCTCCGGCTCGCCCAGGTGGAGGCCGGCGGTCCCGCCGAACTCGGTCCCGTCACCGACGGCGGCACGGTCACCTTCCGCAGCCGGACGCCCGGGCCCGTCTACCTGACGTACATTGCGAGCAACGGTCCCCAGAGCAGCCAGGGCCTCATCCGGGTGGACGTCGAATCCGGCAAGGACACGGGAAAGCCTGTGGCCGTCCATGACGTGGCCCTGCTGCCGGTGGGCGGCAGCGTGCTCCTGGACCCCCTGGCCAACGATTCCGATCCCTCCGGCGGCGTCCTGGTGCTCCAGTCCGTCTCGCTGCCGGAAAATGCCACCGCCTCGGTCAGCGTCATTGACCACAGCGTCCTGCGGATCACCGACATCGCCGGAACCAAGGACCCCTTCGTGTTCCGCTACACCATGTCCAACGGCCGGGATTCAGCCACCGGAAGCGTGTCCGTGGTGCCGGTTCCCGCCCCGGCCGTGGTGGAAGCTCCGCAGCCCAAACCCGATGAGATCAACGTCCGCGTCAACGACGTGGCCACCATCCCCGTCCTGGACAACGACACCCACCCGCAGGGCGAAAAGCTGAGCGTCGATCCGGTCCTCCCGCAGGCCGTGCCCGCCGAGGACGGCAGGAGCTTCGTTTCGGAAAACACCCTCCGGTTCATCGCCGGCGGCCAGCCGAAGACCGTCCGGGCGATCTACAACGCGGTGGACCCCCAGGGCCAGAAGAGCGCGGCTGCCGTCACCATCCATATTCTTCCGCTCGAGGGCGCCGAGAACTCCCGCCCGCAGCCCAGGAACCTCACGGCCAGGGTGGTTGCGGCCGGCACGGTCCGGATCCCGGTGCCGCTGGACGGCATCGATCCCGACGGCGACTCCGTCCAGCTGACCGGAATCGACAGCACGCCCGCCATGGGCACCGCGACGGCCGGAAGCAACTTCATCGACTTTGTCGCAGCCGGGGACGGAGCCGGAACCGATTCCTTCCGGTACAAGGTGGTGGACCGGCAGGGTGCGGTGAACACCGGCACCGTGACCGTGGGCATCGCGCCCCGCGGCGACACGAACCAGAAGCCCACGCCCGTGGATGACGAAGTCAAGGTACGCCCCGGCCGGCAGATCGCCGTCGACGCGACCGGAAACGACACCGACCCCGACGGTGACCTGATCCGCATCCTCAGTGACGGCATCGAAGCGGACGCCGCACTGAAGGCGCAGGTCAGCAAGCAAAGCGGACGCATCATCCTGCAGGCTCCGGCTGCCGAAGGCACCGTCAACGTCCGGTACACCGTTGCCGACGAGCGGGGCGCCTCCGCCCAGGCGGCCATCCGGGTGGTGGTGGACAGCAAGGTCCCGCTGCAGGGGCCCATTGCCCGGGATGACCGGGTGACCTCCGCCCAGACCCTCGGCAAGACCGCCGTCGACGTTCCCGTCCTCAAGAACGATGAGGATCCCGACGGCGTGGGCGAGAACCTGAAGGTGGCCAGCGGCGCCGAAACGGCCCGCCCCGGGGCGGACGGCAACATGATCGTCGAACTGACCGAGCAGCCGCAGCTGGTGCCGTACACGGTTGAGGATGTGGACGGCAAGACGTCCACCGCCATCATCTGGGTGCCGGGCATCGGGCAGCAGGTGCCGACCCTCGCCAAGGACGATGTGCTCGAGGTCGTTGCCGGCCAGTCCGTCACCGCCGACCTCGCCGAGTGGGTGAAGGTGCGCGAAGGCCGCTCGCCCCGCCTGACCCAGACTGACCGGATCAAGCTGATCGGAGCGGACGGCGCCGACCCCGTGGCGAACGGCGGCACCGCCATCACGTACACCGCGGGCAAGGACTACGTGGGCCCGGGGTCCATCAGCTTTGAAGTGACGGACGGCACCGGTCCCGACGATGCTGCCGGACTCAAGTCCACCCTGAGCATCCGCACCAAGGTGCTGCCGGACCCCAACCGGAACAACCCGCCCACGCTGCTGGGCGGCGCGGTGGACGTGCCGCTGGGAGATTCCGCCGCAACCGATCTGGCCAAGCTGACGTCCGACCCCGACGCCGACGACTTAAGGAACATGAAGTACGAGGTCCTCGGCGCGGCTCCGCAGGGCTTCAACGCGGACATCGACGGCGCGTCCCTCAAGGTCTCGGCGAAGGACGGCGTGCGTCCGGGCGAGGACGGCTCCGTGCAGGTCCGGGCGAAGGACCCGCGCGGGCTGGAAGCCGTCGCCACGTTCCGCCTCTCCGTCACTGCCTCCAACCGCGCCAAGGCCATGGCCAACGACGACATCGAGGCCGATGCGGCGGCCGGCAAGCCCGTGACGGTGAAGGTGCTGGCGAACGACTCCAACCCCTTCCCGGACGTGCCCCTCAAGATCCTGGGCGTGGCGACCGAAACCGGCCAGGGCTCTGCCGCCATCTCGGGGGACTCGGTGACCGTCACGCCGTCGGCCGGATTTTCCGGAACGCTCATTGTGTCCTACACCGTGGCGGACAAGACCGACGAAGCGTCCCGGTACGCCACGGCCCGGATCCGGCTGACGGTCAAGGACAAGCCGCTGGCGCCCACCACGCCGCAGGCCCAGAGCGTCGGCGACCAGACAGCCCTGCTGAACTGGACCGCGCCCGCGGACCGCGGCTCACCCATCACCAAGTACACGGTCTACGGCGAGGGCGGCTACCGGCAGGACTGCCCGGCCAACTCGTGCACCCTGAACAACCTGGTGAACAACACCAAATACCACTTCCAGGTGACGGCCACGAACGACTTCGGCGAGTCCGAACGTTCACCCGTTTCAGCCGAGGTCCGCCCCGACGTCAAGCCCGACGCCCCTCTTGCTCCGGCGATGAAGTTCGGCGACAAACAGCTCACCATCACGTGGAAGGCACCGGCCAGCAAGGGCTCGCCGGTCAAGTCCTACGACCTCGAGATCTCGCCGGCGCCCAACGGTCAGAACGCGCAGGTCCAGAACCTCACGGCCGCCGCCTACGTCTGGAAGGGCCTTCAAAACGGCGTTGCCTACAAAGTGCGCGTCCTGGCCAGGAACGACGCCAAGGACCCTTCTGAATGGAGCGCCTACTCCGCCGCGGAAACACCCGCCGGAGTCCCCGTGACACCGGCCGCGCCGACAGTCTCCGGCGCCGGCTCCGTGGGCAACCAAAGCCAGCTGCAGGTGAACTGGACGGCACCCAACAACAACGGTGACGCAGTGTCCGCCTACACGCTGACAACGTTGCGCGGAGGGACGGCGGTCAAGAGCCAGCAGGTGGCCTCCGGAACGTCCCTGAACGTTTCGGTGGCAAACTCCGAAACCGACTACACGTTCACCGTGTCGGCCACCAACAAGGCGGGAACGTCCGGGACCAGCGCCCAGTCCGCGCCCATACGTGCTGCAGGAAAGCCGGGAACGGTAAACAGCGGCAGCGTGCGCGCGCCGGGAAACAGCGGGCAGCTGGACGTGACGTTCACGCCACTGACCGAAGCCCAGCGCAACGGCTCCCAGGCCGATGAAATCCGCTACCGCTGGTCCACCGCGTACGGTTCAGGCCCGATCAATGCCGGCGGCGGAACCATCACGAACCAGCCCAACGGCAGGACCGTGACGGTCAACATCATCGCCACGTCCATCAAGAACAACGTGTCCGGGGACGCCAAGGCGATCGGATCGGCAGTGCCGTACGGGCCGCCCGGCGCGCCGGCCGTTTCAGGCGAAACGTCCCCCAAGGGAGACCCCCAGGTGCACTGGACCTGGACCGCACCTAACAACAACGGGCGGCCCATCAACCGCTACGAGGTCAACTATGACGGCACCGGCTTCAAGTCCGTGGGCCTGACCCGGCAGTACAACCACTCCGGCGGCGGCTGGGGCCAGCGGCATACCCTGGCGGTCCGAGCCTGCAACGGCACCAACGGGATCAAGGACTGCGGCACGGCGGACTCCGCGGCCTCAACGTCGGGGGCCGATCCCACGCCGCCGCTCACCGAAGTCAGGGTCAAGCGGAGCGACAACAACAGCTGCCCGGGCAAGCCCGGCGTCGCGGACCGCTACAACGCTGCGACGCGCAGCTGCGGAGGCAGCGACGCCAACTGGGTGTCCTATTCGGACGGTTGGATCGCCACGCCGTGCTGGGCGGACATCTACAACAACAACGGCCGCTGGTACCTGATGAACGGCGGGCCGCACTCCGGCTGGTACGTCAAGGGCGTCACGGTGGACGTGAGGGGACCTGGCGTTGGCCAGTGCTGATCCCGGGGAGCCATCCCATGACGAACCAACGAACCGCCGCGGAATTGCCGGAAACTATGCGCCACACAGAAACTTTGCGCCCCACAGAAGAGGAACCAACTCATGACCATGACCACCGAGCAGGCCGCCTGGTTTGCAGGCACGTTCGAAAAGCTCGTTGCCAACGTGGGCCAGGCCGTCCTGGGCAAGGCACACGTCATCCGCCTGACGTTCACCGCCATGCTGGCCGAAGGCCATGTGCTGTTCGAGGACGCACCGGGAACGGGCAAGACATCTCTGGCGCGCGCGCTGGCCGCCACCGTCAAGGGGTCCAACAACCGCATCCAGTTCACTCCGGACCTGCTGCCCTCCGATGTGACCGGTGTGACCATCTACGACCAGAAGACCCAGAAGTTCGAATTCCACAAGGGCCCGATCTTCAACAACTTCGTTCTCGCCGATGAAATCAACCGCGCCTCGCCCAAGACGCAGTCGGCGCTCCTGGAAGTCATGGAGGAATCCCGCGTCACCGTGGACGGCACCACGTACGAGGCGGGACGCCCCTTCATGGTGATGGCCACCCAGAACCCGATCGAGCAGGCCGGCACATACCGTCTGCCCGAAGCCCAGCTGGACCGGTTCCTGATCAAGACGTCCATCGGCTACCCGGACCACGCCTCCACCGTCCAGTTGCTCGGCGGCGCCAACCTGAAGGACCGGTCCCGGGACCTGCAGCCGGTCATCACCACGCAGGCCGTGGCGGACATGGCCGACCTCGCGGCCACCACGCACGTGGACACCGCCGTGCTGGAGTACATCTCCCGGCTCTGCGAGGAGACGCGGAACGCCCCGGAGACGCGGCTGGGAGTGTCCGTCCGCGGTGCCCTCGCCATGGTCCGGGCGGCCAAGGTCTGGGCAGCCAGCCAAGGGCGCAATTTCGTCCTGCCGGACGACATCAAGGACCTCGCGGCGGTCGTCTGGACGCACCGGTTCGTGATGGACCCCGAGGCCGAGTTCTCCGGTGCGACGGCCGACGCCGTGCTCGCCCGGGTGCTGGCCGACGTCGCAGCGCCGCAGCAGCGCGCGACCGTCTGATACGCGGTATCCGGCCCGCTGCCACCGCTCCGCCACCCACCGAAGCATCGCTAACAAAGGTTCCAACATGTCCACCGGCACCCCGCTCACCAGGCTTGCTGACCGCTCGCGGCCGCCCTTCGGCAAGGACGGCATGCCCTCCGCCAAAGGCAGCCGGCTCCACCGCCCGGCGGTGTGGCGCGAGGCCGGCAGCACCGCCGGACAGGCGCTGGCCCCTGCCTGGCGCGCCGTCCGCGGTTTTTGGGAGCGCCACATCGGTCCCGTGCTCTCCGTGGTGAGCGTCCTGGGCTGGTCCGTGCTGGGGGCGTCGGCGTTCCTCTGGACTGCCGGTCACGCCTACGGCTGGCAGGAAGCCAAGGCCGCGGCGGTCGCAGCGCTGGTGCTCTTCCTCATCGCGGTCGGCTTCATCCTGGGGCGGTCCTCGTACGGCGTCCTGCTGGATCTCGCCCGGACCAGGGTGGCCGTGGGGGACAGCGCCGTGGGCAGCATCGCCGTCTCCAACACGTCCGCACGGCCACTCCTGCCCGCCGACCTGGAACTGCCGGTGGGCGGAGCGACGGCCGTCTTCCACCTGCCCCGCATGAAGCCGCAACAGGTGCACGAGGACCTCTTCACCATCCCCACGGCACGCCGGGCCGTCATCGTGGTGGGCCCCGTGCGTTCCGTCCGCGCCGACCCGCTGCACCTCCTGCGCCGCCAGGTGCTCTGGACCGAGCCCGAGGACCTCTACGTCCATCCGCGGACGGTGGCCTTGGCAGGTTCCGCCGCCGGCTTCATCCGCGACCTGGAGGGCATGCCCACCACCGATCTCTCCAGTGCGGACGTCTCCTTCCACGCCCTGCGCGATTACGTGCCCGGTGATGACCGCCGGCACATCCACTGGAAAACCACGGCCCGGACCAACAAGCTCATGGTGCGTCAGTTCGAAGAAACACGCCGGGCCCACCTTGCCATTTCGCTGTCCATCAACACCGACGAATACGCCTCCGAGCACGAGTTCGAGCTGGCCATCTCCGCCGCCGCCTCCATCGGCCGCCAGGCCATCCGCGAGCAGCGCGAACTGGACGTCCTGACCCAGGCGGGCCCGCTCCGCTGCGAAACCGGCCGCAACATGCTCGATGACATGACCCGGATTGTCGGCGCCCCGCAGCGGAAGACCGCCGTCGACCTTGCCCGGACGCTGGCCGACACCGTCCCCAACGCCTCCGTCGTCTTCTTCGTGGTGGGCAGCCAGGTGAAGCCCGCCCAGCTCCGCTCTGCCGCGGCCTCGGTGCCGCCCGGCGTGCGCAGCATCGCCGTGCGGCTCGACGCCGGTGCGGCCCCGGCACGTGCCAACATCGCCGACCTCACGGTGCTGACCCTCGGCGACCTCTCCGACCTTCCCGCCGTCCTCCGAAAGGCTGCCGCATGAGCCAGGCACCCGGCCTCCGCCCGCGGCGGCAGGTTCCGTCCGCGCCGCCCTCGGCCTTCGCCAGCGGCCAGCCGCGGTGGCATTTCCTGCTCGACGGCGGCGCATGACGTTGCCGCCAAGACCCTGTCTCTTATACACATCTAGATGTGTATAAGAGACAGGTACTACCTGGTGGCGGGCTTCGGCGGGATCATCCTCGGCCTGGCCGTCTCCGCCTGCAGCGCGCATTTCCGGCTGGGCCTCCTGATCACCACGGCCCTGGCTCTAGGTTCCTATCTGGTCCTCGGCACCGCCCTGGCTGTGCCCGGCGCAGCCATCGCGGGCGTCATCCCGAGCCCGGAATCGCTGCGCACGCTCCTGCTCGGGGTGGTGTTCTCGTGGAAGGACATGCTCACGGTCGGGGTCCCCGTGGGAACGGCGGGCGGGGTGCTGATCGTCCCCTTCCTGAGTTCGCTCATCGCCGCGGCGGTTGCTGGGGTGCTGACCTGGCGGGTCAGGAGCCCCTACTGGCCCCTCCTGCCGGTGCTGGCCCTGTTCGTCACCGGCATCGCGTTCAGCACCAATGCCGGGTTCCTCACCGTGGAACGGGGCACCGCCCTGACGGTCGTGGGCATTGCCTGGGCCACGTTCCGCCGGGACTGCCTGCGCCGCACCGACACCCGCAAGGTCTCGGTCAACCGTCCCCAGCACGACGCCGATACCGCCGGCCGGGCGCGGCTGCGGCGCCTGGCAGCCGGGGCCGCCGTCATAGCCGCCACCGTGGGCATCACGGCCGTCGTGTCGCCGCTGTTCGCCGCCGGCGACGAACGCAAAGTCCTGCGGAACGTCGTCGTGCCGCCGTTTGACCCCAAGGACTACGTCACGCCGCTGGCGAGCTTCCGCAACTTCGTCAAGGACAAGAAGGACGACGCCCTGTTCGTCGTCAAGGGTCTCCCCAAGGACGCCCGGGTCAGGCTCGGGGCCCTGGACGCCTTCAACGGCACCAATTACACGATGGACCCGAACGGCTCAGGCAACTTCAGCAAGGTGGGCGACGCAAAGTCGATCAACACCCTCGCCGATACCGCGGCATCGGTGCCCACCAACGACTACACGCTGGACATCACGGTCGAGGACTATCAGGGCTACTTCGTCCCCGGCGGCAGGAAAACCACCGGCCTCAGCTTCGCCACGGGCTCGTCCAACGCAGCCGCGGGGCTGTACTTCAATTCCGGAACCGACACGGCAGTCACCACCAAGGGCCTGTCCCAGGGCGATTCCTACAGCGTCCAGGTTTCGGACCCGGTGAAACTGGAGCACGGCCAGCTGACGCAGTACGACTTTGCCAAGGTCACGCTCCCGGATGCCGCGGAGGTCCCGCCGGTGGTGGGCGCCCAAGCCAACGACCTCGCGGCCGACGCGCCCACGGCCATCGACCGGGTCCGGCAGATCGAGGCCCATTTCCAGAAGAAGGGCGCCTTCAGCAACGGGCTCATCGCCGACGGTCAGCTCCCCAGCGTGTCCGGCCACGGCGCGGCGCGCATCCGGGACCTGCTGACCGCCAAGCAGATGCTGGGCGACGACGAACAGTATGCCGTGGCCATGTCCCTCATGCTGCGGCACCTGGGCATCCCCTCCCGCGTCGTCATGGGCTTCTACCCGGACCCGAAGAGCCCGGAAAACGGCGCAGGTGAAGTCAGGATCCTGGGCAAGGATGTCCACGCGTGGGTCGAGGTTGCCTTCGACCGCGTCGGCTGGGTCACGTTCGATCCCACGCCGCCCAAGGACAACATCCCCATTCCGCCGGACCCCGAAAGTAAGTCCAAGCCCAAACCCCAGGTCCTGCAGCCGCCGCCCCCGCCGCAGGAACCGGCCGACCTCCCGCCGGACTCCTCGCCTGACGCGCTGGACGCGGACGAGAAGAAGAACAATCCGTGGCTCTTCTGGGGTCCCATCCTCAGCGCCATCGGCATCGGCCTGATTCCGGTCGGAATCCTGACCCTGCCGCTGCTGGTCATTGCGCTGCTCAAGTCGCGGCGGAGGAAGTCCCGTTTCGCTGAGGGGCACCCGGCACAGCGGGTCGGGGGCGGATGGAACGAAGTCCTCAGCCTGGCCACGGACATGGGCGCGGCTGTTGACGGCCGCGCCACGCGGCGGGAGACGGCAGCCGTTGTGGCGGAGGCGTTTCCGGCGGCCGGTACCACCACCACGATGCTGGCACACCGGGCGGACGCTTCCATCTTCGGGGCGGGCCAGCCCAGCGAGGACGAGGTCCGGGAGTACTGGGAGATCGTGGACGGTTCGCTCAAGGAAATCACCGGCACGGTCGGGTTCTGGCGGCGCCAGCAGGCACGGTTCTCGCCGCGGTCCTTGCTGGCCGATGCCCGGGCCGCCCTGAATTCCCGCGGCGATAATGCACGGACGGCCCTGAATCCTCGGGCCGTCCTGAAGGCACCAGCTGCCCTGCGGGCACGCTTCCGGGGACGGAACGCGTCCAAGGGCGGAGCCGGCGATGAGTGACAGGGTGGAGCGGTGCGTGCACTGCCGTCAGCCTGTCCGCACCGGGGCAACCTACTGCGGTGCGTGCGGGGCGCCCCTGGCGAACCGCGGCGGCCGCGCCGTTCGCGGGTCCAGCGGCGGTGCCCGGTCCGACCTGACCGGGCACAACAGTGTGGGCGGCGCCGAAACCCGGGCCGCGCCGCACGCCGGGCCGATGTCTCTTATACACATCTAGATGTGTATAAGAGACAGTCCCGGTAGGGCCGGGGGAAGGATCTGGAATGGGAGGGACACTGGAGCTGGTGCCGGCTGCGCCGGGCAAGCGTCTCGGCGCCGCCGTGCTTGACTGGCTGGCTCCGGCAGTGATCCTAGTGGTCCTTCTGTCCGTCGGATTTGCGAGCGTCACCAGCACCCGTAGCTCCGGCTTCATCGTGTACGACACGGGCATGCTGGTCCTCCTCGGAAGCGTGGCCGTAGGCCTGACCCTCATCTACACGTTCGTCCTGGCAGGCATCGAGGGCAGGTCCGGCAACACCATCGGAAACCGCCTCATGGGCATCCGCAGCACTGACAGCGACGGCTACGCACCGGGCGCCGGTACTGTATTCCTGCGCGGCATCGTCACCGGAGCAGGAATACTCCTGGCAGTCCTCGCCGCCGCACTCGTGGCCATCTTCAAGTGGTTCGATGTTGCGCCGTGGATCCTGGCGCCCGCCGTGCTCCTCGGCATTGCCTGGGCGGTCGTCGTGGTCCTGTCAAATGCCTGGGACAGGAACGGCCGGCTCCGGGGATGGAATGACGTTGCCGCCAAGACCCTCGTGTTTGACGTCGGCGCCGGCCGCAATCCGGTGACCACCGGCGGCATCCAGGGCCCGTACAGCTTCGCGCCCCTGGACCTTCCACCCGTGCAGCAGGTGGCCTCACCGGTCGCCTCGCCCGTTGTTTCACAGCCGGTCTCCCCGGCGGCGGCCAACGCCGGCGGCCACCCCGACGACGGACTGGACCGGACGCAGCTGCGCTCCGGTTCCGGCTTGGCCGGACCGGTCGCAGTGCTGCGGATACAGCTCGACGACGGCCGCGACTTCCGGCTGGACCGGCACGTTCTTGTCGGGCGCAATCCCGCCGCCAACCCGGGCGAGTCCCAGGCCCAGCTGCTGGCGGTTCCGGATCCCGGGCGGACCATTTCCAAGACCCACCTTCACCTCCTCACGGACGGTGCGGGCGTCTGGGTGACGGACCGCAACTCCACGAACGGCAGCGCCGTCACCACACCGGACGGCGTCCGCACGGCGCTGCAACCCGGCGTGCCATCATTTGTCAGCCCCGGAACCACGGTTCATTTCGGGGACCGCAATTTCACCGTAGGACAGGCATGAACTCACAGCAGGCGGCCCACACTCCAGGGGCCGGCCGGGAGCCGGGCCTCAGCCTGAGCTACGGCTACGGCACAGACCGCGGCCTTCGCCGCGAGCTCAACGAGGATTCGTTCATCGCCTCCGATCCCGTGTTCGCCGTCGCGGACGGCATGGGCGGCCATGAAGCCGGCGAAGTCGCGAGCGGCATGTGCGTCAGGGCACTGGCGGCAATGCCGCAGCTGGCCACGGGGGAGCGGACCGCCACGGCTTCCGTCGTGCAGCACTTCCTGGCCGCCGCGGATGATTCCATCCGCACCGCCAC
This sequence comes from Arthrobacter sp. KBS0703, assembly GCF_002008315.2. Classification (NCBI taxonomy): domain Bacteria; kingdom Bacillati; phylum Actinomycetota; class Actinomycetes; order Micrococcales; family Micrococcaceae; genus Arthrobacter; species Arthrobacter sp. KBS0703. The sequence goes on along the minus strand of NZ_MVDG02000001.1, from coordinate 2,505,715 downwards.
AGGCTCGCGTGCGGGCACCACGCTGAGCGGCGTGGTGGTGGTGGAGCAAATGGGCGTTCCCTACTGGCTGGTCATGAATATCGGTGACTCCCGGACGTACCGCCTCAGCCAAGGCCAGTTCGCCCAGGTCAGCGTGGACCACTCCGAAGTCCAGGAGCTGGTGGACACCGGAGAGATCACGGCCGAGCAGGCCGCAGTCCACCCCCGCCGGCACGTCGTGACCCGCGCACTGGGCACGGGCGATGACACGGAAGCCGACTACTGGCTGCTCCCGATCGAGGAGGGCGACCGCGTCATGATCTGCTCGGACGGGCTCAACGGGGAGCTGACGGACGACCGCATGCTGGGCATTCTGGGCTCGGTGGAAGACCCCCAGGAAGCTGTGGACGCGCTCATCCAGGCAGCCCTGAGGAGCGGCGGCAGGGACAACATCACCGTGATCGTCATCGACGCCAGGAACGTCCTGGATGATGCAGGCGCGGCCACCACGGCACCGAGGACTGCCTCGGCCGCCGAGGACGAGGACACCCTGCCGCGTGCAGCCGCGACCGAGGAATCTGCCCATGACCGCAGCTAGCTACGTTCCGGGCGGCTGGTTGGGGCTGGTCCGCTCCGGAACGGCGGTCGTCCTTGGCCCCGATACGCCGGCGCCGCTGGTCAACACCGTGTGGGACCTGTTGGGCGACGGGCCAGAAGTCCATGACGTGCTCCACGCCGTGACGAGCGGATTCGGCGTGCCCCTGTCCCGTACGCCCTGGTTCGGCATCATTGGAATCGGGGAGTCACTGAGGGTCTTCCTCCGCGGTGACCTCGACCTGACGGTTCAGCTTCCGGGCGGCCCGGTGGAGCTCGACGGCCGGAATGTCACCACCTGGACCGAGCGGTGGCTGGACGCGCCGGAGTGGTTCAGCCTGACCGTTCCGGGCCAGTCCTCGGCCTTGGAGCTGCCGGTCACGGAAGGCGCAGTCTTCCTTAAGACCCTCCGAGTGGAGGTCACCGGAGGCGGCAAGCCTACGGTGAATCCGCGTGAGGCGGCTTCCGCGCAGGAAGCCAACCCTGAAGCGGTCCTGGAGCAAGCGCCGGAAGCCTCGGCCGAGACCGTCGCGGGGATCCCCGAGGAAACGTCCGCGGGGATGCCGGGGAACGGGCCGGCTGACGGCGGGATTGAAGAGACGCGCATGCCCGAGACGGGCTTCACCGTCACCGGGGCCGCTGACCTGTCCGGCTCAATTGAAGAAGAGCCACAGCCACAGCCGCAGCCGCAGCCGCGGCAGCCGGCACCGGCCACCGAACTTACCGGTTCGTACGACCACCTCTGGGACAAGACTGTGGTGCGCCGCATCGAGGACGCGGCCGTCCGTGACGACCAGGACGACGACGGCGCCCCGCGACCGGCGAGCGAGGCAACCGACGGCACGGAATCAGCAGGCCAGGAATCAGCAGGCCAGGAGCCTGCGGAACCCCGGGAAGCCAACCAGAAGCTGGCTGCCGCGCCGGATGCCGAGCCAGTTGCAGAGCCCGCACCGGCCAGCCACGCGCCGGCGTCCGGCGGACTGATTGATTCGGTGCCGTGGGCCACCGGCGGTGACCGGGCCCGCGCCCCCAGGCCCCGCCGTCGTTCATTTCCCTGCCTGACGCCCGTCCGGAAGCGGAGGGGGCGCCCGAACAGGAGCTGCCGGCACAGCCGCCCGCCCAGGAGTCACCCGGACAGGATCTACCCGGACAGGAGCTGCCTGGACAGCTTGCCGACGGCGACCACGACGGGCAGACCATTCTCAAGAGCGACCTGGCGGCGGCGCCCGTCCAGCCCGCCGCGGCCGCTGCCTCCGGCCGGTCGCCGGGCGGAGGCCCGCTGGTTTTGGCCCGTGTGTGCGCACGGGGCCACGCCAGCCCGCCCACGAGCGCGCAGTGCCCCGCCTGCGGTTCCGCCCTCCCGGACGTCGCCGTGCAGGTGCCGCGTCCCCGGCTCGGCCGGCTGCGGCTGTCCACGGGAGACGTGATCGATCTCGATGAGTCGCTGGTGATTGGACGGCAGCCGTCGGTGTCGCGCGTCCAGGGCGGCGTCATGCCGCGGCTGGTCCAGGTGGCGAGCCCCGGCGGCGACATTTCGCGGTCCCACGTCGAGGTGCGACTGGAGGGCTGGCACGTGATGCTGTGCGACCTGAAGGCCACCAACGGCACCGTGCTGATCCGTGAAGGCCAGCCGCCGCGGCGCCTGGCCCAGAACGAGATGGCCATTGTCCTGGACGGTGACATCGCCGAACTGGGCGATGACGTTTCCTTGCGCTTTGAGGAGATCCTGTGAGTTCCAAGCGGCCCGTAGCCCCGCCGCCCCGCATCCCCGGCTTCACCTACGTCAGCCTGCTCGGATCGGGCGGATTCTCCGATGTCTACCTCTATGAGCAGGACCGCCCGCGCCGCAAGGTGGCCGTGAAGGTTCTCCTCTCCGGCCTGAAAACGGAAGGCGCGCGGCGCCGGTTCGAGTCTGAGGCCAACCTCATGGCCCAGCTGTCGTCGCATCCGTTCATCGTCACCATCTTCGAGGCCGAGGTCACGGAGGACGGGCACTCCTACCTGGCCATGGAATACTGCTCCCGGCCCAGCCTGGACGTCCGGTACCGGCGGCAGCGCTTCAGCGTGGACGAGGTCCTGGCCGTCGGCATCCAGGTGGCCTCCGCCGTCGAAACAGCCCACCGGGCCGGCATCGCGCACCGTGACATCAAACCGGCCAACATCCTGGTCACGGACTACAACCGGCCGGCCCTGACCGACTTCGGCATCTCCGGAACCCTCGGCGGCGACGCCGACGAGGACGCCGGGATGTCCATCCCGTGGTCCCCGCCGGAACAGTTCCGGGAAGGAAAGGTCGACGGCGCCATGGTGGACGTGTGGGCACTCGGCGCCACGCTGTACACCCTCCTCGCCGGACGCTCGCCGTTCGTCCTGCCCGGGGCGGACAACTCACAGAAGGAACTGATTTCCCGCATCACCGCCATGCCCGTCCCGCGGCTCGGCCGGGCCGACGTTCCTGAATCGCTGGAACAGGCGCTGGCAACAGCCATGGCGAAGTCGGCGTCCTCCCGGTATTCCTCTGCCCACGCCTTCGCGCTGGCACTCCAGCGCATCCAGGCCGAGCTCAACCTGTCCGTCACGCCCTTCGAGGTCCTGGAGGAGCGCCAGCAGGAGGACAGCCATCCCGACGACGGGTTCGAGGAAACCCGCGTACGCAGCATCGCCGCCATCGACCCCGACAGAACGGGCAGTGCCCCGACCTTCCCGGCGCGGACGTGGCCGCTGGACAGCGGACAGCCTGCCCCGGCGCCGTCCCCGGCTCCTGCGCCGTTAGCACCGGCAGCCGTCCCTGCCGCAGCACCCGACGGCGAGATGTGTATAAGAGACAGGGCAACGGTCCTCCGCAGCGGCCGGCCCAAGGCCCCGGACGCGCCCGCGACCGACGCGCCGCCCGCGGACCACGGGAAGCGCAACCTCTGGCTGGCCATCTCCGGCGGAACAGTCCTGGTGCTCGCCGTCGTGGTGGGCGTCGTAGTGGCGTCCTCGGCGCCGCAGCCCCAGGTGCTGGCCAGCGAACAGCCCAGCAAGCCGCCAGCAGATGCCCTGGATGACGGGTCCGTGCCGGACGTCGCGAAGCTCGCTGGTGCGGCGGGAGCAGCCGGGAAGGTCCGGTTCACGTGGACCAACCCGCAGCCGAAGCCGGGCGACACCTATAAGTGGCGGATCAAGACCGTCAAGGACGGCGGGGGCTACCAGTCCACGTCCGTGCCGCGCGTGGATGTGACCGCCAACCCCACCGAACCCACCTGCGTGCAGGTGATCATTGTCCGCAGTGACGGCTCCGCGTCCCCGGCGGGCGAGGACTCCATCGCGTGCGTCTGACGAAACAGCCCAAAGAGGAGACACTGAAAATGGGAGACCTGGCCATAGACTTCTGCGGCGAATGGTACGAGCCGACGGACGAGGACATCTTCAGCATCGGCCGCGAAGGCGACTTGGAAGTGGATGACAACCCGTACCTGCACCGGCGCTTCCTGCAGATCGCCCGGTACGACGGCATCTGGCGGCTCAGCAACGTGGGCAGCATGCTCTCGGCAACCGTGGCCGACGGCTCTGGCGGAATGCAGGCCTGGCTCTCCCCGGGCGCCCGCCTGCCGCTGGTCTTCAGCCACACCACCATCATCTTCACGGCCGGGCCCACCACCTACGAATTCGCCGTGCACCTGAAGACGCCGTCGTTCCGGCAGGAGGCTCCGGGCGATTCCAGCGCCGGCGACACCACCATTGGGCCTGTGGTCTTCACGGACTCCCAAAAGGCGCTAATCGTGGCGCTGGCCGAACCCATGCTGCGGCGGGAAGGGACCGGATTCAGCGCGATTCCGTCCTCCGCGGCCGCCGCCAAGACCCTCGGCTGGGCGCTCACCCGGTTCAACCGGAAGCTGGACAACGTGTGCGACAAACTGGACCGCGTAGGCGTGGCCGGCCTCCGGGGAGGCGGCGGGAAGCTCGCCACCAACCGGCGCGCCCGGCTCGTGGAGCATGCCGTCACATCCCATTTGGTGACCGCAGATGACCTGTACCTGATTGAAAAAATGAGAGGGACCGACGAAGGATGAGAATCCGACTGACGCTTCGCCGGGACCCCGCTGACGCCAAGGACCTCGCCGTCACCGTGGACGGCCTGGCCACTGTGGCGGACATCGCCACGGAACTCTGGACCGCAGACCCCGGCCGGCGTGATGAGCCCGCCCCGCCCAATCTCTCGCTCCGGATCGATGAGGCGTTCGTGGCCGGCGGCATGCGCGGCATTGTGCTCAACCGCACGGACAACCTGCTGGAATCGGGCCTGCGGCCGGGATCGGTTGTCTCGCTGACCCAGGTCAGCGAGCAGTTTGGAGTTCCCGGGGCCGGGAGTGGTCCTGGCGGCGGCCGCGGACCAGCAGCCGCCACCCTCCGCATTCTGTCGGGGCCCGACGTCGGCCGGGAGTTCTCGCTGCCGTCCGGCACCAGCTACATCGGCCGGGACCGGGACGTCGACGTCCGGCTGACCGACCCGCTGACCTCGAAGCGGCACGCACGCATCACCGTGGGGGAGAGCGTCGAGATCGTTGACACCAACTCGGCCAACGGCCTCCAGATGGACGGGCTGCCCGTCACCCGGGCCACCCTGAATTCCTCGGACACCGTGACGCTCGGCGACACCGAGCTGACCGTGGTGCCGCTGGCCCGCAGCGGCGCGGCCGCTCCGACGTCGCCCCTTGTTGACTTCAACCGTTCCCCGCGCGTGGTTCCCCGGTTCGCCCCGTCAAAGCGGGTGGCGCCCGCCGGGCCAAAACGGCAGGACCACCACGCCTTCCCGTACATCATGCTGATAGCCCCGCTGATGATGGGGGCCGTCCTCTTCGCTGTCACGCAAAGCCTGATTTCCATGGTTTTCATGCTGATGATGCCGCTGTTCATCGTGGGTCACTACGTGGACCAGAAACTGCAGTCCAAGCGGGAACACAAGGAGCAGGTCAAGCAGTTCCGCGAATCCATGGCCGCGTTCCGGCTGGACATCACCGAGCTGCAGCGCGTGGAACGTGCGGTCCGGCTGCAGGAGGCGCCGTCCGTCAGCGACACCGTCGATTCGATCTACAAGCTTGGCCCCCTGCTCTGGACCCACCGGCCCGAGCACCAGGGGTTCCTCGGGCTCCGGTTCGGACTCGGCACGGTGCCGTCGCGGGTGCCGTTCGAGGAGCCGAACTTCAGCGAAACCGAAACGGCGTACCGGCGCGAAATCGAGGACAGCCTGGACCAGTTCCGCGAGATTGAAGGCGTGCCGGTCGTCTCCCAGCTGCGGTCTTCCGGCTCGTTCGGCCTCGCGGGCTCCCGCGGGCTGGTCGACGACGTGGCCAGGGGCATGGTGCTGCAGCTCGTGGGCCTGCACTCGCCGGCCGAGGTTGCGGTCGCGGCCATCACGTCCACCCGGTCGCGGGAACGCTGGAACTGGCTCCAGTGGCTGCCGCATGTCGGGTCGAGCCACAGCCCGATCGCGGGCGACCACCTTGCGGCCGGTTCCGCCAGCGGCTCCGGCCTCCTGGCCCGACTGGAGGACCTCCTGGAGCTCCGCGAAGCCGCGCTGAAGTCGGCAGGCCCCGTCCACCGGCCCGGGATCCACGAGGAAACCGGGGACCTCCCCGCCCCGGTGCTGCCCTCGGTCCTGGTCATCATCGAGGACGACGCCCCGGTGGACCGGGGGAGGCTCACCCGGCTCGTGGAGCGCGGACCCGACGCCGGGGTGCACGTTCTGTGGGTGGCCACCGGCGTTGAGGCCCTCCCGGCCGCGTGCCGTGACTTCATGGCGGTCGACGGCGAACACGGCACCACTACGGGGCAGGTGCGGCTGGGACGCCACACGTATCCCGTGAGCTGCGAAAGCCTCGACGCCGAACTCGCCGGCCAGCTGGCGCGCATGCTCTCGCCCGTGGTGGACGCCGGAAAGCCCCTCGAGGACGACTCGAACCTGCCCCGCGCCGTTTCCTACGTGGCGCTGATCGGCAAGGACTTCCTGGACAATCCGCAGGTCGTCGCGGAACGGTGGCAGGAAAACAACTCGGTCCGAACCACCGCCGTCGCGAACCGCAAGGAGAGCGGGTCGCTGCGGGCGCTGGTGGGATCCAAAGGCGTCGAGCCGCTGTACCTGGACCTGAAGAATGAGGGCCCCCACGCGCTCGTGGGCGGCACCACGGGCGCCGGCAAGTCCGAGTTCCTGCAGTCCTGGGTCATGGGCATGGCCACCGCCTACAGCCCGGACCGGGTGAGCTTCCTCTTCGTCGACTACAAGGGCGGTGCCGCGTTCGCCGACTGCCTGCACCTGCCGCACACGGTGGGGCTCGTCACGGACCTCTCGCCGCACCTCGTGCGCCGCGCCCTGACCTCACTGCGCGCCGAACTGCATTACCGGGAGCGGCTGCTGAACCGGAAAAAGGCCAAGGACCTGCTGGCCCTGCAGCGCGAGGCGGACCCCGACGCGCCGCCGTACCTGGTCATCGTGGTGGACGAGTTCGCCGCCCTCGCCACCGAGGTCCCCGAATTCGTGGACGGCGTGGTTGACGTCGCCGCCCGCGGCCGGTCCCTCGGGCTCCACCTGATCCTCGCCACCCAGCGCCCGGCCGGCGTCATCAAGGAGAGCCTGCGCGCCAACACCAACCTCCGCGTGGCGCTGCGCATGGCCGACGAGGACGACGCCACCGACATCCTCGGCGTCCCGGATGCCGCCTACTTCGACCCCTCCATCCCCGGCCGCGGCGCGGCAAAAACAGGACCGGGCCGGATCCAGGGGTTCCAGACCGGCTACGCCGGCGGCTGGACCACCGAACGGCCGCAGCGCCCGCAGGTCGACATCGTGGAAATGGCGTTCGGGTCCGGTCCCGCCTGGGCGACGCCGGCGCCGGAGTCTGCGGTCAGGGACGAGCCGTCCGGTCCCAACGACATCGCCCGGATGACCGCCAACGTCATCCGGGCCGCGGACCTCCTCGCCATCCGGCCGCCCCGCAAGCCGTGGCTGAACGAACTGGCCATGACCTACGATTTCTCCCTGCTGCCGAACCCGCGCACGGACGAGCGCCTTCTGCTCGGCGTTGCCGACGATCCCGCCCGCCAGGACCAGCCCACGGTCTTCTACGAGCCGGACAGGGACGGCAACATGGCCATCTACGGCACGGGAGGCTCGGGCAAGTCCGCCGCGCTCCGCGGGATAGCCATTGCTGCCGCCGTCACCCCGCGCGGGGGCCCGGTGCACGTCTACGGGATCGACTGCGGTTCCGCCGGCCTGAAGATGCTCGAAGAACTCCCGCACGTCGGCGGGATCATCGACGGCGACGACGTCGAGCGGGTGGGCCGGCTCCTGCGCTGGCTCCGCGACCTCGCTGATGACCGCTCCGCCCGCTTTGCCGAGGTCCGGGCGTCCACGATCGTGGAGTACCGGAAGCTCGCCGACATGCCCGACGAGAAGCGCATCTTCGTGCTCGTGGACGGCATGTCCGCCTTCCGCGAGGCATACGAATACAGCCGCCTCTCAGCCTTGTGGGACCTCTTCCTGCAGCTGGCGACCGACGGCCGTCCCCTGGGCATCCACCTCGTCGTCACCGGTGACCGCCCCAACTCCGTGCCGCCGTCGTTGCTTGCGTCCATCCAGCGCAGGCTGGTGCTGCGGCTCTCCGCTGAGGAGGACTACATCACCATGGACGTCCCGAAGGACGTCCTGGGCAAGGCATCGCCTCCCGGGCGCGGCCTGCTCGGCAGCCATGAGGTGCAGCTGGCCGTCCTGGGCGGCAACTCCAACCTGGCGCTGCAGGCGAGGGAGGTCCACAAGCTCAGCGAAGCCATGCTGCGCCAGGGCGTCGAGAGGGCCCCGCGGATCGAACGGCTGCCGGAACAGGTGGACCTGGACATCCTGCCGGCAGGCCGGCCGGACCTGCCCGTGATCGGCGTCGACGACGAAACGCTGCAGCCTGCCGCCATCATGGCCAAGGGCCCGCTCCTACTGGCCGGCCCGCCGGGCGCCGGCAGGACCGTGGCGCTGGTGACGCTCGCCTACGCGCTGCGCCGCTCGAACCCTGAGACGGAGCTGGTCTACATCGCGTCGCGGAAGTCGGCGGTGGCATCGCTGCCGGTCTGGGACCGTTCGCTCGTGGGACCGGACGACGTCGAGGAATCCGTGGAGGCACTGACGGACCATTCCTCGGCCAACCCCGGGAAGCTCGCCATCTTCATCGAGAGCCTTACGGATTTCACGGACACCCTGGCGGAGTCCGGCGTGGAACGGCTTGTGGCGGCTTCCATCAAGGCCGATCAGTGGGTGGTCGGGGAGTCCGAGACGTCCACGTGGTCCTCGGCCTGGTCGCTGGCCCAGCCCTTCAAGTCCGGCAGGCGGGGACTGCTCATCAATCCGGGCGATATCGAAGGCGACAGCCTGCTTAATACGTCGCTGGGACGGGTCAGCACCGACTTCATTCCGGGCCGCGGCTACATCGTGGGCAGGGGCAAGGTGCGCAAACTCCAGATCGCCCTGCCACCGGAGAGCCGGCAGTAGGGGATTTGCTACCCCGCGCTGCCCTGTAGGACTGTCTCTTATACACATCTAGATGTGTATAAGAGACAGTCCTCCGCGGCTGCAAAGGTAACCAATGATCCGACCCCATTTCCTACGGACCACGGTGGTGCCCGGACTCGCTGCCACGGCGCTGGCCCTAGCGGCGGCGGCAGGCGTCACGGGGCCGCGCACGCCGAACCGCTGTGCGGCCTGCCCACACAGCCGTGCTCGTCCGGTTCGCCCGCGCCGACGGCTCCGTCGTCCGGTTCGCCCGCACCCACGGCCGAGCCTTCGACCCCACCGCCTGCGAGGAAGGCGCCGGCCCCGCGCCTGCCCCGCCGGCTCCCGCCAAGCCGCCCGCGAACCCCGCCCCGGTTGCGCCCACCGCGGCACCGGCTCCGACTGCCCCGGCCACGGGGCGCATGACGGCGACATCATCACCGTCCGCCACGGCGGCCCGCACGACGGCGGTCCCCGCCACTGCGAGCGCCTCGCCCAGCCGATCCGACTCCGGCCCGACCGCCGAGTCCAACTGGAACAAGCCGATTGCCAAGCCCGTGAAGGCGAGCCATGCAGCGGCCTGTCTCTTATACACATCTAGATGTGTATAAGAGACAGACCTGGGGGTGTTCGCCATCATGGGAGGCGTTCTGCTGGTGGGCTTCGCCGGACTCGTGTTCGCCCTGTGGAGCAGGAACCGCCTCGCCGGCCACGTGTGATCCCTCAGGGACGGCACGTCCAGTCGGCACAATGTCAGGGCTGTAAGGCAAGATAGGTCTGTGAGCACAGCATCAGGCCCCGCAGACAATGCAGCTACCGGAACTGACCAGCTCGAGCCGGAAGTGATTCCGCCGGAGTCGGTCCGTGAAGAATACGAGAACCTGGCGGACCTCGTCCGGAAATACCGGTTCGCGTACTACCAGGAAGACGAGCCGCTCGTCTCGGATGCCGAGTTCGACACCCTCTTCCGGCGGCTGGAGGAACTCGAGGCCCTGCACCCCGAGCTCGTGTCCAATGATTCACCCACCCAGGAGGTGGGCGGGGAAGTGTCGGCGGCGTTTGCCGCCGTCGAACATCTCCAGCGCATGTACAGCCTCGAGGATGTCTTCTCCCTCGAGGAGCTGGAAGCCTGGATCATCAAGGCCGAGGCCGGCATTGCCAAAGTCGGCGACCACCAGGTTTCGTGGCTGACCGAGCTGAAGATTGACGGCCTGGCGGTGAACCTGCTGTACCGCGACGGAAAGCTGGTCCGGGCGGCCACGCGCGGCGACGGCACCACCGGCGAGGACATCACCCACAACGTGCTCACCATCAAGGAAATCCCGCAGGAGCTCAGCGGCAGCGGGTTTCCCGCCGAAATGGAGATCCGCGGCGAGGTGTTCATCCCGTCAAAGGCCTTCGCGGAGTTCAACGAGGCGCTCATCGAGGCAGGAAAGGCGCCGCTGGCCAACCCGCGGAACGCCGCGGCGGGTTCGCTCCGCCAGAAGGATCCCGCCGAAACCGCCAAACGCCCGCTGAAGATGTTCGTCCACGGGATCGGCGCCCGCGAGGGCCTTGAAGTGGCCAGCCAGTCCGAAACCTACCGGCAGCTGGAGGCGTGGGGGCTGCCCGTCAGCCCGTACTTCGAGGTGCTGGGCGGCCTGCCCGACGTCCTGAAGTTCATCTCCCGGTACGGGGACAAGCGGCACAGCCTGCTGCACGAGATCGACGGCATCGTGGTGAAGGTGGATGACTTCGCCACCCAGCGCGCCCTCGGGTACACCACCCGCGTCCCGCGCTGGGCCGTCGCCTACAAGTACCCGCCCGAGGAAGTGCACACCAAACTGCTGGACATCGCCGTGAACGTGGGGCGCACCGGCCGGGTCACGCCTTACGGCATCATGGTGCCGGTCAAGGTGGCCGGCTCCACCGTGGAAATGGCCACCCTCCACAACCAGGACGTGGTCAAGGCCAAAGGCGTGAAGATCGGCGACATCGTGGTGCTGCGCAAGGCCGGCGACGTCATTCCGGAAATCGTCGGGCCCGTCCTGGCCCTGCGCGACCAGCAGGATCCGCCGGTGCGCGACTTCGTCATGCCCACGGAATGCCCGTCCTGCGGCACCCCGCTCTCGCCCGCGAAGGAGGGGGACGTCGACATCCGCTGCCCCAACGCGCGGTCGTGTCCCTCGCAGCTGCGCGAACGCGTGTTCCACCTGGCAGGACGCGGCGGCTTCGACATCGAGGCGCTCGGCTGGGAAGCAGCCATTGCGCTCACGCAGCCCGCCGAACCGGAGGTTCCGCCGCTGACCACCGAGGCCGCCCTCTTCGACCTCACCCCGGAGGACCTCGCCCCGGTGAAGATCCGCCGCGAGAAGCGGTCCAAGGGCGTGGCCACCGGCGAGTTCGAGCTCGTGCCGTACTTCTACAGCAAGGGCACCGCGAAGACGCCGTCCAAGCCGACGGCCACCACGGAAAAGCTCTTCAAAGAACTTGAAAAGGCCAAGACCCAGCCGCTCTGGCGGGTGCTGGTGGCGCTGTCCATCCGGCACGTCGGGCCGCGGGCCTCCCGGGCCCTCGCCACGCACTTCGGCACCATGGACGCCATCCGGCGGGCCTCCGAGGAGGAGCTCGCCGGCGTGGACGGGGTGGGTCCCACCATTGCCGCAGCGCTCAAGGAGTGGTTTGCCGAGGACTGGCACCGGGAAATCGTTGACCGCTGGGCCGCCGCCGGAGTCCGGATGGCGGATGAGCGGGACGAATCGACGCCGCGCACCCTTGAAGGGCTGACCATCGTGGTCACGGGCACCCTGCCCGGCTTCAGCCGGGACGAGGCCAAGGAGGCCATCCTGATCCGCGGCGGCAAGGCCGCCGGCTCGGTGTCGAAGAACACGAGCTACCTGGTGGCCGGCGAGAATGCCGGCACCAAGCTGGACAAGGCCGAGCAGCTGGGCGTGCCGGTCCTCGACGAGGACGGGTTCCGGGAGCTACTGGCCAACGGACCGGCTGCCGGAGCACCGGAGGAAGCGGCCGCTCTAGATGCTACGGACGACGACAGGAACGGCTCCGAATGAGCACGGATCCGACTGAGCTGCTCGGCGTGGCCAAGGCAGCCGCCGAGGCCGGCGCCGCGGTGCTGTCCACCCGGACCAGCGGTTCCCTGGCTGACGGCGCCGTCAGCAACAAGGGCGACGCGGGGGACTGGGTCACCGCGTTTGACGTTGCTGCCGAGGACGCGGTCCGCAGCGCCATCCGCGGCGCCCGCCCGCAGGACACCATCACCGGCGAGGAGCACGGGACCACCCGCCCCGAGAATCCCAGCGGATTCCGCTGGTCCATCGACCCGCTGGACGGCACCACCAACTTCATCCGGAACATCGTCTACTACGCCACCTCCGTCGCAGTTGCCGACGCCGACGGCGCGTGGCTGGCCGGCGTCGTCAACGCCCCGGCCCTGGGGCGCGTGTACTACGCCGCCAAGGGCCACGGCGCCTGGCTCGAACAGGACGGCCGCCGCGTCCAGCTCACCGGTCCAGTGTCCGGCCGCGCCGGCCAGATCCTGGCCACCGGATTCAGCTACGATCCCGAGGTCCGCGCTGAGCAGGCAGCCGCGCTCGGCGGCTTCATGGAAGGGTTCGCAGACGTGCGGCGGCTCGGTTCCGCGGCCCTGGACCTGTGCCTGGTCGCCGACGGCACGCACGACGCCTTCGGCGAGCGGGGCCTCAACGAACATGACTTCGCCGCGGGAGCCCTGATCGCCGAGGAAGCCGGCTGCTGGGTGCGGCGTCCCCGGCTCACCAGCCCGCTGAACGGCGGCCCAACGGACGACGAACGCCTCGCAGCGTGGACATGCGCGGGAACGCTGGAAATGTCCGGCAAGTTTCCGCTCTGAGGCGGCGGCGGTGGACTTGTTACCCGTATACCAGACGTGCCCGGCAAATTTCAGCCCGGGGGCGGGGTCAGGTTGCAGCGCTCAATGATGTCCGGCAGCCAGGGTGCCTCGGCGAAATGCAGCCATAGTCGGACGCCAGTTTTTCGATGACGGCAGGGTCGGGCAGACCCGCCTCAATTGCGGCGGTACGAGCGCCCCAACCGGAAACGGGTGCGAGTGATAGTTCAATCACGGAAACAGCTGTTTCGCGCTGCCCATCCGGGCGCTGGAACTAGCATTGACTGGTGCAGCCGCAGATCATTGTCCGTCCAGCAGTCCCCGCCGATTACGAGGCAATAGCCCGGATCACCCGCGATTCCTATTTGGCGGCGGGATATTTCGACAACGCCGACCACCCCTATATGAAGCAGATCCAGGACGTGGCCAGGCGGGCGGAACAGGCCACCATCTGGGTGGCCGAACGGGACGGCCGGATTGTGGGGTCCGTGACGCTGGCTGTAGCCGGCGAGCCGTATGCGGACATTGCCCTGGGCGACGAACTCGAATTCCGCATGCTCGTGGTGGACCCTGCCGTGCAGCGCAGCGGCGCCGGGCTGGCGCTGGTGGAGGCGATCATCGCGCACGCCAGGTCGCTGGACGGCATCAGCGCCGTGGCCCTGACCACCGGCGGGACATGGGAGAGCGCCCACGGCCTGTACCGGAAGACCGGCTTCCGGCGGGTCCCCGAGCGTGACTGGTTCGTGCCGGACACCGACATAAAGCTGCTGGTTTTCCGGCTGGACGTCTAGCCGACCTAGAGTGGTGCCGACTCATTCCCCCGGCCCATTCCCCGGCTGCCAAGCGCCGGCCGGCGTGCGGCCCCAGTGAAAGGCGCACCATGCGCAAGACATTCGGCACCGGTTCCGTCTGGGAACAGACCCTTGGGTATTCCCGCGCAGTCCAGGTGGACAACACCCTGTACATTTCCGCCACCGCCGCCAGCGGTGAGGACGGCATCGTCGGCAACGACTTCTACGAACAGACCAAGTACATCCTCGAGAAGCTGGAAACCGTCCTGGCCGACGCCGGCTTCGCTTTCGCCGACGTCGTGCAGTCCAAGCTATACCTGACGGACATCACCAAGTGGGAGGACGCCGGCCGCGCCCACGGCGAGGTGTTCGGGGAGATCCGCCCCACGCTGTCACTCGTGCACGTGCTGCCGTTCCTGGACCCCAAGATGCTTGTGGAGATCGAACTCGTCGCCCAGAAGAGCGCCAGCTCTTAGGAGGCCGGGAGGCCGTAGCGGTGTTCGGGCCGGCCCGTGGTTCCGTAGCGGAGCTGGATCTCGACGGCGCCGTCGTCCGCCAGCGAGGACAGGTACCGCTGCGCGGTGGCGCGCGAGACGCCCACCCGCGCGGCGACGTCGTTCGCTGAGTACTGCTCGCCGGGCAGAAGGGATTCCAGCACCGCCGCTTCCGTGGCGGAACGCGGCCTGGCCGACGGCGAGACGTCGCCGGGGATGAGGGCCCGTTTGGCGCGCTCCACGGTGTCCTGGTCCAGCGACCCCGGCTGGGCCAGGATCCGCCGGTACCTGGCATAGGACCGCAGCTGCTGGGACAGGGATTCCGCGGTGAACGGCTTCAGCAAGTACCCCAGGGCGCCGCGTCGGAACGCCGTCCGCAGCGAGGCGGCGTCGGAGGCCGCGCTCAGGATCATGGTGTCCACGTCCAGCTGGTGCAGCAGGTCCAGGCCGGAGGCGTCCGGCAGATATACATCCAGCAGGACCAGGTCCGGCCGAAGGCTATGGATGGACTGCAGGGCGAGCGACGCCGAACCCGCCGGCGGCAGGGCCAGGAACCCCGCCACCGAGTCGACGTAGGCGGCGTGGAGTTTGGCCACGTGGAAATCGTCGTCCACAATCAGCACCCTGAAATCCTCAGACATCATCGTCCCATCCTCGTTGTCGCTCAGTCTTTCCGCGCCGTGGTGGTGCCCGGCAGCATGGCCATGAAAACGGCGCCCGGCCCGCCCGCGCTGCCGGGCTCCAGCACCTGACGTCGCCGCCGCGGCGCGCGCGAGCTGCCGCGCGAGGGCCAGCCCCAAGCCGTGGCCCCCTGCCGAGCGGGCGGGTCCGCCCGCCGAGCGGACCGGGCCGGCCGCCGTCGTGAATCCTTCGGCGAACACGGACTCCAGGTCAGCGGCGTCAGGCAGCCCGTCGCCGGAATCGGCGACGACGATATGCAGCGTCCCGCCGTCGTCCGTCGGTTCGTCGAGCAGTTCCAGCTCCACCCAGCGTTCGCCGCCCGAGCCGGCCACCGCCGCGTTGACGGCGTTGTCGATCAGGTTTCCGAGGACCGTGGTGACGTCCTGCGGATCGGTCACCTGGCCCCGCACCAGGGTCTCGGGACCGATGCGCAGGGTGACGCCGCGTTCGTCGGCCTCCACCCCCTTGGCCCCGATGAACGCCTGGAGATACGGGTCCTGGAGCAGTTCGGCCTGGTCCACCGGGAACTTCAGCGGCCCGGTGGCGGCGAGCCGCGCCAGGTAATCCCGCGCCTGCTGGTGCTGGCCGATGCTCATGAACCCCGCAATCGTGTGCAGCTGGTTGGCGAACTCGTGCCGCTGCGCCCGCAGGGCCGTGGACATGGTGCCGACGGCGTCGAGCTGGCGCGTCAGCTGCTGCAGCTCGGTGCGGTCGCGCAGCATGACCACCCAGCCAAGGTCCTCCTGCCGGTGCAGTGCCTTACGGGCGCTCGCCACCAGGACCTGGCCGCCGGCGATCAGCTCCACTGCTTCGCCTTCCCTGGCGTCAGGCTGCGTGAGCGCCTTGAGCTGGGGCGGGACCGGCGCGGCACGCCAGAGGCTTCCGGACAGGTCGGGCTGGCCCAGGAGCCGCTGGGCCGCGGCGTTGAAGACGCTGATGCGGCCTTCCGCGGAGATGCCCACCACGCCCTCATCCACGCCCTCGAGCACGGCCACCTGGTCGTGGACCAGGGTGCTGATTTCCTCGGGTTCCAGGCCCAGGGTGAGGCGCTGCAGCCTGCGCCGGAGCAGGAACGAGGCCAGGACGCCCGCCAGGAGTGAGCCGGCCGCCGTCAGCACGATGGGCCCGATGTCCCGGCCCAGGCTCTGGCCGATGGACTCGGTGGAATAGCCGACGCTCACCTCGCCCACCACGGCGGGGACGCCCCGCCGGAACCGGGCCGGCGCCGGTGCCGGGCGCGAAGACCGGCACCTTTGCCCCGGCCGACGGCCCCAGCGTTCCCGTGTTGCGGGTGGTGACTTCGCGGCCGGCCAGCGCCTCGGACGGATCCGTGCTGACCCGCTCGCCCAGCCGCTCGGCGTCGGGATGGGCCAGCCGGAGTCCCGTTTCGTCGGTGATCACCACGAAGAGGGCGCCGGTGCGCGTGCGTGCCCCTCGGCGGCCGCCATCAGCGGGCCGGCCAGCAGTTCGGCCCGCGGGGGTGCCGGGCTGCCGGCTGATGGCCTGCACCTCGGCCCGCACGGACGGGTCCGAAGCCACCGTCCGGGCGAGCGTCAGCGCCTGGTTTTCGGCCTCCCGGCCCAGTCGTTCATACGTGAGCCACGCGTGCACGGCGCCGCTCAGCAGCACCACGAGCAGCACCACGCCGAGCTGCAGCAGCAGCGTCTGCGTGGAGAACCTGAGCGGCAGCCTGCGGGCGGGGCTCGTCATGGGACTCCTTGGGCGGACATGGGCGGGGCTGTGTGCAGACCGCCGGCGGGGCGTGAGCAGAATGCGCAAAATGCTCCCAATAAGCAGTATGCCAATCAATTGAGCCAAAGGCACTGCCGTGACCCGCGCCACTCTAACGTCTGTAGTGCGCATCACATCGAGGTGGTGCCACTCATCAAGAAGGAGCCGGCTGTGCTGGTATTACTTGGATTCGCCATGATCGCGGTATTCATGGTGCTGATCATGACGAAGAAGTTGACGCCAGTGCTGGCGCTGATCATTGTCCCCACCGTTTTCGGTCTTTTCGCAGGCGCAGGCCTCGGCATCGGGGACATGGTGATGGACTCGATGAAGTCCATGACCTCCACCGCTGCGCTGCTGATGTTCGCCATCATCTACTTCGGCCTGATGATCGACGTCGGGCTGTTCGACCCGCTGGTCCGGTTCATCCTGCGCAAGCTCGGCAATGATCCCGCGAAGGTGGTCCTCGGCACCGCAATCCTGGCGGCCGCCGTATCCCTGGACGGCGACGGCTCCACCACCTTCATCCTCACCACGGCGGCCATGCTGCCAATCTACCTCCGGCTGAAGATGAGCCCCGTGGTCCTCACCTGCGTGGCCGGCCTGGCCAACGGCACCATGAACATCCTGCCGTGGGGCGGCCCCACCGCCCGCGCCGCCAGCGCCCTCAAACTCGACGTCAACGACGTCTTCGTTCCCATGATCCCGTCGCTGATTGCCGGCCTGGTTGTCGTCCTCGTGTTCTCCTGGCTGCTCGGCCTCCAGGAACGCAACCGCCTCCGCGCCACGGCGCCGGAAATCTGGTCCGTGCCGGACACCGCCGAAGCGTTCGACGGCGGAACCCCCGCCGGCGGTTCGGGAACCGGCCCTGGCCGCAAGGGCACCGGAACCGCACCTGTTCCCGCAACGGGAGGCCCCGCCGTCGGCGGCTCCTCCGTGGCCGTCCTGGAACGCACCGAGACACTCGCGGACGGCGACGCCGGCCTGACGGACACCGCACTGGACCCCAACCGCAAGACGCTCCGGCCCAAACTGCAGTGGTTCAACCTGGGCCTCACCGTCGCCGTGATGGTCATGCTGGTGGCCGACCTCGTGCCCCTGCCGTTCGTCTTCATGGTGGGCTCCGCCATCGCCCTGCTGGTGAACTTCCCCAAGGTCAAGGACCAGGGCGCCCAGCTCGTGGCCCACGCACCGTCCATCGTTGCCGTGGTCAGCATGGTCATGGCCGCCGCCGTCCTGACCGGCGTGCTCAAGGGCACCGGCATGGTCGAGGCCATGTCAGCCTGGCTCGTGGCCATCATCCCCTCCGACATGGGCCCGTTCATGGCCGTCATCACCGGCGTCCTCAGCATCCCGATGACGTTCTTCATGAGCAACGACGCCTTCTACTTCGGCGTACTGCCCGTCCTGAGCGAGACCGCCGCACACTACGGAGTCAGCGCAGCCGAAATGGCCCGGGCCTCCATCACAGGCCAGCCGTTCCACCTGCAGAGCCCGCTGGTTCCGGCCATCCTGCTGCTCGTTTCGCTCGCCAAGGTGGACCTCGGCGACCACCACAAGAAGGTGCTGTGGCGGACCGCCGTCATCTCCCTCGTGATGCTCGGCGTAGGAATGCTGACCGGAGCCATCGGCATCGGCTAGCCAGCCAACCACCCGCACCAAGCAACGCGGGGTCACTTACGGCCCATTCCGGAGCTCCGGATGGGCCGTAAGTGACCCCGCGTTGTTCGTCGTCCAACCCACGTAGACTGGTTCGGAAAACAATCCGAACTTGCAGGGGAGATCCATGGCTGCGATCAACCGTGACGACGTCGCGCATCTCGCGCGGCTCGCTCACATTGAGATGAGTGCTGAAGAGCTGGACAGGATGGCCGGCGAGCTTGCCGTCATCGTGGATGCGGTGAAATCCGTAAGTGAAGCCGCAGGTGACGATGTCCCTGCCACCTCGCACCCGATTCCGCTCAGCAACGTGTTCCGCGAAGACGTGGTGGGCCACACCTTCACCGCCGAGCAGGCACTGTCCGGTGCCCCGGATTCCGATGAGAACCGTTTCAAGGTCCCGGCCATCCTGGATGAGGCATAAGACACAATGACTGACACCAACAGCAACCAGCTCATCCGCCTCTCCGCAGCCCAGCTGGCCGAGAAGCTCGCCGCCCGCGAAATCACCTCCGTCGAGGTTGTCCAGGCGCACCTGGACCGCATCGCCGCAGTGGACGGCGGGGACCGCGGCGTGCACGCGTTCCTGCACGTCAACGCGGAAGAAGCGCTCGCCGTCGCCGCTGAGGTAGACGCCATCCGCGCCGCCGGCGGACCTGCCGCCGAGGAGCTGCACGAGCTCGCCGGCGTGCCGATCGCCGTCAAGGACCTCATCGTCACGGTCGGCCAGCCCACCACCGCCGGGTCCAAGATCCTCGAGGGCTGGCACAGCCCGTACGACGCCACCGTGGTGCAGAGGCTGCGCGCCGCGAAGATGCCCATCCTGGGCAAGACCAACCTGGACGAATTCGCCATGGGCTCCTCCACGGAGCACTCCGCCTACGGCCCCACCCGCAACCCGTGGGACCTGGACCGGATCCCCGGCGGCTCCGGCGGCGGCTCGGCTGCCGCCGTCGCCGCTTTTGAGGCGCCGCTGGCCCTCGGCACGGACACCGGCGGATCCATCCGCCAGCCCGGCGCGGTCACCGGCACCGTGGGCGTCAAGCCCACCTACGGCAGCGTGTCCCGCTACGGCGCCATTGCGATGGCCTCGTCGCTGGACCAGATCGGCCCGGTCTCACGCACCGTGCTGGACTCGGCCCTCCTGCACCAGGTGATCGGCGGCCACGATCCGTTCGATTCCACCTCCCTGCCGGACCCGCTCGGCGACCTCGTGGCCGCGGCACGGCTCGGCAACGTGGACGGCATGAAGATCGGCATCGTCAAGGAACTCCACGGCGAGGGCTACCAGGCCGGCGTGGAGAACCGCTTCAACGAGTCACTCGAGCTGCTCAAGGAAGCCGGCGCGGAAATCGTTGAGGTGTCCTGCCCCAACTTCCAGTACGCCCTGGGCGCCTACTACCTGATCATGCCGTCCGAGGCCTCCTCCAACCTGGCCAAGTTCGACGGCGTCCGGTACGGCCTGCGCGTCCTCCCGGAGGACCCGCCGCTGACCATCGAACGCGTCATGGGCGCCACCCGCGCCGCCGGCTTCGGCGACGAAGTCAAGCGCCGCATCATCCTCGGCACCTATGCGCTGTCCGCGGGCTACTACGACGCCTACTACGGTTCCGCGCAGAAGGTCCGTACCCTGATCCAGCGCGACTTCGACGCCGCCTTCGCCAAGGCCGACGTCCTGATTTCCCCGACGGCCCCCACCACGGCCTTCAAGCTGGGCGAGAAGCTCGACGACCCCCTGGCCATGTACCTCAACGACGTCGCCACCATCCCGGCCAACATGGCCGGCGTTCCCGGCCTGTCGCTGCCGGGCGGCCTGGCCGATGAGGACGGACTGCCCGTGGGCATCCAGCTCCTGGCGCCCGCCCGCGAGGACGCCCGCCTGTACCGCGTGGGCGCCGTCCTGGAATCGCTGCTGGAGGCGAAGTGGGGCGGCCCGCTCCTGGACCGTGCCCCGGAACTGGCCGCCTCACCGGTGGCCAAGCCTGTCGAGACCCTTGTCGACGCCCAGGAGGCAAAATAATGAGCACTGACGCAACCCTGACCTTCGAAGAGGCCATGGAGAAGTACGATCCCGTCCTGGGGTTCGAGGTCCACGTTGAGCTGAACACCAAGACCAAGATGTTCTCCTCCGCGCCGAACGTCTTCGGCGACGAGCCGAACACCAACGTCAACGAGGTGGACCTCGGCATGCCCGGCGTCCTGCCGGTGCTGAACAAGACGGCCGTGGAATCGTCCATCAAGATCGGCCTGGCGCTGAACTGCAAGATCGCAGAGGCCTGCCGCTTCGCCCGGAAGAACTACTTCTACCCGGACACCCCGAAGAACTTCCAGACGTCCCAATACGACGAACCCATCGCGTATGACGGCTACCTGGACATCGAGCTCTCCGACGGCACTGTGTTCCGCGTCGAGATCGAACGCGCGCACATGGAAGAGGATGCCGGCAAGCTGACCCACCTCGGTGGCTCGGCCGGCCGCATCCAGGGCGCCGACTACTCGCTGGTGGACTACAACCGCGCCGGCGTTCCGCTGGTTGAGATCGTCACCAAGCCGATCGAGGGTGCCGGTTCCCGCGCCCCCGAACTGGCGAAGGCGTACGTGGCCGCGGTGCGGGAAATCGTCAAGAACCTCGGCGTGTCCGACGCCAAGATGGAGCGCGGCAACGTCCGCTGCGACGCCAATGTCTCGCTGCGCCCGCACGGCCGCGAACGCTTCGGCATCCGGTCCGAGACGAAGAACGTGAACTCGCTGCGCGCCGTCGAGCACGCCGTCCGTTACGAGATCCAGCGGCACGCCGCCGTCCTGGACTCCGGTGAGCCGGTCATCCAGGAAACGCGCCACTGGCACGAGGACACGCGCACGACGACGTCTGGCCGGGCAAAGTCCGACGCCGACGACTACCGCTACTTCCCGGAGCCCGACCTCGTTCCCGTGGTCGCCTCACGCGAATGGGTGGAGGAACTGCGCGCCACGCTGCCCGAACCGCCGGCTGCCCGCCGCAAGCGGCTCCAGGCCGACTGGGGCTACTCGGATCTTGAGTTCCGCGACGTCGTCAATGCCGGCGTCATGGACGAGATCGAAGAGACCATCGCCGCCGGTGCCACGGCTTCCGTGGCCCGCAAATGGTGGATGGGCGAGATCGTCGGCCGCGCCAAGAACGCCGACGTCGACCCCGGCCAGCTGGGCGTCTCACCGGCCACCATCGTTGAGCTGAGCAAGATGGTGGAAGACGGCAAGATCAACAACAAGATGGCCACCGAGGTGCTGGACGGCGTGCTCGCCGGCGAAGGCACGCCCGCCGAGATCGTCGAAAAGCGCGGCCTCGCCGTGGTTTCCGACGACGGCCCCCTGCTGGAAGCCATCGACGCTGCGCTGGCCGCACAGCCCGACGTCGCGGACAAGATCCGCGCCGGCAAGTTGCAGGCCATCGGCGCGATCGTCGGCGGTGTCATGAAGGCAACCCGCGGCCAGGCCGACGCCGGCCGCGTCAAGGAGCTGATCCTGGAGAAGCTGGGCGTCAGCGCCTGACGCATGCGTTTTAACCCAACTGGGTCGCAGTTAACGCCGTTCTGAACGCTCAGAACCGCGCGAGCTGCGACCCAGTTGGGTTAACAGCCGCGTTCCATGTTCTCCATAAGGTCCGGGCCCTAAACTGCGGGTTCAGGGCGCCGGAGTCCCGCCGGTGCGGCGGAAGGACATGCCATGCCGGTCAAGGATCCAGGCAAACGACGCAGCACCGCGCTGGCGGTGGCCATCGTCTTCGCGCTCAGTGGAGCGGGGGTGGCCGTCGCATGGGCCGCCAGTGAACCCGGAGCACAGGCCCGGGACTGTCTCTTATACACATCTAGATGTGTATAAGAGACACCGCCGCAGCTGGCACCGCCGCAGGCCGCGGCGACGCCGTCGCCCTCGGCGCCGGGCAGTTCCGACAAATCCCAAGGCAAGGTCAAGGCGCGTGAACTTCACGGCGAAAGCGTGGTGAAGAAGGCCGACGGCAGCTTTGAAAAGCGGTTGACGCAAACCGGCACTGTGGAATCCGTGAGCGACAAGGCCATCACGGTCAAGAGCGAGGACGGATTCAGCCAGGAGTATGTGATCAACGCCGGGACGCGGATCGGGAAAGCGCCAAAGCCTGCGGCAGCCGCCCCCGCGGACCTCAAGCAGGGGGACACCGTGCGCGTCAGGGGCATCCGGGACGGCTCCTCGGTCACGGCAACGGTGATCGTTGAGGGCGCCGCCAACGGAAAGGGACTCGGCCAGGGTCTGGGCAAGAAACCCGGCCACGGACTGGGCCGGAGTAACGGCCAGGGCAAGGGACTCGGCCAGGGCCAGGGTTAATCGTGGGCGAGGCGGGCCATGATGTCCTGCAGGGCCTCGCAGACCACCAGGACCGATGCGCGTTTGAGGTTTTCCGGCCGGGCCAGGATGTCGATCCGGCGTCGCGTGCTGATGCCCTTCAACGGGCGCAGCACGATGTCCGGGTTCAGCACGGGCCGCGCCGTGTGCCGCGGCAGCAGCCCGATCACCCCTCCCGCCGCCACCAGGGCGGCCACCGTGGAGTAGTCGTTGATCCGGTGGACGATATTCAGCTCCCGGCTGGAGACGGCGGCGACGGCGGACAGCACGTCGGCAGGGGAGTAGCCGGTGCGGCTGGTCACCCACGGTTCGCCGACGACGTCGTCCGCTTCCAGCGTTGCCTGGGCCGCCAGCCGGTGGCCGGCCGGAAGCGCGACGTCGAGTGGCTCATGCGCCAGCGGGATCACCGCCACCCGTTCCTCCGGCCAGCGCGGGCTGTGATCCATCCGGTGCGCGATCACTAAGTCGTAGCGGGCCGTCAGTGCGGGGAAGTCCTGCTGCGCCACGTCCTCGTCGGAGAGCAGCACCTTCGGCTTGTCCGGCCCGTCCAAGAGCCGCGCCAGCGGCGCGAAGAGCGCCTGCCCGGCACTGTGGAACCCGCTCACGGTCACGGGAGCCACGGTCGAGCCGTGGTAGGCGCCGATGGCCATGCGGGCCTCCGCCATGGCACTGACCACGGCGGCACCGGCGTCCGCAAGCACCTGGCCGGCCTCCGTGAGCACCAGGTTCCGGCCCTCCTTGCGCGTCAGCGGAACCTCGACGCTCTTCTGCAGCTGGGCCAGCTGCTGTGACACGGCGGACGGCGTGACGAGCAGGGTTTCGGCCACGGCCTTGACGCTTCCGAGCGCGCCGAGTTCGCGCAGCATCTCAAGCTGGTGGATTTCCATGGCCACCATCTTATGCCTTAGCAATTGCTAAATCGTCGATTGAGAAAATTCCCCTTGTGCTAATGCGTTGGAGTGGCTCTAATGAAGGGAGATTCCCCCGCATGATGCTGCCAAATGATGCTGCCGCTCATGCCGAAAAGTTAGGAAGCCAATGAAGGCCCTCTACAAGGCCGGCGCGCACGCCGGGTTCGAACTCGTCGACCGTCCCGAGCCCGAGGCGGGCCCCGGGGACGTCAAGATCCGCGTGATGACCACGGGCATCTGCGGCACGGACCTGCACATCCAGTCGTGGGATGCCTGGGCCCAGGGGATCATCCAGGCACCGCTGATCGCCGGCCACGAGTTCTATGGCGAGGTTGTGGAGACCGGCGAAGACGTCCGGGACGTCAAGGTGGGGGACCGCGTCTCGGGCGAGGGACACATCGTCTGCGGCATCTGCCGCAACTGCCGCGCCGGCCGCCGGCAGATGTGCATCCACACTGTGAGCGTTGGCGTGCAGCGGGACGGGGCGTTCGCCGAGTACGTGGTCATCCCGGAAACGAACGTCTGGGTGCACCAGGATCCCTCGGTCACCCCGGAGCTCGGCGCCATCTTCGATCCTTTCGGCAACGCCGTGCACACCGCGCTGAGCTTCCCGCTCGTGGGCGAGGACGTGCTGATCACCGGGGCCGGCCCGATCGGGCTCATGGCCATCGCCGTTGCCCGCCACGCCGGCGCACGCAAGATCGCCATCACCGACGTCTCGGCCCCCCGTCTGGAGCTGGCCCGCCAGCTCGGCGTGGACCTGGCCATCGACGTGTCCAAGACACGGGTCCGGGAAGCGCAGCGGGAACTGGGCCTCCGCGAGGGCTTCGACATCGGCCTGGAGATGTCCGGGCACCCCACGGCACTGCCGGAAATGATCGACAACATGAACCACGGGGGCCGGATCGCCATGCTGGGCCTGCCCAGCCAGTCCATCGAGATCGACTGGGGCAAGGTGGTCACGCACATGCTGACCCTGAAGGGCATCTACGGCCGCGAAATGTTCGAGACCTGGTACGCCATGAGCGCCATGCTGTCCTCCAACCCCGTCCTGCGCGCCAGCATCTCCGCCGTCGTGACGGACGTGCTGCCGGCCTCACAGTGGGAGAAGGGCTTCGAAATCGCCCGCGCCGGAGTCAGCGGCAAGGTTGTGCTCGACTGGTCTGGATTCTAGCCAGCGCCTGCCCGAAAACAGCACCTGACCCCCAGCCTCAAGAACCCTACCCTTTCCCAGCCGAGGAGCCCCCCATGTATTCAGCCATCAAGGACCAGCTGCGCAGCGAACTGGACGAGATCCGCGCCGCAGGCCTCTACAAGACCGAGCGCCACATCGACTCGCCGCAGGCAAGCCACATCACAGCGGGCCAGATCGGGCAGTCCGGCCAGCCCGTCCTGAACTTCTGCGCCAACAACTACCTGGGCCTCGCCGACCACCCGGACATCATCGCCGCGGCCAAGTCCGCCATGGATGAGCGCGGCTTCGGCATGGCCAGCGTCCGCTTCATCTGCGGCACCCAGGACCTGCACCTGGAGCTCGAAGCCCGCGTGTCGAAGTTCCTCGGCACCGAGGACACCATCCTGTTCTCCAGCTGCTTCGATGCCAACGGCGGCGTGTTCGAGTCCCTGTTCGGCCCGGAGGACGCTGTGATCTCCGATGCGCTGAACCACGCCTCGATCATCGACGGCATCCGGCTCTGCAAGGCCCAGCGGTTCCGCTATGCCAACCAGGACATGGCCGACCTCGAGGCCAAACTCGTCGAGGCAAAGGATGCCCGGCGCAAGATCATCGTCACGGACGGCGTCTTCTCCATGGACGGCTACCTCGCGCCGCTGGAGGCCATTTGCGACCTCGCCGACAAGCACGATGCCCTGGTGATGGTGGACGACTCGCACGCCGTGGGCTTCATGGGCGCCACCGGGGCCGGAACCCCGGAACACGCCGGCGTGTCCTCCCGCGTGGACATCTACACCGGAACGTTCGGCAAGGCCCTTGGCGGGGCGTCCGGCGGCTACGTTTCGGGCCGCAGCGAGGTGGTGGCCATGCTCCGCCAGAAGGCCCGCCCCTACCTCTTCTCCAACTCCCTCGCGCCTGCCATCGTGGCCGCGACCATCAAGGCCCTGGACCTCGTGGAGACCTCCGCAGAGCTGCGCGCGCGGTTGTTCCAGAACGCCGAACTGTTCCGCCGCCGGATGACCGAGGAAGGCTTCGAACTGCTCGACGGCGAACACGCGATCGTTCCGGTGATGTTTGGTGACGCCGTGATGGCCGCGAAGATCGCCGACCAGATGCTTCAGCACGGGGTCTTCGTCACGGCCTTCAGCTTCCCGGTGGTGCCGCGCGGTGCTGCCCGCATCCGCGTCCAGCTGTCCGCCGCGCACAGCGCCGACGACGTCGAAACGTGCGTCCAGGCGTTCGTCAAGAGCCGGAACGCGGTGGCCGGCTAGCCCTCGCCGCCACCGTACATCTGCAAGGATGGAGCCATGGCAGCAACTTACGACGTGGTGATTGTCGGCGGCGGGATCGCGGGCCTGTCCCTGGCTTCCGCGCTGGCCGGGCGGTGCAGCGTGGCGCTGGTGGAGGCGGAACAGCAGCTGGCGTACCACACCTCCGGACGCTCGGCCCGGCAGCTCATCCCCAGCTTTGGCCCGTCGGTGGTCCAGGAGCTCACCGTCCGCACGCTGGAACTGATGGCGGCGAGGGATGCCGTGCTTCCGGAACCCGTCCTGACGCCGCGGAGCTTCATGCTGATCGGCGACGAGGAAACCGTGCGGGCGGAAGCCAGCGGCCACATGCGGACCATCAGCCATGCGGAGGCCCTCGCGCAGTGCCCGGTCCTGGCACCGGAATCATTCACCGCTGCCGGCCTGGACACGGGTTCCTTCGGCTGCAACGCACCGGTCCTCCTCGAAGACCACCGGGCGCGGGCCGAGGCCGCCGGCGTGGACATCATCACCGGTGCCCGGGTCCATTCGGCGCAGCGGCTCGGAACGGGATGGCAGCTGGGCGCCGGTCAGGAAGCCTTTCAGGCCGGCGTCGTAGTCAACGCCGCCGGCGCCTGGGCGGACGACCTGGCAGTCATCAGCGGCGTCGAGAAGCTCGGGCTGCAGCCGTACCGGCGCACGGCGGCCATAGTCGCCGTCGAACATTCCCTTCCTGACGCGTGCCCCATGGTGGCCGCTGCTGACGACTCCTTCTACTTCCGCAGGGAAGGGGCCGACGTGCTGATTTCCCCGTCCGAACACGTGCCCAGCGGGGCCGGGGATGCGCGCCCGTTCCCCGGCGACGTGGAGCGGCTGATCACCCGGCTGAACACGGTGACTTCGCTCGGCATCGGCGCGGTCCGCACGGCCTGGACCGGCCTGCGCACCGAGGCCGCCGACGGCGTCCCGGTGGTGGGGTTCGACGCCGAGGCCCCCGGATTCTTCTGGCTCGCCGGCCAGGGCGGCTACGGATTCCAGACGTCGTCCGGGATCGCCGAGCTCGCTGCCGCCCAGATCCTCTCCGGGTCACAATATCCACCGGCTGAGGGCACCAGTCCGGAATCCCGGACAGCGGACGCGCTTGCCGCAACGCGCTGGTCCATCAGGCGCTGAAGAATGGGTTCATGACTACCCTCATCACCAACATCGGCGAGCTCATGACACAGGACCAGGAACACCGGGTCCTCCGGGATGCCGCGGTGGTGGTCGAGGGCGAGCGGATCGCCTGGATCGGGGCGGCGTCCGATGCCCCTGCCGCGGACGAGTCGGTGGACGCCGGCGGCCGGGCTCTGCTGCCCGGCTGGGTCGATTCGCACACCCACCTGATTTTTGCGGGTGATCGGACAGCGGAGTTTGAAGCCCGGATGGCAGGGCAGACCTACAGCGCCGGCGGCATCGCCGTCACTAACGGAGCCACCCGGAGCACCGGAGATTACGACCTCACCCGGCTCGCGATGGGCCGAGTGGCGGAGGCGGCCTCACAGGGAACCACCTACGTGGAGACCAAGACGGGGTACGGCCTGGACGTGGAGCAGGAGGCCAGGAGTGCCCGGATCGCCGCGGGCGTGGCCGACGAAGTGACCTATCTGGGCGCGCACCTGGTCCCCGCGGGAATGGACGCCGACGACTACACCGCCCTCGTCTGCGGCGCGATGCTGGATGCCGTGCGCCCTTTCGTGGCGTGGGCCGACGTGTTCTGTGAGCGCGGCGCCTTTTCCGAGGAGCAGTCCCGCCGGGTGCTGCAGGCCTGCCGCGATGCCGGGCTGGGACTGCGCGTCCACGGCAACCAGCTGGGCCACGGATCCGGTGTGCAGCTCGCCGTCGAGTTCGGCGCCGCGAGCGTGGACCACGTGAATTACCTGTCCGGGCAGGACATCGACGCGTTGGCTGCGAGCTGGTCCGGCTGGGATCTCGCCGCCGGCGCGGGGCGGCGGGGAACCGTGGCCACGTGCCTGCCCGCGTGCGACCTTTCCACCCGCCAGCCGCTGTCTCTTATACACATCTAGATGTGTATAAGAGACAGCTCCTGGACGCCGGCGTGGCCGTCGCGCTCGCCTCCAACTGCAACCCCGGGACGTCCTACACCAGCTCCATGGCGTTCTGCGTCACCACCGCCGTGCTGCAGATGCATCTGAGCGTCCACGAGGCCGTCCGCGCGGCGACGTACGGCGGCGCCCTGGCGCTCGGCCGTGAGTCCGGGAACGACGTCGACGGCGAACGCGCGGTGGGGTCGATCGCCATCGGGCACCGCGCGGACCTGCACCTGCTGAACGCGCCGTCGGCCACGCACCTGGCCTACCGTCCGGGCATGCCGCTGACACATGCCGTGTGGCGTGCCGGAGTGCGGGTACGGTAGGAACCCGGGCGGGCCGAAAGCCGGCCCGCGGATGACGGAAGATGATCGTTTGGCATCTGTTAGAATCAAGAAACGTCACTTTCCAGTGACTTTTGGTTTCCGGAGAGGCTAGCATGACCCGCACCGACCGACTGACGGCAATCCTGGATCTCCTTGCCGAAACCGGGCAGGTGGAGGTCGACGAAATCGTCACCCGGCTCGGCGTCTCTCCGGCCACCGCCCGGCGTGACCTCGACAGCCTTGCAGAGCGCCGTCTGCTGAGCCGGACCCGCGGCGGGGCCACCACCGGGGCCCTGGCGTACGACCTCCCCGGCCGGTACAACCGGGACGACCACGCGGCAGCCAAACAGCAGATTGCCCTGGCGGCCTCCGCCCTCATCGCTCCCGGCATGGTGATCGGACTCTGCGGGGGTACCACCAGCACCGCGCTGGCCCAGATCCTGGCAACCCGGGAGGACCTCAACTCGCCGTCCAACCAGCCGACGCTGACGGTGGTCACCAACGCCATCAACATCGCCTCGCAGCTGGCCGTGCGGCCCAACATCAAGGTCATGGTGACCGGCGGCGTCCTCAACCCGCGGTCCTACGAGCTGGTGGGGCCGTACACGGACATCATCATGCAGAAGGTGGTGCTGGACATCGCGTTCATCGGCGTCAACGGCATTGATGCAGAGGTGGGCCCCACCAACACCGGCGAGGGCGAGGCCTCCGTCAACGCTCTGCTGGCCAGCCGTGCCAGCGAGTCCTACGTCATCGCGGATTCGTCCAAGGTGGGCCGCCGCGCCTTCGCCACCATGGACGGCTACGAGTTCACCCGGCTGATCACCGATTCCGGCATTTCCGCGGCGGACAAGGCGGCCTTCGAAGCCCGGGGCACCGAGGTGATCGTGGCGCCCGAGACGCCGCGGACCAGGACGCTCTGACCGCGGGCCAGCGCTGAAGGCGGCCGCCAGAAGACCGGGGGCCCCTAAGACCGGCGGCCCCTAGAAGACCACGGGCGGCGCGTCGAGCACGGTCTCGTCCACGCGGCGCTCAACCCACTGGGTGAAGGGCTTGTCCAGTTCATACTTGCCGAGCTCGGTGCGGACCAGCATGCGGACCTCCGCGTTCTCCGGGTTGTTCAGCGACTCGAAGTATTCAACGGACCAGTGGAACCAGCGCATGCAGAACAGCCGCATGGTCAGCCCGTGCGTGACCAACAGGGTGTTGGGGGAGTAGCTGGGCTTTGACCAGTGGCGGTAGAGCGTCTCCATGAACGACGAAATGCGGTCATAGACGTCCGAACCGGATTCGCCTTCCCGGAACCGGTAGAAGAAGTGCCCGTAGGCGTTGCGCAGCTCCTTCTGGTCTTCGATGTCGCCGGAAATCTGGAAGTTGGCCCAGTCCTGCTCGCGGAGCCGGGGCTCTTCGATCACGCGTTCGGTGAGGGACCCCAGGTTCAGCGCCTCAAGGGTCTGGTACGCCCGCAGGTACGGCGAGACGTAGACGCTCACCTCGCGGCCGTCCAGTTCGCGCCGGATGCGCTCGCCGGCGGCCTTGGCCTGCTCCAGGCCCAGGTCCGTCAGCGGAATCCGGTAGTCGGGCACCCGGTTGTAGATGGAGGTGTCGGCGTTGGCGGCGGACTGGCCGTGCCGGATCATGATGATTTTCCCGGGCGCACTCATAGTTCCCCAGCATAGGGCCAGACTCCCGGCGCAGGGCCGGCCGCCCCCCATGAGGCGGGGCCGGACCCAAACAGGAAAGTACCAGCAACTGCAGGCAAGATAGGAGCATGTTGGTTCCTTCCCGCCGTCGGCTGCGCATTGAAGTCTGGATAGTCCTGGGGCTGTCCCTGGGGCAGTCGGCCGTGTATTCGGTGGTCCAGCTGCTGGACAAGATGACGCGCGCGCCCCTGGCCCAGGGCACGTCCACCCTGAACCGTTCGCAAAGCACGCGCGAATATTTCGACCTGACGTACCAGCTGCTGGACATCATCTTTGCCCTGGTGCCGGTCCTGCTCGTCATCTACTTCATGACGGAGCAGCGCCAGACGAAGGCAGGAGTGGGCTACGACTCCGGCTCGGCCTTCCAAAAGCTCGGCTTCAACTTTGCCCGCCCGGGACGGGACCTGCTGCAGGGCCTGGGCCTGGCAGCCCTGATCGGCGTCCCCTCGCTGGGTCTGTATGCAGCGGGGCGGGCCCTGGGCATCACGACGGCGATCATCCCCAGCGCCCTGGACGCCTACTGGTGGACCATCCCCGTGCTGATCCTCTCCGCCATGCGCCACGCCATTCTGGAGGAAGTCATTGTGGTGGGCTACCTTCTTGACCGTTTCGGCAAGTTCGGCTGGTCCACGCCGCTGGCCATTTTTGCGAGCTCCATGCTCCGCGGCAGCTACCACCTGTACCAGGGGTTCGGGCCGTTCATCGGGAATGCCGTCATGGGCGTGGTGTTTGCCTGGATCTACACCAAAACCCGCCGGGTGATGCCGCTCGTCATTGCCCACGCGCTGCTGGACATCGTGGCATTCGTCGGATTCAGCCTCTTCGGCAAGGCCGTGGGCTTGGGATGAAAGTAATTCGGCCGCCATCGGTGGGTGACGTCGTTGGCACCCGCTGATGGCGGCCGAAGCGTAGGGGCAGCATGCTGCCGGGCCCGGCCACGCTGCCGGAGCCGGCGTGCTGCCGGAGGTGAAGAGGACGTCAGATGGTGACGGCGCCCGCTGCGGTTTCGAAGGTGACGGACAGGATCCCCGGCGTTCCGTGCGGAGCCACCCAATTGACGGCGACATCCTCCAGGGGCTTTTCGACCGGCTCGCCGAGCCACTCGGTGACCCGTTCAGCGGACCCGGCGATGGTGAGGCTGGACATCTTGACGTTGCTGTCATAGGCGTTGGACGGGTGAAGGGAAGGATCGCCCTCCCACTTGAGCATGTACGGAACCTGCGGATCGGCGATGAGTCCGAGGATGCCGATCTGCTTCCATACCAGCTCGCGGCCGTCCGGGAATTTGCGGTTGCCGTTGACGGCGGCCCGCCCCAGTCGCGTCTCGAACGGGGCGAGGTCGTCCACTTCGACGCACCAGCCCATCCAGCCGCCGCCGGCAGCGGACCGGGCACGGACAGCCTGCCCGAAGGGGGCCTTGTCCGACGCCGGGTGGTCCAGCACTTCCACAACTTCCAAATACTTGTGCCCCGCGAGCGGGATAATCATGTTCCGGGTCCCAAACCGGGGATGCACTCCGCCCTTCACGGCTTCGACGCCGAGGGCAGAGGAGATACGTTCGGTGGTGGCAGCCAGGCCATCGTGTTCACAGGCGTAAGAGACGTGATCCATGCGCATGCCATCATCTTGGCATTTTGTGACGGGGCTCTCAGCTAAGGGGATCCTAACCGTGGTGGGATGTCCGGATTTCGACGAAGTTCGTCATAATGCCAGGCGCGTTCAGTGGGTACTGACCGCGTCGTGGCCAGCCCCAGCCTGTACCGCGGCACGTATAACCGGCCTCGAGCACATCGATGACATCCTGGCCGATCTCGACGCCGGATTCCGGGCGGCCAAGGGCGCCTAAGGTGTGCACTCCCAAGGCCGCGGCGCGGCCGGGAGTCACACAACCGTCACAATCTTCGCGCAGGCGGCGACGTGTTTCGTAAACTTGGCCTAGGTCATGAGTGCCAGCAACAGCCCCGGCTTGCTGGCCGGCAACCCTCCTTCCGCGGCGGGGTGCCCCGGGTGAAGACCTGGCCTGCCGGTCAGTCGTCGGCAGGCAAGCGCGTAGAAGAGGTTTACCTATGACGATTTCCGTCACCCGCACCGAAGTCCCGGACGGCACTGTGCAATACGTCAACATCGGCAGCCTGGAGCTTGAAGCGGGCGGATTCCTTCCGGACGTGACCCTTGCCTACGAAACCTGGGGAACTCTGAACGAGGACGGCTCCAATGCCATCCTCGTCCAGCATGCCCTCACGGGGAGTACTCACGTCACGCGGGGGAGCGGAAATGAAGAAGGCTGGTGGGAGCAGCTGGCCGGCCCGGGTGCCCCGGCTGATACGGACCGGTTCTTCGTGGTGTCCATCAACATCGTCGGCGGCTGCTACGGATCCACGGGGCCGTCGTCGGCCGCGCCGGACGGCAAGCCGTGGGGATCACGCTTCCCGCTCGTGACGCTGCGGGATTCCACCGCGGCCGAGGCGCGGCTCGCGGACCAGCTGGGCATCAGCAGCTGGTTCGCGGTGCTGGGCGGTTCCATGGGCGGGGCCCGCGCCCTCGAGTGGGCCGTCACCTACCCGGAGCGCGTGCGCCGCTGCGGCGTTATAGCGGTAGGGGCCAACAGCACCGCCGAACAGATCGCCTTCGCCCAAGCGCAGACTCTCGCAATCAGGCAGGACCCCAACTTCAACGGCGGGGACTACTACGGCGGCCCGCTGCCCGAGGCGGGGCTGGCACTGGCCCGGCGGATCGCGCACATCACGTACCGTTCCGCCTACGAATTCGATTTCCGGTTCGGCAGGAACGCCCAGACCTCCGAGGCGCCGCTGGAGGCCGAATCCCTGGGGGTCCGCGGCCGGTACCAGGTGGAAAGCTACCTGGACCACCAGGGCAGCAAGCTTGTGCGGCGTTTTGATGCCAACAGCTATATCGCCATCACGGAAACACTGATGAGCCACGACATCTGCCGCGGGCGCGGAACCCTGAAGGAAACGCTGTCCAGGACCACCGCCGAGTTTTTCGTCGCCGCCGTCGACACGGACCGGCTGTACTTCCCGGCCCAGTCCCGCGAGCTCGCCGAAGCGCTGCCCGGCGACGTCGACGTCCATGTGATCGAGGCGCCGATCGGCCACGACGGCTTCCTCACAGACATCGGGCAGCTAAATGCCCAGCTGAGGGACCACTTCCTGGCTTAGCCGCCGCCGCACACGGCGGCGCCAGGCGCTGCCGGAATGTGCATTTATGCAGATGCGTTCTGCACTATTTGGCGTTGAGCTTGCAGCAATGGCAGACCATACTCGTTGGAACCGGCGGTTCGTGGTGCGCGTCACACACGTCCGCCACTGACTGGTCCCATGGGCGTCGAAGAAGACCCCGAAGGAGTTCACTAATGAGTACGGAAAACTCCGCCGCAAGGCGCGTAGAGGAAACCGATGTCAAGGCATCCGGCCTGAAAAAAGTCGTCACGGCCTCCATGGCGGGCACCGTTGTTGAGTGGTATGAGTTCTTTCTCTATGCCTCGGCGGCCACCCTGGTGTTCGGCAAGATGTTCTTCCCCAACTCCGGCACGGAGCTGGACGGCATCATTGCCGCGTTCGTCACGTACGCCGTCGGCTTCGTGGCGCGCCCGATCGGCGGCATCGTCTTTGGCCACTTCGGCGACAAGTTCGGCCGCAAACAGCTCCTGCAGCTGAGCATCGTCCTGGTGGGTATCTCCACCTTCCTGATGGGCTGCCTGCCGACCTTCGCACAGATCGGCTACTGGGCACCGGCCTTGCTGGTCTTCCTGCGCTTCGTCCAGGGCTTCGCCGTCGGCGGTGAATGGGGCGGCGCCGTCCTGCTCGTGGCCGAACACAGCCCGAGCAAATCGCGCGGATTCTGGTCCAGCTGGCCCCAGTCCGCCGTCCCGATGGGCAACCTGCTCGCCACCGGCGTACTGTTCACCCTCTCCTCCACGCTGTCGCAGGCCGACTTCCTCGGCTGGGGCTGGCGCGTCGCCTTCTGGCTGTCGGCCGTGATCGTCATCATCGGCTACTACATCCGGACCAAGGTCCAGGATGCCCCGATCTTCCTCGAGGCGCGCAAGGAAGTCACAGTCGAAAAGAAAGGCTACGGCGTCGCCGAAGTCTTCCGCCGGTACCCCCGCGGCGTCTTCACGGCCATGGGCCTGCGCTTTGCCGAGAACATCCTCTACTACCTCGTGGTGACCTTCTCCATCACCTACCTGAAGGTTGTGGTGCAGACTGACACGTCCCGGATCCTGTTGCTCCTGCTGGTGGCGCACTTCATCCACTTCTGCGCCGTGCCGATGGTCGGCAAGCTTTCCGACTCCCTCGGCCGCAAGCCGGTGTACATGGCAGGCGCCGTCCTTGGCGGAACCTGGGGCTTCTTCGCCTTCCCGATGATGGACACCAAGAACGACATGGTCATCCTCGCCGCCATCACCATCGGCCTGCTGTTCCACGCACTGATGTATGCGGGCCAGCCGTCCATCATGGCGGAAATGTTCCCCACCCGGATGCGCTACTCCGGCGTTTCCCTCGGCTACCAGGTGACGTCCATTGTGGCCGGCTCGCTGGCACCGATCATCGCCACGGCGCTGCTGGGCAGCTTCAAGTCCTCTGTTCCGGTGGCCCTGTACCTGCTGGCAGCCTGCGTCGTGACTGCTGTCTCGGTGTACTTCCTCAAGGAAACCCGCGGCATCTCGCTCCACGACGTTGACGCCGCCGATGCCCAGGGAACGGCCGATCTCCTCGCAGCCGGCAGGAAGTAAGCGCCCCGGCAAGAGGAACAGGCAACATCACCAGGCAGCTGCCCGGACCCGCGGCCAACGCGGGCCCGGGCAGCTGCGTGTCAGCCATTCACGCAAAGGCAGGATCCCCATGCGAGCAGCAATCCTCTATTCAACCGTCCCGTCCGGAACCAGGTACGCCGAGGCGCAGCCCCTCGTGGTGCAGGACCTGGACCGGCCCGAGCCCCGGGCCGGTGAGCTGGGCATCGACATCACCTACTCCAGCCTGTGCCACTCGGACCTCTCCGTGGTGGACGGCTCCCGGGTCCGGCCCCTCCCCATGGCGCTGGGGCACGAGGCCGTGGGGCGGGTCGCGGCCGTGGGGGAGGGCGTTGCGGACATTTCCGTCGGGGATCACGTGGTGCTGGTCTTCGTGCCCAGCTGCGGTGACTGCCGGGCCTGCAAGGCCGGCCGCCCCGCCCTCTGCCACCGGGCAGCGGAAGTCAACGGTTCCGGCGACCTGCTGCACGGTGAGGCGCTGCTGCGGACGCCGTCTGGCGAGCGGATCAACCACCACCTGGGCGTCTCCGCGTTTGCCGATTACGCCGTCGTGGCCCGGGAATCCGTGGTGGCCATTGACGACGACGTCCCGGACACCGTGGCGGCGATGTTCGGTTGCGCTGTGCTCACTGGCATGGGGGCCGTCCTCAATACCGCAGCGGTCGACGCCGGCCAGTCGGTTGCCGTCTTCGGGCTGGGTGCCGTGGGGCTCTCCGCCGTCATGGCGGCGTCGCTCGCCGGGGCCTCCGCAGTGATCGCCATCGACCCCAACACCGGCAAACACCAGCTGGCCCTCGACTGCGGCGCGACGGCGGTGGGCACCCCCGATGATGCCGCCCGGCTCATAGCGGAGGCCACCGGCGACGGCGTGGATGTTGCCATCGAGGCCGTGGGTTCGGCCGGTGTGATCGCATCGTGCCTGGAGCGGGTGACGAGGGGCGGAGCCGTGGTCTCGGTGGGCCTGCCCCACCCGTCCGCCGAGCTGACCGTCCCGGCGCTGCAGTTCGCGGGCGCGGGCAAGCGGCTGCTGGGCTCTTACATGGGCGACGCCGTTCCCGGGCGGGACATCCCGCTGTATCTGGGCTACTGGCGCGACGGCCGGCTGCCGGTCGAACTCCTGCACACGGACACCAGGCCGCTGGCCGAAATCAACGAGGGGCTGGACGCCCTTGCCTCCGGGCGCGTGGTCCGGCGGCTGTTCCGGGCGTGACGCCGTCCCGCCGTCGTTCTTGTGCTGCTGTTCAGCCGGTCACGCTGTTCAGCCGGCCAGCACAGTTCAGCCGGCCAGCAGCTCCTGGCGTGTGTGCACTTCCTCCTTGAGGGATGCGATCACGGCCTGCACCGGGGCTGACCGGAGCGATTCGGGGCGGGCCACCGCCCAGATGGGTAACTGGCGCTGGAAGTCGCCGGGGAGGACAGGAACGAACTCCGGCTTCCCCGACACCATGAAATTCGGCAGCAGGCCGATTCCGGCGCCCCGGCGCACGGCCTCCACCTGGGCGAAGACGCTGGTGGCCTGGAAGCTGGATTTCGGCACAGGCAGCTGCGCGGACCACCGGTGACCCAGCTCGGCCACCTGCAGGGCCGATTCCACGTAGGACACAAAGCTGTGCTGCCCTACGCCGTCGAGCGTTTCCGGGAGCCCGAATTCGTCGGCGTACGCCGGGCTGGCGTAGAGGCGGAGGTAGTAATTGCTCAGGAAGATGGTCTGGGCGTTGCTGACGTCGGTCCTGCCCACCACTATTTCGAGGTCCACGCCGGACCGGTTCTGGCTGACCTTCCGCGTGGCGCTGAGCATCTCCACGTTCAGCAGAGGGTGCTGCCGCTGGAGCCGGACCAGTGCGGGGGTGACGAACTCGGACCCGAAGCCGTCCGACGTGCTGATCCGCACCAGGCCGGAGAGCGCATGCTGATCCTGACGGATAAGCCCGGACAGCGACCCCAGGGTCTCCTCGATGGCTTCGGCTGCGGTCACCGCCGACGCCCCGAGCTGCGTCAGCTCCCAGCCGTGCGGGCTGCGTTCGAGAGTCCTGCCGCCGAGCTGCTTGTCGAGGGCGAGAATCCTTCGGGAGATGGTGGTGTGGGTGGTGCCCAGCGTCTCCGCCACCGCGTTGAACCGGCCCAGCCGGGCCACGGTCAGCAGGATGAGCAGGTCGTCCGGACTAGGAAGCCGCCGCGAGTCCACGGATGTGCCTTTCACTCGTATGTGCATCAATGCACATGCCGTCTGTATTTTTTCCCCTTGATTGCACTGTAGCAGGGTGTGATGGTTGACACAGAACCTTCGGCCCCAGCGGCCGGACCCAAAGCAAAGGAGCTTGCGCCATGGCAGTAATCGGTTGGATCGGTCTGGGGAACATGGGTGGTTCCATGTCGGCAAACCTGGCGCAGGCCGGGCATGACGTGCGGGGCTTCGACCTGAACCCGGCAGCGGTCGCAGCCGCCGAAGCAGGCGGCGTAAAGCCGGTGGCGAGCATCGCGGACGCCGTTAACGGCGCCGACGTCGTGTTCACCATGCTGCCCAAGGGCGAGCACGCCAAGGCTGTTTACCTGGGCCAGGACGGCGTCCTCGCGCACGCCAACACCCGCACGCTGCTGGTGGACTCCTCCACTATCGACATCGCCTCCGCGCAGGAACTGCACGACGCCGCCGCTGCCGCCGGCTTCCGCTTCGTCGACGCCCCGGTCTCGGGCGGCATGAGCGGCGCCAAGGCCGGAACCCTGACCTTCATGGTGGGCGGCGAGGCGCCGGCCGTGGCCGACGCCACCGGCTACATCGAACCGATGGCCTCCAACATCATCCCCACCGGAGGGGCCACCACCGGGCAGGCCGCCAAGATCTGCAACAACCTGATGCTCTTCATCAACCTCGCATCAACGGCCGAAGGAGCCGTGCTAGCCGATCGCCTCGGGCTCGACAAGCAGGTCTTCTGGGACATCGCGTCCGTCTCCTCGGGAGACAGCTGGGCCCTGCGCACCTGGTACCCCGTGCCGGGCGTGGTTTCCACCGCCGCCTCGAACAACGATTTTGCTCCTACCTTCACCACCGAGCTGGCCAACAAGGACATCGGCCTGGCCATCAGCGCCGCGGAGGACACCGGAACGCCCCTGGAGATCGGCAGGCACGTCCAGCAGCTTTTCCAGCAGCTCATCGACGCCGGCGAGTCGGGCAAGGACTGCTCCATGATCATCAAGCTGGTCGACGGTTCGCTGGACACCGCCAAGTAGCCGCCCACTCCCGTTTCACCCGATTCATTTCACGCGCTTCCATTCACCCCACGGTCAACGCCGACCCGCCCCCGTCCGGAACAGCCCGTGCCGGACCCGCCAGAAAGAGACATCCATGGAAACCATTCCGCATTTCATCAACGGGAACCGCGTCAGCGACGCCGACCGTTTCGGCCCCGTCTTCAACCCCGCAACCGGCGAGCAGGAGAAGCAGGTTGCGCTCGCCTCAGCCGCCCGGGTCGAGGAGGCCATCGCAGCGGCGCGTGCGGCCCTGCCGGCCTGGCGGGCAACGAGCCTTGCCAAGCGCACCAACATCTTTTTCCGCGTCCGCGAAATCCTGACGCAGCGCAAGCCCGAGCTCGCGGCGATCCTCACCAGCGAGCACGGCAAGGTCCTCTCCGACGCCGAAGGCGAAATCTCCCGCGGCCTCGAGAACATCGAGTTCGCCACCGGACTTTCCCACATGCTCAAAGGCGAGCGGTCAGAACAAGTCTCCAGCGGCGTCGACGTTCACTCCGTCCGGCAGCCCGTGGGCGTGGTGGCGTGCATCACGCCCTTCAACTTCCCGGCCATGGTGCCGCTCTGGATGATCGGCAGCGCGCTGGCCTGCGGCAACACCGTGCTGCTGAAGCCCAGCGAGAAGGACCCCTCGTCCGCCGTGTTCATCGCCGAGGTCTTCGCCGAAGCGGGACTGCCGGCAGGCGTGCTGAACGTGGTCCAGGGCGACAAGGAGGCCGTGGACGTCCTGCTGGAACACCCCGACGTGAAAGCTGTCAGCTTCGTCGGGTCCACGCCGATCGCCCAGTCCATCTACAAGCGGGCAGCCGACCACGGCAAGCGCGTCCAGGCCCTCGGCGGCGCCAAGAACCACATGGTGGTCCTGCCCGACGCCGACCTGAACATGGCTGCGGACGCCGCGATCTCGGCCGCGTACGGCTCGGCCGGTGAACGCTGCATGGCGGTCAGCGTGCTCGTCGCCGTCGGGAACATCGCCGACGATCTTGTCTCGGCCATCAGCAGCCGCATGGTGACGCTCAAGATCGGCCCAGGCACTGACCCGTCCTCCCAGATGGGGCCGCTGATCACCGCTGACCACCGCGACAAGGTTGCGTCCTACGTGGCGGGCGCCGAAAACGAAGGTGCCACCGTCGTCGTGGATGGCCGTTCGCAGCAGTTCGATTCGGACGGCTTCTTCATCGGCGTCAGCCTGGTGGACCACGTCAAGCCCGGCATGAAGGTGTACGACGACGAAATCTTCGGCCCGGTCCTGTCAGTGGTGCGCGTTGACACCTACAACGACGCCGTGCGGCTGGTCAACGAGAACGAGTTCGGCAACGGCGTGGCCATATTCACCCGCGACGGCGGCGCCGCGCGGCAGTTCGAGTTCGACGTCGAGGTCGGGATGGTGGGCGTCAACGTGCCGATCCCGGTGCCGGTGGGGACGTTCTCCTTCGGCGGCTGGAAGAATTCCCTGTTCGGCGACACGCACATGTACGGGCCGGACAGCATCCGTTTCTACACGCGCGGCAAAGTCGTGACCACCCGCTGGCCCGATCCGTCCACGTCCGTCATTGACCTCGGGTTCCCGCAGGTCGACTGAATGGTCGGCTAAGCGTCCGCCCGTTCAAACACCGGGCCTGCAGTAAGACAGCCCGTGTCCCCGCCGCCAAAAGCGGCGGGGACACGGGCCGTTCAGTTTCTGCCGCGGATTTGCCGGCAGAGTCCCACTCAACATCCAGGGTTCGGATTTGTAGTTCCGGTGGCCGCCGTTTTGTCAGTGGTCGCCGGCAGACTTCAGGTATGGAAGGCATGGGGAACCGGGACAGGATCGAGAAGTGGCGGCGGGGCCCGCACGAGTGTGCGGGACCTGATCGCGTCCCTGGCCGGCATCCGCCCCTGTCACGGCGGCGGTGCCGGGATGATTGATCAGGTGCGGGATCTGGAGGATCTGAAGTCCGCCGCGGCCGCGCTGCAGGCCCGGATCGCGGTGGGGTTCGACGCAGGCCAGCGCCGCGCCCAGGCCGAGGCGGGGGTCCCGGCGGATGAACGCGGCAAGGGCGTGGGGGCGCAGATCGCGCTGGCCCGGCGCGAATCCCCGGCCCGCGGGTCCCGGCTGTTGGGCCTGGCCAGGGCCCTGGTGACGGAGATGCCCCGCACCCTGGCTGCGCTGAGCGCCGGGGAACTGAACGAAAGGCGCGTTGCTCCCGGTCACCCGGCGTCGCCGTCCACGCCGCCCTTACCCGGCACGCGGACACCCTCGCCGGGACGGGGAGACGGCCGCTCCCGCGGGCAGATCATGGCCGATGACCTCGTCGAACGGATCACCGGCACGCCGGGCGGGATCACCGGCATCGAGATCCAGCTCGTCATGACCGACCGCACCCTCCTCCAGGGCGACTCCGAACCCGCCCGCCTCCCCGGCTACGGCATCGTCCCCGCCGCCTGGGCCCGGGCTGCCGTCCGGGACGCCGCGGCAAGGGAGGGCCGGCCAGCCGCTGCGGAAGACGCACATATCGCGGAAGGCGCACTCAGCGCGGAAGCCGCCACGGGGAACGCCACTGTGGATGTCTGGCTGCGGCGGCTGTACACCGCCCCGGGCACCGGGGAACTCACGGCCATGGATTCCCGTGCCAGGCTCTTCCCGGCCGGGCTGCGCCGCTTCATCCGGGCCCGCGACCACACCAAAGAAGCCCCCGGCTGGCGGGCAGAAACCGCGCCGCGGGCCGCCGATGCCCGGCCCGTGGCGCCGGCCGACGAAGGCACACCCTCGAGATCCGCAGCCCCACCGGCCACAGCTACCACTCAACCGCGCCACCACTGCCCGGCGCACCACTCAGTGATACTTCACGGGCCGCGTCGCTAATGGCCGGCACCGCGCCGTCCGGAAGCCGCCGACGCAGGCGCGAGCTTCTGCGCCACGCCAAAAGCCTCAAACGCGCAGCCCTCAAACGCGCGCAGGCCAAAGCCGCGGTTGCCGCCTAGGAGTCAATCGACGCCGCGCACCGGAGAGAGCGCGTTGGCAGACAGTAGTTTGAGGTCCTGCTACCCGTTGGTGATGTCATTGCGGCGGGTCATGTACTCCTCCATGGAGATTTCACCGTTGCTGTACTGCTGGTCGAGTTCGGCCAGTTTCCGGGCGCGGAATCCCTGCGGGGCCGACGGTGGCGGGGGAGCCGAGGGGGCAACGCCCCCTTGCGGGGGCCCTGACTGCTGCTGCGGGTTGGCGCGGTACCCGGGGCTGTCCTCGTACGGCATGGGCCCCTGCGCTCCTGAGGGGTTAGCACCCGCGCCAGGCGATCCCGGGTAGGGAGGGTATCCGTAAGGCTGGTCCAGCGGGGGAAGCTCCTGCCGGCCGCCCGGCGGAAGTCCAAGGCCACCGCTGAGGTAGTCCTGCTGGGTGTAGCCGTCCCTGGGCCCGTTGTCCCGCCGGCCCTGATGAGGGCCACCGAACCGGCCATCAAACTGTCCGGAGAAGCCCTGCCCCTGGTCCCTGCGTTGTACGGACCGCCGGTACATCCGCATTCCCACGGGAACGAGGAACGACAGAATGATGATCCAGAAAAACAAATTGTTCACAGTGGAGGGCCTCTCGTGAGTGTTGTTCCAGCTTAGTCCTCCCGGATGATCTGTTCAGGAGCGGTCTCCGGACCGGAGGGAGGCTGGCATGCCCAGAAAATCCCCGTACTGCGCCATGCTCCGGTGAAGCGCTTGGTTCATCGCCTCATCGCCGGGCCCGTCGCGCATCCCGGGCAGGCGGACGTCCAGTTCGCAGCGCTGCCCGGCGGATCCGTTCCGCACGAACGAATGCCGCCATGAACCGGCCATGCGTCCGTCCAGGAGAACCATGTGCAGGGGAGCGCCATCAAGCGGATATGCCGGCGCGCTTCCGCCGAGGTAATGGCGGGAGACCGAGTACCCCATGATGTATTCGTCGTAGCACTGCACGAGGTCTATCCGCGGCCGCCGGCCAAGCGATAGAGAGTCAGGCGCCCGGAAATAGAACGTGAGGCCGTCGATCGTTGAAGTCTCCAGCGCCGCGGGGTTGGCTTCCAGCCCGAGCGCCAGCCCCAGCCGAACGTCGGCCATCGTCAGGCCGGACCAGTCGGCGCAGTCCTTTACCGTGGCAGGGCCGCGGCTCCGGAAGTACCGCACCGCCAGCGCGGCCAGGGATTCCTCTTTGGATAAGGCGGTAAGGCCGGGCGGCGCCCCCTGGACGCGTTCGTCGAAGGCCGCGTAGGTCTGCCGGAGGGCGCCGCCCGCACTGCGCACGGGCACCCCGCTCGTCAGCACTCCGCTGATTTCGGCATGCATGATCAGGTAGGCCAGGCCGAGCCCCGTGGCCGCAAAACCCGCACGCTGCGGTTCCGCTGCCAGCTGCTCCCGTGTCCGATGTGCGCCGTCCGCCACCGCCGCAGCCAACACTGCGGCGCTCTTTGCCGCAGTTTCGGAGTCGATCCCGGTTCTCCGGTACGTCCCGGCATTGGTCCGGTGCAGGCGCGGAGCGGACAGTGCCCGCAGCCACGGCAAGTCGTCCCGGTGCACGAAATGCCAGGTGGGCCGCAGGATATGGGTCCGGAGGATCCTCCCGTCAGCGACTGCCTGCTCCACGTCGTCCGCGGTGGCGTCCGCAGTCCGCTGCGCCAGGGACCAGCGGGCATAGGGAAATTCCTGGGCCTGAACGGCGAGCAGGTTTTTCAGCGCGTCGTCCGCCGTGGCCGCCGCAGGAGCGCGGAGCTGCTGGCTCGCCAGCCGGATCCGTACCACGTCCTCCGGTTCCATCTCCGCCGTCGCTCCTTACGCGCAGCCCGCTGCTACTGCCGGACCGCGTCCTCCGAGCCCAGGGGGCCTTCGCCGGAACCCAGCGGAACCCCCGGACCAAACACGGGTCCCGGGGTGGGGCGCTTCGGGGTGATGCCGTCTCCGGAGGAGCGGTGGCGCAGGCGCCGGACCACCCAGGGCACAAAGTACTCCCGTGCCCAGACGAGGTCTCCGGTGCGGGCCTCACGCCAGCTGCGCGGGGGCAGCGGCTTGGCGGCCAGCGGCTCAAGACTGTGCTGGACGTTGAGGGCCTCGAGCACCATTGCCGCAATGGTGTGGTGGCCGAGTGGCGAAAAGTGCAGGCGGTCCTCGTCCCACATCTGCGGGTCCTTCAGCTGACGGAGGGACCACATGTCGGCGATGATGGCGTCATGCCGGGCGGCGATGGTGCGGAGGTTCTCGTTATAGATGGCCACCTTGCTGCGGATCCGGCCAAGCACGGACGAACCGGTGTCGGGGCCGTTGAACAGGACCACCGTCGCGCCGCTCATCGTCAGGATCTGCACGACGGGGTCGAGCCGTTCGGCCAGGGTATCGGGGTCCCCGCCAGGGCGGATGAGGTCGTTGCCTCCGGCGGAGAGCGTCACGAGATCGGGTTTGAGGGCCAGGCAGGGGGCGAGCTGCTGGTCGATGACCTGCTGGAGCAGGCGGCCCCGCACGGCCAGGTTGGCGTACGCAAAGTCGTCGTGGCCGCGCCCCAGCTCCTCCGCCACGCGGTCGGCCCACCCCCGGTAGCCGCCCGGGCTGCTCGGTTCGGGATCACCGATTCCTTCGGTGAAGGAGTCTCCCATGGCGACATAGCGGCTCCACGGGTGGCGGCCGGGAGGTCCTTGGGGATTCTGCATCGATTCGGCTCCGCTCACCCTCACATCCTGCCTTGTCCCTGC
Organism: Arthrobacter sp. KBS0703; assembly: GCF_002008315.2. Taxonomy (NCBI): domain Bacteria; kingdom Bacillati; phylum Actinomycetota; class Actinomycetes; order Micrococcales; family Micrococcaceae; genus Arthrobacter; species Arthrobacter sp. KBS0703. Next base: position 2,461,892 of record NZ_MVDG02000001.1, on the reverse strand, counting down.
CAAGCTACGCCACCGTAGGTTGTTACTGGCGGGTAACTGCAAGAATGGAGCCATGACTTTTGCCGACTCCTTTCCTGCCCCCGTCGTTCTGTGGTCCGAGCCCGAGGAGGCACGGGCCGGCAAGCCCCTGTTGGTCCTGCTGCACGGCTACGGAGCGAACGAGCAGGACTTGCTCAGCCTGGCGGACATGCTCCCGGACGAGTTTGCCGTGGCTTCCGTCCGCGCGCCCATCGCCATGGGGCCGGGCTTCTCCTGGTTCCCGCTGACCGGCACGGCCGACTACTCCGTCGACGCGGTCAAGGCCGCCTCCGGATACGTCCTCGACTGGCTCGACACCGTCAGGGCGAACCACCCGTCCGTGACGCTCCTCGGCTTCTCCATGGGAATGGCGATGGCCACCACGCTGCTGCGGCAGCGCCCCGCGGACTTCGCCGCCGTCGTCGGGCTTTCAGGCTTTGTGGTCAACGCGGGCGTCGACGGCGAGTTCCGTGACGCCGAGCTCGACGGCACCGTGCCCCTCTTCTGGGGCCGGGACCAGCAGGACCCGGTCATCACACCGGACAAGATCGAGTACACGATGGGGTGGGTCCGGAACCACGTGAAGCTGACCAAGGTGCTCTACACGGGGATGTGGCACGGCATCAACGCCCAGGAGATCGGCCACGTGTCCGAGTTCCTCACCCATGAGGTGCTGAACAAGTAAACCTGCGCCGGCCACGGCGCCTCATTCACCGTGGCCGGCCCAGCTTTGCCCCCTACACAGCCCCCTCTGCAGCCGCGTTACGCCGCTGGCGCACTGACCCGGACGGTCTGGCCGTTGACGGTGACCGTGTCGCCGTCGTGAAGCTGCCGGCCGCGGCGGTCGTCGATCTCGCCGTTGACCTTCACCAGGCCGTTCTTGATCAGCTCCGCGGCCTCCACGCCGTCCTCCACGAGGTTGGCGAGCTTCAGGAGCTGGCCCAGACGGATCATGGCGTCGCGGATGGGGATCTCTTCGATTTCCTGGTTGCTCATACCAGTAATGATGCCTGACGTAAGGTGAATCCAATGACCCATGCACCCCGGCTTCCGCTTGCCGCGGGCCTTCCAATGGCCGTGGCCGCCGGCCTGGCCATCCCCGTCCAGGGACGGATCAACGGTGCCCTGGGTGCCCGCCTCGGAGACGGCATCGCCGCCGCCGTGGTCAGTTTCAGCACCGGCCTGGCCGTGATGATCCTTGTGTCCCTGATCCTGCCGCGCGGACGGGCCGGCCTCCGCCGGATCCTGCCGGCCCTGCGCGAACGGCGCTTCCCGCCGTATTACGCCTTGGCCGGAGGCATCGGTGCCTTCTTCGTCTTCGCGCAGTCCTTCACGATCGGCCTGCTGGGGGTCGCGCTGTTCACCGTGTCCACTGTCACGGGGCAGACCGTCAGCGGGCTGCTCGTGGACCGGCTGGGAATAGGCCCGGGGGGCAAGAAGGCCGTGACGGGCATCCGCGTCATCGGCTGCGTCCTCACGATCGCGGCTGTGGCGTGGGCAGTGTCGCCGCGCTTCGGGGCCTCCGGCGCCGCCAGCGACCCCGCCCAGCTCATCCTCCTGGTGTTCCTTCCCGTGGCGGCCGGCTTCCTCATGAGCTTCCAGCAGGCGATGAACGGCACTGCCACCATGCACTACGGCACGCCGATCGCGGCAACCCTGGTGAACTTCATCGCCGGCGGCTTCGTGCTGTGGACGGCGTTGCTCGTGAAGCTGGCGATCGCCGGTGCGGGCAACCCGCTGCCGGGGGAGTGGTGGTATTACCTCGGCGGCCCCATGGGATGCGTCTTCATCGGAGTCGGTGCCCTGCTGGTGCGCAGCCTCGGAGTGCTAGTGACCGGGCTCGGCATGATCGCCGGCCAGCTCCTGGGCTCGCTGGGCCTTGATCTGCTGGTTCCCGCCCCCGGCACCGTGGTGGAAGTGCCCACGGTGCTCGGGACACTGCTGACCCTGGCGGCCATCGTCGTCGCAACCCTGCCGTGGCCGCGGGGCGCCTTTCGGAGGTAGCGCCCGGTAGGCTAGGACACGCAGCTTTCTGCACATTCTTCCCTTCGCACACCCCCCCGCCCGGCAACCAGCCGGGGTTCCGGGGCCAGAAACCGCGGACCGCACCCAGCGGCCCTGTAGAAATTGGAGTTCCCATGGCAGCAAAATCCGTCCTCGACCAGGTCATCTCCCTCTCCAAGCGGAGGGGCTTCGTATTCCAGGCCGGCGAGATCTACGGAGGCTCGCGTTCCGCCTGGGACTACGGCCCCCTCGGTGCCGAGCTGAAGGAAAACATCAAGCGCCAGTGGTGGCAGTCCGTGGTGCGCGGCCGCGAGGACGTGGTTGGCCTGGATTCCTCCGTGATCCTTCCCCGCCAGGTCTGGGAAGCATCCGGCCACGTGGATGTCTTCTCCGATCCGCTCGTTGAGTGCCTCTCCTGCCACAAGCGCTACCGCGCCGACCACCTCGAGGAAGAGTACGAGGAAAAGAAGGGTCGGCCGGCTGAAAACGGCCTCAAGGACATCGCCTGCGCCAACTGCGGCACCCGCGGCGAATGGACCGAACCGCAGGAGTTCTCCGGGCTCCTGAAGACCTTCCTCGGCCCCGTGGCCAGCGACGAGGGCCTGCACTACCTGCGGCCCGAGACGGCCCAGGGCATCTTCGTGAACTTCAACAACGTGCTCACCACGTCGCGCAAGAAGCCGCCGTTCGGCATCGGCCAGATCGGCAAGTCCTTCCGCAACGAGATCACGCCCGGAAACTTCATCTTCCGCACCCGCGAGTTCGAGCAGATGGAGATGGAATTCTTCGTCGAGCCCGGCACGGACGAGCAGTGGCACCAGTACTGGATGAAGGAGCGCATGGACTGGTACACCGGCCTGGGCATCCGCGAGGACAACCTCCGTTTCTTCGAGCACCCGCTGGACAAGCTCAGCCATTACTCCAAGGGCACCACGGACATCGAGTACCGCTTCGGTTTCCAGGGCTCCGAGTGGGGCGAGCTCGAAGGCATCGCCAACCGCACGGACTTCGACCTCACCACGCACGCCAAGGCCTCGGGCACTGACCTGAGCTACTTCAACCAGGCCACGAACGAGCGCTACACGCCGTACGTGATCGAGCCTGCTGCCGGCCTGACCCGGTCGTTCATGGCCTTCCTGATCGATGCGTACACCGAGGACGAGGCACCCAACGCCAAGGGCGGCGTGGACGTCCGCACCGTGCTCAAGCTGGACCCGCGGCTCGCACCGGTCAAGGCCGCCGTGCTTCCGCTGAGCCGCAACGAGGACCTCTCGCCGAAGGCCAAGGCCCTCGGCACCCAGCTCCGCAAGAACTGGAACATCGATTTCGACGACGCCGGCGCGATCGGCCGCCGCTACCGCCGCCAGGACGAAATCGGTACCCCGTTCTGCATCACGGTGGACTTCGACACCCTCGACGACCAGGCCGTCACCATCCGTGAGCGCGACACCATGAGCCAGGAGCGTGTCTCCCTGGACAAGGTGGAGGGCTACCTGGCCGCACGGCTGATCGGCGCCTAGGCGTGGCGATCCAATACCGTGAATGGCGCGAGGGCGACGACCTCGCGCTGCTGGAGGTCTGGGGAGACCCGGAAACCGTCCAGGCCGGACAGTTCCGCGGAACGCTGGCACCGTCCGGCAACTCTCCCTGGCGCCGCTGCATCGTGGCCGAGGACGTTGTTGACGGCGTCGCCATCCCGGTGGCTGCCGGCGTGGTCCACGAGGCGTCGCTGCACCCGGAGCGCCTTTGGGCCTACATCGAGGTGGCGCGGGACCACCGCCGCACCGGCATAGGTTCCACCCTGCTGGTCATGCTCCGGCGCGAGGCTGAAGGGTCGGCGTCGGGCGTTTCCAAGCTGCGGTGCAAGGTGGAGCCGGGCACTCCCGGCGCGGCCTTCGCGGAGGCGGCCGGGCTCGCTCCCATCCAGCGCTCGCAGCTCGTGGTGGTGGAGCCGGCCGCGCTGAAGCTCCCCGTCTTCGGGGACGGTTCCGAGGAAGCGGCGTCGGAGCGCATCGAGGATCTGGCCACCGGTTCGGTGGAGCTCTCCGACGTGGTGGGCAGGTACTACACCGCCGTGCACGGCTGGGACAGCCCGGGCGACCTGAGCGTCGCCACGGTGCAGCGGCTGTTCCTGGACGACCTCAGCGGCGCCCACGGCGCGATTGTGCTGCGGGCCCCGAAGGCCAGCGCCTTCGGCCAGGGCGTGCCGGCATCGAAGAAGGGCAGGCTGCAGGCGTTCGCCGTCAGCTATGCGCAAGGCAGCTCGGACCATCCCTCGGATGTGTTCCTCGGCCATGAGCCGGAGCTGGACCCGGACGAGGCCCAGGCCGCGGTCCGCGATCTCCTGGCCCTCATCGCATACCAGTACCCGGTCCTGATGGAACTGGACGACTCCATGACAGCGCTGCGCGCCGTCGTCGAACCCCTGATGGAATCCGGCAAGGCCCGTCGCCAGGGGTCCGAGACGTTCGTCGTCTCCGACCCGGCCTAGCCCTTAACCCCGCTGACCCGCAGTAGTGACCGTTTCCAACGGTGGCTGCTGCGGGTCAGTTTGGTTAACAGCTACTTGCTCGGGATTACCGGGGGAACGAAGCCGAACGTCATTCCCAGCAGCCACACGAGCAGGAGCACCACGGGCAGGTGGAACACGAACTGCAGGAACGTGAAGCCCACCAGGTCCCGGGCCCGCAGCTTGAGCACCGCGAGCAGCGGCAGCATGAAGAACGGGTTGACCAGGTTGGGCAGGGCCTCGGCGATGTTGTAGATCTGGACGGTCCAGCCCAGGTTCATGTTCACATCCGTGGCCGCCTGCATGACGTATGGCGCCTCCACCAGCCACTTGCCGCCGCCGGAGGGAACAAACAGCCCCAGCACGGCGGTGTAGAGGGCAATCACGACGGCGAACGCGCCGCCGCCGCCGATGTCCGAGAAGAATTCGGCCAGGTGCGCCGAGAGGGACATGCCGCCGTTGCCGGTCGCCTTCGTGAGGATGGCCGCCATGGCTGCGTACAGCGGAAACTGCACGAGGATGCCGGCCGTCGCGGGCACGGCCTTGGTCACCGCCTGCAGGAAGTTCCGCGGAGTGCGGTGCAGCACAAGCCCCAGGATGAGGAACACCAGCAGGTATCCGTTGAGGCTGCTCACCACGGTCAGGAACGGCTTGGTGAGGAACTGCGACACCAGCCAGCCCAGGGTCAGGAGTCCGGCGAGGATCGGCAGGATCATGCTGTATTCCAGCCATTCGCCCGGCCGCGACCGCGGCGCCGGTTCAGTGAGATCGTCGTCGAGGTCCACACCGAGGTCCTCGGCCGTGCGCACGGCGGCGCCGCGCGGCGCCGAGAAATGGGCGATGACCGTGGTGAGCGCCATCAGGATGGCCAGGGTGAGCAGCGACTGCCACGTGAAGATGGTGGTGCCGAAGTCCAGGACGCCGGTGATCTTCAGGAGGGCCGGCGGCAGAGAGGCGGCCGTGGCCTGCAGCTGCGCGGCCGAGGATGACAGCCCGAGTGCCCACACGGCACCGAGGCCCATGAAGGCGGCCGCGCCGAGCGCCCGGTAGTCCACGGACAGGTCCTTGCGGCGGGCGATGGCACGCGCCAGCAGTCCGCCAAAGATGAGGCTGAGGCCCCAGTTGAGGAAGGAAACGGACATGGAGAGCATCGCCACGAAGCTCACGGCGGTCCGCGCCGTCGACGGAACCAGCGCAAGCCTGTTGATGAGCTTCGCCACCGGCGGAGACGTTGCCACGACGTAGCCGGTCAGCACAACCATGGCCATCTGGAGGGTGAAGGCGGTGAGGTCCCAGAAGCCGTTGCCGAACGAATCGGCGATGGACTGGGGTGAGGCGCCGATGGCGAGGGCGGCCACGGCAATGAGGACCACCCCGGCCAGCGCGAAGATGTAGGCATCCGGGAACCACTTTTCCGTCCATGCCGCCAGCCGCTGGGCCAGGCGGGCCAGGCCGCGTTCGTCGATCTCACTTCTTGTCAGGACTCTGTCTGCCACAGGAAGGATCCCTCTCCATTGAGTGTGTGCGTACCTATGGAGCCTAGCGCCGGAAGTCAGTGGCGCCGCGGCGGCCGGGGGATGAAGCCGCTCGTGGACTCCACGTACTCGCGGTAGCCGGGGCGGCCGGACATGGCTTTTTCGGTGAGCGGCTTGCCGGTCTTGCCTGCCAGCGTCCAGATCATCAGCGCGGGAGAGAGAACCGTGAGGATTCCCGGCCAGGAATCCGCCGCGATGAGGAACAGCCCGGCCCAGACGGCGGCGTCGCCGAAATAGTTCGGGTGGCGGGTGTAGCGCCACAGCCCCGTGTCCAGCACCGTTCCACGCCGGGACGGGTCCGCCTTGAAGCGCGCCAGCTGCCAGTCGCCTACGGCCTCAAAGAAGAAGCCGATCAGCCAGCACAGCACGCCGGCGACGGCGAGCGCCCCCAGCGGCCCCGTGCTGAACATGCCCACCTGCACGGTCAGGGACACGAAGAACATCACCGTGCCCTGCGGCAGGTACACCCGGCGGAGGGCGTAGACGTTCCGCGGCCCGGGCGCGCCTTCCAGAAGAGCGGCATAGCGCGGATCCTCGTGCCCGCCGCGGGCGCGCCGGCCGATATGCGTGCCCAGCCGGCTCCCCCAGATCCCCGTCAGGACCAGGAGCAGCAGCCGCCTCGCGTCATCTCCCGCGCCGGCCGACAACGCAAAGGAGACGGCCGCGACGGCGACGAATCCCGGCCCCCACGCCACGTCCATGACCGAGTGCCGGCCCTGGGCCACGGCCACCGCAAAAGTCACGCCAAGCACCACGATGACGGATAGCGCCGTCCACGGCAGACCGGCCAGGAACGCCTCCAGCGGGAACGGGCTCACAACACCACCGGAACGTTTCCGGCGGCGGGCGGCAGCATCCGATCCAGCGCAGCTGCCGGCGCGGACGGCTTGGCCCCCGCCCCGCCGGTCTTGTCGGTGAAGGCCTTCATCAGGAAACCCGTGGCCAGCGTGTGCCACAGCCGCACGCGCCGGAACATGAAGTGCCCGGCGCCCCGGAGCGACACGTACTGCACCACCCCGGCCTCCTGGGCAGCGCGTCGGGCGAACCGCAGTGAGGCCGCCGGGCTCGTCCAGCGGTCCTGGTCGCCGTGCACGATCAGGAGCTTCCGCCCGGCCAGCGGCGTGGCCGGCGTGGTGTCATCGAGCCACGGAGCCAGTGCCACCGCGGCGTCCACCTGGGGATCGTCCGCCGCGCAGATTGCGGTGAGGCCGCCCATCGAGTGCCCCAGCAGGTACACGGGGAGGCCGGGATGCGCTTCGTGGATCTTCGCCAAGGCCCAGCGGGCGTCCTTCAGCGGTGACATCTCGTCGCCGTTCCAGCCGCGCACGCGGTTCCGCAGGATCCATACCGCCAGCCCCCGGTCCTTCCCCGCCCGGTGCAAATGCCGCGCAAACGGCACCATCCGGGCCGGGCTCAAATGGCGGGCCTCGACCGGCTCGAAGCTGTGCGAGCGGCCTCCGTGCAGGACCAGCGCCACGCCCCGCGTGGTTCCGGCCGGGTGCAGGACGGTCAGGACAGCTTCCGACGGCGTTCCCTCCGGCAGTGCTGCGGGTACCGTCTCGCGCCGGTCAGTTCTGCGCTGGCTCACTCCTGCGTCCTCCGACTTCCTGTGGTCTATTTATCAACACTATGGTGCCCGCCGTAGAGTTCAAGCATGAGGTCTAACTGCTGATGGGTTCAGGTCACTCCCACGGTCACACAGGGCATTCGGAGCCAACCGCCGAACAGATTGCCGCCCGCCGGAAGGCAAACAGGATTCTGGCTGCGGTGCTGATTCCGCTGACCCTGCTGACGCTCGCAGCCATGGCGGCGCTGTGGCCGTCCGGCAGCCGCGAGGGCCTGACCCTCGCCAATCCGTATGCCGCTGCCCCCGGCGTCAGCTTTGACACCGGCCGGATCCAGCGGGTCGTCACGGAGGGCTGCAGCCAGGCGACGGCGCAGAACCCGCAACAGGGTTCCCAGGGCGGCGCCCAGGACGGCGGCGGCTCCCAGTGCACGTTCGCCTTCACCGAGCCGGACAAGGGCGGCAACCCGGTCAAGGTGGTGATCAACCCTGACATCGCCAAATCCCACGGCGTGCGGGTTGGCGACAACATCCGCTACCTCAACCTCTCCAACGCCCAGGGCGCGTCCGCTGCCCAGGGTTCGCCGGCCTACATCTTCGTGGACTTTGTCCGGACCATGCCCATCATCCTGCTGGCTGTCCTCTACGCCCTGGTGGTGGTGGCGGTGGCGCGCTGGCGCGGACTCCGCGCCCTGATCGGCCTCGTCGGCGCCTACTTTGTGCTGGTGAGCTTCATGCTGCCCGGGCTCGTCGAGGGGAAGCCGCCGCTCCTGCTGGCGCTGGTGGGATCCACGGTGATCATGATCGGCGTCCTGTACTTCGCGCACGGTTTCTCGGCGCGGACGTCCACCGCCCTGCTGGGAACCATATTCGGGCTGGGCATCACGGCGCTGCTTGCGGCCTGGGCAACGGACGCGGCAAACCTCGCCGGGGTGGGGAACCACGATGCCGCCACGCTGACCAATATCTCGGGCAGCATCTCCATTTCCGGCATCATCCTGTGCGGGCTCATCATTTCCGGCCTTGGCGTCCTGAACGACGTCACCATCACGCAGTCCTCGGCGGTCTGGGAACTGTACGAACTGGCGCCGGCCACCAGCGCCCGCAAGCTGTTCACGTCCGCGATGAGGATCGGCCGGGACCACATCGCCTCCACCGTGTACACCATTGCCTTCGCATACGCCGGCGCGGCCTTGCCCGTCCTCATCATCGTGATGCTCTACGACCGCCCGCTCGGCGAGGCGCTCACCAGCGCCGAACTGTCCGAGGAGGTCATCCGCACCCTGGTGGGATCGATCGGCCTGGTGCTGGCCATTCCCGTCACCACGCTCATCGCCGTCCTCGTGGTCAAGGCCACCGGCATCCGCACCGGCGGCCAGGCTGCCGTGACGCCCGACGACGTCGAGGACACCGGAGCGCTGGCGGCTGCGGCGGCGGTCGCCGGGGAAACCCGGATCTAGATGTGTATAAGAGACAGGACGAGGCGTTCGGCCCGGCGTCCGAGACCCGGCGCGGCAGGCGGGCCGCCCAGCGCGGCTGAACGCCGTCGTCGGCGGTTCCTGCTCGATTTGCCCGTCTTTGAGACAATGGACGGGTGACTGTTGTAGCAACGCCTCCCGCCCCCAAGCTGGAACTTCCGCCGCTGAAACTCGGCCCCATCACCGTGGACACCCCGGTGGTGCTGGCACCCATGGCCGGAATCACCAACACCGCCTTCCGCAGGCTCTGCCGTGAATACGGCGGCGGCATGTACGTGGCGGAGATGGTCACCTCCCGCGCACTGGTGGAACGCACGCCGGAGTCGCTGCGCATCATTTCGCACGACGACGACGAGAAAGTCCGTTCCGTGCAGCTCTACGGCGTGGACCCCGTCACGGTGGGGCAGGCCGTGCGCATGCTCGTTGACGAGGACCGCGCGGACCACATCGACCTCAACTTCGGCTGCCCCGTGCCCAAGGTCACCAGGCGCGGCGGCGGCTCGGCCCTGCCGTGGAAGATCGACCTCTTCACCGCCATCGTGCAGACCGCGGTGAAGGAAGCGTCCAAGGGCGGCATCCCGCTGACCATCAAGATGCGCAAGGGCATCGACGACGACCACCTGACGTACCTCGACGCCGGCCGCATCGCCCGCGATGCCGGGGTTGCCGCCGTCGCGCTCCACGGCCGCACGGCCGCACAGTTCTACTCCGGCCAGGCCGACTGGTCAGCGATCGCCCGCCTGCGCGAGGCCCTCCCGGACATCCCCGTGCTGGGCAACGGCGACATCTGGTCCGCGGAGGACGCCGTGCGCATGGTCCGCGAAACGGGCGTCGACGGCGTAGTGGTGGGCCGCGGCTGCCAGGGCCGCCCGTGGCTCTTCGGCGACCTGCAGGCCGCCTTCGAAGGAAGCGATGAGCGGCACCGCCCGGGCCTGCGCCAGGTGGCCGAAGGCGTGTACCGCCACGCCGAACTCATGGTGGAGACCTTCGGCAACGACGAATACAAGGCCCTGCGCGAAATCCGAAAGCACATGGCCTGGTACTTCAAGGGCTACGTCGTGGGCGGCGAACTGCGCGCCAAGCTGGCCACCGTGCCCACCCTGGAGGTGCTGCGCGAACTGCTGGACCAGCTGGACATGGACCTGCCCTACCCGGGCGCCGATTCGGAAGGCCCGCGCGGCCGCGCCGGTTCGCCCAAGAAGCCGGCGCTGCCCAAGGACTGGCTGCTGAGCCGGCAGATGGACGCAGAGCAGACCCGCGACATCTCCGCCGCGGAACTGGACGTGTCCGGTGGGTGAAAGCCAGCTCGCCGAGAGCCAGTTGGTCCCCGCCCGCGGGCCGTCCCAGCCCCTGCCCGGCTACGGGCCCCACGATTCGGCCCGCTGGGTGGAGGAACCGCCCAAAAACACCTACCGGTCCGACTTTGAGCGTGACCGGGCCCGCGTGCTGCACTCCTCGGCCCTGCGCCGGCTCGGTGCCAAGACCCAGGTGGTGGCGCCGGACACGGACGACTTTGTCCGGACCCGGCTGACGCACAGCCTCGAGGTGGCGCAGGTGGGCCGTGAGCTCGGACGTGCCTTGGGCTGCGACCCCGACGTCGTGGACACCGCCTGCCTCAGCCACGACCTCGGACACCCGCCGTTCGGCCATAACGGCGAGTCGGCGCTGAACGAGATGGCGCACGCAATCGGCGGCTTCGAAGGCAACGCCCAGACGCTCAGGCTGCTCAGCCGGCTCGAGCCGAAGGTCATGGACCCGGCCGGCCTGCCGGCCGGCCTGAACCTCACGCGGGCGAGCCTGGATGCAGCGGCCAAGTACCCGTGGTCCGCCCTGGACGCCCCGGTGATCCATGGCCAGCGCACTAGCAAGTTCGGCGCCTACGAGGACGATCTGCCCATCTTCAACTGGATCCGGGAGGGGGCGCCGGAGCGCCGCTCGTGCCTCGAGGCCCAGGTCATGGACCTCGCCGACGACATTTCCTATTCCGTCCACGACGTCGAGGACGCCATCGTCGCCGGCCATTTCCAGCTGCGCTGGATGGACAACCCGGACCACCGGGCACGCGTGGTGGGCTACGCCAAGCAGTGGTACCTGCCCCACAACGATCCCGCGGCCATCGACGCCGCCCTCGCCCGGCTGGAGGCCACCGACGTCTGGGTGCGCGAGGCCGACGGCAGCCGCAAGTCCATGGCGGCGCTCAAGGACATGACCAGCCAGCTGATCGGCCGGTTCTGCCAAAGCGCACTGGAGACCACCCGCGCCGTCTACGGCCCGGAAAGACTGACACGCTACCGGGCCGAACTCATGGTCCCGGACGAGACCGTCATGGAAATCGCCGTGATGAAGGGCCTGGCCACCACGTTCGTCATGACCACGGACCACCGCCAGCCCATCTACGAACGCCAGCGTGAGGTCCTGCACGCCCTCGTGACGTCCCTAAACGCCTCCGGGGACCGGCACCTGGAACCGATGTTCGCCGCCGACTGGCGGGATGCGGCCGACGACGGCGCGCGGCTCCGCGTGGTCATCGACCAGGTGGCGTCGCTGACGGACGGCTCCGCGCTGGCCATGTACGAACGGCTGGTCGGCAGCCTGCCGTCCCTGTGGTGACGGAGGCCACTGTCTGCGCTTCGTTGTCGGCCCCCGGGACTAGGATGGCTTCGTGGCCGGCCTGATCAAACGTGAAGATATCGATGAAGTACGCCAGCGCACGGACATCAAGGAAGTAGTCGACGGGTACGTCACGCTCAAGGGTGCCGGGCTGGGTTCGTTCAAGGGCCTGTGCCCGTTCCACGATGAGCGCTCGCCGTCGTTCACCGTCCGCCCCCAGGTGGGGCGCTACCACTGCTTCGGCTGCGGCGAGGACGGCGACGTCATCGCGTTCGTGCAGAAGCTGGACCACACCTCCTTCCACGAGGCCGTGGAGAAGCTGGCCGCCCGGATCGGCTACGAGCTGCGCTACGAGGACGGCGGCACCGGCCCGAACCGCGAGGAGGTGGGCAAGCGCCAGCGGCTCCTGGACGCCCACAAGGTGGCCGATGAATTCTTCCGCTCGCAGCTGCTGACCCAGGGCGCCGCCGAGGGCCGGAAGTTCCTGCAGCTCCGGGGATTCGACCGCGCGGCGGCGGATCAGTTCGGCGTCGGCTACGCGCCGCAGGGCTGGGACGCGCTGCTGAAACACCTCCGCGGCCGCGGTTTCACGGATGCCGAGCTGAAACTGACGGGCATGTTTTCCGAAGGCAACCGGGGCATCTACGACCGCTTCCGCGGCCGCCTCATCTGGCCCATCCGGGACATCGCCGGGGACACCATCGGCTTCGGCGCGCGCAAGCTCTACGAGGATGACCAGGGCCCCAAATACCTGAACACCCCGGAAACCACCCTGTACAAGAAGTCCCAGGTCCTGTACGGCATCGACCTCGCCAAGCGAAGCATCGCCAAGGAGCGCCAGCTGGTGGTCGTGGAGGGCTACACGGACGTCATGGCCTGCCACCTCGCGGGGATCCCGACGGCGGTGGCCACCTGCGGCACAGCGTTCGGCGCCGACCACATCAAGATCGCCCGCCGGCTGCTGTCCGACGACGGCACCGGGGGAGAGGTCATCTTCACCTTCGACGGCGACGCCGCCGGCCAGAAGGCGGCCCTGCGGGCCTTCGAGGAGGATCAGCGCTTCGTCGCCCAGACATACGTTGCCGTGGAGCCGACCGGCGCGGACCCCTGCGACCTGCGCCAGACCCGGGGTGACGCAGCTGTCCGCGAACTGATCGCCACACGCCGGCCGCTCTTTGAATTCGCCATCCGGGCGGCCTTGAAGAGGCACAACCTGGACACCGTGGAAGGCCGCGTGGCCGCGCTGCGGGAATCCGCACCGGTGGTGGCCCAGATCCGCGACGCCGGCATCCGCCCCGCGTACACGCGGGAGCTGGCCGGATGGCTGGGAATGTCCATCGAGGACGTAGGCGGCGCGGTTGCCGCGGCCGCCAAGCGCGGCGCCCAGGGCGCCCCGCATAACTCTGCTCCCGGCGTTGCCCCGCTCCCGGCGTCGGGCGTCCTCCCGTCCTTCAACCGTCCTGATCCGCGGGACCCGGTGGCCTCCATGGAGCGCCAGGCGCTGGAGGTGGCCCTCCAGGAGCCGGCAATGCTGGGCGGCGGCATCTGGGAGCGGTTTGCGGCCGTCCGGTTCGCCACTCCGGCCTACCAAGCCATCCACGATGCCATCCGTGCCACGGGGCACGGCTTCATCGGCGATCCTGTGCAGTGGGTGGAGAAGCTGCGCCAGGAGGTTCCGGAGCCGTTGCAGCCGCTGGTCTCCGAGCTCGCCGTGGTCCCGCTGCCGGCCAACACCGCCGAGGGCGTGCTCAAATACTGCCGGGACATCCTGGCGAGGCTCTTCGAGCTGCAGATCACGCGCGTGAAGGCGGAAAAGATGGGACAGCTGCAACGGCTGGATGCCAGCGCCCAGCCGGAGGAATTCCAGCGGCTGAACCGCGAACTTATGATGCTGGAAATGGAGCGCCGCTCGCTCCGCTCGGACGCCTAAACCGCCCTGCGAGGAGGCCCGGCCCGGGGCCGATTTCGTTTCCCGGCAGGGTCTTTGCTAGGCTTATACCCGCTTCATTCCTCCTTAGCTCAATTGGCAGAGCATTCGACTGTTAATCGAAGGGTTGCTGGTTCAAGTCCAGCAGGAGGAGCGCACAGTCCCCGTTCCGGGCCTCCGGAACGGGGACTTTTTCATACCCGGGCGGGGTATTTCGCCGCCCTGTTCCGCCGATTTCCCATAGCGGCGGAACCTTTGCTAATGTCATACCTGCTTCATTCCTCCTTAGCTCAATTGGCAGAGCATTCGACTGTTAATCGAAGGGTTGCTGGTTCAAGTCCAGCAGGAGGAGCAAGTAACAGCCCCCGGCCTCATGAGGCCGGGGGCTGTTGTCTTAAGTAGCGATTCAGACGAAGTCCATCTCCACCTGGAGGAACCTCTCGGCCTCGGCCACGGCCTCGGCGAAGGCCTCCCTTTCTGTGGGCGACTTCCGGGGCTCCCGCGGGTGCCATTCGTGCGGAGAGGAATGGACGCGTGTGAACCCGCCGTCGGGCGGGGCGTAGAAGATGCCGAAGCGCTGAACCGGCCATTCCGGGGACGTCTCCGGGGCCACCAGCAGGGCCGCATTGAATGCCGGGTTGAACCACTGGGCTATGGGCCGCCGTCGGTCTTCAGTGAAAAGTCCCGCCGCATAGAGAGCTGCCGACTGCGCACTGGTCTGTGTGCACAGCCGGTCCCACCACAACGGCAGTATGCCGGCGTCGCAGCGCTGCCACGTGGCCGGAAGTGGAGGATGATCCTGCCAGTGGGGCACGTAACAACTTTATCGCGCACGGGGCCGCGCCGAAAAGATGGCCGCAGCAGCTGGCCGTAAGGGAGAGCGGGCGCTCAGTGCCGGGTCCCTCGCCGGTTCCCAAAGCGGGTTCAGAGCCGGCTCAGGGCCGGTTCCATGGCCCCGGATTGAGGCGGTACAGCAGCGCCGAACCCGCCACGGCACCAAGGATGATGCCCATCGCAGGGTTCCCCACGGCCCTGCCGGCGAAGTACCCTGCCACTGCTCCGAGGATCGCTCCAACGAACAGTCCGCGGCGGTTGCGGTGCGGTTTGCGGGTCATGCTGCCAGCCTACTGGCTGCGTGCAGCCAGGGGCCTAGTGGATGGACGGGACGGTCCTGGGCCGGACCACGAGCCACAGGGCCGCGGCGGCGAGGAAAATGCAGCAGGCCTGGACGGCGCCCATGGGAGTGGCGGAACTGCCGCCCAGCCAGCCCACCACGGGCGAGATGATGCCGGCCATCATGAACGTGGAGGCGCCCAGCAGCGATGCCGCAGTGCCGGCCTGCGCGCCGTGGCTGGACAGTGCCAGGACCTGCACGCTCGGGAAGGTGAAGCCCGTACCGAGGATGTAGAACCACAGCGGCACCATCACGCCCCAGAGCCCGAACCCCAGCTGGTCGAAGATGACGATCAGGACGGCCATCAGGAACATCCAGGCGGTGGAGCCGGCGAGGATCCACTGCGGGGGCACGCGGCGGATGAGCCTGGAGCTGGTCTGGACTCCGGCCACGATGCCGAGGGAGTTCACGCCGAACAGCAGGCCGTACTGCTGCGGCGTGAATCCGTAGATGTCCTGGAACAGGAACGGGGACGCGGAGAGGTATGTGAACAGCCCGGCGAAGTTCATGCCGCCGAGCATCAGCAGGCCAACGAAGATCCGGTCGGAGAAGAGCGCACGGTAGCGCTGCCGCGCCGTCATGCCCGACTGGCCGCGCTTCTCCCGCGGCAGTGTCTCGCGGACCAGGAACATTGCGGCGACGATGACCACGGTGCCGTAGCACGCCAGGAACACGAAGATGCCAGGCCACGGCATCACCAGGAGCAGCTGCGATCCGATGACGGGCGCCAGGATGGGGGCCAGCCCGTTGACCAGGGCCATGCGTGAGAACATCCGGACCATGGCGTAGCCGCTGAAGAGGTCGCGCACCATGGCCATGGCCACGACGCCGCCGCCCGCTGCGCCAATGCCCATCAGGACACGGAAGAGGCCCAGGCTGGCAATGTCCGTCGAGAGCGCGGCCCCGACCGAGGCGGCGATGTGCAGGGCCGTTGCCAGGATGAGGGGCATCCTCCTGCCGAACTTGTCGCTGAACGGCCCAACCACCAGTTGTCCCAGCGCAAAGCCGAGTGTTGTGCCGGTCAGGGTGAGCTGGACGGCCGCCTCCGATACTCCCAGGCTCGCCTCCAGCGCCGGGAAGGCCGGCAGGTAGAGGTCCACGGTGAACGGGCCCAGAGCCGTGAGGGCGCCAAGAAGGAGGATGTAGAGGAACTTCTGGCGGCGGCTGAGTGCATCGCCCGGGTTGATGGTGGTCACAGAGACCAATCCTAGGGTGCAAAGATCATACTTTTACAGCGTTGGAGGGCTCGCCGGAAAGTATTTCCAGAAGTTGGGGAAGACCCTGAATGATAGTTTTGTCACCGGGGACGCGCTGAGCAACAGTCCGACCCGGAGAAGCCGAAGAAGAATCAACTATGGAACCAGTTAGGCGGAACCTATGAGCGGGCGTCACAGCGGGCGGGCCAACCAGGGATTGCGTATTACTGCGCTGCCAAAAACGTTGAAACTCATCTTCCAGTTGGCGCCGCGCCAGCTCAACGACGAGATTGCCCTGGCCAAGGTCGAGGTCAAGCGCAAGGGCAAGCAGCTGGGCGTTGCCGGAGCGTTTTTCGGAGTGGCCGCCGTGTTTGCCGCCTTCCTGCTGACCGGCCTGATCGTCGCCGCCATCATGGGACTGGCCACCATCATGCCTGCCTGGCTCGCGGCACTGATCGTATGCGCCGTGTTCCTCATCATTGCCCTCATCGGCGGGCTCGTCGGCCTCCGGAAGTTCAAGCAGGCAATGCCGCTCGTCCCGGAGGACACTATCCGCGGCCTTAAGCATGATCTTGGCATCGCCAAGGAAGGCTCGGACTTCGACCCCGCTGTGCTGGACCCGAACTCGCCGCAGGCCAAGGCTGCCAAGGAAGCCAAGGAGGCTGCCAAGGCCAAGGAGAAGACAGACAAGGAAGCCAAGGCCGCAGCAGAGGCCGTTGACCTGCCCGCCCCCACCGAGCCGGAACTCCGCCGCCGCCTGCACCAGCGCCGTGAACACCTCAAGGGCGTCCGTGACGAGCTTGGCGAGGAGATCGACGTCAAACCCCAGGCCCAGGCCCTCCTTGCTCTTGCCCGGCACCGCCTGGACAACGGCAAGGACAAACTCCGGGAAGGCACGGAGCGGGCGGCCGAAAAGCTTTCGTCACTGTCGTCATCGGCCCGCTCCGGAGAAAACCGGGGCTCCCTGCCGGGGCAGCTGGAAGCCCGCTGGAAGCCGCTGCTCGCCCTCGCCGCATCCGCCGCGGTCCTGCTCGCGCTGCTACGCAAACTGTTCAAGAGCTGAGCGCTGCCCTGAACTTTGACAGGAAGACGCCGCCCGCCATGGAGAGGGGGACCGGATGAGGTTCACCGGCGCTGGTTCCGGGCCCGGCCAGCCGCACGTCGACCGCGATCTGGTCTTCACCATCCCCAACTTCCTCACGGTTCTGCGCTTCATGGGCG
This sequence comes from Arthrobacter sp. KBS0703, assembly GCF_002008315.2. Classification (NCBI taxonomy): domain Bacteria; kingdom Bacillati; phylum Actinomycetota; class Actinomycetes; order Micrococcales; family Micrococcaceae; genus Arthrobacter; species Arthrobacter sp. KBS0703. The sequence continues at coordinate 2,444,656 of NZ_MVDG02000001.1, read as the reverse complement.
TGCCGCTCTTCATCTGGCTGGTGCTTTCCCGGCACGAGTACGGACTGGCTGTTCTGGTGCTGGCCGTCATGGGCGGCACCGACTGGGTTGACGGGTACGTCGCCCGGCGGTTCAACCAAACCTCCAAGCTGGGCCGCGTCCTGGACCCCATTGCCGACCGGCTGGCGCTCATCGCCGTGGCGGTCACACTGGTGATAGCAGAAGTGGTGCAGTGGTGGTACCTGGCCGCACTCCTGGTGCCGGATGCCGTGTTGCTCACCATGTCGCTGTTCTATTTCCACGGCCATCCGGATCTGCCGGTCAGCATGGTGGGCAAGGCCCGCACCGGACTGCTGCTGCTGGGAACTCCGCTCCTGGTGCTTTCGAAACTGGCCATACCCTTTGCTGATGCCTACTTCGTTGCGGCGTGGATCGTGCTCGGCCTGGGGCTGCTCGGCCACTGGGTGGCCGCCTACAACTATTTCTGGGCCATCCGCCGGAAAGGCAAAGTGCTTGCTGCTGACGACGGCGGGCACGGCTGATGGTGTGGGTTGCGGTTTTCCTCGCGGTCATGGGCGCATTCTTCCTGGCCTTTGGCGCCCAACGGCAGGGGAGCGCGGTCAAAGCCGACACCGGCGGGCTGGCGCTCAGCTCCAACGGATTCCTGCGCCTGCTGCGGAATCCCCGGTGGGTTTTCGGGCTCCTGCTCTTGTGCATGGGCATGGCGATGAACGCCGTCGCCCTGGTGTCGGCCCCGCTGACCGTCGTGCAGCCAATCGGAGCCATCGCCCTGGTCATCACCACCATCGTGAACACCAAGGACCAGGGGCTGAGCATCAACCGGGCCACGGTGGTGGCGATCACCGCCTGCGTCACGGGCTCGGCGCTGTTTGTTCTCCTGGCCGTGTTCGTTACGCAGGAAAACCACCACGTCAGTTCCGCCGACGAGCTCACCATTGTCCTGCTGCTTGCCCTGGCCGTGAGTATCTTCGGCACGCTGGCGGCCATGTTCAAGCACCGCATGAGCGCCTTCATCTACATCCTTGGCGCCGGCGTCCTGTTCGGATTCGTGGCGGTGCTGACCCGGATCATCGGCAAGCACCTCATCGATCCGAACGGTTTGGCCCTGCTGAACGTGCAGTGGTACTCGGTGGTTGCCATCGCAGCGGCAGGAGGCCTGGGGTCCTGGTTCGTGCAGAGTGCCTACTCCACCGGCCCGCCGGACCTGGTGATTGCCGGGCTGACGGTGATTGATCCCATTGTGGGCATCGCGATCGGCATCGCCATCCTGGGAGAGCTGCGTCCGGATGTCCACGCCGTCTTGGCGATTGCCATGGGTACGGCCGCATCCCTTGCTATCGTGGGAGTGATAGCCCTCTCCAGGCACCATCCCGAAGTCACCAAGCGCAAGAAAGACGCTCGGAAGGCTGCAGGCAGGGCATCCCACTAGCCGATTTTTCACTGCGGGCCAGGCGCCAACGCGCCAGCGGCCACCAGGTGCGGTCTGTCAAAGCCAACCGCACCGTGACCATCAGGAGCTCTCCACGTGACCATGCCCGATGCCCAGCGTCCACTGACCGTCCTCATTGCGGCGGACACCTATCCGCCCCACGTCAACGGCGCAGCACAGTTCGGCTACAGGCTGGCCCAGGGAATGACGGCCCGCGGACACAACGTCCACGTTCTCGCCTGCCGGCCGGACAAGGGTAAAAGCTTCACCGAAATCCGCAAGGAAGCCACCGTCCACCGGCTTCGCTCGCACGGTGTCTTCACGCACGAGTATTTCCGGATCTGCTTCCCGTGGGAGATCAAGAAGGAGATCAGCCTGCTGTTCGACAAGGTTCAGCCGGACGTAGTGCACATCCAGAGCCACTACATGATCGGCGAGCACGTGCTCTACGAAGCCGCGAAGCGCGGTATCCGGATCGTGGCCACCAACCATTTCATGCCCGAGAACCTCAACCCGTTCCTGCCGTTCCCGCAGTGGTTCAAGGACATCATCGGGAAAATATCCTGGAAGGACATGGGCAAGGTGATGGGCCAGGCGGATGTCGTGACCACGCCTACCCCGCTGGCCGCCAAGGCCATGCACCAGCACGCCTTCCTGCGCAAGGTGCTGCCGCTGTCCAACGGCATCGACTCCGCTGCCTACGAGCTCAGGCCGGACGAGGTCATTGAGCCGCACGCTCATCCCACCGTCCTTTTTGCGGGCCGGCTGGCGGAAGAGAAGCACGTTGATGTGCTGATCAAAGCCGTGGCGGCCAGCCCCGCGGACCTGAACGTGCACCTGGAGATCGTGGGCGGAGGGGAAGTCCGGTCTGCGCTTGAGGCGCTCGTGGAGCGGCTCGGCCTGCAGGACCGGGTCAGGTTCCTGGGCCTGGCCAGCGACGAGGACCTGCGCAAGGCGTACATCAGGGCGGACATCTTCTGCATGCCGGGAACCGCGGAGCTGCAGTCGCTGGTGACCCTTGAAGCGATGTCAGCCTCCACACCTGTGCTCCTGGCCGACGCCATGGCCCTTCCCCACCTGGTGCGGGACGGTGAGAACGGCTATCTGTTCACGCCCAACGACAGCGCGGACCTGGCGGAGAAGCTGACGCGGATCCTGCGCCTGCCGGCCGAGGAGCGGAAGGCCATGGGTCACGCCAGCCGCTGCATGGTGGAGCCCCACAGCATCCAGGGGACCCTTCAGACCTTCGAGGACCTGTACCGTGGCGCGAGCTACGACGACAAGGTGGTCTAAGGCCAAGGTGGTCTAGAGCCGGCCGCCAGTTTGCTAGAGTGTTTTTGCCCTGCAGATGGCGGACCCCGGTGAGGGGCCGCAGCATCCGGGGCGTGGGGCTATAGCTCAGCTGGTTAGAGCGCGGGACTCATAATCCTAAGGTCCTCGGTTCAAGTCCGAGTAGCCCTACCCGAAAAGTGCCCCTGAGCCGCGGAAACGCGGCTCGGGGGCACTTTCATTGTGATGCCGGCCCGTGAAAGCGTCGGGCGAGGTTCCGACGGCCGTTCTTCCGTTGGAGGATCCGTCGGTGGTTACCGGTCGGGACGGCGGAGATGGTGCCTAAGCTTGCGCCATGAATATCGATCCGGACGCGGCAGGATTGCTCGCCCAAGTCATCCCCTCCCTCTTGGTCTTCCTGGCCCTTGAAGACAGGTTGTCTCCCGCGAACGTGCCTCGTCGGAAGGTGCGGAGAAGGCTGTCGAAGTGGCGGGAAGTGGCAGTCATCATGAACCTGGCTGCCCTCTTTCTTTGCCTGGTCATCGTGGTGACAGGGTTGGAAAGCGCCGGAGTGAGCTGGTTCATTGGCGTCAGCGTCGGTTACCTGGTGGCGGTCCTGGCGCTGCTTTTCGCGGCCATGTTCGGAAAGGAAGAAGGGCGGGGCCTGAAGAGGTTGCAGTAGTCACATGCCAGTGGCCGCACGCGGGTGTGCTCCGCGGGCTTTGTTTCCCAGGGCAACTGCGGTAAGTTACTCACCAGTAACATACTGCTGACGCAAGGCGCGGCCGTCAGGCCGGTGCTGATCACCCGCGAAGGAACATCATGTCCACAGCTGCGACCGACATTAACGACCTGCCCTACGCCGACGGCGACTTCTTCGCCTTCGAGCAGCTGCTCAACGGCAAAGAACAGGACCGGCTGGCCGAGATCCGCTCCTTCCTGGCCCGCGAGGTGAAGCCCATTGCGGTGGACTGCTGGAACCGGGGCGAGTTTCCGATGGAGCTGATCCCGAAGCTCGCCGAGATCGACCTCGTCAGCCCGGTGCGCCGCCAGGGCTACTCCAACCTCTTCGCTGGCATCGTGCACGCCGAGGTCACGCGCGCGGACACGTCCATTGCCACATTCATGGGTGTCCACGACGGACTCTTCACTGGGTCCATCGAGGCGCTCGCCTCCCGCGAGCAGCAGGACGCCTGGCTGCCGGACATCTACGCACTCAGGAAGATCGGTGCCTTCGGCCTCACGGAACCCCTGGGCGGCTCCGACGTCGCCGGCGGAACGCGCACTACGGCCCGGCGCGAGGGTGACCAGTGGATTCTCAACGGCGCAAAGCGCTGGATCGGGAACGCGACCTTCTCCGATTGGGTAGTCATCTACGCCAAAGACGTGGCTGACAACCAGGTGAAGGCATTCCTCGTGGCCACCACGCTGCCCGGGTTCAGCGCCACCAAGATCGAGAACAAGATATCGCTGCGGACCGTGCAGAACGCGGACATCACGCTCAAGAATGTGGCCGTTCCGGAGTTCTTCAAACTCGCCCATGCCAACAGCTTCCGCGACACCAACAAGGTCCTGAAGGTCACCCGTCTCGCAGTGGCGTGGCAGGCCGTGGGCCAGCAGCTTGCCGCCTTTGACGTCGCCCGGCGCTACGCGGTGGAGCGCCACCAATTCGGACGCCCCCTCGCGTCGTTCCAGCTGGTGCAGAGCCAGCTGGTCCAGATGCTGGGCAACACCGTCAGCTCCATGGGCATGATGGTGCGGTTGTCGCAGCTCGAAGACGCGGGCCAGGCCAAGGATGAGCAGTCTGCTCTGGCCAAGGCGTTCACCACCGCCCGGATGCGCGAGAGCGTGGCCATTGGCCGCAGCCTGCTCGGCGGAAACGGCATCGTGACCGACTTTGAGATGGCCAAGATCTTCGCCGACGCAGAGGCCATCTACTCCTACGAGGGCACCCATGAGGTCAACACGCTGGTGACCGGCCGTGCCATCACCGGCATCTCGGCCATCGTCTAGCCCCACGTGTAGTCCCGGCCGCAATCCCGCCCGATCCCGCCCGACCCCGCAGGGTCAGTCGGGAGGCCGTCCGTCCAGGGGCAGCAGGACCGACGGCCGCAGGTCCAGGACGAATTCCAGCGGGTTAACGTACTCGTCGCCCCGGCGCACGCCCCAGTGAACGCAGGGCGTCGGGCCGCAGTGCCCGGCAAGAAGCGTGCCCAGGAGCTGCCCCTTGGCCACGGCGTCGCCTTTCGCCAGCGTGCTCGCCACGGGTTCGAAGCTGCTGCGCAGGCCGTTGCCGTGGTCCACGGTGATGACGGGCCGGTCCACCACGACGCCCACAAAGCTCACGGTGCCGGACTCCGGCGCGGTGACCGGTCCGCCGTCGGACGAGGACTTCAGGTCCACGCCCCGGTGGCCACTGAGCCACGGCTTGTCCGGCGGGTCAAAGGCCCGCAGGACCGCCGGCCGGGGAGTCAGCGGCCAGCTCCACGAGCCCGCCGCCGGCAGCGGAGCACGGAGGCTGACGGGGGCAGCCGGAGCGCCGGCGGCAGGCACGGTTGCCGGTGCTGTTGCGGCAGCCGCGAGGAACAGGAGGGCGATGAGCGCGGGGGCTTTCATTCACCCAGCTTCGCCGCCGGGACCGGCGGCCGGAACCGCCTCTTCGGCGTATGTGGAAAACGCCGCCGGCGGCCCCGGAACTGGTGCTTTTGCCACGTGCCCCTGTAGTACACTTGGTGGAGCAGTTTGCTGTGCCCTCAACGTATTCCAGTCTCTGGGGTAGCGTCAGCACGCCCCATTCAGGAGTGCGGGGGAGCAGCAGCTGACTACGCGTATCCAGCCCTCCAAAACCGGAAGCCGATGCTTCCCGCCGAGGAGGATTGTGCCTCTTGCGGTCAGGCCGGCAACGGTCCTGATGAGAAGCGCAATGGATGCCAGGAGCTTGGCCCGCCTGGGCGAAGCTAAATAACCGTCAACTATTGGCAGGGTAAGAGCGGCCCATGGGCTCTCTCATGAATGACCTGCCGGAAGGAGCGTCGGCATGCCCGTCGTAACTATGCGCCAGCTGCTTGACAGCGGCGTCCACTTTGGACACCAGACCCGTCGTTGGAACCCGAAGATGAAGCGTTTCATCTTCACGGAGCGCAACGGCATCTACATCATTGACCTTCAGCAGTCGCTGTCCTACATCGACCGCGCCTACGAGTTCGTGAAGGCCACCGTCGCGCACGGCGGAACCGTACTCTTCGTCGGCACCAAGAAGCAGGCTCAGGAAGCAATTGCCGAGCAGGCCACCCGTGTTGGCCAGCCGTACGTCAACCAGCGTTGGCTCGGCGGTATGCTGACCAACTTCCAGACGGTTGCCAAGCGTATCCAGCGCATGAAGGAACTCGAAGAGATCGACTTCGACGACGTCGCCGGTTCCGCTTACACCAAGAAGGAACTGCTGCTCCTTCGCCGCGAACTCACCAAGCTTGAGTCCAACCTCGGCGGTATCCGCAACCTGACCAAGGCACCCTCCGTGCTCTGGATCGTGGACACCAAGAAGGAACACCTGGCCGTTGACGAAGCCAAGAAGCTCAACATCCCCGTTGTGGCCATCCTGGACACCAACTGCGACCCGGACGAAGTCGACTTCCCGATCCCCGGCAACGACGACGCCATCCGCTCCGTGAACCTCCTGACCCGCGTTGTTGCTGACGCTGTTGCAGAGGGCCTCATCGCCCGCAACCAGCGCGCAACCGGCACTGCCGAGACCCCGGAAGAGCCGCTGGCCGAGTGGGAGCGCGAACTCCTCGAGGGCAGCAAGTCCGAGGAAGCTCCGGCAGCCGCCGAAGCACCGGCCGCTGAAGCTGCTCCTGCTGAAGATGCTGCCGCTGCAGAGGAAGCCCCGGCCGCTGCCGAGGCTACCGACGCCGAGAAGTAAACAACTCCACCGGGATTTCCCGGCTCTGTCCGCAGTGCCGGGGTAACTGACAGGATGGCGGCTCACCAGGTGAGCTGCCGTCCTGTCGGTCCGTACACCACATAAATTTTCTAGACAGAGGGGTTCACATGGCGAACTACACTGCCGCTGATATCAAGGCTCTGCGCGAGCGCACCGGCGCCGGCATGATGGATGTCAAGAAGGCTCTCGACGAAGCCAACGGCGACGCCGAGAAGGCCATCGAGATCATCCGCATCAAGGGCCTGAAGGGCGCTACCAAGCGCGAAGGCCGCTCCACTGCTGAAGGCCTGGTTGCTGCCAAGGTCGACGGCGGCGTGGGCGTAATGATCGAGGTCAACTGCGAGACCGACTTCGTCGCCAAGGCTGACAAGTTCATCCAGCTGGCCGACAAGGTCCTCGCCATCGCCGTCGAGTCCGGCGCCGCCGACCTCGAGACCCTGCTCGCCACCGACGTGGACGGCAAGCCGCTGTCCGAGGTCGTTGTCGAAGAGGGCGCTGTCCTCGGCGAGAAGGTAGTGGTCCGCCGCATCTCCCGCATCGAGGGCGCCACGGTCGACGCTTACCTGCACAAGACCTCCAAAGACCTCCCGGCCCAGGTCGGCGTTCTGTTCGCTGTTGACGGCGAAGGCGAAGCCGCTGTAACGGCCGCCCACGACGTCGCAGTCCACATCGCAGCCATGGCTCCGAACTACCTCTCCCGCGAAGACGTTCCGGCTGAACTCGTTGAGTCCGAGCGCCGCATCGCCGAAGAGACGGCCAAGGCCGAGGGCAAGCCCGAAGCCGCCATGACCAAGATCGTGGAAGGCCGCGTTACGGGCTTCTACAAGGGTGAAGTCCTGGTTGACCAGGCTTTCGCCAAGGATGCCAAGAAGTCTGTGGCGCAGGTCCTCGAAGAGGCCGGCGTCAAGGGAACCGCCTTCACGCGTTTCCGCGTCGGCTCCTAGTCAGACACGCAAGGGGGTGGTCACTTCGGTGGCCGCCCCTTTTGCATGCACGGGCCAGGCGGGAATATGAGCTTTGGCCGTGCAGCACGATAATCTAGCTCAGAGTTCACCAACGGGAAGGCACCATGGAAGCCGTCAAAACTTCAGTCCAGTCAGAGAAGAACAGGCGCCGGGTCCTCCTGAAGCTGTCCGGTGAGGTCTTCGGAGGAGGCAAGCTGGGCGTTGACCCGGACACCGTCCGGGGAGTCGCCAAGCAGATCGCCGCAGCCGTTCCCGACGTCGAGGTTGCCATTGTCGTGGGTGGCGGAAACTTCTTCCGCGGAGCCGAACTCTCCCAGAGCGGCATGGACCGGTCGCGTGCCGACTACATGGGCATGCTGGGAACCGTCATGAACTGCCTCGCCCTGCAGGACTTCCTGGAGCAGGCCGGCGTCGAGACCCGGGTCCAGAGCGCCATCACCATGGGCCAGGTCGCCGAGGCCTACATTCCCCGCCGTGCCATCCGCCACATGGAGAAGAACCGCGTCGTGATCTTCGGCGCCGGGGCCGGGCTGCCCTACTTCTCGACCGACACCGTGGCCGCCCAGCGCGCCCTCGAGGTCCACGCGGACGTGGTGCTGATGGCCAAGAGCGGCGTGGACGGCGTGTACACGGCCGATCCGAAGAAGGACCCGAGCGCGGAGAAGCTGGAAAAGCTCAGCTACGACGACGCCCTCCGCCGCGACATCCGGGTCATGGACCAGACCGCGATGACCATGTGCAAGGACAACAACCTGTCCATGGTGGTCTTCGGCATGGAAGGCGAAGGCAACGTCACGCGCGCCATCCGCGGCGAACAGCTGGGAACGCTGGTCACCCCCTAGTTACAGCTAGGATATTTTTAGGAAGGTTCCGCCCATCGGGCGGAACCCGGATTGTGAAATGCCCCGGTCCGCCGGGAACCAATTTCTGAGGAGAGATCGTGATCGAAGAAACCTTGCTCGAAGCCGGGGACAAGATGGACAAGGCGGTTGAGGTAGCCAAGGAAGACTTCGCCTCGATCCGGACCGGCCGGGCAACCCCGGGCCTGTACAACAAGGTGATGGTGGAGTACTACGGCACCCCCACGCCGCTCCAGCAGCTGGCCTCCTTCGCGGTTCCCGATGCCCGCACCATCCTCATCACCCCGTACGACAAGACTGCCCTGCGCGACATCGAACGGGCCCTCAGCGATTCGGAGGTCGGCGCGAACCCGTCCAACGACGGCAACGTCATCCGCATCACCATCCCGGAGCTCACGAAGGAACGCCGCAAGGAGTACGTCAAGATCGTGAAGTCCAAGGGTGAGGACGCCAAGATCTCGATCCGGAACATCCGGCGCAAGGCCAAGGAAACCCTGGACAGGCTCGTCAAGGACGGCGAAGCAGGGGAGGACGAAGGCAGCCGCGGTGAAAAGGAACTCGATGCCATGACCAAGCAGCACGTCGACGGCATCGACGAACTGCTCAAGCGCAAGGAAGCTGAGCTGCTCGAAGTCTGATGGGCCAGGCACAGCAGGCCCCCGGAGCCCGGGCGCGATCGCGGACCCGCCAGCCGAGGCCTAACCCGACCCCCGGGGCCGGACGCAACCTGCCGGCGGCAACCGCCGTCGGATTGGCCATGCTCTTTGCCGTGCTGGGCGGCCTGCTGTTCCTGCCGCTGGGGTTCGTCGCCGTCACCACTACCTTTGCCATTTTCGGCGTGTGGGAAATCTTCCGTGCCCTCGAGGCCACCGGCACACGCCTGCCGATCGTCCCCGTGATGGTCGGCACCGTGGCCATGCCGTTCTCCGCCTACTTCGGCGGACCGGAAAGCCTGCTGTTCGCCATGCTGATCAGCAGCGTTGCGGTGCTGCTGTGGCGGTCCGTCGAGAGCGCAACCGGCTCGGCCCGGAGCATCTTCGCCGGCGTCTTCACCCTGGCCTGGGTTCCGTTCCTGATCAGTTTCGCGGCGCTGCCGCTCCACGTGGCGGGCGGTGTGACTCCGATCGGCCCCTGGCCCGGCGGCGTGGTGCCGGAGGGGGCGTGGCAGATCGTCATCCTGCTCCTGCTCGTGGTCTCCAACGACACTTTCGGTTACCTCGTGGGGGCATCCCTCGGCAAGCACCCCATGGCTCCCAAGATCAGCCCCAAGAAATCATGGGAAGGCTTTGCCGGGTCCATGGCCGGCGCCATGCTGATCGGTGTCCTGGCAAGCATCTTCCTGCTGGGCAAGCCGTGGTGGGTGGGCGTGGTCCTGGCCGTCGGCATGGTTGCATCCGCCACCGCCGGCGACCTCGCCGAGTCCATGGTGAAGCGCGAACTGGGCATCAAGGACATGAGCAGCATCCTGCCCGGGCATGGCGGGGTCATGGACCGGCTCGACTCCATTGTGTTCGCGTCCCCGGTGGCGTACATGCTGTTCGTCCTGGTGTCCGGCACCTGACACTCCGGCCCTGAGGCTCCGGCCCTGGGGGTCCGGGTTTGCCGGGCACGGCTCTGCCGGGTCCCCGCCGGCTAGCGCGGCGCCCTACAATATTGCGGTTACTACTGAGCTGAAAAGCATTGAAGGAAACATGGTGAGAGTGGACAGCAAGCGGCAGATCCCCGCGTCTTTCGAGCGTGTGGCGCGGACCGACTACGGCTACAACGCCAAGCAGGTGGACCAGTTCCTGCAGCGGGCCCGTGTATCCCTGGAGACGCCGGCGGCGGCCGTCCACCCCATCAAGAGCGCCGACGTCCGGTCGGTGTCTTTCGACCCGGTCAAGGGCGGATATTCCGCTACGGCGGTTGACGCGGCCCTCGATCGGCTCGAAGACGCCTTCGCCCGCCGCGAACGCGACGAACTCATCGCGGTGCAGGGGGAGGATGCCTGGCTGCGGCAGATCGGGCAGCTTTCCGGAACGCTTCGGGGCCGCCTGCACAGGCCCGACGGCGAGAGGTTCCGCCACCCGGTCAAGAAGAAGGCGCGGAGCTACAACACCAAGGACGTGGACAGGCTCTGCAAGGACCTGATCGGCTACCTTGAGGAGGACAAGCCGCTCAGCGTGGACAACGTCCGCCGGGCCGTGTTCCGTCCGGCCGTCGGAAAGGACGGCTACGAGGAAACCCAGGTGGACGCATTCCTGGACCGCGTCGTCGAACTGATGGCCGCGATCGACTGAACGGCGTCACCCGCCGCTGAGCGTCCGCGTTCCGTAGGCTGGGGCCGCCGGAGCCCGCTCAGCGTTCCGTGGCGAGCGGCCTTTCGGGCGTGTGCAGCCTGGTCATGACCTTGGTGATGGTCCGCGGCACGCGTGCACTGGTTGCCCGGGACGTCAGGATCATGACGGCAAAGGCTGCAGGCACCGTCCAGGCCGCCGGCTGGGCCAGCCAGGACGGCGTCCCGGCCGCCCCGAGCACTGTTCCGGCCACCATGGCCCCGCCGCACAGCACGCCTCCCGTCACCATGCCCGCAATGGCACCGGCATCGGTCAGGCCCCGCCACCAGATTCCCAGCAGCAGCACCGGGCAGATCGTGGAGGCCGTGAAGGCGAAGACCAGGCCCACGCTGCCGGCGAGGGCCAGCGAGTCCGTCGTGAATGCCAGGCCCAGCGGAACCGTGGCTGAAACCAGCGCGGCCAGCCTGAAGCCGCGGACGCTGCCCCCGAGCACGTCCTGGCTGATCACGCCGGCCAGGGAAACCACCAGCCCTGACGTCGTGGACAGGAAGGCGGCGAAGGCTCCGGCCACCACGAGGGCCGACAGCAGTTCGCCGGCAGGCCCGCCCACGAGGCGTCCCGGCAGCAGCAGCACCACGGCGTCGGCCTGCCCTGTGTCGGCGAGTTCGGGTGCGAAGACGCGACCCAGCAGTCCGAAGGCCGTGGGGAACAGGTAGAACACGGAGAGCAGGCCCAGCACAATCAGGGTGGTGCGCCGGGCGGAGTGCCCGTCCGGATTCGTGTAGAAGCGGACCAGGACATGCGGCAGGCCCAGGGTTCCGAACAGCAGCGCCACCAGAAGCGAGATGTTTTGGTACGGGCCGGCCGGAACCTGGCCCGTGGGGTTGGTGGCAGGGGCGGCCTCTGCCGGAAGATCGTTTCCGCTCAGGACAAAGACCATGAAGATGATGGGGACGGCCAGCGCCGTGAGCTTGAGCCAGTACTGGAATGCCTGCACAAAAGTGATCGAACGCATGCCGCCTGCAACCACGGTCAGGCACACCACCACAACCACCGCGGTGGACCCTACCCAGGGCGGCAGGCCCGTGGTGGTCCGGATCGTCAGGGCGGCGCCGTGCAGCTGGGGAACAATGTACAGCCAGCCCACAATGACCACTGCCAGGCTCGTCACCCGCCGCACGGCGCGGGAGTCCAGCCGCGCCTCCGTGAAGTCCGGAATCGTGTAGGCCCCCGAGCGGCGGAGCGGGGCCGCCACGAACAGCAGGAGCATCAGGTAGCCGGCCGTGTACCCCACGGGATACCACAGGGCATCAGTGCCGGACAGCAGGATCAGGCCGGCCACGCCGAGGAAGCTTGCGGCAGACAGGTACTCGCCGCCGATCGCGGAGGCGTTCCACCAGGGCCGCACGGTGCGGGAAGCCACGTAGAAGTCGCCGGTGGTCCGGGAGATCCGGAGCCCGTAGAAGCCGATCACCGCGGTGGCCACCGACACGGCGGCAACGGCGGCGATCCCGACGGCGGGGCTCACAGCTTGTCCTCGGCGAGGTCCCGGTACCGCGCCTCGTTGCGCGTGGCGCTGCGGATATACAGCCACGCGCTGATCCCGGCCACCGGATAGATTCCGGCGCCCAGCAGGAGCCAGTCAAAGGGGATTCCCGCAATCCGGGTTTCGGCCAGCCCGGGGATGGCACCGAGCAGCAGGGGAAACGCGCCGAGAATCAGCAGGAATCCGCCCGCAACCACCAGGGCGAGCCGCAGCTGGGACCGGATCAGGGAGCGGACAAACACCTGCCCCATTTCCGATTCCTCGGCGGCCTCCCGCGGCTCGGTTGCCGGCCTGGCCGCGGAACGGGGCGCCGTCACCCTGACGCGTGTCATGCCTGCGGCCGGATCCGGGTGGCCTCGAGCTTCTCCCGGACGGCCGGCAGGTGACGGCGGCTGATGGGCAGCTCGGCATCCTCCACAGTGACGCTGGGACGGACCGCGGCGAGCTTCAGGTGCGTGACGTGCGAGAGCGCAATGAGATACGAACGGTGGGTGCGGATGAAGCCGGCGTCCGCCCACTGCTGTTCAAGGTCCGCCAGGGGAACGCGGATGAGGTAGCTGGCATCGGCCGTGTGCAGCCGCGCATAGTCCCCCTGCGCCTGGACGTAAGTGACGTCGTCGCGCCGGATCATTCTGGTGGTGCCGCCCTGGTCCACGGTGATCATCTCCGGGGCGGGGCCGCCGCCGTCGCGGATCAGCTCGCTGATCCGGCCCACGGAGCGGGCCAGCCGCTCCGCCCGGACGGGCTTCAGCAGGTAGTCCACCGCGGCCAGCTCGAAAGCCTCCAGGGCGCAGTCCTCGTCCGCGGTGACAAAGACGACGGCGGGTGGCCGGCTGCTGCGGGAAATGACCCTCGCGATCTCCAGGCCGGACACTGCCGGCATGTGGATGTCGAGGAAGACGGCGTCCACAGTTTCGGCTTCGAGGGCCCGCAGCGCCTCGGCGCCGGAGGACGCGCGGAAAATGGTGCCGATCCTCTCATCCCTGCCCAACAGGAAGGCGAGTTCTTCGATGGCGGGCAGCTCGTCGTCGGCGACGAGTACGTTAATCATGGTTCTAGGTTATCTGCCGGCCGGGCCGCGGGGTTCTCAGGCGTTGTGCCCCGGCTGGGACTTGGGGACCCGCATGGTGATCAGCGTCCCCTCGCCGGGGGCCGTCTCGATCACCAGCCCGTGGTCGTCGCCGTACACCTGGCGAAGCCGTGCGTCGACGTTCCGCAGCCCGACGTGTTCCCCGTCCAGATGTCCGGCCAGCATGGACTGAAGCTGCACCGGATCCATCCCCACGCCGTCGTCCTCGATGGTGACCTCCGCGAAGGCGCCGGAATCGTTGGCGGAGATGGTGATGTGGCCGGGGCCTTCCTTCGCCTCGAGGCCGTGCCGGACCGCGTTTTCCACGAGCGGCTGCAGGCTCAGGAACGGTATCACCGTGCTCAACACCTCCGGCGCGATCCGCAGGCTCACCTGTACCCGGTCACCGAACCGGGCCCGTTCCAGCAGGAGGTACCGGTCTATGCACCGCAGCTCCTCGGCGAGCGTGGTGAAGTCCCCGTGCCGCCGGAACGAGTAGCGGGTGAAGTCCGCGAACTCCACCACCAGTTCGCGGGCCCGCGCCGGGTCCGTGTTGATGAAGGAGGCAATGGCGTTGAGCGAGTTGTAGATGAAATGCGGGCTGATCTGTGCCCGCAGCGCCCGGACCTCCGCTTCCATCAGGAGGGTCCGCGAGGCATCCAGCTCCGCCAGCTCCACCTGGGCGGCCACCCAGTCGGCCACTTCGGTGGTGGCGCGGACCAGGCCGGCTCCGGCGGAAGGGGCAAAGGCCGCAACAACCCCCACCACCCGGGAGCCCGCCCGGATGGGCGCGATGACGGCGGACGCAATCGAACCGGATTTCCGGGGAGGCACCTGCAGGTCGCCGGCGCTGAACATCTGCGTCCTCCCGTTGGACAGCACATCGGCGGCGAGCTCCATGAGCCGGGGCCGGAGCTCTTCGCCGGGACCGTCCCAGGCCAGCACCCCGGACACGTCGGTGATGGCCAGGGCGTCGCACCCCAGCAGGGCCCGGAGCTGCCGGCTGGCCTTCGCAGCACCGGCCGGGTTCAGCCCCGTCCGGAGGTGCCGGCCGGCCTTCGACGCCGCATGAAGGGTGTTGTAGGTGGCACGCTCGGCGTCGGTCCCCAGCTCGCGGAAGGAGCGGAGCACCTTGAGGCCAACCCCGACGACGACGGCAATCGCCAGGGCGATCACCGCCACGGCGGCGACAGCGTAGAGAGGGGAGTCGGGCATGTTGCCCAGCGTAGCGCGTGCCGTTTGTCGCAGCATCGTGACCGCTAGGCGACCGGTTTCCGCAGGTACTGGAACCTTTCCCAAGACCGGAGCACAGTGATAGGAGTCACACTGGCCTGGAGCGTGCGAGCCCGTGTGGGAGAAAGTCTCAATGAGGAGGAACGATGGGTAACAGTGCCCGAACTCCGGACGTCGCGGCGTCCGCGGACTTCGAGGAAGTCCAAGCCACCGAGCAGTTCCAGAAACTGCGCAAGCGCCACCGCAGCTTTGTTTTCCCCATGGCCGTGGCATTCCTGCTGTGGTACTTCGCCTACGTCCTGCTGGCCGACTATGCGGTCGACTTCATGTCCACCAAGGTGTGGGGGAACATCAACGTGGGGCTGATCATGGGCCTGCTCCAGTTCGTCACCACCTTTGCCATTACGGGCTGGTACGTCAGCTACTGCAACCGGAAGCTGGACCCCATCGCCGCGGAGATCCGCCACGGCATTGAGGGCCACGAATTCGACAAAGCGGGCAACCGCATGGGTGGAGCATCCAAGTGATCAGCATTCCTACAGCGGTCGACGTCGCCGCGCTCAAGGACACCACGCTCCTGAACATGGGCATCTTCGCCCTGTTCGTCGCCGTCACCATGGTGATCGTCCTGCGGGCGAGCCGGAACAACAAGACCGCGGCCGACTACTACGCGGCCGGCCGCTCCTTCACCGGGTCCCAGAACGGCACCGCCATCGCCGGTGACTACCTGTCCGCGGCATCCTTCCTGGGGATCACCGGTGCCATCGCCATCAACGGCTACGACGGCTTCATGTACTCCATCGGATTCCTTGTCGCCTGGCTCGTGGCGCTCCTGCTCGTGGCCGAACTGCTGCGCAACACCGGCAAGTTCACCATGGCCGATGTCCTCTCCTTCCGGCTCAGGCAGCGTCCGGTCCGCATCGCCGCCGCCATCTCCACCCTGGCAGTGTGCTTCTTCTACCTGCTGGCCCAGATGGCCGGTGCGGGCAGCCTGATCTCCCTGCTGCTGGGCATCAGCGACTGGGGCGGCCAGGCCCTGGTGATCATCGTCGTGGGCGCCCTCATGATCACTTACGTGCTGATCGGCGGCATGAAGGGCACCACCTGGGTGCAGATCATCAAGGCCATCCTGCTCATTGCCGGTGCCGCCGTGATGACGCTCTGGGTCCTGGCCATCTACGGCTTCAACCTGTCCAGCCTGCTGGGTGCGGCCGTGGAGACCTCCAACAACCCCAACGTCCTGAACCCGGGCCTGCAGTACGGCAAGACCGAAACATCCAAGCTGGACTTCATGTCCCTCGGCCTCGCCCTGGTTCTCGGCACGGCCGCCCTGCCGCACGTGCTGATGCGCTTCTACACCGTGCCCACGGCCAAGGAAGCCCGGAAATCGGTGGTGTGGTCCATCTGGCTGATCGGCCTGTTCTACCTGTTCACCCTGGTCCTCGGTTACGGTGCCGCTGCCCTCGTCGGTGCGGACACCATCAAGGCTGCTCCCGGCGGCGTCAACTCCGCCGCCCCGCTGCTGGCCTTCTACCTGGGCGGACCGCTGCTCCTGGGCTTCATCTCCGCGGTTGCTTTCGCCACGATCCTCGCGGTGGTGGCCGGACTCACCATCACCGCCGCGGCGTCCTTCGCCCATGACATTTACGCCAGCGTCATCGCCAAGGGAAAGGCCGACGCCGACACTGAAGTCAAGGTGGCCCGCCGCACCGTGGTGGTCATCGGCATCATGGCCATCCTGGGCGGCATCTTCGCCAACGGCCAGAACGTCGCCTTCCTGGTGGCGCTCGCGTTCGCCGTCGCCGCATCCGCCAACCTGCCCACCATCATCTACTCGCTGTTCTGGCGCCGGTTCACCACCCAGGGCGCAGTATGGAGCATGTATGGCGGCCTGGCATCGGCGATCATCCTGATCGTGCTCTCACCGGTGGTGTCAGGGGCCAAGACGTCGATGATTCCGGGAGCCAGCTTTGCGATCTTCCCGCTGAGCAACCCGGGCATCGTGTCCATCCCGCTGGCCTTCCTCCTCGGCTGGCTGGGCACGGTCCTGGACAAGAACCGCGAGGACCGCAGCAAGCAGGCCGAGATGGAAGTCCGCTCCCTGACCGGCGTCGGTGCCGAGAAAGCCGCTGATCACTGATTCCGTGATCTAGCTCCGGGCCGCTGACCGGCCAACAAGACAGAAGCCCCCGCGCGTAGGCGCGGGGGCTTCTGTGTGCCTGGCTGCTGGTGCTGCTTCAGGGACCGTGGTGTCCGGCCGCGCCGCCGGAATGGCTGCCGTGCGGGACGGCGAACTGGCCGGCCGTGGACCCCGCGAGTCCCGGCGTCGCGATGGCCGCGACCGCCAGGGCGCCGGCGAAGGCAGTGGCGAGGAGCCGCCCGGCACCCGTTCCACCGGAGGCGGGCCGGCCGCCGTCGACATCAACGCCGCCGTCATCACCGCCGGGCTGCCGGCCAAGCCAGGCTTTGGCAGCGATGATCATAAGGGTCAGCAGCAAGGCAGCGAGGTGGCTGAGGCTGAGGCCGGCCATGTCGCCTCCTGCGCCCGTGACGATGGCCAGCACGTGGACCGCCGCGGCTGCCGGGAGCGCCGCTGCGGATGTGCGGGCCCAAGGAAAGTTGCCGTTCCGCAGTGCCGCCACCGTCCAGGCGAGCAGGGTTGCTCCCCACAGGGCGGCAGCCACGGCCAGGCCGGTCTGCCACGGCGGCCCGGTCCCGTCCGCAGCGAACAGGCTGGAAGAGACTGCCAGATTGACGGAAGCGGCGCCGAGACCCGCGAAGCCTGCGAACAGCCGGACGGCTGCCTCCCCGGGCGACGCCGGCGGCGGGGCATCCGCCGTCGGCGTTTGTCTTATCAAGCCCGCTTCCCGGCGGTTGCGGAGCTCTGCCTCGCGCTGCATGGGGGTTGGCTCTCTGCTGCCCTGGCCGAGTACACCTAGGCGCGGGCGGCCACGGGGGCCTTGTCCATGGACAGGCCGACGCCCAGCAGCAGAACGGCGCTGGCCAGGTGGAGCACGTTGTCCGCTCCGTTGAGGGCAATGATGTTCAGCGGCGAGCTGAGCAGGAACAGGCCGAGGATGCCCACCAGCAGGTACACGGCACCGACGCCGGCGTTGACGGTGCGGGCCAGCTGGACGTTTTTCAGGCCCGCGGACAATAGTGCGGCGCCGATGGCGAGGTGGATTACGTTGTGCAGCGGGTTGACCTCGAAGATGATGAGGTTGGCGCCTTCGGTGGAGAAGAAGCCGATTCCCGCTGTCACGGCGAATCCGACGAGTCCCACGAGCAGGTAGACGGCTCCGAAGACGGTGGCGATAAGGCGGTTCGGTGAGTTGCGCATGGCCCGAATCCTTCCGGTTAGGCCGGGGCGCCTGCCCCGGCCGGACTGCGGAGCCCCGGGCGGGGCTCTCGGAAGCAATTCGGACCGTGGCGGCCCGTGGATGGGTGGGCGGCGGTCAGCCCTTCGGCTTGAGCCGGATGTTGACCATCTTCAGCTCGTCCTTGCCGGCGAAGCGGTATACGAGTGCAATGTCCTTGCCGTCGCAATTAATGACTCCGGTCACATCGGCGATATTGGATCCGCTTTCGGAGCTCATCTTGAGGTCGTCGTACACAGTGGCGCAGGACTGGTCCAGCTTGAGGCTCTCGACGCCGGAAGCGAAATCCTCCTTGGTCAGCTGTTTCTTGAGCGCCGGGTCCATGAAGTCGTCGTAGGCCTTGTCCGTCTCCCCGGCGAGCACCAGCTTGGTGAAGTCGTCCGCAAGGTCAGAGGCCTTCCGCGTAGCCCCGCCCACGAGGTTCAGCAGCAGCAGCACTCCCACCACCACCAGCAGCAGGACGCCTCCGACGATCCCCACGACGATCCACAGGCCCTTGCGGCTCCTCGCCGGAGGCTGGCCCGGCAGCCCGAAGGGCGCGGGAGGGAGCGGCCGGCGGCCGCGGAACTGCTGGCCGTACGGTTGCTGACCGGGCTGATACGGGTCCTGTGGGTTGCTCAACTGGAGCCTTTCCGGCAACCGCCACACGGGCGTACCTGATTACTGGGCCGTTGCCGGCGCCCGGGCATGTCTCGAGTCATTTTACGTGGCAATATCCTGTGGCCCGATCCCCTGGGCGGATCGGCCCCGGGCGGAACGGCGGCATCACTCGGCTGCGGAGCCACGGTCCAGCAGGGGCTGGATCCGGAACGGAATAAGCTCGCCCATGGCCAGGGCTGTATCGGTCCTGTCCACGCCGTCGCACGCGAGGATTTTTCCGTTGATCCGGAAGAGGTCTTCGGCGTCAAGTGCCACTACGCGGAGCAGAAGGTCGGCCGAACCCGTCAGGCCGTAGCCTTCCAGGATCTCGGGCACGCTTGCCAGCTCTTCGGCGAGCCGGCCCAGTTTCTGCTGCTGGACGTGCACCGAGATGAAAGCCATGAGCGGGTAGCCGAGCGACACCGGATTGATGCGGCGTTCGAAGGAGAGGAAGACGTGTTTCTTCTCGAGTTGGGCCATCCGTGCCTGGACCGTGTTCCGGGACAGTCCCAGCTTCTGGGCCAGGGCCACCACGGTCCTGCGCGGATCCCGGGCCAAGGCTGAAAGCAGCCGCGTGTCAGTGCCATCCAAAGCTTGCATAATGCGCAAGGCTAGCACGGTCCGGGTCGGCCAAATGGTGCATTGTGCTCAGTTTCCGCGGCGGTGGTTGTACCCCTTGAGCATTGTGAGTATGGTCACAATTATCCGGGGCAACGGTGCCCCGAAGGCTGTCGCGCGGCGGGATCACGAGTCCTTGCACGGGGCGGTCACACGACGTCAGAAGGTTGCGCAACGGTGTTGACAGACGAAGTGGGCCAGGGCGGTACACCCGCCGTCGGCCCGGGCAACAGTACGGGACATCGAGGAGGGGCCAGCCAGAACCTGGTCCAGCTGATCACCCCCCAAGGGGAGCGTGTCAGCCATCCGGAGTACGACCCCTGGGTCCGGGACATCTCGGACGAACAGCTCGGCTCCCTCTATGAGGACATGGTGGTCATCCGCAGGATTGACGCCGAGGCCACGGCGCTCCAGCGCCAGGGCGAACTGGCACTCTGGCCGCCGCTGCTCGGCCAGGAAGCAGCCCAGATCGGATCGGCCCGCACGCTGCGCGACGACGACTTTGTTTTCCCCAGCTACCGTGACAACGGTGTTGCCTACTGCAGGGGAGTGAGACCGGAGGACTTGGTCCGAGCCTGGCGGGGCAACGCCTCCGCCGGCTGGGACCCGTTCACCGTGAACGTCGCCACGCAGCAGATCATCATCGGGGCGCAGAGCCTGCACGCCACGGGCTATGCCATGGGCATCCAGAACGACGGCGCCGACTGCGTCGCCGTGGCCTACTTCGGCGACGGCGCCACGAGCGAGGGCGACGTCAACGAGGCCATGGTGTTTGCGGCCAGCTTCCAGGCTCCCGTGGTGTTTTTCTGCCAGAACAACCACTGGGCCATCTCGGAGCCCGTGCGGCTGCAGTCCCACATCCACCTCGCGGACCGCGCCTCAGGCTTCGGAATTCCCAGCATCAGGGTCGACGGCAACGATGTCCTCGCCGTCATGGCGGCGACCCGCATTGCCTTGGACCGTGCCCGCCGCGGCGGCGGCCCCACCTTCATCGAGGCCGTGACCTACCGGATGGGACCGCATACGACGGCGGATGACCCCACCCGGTACCGGGATGCCAACGAGCTCGAGGACTGGGCCGCCAAGGACCCGATCAGCAGGGTGAAGTCGCTGCTGGACCGCAAGGGACTGCTGACCGCGGACCTTGAGGCCGCGGTCGCTGCGAAGGCCGACGCCGTGGCCAAGGAACTCCGGGCCGGCACCATCAACATGCCCGAGCCGGAGCCGCTTGACATCTTCAAGCACGTCTACAGCACGCCGAACTCCTGGCTGGACCGCCAGCAGGACCACTACTCCCGTTACCTGGCATCCTTCGGCGATCCCGCAGGAGCCAACTCAGAGGAAGGTGCACGCTGATGACACAGATGACCTTTGCCCGAGCCATCAATTCGGGCCTGCGCAAATCCCTCGAAAACGATCCCAAAGTAGTCCTTATGGGCGAGGACATCGGAACCCTGGGGGGCGTCTTCAGAGTCACCGACGGCCTGCAGAAGGACTTCGGCAAGCACCGTGTTGTGGACACGCCCCTGGCCGAGGCCGGCATCATGGGCACGGCGGTGGGCCTTGCCTACCGCGGCTACCGTCCCGTCGTGGAGATCCAGTTCGACGGCTTCATCTACCCGGCGTTCGACCAGATCGTCAGCCAGGTCGCCAAGATGCACTACCGCACCCAGGGCGCCGTTAAGATGCCCATCACCGTCCGCGTCCCGTTCGGCGGCGGAATCGGTTCACCCGAGCACCACTCCGAGTCTCCGGAGGCGTACTTCACGCACACCTCCGGCCTGCGGGTGGTGAGCCCGTCCAGCCCGCAGGACGCGTACACCATGATCCAGCAGGCCATTTCCTGCGATGACCCCGTGCTGTATTTCGAACCCAAACGCCGCTACCACGACAAAGGCGACGTCGATGAGACCCTGGAGCCGGGCAGCGCGCTGCCGCTGGGGAATGCCCGCGTCATCACGGACGGACGGGATGTCACGCTGGTGGCTTACGGCCCGCTGGTCAAGACCGCCCGGGACGCCGCCATTGCCGCGGCGGATGAGGGAGTTTCCATCGAAGTCATTGATCTCCGCTCCCTCGCGCCCGTCGACTATGCGGCGCTGGAGGCATCCGTCCGCAAGACCGGCCGGCTTGTCATCACGCACGAGGCCGGGCAGTCGGGTGGCCTGGGCGCCGAGCTGGCCGCCAGTATCACCGAGCGCTGCTTCTACTACCTGGAGACTGCTCCCGTCCGCGTCACCGGATTCGATGTGCCGTACCCCTATTCCAAGCTGGAGATGCACCACCTTCCGAGCCTGGACAGGATCCTCGACGGCGTTGACCGTGCGCTCGGCCGGCCGAACTCGCTGAGCGGGCTGGAAGGATGACCGCCACCATGATCAAGGAATTCCGGCTCCCCGATCTCGGCGAAGGCCTGACCGAGTCCGAAATCGTCAGCTGGAAGGTCAATGTTGGCGACACCGTGACCCTGAACCAGATCATTGCCGAAGTGGAAACGGCGAAGGCCGTCGTGGAGCTGCCTTCCCCGTTTGCCGGTGTGGTCACCGCCCTGCACGAGCAGCCGGGCACCGTGGTGGAGGTGGGCAAGCCGATCGTCTCCTTCGAGGTGGAGGGTGAGGCCGCCGGCCAGCCCGCCGGCGGTGCGGCTGAGGCGCCCGCCGCCAAACGCGAACCGAACCTGGTGGGGTACGGCGCGGTCCTCGAAGATACCGGCCGCCCTGTCCGCAGTGCGCGCACCTTCGCAGCCGCGCCGGTTGAGCATATCGAAACCGCCGCGCCGCTGGTTGAGCCTGTCGAAACCAAGCCCGCCGAACCGTTGACCGGCGAGCGGCCCCGCTCCACGCCGCCGGTGCGGAAGCTGGCCAAGGACCTTGGCGTGGACCTGGAGCATGTTACCGGCAGCGGCCCCGGCGGGCTGATAACCCGCGACGACGTACGGAACTTCGTGGGCGGCGGTGACCTTCCGGCCGCGGCCCAGGAGCTGGCGGGCGAAGCCGGCCAGGCGCAGGAACACGTTCCGTCTCCCCGGCCTGGTGAACGCGAGATGCGCACGCCCATCAAGGGGGTGCGCAAGTTCACGGCGGCGGCCATGGTCTCCAGCGCGTTCACCGCGCCCCACGTCACGGAGTTCCTGACCGTGGACGTCACGCCGGCCATGGAGCTCCTGACCAGGCTGAAGGCGAGCAAGGCCTTTGCCGGGTTGAAGCTGACGCCGCTGACCCTCGTGGCCAAGGCGGCCCTGATCGCCCTGCGGCGCAGTCCAACCCTCAATTCCCGGTGGGATGAGGCCAACCAGGAGATCGTGCAGTTCAACTACGTGAACCTGGGGATTGCGGCGGCCACCCCGCGCGGCCTGACGGTTCCCAACATCAAGGACGCGGACCGGATGACGCTGGCGGAGCTGTCCACGGCGCTGACCGGGCTGACCGAGACGGCCCGAGCCGGCAAGACCAGCCCGGCGGAGCTCTCCGGCGGCACCATCTCCATCACCAACATCGGTGTATTCGGGATCGATGCCGGGACGCCCATCCTCAATCCGGGGGAGGCCGCCATCCTGGCCATGGGCGCGGTGCGGAAGATGCCGTGGGAGTACCAGGACGAGGTCGCGCTCAGACAGGTCATGACCCTGAGCCTGTCCTTCGATCACCGGCTGGTGGACGGCGAGCAGGGATCCCGGTTCCTGGCGGACCTCGGAGCCCTCCTGGCTGATCCGGGCATGGCGCTCGCGATGGTCTAGTGCCTGCTGATTGAGCCTGTCGAAACCGATTTCGGCGGGCTCAATCAGCGCTGGGCGGGCTCAATCAACGGTGGGCGGGCTCAATCAGCGGTGCGCCGGCTCAGTCAGCGGCGGCTTGGGGTCCGCCGGGCGCCGTGAGGGCGGCCAGCGCCATGTTCTCCAGGAGCGGCCGTGCCGACCTGATGGCCATTCTCCGCCCGTGGTTGCGGACCGAGTGCGGCGTGGAGTTGATCAGTCCGAAGGTTGCATGGGCGCGCATCCGGAGGTCTGCCGTGTCCGTTGCGTGGTGGATCCCCGCCAGAACGTCCACCCACAGCTCCACGTAGCTGCGCTGCAGCGCCCGGACATGGGCCTGGTCCTCGTCGGTGAGGTTGCTGAAGTCCCTGTCCTGGACCCGAATCACGTCCGGATTGCTGAGCGCAAAGTCCACATGGAACTGGACCAGCCGGCCCAGCGCCGCGAGGGGGTCCGCGGCGTCGGCAACAACGAGCCGGCCGCCGTCGAGCAGGTCCTGGCTGACCGTCAGGAGCAGGGCCCCCAGCACGGCCTGCTTCCCCGGGAAGTGGCGGTACACGGCGGGGCCGCTCACCCCCGCGGCGGCACCGAGGTCCTCCAGGGAGACGCGGTTGAAACCGTCGGCGGCGAAGAGGGAGGCGGCCGCGGACAGCAGGGCCTGACGGCGGGTTTCCTTGGCCCGGCTGCGCTGCGTCGCGCGGTTGGGCGTGGTTCCCTGGTCCGGCGGGGCGGGCTGGACGGCATCGCTGCTTTCGGCAACCTGGCCGTGCTCCGTGATCTGCACATTTCCTCCTCGAAACTGCAAACTCTAGCAACTCATCCGTGTGTTGGACATCACAGTTAATAGAGACTAACCTAAATCTCAGTTACACGGCACTAACCGAAAATAGCCGGGCCCGCGGGAATCCGGGCCGGTCAAGGAAATGGAAGCGGTCAATGGAGACACTCGCCAGCAAGCTGGACGCCACGAGCGAGGCCTTTGCGGCCAATAGCGTCGCCCAGGAGGCGCTCGCCGGCGAACTGCGGAAGCGGCTCGCCGTGGCCGCCCTGGGCGGGCCGGAGAAATCCCGCGAGCGCCATGTGGCCCGGGGCAAGCTCCTTCCGAGGGAGCGGATCGACCAGCTCCTGGACGACGGCAGCCCGTTCCTTGAGATTGCCCCGCTGGCAGCCAACGGGATGTACAACGACGACTCTCCTGGCGCCGGCGTGATCACGGGCATCGGCCTGGTCCACGGGCGCCAGGTCCTGGTCATCTCCAACGACGCCACCGTCAAGGGCGGCACCTACTACCCCATGACGGTGAAGAAGCACCTGCGGGCCCAGGAGATCGCGCTGGAAAACCGGCTGCCCTGCGTCTACCTCGTGGACTCCGGCGGAGCCTTCCTCCCCAAACAGGACGAGGTCTTCCCGGATAAGGAGCACTTCGGCCGGATCTTCTACAACCAGGCCAGGATGTCCGCGGCCAAGATTCCGCAGATTGCCTCCGTCATGGGCTCCTGCACCGCCGGCGGCGCGTACGTTCCGGCCATGAGCGACGAGACGGTCATCGTCCGCAATCAGGGAACGATCTTCCTGGGCGGACCGCCGCTGGTGAAGGCGGCCATCGGCGAGATCGTCACGGCCGAGGAGCTCGGCGGGGGCGACGTCCATTCCCGGATCTCCGGCGTCACGGACCACTTGGCCGAGAACGACGAACACGCCCTGCAGATCGTCCGCGACATCGTCTCCACCCTGCCGCGGCCAGCCGCGCCCGCCTGGGACGTGGACACCGCCGTCGAGCCTGTAGTGAACCCCGCGGAGCTCTACGGAGCCGTCCCCACGGACGTCAACGCACAGTATGACGTCCGTGAGGTCATCGCCCGCCTCGTGGACGGCAGCCGGTTCCACGAATTCAAGAAGAACTACGGCACCACCCTGGTCACCGGCTTCGCGAAGCTGCACGGGCATCCCGTGGGCATCGTGGCCAACAACGGCGTGCTCTTCAGCGAGTCCTCGCTCAAAGGCGCCCACTTTATTGAGCTCTGCGACCAGCGGGGCATCCCGTTGGTCTTCCTGCAGAACCTCTCCGGCTTCATGGTGGGCAAGGACGTCGAACAGGGCGGCATCGCCAAGAACGGCGCCAAGATGGTGACGGCCGTCGCCACCGCCCGCGTGCCGAAGCTGACTGTCGTGATCGGCGGATCCTTCGGCGCCGGCAACTATTCGATGTGCGGGCGGGCCTACTCGCCGCGCTTCCTGTGGATGTGGCCCGCGAGCCGCATCTCCGTGATGGGCGGCAACCAGGCTTCCAGTGTGCTGGCCACGGTGAAGCGCGACCAGTATGAGGCCGCCGGGCAGGAGTGGTCCGCAGCGGACGAGGAAGCCTTCAAGGCTCCCATCAAGCAGCAGTACGAGGACCAGGGGAGTCCCTATTATTCCACCGCCCGTGTCTGGGACGACGGCGTCATCGACCCCGCGGACACCCGCACTGTCCTGGGACTGGCGCTCGACGTCGTCTCCCGAACCCCGCTGCCGGAGACTTCCTTCGGCCTCTTCCGGATGTGAGCGGCCATGACCAATCCAGCTGACCCCAACCTGTTCCACACCGTCCTCGTGGCCAACCGCGGCGAAATCGCCTGCCGGGTGATCAGGACGCTGCACGCCATGGGCATCCGTTCGGTCGCCGTCTACAGCGACGCCGACGCCGACGCCCGCCACGTGCGGGAAGCGGACCTCGCCGTGCGGATCGGTCCGGCCGCCGCGGCCGAAAGCTACCTGAAAATCGAGGCGATCATCAGGGCCTGCAAGGACACCGGCGCCCAGGCGGTGCACCCCGGCTACGGTTTCCTGAGCGAGAACGTGGAGTTCGCCCGCGCCCTGGAGGCCGCCGGCATCGCCTTCATCGGCCCCGGCGTCGAATCCCTGGACGTCATGGGGGACAAGATCCGCTCCAAGAACCACGTGGCCGGATACGGCGTCCCGGTGATCCCGGGCATCGCCGAACCGGGGCTGACCGACGACGACCTGATCGCCGCCGCCGCGGCCGTGGGGTATCCCCTGCTCATCAAGCCGTCCGCGGGCGGCGGAGGCAAGGGCATGCACGTGGTGGAACGGCCGGAGGACCTCCCGGCAACGCTGGCCACCGCGCGTCGCGTCGCGGCCAGCGCCTTCGGCGACGACACGCTTTTCCTGGAACACCTCGTCAAGGCCCCGCGGCACATCGAAGTGCAGGTGCTCGCCGACACGCACGGGAACGTCATCCACCTGGGGGAGCGCGAATGCTCCCTGCAGCGCAGGCACCAGAAGGTGATTGAAGAAGCGCCGTCGCCGCTCCTGGAATCACTGGCCGACGGCGGAACCACCCGGGCGCGGATCGGCGAGGCCGCCTGCCAGGCGGCCCGGAGCGTCCACTACACCGGGGCGGGCACCGTGGAGTTCCTGGTCTCGGACAACGCCCCGGACGAATTCTTCTTCATGGAGATGAACACGCGCCTGCAGGTGGAGCATCCGGTCACCGAAATGGTCACCGGGGTGGACCTCGTGGAGTGGCAGGTGCGCATCGCCGCCGGCGAGGTGCTCACCGTGGCGCAGGACGACGTCGTGCTTAACGGCCACGCCGCAGAGGCGCGCGTATACGCGGAGGTCCCGGAGCGGAACTTCCTGCCGTCCTCCGGCGAGGTGGTCCTGCTCGATGAACGGGGCACCACCTTCACGGCCCGGGCGGACCCGCCCGCCTTCGCGCCCGCCTCCGCGGACCCGCACATCCGCATCGACTCGTCGCTGCAGCCCGGACTGGAAATTTCCAGCGACTACGATCCCATGCTCTCCAAGGTCATCGCGTGGGGCCCGGACCGCAAAGCGGCACTCGACAAGCTGGACAGGGCGCTGGAGCGGTACACGGTGCTGGGGGTCGGAACCAACGTGGAATACCTGCGGCTCCTGATCAACGACGACGACGTCCGCGCCGGCCGCCTCGACACGACCCTCATTGACCGCAAGATGCCGGACCTCACGTTCCGGAGCGCCGGAGACACCGAGCTCATCGCCGCGGCGCTCCCGTTCTGGGCCATGCATGAGGCGCCGGCCGGCGTCGCCTCGCCCTGGGACACCGGCCGGGGCTGGCGGCTGGGCACCCCCGCCCCCTGGCGCATGAGCTTCGGGCTCCCCGGCGGAGCCGCGGCCACCTGTCTCTTATACACATCTAGATGTGTATAAGAGACAGGACCTCGGCCATGCGACGGTCCGCGTCAACGGCGGACCGGAGCGAAAGGCCGCCCTCCTGGCCCTGACCAGCCGGTCCGTCGACCTTGAAATCGACGGGCAGGCACACACCTTCGCGCTGGGCTCCCACTGGGAGGGCCACCCCCATGAAGGGCGTCCGCAGCAGGTCTACGTGGGAAACGGCGGATGGTCCTGCGGCCTCGACGTCCTCACCCGGGAATCCCGCCTCGCGCGCGTCCTGGCCGCAATCGAGCGGGAAGAGGGTGTGGCCGACCCCGAAGTCCGCTCACCCATGCCGGGGACCGTCGTGTCAGTCTCCGTGGACAACGGCGACGCCGTGGAAGCCGGGCAGGTGCTGCTAGCCGTGGAAGCGATGAAGATGGAGCACCAGCTCGTGGCCGAGGTGGCCGGAACGGTGCACATCA
This sequence comes from Arthrobacter sp. KBS0703, assembly GCF_002008315.2. NCBI lineage: Bacteria > Bacillati > Actinomycetota > Actinomycetes > Micrococcales > Micrococcaceae > Arthrobacter > Arthrobacter sp. KBS0703. Next base: position 2,417,056 of record NZ_MVDG02000001.1, on the reverse strand, counting down.
GCGCGAAGACCGGTGACCTCGTGAAGGCGGACCAGGTGCTCGCCACGATCCACGCCGAGCCGCCCGCCGGCCCGTCAGAATCCCCAATCCAAGATCCAACCAATGAACGTAAGGAAGCCTAGCTATGGCCGATTTTGAGCTCAGCGAGGAATACCAGGACCTCAGCAACACCGTCCGGGAATTTGCCGACGAGGTCGTCGCGCCCGTCTCGGCCAAGCACGACGAAGAGCACAGCTTCCCCTACGAGGTTGTCTCCCAGATGGCGGACATGGGCCTGTTCGGTCTGCCGTTCCCCGAAGAATCCGGCGGCATGGGCGGGGACTACTTCGCCCTGGCCCTCGCGCTGGAACAGCTCGGCAGGGTGGACCAGTCCGTGGCCATCACCCTGGAAGCGGGCGTTTCCCTGGGCGCCATGCCCGTCCACCGCTTCGGTACCGAGGCCCAGAAGGAGGAATGGCTGCCGCTGCTGGCGTCCGGAAAGGCGCTTGCAGGCTTCGGCCTGACCGAGCCGGAAGCGGGCTCGGACGCCGGCGGCACCAAGACCACCGCCCGGCTGGAAGACGGGCACTGGGTGATCAACGGCAACAAGGAATTTATCACCAACTCCGGGACTGACATCACCCGGCTGGTGACGGTGACCGCCGTGACCGGCCAGCACGAGCGCAAGGACGGCAGCGTCAAGAAGGAAATCTCCACCATCCTGGTGCCGACCGACACGCCCGGCTTCAAGGCCGAGAAGGCGTACAACAAGGTGGGCTGGAACGCGTCCGACACCCACCCGCTGACGCTGAAGGACGTCCGCGTGCCCGAGGCCAACCTGCTGGGTGAACAGGGGCGGGGCTACGCCAACTTCCTGTCCATCCTTGACGAAGGCCGCATCGCCATCGCGGCACTGGCCACCGGCGCGGCCCAGGGCTGCGTGGATCTCTCGGTCCGCTACGCCAAGGACCGCAGGGCCTTCGGCCACAACATCGGCAAGTACCAGGCCATCTCCTTCAAGATTGCCCGCATGCAGGCACGCGCCCACACGGCCCGGCTGGCCTACTACGATGCGGCCGCCAGGATGCTCGCCGGCAAGCCGTTCAAGACCCAGGCGGCCATAGCTAAGATGGTCGCAGGCGAGGCAGCCATGGACAACGCGCGGGACGCCACCCAGGTGTTCGGCGGCTATGGCTTCATCAACGAATTCACCGTGGCGCGCCATTACCGCGACTCCAAGATCCTTGAAGTCGGGGAGGGCACCACGGAGGTCCAGCTGATGCTGATCGCCCGGGAACTCGGACTGTAGCCGGCCTGAAAGGATCAACGATGATTGACAAGGTTGTTGCCAGCGCTGCTGAAGCGGTCGCGGACATTCACGACGGCGCGTCGCTCGCCGTCGGGGGTTTCGGCCTCTGCGGGATCCCGGTGGCCCTCATTGACGCCCTGCACCACCGCGGCGCCAAGGACCTGGAAACCGTGAGCAACAACTGCGGCGTGGACGACTGGGGCCTCGGCATCCTGCTCAGGGACGGCCGGATCCGCCGCACCATCAGCTCGTACGTCGGGGAGAACAAGGAGTTCGCCCGGCAGTACCTCTCCGGCGAACTCGAGGTGGTCCTCACCCCGCAGGGCACGCTGGCGGAGAAGCTGCGCGCCGGCGGTGCCGGCATCCCGGCGTTCTACACGAAAGCGGGCGTGGGTACCCAGGTGTCCGACGGCGGCCTGCCGCAGAAGTACGACGCCGACGGCAGCATCGCGGTCGCCTCCGCTCCCAAGGAGGTGCGCAGCTTCGGCGGCGTGGACTACGTCCTCGAAGAGTCCCTCACACCCGACTTCGGCCTGGTCCACGCCTGGAAGGGCGACCGCCACGGCAACCTGGTCTTCCACGCCACGGCAATGAACTTCAACCCGCTCTGTGCCATGGCGGGCAGGGTCACCATCGCCGAAGTCGAGGAACTGGTGGAGCCGGGGGAGCTGGACCCCGAACACATCCACGTGCCCGGCATCTTCGTCCAGCGCATCGTCGTCGCACCCGAGATCGAGAAGCGGATCGAAAAGCGGACGGTTGCCCTTTCGGCGCAGTCCGCAGCCGGCACCACCGAACAGGCAGGAGCGTAGCCATGGAGTCGAACAGCTCGCAGGGGGCGCCGCCCCGCCCCGAGGCCGTCCGCCATGAGTACCGGCGTGCCGCGACGTCCCACCCGGAGGGCAAGGGATGGACGCGCAACGAGCTCGCGGAGCGGGTGGCGCAGGAACTCAGCAACGGCCAGTACGTCAACCTGGGCATCGGCATGCCCACGCTGATCCCGAACTACATCCCCGCCGGCGTCGAGGTGGTGCTGCACTCGGAGAACGGGATCCTGGGCGTCGGACCCTACCCCGGCGAGGACGAGGTGGACCCGGACCTCATCAATGCGGGCAAGGAAACCGTCACGGTCAACAAGGGCGCGGCCTTCTTCGACTCGTCGCTGTCCTTCGGCATGATCCGGGGCGGCCATGTGGACGTCGCCGTGCTCGGCGCCATGGAGGTCGCCGCCAACGGGGACCTGGCCAACTGGATGATCCCGGGCAAGATGGTCAAGGGCATGGGCGGCGCCATGGATCTGGTCTTCGGCGCCAAGAAGGTCATCGTCATGATGGAGCACGTGGACCGGAGCGGCCGGCCAAAGATCGTGGAGCGGTGCACCCTGCCGCTCACGGGCAAGGCCTGCGTGGACCGGATCATCACGGACCTCGCCGTCATTGACGTGACGCCGGACGGCCTGGTGCTGCGGGAGCTGGCCCCGAACGTCTCCGTCGAGGACGTCGCCGCTGCCACCGGCGTCGAGCTGCTCGAGGAAGACCAGGAACTGACCGTATGACGGCGAACGCTGAACAGAGTGCTGACGGGGTTTCGACAAGCCCAACCAGCGGCAGCCCCCGCGTGATCGAACAGCGCGGGCTGTACTTTGAGGAACTCGAAGAGGGCGTGGTGTACGCGCACCGTCCGGGCCGGACGGTCACCGAAACCGACAACGTCCTGTTCACCACCATGACCATGAATACGCAGGGGCTGCACCTTGACGCGGCGTGGAGCGCGGGGCAGCCGTTCGGCCAGCGGCTGGTGAACTCCATGTTCACCCTGGCAACCGTCGTCGGGCAGTCCGTTCCGCAGCTGACGCAGGGCACCATCATCGCGCAGCTGGGACTGACCGATGTGTCCTTCCCCGGTCCGCTGTACCACGGCGACACCCTCTACACCGAGACCGTCATCACGGGCAAACGGCTCTCCGCGTCCCGGCCCGGCCAGGGGATCGTCACCATGAAGCACACCGGCCGCAACCAGAACGGCACAGTGGTGGCCCTCGCCACGCGCAGCTGCCTGATGTGGACGCGGGAGGCGTACATGCAGGCGCAGACGGAAAAATAATCGGACAATGACTGTATGACTTTTGTGATGGGCCCGGCCCTGCTCTTCTGCCCTGCTGACCGCCCCGAGCGTTTCCAGAAGGCTGCCGAGCGCTCCGACGCCGTGATCATCGACCTCGAGGACGCGGTGGCGGCTGCGGACAAGAAGCGGGCCCGGGGGGCCATCCTTGCCCAGCTCGGCAGCTCAGGCGAAGGGCCGGAGCTCGATCCCAGCCGGACCATCGTCCGGATCAACCCGGCGGGCACGGAGGACTTCGAAAAGGACCTGCACTGCCTGGCCCACACGCCCTACCGCACCGTGATGCTCGCCAAGACGGAAAGCGCTGAGCAGCTCCGGGCGCTGGAGGGCTTCCACGTGATCGCGCTGTGCGAGACGGCGGCCGGCATCGTCAACGCGCCGGCCATCGCCGCCGCCCCGAACGTCGTGGCGCTCATGTGGGGCGCCGAGGACCTGCTCGCGTCCCTCGGCGGGACATCCAGCCGCAAGGACGACGGCGGCTACCGCGCCGTGGCCCTGCACGCGCGCTCGTCGGTGCTCCTGGCTGCCGGTGCCTTCGGCAAGGAGGCGGTCGACGCCGTCTACGTCAACATCCCCGACCTTGAGGGGCTGGCCGAGGAGGCACGGGACGCCGTGGCCTCCGGCTTCAGCTCGAAGGCCTGCATCCATCCCGGCCAGGTGGCTGCCGTCCGTGCCGCCTACGCGCCGTCGGGGGATGAAGTGGCCGCCGCCAGGGAACTCCTCGAGGCCGCCCGCGCCGCCGGGACCGGCGTGTTCCAGTTCAAAGGCAAGATGATCGACGGCCCCATCCTCAAGCACGCCGAAGCGACCCTCCGCAAGGCCCGCTAACGCGGGCGCTTCCTCTCCGCACTTGCCTGCTCAGCCGCCGCGCCGCAGGGACAGGGGCGGGATGGCCTCGTACAGCGGCGTCCGGATCCAGACCTGGCCGGTCTCACGGAACTCGGCCCGGCTGGAGAAACGGTACAGGTACGTCCGGGCGCGCACCCAGCGGGGGCGCTCGCCGTCGAACGGGTCGTCGCGCAACAGGCGCAGCACCACCTTGTCCGCCTTCAGCAGCTTTTCCAGGAAGGCGTAAAACCACTCCTCGTGCACGGTGCGCAGGGGCAGGAACCACATCAGCCAGTCGAGCCGCAGGTGGTACGGGGCCCACTGGCGCGGCAGCCTGCGCACGTCCCCGGGCTTTCCCTTGAATCCGTACTCCCGCCAGTCCGCCGACTCGTCGGGCTCCTCGTCGCTGGTGCCCTCCACCGCCACCTCGATCCGCTGCTTCGTGACCGTGCCGAACGCGCCGTACGTGTTCACGAGCTGCCACCGGTTGAAGCTGGCATTCATCAGCTGATGATGGGAGAACAGGTTACGGACCGGCCAGTAGCTGAGCACCAGGAGCAGCACCGTGACGGCGAGCGTGAGGATGAGCCACCACAGCGGAGTTTGCCGAGCGCCGCCGGCCGCGTGCCAGTCCAGCGGAAGGACCGGCAGGACTGCGTGGGCCACGGAGTCGCTGACTGCGGCGAAGGCCAGCACAATCGCTATCCAGTTCAGCCACGCGAAATTGCCGCTGGCCACAAGCCACAGCTGCGTGAAGATGATGATGCCCGCCGCGGCGCTTCCCACGGGCTGGGGAGCGAACAGGAAGAACGGCACCACGAGCTGGGCGAAGTGGTTGCCCAGCACCTCCAGCCGGTGAAAGGGCTTCGGCAGCAGATGCGCCTGCCGGCTCAGGGGACCCGGCATGGGCTGGGTCTCATGGTGGTAGTACAGGGCTGTGAGGTCCCGCCACTCCCGGCCGCCGCGGATCTTGATCATGCCCGCGCCGAACTCCAGGCGGAACACCAGCCACGCCACCAGGAGCAGGACGGTCCGGGGCGGATCTGTCTGGTCTGAACCCAGGAAAGCCACGGTGAAGCCGGCCTCGAGGATCAGCATCTCCCAGCCAAATCCGTAGAACGTCTGCCCCACGTTCACGATCGACATGTACAGCAGCCACAGCGCCAGGAAAGCGATCATCGGCAGCCACGGGGGCCCCGCCTGCGGAAGTCCGGCCACCAGGACGGCCGAGATGGCAAGCCCCGTCCCGCACACGGCGCGGAGCAGCCGGTCCGAGTAACGCCATCGGAAGAGCGTGGGCCGCCGCAGCCTGCTGAACCCCGACAGGTAATCGGGGACGGGAAGGAGGCCGCGCTCGCCGAGCAGCGCAGGGAACTGGTTCAGGGTTGACAGGAACGCAACGAAATAGAGCGCGGCTATGCCCCGCTGCAATACCAGCCGGGCGAATTCGTAGTCCGGCGCGTCGAACCAGGAAGCCCAGTCCACGTTTCCACGTTACGCCTGCCGGGAAACCCGTCAAGGCAGTCGCGGGCGGCACTAGGATCGAACCATGTTTGCTCTGGTGCTCATCGTGGTTGTCGCGGGAGCGCTGGCGCAAAGACTGGCCGGGCTGGGATTCGGCCTCCTAGTCTCGCCGGTCCTGGTGGTGCTCCTGGGGCCGTTCGACGGCGTGATGATCATCAACCTCTGCGGTGCGGCGTCGTCGCTGCTGATCCTGTCGCGGGTCTGGCGGCACGTCCAGTGGCGGCGCTACTTCGGCCTCGCGGCTTCCGCGCTGACCGGCGTGGTACCCGGCGCCTGGCTGGCCAGCCATGTCCCTGAGGCCCCGCTGGAGATCTGCATCGGAGTCCTGCTGATCCTGGGGCTGCTGGCTTCCCAGCGGCTGAACCGCAGCTCCTGGCGGGCCGCGGGCGCTGCCCCCATGGTGACGCTGGGATTTACCAGCGGGCTGATGAACGCGGCCGCCGGAGTCGGCGGTCCGGCCATCACCGCGTATGCCATCGTCACGCGCTGGGAGCAACGGAGCTTCGGCGCCACCCTGCAGCCCTACTTCATCACCACGGGCCTGTCCTCGCTGCTGACCAAATACCTGTTCTCCGGCGGCCACCTTCCGGCCCTGGAAGGCTGGCAGTGGCTGGGCATCCTGGCCGCCATGATCCTCGGAATCGTCGCCGGTGACCTGCTGTCGGGGCGGGTGCAGCCGGGCTTGGTGCGGAAGATCGTCGTCGTGATCGCGTACGCCGGCGCGGTATCCACCGTGTCCAAGGGCGTCCTGGAACTCGCGCTCGGCTAGTCCGGGTGCTTACCGCCCGTCCGGAGGCGGCCCGCGGTGCGGGATACTTAATCCATGCAGACTTCGGGCTCCAGCCGTCCAGCCGGCCGTCCAGCGACAGGGCAGCCGCGCAGAATCGTACTCCTCGGATCCACCGGTTCCATCGGCACGCAGGCGATTGACGTCGTCGACGGCGCCCCGCACCTTTTCGAGGTGGTGGCACTGAGCGCCGGCGGCGGCAACCTGGAGCTCCTGGCGCAGCAGGCCGTGCACACGCAGGCCGCCGCGGTGGGCATGGCCCAGGGGGATCCCCGCCGTCTGCAGGACTTGATCGACGACGCCGCTCGGGCGGCCGGGCTGGCAGGGTACCGTCCGGAGGTCATCAGCGGCCCCGACGCCTCCACCCGGATCGCCGCCGTCGAGGCGGACGTGGTGCTCAACGGCATCACCGGATCCATCGGACTGGCACCGACGCTGGCCGCCCTGGAATCCGGAGCCACGCTGGCGCTGGCCAATAAGGAATCGCTGATCGTGGGCGGCTCCCTCGTCAAAGCCGCCGCCGCGGAAGGCCAGATTGTGCCGGTGGATTCGGAGCATTCGGCCATCGCCCAGTGCCTGCGTTCAGGCTCCGCCGCCGAAGTGGACAGGCTCATCCTGACGGCGTCGGGCGGTCCGTTCCGCGGCCGGACCCGGGAGCAGCTGTCGTCCGTCAGCCCGGCGGAAGCCCTCGCCCACCCCACGTGGGACATGGGGCCCATGGTCACCACCAACTCCGCCAGCCTGGTCAACAAGGGTCTCGAGGTGATCGAGGCCCACCTGCTCTTCGACATCCCGCTGGACAGGATCGACGTCGTGGTCCATCCGCAGTCCGTGGTCCACTCCATGGTCCAGTTCGTGGACGGCTCCATCATCGCCCAGGCCTCCCCGCCGGACATGCGGTTGCCCATCGCCCTCGGGCTGGGCTGGCCGGACCGCGTTCCGCAGGCGGCCACACCCTGCGACTGGACGCAGGCAACCAGCTGGACGTTCGAGCCGCTGGACGCCGCCGCCTTCCCGGCCGTCGGCCTTGCCAAGGACGCGGCGAAGCAGGGAAGCACTTACCCGGCCGTGTTCAACGCCGCCAACGAGGAAGCCGTGATGGCGTTCCATGCGGGCCGGATCCGGTTCACAGACATCGTGGATACCATCGAAGCCGTACTCAGCGAACATCCGGGTTCCTCCGTGCTAACGGTCGAGTCCGTGCTGGATGCTGAGAAGTGGGCACGTGCACGCACGCACGAACGTTTAGCAGTGAGCAGTCTCTAGGAAGCAGCAGATCGAAAGCATGAGTCCCGTCATTCTCTTCATTATTGGTGTCGTCTTTGTGGCCGTCGGCATCGCGGTCTCCATCGCCCTGCACGAGGTGGGACACCTGCTCCCGGCCAAGCTCTTCAAGGTGCGCGTCACCAAGTACATGATCGGCTTCGGCCCCACCCTCTGGTCCACGAAAAAGGGCGAGACCGAATACGGATTCAAGGCGCTTCCGCTCGGCGGCTACGTGTCGATGATCGGCATGTACCCGCCCAACAAGGAAGACGGTTCCGTCCGTCCCTCCAGCACCGGCATGTTCCAGACACTGGCCACCGAGGCCCGCTCCATGGCCCATGAGGAAGTCGGCCCCGGGGACGAGAACCGCGTGTTCTACCGGCTCCCGGTCTGGAAAAAGATCATCGTCATGCTCGGCGGACCGGCGATGAACCTGCTGATCGGCGTGGTGCTGACCGCAGTGATGCTCATGGGATTCGGCCTGGCCGAGCCCACAACCACCATCGCCGACGTCTCCAAGTGCCAGGTGAAGGCGGGGGAGACCGTCGATCCGAACTCAGCCGACTGCAAGCTGACTCCCGCTGCCGCCGCGCACATCAAGCCCAACGACGTCATCACGGCCTTCGACGGCAAGGCCGTGACCAGCTGGGATGAGCTGACAGGCTGGATCCGCGCCTCGGCCGGCAGGGAAGTCAGCATCACCGTGCAGCGGAACGGTGCGCCCGTCACCACCACCGTCACGCCGGTGCTTTCGGCGCGGCCGGTGGTCGGTGCCGACGGCCGCCAGGCCAAGGACGACGCCGGGAAGCTGATGTACCAGGATGTCGGCTTCCTCGGCATCGGGGCGCAGACGGCGCTGGTGCCGCAACCGGCGTCGGCCGTCCTGCCCATGGCAGGGGAGAACATCCGGCAGGTTGCCGGCGTCATCCTCAATCTCCCCGCCCGCGTGGCCGGGGTGGCCAAGGCGGCCTTCAGCGAGGAGCCCCGGGACCCGAACGGTCCCATCAGTGTGGTGGGCGTGGGCCGGGTGGCCGGCGAAGTGGCCGCCATGGAAGAGGTTCCGGCGCAGTCCAGGCTCGCGGCCCTGGTGGGCCTGATTGCCGGCCTGAACTTCGCGCTGGCGGTCTTCAACCTGGTGCCGCTGCTGCCTCTCGACGGCGGACACATTGCCGGAGCGCTCTACGAGGCCGTCCGCCGGCGCGTGGCCAAGCTGTTTGGCAAACCCGATCCCGGAGCCTTTGACATCGCGAAGATGCTCCCGGTGACCTATGTGGTGGCCGCGCTCCTGATGGGCATGGGCGCGCTGCTGATCTACGCGGACATCGTGAAACCGGTGAATCTCTTCGGTTAGCACCCGCTGGGCGGTGACGTCAGCATTCACCTCTTTTTGGCTGATTTTAAACAATCAGCTGAAAATGATTGATGTTGGAAGTTGAGCCGCCTAAGGTTGATTCATGTACGTCATGACCATCGACCAGCGGGGCAGCAGTACTGACATTGACAGGGTGCCCGAATTCCTCGACGGGCTGCGGCCGTTCTCCAGTGCCCGGTTCGAGCGCTCGGTGGGTGACGAGGTCCAGGGCGTCCTTGACGAGCCCGCTGCCGTGGTGGACGTAGCCCTGCATGCGCTCCGGAGTGGCCTTTGGTATGTGGGCATCGGCGTCGGGCCGGTGAACCTGCCGTTAACGGCCAGCCCCCGCGAAGGATCCGGACCTGCCTTCGTAGCGGCGCGCCAGAGATGTGTATAAGAGACACGGGCAAAGGCCGCCGCCGCCACGTCCCCTGGCGGTGGTCTCCGGGGTGTCCGGCGCGGCCTGCCTGCCTCCGCGGGCGCCCCGGCGGGCGGTGGCGCCGGGAGCCGTGGTGCCGAAACCCGCGATGCCGGGGTGAGGGCCTGCGCCAACGCAGAGGCTGTGCTGCGGCTCATCGGACGGCTGGTCCGGGAACGGACCGAAGCCCAGTGGCGGGTGGTCGATGCGCTCCGCGCCAAGAATGAGCGTGATCCCGGCCGGCACGGATTGCAGAAACAGGTGGCCAGGGAGTTGGGAATCAGCGACCAGTCGGTGAGCCGGGCCATCCTCAGATCCGGATGGCAGGAAGAATGGGCGGCGAGGCCAGCGGCGGAAATGCTGCTGGCAACCGCCCATGGGCTGATCCGCGACACCGTCGGCCCCGACGCAAGCAACCGAGGAGAACGGTGAACGCACTCTGGATCGCCGCAGCACTGCTGACGGCCGGTTTCGTAGGCTGGCCCGTGACAGCGCTGGTGTTCAGGCTGGCCCGGACCATCGACGACAAAGCCGACGCTGTCACCGCCGGCGCGGACGCTGCCGATGACCCCTCGGCCGACGTCACTGTGGATCATGAAAGCGTGGACCGTGAAAACGTGGACCGTGAAAAACCGGACCGTGAAAACACCGTGAACGGCGATATTACGGTGGGCGGTGAAGCGACCGCGGCGGCGCCCACCGTGCGCATCCTCCGGGGCGGGGCGATCATCGGAGTGCTGGAGCGCCTGGCCGTATGCCTCGCCATTCTCGCCGGGCAGCCTGTGGCCATTGCCTACGTGGTGGCCATCAAGGGCCTGGGCCGCTTCGCCGAGCTAAAGGAAACGCCGGTTGCGGCAGAGCGCTTCATCATCGGGACCCTCGCCTCCATGCTGTGGGCCGCCGGCGTCGCCGCTTTCACGAAGGTCGTGCTCCTCGGCTAGCCCGGCTGCGGGATAGGGTATCCGTATGACTGTTTTTGCTGTTGAGTACGTATACGACGCCGAGTCCACCGAGACCCGCAATGCCAGCCGCCCGGCGCACCGCGAATGGACCGCAGGACTGGCGGAGGAGGGGACCATCCTGGCGAGCGGCCCCTACGGTGACGGCGCCGGTGCACTGCTCATCTTCAAGGCGGCCGACGAGAACGCGCTGAACGAGATCCTCCGGCAGGACCCGTTCGCGGCAGCCGGCGTCATTTCCGGCACACGCACCACGGTGTGGGCGCCGCTGACCGGCCTGCTGGCCGGGCACGCAGCCTAGCCGCCGTACTTACTGATTCTTCGATACAAGGAGTCCACGTGACCTCGGTCAGCCTGGGAATGCCATCCGCACCGCCGCCCGTCCTTGCGCCCCGCCGCAAGACGCGCCAGATCAAAGTCGGCTCCGTGGGCGTCGGGTCCGATTCGCCCATCAGCGTGCAGTCGATGACCACCACCCCCACCACGGACATCAACGCCACGCTGCAGCAGATCGCGGAACTGACGGCGTCCGGCTGCGACATTGTCCGTGTGGCCTGCCCGTCGGCGGATGACGCCGAGGCGCTGCCGATCATCGCCCGCAAATCCCAGATTCCGGTCATCGCGGACATCCACTTCCAGCCCAAGTACGTCTTCGCGGCCATTGAGGCCGGCTGCGCGGCCGTGCGCGTGAACCCCGGCAACATCCGCAAGTTCGATGACCAGGTCAAGGAAATCGCGAGGGCGGCCAAGGACCACGGCACGTCCATCCGCATCGGCGTCAACGCCGGGTCCCTCGAGCCGGGCATCCTGAAGAAGTACGGCAAGGCCACGCCGGAAGCGCTGGTTGAATCGGCCGTCTGGGAGGCCTCCCTGTTCGAGGAGCACGGCTTCCACGACTTCAAGATCTCCGTCAAGCACAATGACCCGGTCATCATGGTGGCGGCCTACGAGATGCTGGCCGAGAAGGGTGACTGGCCGCTGCACCTCGGTGTCACAGAGGCCGGCCCCGCCTTCCAGGGCACCATTAAGTCCGCCACCGCCTTCGGGGCGCTGCTTTCGCGCGGCATCGGCGACACCATCCGCGTCTCCCTGTCCGCCCCGCCGGTCGAGGAGATCAAGGTGGGCAACCAGATTCTGCAGTCGCTGAACCTGCGCCCGCGCAAGCTGGAAATTGTCTCCTGCCCGTCGTGCGGACGCGCGCAGGTGGATGTGTACACGCTGGCCGAACAGGTGACCGCCGGACTCGAGGGCATGGAGATCCCGTTGCGCGTCGCCGTCATGGGCTGCGTCGTCAACGGACCGGGCGAAGCACGCGAAGCGGACCTGGGCGTTGCGTCCGGCAACGGCAAGGGCCAGATCTTTGTGAAGGGCGAGGTCATCAAGACTGTTCCCGAGAGCCAGATTGTTGAGACACTGATCGAAGAGGCCATGCGTATCGCGGAAGAGATGGGGGAGGCCGATGGCGAAGATGCTGTCAAGGGTAGCCCCGTGGTTAGCGTCTCATAAGGACGGAACAGACCCGGACGGCGCAACCGTCCGGGTACTCGGCGTCGCGGACACGGCCGGGCTGCGCCAGTTGGCCGGCGCGGATCCGGTGGCGAATGTCTTCATCCTTGCGCACCTGGAATCCACCGGAACGGCCGCGCCGACTCCCGGCGGCGCCAATGTGCTGGGCGTCTTTGAGGACGGCGTGCTGGTCGGTGCCTGCTGGGCGGGCGCCAACCTGGTTCCCGTCCAGCTTGATCCCGGTTTCACCGGGGCAGTGGCAGCGGCAGCCCACCGGTCCGGCCGCCGGTACGCCTCAATCTTCGGCCCGGCGGGCACAGTCCTTGCCCTGCACAGCCATCTGGAGCAGCTCGGCCACGCCGCACACGAGGTGCGGCCGGACCAGCCGCTCATGACCATTGCCGGACCGCCGGCCGTTGAACCTAACTGGCAGCTGGGGTTCGGGCAATATGCCGACTTCGACACCATCCTGCCCGCCTGCGCGGCAATGTTCGAGGAGGAAGTGGGCTACTCGCCGTACCTGGGCGGGCGCGATTTCTACAGCCGGAGGGTGGCCGGGCTGATCCGCCAGGGGCATTCCCTGGTCCACCTGAGCGACGGCGAGGTGGTGTTCAAGGCCGAGCTCGGGGCAGTGACGTCGGAAGTCACCCAGGTCCAGGGCGTGTGGATGAACCCCAGCTACCGCGGGCTGGGCCTGAGCGCGGGCTACATGGCCGCAGTGGTGCTGCTGGCCCAGAAGATAGCGCCAATCACCAGCCTCTACGTCAACGACTACAACTCCCGGGCCCGCGCCACCTATGAACGGGTCGGCTTCCGCCAGGTCGGGACCTTCGCCACCGTTCTGTTCTGAACGTTTCTCAAAGTCGTCCCGTCAGGTAACGCTGGATGTTCGGCGCAACGAGCCGCACCACGTCATCCTGCGAGGCCGAGGCAAGCGGCTCAAGCCTGACCACGTAACGGACCAGTACAAGCCCCACGAGCTGGCTGGCCATGAGGTTGCCCCGAATGGCCACCTCATCTGCCGTTCCGGGCACACCGGCCATGATCCGGGGCAGCACTGTGCGTGCCACCAGATCCCTAAGGAGCGCGGTCTTGGCTGTGGACCCGATGGTGCCGCGGAGGAAGGCAAGCAGGCCGCGCTGTGCCGGGCTGTCCCAAAGGCGCAGGACCGCACGGACAATGGCTTCGGCGCGCTGCCCGGGTGCGGATGCCGCCACTCCGGCAAAGACCTGCGCGGGATCGGCGGGCAGCCCCACGCTCCGGGAGAACAGCTCATCCTTGCCGCTGAAGAAGTGATGGACCATGGCGGGGTCCACGCCGGCTTTCCGCGCCACCTGCCTCAGGCTGGTGCCCTCGAAGCCCTGTTCGGCAAAAAGCCCCCGCGCGGCAGCGAGGATCTGGTCGCGGGATCCTTCCCCGCCCGCGGAACGCCGTCCGCGCCGTTCCGTCACGGCGTGCTCCGCCGCAGGGTCAGCGCAGCGAGGACCAGCACCGCCAGGACCACGGCGGCCATGACTCCGACGTCCTGCCACATTGCGGCCGTGGCCGTGCTGTTGCCGGCGATCTCCTGCAGTGCGTCCACCGAGAACGTCAGCGGAAGCACGTTGGAGGCGCCCTCCAGGAAGCCGTTCATCCGGCTGCGCGCCACAAAGAGTCCGCAGAGCAGGATCTGCGGCACCACCACCACGGGCATGAACTGCACGGCCTGGAACTCAGTCCGGGCGAAGGCCGAGCAGAACAGTCCCAGTGCCACGCCCAGCACCGCGTTGACGACGGCCACCATGACCACTAGGGCAGGGCTGCCCTTGATGTCCAGGCCGAAGATCCAGTACGCCACCGCCGTGGCCACGAGGGACTGCATGGCGGCCATGACCGAGAACGCCACGGCGTAACCGAACAGTAGGTCCGCCTTGTGGATGGGCGTGGTCAGGAGCCGCTCAAGCGTCCCTGACGTTCGCTCCCTGAGCATGGTGATGGAGGTCACCAGGAACATCACCACGAACGGGAAAATCGCCAGCATCATCAGTCCCACCCGGTCAAAGGTCCGCGGGACGCCGGCGGGCAGTGCTTCATTTTCGAAGAGGAAGTAGACCGCCGTCAGCAGCAACGCCGGAACCACGAGAATCAAGGCGATGCTCCGCCGGTCGTGCCGGAGCTGGTCCAACACCCGGCCCGCCGTGGCCAGCATCATCCCGAAGTTCATGGCGCCACCTCGCTCCCGGCGCCGCGGATGATGTTGAGGAAGGCCTTCTCCAGGTCCTCGCTTCCGCCCCGCCGGCTGAGCTCCGCGGGCGTGAGCTGCGCGAGTATCAGGCCCTCCCGGAGCAGCAGGAGCGAGGCGCAGTGGCCGGCTTCCTCCATGACGTGGCTGGAAACCAAAAGTGTCGTCCCGGCGTCGGCCATGGTGCGGAAGCGGTCCCACAGCTCGGCCCGAAGCACCGGATCCAGCCCCACCGTGGGCTCGTCAAGGATCAGCAACGCGGGCTCTGACACCAGGGCGCACGCCAGCGACACCCGGCTGAGCTCCCCGCCGGACAGGTCGCCGGTCTTTCGCCCGGCCAGGTCCGCCAGGCCGACGGCGGCAATCGCCGCTGCGGCGTCGCCGCGGTTCCGGCCGTGCATGGCGCCGAAGTAGCGCACGTTGGCCTCGACGCTCAGGTCTGTGTACACGCTGGGGGACTGCGCGACGTAGCCAACCTCATGCCTAAGGCGGGCATGGCCCGCGGGCCTGCCGAGCACGCGGACAGTGCCGGAGGATATCCGCTGAACGCCGAGGAGGACCCGCATGAGCGTGGTCTTGCCGCTTCCCGAGGGCCCCAGCAGCCCGGTGATCCGGCCGGGTGGAATGGTGAATTCGAGGCCGCGGAGGACGTGGGTTCCGCCGCGGCGGACGTGGAGGCCCGCGGCTTCCACGGCGGGGCCCGCAGCGCCGTGCCCGGAACCCGACGACGGGCCCGGAGCCGGGCCCGCATCTGTTGCTCTTCCCATGTCCGCCTCCGGCATCACCGGAAGGTTCCCGGCGAGTAATTCATCGGTTGATGAAATAAATCTAGATCTGCCAGGGGCTGTGATCAACGGGCTGCGATTAAACGGACGCCGGTCCGCCGGTGCGGAAGCGTGCGGTAACGGGGCTGTCAGCGGGATCATCCGGGCACGCAGACTTGAATCGGTGACCACCATCACATAGGTTCTACCTAACCGTGTCGTTCGGGCGCGGATGGTCTCAGAGAATTAGCGGCATGACCGGCCGCGGAGCCACGCCACCACAAGGATGACCAGCCGGAGACGGCCAGGGGCTTCTTTGCGGGGCGTGGCTCTTCTGTAGTGCGGCCACCGGCGCCCGGGACGCGGAAGCCGCGGCGCTGCCTTGCCGGTAGATTAGTACCCAGACAATCAGCACTTTCCCCCAGAAACGGATACCGACCCGTGGTCCTTAGACTTTCCAAGCTGTTCCTGCGCACCCTGCGTGAAGATCCCGCCGACGCAGAGGTGGCCAGCCACAGGCTCCTCGTCCGCGCCGGCTACATCCGCCGTGCCGCGCCGGGCATCTACACGTGGCTGCCCCTCGGCCTGAGCGTGCTGCGTAAGGTTGAACAGATTATCCGCGAGGAGATGGCGGCCATCGGCGCCCAGGAAGTGCATTTCCCCGCACTGCTGCCGAAGGAGCCCTACGAGGCCACCAACCGCTGGACCGAGTACGGCGAGGGACTTTTCCGGCTCAAGGACCGCAAGGGCGGGGACTACCTCCTGGCCCCCACCCACGAGGAAATGTTCACCCTCCTGGTCAAGGACCTCTACTCCTCGTACAAGGATCTGCCGCTGAGCATCTACCAGATCCAGAACAAGTACCGTGACGAGGCACGTCCCCGCGCCGGCCTGCTGCGCGGCCGGGAGTTCATCATGAAGGACTCCTACTCGTTCGACGTCGACGACGCCGGGCTGGACGCCAGCTACGCCGCGCACCGGGCCGCCTACCTGAAGATCTTCGAGCGCCTTGGCCTGGAGGTCATCCCGGTGGCGGCCACCGCCGGGGCCATGGGCGGCTCCAGGAGCGAGGAATTCCTGCACCCCACCGAGATCGGCGAGGACACGTTCGTGCGTTCGGCCGGCGGCTACGCAGCCAACGTCGAGGCCGTTACCACCGTGGTGCCGGCCGAGATCGACTTCACGGACACCCCCGCTGCCGAGATCCGCGACACCCCCAACACGCCCACCATCGAAACCCTGGTGGACGCGGCGAACCAGCTCGTGCCCCGGAGCGAGGCCGACGGCGGCGCCTGGACCGCCGCCGACACCCTGAAGAACGTGGTCCTCGCCGTGACGCTGCCCACCGGTGAGCGCCAGATCGTGGTCATCGGCGTGCCCGGTGACCGCGGAGTCGACCTCAAGCGCGTCGAGGCCAACATCGGCGCCTACCTCCCCGTCGCCGGCGAGATCACCGTGGAAGCGGCAGGAGACGAGGACCTCGCCAAGAATCCCTTGATTGTCCGGGGATACCTCGGCCCGGGAATGTCCCTCGGCGCACCCCTGCTCGGCCTCGAGGGCGCCGCCAAGCTCCTTTACCTGGTGGACCCGCGCATCGTGAACGGCACCGCCTGGGTGACCGGCGCCAACATGGCCGGCAAGCATGTCTTCGGACTTGTGGCCGGGCGCGACTTCGGCTGGGACGGCGTCATTGAATGCACCGAGGTCCGCGCCGGCGACGAGGCACCCGACGGCTCCGGGCCGCTGGAGACCGCCCGCGGCATCGAAATGGGCCACATCTTCCAGCTCGGCCGCAAGTACGCCGAGGCCCTGGAGCTGAAGGTCCTGGACCAGAACGGCAAGCAGGTCGTGGTGACCATGGGCTCCTACGGCGTCGGTGTCACCCGCGCCGTGGCTGCCCTGGCCGAAGCCAACCACGATGCCAAGGGCCTGATCTGGCCCCGGTCCGTGGCCCCGGCGGACGTCCACGTCGTCGCCGTCGGCCGTGGCGAGGAAATCTTCGCCGCAGCCGAGCAGCTCTCCGTCGAACTCGAAGCCGCCGGCCTGGACGTCATCTACGATGACCGCCCCAAGGTTTCCCCCGGCGTGAAGTTCGGCGACGCCGAACTCGTCGGCGTGCCCACCATCGTGGCCGTCGGCCGCGGACTCGTGGACGGCGTGGTTGAGATCAAGGACCGCCGCACAGGCGAAGCGGAAAACGTGGCCGTGGACAAGGCTGTTGACTTCGTGGTCAACGCCGTCCGCAGCAACTGACGTCCCTGAGCCGCCAGGGTGGTCTCGGGGTTCGAATCGATCCAGCTCGCCACTCTCGTCCTGATAGTGGTGGCCGGATTCGCTGCCGGCTGGGTGGACGCGGTAGTGGGCGGGGGCGGGCTGCTGCAGCTTCCGGCGCTGCTGCTGGTACCGGGCATCACGCCGGTGCAGGCGCTGGCCACCAACAAGATGGGGTCCATCTTCGGCACCACCACCAGCGCCGTGACGTACTACGGCCGCGTCCGGCCTGACCTCAGGACGGCGCTGCCCATGGCCGTCATTGCCCTGGCCGGCAGCTTCGGCGGCGCCTTGCTGGCCGCCCGGCTGCCGGCCGAAGTCTTCAAGCCGATCATCGTTGTGGCGCTGGTCGCCGTCGCGCTTTTCACCGCCCTCAAACCCGACGCCGGCCACCTGACGGTACTGAGGCACGACGGCCGCACACACTACGTGGTGGCCTGCACCATCGGCGCGGTGATCGGTTTCTACGACGGACTGATCGGCCCCGGAACAGGCTCGTTCCTGGTGATCGCGCTGGTCTCGGCCATGGGCTACGCGTTCCTCGAAGCCAGCGCCAAGGCGAAAATCGTCAACATGGCCACCAACGCGGGCGCCCTGCTGTTCTTCCTGCCGCACGGATCGCTGCTGTGGGGGGTGGGCTTGGTGCTCGGGCTGGCGAACATGGCCGGAGGATACCTGGGCGCTCGGACGGCCGTGAGGCAGGGGAGCCGGTTTGTGCGCATCGTGTTCTTGACGGTTGTTGCCGCCCTGATCATCAAACTCGGGGCTGACGTGTGGCAGGAAAACTTCGCCTGAAGCGCGCTCGGTGGCGCGCCCCGGGAGGGGACACACGGACCTCGCGAGCCGCCCGGGGAAGGCGTAGCATGCCCGTATGTCAGCCGGTGCGGAACCCTATGCGGAGGCCCTTCATGCTGCCGTAGGCCACGCCACAAGATGGCTCGCGAGCCAGCCTGGCCGCCGGGTGGGGCCGGCGCAGACGGCCGGTGAACTGGCGGCCGCGTTCGGCGGCGACCTTCCGCGCTCCGGAATGCCGGCGGCGGAGGTCGTGGATTACCTCGCCCTGCATGCCGAACCGGGGCTCATGGCCATGCCGTCGGGCCGGTTTTTCGGCTGGGTCATCGGGGGAACACTGCCGGCAGCCATGGCGGCGGACTGGCTTGTCAGTGCCTGGGACCAGAATTCGGTGCTCCGCTACGCCACGCCCGCCATTGCGGCCATCGAGGAAGCAGCGGGCGGCTGGCTGCTGCGGCTGCTGGGCCTGCCGGAGGAGTCCGACGTCGGGTTCGTCACCGGTGCCACCATGGCGAATTTCACCGGCCTTGCCGCTGCGCGCTGGCGCCTCCTGACGGACGCCGGCTGGGACGCGGACCGCGACGGCCTGTCCGGCGCGCCGCGAATCCACTGCCTTGTCGGCGAGGAACGGCACGACACGATCGACCTCGCGCTGCGCTACCTGGGCCTGGGCAGCCCCACCGTGGTCCCTGCCGACAGCCAGGGACGCATCGACGCCGCGGAACTGGACTGTGCCCTGGACCGCGCCCTGGCGTCCGGACCCGCCCGGATACTGGTGTGCCTGCAGGCCGGAAACCTCCATTCCGGGGCCTTCGACCCCTTTGCCGCGGCCATCGCGGTGTCGAAGGCACACGGCGCCTGGGTGCACGTGGACGGGGCCTTCGGGCTGTGGGCCGCTGCCGTCCCCGAACTCGCCGAGCTGACCGCAGGCGTCGCACGGGCCGACTCGTGGGCCACGGACGCCCATAAGAGCCTCAATGTCCCGTACGACTGCGGAGTCGCCGTCGTGAAGGATGCCCGGGCAATGCGGAGCGCCATGGGGGTCAGCGCCAGCTACCTGATCCAGGATGCAGACGGCGCCGGTGATCCGAGCCAGAAAGTCCCGGAACTCTCCCGCAGGGCGAGAGGCGTGCCGGTGTGGGCCGCCCTGAAATCGCTGGGCAGCGACGGCGTGGCCGCGCAGATCCGCGGGCTTGCTGCCTCGGCGGCAATGCTCGCGGAAAAGCTTGCGGCCATGGACGGGGTGCAGGTGCTGAACGAGGTCGGCTTCACCCAGATTTCCGTCGCCTTCGGCGACGACGCCACCACGCGGGACGTGACGGCGCGAATCCTGGCGGACGGGAAGGTCTGGATGTCCGGATCCCGCTGGCACGGCAGGGACGTGCTGCGGATCTCGGTCAGTAACTGGAGCACCGGCGCGGACGACGTCGACACGGCGGCCGAGGCCGTCAAACAGGCTCTTGAAGCGGTCCGGGCCCGCTGACAGCCGGACCCCGTACGGGCAGTGCTGCTGCCGACCCTGCCGCCTGGCCCGGTTCGGGCAGCGCGTGCGGAGCCGGGAGCCCGTCCAGGGTCCGGCCGGCCAGCGTGCTGGAAATCCAGAGGGAACGGGCCAGGTCCCCGCCATGACCGGCCTTCGAGGCGTAGTGCAGGGCGTTGTCCACCTCCCGGGCGATGCTCCACTGGCGGGCGGTCTCGGGATCCAGGCCGGCCGCGAGGCTGAAGTCGCGGCAGCGCTCGAGCAGCCCTGCCGCGGGATCGGCGGCGGGGAGGTCCCGGATGCGGTTCCACAGCAGGGGCGCTACGGCGAACTCGGCCTCGCCCACCATCGGCTGCGGATCGATGGCGGCAAAATTCCCCGGCCCGGGCTGCTCCGGCGCGCCGGGGCGGGCCAGGATATTGAGGAAGTGGAAATCCGTATTGACCAGTACGTCGGAACCGGAACGGCGGCCCACGGCACCCCTCGTCTGGCACACCTCAAGGGCGGCCTCCAGGAGCCACCGCGGAAGAGGCCTGCCGAGCTGTTCCCACTCGGCGGGCAGGTCATCGCTCCACTGCTCCGCGCGGGCCGCGACATGGGCAAATTCCCGCCACTGCGGGCGGCCGTCAGGCACCAGGCACAGATCCCGCATGAGCCCGCCCCACACCTCCACGGCCGTGTCCATCGGCTCGGTATGGAGCGACCTGCCGGCATCCAGGCGCTCCAGCAGCATGGCGCATGTTCCGGCGTCGGAGGCGAGCAAGCGAACGGCGCCGTGCCCGTCCCAGAGGGTCAGCGCATGGCGCTCCACGAGGGCCTCGTCATGGGGGAAGGCCACCTTCAGGGCCGCGGCGGTCCCGTCTGACCGCACCGGCACAACGATGCCGCCGTGTCCGCTCCACGGAAGCGGATCCTGCCCGAGGTCCAGTTCGAGTTGCCACTGGTCCATGCGTCCGCGGATCATGCCGGGAAGGGAGGCCAGCCAGGCACGGCCCGCGCTGTTACCCGCGTAGCGGCGCGCCAAGTCCGGCGGAATGGGGACGTCTCGTGGCTGGCTCATCCGTTCCAGCGTAGTTGACGGGCCTTCCTCAGCCCGGAAGGCTCCGTCCAGGCGGGCTAGACGATGCCGCTGGCCCCCAGCAGGTTGCCGATGGTGAACGTGGCGGCCAGGGCAAGCCCGCCGCCCACCACCACCCGTGCGGCAGCCCGGACCTTGGAGCCGCCGCCGATCCATGCCCCGAGGCCCCCGGTCAGGGCCAGCGCCACCAATACGGCGCCGAATGTCACCGCCACCCTGATGTTCTCCGGCGGCAGCAGGATGGCCAGCATGGGCAGGACCGCGCCCAGGGTGAAGGCGATGGCCGAGGCAAAGGCGGCGTGCCAGGGGCTGACGATGTCCTCCTCATCGATGTTCAGCTCGGCCGAAAGGTGCGCCGCCAGTGCATCGTGCTCAGTCAGCTCCCGGGCCACAGTCCTGGCAGTCTCTTCGCTCAGTCCTTTGGTCCGGTAGATTGCCGCGAGCTCATGAAGCTCTTCCTCGGGTTCCTCGGCGAGTTCGCGGCGCTCCTTTTCGATCATCGCCTTCTGGCTGTCGCTTTGGCTGCTGACGGACACGTACTCGCCCAGGGCCATGGACACGGCGCCGCCCACAAGCCCGGCAGCGCCCGCCGCGAGAATTGGCCCGTGTTCGCTCGTGGCGCCGGCAACCCCCACCACGATCGCCGCGACCGACACGATGCCGTCGTTCGCGCCGAGGACGCCCGCGCGCAGCCAGTTCAGGCGGTGGACGAT
The DNA here is from genome assembly GCF_002008315.2 of Arthrobacter sp. KBS0703. Taxonomy (NCBI): domain Bacteria; kingdom Bacillati; phylum Actinomycetota; class Actinomycetes; order Micrococcales; family Micrococcaceae; genus Arthrobacter; species Arthrobacter sp. KBS0703. The sequence continues at coordinate 2,395,689 of NZ_MVDG02000001.1, read as the reverse complement.
GTCGTTGCTATGGGGCTCGTTTTCGTGCTGCCCTTCAGGGGGCAATGCCGCATTGTCCGCTGAATCCATGCCTCCAGCAAACCACTCAGGGCGTCACGCTGCCAGAGTGCATCTCTTCCGTGCTGGGGCTAGCCTGCCGGCAGCGGCGGCAGCAGGGTGGTGTCCAGCACGATTCCCGGAACCGGGCCGGTGTCGGATCCCCAGCGGATAGAGCGTTGTGCGGCTTGAAGGAGCGATGCGATGGCCCAGCACCGGGTCCCGCCGTCGCTCAGGGCTACAAGGTCGCCGTACACCGGCAGTGTTCCGGCCTCCAGGCTGGCCAGGCCGGCCGCGGGCGTTTTCAGGAACGAGGTGCCGAGCGTGTAGCCCGGATCCCTGGGAGGGATGGGCGCGCAATGGGCACGGCTGTGCCCCTCGGCCTCATCCACCAGCGCCTCGTGTCTGGCCAGCAGGTCCTTGGCCTGTCCGGCGGCGGCGCCTTCCAGCCTCGTGAGGGCCACCTGGTATCCGTAGACGGTCTCCACCTCGGTGCGGACCACTCTGTCCAGCGCGTCCGCCAGGGACGCTGCCCCCGGGTTGGGGGAGGCCGTCCCCGCGTCAGCCGTAGCGGCGCCACCCGGCGCCGGGCGGGACGCGGGCGCGGGGCCGCGCCGGCGGGGAGGCTGATGCCGCGCACGGGTCCGCCGCTGTGCGCTGCGGTGCCGGGGCTGTCGGCAGTGCCGGGACCGGCGTCCCGGACGCCTCGGCGAGGACCTCGCCTGAAGCAGCTGCGCGGTACCTACCGCGGCCAGCAGGCGGGCCATCCCGCCGTCGGCCGTTTCCGCCTGGACGAGGCGCTGTTTGCCGCTGGCGGACAGTCCGGCCACCAACGCAGCAACGGTGGCCGGAGCCGCGGTGGCCGAGGCCCTGCCCGTCGCCGGACCCGTAGCCGAACCTGGCGACGGGGAGGCCGGTGCGCCGTCGGGTCCATTTTCGGCCGGGAGGACCAACGCCCTGGCCTGCGTAGTCAGCAACGTCACAGTCCGCGAGAAAAGCTGCCGCTGGGCACCGGAAGCGCCCTCGGCAAGTTCGTGGCCCGCGGCCCGCAGCCGCATGGTTTCAGCCAGCGCCGAGGCGCGCGCCTGCTCGGAAAAAGGCGGTACGGCGGGGGCCGGAGCTTCGCGCGGAATCAGCGCAAAACCGAGACTCAACACCAGGAACGCGGTGAAGCAAAGCAGGGCATAGCGGAAAAAGTTCCGCGGCCTGCTGTTTTCCCTGGTGTCGTCTTTCACAACAGACCATGTTGTCACGGCCGGAAGGAACTCGGTGCACCAAGCCCGTCGGAAAATGGCTACGCTAGTAGTCACAACATCATCTATCGGGAGGCGGCCGGCATCGTGAGCAATGCAGAAGCCACGGCTTCATCAGACCGGACCGACGCGGGAAGGGCTGAACCCGCGGCAGTCCACAATCCCGAGGCTGAACGCCTCCGGGCCTTGCTTGAGCCCGCGGTTTTGGCGAACCGGCTCTACCTGGAGGATGTTGCCATCAACATCGCAGGCTCCAACCGCGTGGTCAACGTGGTGGTGGACCTGCCGCAGGAAGAAACCGGCGGGGTCAGCCTTGATGTCATCGCAGACATCTCCAAGGAGCTCTCCGACATCCTGGACGGCGATCCCAGCACCGACAGCCGTCCGTACGACCTTGAAGTCTCCTCGCCCGGCGTGGGCCGCCCCCTGACCGAGCCGCGGCACTGGCACCGCGCCCGTGGACGCATGGTGAGCGTCAAGGTCATCCAGGGCGAGAACGTCACCGGACGGATCCAGTCCGTGGACGAATCCGGAGTGACCCTCGTCCCCGAAATTGCAGTGAAAAAAGGCATGAAGCCGAAACAGGGCGACCCCGTAAAACTTCCTTTCGACAAGATCCGCAGCGGAAAAGTCGAAATTGAGTTCAGCCACCTCGACGAGGCCGGTCTGGAAAATGAACACAATGGACCTTCTGAGGAGGCCTGATGGATATTGACATGAGCGCACTGAGACTCCTGGAGCGTGAGCGCGAAATCCCGCTGGATCTCCTCATCCCCACGATCGAGCAGGCGCTGCTGGTTGCCTACCACAAGTCGCCGGGAGCCTTCGAGAAGGCCCGCGCCGAGCTGGACCGCAAGAGCGGCCACGTGACCATCTGGGCCACCGAAATCGACGACGACGGTGCACCCATCGGCGAGTTCGAGGACACCCCCGCCGGTTTCGGCCGCATCGCAGCCAGCACCGCCCGCCAGATCATCCTCCAGCGCCTGCGCGACGTCGAGGATGACAACGTCCTGGGCGAGTTCAAGGGCCGCGAGGGCGAACTCGTTGCCGGCCTGATCCAGCAGGGCAACAACCCCCACATGATCCAGGTCAACCTCGGCACGGTGGAGGCGCTGCTTCCGCCGCCCGAGCAGGTGCCGGGGAGAAGTACGTCCACGGGAACCGTCTGCGCGCGTTTGTGATTGACGTGCACCGCGGCACCAAGGGTCCGTCCATCACGCTGTCCCGGTCGCACCCGGGCCTCGTGCGGAAGCTCTTCGAGCTGGAGGTACCCGAGATCGCCGACCACTCCGTGGAGATCGTTGCCCTGGCGCGTGAGGCCGGCCACCGCACCAAGATCGCAGTGAAGGCCAATACGCCCGGCATCAACGCCAAGGGTGCCTGCATCGGAGAAATGGGTTCCCGCGTGCGGGCCGTCATGACCGAGTTGAACGACGAAAAGATCGACATCGTGGACTTCAGCGAGGATCCGGCGACGTTTATCGCCAGCGCACTGTCGCCTTCACGTGTGAATTCAGTCACCATCACCGACGAAGCGACCCGCTCGGCGCGGGTAGTGGTGCCGGACTACCAGCTCTCCCTGGCCATCGGCAAGGAGGGCCAGAACGCCCGCCTCGCTGCGAAGCTGACCGGCTGGCGGATCGACATCGTTTCCGACGCCGCCGCTCCCCGCGGCTAAAGGACTCCTCCCCGGCTCGGCGCCGCCCGGACCGGCACCGAAACTGCCCGCGATTGCAGCGGGCAGTTTCGGTGACAGGCCCCTGAGGGGCTAGAATAGAACATGACCGCGCCTCGCAGCCGGCATCAGCGTGCTTGTGTGCGCCCGCAAATTTGCCTCACGGCAGCAGCGGGCCGCCGGGCAAGCAGTTATGTATAGGCAGGAAGATACTCGACAGTGGCACACGTGCAACACCTCGGGAATCAGCCGCAACGTACCTGCATCGGATGCCGGAAAAAAGGATCGCGGTCTGAGTTACTCCGGCTTGTCTCCGGCGCCGGCGGTTCGTCCGCCGTCGTAGTGGATGAACGACGCCGGATGGCTGGCAGGGGTGCATGGCTGCACCCCAGCGAAGCGTGCCTCGCACTGGCGGTCAAACGTCGAGCGTTCGGACGCGCCCTCAACGGCGCGACCGGAACAGCCGATGTTGAACGCCGGATCACGGCAGGCACGCAAGCCGTGGACACTCCGGTGGCCGCAGCAACAACCGTCCAACCTGAAAGCGGGTCAGAAAACTGATGGAAACCCGATGAGTTCCCAGCGATGAGTGCGCAACGATGACAACTTTGTTGCGCTCTGCAATGGGCCTTTCAGCTGCACTCGCGGCGGAGGCCCGCAGTAAGAAGTAGACGGTTCGTGCCTGGCTCGGTGCGGACCGAGACAGGAGAAATGTGGCCAAGGTCCGCGTACATGAGCTTGCTAAAGAGCTCGGTATCACTTCCAAAAGATGCAGTAACCAAACTGCAGGAACTGGGCGAATTTGTTCGCTCCGCCTCTTCCACCATTGAGGCCCCCGTTGTGCGGAAACTCCGTAACGCCTTCCCCGACGCGACTGCTTCGAAGTCCGAAGCACCCGCATCCGCGCCAAAAGCACCGGCCAAGGCGGCAGAATCACGTCCCGCCCCGGCTCCCGGTCCCGCCGCCCCCAAGGCTGCGGCACCGCTCCGGCGCCGGCCGCCAAGGCTGAAGCTCCGGCCGCGCCCGCAGCACCTGCTGCTCCCGCCGCCGCTGCCCCCGCAGCTCCTTCCGCCAGCGCTCCCGCGGCACCCTCCACGGGCGCCAAGCCCGGGGCACGCCCGGCACCGAAGGCTGAAGCTCCGGCCGCGCCGGCAGCCCGCCAGGGTGGTTCGGCTCCGCGTCCGGGCGGCCCGCGCCCCGGCAACAACCCCTTCGCCACGTCCCAGGGCATGCCCGCGGCCGTGGCGGCGACGGAGACCGTCCGCCGCGCCCGGGAAACAACCCGTTTGCACCGTCCCAGGGCATGCCCCGTCCCGGTGGCAGCCGCACTGACGGCGACCGCCCCGGCGGCCCCCGTCCGGCAGCAGGCGCCGGCGGTCCCCGTCCGGCAGCAGGCGCAGGTGGCCCCCGTCCGGGCGGTCCCCGTCCGGCAGCAGGCGCCGGTGGCCCCGTCCGGGCGCTCCCCGTCCGGCTGGCGCCGGCGGAAACCGTCCGACTCCCGGCATGATGCCGAACCGCACTGAGCGTCCCGCACCGGCCGGTGCAGGACGTCCCGGCGGCGGCGGCGGCGGACGCGGTCCGGTCGTCCCGGCGGCGCTCCCGGAACCGGCGGCCCCGGTGCCGGCGGCGGTGCTCCGGCCGGCGGTGGCTTCGGCAAGGGCGGCCGCGGTCGCGGCGGAACCCAGGGTGCGTTCGGTAAGGGCGGCGCTGGCCGTGGCAAGCAGCGCAAGTCGAAGCGCGCAAAGCGCCAGGAGCTTGAGCAGATGAGCGCCCCGTCGCTGGGTGGCGTGAGCGTACCCCGCGGCGACGGCAACACTGTAGTCCGGCTTCGCCGTGGCTCGTCCATCACGGACTTCGCCGACAAGATCGAGGCGAACCCCGCAGCGCTGGTGACCGTGCTCTTCCACCTCGGTGAGATGGCAACGGCCACCCAGTCGCTGGATGAGGAAACCTTCGCACTGCTTGGCGAGGAGCTTGGTTACAAGCTTCAGGTCGTTTCGCCGGAGGACGAGGAGCGCGAGCTGCTCTCCACCTTCGACATCGACTTCGATGCCGAGCTCGAAGCAGAAGGCGACGAAGACCTTGAGGCGCGTCCTCCGGTAGTCACCGTCATGGGTCACGTTGACCACGGTAAGACCCGACTGCTTGACGCCATCCGCAAGTCCGACGTCATGGCGGGCGAGCACGGCGGCATCACGCAGCACATCGGTGCCTACCAGGTCACGCACAACCACGAAGACATTGATCGGAAGATCACCTTCATCGACACCCCCGGTCACGAGGCGTTCACCGCCATGCGTGCCCGTGGTGCGAAGGTCACCGACATCGCCATCCTCGTGGTCGCAGCGGACGACGGCGTTATGCCGCAGACCGTTGAAGCCCTCAACCACGCCCAGGCGGCCAACGTGCCGATCGTCGTGGCCGTGAACAAGATCGACAAGGAAGGCGCCAACCCGGACAAGGTCCGCGGCCAGCTGACCGAGTACGGCCTGGTTCCGGAAGAATACGGTGGCGACACCATGTTCGTGGAGGTCTCTGCCCGCCAGAACCTCAACATCGACGAGCTGCTCGGCGCGGTCCTGCTTACCGCAGACGCCGCCCTGGACATGCGAGCCAACCCGAACAAGGACGCCCGCGGTATCGCGATCGAAGCCAACCTGGACAAGGGCCGCGGTTCCGTGGCCACCGTCCTGGTGCAGTCCGGCACGCTGCGCGTCGGCGACACGATCGTTGCGGGAACGGCCCACGGCCGCGTCCGTGCGATGTTCGACGACGACGGCAGCGCCCTGACCGAGGCCGGCCCGTCCCGCCCCGTGCAGGTGCTGGGTCTGTCCAATGTGCCGCGCGCCGGTGACACCTTCTTCGTGACTGCTGACGAGCGCACCGCCCGCCAGATCGCCGAGAAGCGTGAAGCAGCCGACCGCAACGCCGCCCTGGCCAAGCGCCGCAAGCGCATCAGCCTGGAAGACTTCGACCAGGCCGTCGCCGAAGGCAAGATCGACACCCTCAACCTCATCCTCAAGGGTGACGTGTCCGGTGCCGTGGAAGCCCTCGAAGACGCGCTGCTCAAGATCGATGTCGGCGAGGGTGTCCAGCTCCGCGTTATCCACCGCGGTGTCGGTGCGATCACGCAGAACGACGTCAACCTGGCAACGGTCGACAGCGCCGTCATCATCGGCTTCAACGTCAAGCCCGCCGAGCGTGTTGCCGAACTGGCAGACCGCGAAGGCGTGGACATGCGCTTCTACTCCGTCATCTACGCAGCAATCGATGACATTGAGGCAGCCCTCAAGGGCATGCTCAAGCCGGAGTACGAAGAGGTCCAGCTTGGTACCGCCGAGGTCCGCGAAGTGTTCCGTTCCTCCAAGTTCGGCAACATTGCAGGCTCGATCGTCCGCTCCGGTGTTATCCGGCGCAACGCCAAGGCCCGCATCAGCCGCGACGGCAAGATCATCGGTGACAACCTCGCCGTTGAGACGCTCAAGCGCTTCAAGGACGACGCCACCGAGGTCCGCACGGACTTCGAGTGTGGTATCGGGCTTGGCTCGTACAACGACATCAACGAGGGCGACATCATCGAGACCTTCGAGATGCGCGAGAAGCCGCGCGTCTAGGTTGTTCTAGCTGACACAAAGGTGCGCGGGGCCGTTGGATTTTTCCGGCGGCCCCGCCCCTACGCTGGGCGGCATCGGATCTGCGATCCTTTGCCGCCCAGCTCCGGCAGGCCCGACGCCACTCCCACGCCGCCGGAAAAAATCCAACGGGAGTCCGTCGTAGACTCGCCTTAGGTGCGTGGCAACAAATCCCAACGTGTGTACGAAAGCCGCTAACGCGCCGTCGTGCATCCAAATATTTAGGAGTGGAAATGGCTGATCCGGCACGCGCTGCCAAGTTGGCGCAGCGGATTAAGGTTGTTGTTGCAGAGGCCCTGGGCCGGAAGGTCAAGGATCCGCGGCTTGAGGGCATCACTGTCACCGACGCCCGCGTGACCAATGACCTGCAGCACGCCACGATCTACTACACCGTGTTCGGCGACCAGGCCGTGCAGGCCGATGCCGCCAAGGGCCTGGAGAAGGCCAAGGGTGTGCTGCGGCAGGAGGTGGGCCGGAACATCACTGTCCGCCTGACTCCCACGCTGGAGTTCGTGGCGGACCAGATCCCCGTGAACGCCTCCAACCTGGAGGAACTGCTCCGTGCGGCGAAGAAGCGCGACGCCGAGGTTGCGGCCCTGGCCGAGAACGCCAAGCACGCCGGCGACGCCGACCCGTACAAGAGCGACATTCCCGAGGACGTGGAAATCGACGAAGACGATTTCGACGAAGAGGACATCGACCTCAGCGCCGACGGCGCCATCGACGAGGACCGGAACAAGTAACGTTCGCCTCGGAATTGCGTTCCCCTAATGGTGCGGCCGGATCCACTGGATCCGGCCGCACCATTTTCTATTGGTCCTCCAGGGGCGCCGTCACAACGTGCCCGTCGGGAGCCTTGTTCGAGTCCGGCAGTGCGTTGACCGTGGCGTAGAGGGTTTCGCCCCTGACGTCCACGTCCGCCGTCAGTGCGCCAGGGAGGGCCACGCTCTGCTCGCCCGAGCGGGCAGCAAGCCTGAGCACGCCCTCGCCGAAGAGTGAGGCAACGTAGACGTTGCCGTCATTGTCCATGTCCAGCCCGGTGGGGGACATCACGTCGTCGGCAAACAGCTTCACCCGGCCGTTGTCCGGATCGACCTTGTACACCGCACCGCGGGCGCCCAGGGCCGGATCTTCCGGTCCGCCCGGGAGCACTGTCACATACAGCCAGCCATCCGGACCCCGTTTGACGTCGGTGGGCACAGGCTCGAATTCATATGTGTGGCCCGCAATGCAGCCGGGGAGCTTCAGCGCAGTCGCCTCTGCGGCCGTGAAACGGTGCGGCCGGGACGGCAGCACCGCCACGGTCTGGGCCTCGCCGGTCTCCACCTCCACGGAAACGATGCTGTTGGCTCCGGCATCGGCCACGTAGATGGTGCCGCCGTCGACATCGATGCCATACGGATGCGAATCGATCTGGCCCTTGTACGAGGCTTCAACGTCCGGGGGTAGCTGGGCCGCGCAGGCGGCGGGAAGATCGCGGAATCCGTAGCTTGAACCGCCGTCGGCATTTTCCTTGGTCTCGAGGGCGGCAAGATCCCCGAAGGTGCGCTGCTTGCCGTCGGAATCAATGCTGCGGATATGCCCGGCCAGGGCTCTCGGATCCATCGGCCCCGCCCCTTGGCTCTCCGCCAGATAGACCGTCCCGCCCCGGCGGTCCGTGCCGGCAACGTCCCAGGCTGGGTTCTCGTAAACGACGGACTTCGCACCGGCGCGGGCGAGCTGCGTGAGCCTGCCGGCGAATTCTTCGCTCACCAGAACAGATCCGTCCGGTCCGTCGCTGAGGTGGAGCGGAGTCAGCAGGCCTTTCGCGAGCACGGTTGCTGCCGCGGGCGACGCGGTAACGCCGGTCGGTTGCACGCCGTTCGGATCACCGGCGGCGTGGCTGGCCGGAGCAAAGGACACAAGAAGCGAGGAAGCGGCGACGGCCGCCACAAATGAACGTCGATTTTTCATGGTGTCTCCAATGTCAATGGTGTTCATCCAGAGCATTGAGACCGTTGTTTGGCGCGAAATGCGGGGTGCCCCCAACGCGCGCATTTTAATCCCGCGGGTCCCGGCTGTCGATGGGCTCCGCATTACCGAACGTGTAGGGGCCCGGACGGGCGCGTGCTGGCTATGATCAGATCATGCTTGCCCAACCTTCAGCTGCAGATGTCGTGGAGTACCTGAATCAGGCTGTGGCCTTGGCGGAACGGAATGTGGCCGCCGGCGGCGGGCCCTTCGGTGCCCTCGTTGTCACCGCCGACGGCACCATCCACGAAGGCGTCAACCGGGTCACCCGGGACAACGATCCCACCGCCCACGCTGAGGTGGTGGCCATCCGGACTGCGGCCGCGGAATCAGGCAATTTCGATCTGGGCGGCGCGGTCCTCTACACCAGCTGCGAACCCTGCCCGCTCTGCCTGGCGGCGGCGCTCTGGGCCCGTATCGACCGCGTCTACTACGCGGCGGACCGGCACGGCGCTGCAGCGGCGGGATTCGACGACGCCGTGTTCTACGAATACTTCGGCGGCACCCGGCCGGAACTGCTTCCGGTCAGCCACACTCCGGTTCCGACGTCGGACGCCCCCTTCCGGGCCTGGCGCGGCAACGCGGAACGCACCGATTACTGATCGGACCCTCAGCATGTCAATTGAAGAGAAAGGCGGAGAGGTGGCCTCACAGCTGCTTAGTTGTCCAAGCTGCGGAACGACAAACCGGGTTCCCGATGCGGCGACCGGCCACCCTCGCTGCGGACGCTGCCGCAAGGACCTCCCCTGGATCGTGGCGGCAGGTGATTCTGACTTCGCAACGATCGCGGAACAGTCAGCCGTACCCGCTCTGATCGATTTTTGGGCCGCTTGGTGCGGCCCCTGCCGGATGGTCAGCCCGGTGCTCGACAAGCTCGCACAGGAAAGAGCAGGAGAGATCAAGCTTGTCAAAGTCGACGTGGACCGAGCCCCGGAACTATCACGGCGTTTCGCCGTGCAGTCGATTCCCACGCTTATGGTCATCAGCGGAGGCAAGGTGGTGGCCCGGCAAACCGGAGCGGCACCCGCTCCCGCGCTTCGCTCCTGGCTCGAGCAGGCACTCGCCGACATCAGAGGCTGAGCTACGCCGGCTTGGAGACGGCACCCACACCGCCGCGGGGGAGCCGGCCCAAGCCCTCCACCAGTTCCGCCCTGTCCGCGCATAAGGCTATGCGGATCCAGCCCTCGCCAATGGACCCGAAGGCGGTGCCGGGGGCGAACGAAACGCCGGACTCGGCGAGGAACTGGCGAACCCAGGCCCGGACATCACCGCCGCTGACATGCGAGACGTCGGCCCACAGATAGAACGCGCCCTGCGCGCTCAGGAACGGGATGCCCTTGGCCGCCAGGACGGATGACGCCGCGTCACGGTTGGCGCGGTAGTGCGAACGGGCGTGCGCCACGTAATCCTGCGGGCCGGTCAGGGCCGCGAGCGCCGCGTACTGGGAGGGTGAAGCCACGCAGGAGACGATCGCCTCCATCACATTGTTCATCCGCTGCTCGAGGCCGGGCGGGCAGACCAGGGCGCCGATCCGGAGCCCGGTCAGCCCGTAGGTCTTGGACAGCGTCAGCGACGTGAACACCCTCGCTTCGCCGGGAACGGCGCTGTCGAAGCGGGCAGGGCTCACATGCGGGACGTCGTACGTGAAGGCCTCGTAGCATTCGTCGGAAATGATCCAGAGGTCGTGGCGCCGGGCCAGTTCCACGAGCCGGCGGGTCAGGTCCTCGCCCAGCACGGCGCCCAGCGGGTTCGACGGCGAATTGAGCATGAGGACCCTGGTCCGCTCCGTGATGAGTGCTTCGATGTCCTCGATCCGGGGCTGGAAGTCGTGCGCGGGATACAGCGGATAGCCCACCGGCACGGCGTGAAGCAGCCGGCTGGTCATGGCGAAGGTGGGATAGCCGGGATTGGGGATCAGGATCTCGTCACCCGGGGCGAGCAGCAGGCTCATGGCAAAGTGCAGGCCCTGCTGGGCTCCGTCAACCACGTACACGCGGTCGGCCCCTATGTCCGCGCCGGACTGCTCACGGAACCTGGCCGCGAAGGCTTCCCTCAGCGCGGGGATCCCGGCGTTCGGTGTGTAGTTCGTCTCGTCGCGGTCCAGGCAGGCCATGCCCGCCTCCAGGACGTGCCGGGGGAGGGGAAAGCCCGGTTCCCCGATGCTCAGCACCACAGCGCCCGGCGTGCGCCAGGCCGCCTCGGTGATCTCGCGGATCTGGTTGACGGGGACTTCGCGGACGTGCGCTGCAAGCTCGGGCATGACTGCCATCCTAGCCCCGCCCCTCCGGGACCGGCCGTGTCATCCGCCCGCGCGAACCATGCGGCCTCGGCGAGGCGGCGGCTGGAGGACGCGGCACCGGGCGCCCGGCTGGCCCCGATATACTGGGAGGCGTGCTTTCTGGACTGGTAATAGTGGACAAGCCGCAGGGATGGACCAGCCACGATGTGGTTGGCCGGATGCGGCGGATCGCCGGTACCCGGAAAGTGGGCCATGCCGGGACGCTGGATCCCATGGCAACCGGCGTGCTCGTCGTCGGAATCAACAAGGCCACACGGCTGCTCACCTACATTGTCGGCACCTCCAAGACCTACACGGCGACCATCCGGCTGGGTGAGTCCACCGTTACGGACGACGCCGAGGGAGACATCGTCAGCAGCGCCAGCGCCGCGGACGTGACCGACGACGCCGTCCGCACCGGGGTAGCCGCCCTGACGGGCGAGATCCAGCAGGTGCCCAGCAGCGTCAGCGCCATTAAAGTCAACGGCGAACGTGCCTATGCCCGCGTCCGTTCCGGCGAGGACGTCAAGCTCGCGGCCAGGCCCGTGACCATCCACCGCTTCGAAGTCCACGGAATCAAGCGGGAACAGGGCGGGGAGGTGGTGGACGTGGATGTCACGGTGGAGTGCTCCTCCGGCACCTACATCCGTGCGCTGGCCCGCGACCTGGGCGATTCCCTGGGTGTCGGCGGGCACCTGACGGCGCTGCGCCGGACCCATGTGGGGCCGTACTCGCTGGAGCAGGCCCGGACGCTCGAACAGCTCGCCGAAGAGCTGGAGGTCCTGGAAATGTCCCAGGCCGCCCGTGCCCTCATGCCCAACCGTGAGCTCAGCGCCGAAGAAACCACCGAGATCTCCTTCGGTCGCCGGATCGCCGCCGGCGCCCCGGCAGGCTCGGCTGACGCCGCCACAGCGGAGCGTCCGGCGGCGGCGTTTGCGCCCGACGGTTCACTCGTGGCGCTGCTGGCGGACACCGGCAGTTTCGCGAAGCCCGTGCTCGTGTTCGCGCCGGGAACCGGCGGACAGGACAGCGGCGGGCAGGCCGGATAGCCTTGGACGCGTATTTCTACATCATCCTGGCCATCGGCCTCCTGTCCACCGTCATCTGCGTGGTGGCCGGCATCCTGAAGAAGGCCCCCAACGATGTCACCATCCTGTCGGTGGCCGCCGTCGAACTGGCCTTGCTGGTCTACCTCGTGGGGTCGATCGTCCGCGTGATCGCCGGGGAACGCATCGCGGGGGAGGCCTGGGAATTCTGGGGCTACATCGTCACCGCCCTCATGCTGCCCGTCGCCGCCGTGTACTGGTCCATCCTGGAACGGACCCGCTGGAGCAACTTTGTCCTGGCCGCCGTGGGAGTGACCGCCCTGGTGATGGCCGCCCGAATGAATCAGATCTGGTACTGAAGTGGAAGAAGCAGACAACGTGACAGCTACGTCCTCCGAACATGCGGCCAAGAAGCCGGCCGACACCCGGAACACGGGACCGGGCCGCCTCCTCATCGCCGTCTACGCCGTCTTCGCCATTTCTGCCACGGCCCGTGCCGGCTACCAGATTCTCACCAAGTTCTCCGAGGCCCCGCTGGCGTACCTTCTGTCGGCTGTCGCCGCCCTCGTGTATCTCGTGGCCACGGTGTCGCTGGCGAAAGCCGGACGGACCTGGTTCAAGGTGTCCGTCATCGCCGTGCTGGTGGAACTGATCGGCGTGCTCGTGGTGGGCGCGCTCAGCGTGTTCGACTCCGTCCAGTTCCCGCACGAAACCGTGTGGTCATTGTTCGGCCGCGGCTACGCTTTCATCCCGCTCATCCTGCCCGTGCTCGGCCTGATCTGGCTCTACCGCCGGCGGCCGGCCCCGCGGTCCGCGTAGTCACTGCCGCGGGCCGGGCTCCTGTCCGCCCGGATTTTCCTCGCCCGGCAGGTCCACGTCGATAAGCTCGCCGGGCGTCACTGACCGCTGCGTCGGCAGCCCCTGCGCGGGCTGTGACTCCTGCGCCGCTGCCTCCGGGGCCGGGTCGGAGGGGCTCCCCTCTGCAGGCTCCGGAGCCGGCTGTGGCTGCTGCGGCTGGCCGCCGCCCAGGATGCCGCCGAGGATGTCACCCAGGCCACCCTGCCCCTGCCCGCCTGCGCCGGCCGCGCCGCCGAGGATGCCGCCCAGGATGCTGCCGAGATCGATGCCGCCCGCTCCGCCGTCGCCGGTTCCGCCGTTGCCCGCTCCGCCGGGCAGCGGCGAAGCCTGCCCGCCACCCTGCTGTCCGCCGAGGATCTTCTTGGCCAGGTAGGACATGATGATGGGGGCGAGAATCGGAAGGAGCCTGCGGACCAGGTCCCCGCCGGCGCCGCCCAGATTGGCCGTTCCCGCCAACTGGTTCGCCACCTGGTCCTGCTGCCCGCCGAACGCGTGGCCGACGATCTTCTCGCCGTCGGCGGTGTCCACCTGCGCGGGGTCCACGCCGCCGTCGGCCAGGCCGTCCTGTCTCTTATACACATCTAGATGTGTATAAGAGACAGGTCCGGGGCCTGGGCGTTGTTCTGCAGCCCGGCAAGGAGCGTGGGCACCGCAGCTTCCACGGCGGCCCGCGCGGACGCCGTGTCGGTGCCGAGCAGGCTTGCGATCTGGTCAACCGGGATCTGGTGCAGGAGGTCATGGAGGTCGGTCAAGGCGTACTCCTTTTGGTCCGCAGGCAGCGCGGATTCTCGGGGGAGCGGCGCAGGTTCGCGTCGCCGGACAGCTGCCCCTGCATCGTAGTCCGGGACTCCCGCAGGCGGTAGATCACCGCGTCGCCGGGCTCCGCCGCGGTCCGTGGCGCCGGACGAATGCGGGTAATCTTAGAGAGTTCCGGAGCCTGGATGGGCACCCGGACGTGTTTCCTGTCAGGCAGTAAAAGGCGAGGTTGATGGTCCACATCTGGAACGATCCGACCGAGGTCCCCGGCGACTTTGGTCCTTCCGTTGTCACTATCGGCAATTTCGACGGCGTCCATCGCGGCCACCAGCAGGTGCTGTCCCAGCTGATCCGGACCGCACGGATGAACCGCGCCAAATCGGTCGCCGTGACTTTCGATCCGCACCCGGCGCAGGTTCACCGGCCCGAGAGTGCGCCCGAGCTGATCATGGGGCTGGAGGACAAGCTCCAGGCCCTCGGCGAGCTTGGCCTGGATGCCGTGCTGGTCATGAAGTACTCGCTCGAGCTTGCGAGCCTCACCGCCGAGGAGTTCGTGGCTTCGGTCCTGGTGGACAGCCTTCACGCCAGCCACGTGGTCATCGGCCACGACGCCCGCTTTGGCCGGGGCAACTCCGGTGACCTGAACACCATGAAGCAGCTGGGCGAGAAGTTCGGCTTCGAGGTGCTGGTCATCAGCGAATTCGGTTCCGAAGGTTTCCCGCTGCACGACGACGGCGGGACGGACCGCCGCTGTTCGTCCACCTGGGTGCGCGAGGCGCTGAACGACGGCGACGTCGCCACCGCAGCGGCCGTCCTGGGCCGACCGCACCGGATGCGGGGGGAAGTGGTGCACGGGGCAGCACGGGGCCGTGCCCTGGGATTCCCCACTGCCAACCTTGCCCATGAAGCGAGCGGCCTCATCCCCGCCGACGGCATCTATGCGGGCTGGCTGGTGGACCAGGACGGCACGCGGTGGCCAGCCGCCATCTCCGTTGGATCAAATCCGACGTTCGACGGCGTCAGCCGCCAGGTGGAAGCCCATGTCATCGACCGCCCGGAAGAGACCGTGGACGAGTTCAATCTGTACGGCCAGACAGTAGTGGTGGAATTTGTTGCCAGGCTCCGCGGCATGGTGGCATACCGTGGGCCAGAAGCCCTCGTGGAGCAGATGCGCGAGGATGTGGTGCAGACGCACGGCATCCTCCTCAAGCGCTGAACCGTCAGCCCCACACAGTTCTTGGCAAGGAAGGCAACGCTGTGAGCGTGGAGAAGAACACCAGAAAACTGGACAAGGGGATCGTCCGCGACTTCAGTTCGCGGATGAGCTACGCGTCCTATCTGCAGCTGCCCACGCTGCTCAGCGCCCAGCAGCCGGTCAGCGAGCCGGAACATCATGACGAACTGCTGTTCATCATCCAGCACCAGACCACCGAACTGTGGCTCAAGCTCGTGCTCCATGAACTGCGGAGCGCCGCGGAACGGCTGCGGGCCGACGACCTCGGCACAGCGCTCAAAGGCATCGCGCGGGTCAAGCACATCCAGAAGACCCTGACGGAGCAGTGGTCGGTGCTCGCCACGCTGACGCCCACGGAGTACTCGGAATTCCGCGGTTTCCTGGGCAACTCCTCGGGCTTCCAGTCCAGCCAGTACCGGGCCGTGGAATTCGTGCTGGGCAACAAGAACAGGAAGATGCTGCCCGTGTTCGAATCCGATCCGGAGGCGCATGCCCTGCTGCAGGAAGTCCTCGAGGCTCCGAGCATCTATGACGAATTCCTGGCGTACCTGAAGCGGCAGGGCTTCGACGTTCCCGATTCCGTGCTCAACCGGGATGTGACCAGGGCTCACGAGTTCGCGCCCGAGCTGGTGCCGCTGTTCAAGTACATCTATGAAAACGCCTCCGCCAACTGGGGCGCCTATGAGGCCTGCGAGGAACTCGTGGACCTGGAGGACAACTTCCAGCTCTGGCGGTTCCGGCACCTGCGCACCGTGCAGCGGACCATCGGCATGAAGGCGGGGACCGGCGGTTCCAGCGGTGCGGCCTTCCTGCAGAAGGCCCTCGAACTCACCTTCTTCCCGGAGCTGTTCGCCGTCCGGACGGAGATCGGCCGGTGAGCGCCCTGAACCCGCAAGCGGCTGACCCGCAGGCGGCTCACGCCACGGACGCCCTCCGGCAGCGCGCCGTCGAGCTCGACGCCGCCGACCCGCTGGCCGCTTACCGCGGCCACTTCATCGGCACGGAAACCGACCTGTCCTACCTGGACGGCAACTCCCTGGGCCGGCCGCTCAAGCGCACGCCCGGCGACATCAGCACGTTCATCCATGAGGGCTGGGGCGGCCGCCTGATCCGCGGCTGGGACGAAGAATGGCTGGATTTGCCCCAGGCCATCGGCGACCAGCTGGGCCGTGCGGTCCTCGGTGCCGCCCCGGGCCAGGCCATCGTCGCCGATTCCACCACCGTGGTCCTGTACAAGCTGATCCGCGCGGCCCTGGCTGCCGTGAAGGACCGCGCACGGACAGAAATCGTCCTGGACACGGACAATTTCCCCACCGACCGCTACTTGGTCGAGGGCATCGCGCGGGAGGAAGGGCTGACCCTGCGCTGGATCGACGCCGACCCCGCCTCCGGGGTGACCCTTGACCAGGTGAGGGAGGCCGTAGGGCGGGCCACCGCCGTCGTGCTTCTCAGCCATGTGGCGTACCGCTCCGGGTTCCTGGCCGATCTGCCCGGAATCACGGCGGCCGTGCACGACGCCGGCGGGCTGATGGTGTGGGACCTGTGCCATTCCGCCGGGTCAGTGGAGCTGGAACTGGACGCCTGCGGCGTCGATTTTGCCGCCGGCTGCACCTACAAGTACCTGAACGGCGGCCCCGGCTCGCCGGCCTTCGCCTACGTCAACGCCCGGCACCTTGCCGGGCTGTCGCAGCCCATCTGGGGATGGATGGGCCGGAAGGACGCTTTCGAAATGGGGCCCGGCTACGAGGCGGCTCCGGGAATCCGCGGCTTCCTCAGCGGCACCCCCGCCATCTTCGGAATGATCGCGATGCGGGGCACGCTGGACCTGATCGAGGAAGCCGGCATGCCCGCCATCCGGGAGAAATCGCGCCGGCTCACCGCGTATGCGCTGGAACTGCACGACGCGTGGCTCGCACCGGCCGGCGTGAAGCTCGCAACGCCCCGGGATCCGGAACTGCGCGGCAGCCACATCACCATCGACCACCCGGCCTTCCGCGAGGTGACGGCGAAGCTGTGGGAGAAGGACGTCATCCCGGATTTTCGCGCACCGCAGGGCATCCGCATCGGCCTCTCCCCGCTGAGCACGGGCTTTGCCGAGGTGCACCGGGGCATGGACGCCATCCGCGCGCTGCTTCCGGCGGGCTGACGGGCTTCCTGCCGCGTTTCGACAAGATTGCAACAAGGCCGGTAAACTAAGCGGTGGATCCGGCTGCAGTCCGTGGTGGCTGGTTCTTGCCTTGTGCGGGACTCCCTCTTTGAGGGGACGATCCGCCCGGCACACCCGGCAGTGAAGTACTGACTCGGGCCTCACGGCACATCTCTAGGAGTTATTGTGGCACTTGACGCCGCTGTAAAGCAGTCCATCATCAAGGATTTCGCAACGTCCGAGGGCGACACCGGTTCGCCGGAGGTCCAGGTTGCGGTCCTGACTCAGCGGATCAAGGATCTCACTGAGCACATGAAGGAGCACAAGCACGACTTCCACACCCAGCGCGGTCTGCTGGCCATGGTCGGTCGTCGCAAGCGCATGCTCACCTACCTCAAGAACACGGACATCGCCCGCTACCGTGCGCTCATCGAGCGCCTCGGCCTGCGCCGCTAGTCTGAACCAGGGGGCGGCCCTTTCCTCTGATGGAACGGGCCGCCTTCTTCAGTAGAAAAATTAAACAGGAGGATCAACCGCATCACGCATTCGCGGTCCTCGGTAGTGATCCCCGGGAAGCTTCGTTGACTGAAGCCCGGCCCGTGGGTCTCGATCGATGACCGGGTGCAGTGCAGGCCAGTAGACAGATGCTGGGCTGGGTTGATGCGGCTGGACTTCCGTTAAACAAGAAACGGAGGTGACTCTCTTGGAGGGTCCCGAAATCCAGTTCTCAGAAGCAGTCATTGACAATGGCCGCTTTGGCAAGCGTGTAATCCGCTTCGAAACCGGCCGTCTTGCCAAGCAGGCAGCCGGCGCAGCCATGGTGTACATCGACGAAGACACCGCGCTTCTGTCCGCCACCACGGCCGGCAAGCACCCCCGCGAAGGCTTCGACTTCTTCCCGCTGACGGTCGACGTCGAAGAGCGCATGTACGCCGCGGGCCGCATCCCGGGCTCGTTCTTCCGCCGTGAAGGCCGCCCGTCCACCGAGGCCATCCTGGCTTGCCGCCTGATGGACCGCCCGCTGCGTCCGGCCTTTGTGAAGGGCCTGCGCAACGAGGTCCAGATCGTGGTCACTGTCCTGGCCATCAACCCGGATGAGCTCTATGACGTCGTGGCCATCAACGCCTCCTCGATGTCCACCCAGCTGTCCGGACTGCCGTTCTCCGGCCCGATCGGCGGCGTCCGCGTTGCCCTTGTGGCGGACGAGCAGGGTTCGCAGTGGGTTGCCTTCCCGAAGCACTCCCAGCTGGAGAACTCCGTGTTCAACATGGTGGTTGCCGGCCGCGTTGCCGGTGACGACGTCGCGATCATGATGGTCGAGGCAGAAGCCACGGACAACTCCTGGAACCTCATCAAGGAACAGGGCGCCACTGCCCCCACCGAAGAGGTTGTTTCGGAAGGCCTCGAGGCCGCCAAGCCGTTCATCAAGGCCCTCTGTGAAGCCCAGCAGGACCTGGCAGCCCGCGCCGCCAAGCCCACCGTTGAGTTCCCGGTCTTCCTGGACTACCAGGACGACGTGTACGCCGCCGTTGAGGCAGCTGCAGCAGAGAAGCTGACCGCCGTGTTCCAGATCGCTGACAAGCAGGAACGCGACAACGCCGCGGACGAACTGAAGGACGAAGTTGCTGCTTCCCTGTCCGGCCAGTTCGAAGGCCGCGAGAAGGAGCTGTCCGCAGCCTTCCGCTCCGTCACCAAGCACGTGGTGCGCCAGCGCATCCTCAAGGACCAGGTCCGCATCGACGGCCGCGGCCTGACGGACATCCGCCAGCTCACCGCCGAGGTCGAGGTTCTGCCCCGCGTCCACGGTTCGGCTATCTTCGAACGCGGCGAGACCCAGATCATGGGTGTCACCACGCTGAACATGCTGAAGATGGAACAGCAGATCGATTCGCTGTCGCCGGTAACGCGCAAGCGCTACATGCACAACTACAACTTCCCGCCGTACTCCACCGGTGAGACCGGCCGCGTGGGCTCGCCCAAGCGCCGCGAAATCGGCCACGGTGCCCTGGCCGAGCGCGCGCTCGTGCCGGTGCTGCCGTCCCGCGAGGAGTTCCCGTACGCCATCCGCCAGGTGTCTGAGGCCCTCAGCTCCAACGGTTCGACGTCGATGGGCTCGGTCTGCGCCTCCACGCTGTCCATGCTCAACGCCGGTGTGCCGCTGAAGGCCGCCGTTGCCGGCATCGCCATGGGCCTGGTCTCCGACCAGGTTGACGGCCAGACCCGCTACGCGGCCCTGACCGACATCCTTGGCGCCGAAGACGCTTTCGGCGACATGGACTTCAAGGTCGCCGGTACGTCCGAGTTCGTCACGGCCATCCAGCTGGACACCAAGCTCGATGGCATCCCCGCCTCCGTGCTGGCAGCAGCGCTGAAGCAGGCCCGCGAAGCACGCCTGCACATCCTCGAGGTCATCAACGCCGCGATCGACACCCCGGACGAGCTCTCCGAGTTCGCACCGCGCGTCATCGCCGTCAAGATCCCCGTGGACAAGATCGGCGAGGTCATTGGCCCCAAGGGCAAGATGATCAACCAGATCCAGGAAGACACCGGCGCTGACATCTCCATCGAGGACGACGGCACCGTCTACATCGGCGCCACGAACGGTCCGTCTGCTGACGCTGCACGGTCCGCGATCAACGCCATTGCCAACCCGCAGGTTCCGGAAATCGGCGAGCGCTACTTGGGCACGGTCGTTAAGACCACCACGTTCGGTGCTTTCATTTCCCTGACCCCGGGCAAGGACGGCCTGCTGCACATCTCCGAGCTGCGCAAGCTCGCCAGCGGCAAGCGCGTGGACAACGTCGATGACGTGGTCTCCGTGGGCCAGAAGATCCAGGTCGAGATCACCAAGATCGACGACCGCGGAAAGCTGTCCCTGTCTCCCGTGGTGGCTGACGAAGAAGGCGCCGGCGAAGGCGAGCGCGTTCACGCTTCGACGCCCGCCGAGGGCTCTGACTCCGCCGAGTAGTTCCAGGGTTCCGGCACTGGCACACAGTCATTGCTGAACCGAAGACGGCGGGGCCGGTGGGTTAATCCACCGGCCCCGCCGCCGTTAACCCGGGCTCCCGGGGAGACGCCGACTGCGGGGCCCGCTGGTACGATTGCAGGCAGATTTGGCTCCGCTTCCTGAAAGGCCTTGATGACTGTCGTACCCCTGCCCCTGGCGCAGAACCACCCCGGCGAGACCCTGATCCACGGAGCCGACGGAGGCTCCGAAGTGCGCCGTTCCGTCCTCCCCGGCGGCGTGCGGGTGCTGACGGAGGCGATGCCGGGCCAGCGGTCCGCGACCATCGGTTTCTGGGTCGGCGTGGGCTCCCGCGATGAAGCCCCGGGCCAGCACGGCTCCACGCACTTCCTGGAGCACCTGCTGTTCAAGGGCACCAAACGGCGCACCGCACTCGAAATCGCGTCGGCCTTCGACGAGGTCGGCGGCGAATCGAATGCGGCCACGGCCAAGGAGAGCACCTGCTACTTCGCCCGCGTCCTGGACACCGACCTGCCCATGGCCATTGATGTCATCGCGGACATGATCACCGGGGCCGTGCTGGACCCCGCGGAGATGGAGCAGGAACGGGACGTCATCCTGGAGGAAATCGCCATGGACAGCGATGACCCCACCGATGTTGCCCACGAGCACTTCGTGGCCGCGGTGCTCGGAACCCACCCGCTGGGCCGGCCCATCGGCGGCACGCCGGACGCCATCCGGGCCGTGGCCCGCGATTCAGTCTGGGACCACTACCGCCGTTACTACCGTCCCGACGAACTCGTGATCACCGCCGCCGGCGGCCTGGAGCACGACGTCGTCTGCCGCCTCGTGGTGGACGCCCTCCACACAGCCGGCTGGTCGCTTGAGCTCGGCGCGGCGCCGGTTGACCGCCGGTCCACGGTACGCGCGGACATCACCGGGACGGCGGGCCTCCACGTGGTCAAGCGCCCGGTGGAGCAGGCCAACATCATCATGGGCTGCCCCACGATCGTGGCCACGGATGAGCGCCGCTACGTCATGAGCGTACTGAACGCCGTGCTGGGCGGCGGAATGTCCTCCCGGCTGTTCCAGGAGATCCGCGAGAAGCGCGGACTGGTTTACTCCACCTATTCCTTCGCCTCCTCCTACGCCGACGCCGGATACTTCGGGATGTACGCCGGCTGCACTCCCACCAAGGTCCGCCAGGTGGTGGAACTCCTCGGCGCGGAACTCGACAAGCTCGCAGACGGCGGCATTTCCGACGACGAACTCCGCAAAGCGGTGGGCCAGCTGTGCGGTGGCATCGTGCTGGCGCTGGAAGACACCGGCTCGCGCATGTCGCGCCTGGGACGTGCAGAGCTCGTGTCAGGCGAGTATCAGGACATCGACGAAACGCTCCGGCTCATCAAGGCCGTGACGGCAGGGCAGGTCCAGGAACTGGCCCGCGAACTTGCGGCCGCGCCCCGCACGGTGACGGTGGTCGGACCCTTCGAGGAGACCGAAACCTTCGGCCTCTGACGCATCGGTGACCCTGGCGGCGCCGTCCGGCGGCATGCCGCTGGACAGGCCTCGCGGGCCGGACCATGATGGAGCCAATGCCACTCGGGAGGAAGAATGGACCGTCCGCAACCGGGGTCAGCACACGAGGCTCTCGAGATTTTCGTCGGGCGCTGGCTGGGAACCACCGAGCTCGCCGCCTCCTACTGGGGGCCCGCCCGGACCGCCACGGCAGAGGTGACGTTCACCCGGGCCGCGGGCGGCTTCGCCGTGGTCCAGACCTACCGGCACACCGAGGCCGACGGCAGCCACTTCGAGGGCCACGGCGTCTTCACTGTGGACCCCGACCACGATGAAACCCTCTGGTATTACGTCGACAGCATGGGACGGCCGCCGGCGGCGCCGGCGCGCGGTGTCTGGCATGATTCCACGCTGACCGTGGAGCGGCACAGCGACCGCGGAACCGCCAGGCACACGTTCCGGGTTGACCGGGGGGTCCTGACCCACACGGCGGAACTTAGGCTGGGCGACGCCCAGGACTTCAGCCCGTTCATGACGTCGATCTGCCACCGCGCCTGAGCTGCTATGGGGTCCTGCAAGCCGGGCGACTAGCCCACTACCTCAACGACCCGGGTTTTCGGGGAGCCGGACAGGGCAGGCGCCACGTCGGGGGAGTTCCACACGTTCTCCTGCAGCTTGGCCAGCAGCCCCTCGGCCTGTTCCTGGCTCTCAAAGTCGAGTTCCACCACCACGTAGTGCGGATCGTCCACCGGGCGGCTGATGCGGTGGGTGATCACTCCCGAGCCCGCACGGTCCACCGGGTCGCGGTCAAACGCGGCCCTCCACATGTCAAAGTCTTTGATCGCGTGCTCAATTTGCAGCGTGAACATTCCGGTCTCCTTAGGCGTACCGCTCTCCGTCGGGCGGTAGTGCCATGGTAGATCCCGGTGTGCGGCGGCGACATAGCACTGACGCAACTGGGTAGCAGCTGGCGCGCTTCTGGGCGCTGGGAACGGCGCGAGCTGCGACCTAGTTGGGCCGATGGGGTGCTGAGATGGGGTGCGGGGGAAGGCTGCGGGAGACTATCCGCCGGCGAAGGGCGGCAGGACGTCAATCACGTCGTCGTCGGACAGCACAACCGTCCGGTCCCGCACGGCGATCTCGTTCAGCAGGAAACTGCTCCGGGCCAGGATTCGGTCCAGCGGGGGAGTACCGGCCGGCGGCACGGGACGTTCGACACCGAGCACTGCGGCCAGCAGCGCTCCCACCGTGGATCCGGGAGGAAGCTCGAAGCGTTCCTCGTCGACGCCTGCCGCGGCGCGCGCCGCAGCGAAGTACCTTACGTTCAACTGTTCAGCCTCCGATGGCGCTCATGCTGCGGTCCGGCTGGACGAAGTCCGGCGCATCGAGACCCACGTGGTCCATCCCGTGGGCTTTCGGCTTGACCCACATGGCGTCCTGCCAGCGCCCGGCCAGCTGCCGGTCGCTGGCGCCCTCCCGGAGCAACCCGAGCAGGTCAAACTCCTCGCGGGAGAAGAGGCAGCTCATGATCTTGCCCTCTGCAGTGATCCGCGTCCGGCGGCAGTCCGAACAGAACGGTTCGGTGACCGAGGCGATGATGCCCACGGTTCCCAGCACGGGGCCGGCGGCTTCGGCCGAACCGGCCACCCGGCGTCGTACTTCAAAACGTTCGGCGGGCGCACCGTCGCGTTCCCGCGGATCCGGGCTGAGGACGTACTCGGCCGAAAGCAGCTCCCGGATTTCCGACGCCGTGATCATGTTCCGGCGCGTCCAGCCGTGGTCGGCGTCGAGCGGCATCTGCTCGATGAAGCGGAGTTCATAGCCGCGTTCCAGCGCCCAGGCGAGCAGCGACGGCGACTCGGCGTCATTGATGCCCCGCATCAGCACCGCGTTGATCTTGACCGGGCCGAGGCCGGCGGCCCAGGCGGCGTCGACTCCCGCCAGGACGCGGTCCAGGAAGGGGCGCCGCGTTAGCTCGGCAAAGGTTTCCTCGTGCAGGGAATCGAGGGAGACGTTGATGCGCGTCAGCCCGGCAGCCTTGAGTGCGGCGGCCTTCTTGTCGAGCCCCACACCGTTGGTGGTCATGGAGATCGGAAGCTCCGGGTGGGCCTTCCGCAGGGCGGCGATGATGTCGATGAGGTCGGCCCTGACCAGAGGTTCCCCGCCGGTGAGGCGAAGCTCGCGCACGCCCAGCAGATCCACGCCGATCCCCACGATCCGGACGATTTCCGCGGCGGACATGACGGCCTGCTTGGCCAGCCATTCGAGCCCCTCCGCCGGCATGCAGTAGGTGCAGCGCCTGTCTCTTATACACATCTAGATGTGTATAAGAGACAGCCTCATGTCCGTGGCCCGGCGTCCGTAGCGGTCCGCAAGGCCGGCGGGAGCATCGGCCGGACGGGCAGCGGGAAGGGGCTGCGCGCCGGAAACCGGAACGCCTCCTTCGCGGGGCTGCGGGATGCCAAGCTGAACACTCATGAATTCAGGCTACGCCACGCGGGGGCCATCGCTCACGCTGTGACTTCGCGCTTTGCGTTCCGGCGCAGTGCGAACGGACTTCATCGAACCTATGCTGGGGAAGTGTGAACGAGTCCCAGCCAGCCGGACCCGGGGCGGCAGCCGGACACCAGGTCCACCCCGAAGCAAAGCCGGGACCGTCCAACGCGTTACCTGCGGGACCGTCCGGCGCCGGGGCGGCGTCCGGAGCGGGCCGGAGGGTGCCGCGCCGCTGGGCTGCCGCCGCCGGTGTCGTGGCGGCAGGCACAGGACTCGTGGCCAGCGAACTCATCGCCGGGTTCGTCAGCCCGTCCCTCTCCACCATGACCGCTTTGGGCGGTGCCGTCATCGACGCCGCCCCGCCGGGCGTCAAGGACTGGGCAGTTTCGCTTTTCGGCACCGCAGACAAACTGGCGCTGCTGGCAGGCATGGCGCTGGCGATCGCTGCCTTCGCGGCGGTGTCCGGCGTGGTTGAGCTGCGCCGGCGCTTCGCGGGCGCCGCGATTTTCGCCGCCTTCGGCATCGTGGGCGTGGTGGCGGTCCTGACGCGCGCGCAGGTGACCGTCACCGCCGTCGTGCTTCCTGTGCTTGCCGCCGGCATCGCCGTGCTGGTGCTCCGGAGCCTGATCGGACGGCTGGCCGCCTGGCACGTCGCCGGGCCGGGCAAGGCGAGGCAGCGGGCCTGCCCGCGCGGCGCGGCTTCTTCCAGCTGCTGGGCGGCACCGCGGCGGCCGTCGTCGTCGGCGGGGCCCTTGCCACCGCCTGGCGGGGAGGCGCCGCCGGCGTCAGCGAGCTCCGCAGGGCACTGCGGCTGCCCAAGCCGCTGCTGCCGGCGGCAGCGATTCCGCCCGGCGCCGAGATCGGCCTGGCCGGGATGCAACCGCTCGTGACGCCGAGCCCCGAGTTTTACCGCATCGACACCGCGCTGTCAGTCCCGGTCATCGATCCGCGCGAATGGAGGCTCAAGGTCACCGGCCTGGTGGACCGTGAGATCGAACTTGATTTCGACGCGCTGCTGGCCAAACCGCTGAGGGAGCGCCATGTGACCATCGCCTGCGTGTCCAACGAGGTGGGTGGCGACCTGATCGGCAATGCGCTCTGGCTTGGCTGGCCCGTCCGCGAGCTGCTGGCGATGGCAGGTCCGAAGCCGGGCGCGGACATGGTGCTCGCCAGGAGCACGGACGGCTGGACCGCCGGCACTCCGCTGGAGGTCCTCACGGACGGCCGGGATGCGCTGCTCGCCGTGGGCATGAACGGCGAGCCGCTTCCGCTGGAACACGGGTTTCCGGTCCGCATGATCGTCCCCGGCCTCTACGGATACGTGTCAGCCACGAAATGGCTTACGGAACTCAAAGTCACCACGTTCGCCGACGACGTCGCCTACTGGACACCGCGCGGATGGTCCGCGCGCGGACCCATCAAGATCTCTTCGCGCATCGATGTTCCCCGTGACGGCCGGTCCGCGCCTCCGGGCCGCGTGGTGTTCGGCGGCGTGGCGTGGGCGCAGCACACCGGAATCGGGAAGGTGGAGCTGCGGGTCGATCGGGGCAGCTGGCAGCAGGCCGACCTTGCTCCCGGCATCTCTGTGGACACCTGGTACCAGTGGCAGCTCGGCGTCGATCTGCAGCCGGGACAGCACGAGGTCCAGGTGCGCGCCACCGACCTTCACGGTGCCGCGCAGACCGAGGAGCACCGGTCCGTCGCCCCGGACGGCGCCACGGGCTTCCACACCATTAGAGTTGACGTAAACCCGTAGCCGCCGCATCGAAGGCAGGACCATGCACAGCCACCCGCAGCCGCACGCCACTGCCACCACGTCCGCCCCCAAGCACCCCACGCGCACGGGACCTCTCACGCGCCCCGGAGCGTGGCCGAGCACCGGCAGGCGGTCCGGGAGCTCCTGGCGCCGCTCGCAGCCGGCCGCAGCCAGCGGCTGTCTCTTATACACATCTAGATGTGTATAAGAGACAGGCCCAGGCGTTGGGCCGCGGGCTGGCCGAGACCGTCACGGCGCCGCTGAGCCTGCCTCCGTTTGCAAACTCCCAGATGGACGGCTTCGCCATCCGCTCCGCGGACGTGCCCGACGCCGGCGCGGAACTGCGCGTGGTTGCTCCCGTTCCGGCCGGCGCCAGCCCGGCAGCCCTTGAACCGGGCACGGCGGCCCCGATCATGACGGGGGCCATGGTCCCCGTCGGGGCAGACGCCGTCGTACCCGTCGAGCGGGCGGTTCCAGCCGCGTTCCCTGCCCCCGGCGAAGCAGCCACAGTGTGGCTGCCCCCGGCGGCGGCCGGGACGTTCATCCGCGACGCCGGAAGCGATATCGAGGCGGGCGAACGCGCCCTGGCTGCCAGCACTTTCCTGGGACCCGGGCAGCTGGGGCTGCTGGCCGCCCTGGGGCTGGCGGACGTCCTGGTCCACCGTCCGCTGACCGTTCTCCTCGTGACCACGGGCGATGAGGTGGTGGAACCCGGCGAACCGCTGGCGGACGGCAAGGTCTACGACGCCAACGGCACGCTGCTGGAAACCGCGCTGCGGCAGGCGGGGCTGGCCGTGGTCCGGGCGGGCATCGCCACCGACAACCCGGCGGAGCTGCGCAGCCTGTTGCGCAGCCACACGGCGTCCGTGGACCTCATTGTCACCACCGGTGGAGTCAGCAAGGGCGCCTACGAGGTGGTCCGGCAGGCCATGGACGGCCAGGACGTGGCATTCCAGCACGTGGCCATGCAGCCTGGCGGCCCGCAGGGACTCGGAATGTTCGACGGCGTCCCCCTCCTCGGGTTCCCGGGGAACCCGGTCAGTTGCCTCGTCTCCTTCGAGATGTTCCTTCGTCCCGTCCTCAGCGGACTGTTCGGGTCGCCGGCGCCGAGGCCCGCGGTCCGCGCCCGGCTCGCGCAGCCGCTGACGTCCCCGGCGGGCAAGCACCAGGTCCGGCGCGGGAACCTGCTGCCGGACGGAACCGTGCGGCTGGAGGGCGGCGAAAGCTCCCACCTGGTCCGTGCCCTCGCGCAGTCAAATGCCCTGGTCCATGTGCCCGATGGCGTCGGCGCACTCGCCGAGGGCGCCGAAGTGGAAGTATGGATGCTGTGACTGCAGAAAATGACAACGCCGCGCTGACGCACCTCCGCCGTGACGGGACGGCCCAGATGGTGGACGTCTCGGGAAAACCGGAGACCACCCGCGAGGCCACGGCCACCGCAACGGTCCGGAGCACCCCGGAGGTCCTGGCGCTGCTGGGCTCCGGCGGCCTGCCCAAGGGCGACGCCCTGGCCGTCGCGAGGGTCGCCGGAATCATGGCGGCCAAGAAAACCCCCGAACTCATTCCGCTGTGCCACCCGCTGCCGATTTCGAAGGTCACGGTCGACTTCGAACTGGGAGCAGATGCCGTGGACATCCTTGCCACAGTGAAGACCAGGGGAGTCACCGGCGTCGAAATGGAAGCCCTGACCGCCGCCTCCGTCGCGGCGCTGAGCGTGTACGACATGATCAAGGCCGTGGACAAGCATGCCGTCCTGACGGACATCAAGGTGCTCGCCAAAAGCGGCGGCAAGAGCGGGGACTGGGCACTGTGAGCAGCGCTGCAACCCATTCAACGCCCCACGTCCACGGTGAGGTGCAGGGCCGGAAGGCCGGCGTCGTCATTGCCTCGACGCGGGCCGCGGCCGGAATCTACCGGGACGAGACCGGCCCGGTCATCATCGACTGGCTCACCGAACACGGCTTTGAGCCCTTTCCGGCAATGGTGGTGCCCGACGGCGAGCCGGTGGGAGCCGCGATCCGCGCCCTCCTGACCCAGCAGCCCGCCGTCGTCATCACCAGCGGCGGCACCGGGCTGAGTCCCGATGACCGGACGCCGGAAATGACGCTGCCGCTGCTGGACCGCGAGATCCCCGGCATCATGGAGGGCATCCGGCAGGCCGGGATCGCCAAAACTCCCCATGCCATGCTCAGCCGCGGGCATGCCGGCGCGGCCGGCCGGACATTCATCGTTAATCTGCCCGGATCACCGAAGGGCGTCATGGACGGACTGTCCGTGCTGGATCCGGTGATCGGGCACCTGTGCGACCAGTTGGAGGGCGGACATGGGCACTGAACCATTCCTGACGGGGCCATCATTCACGGGGCCGGCATTCGAAGTAGTGCATGCGGTGCTGAGCGCCGAGCCCATCTCCGTGGACCAGGCCATCGCGGCCGTGGAGTCGGACACCGCAGGCGCGGTGGTCAGCTTCAGCGGCGTGGTGCGGAACCACGACGGCGGCAAGCCGGTTGACCGGCTCAGTTACAGCGCGCATCCGACGGCGCACCAGGTGATGGCCGACGTCGTGGCGCAGCTGGCGGCCGAGCACGAAGGTGCCGGCGCCTCCACGCCGCCGGTCCGGATCTGGGCAGCACACCGGGTGGGCTCCCTGGAAATCGGCGAACCGGCCCTGGTCTGCGCCGTGTCGGCGGCACACCGCGGGCAGGCCTTCGCCGTGTGCTCCGAACTCGTGGACCGCATCAAGGCACAGGTCCCCATCTGGAAGGAACAGTTCTTCAGCGACGGCACCGTCGAGTGGGTCGGGGCCGGGGCGTAGGTACCGGGCCCGGTTTTGGTTCGGGGCCTGCCCGCCGGCCGCACGTGAGGTAACGCATGGCGCCCGGTTCCTTTCGCCGGGCGGGCGAAAGGTAGTGTTGAATCCATGACCGAACAACTCGCTGTCGCCGTCCTGGGCGCGAACGGGCGCATGGGCGCCGAGGCCGTCAAAGCGGTAGAGGCCGCCCCCGACATGAAGCTCGTCGCAGCCTTGGGACGGGGCGACTCCCTGGACACTTTGCTCAGCGCCGGTGCCAGGTTCGTGGTGGATCTCACCGTTCCGGAGAGCACCCGGGAGAACGTACGTTTCGCCGTCGAGAACGGCATGCATGCGGTCGTGGGCACCACTGGCTGGGACGCCGGAAAGCTGCAGGAGCTCGGCGACCTGCTGGCAGGCCGTCCGGACGTCGGCGTGCTGATCGCGCCAAACTTTGCCCTCGGTTCCGTCCTGGCCTCGGCATTCGCCGCCAAGGCTTCCAAGTACTTTGAATCCGTGGAAATCATCGAGCTCCACCACCCTGACAAGGTCGATGCGCCCTCCGGCACGGCCGTCCGGACCGCCCAGCTGGTCGCGGCGGAACGCGCAGCGGCCGGCGTCGGGCCAAGCCCGGATGCCACCACCAGCGAACTTGCCGGCGCCCGCGGGTGCGACGTGGACGGCGTCCGTGTGCACAGCGTGCGGCTCCGCGGCCTCGTTGCGCATCAGGAGGTCCTCCTCGGCGGCACGGGGGAGCAGCTGACCCTGCGGCATGACTCGTTTGACCGGGCGTCGTTCATGCCCGGCGTCCTCCTGGGGATCCGGAACGTCGCGAACCACCCCGGACTGACCGTGGGCCTGGACGGCTACCTGGACCTGGGGCTGTAAGTACCGTGAAAACACTCCTCGGCCCGCTGAAAAAGAACCGCACCAAAATCTGGGTGGGCGCGGTCACCCTCCTGCTGGTCTTCTACCTGGTGGTGTCCTTTCAGCGCTCGGTGCTCCTGCTCACGGACGCTGAACCCGTGGCCAAGGCCATCGGGGCGGCGTACCTTGTTCTGCCGGGCATCGGCGCGTGGGCGCTGATCCGTGAACTGCTGTTCGGCGCCCGCACCGAACAGATGGCCCGCGTGCTTGAAGCCGAAGGCGGCCTGCCGGTGGACAACCTTCCCCGCACACCCGCCGGACGGATTGTCCGTGCCGCGGCGGACCAGGAATTCGAGAAGTACCGTGCGGAAGCCGAAGCTGCCCCGGACGACTGGCGGTCATGGTTCAGGCTCAGCTGCGCCTACGACGCCGCCGGTGACCGCAAGCGCGCCCGTTCCTCCATGCGGGACGCCGTGCGGATGTTCCAGGCCTCCGAGGCGCCCTAACGGGGCAAGCGGGGACGCGGCAGCCCGGAGGTCACCGGATCCGCGCCGGCTGGTGCCGTCCCACCTGATTGGCGGCATGCCCCAGCCATTCCAGCGGGCCGCGCCACTTCAGGACGGCGAAGACCATCCCGATCAGCACCGCCAAGGCGGCATGGGCGACGTACATCCCGTCCTCGGTCCACCCGGCCGGGAGGGGCTTGAGGTGGAACGACGCCACCACGCAAACGTGGGCCGTGTACAGCGTCAGCGTCATGGCCCCGGCGCCGCGCAACGGAAGCAGCAGGTCCAGATCCAGCCATTCCCCGAGCCGGCCAATCAGCAGGCAGAGTCCGACGACGGCGGCCGCCACGCCGCTCGTGTGCAGCAGGTCCAGCGTGGTTCCGGAGTGGGGTGCGCTGCCGGCCAGCCACCACCATGAACCCTCCTGCCGGACGCCGGCGAGATTGACCTGCAGGAGGCTGTCCAGCGGGTAGTCGGGGTCGGTGAGGAGCGCCTGCAGTGCGGGCCTGCCGCCCAATTCCTCCATGGCTGCCGTGCCCAGGACCTTCGCGAAGGCGGCCACCGCGGTGCCGCCGGCCAGTAGCAGCACCGGTACCACCGCCGCCGACAACGCCAGGCGGCCGAGGATGAGCCCCACCAGCAGATACGCAATCCACTGGAACACCGGGTAGTAGCCCGTCAGGAACAGGTCGCCCAGCAGTTGGCCCGGCGTGGACAGATCCTCCCAGCCGGGGTTGTGGTTCAGCTGCAGCGGCGGATCCGCGGCCATGAGCCAGGGCCGGAGCAGGAAAGCGATCACCGGGGATGCCAGGATCCAGCCTGCGGCCCAGGCGCAGAGTGCCTTCAGCCGTAGCCCGATAAACGGCAGGATGCACAGGAAGAGGGCGGCGTAGTGGACCAGGATCACTGCCACATTGACGTCCAGTCCACCTAGGGCGAGCCCGACGACGGCAATCACCAGGGCGCGCAGGGCGATGCCCCGCCGTGCCGCAGAGAGGGCGCTGCCCTCGAGGGGCCTCTGCTTGCCGGTGGAGAGGGCCAGTCCGATGCCTGCCAGGACGGCGAAGAGGGCTGCGGCCCGCCCGGAGAAGGTCAGTCCGATCCAGGTCGGGGTCAGCGCGGCGTCGGATTCGAACGTCGGCAGCAGGTGGGTGGCCATCATTCCGAGGAGGGCGAGGCCACGCGCGGCGTCTATTCCCGCAAGCCGGGTGCTGACTGCTGCGCCTTTCTTGGTTCCGGACTGTGCAGCCGTGCTCCGCGAGGTCATGAAGCGATCGTCTCACATCCGGATATGGCGCCGTTCCCTCACGGCCTGCCGTCCTGCGGGGCTCCGACGCGGCGTGGATGGAAGCAGGCCTTGTATTCGAATATATGTTCGAATAGCATCGTCAGCATGAACAACTCATCGAGGCATATGTCAGAGCGCGGCTCGGACAACCGCGCGGACAAACCGGCTGCACGCAGCACGGCAGGGCCACTGAAGGCGATGAGCCCCGGCGTGGTGGACTACCTGTTCCGGCAACTGGTCGCCGGCGAGCCTGCCGAGGACCTGCAGTGGAGCAGCCAGGGAATCGCGCTGTCGGCACAGGTTCCCGGGGCGGAGCTGGCGCGCCGGCTGTCCGAAACCGACCTGGATGCGCTGACGCCCACGGAGCTGTTCCACTACGTCCGCGCCGCCCAGCGCCTCGCCAGCTGGGCGGAGTCCCTGCGGGAGGCGGCTGTGGAACGCTACTGCGCGGGGACGGACCCTGCCTAGGATGGAGGCGTGACCTCAGCGCTGACCGTATCCGCCGTCCAGTACCAGGCCCTGGAGGGCGGCATTGCCGTCAACGCGCCGGAGCACGTGCGCCTCATCGAGGATGCCGATTCGCACGGTGCCAGGCTGGTGCTTTTCCCCGAACTCTCGCTCACCGGATACAACCTGCCCCTTCTCCGGGACGGGGATCGTCCGGGCGGAGACCAGTGGCTGGTGCCTGGCGACGTCCGCCTCGATCCCGTTCGGGAAATCTGCCGGCGGACAGGGATCACCGCGGTGGTCGGTGCGGCGTATCGTGAAGCGGATGGCACGCCACGGCTGGCTGCCCTGGCACTCCACCCGAACGGCGACGCCGATGTCGGCTTCAAGACACACCTCCACGGGGACGAGGAGTCCCTGTTTGCCGCCGGGCCGGGCCCGGCTGTCCTGGACGTCGACGGCTGGAAGATTGCCCTGGCCATTTGCTTCGACGCAGCCCACCCCGGCCACTCGGGCACGGCCGCGGACGCCGGCGCCGACGTTTACGCCGTATCTGCCCTCTACACGGAGGGGGAAGGGCACCGCCTGGGGCTGCACCTGGGGGCGCGGGCCATGGACAACCGGACCTACACGGTGCTGGCCAACCTGGGCGGCCGGACACCCCTGGGTCCGTCCTGTGGCCTGAGCGGCTTCTGGGGCCCGGACGGCCTGCCCATGCAGCATGCCTCCGGGACCGGAACGGAAGTGGTCACCGCCGTGCTGCGGCGCGGCCCCCTCGATCGGTACCGGCAAGAACGGCTACGGCACGATCGGTAACGGCAGCCGAGCTGGCGGCACGGCCGCAGATCCGCTGTTTTCCCGAATTTGACGATCATCACGCACCGGCCATTGTCCTAACCTGCAGGTGACAGGGTAACGTTTTTCCCATGGCTGACACTTCCGCGCACATTCCTGCTCTTGGTACGCTCTTGACCGCTATGGTCACGCCCTTCACCAAGGATGGCAAAGTGGACTACCAGCAGGCTGCGGAGCTGGCCAGCAAGCTCGTCGACGACGGCTGCGACGGCCTGGTGGTCACCGGAACCACGGGGGAAACCTCCACCCTCAAGGACGAGGAAAACCTCGGAATGTTCCGCGCCGTCAAGGAAGCGGTCGGCGGACGGGCCAGCATTATCGCCGGCACCGGGACCAACGACACAGCCCACTCCGTGCACCTTTCCCAGCAGGCGGCTGCGCTCGGTGTCGACGGGCTCCTGCTCGTCACGCCGTACTACAACAAGCCCAGCCAGGCCGGCGTCCGCGCGCACTTTGAGACCATCGCGTCGTCAACGGACGTGCCCGTCATGCTCTACGACATCCCGGGCCGCTCCTCCATCGCGATCGCGCCCGAGACCATGATCCGCCTCGCGCAGCACCCGAATATCGTTGCTGTCAAGGACGCCAAGGCCGATTTCGCCGCTGCAACGCGTGTCATGGCCGAGACCGACCTTCTCTTCTACTCCGGCGACGACGGCCTGACCCTTCCCTGGATGGCCCTGGGCGCCGTGGGACTCGTGGGCGTGACCACCCACGTTGCCACCCGCCGCTTCCGGGAACTCATCGACGCCGTCAATGCGAACGACCTCGGCACCGCCCGCAAGATCAACTTCGAACTTGAGCCCGTGGTGCGCGCAACCATGACCCGCATCCAGGGAGCCGTTGCGGCCAAACAAATTCTTAAATGGCAGGGAGTCCTGCCCAACTCGGTTGTCCGTTTGCCCCTCGTGGAGCCGGACGAAGCTGAGATCGAAATCATCCGCGAGGACTTGGCGGAGGGAGGGCTGGTCTTTTCCTGACGGACTGAGACCGGCACTCTTCCGCCTGGAAAGAAGTGCATTATGACCCAAGTAGCCCTACCCGGCCTCGTCACGCCTCCCCGTCTTCCCCAAGGCACCCTGCGGATCGTTCCGCTCGGCGGGCTCGGCGAGATCGGCCGCAACATGGCTGTGTTCGAAATCGACGGCAAGCTGCTCATCGTCGACTGCGGCGTCCTCTTCCCCGAGGAAACGCAGCCGGGCGTCGACCTGATCCTGCCCGATTTCTCCTACATCGAGAACCGGCTGGATGACATTGTCGCCGTCGTCCTGACCCACGGCCACGAGGACCACATCGGCGCTGTGCCGTACCTGCTCCGGCTCCGCAACGACATCCCGCTGGTGGGATCGCAGCTGACGCTCGCCCTCATCGAGGCAAAGCTGCAGGAACACCGGATCAAGCCGTACACCCTCACGGTGGTCGAGGGTCAAGTGGAGAAGTTCGGCCCCTTCGAATGCGAGTTCGTGGCCGTCAACCACTCGATTCCCGATGCCCTCGCCGTCTTCCTGCGCACCGCGGGCGGAACCGTCCTGCACACCGGTGACTTCAAGATGGACCAGTTGCCGCTGGATGGCAGGATTACGGACCTCCGCCACTTCGCCCGCCTCGGCGAAGAGGGCGTGGACCTGTTCATGTCGGACTCCACCAACGCCGACGTCCCCGGGTTCACCACCGCGGAAAAGGAAATCGGCCCCACCCTGGACCGGCTCTTCGGGCAGGCCAGCAAGCGCATCATCGTGGCCTCCTTCTCGTCCCACGTGCACCGTGTGCAGCAGGTCCTTGACGCCGCGGGCAAGCACAACCGAAAGGTCGCCTTCGTGGGCCGGTCCATGGTCCGCAACATGGCCATCGCCGCGAAGCTTGGCTACCTGGACGTGCCGGACGGCATCCTGGTGGACGTGAAGAACATCGGGAACCTGCCGGACAACCGCGTGGTGCTGATGTCCACCGGTTCCCAGGGCGAGCCGATGGCCGCGCTGTCCCGCATGGCCAACGGTGACCACCCGGTGGTGGTCGGCGAGGGCGACACCGTCATTCTGGCTTCTAGCCTTATCCCGGGCAACGAGAACGCCGTCTTCCGCATCATCAACGGGCTGCTGAAGCTGGGTGCGGACGTCATTCACAAGGGCAACGCCAAGGTCCACGTGTCCGGCCATGCCGCGGCCGGAGAGCTGCTGTACTGCTACAACATCCTTGAGCCGCTCAACGCCATGCCCGTGCACGGCGAGACCCGCCACCTCATCGCCAACGGAAAAATCGCAGAGGAATCGGGCGTGCCGGAGGCGAGCATCCTGCTGGCGGACAACGGCACCGTGATTGACCTCAGGGACCACCAGGCTGACGTGGTGGGCCAGGTTGAGGTCGGCTTCGTCTACGTTGACGGCTCCAGCGTGGGCGAAATCACGGACGCGGACCTCAAAGACCGCCGTGTCCTGGGCGATGAAGGCTTCATTTCCATCATCACGGTCATCAACCGCGCCACCGGCAAGGTGGTCTCGGGGCCGGAAATCCACGCCCGCGGCGTCGCCGAAGACGATTCGGTTTTCGACGACATCATCCCTCGGATCAATGCTGCGCTGGAGGAAGCCGTCCTCAACCGCACGGACCACACCACCCACCAGTTACAGCAGGTTGTCCGCCGCGTGGTCGGAACCTGGGTCAACCGCAAGCTCCGCCGCAAGCCGATGATCATTCCGGTGGTCCTGGAAGCCTAGGCGGCCGTCGCGGCGCCGGCCGCGCTGGCGAACACAGCCCCGAAAGCCCGTAAATCCGCGGATCCGGGGCCCGGGCTGTCTCTTATACACATCTAGATGTGTATAAGAGACACGTACTTCCCCGCGCCAAAACGTACTTCCGGCGGCAAAGCAGGCACGTCCGCGAGCCGCTCCGGTTCCGCCGCGGCCAGATCCGGCCGGGCGGGAGCGTCGGCCGCTCTGGCCGTACGCGGCAGATGCCCGCCGTCGAAGCCCGGCAGCCCTGGCTGCTGCGGGTGGTCGGCGGCGCGTGGCTCGGCATCGGGCACCTGGTGGGCGGGGGAGTGCGGAGAATCGGCCACGACGTGAGCGACCTCGCCCCAGAGGACCGCCGCGACGGTGCCGCGCTGTTCAACCTGGCGCTGGCGGTCTTCATCGCCACCTTTGCCTGGTGGGGCCTCCGGGGCTGGTTCCCGGACGCCGTCTACGCGGTGGTCAACGGGACGTTCGGCTGGATGTCGCTCGTGCTGCCGCTGATGCTATCGGTCTGCGCCTTCAGGCTGTTCCGCCAGCCGGCCGACGGCCGGGGCAACAACCGCGTGGGCATCGGCTTCCTCATCATGACGTTCGCGGGGTGCGGGCTTGCCCACATCGTCGGCGGCCAGCCGACCGTGAGCGACGGCTTTGACGGACTGCGTCGGGCCGGCGGCATGCTGGGCTTCCTGGCGGCCACGCCGCTCGCGGCCATTCATGCGGCGGTGCCGGTGGTCCTGTACGCCTTGCTGGCCTTTGTCTCGCTGCTCATCATCACGGCCACCCCCTTCGGTGCCATTCCCCGGCGCCTGCGCGGCGCCTACGAGCACCTGATGGGCATCGACCTTCAGGACGACGGGGACGACGGCGGCGGCCACGACCGCAGCTACCTCTACGACAGCGCCCCGGCCGAGCCGAAAAAGAAGCGGAAACGGCTTTTCGGCAAGAACGACGACGCCGACGCCCGGCTCGAGGGATACGTCGGAGACGAAGCCTTCGAACATGCCGTCATCGACGACGACGCCGAACCCGGCCCCGCCAAGGGCACGAAGGGCGCGAAGGGCGCCAGCGCCGTGGCGCCCGGCGTGCGCCGCCCCACGCAGGCCGAAATGTCTCTTATACACATCTAGATGTGTATAAGAGACAGGGACTGGGCAGCACTGCCGGAGAGGCGGGCGAAAACGCCACCGAGGCCATCCCGCTCGTCACTCCCGGAATGGTCGCCGCCGGTTCGTTGAACCCGGCAGCCGGCGCGGCGGCCGCCCAGGTCCCGTCGCGTCCCGTCGCCCCCGCGCCGCCGCCCACACCGATTCCGCAGCGCACCGAGCAGCTGTCGCTGGCCGGCGACGTCACGTACACCCTGCCGTCGTCGGACGTCCTGACGCCGGGATCCATCCCGAAGGAGCGCACGGAAGCCAACGACGCCATCGTTGCCTCCCTGACCGAGACGCTGACGCAGTTCAACGTTGACGCCCAGGTGACCGGCTTCAGCCGGGGCCCCACAGTGACCCGCTACGAGATCGAGCTGTCACCGGGCACCAAGGTGGAACGCGTCACGGCCCTGTCCAAGAACATCTCCTACGCCGTCGCCTCGAGCGACGTCCGCATCCTGAGCCCCATCCCGGGCAAGTCCGCCATCGGCATCGAGATCCCCAACACGGACCGCGAAACCGTCTCGCTCGGCGACGTCCTCCGCAGCCAGAACGCCCGCCGCACGGACCACCCCATGGTGATGGGCGTCGGCAAGGACGTCGAGGGCGGCTACGTCGTGGCGAACCTCGCCAAAATGCCGCACCTGCTCGTGGCCGGCGCCACCGGTGCCGGCAAGTCGTCCTTCGTGAACTCGATGATCACGTCCATCCTGATGCGCGCCACCCCGGACGAGGTCCGCATGGTCATGGTGGACCCGAAGCGCGTGGAACTCACGGCGTACGAAGGCGTGCCGCACCTGATCACGCCCATCATCACCAACCCCAAGAAGGCCGCCGAGGCGCTGCAGTGGGTGGTCCGCGAGATGGACGCCCGCTACGACGACCTCGCCAACTACGGGTTCAAGCACATCGATGACTTCAACAAGGCCGTCCGTGCCGGCAAGGTCCACCCGCCGGTCGACTCCAAGCGCGTCATCCGCCCCTACCCGTACCTGCTGGTGATCGTGGACGAGCTCGCCGACCTCATGATGGTGGCGCCCCGCGACGTCGAGGATTCCATCGTCCGCATCACCCAGCTGGCCCGCGCCGCCGGCATCCACCTGGTCCTGGCCACCCAGCGCCCCTCCGTGGACGTCGTCACCGGCCTGATCAAGGCCAACGTGCCGTCCCGCATGGCGTTCGCCACGTCCTCGGTCACGGACTCCCGCGTGGTCCTGGACCAGCCCGGAGCGGAAAAGCTGATCGGCCAGGGCGACGCCCTGTTCCTGCCGATGGGCGCCTCCAAGGCCATGCGCGTCCAGGGCGCCTGGGTCACCGAGTCCGAAATCCACAAGGTGGTGGAACACGTCAAGGGCCAGCTCAAGGCGGTCTACCGTGACGACGTCGCCCCGGAAGCGCAGAAAAAGCAGATCGACGACGACATCGGAGACGACCTCGAGGTGCTGCTGCAGGCCACGGAACTGGTGGTCACCACGCAGTTCGGCTCGACGTCGATGCTCCAGCGCAAGCTCCGCGTCGGGTTCGCCAAGGCCGGCCGCCTCATGGACCTCCTCGAGTCCAGGGGAGTCGTGGGGCCCTCCGAAGGATCCAAGGCGCGCGACGTGCTGGTCAAGCCGGACGACCTCGCCACCGTTCTGGCCGCCATGAAGGGGCAGGAATCCCCGGCGATGCCCGATTCCCAAACCGCAGCGCTCAGTGACAACGCCAACGCCAACATCGCCCAGGGCGGATACGCCGAGGACCTCGTTGCCGCCGGCCTGGACAACCGCACCCAGAACGTGGAGTACTACGACGGCGCGGACGGCAGCTCCGGCGACGACGAGGACGGTTCCGAAGACGCCTGGTCCCTCACCGGACGGTAGCCTAGAAGGGTGACTAGCACCGAAGCGACCGCGGCCGGCTCCAACAGCTCCGGGATCTGGAATCTTCCCAACATCCTCACCATGCTCCGCATCGTGCTGGTGCCGTTCTTCGTCTGGTTCCTTATCGCCGATGCCCCCGGCCAGCACAGCGAGTCCGGGCCCTGGCGCTGGGCCGCCGTGGCGGCGTTCGCCGTCGCCATCTACACGGACAAGCTCGACGGCGACATCGCCCGGAGCAGGGGACTGGTCACCGACTTCGGAAAGATCGCCGATCCGATTGCCGACAAGCTCCTGATCGGCTCCGCCCTGGTCATGCTCTCCGTCCTGAACGAGCTGCCCTGGTGGATTACGGTGCTCATCCTGGTCCGCGAATGGGGCATCACCGCCCTGAGGTTCTTCGTGATCCGTTACGGCGTGATCCCGGCGTCCCGCGGCGGCAAACTGAAGACCGTAGTCCAGACCGCGGCCATTTTCCTCTACCTCCTCCCGCTCTCCGGCCTCGCGCCGTGGCTGGTCTGGGTGGCCTTCGCCGTCATGCTTGTCGCCGTGGGGATCACCGTGTGGACCGGCGCCGAGTACGTCATTGAAGCGATGAAGGTACGGACCCAGGGGCTGCGCCGGCGGGCCGAGGAACGCCAAAACCAGGAACACCAGGAGCACCGGAAACCGGAAACCCAGGAGGGATGACCATGACCAACCTGCACCGGATCGCCGGCGAGGCTGTCGCCGCCGCCGTGCAACGGGGAATCACCGTTGCCACCGCAGAATCGCTCACGGCCGGCATGGTCACGGCGATGCTGGCAGACACGCCCGGCGCATCGGCCATGCTGCAGGGCGGCGTTGTTTCCTACCAGAACTCCGTCAAACGGGACGTCCTTGGCGTTCCGCAGGCGCTGCTGGACTCCCTCGGTTCCGTTGACGGCGCAGTGGCGGCAGCGATGGCCGACGGCGCCCGACGCACCTGCGGTGCCGACCTTGGAGTGTCCACCACGGGAGTCGCGGGGCCGGACGAGCACGACGGCAAGGCGGTGGGAACAGTGTTCATCGGGGTCGCCACGGCCCAGGGCTCGACGTCGTTTCCGTACAGCTTCGAGGGCACCCGGGCAGAGATCCGGGCCCTGGCCTGCGCGGCCGCCATGGAGCGACTGCAGGAGGCCCTAGCGTCGCTAAGCTACCGGGAGTAAGGTTGCCGGGAACAAAAAGCGAATCCGAATAGTTGTTATTTTGTGTCGCCTCCGCATTAGGGAGGCGCCTAGGATGAAAAGACCAACAGCGGTTCGCTTCACGCGAACCGGACTAACGAGGGAGCAAGGCGATACAGATGGTAAAGCAGCCCGTATCCGTAAACGGCGTTGTCCGCTGGAAGGATGTGGGCCTCGCCGATCAGGCAAAGAGCGAACAGAAGGAGCGCAAGATGGTAGTACTTCGTCACGAAATCGGTGATGTTCTGCGCGACGTTCGCCAGCGTCAGGGCCGGACCCTCCGCGAAGTTTCACACAGTGCCAGGGTTTCCCTCGGCTACCTCAGTGAAGTGGAGCGCGGCCAGAAGGAAGCCTCTTCGGAGCTGCTGTCTTCGATCTGCTCGGCCCTCGACGTTCCGTTGTCCAGCATGCTCCGAGAGGTCAGCGACCGCGTCGCCGTGGCCGAAGGTGTTGCCGTTCCGGACACCGTCCCGCAGGAATTCTCGCAGCGTTACGGCCGCGACCTTGACCGCGAACTCAATACTGAACTGTCTGACGAACTGGCCAAGGGACTGCTCTCGGGCGCCCGGTAACCAGCTCCACGGAATATAAACGCCAGGCCTCCGGCACATGCCGGAGGCCTTCGTCGTGCCATGCCAGTCGTGCCGCCAGTGCCGCGCCAGGGCCGCCCGGCGTCCTAGGGGGTCCCGTCCTTGGGGAACCCGTCGCGTTCGTACGTGGCGTTGAGCTTGGCCATGTAGGAGGCCAGCGCCTCAAGGTCCTCCACGGGCCATTCGCCCAGCCTCTCGCGGAAAACCTCCCGCCTGGCGTCCTGCACCTGGTGCATTTTCTCTTCACCGTGCGCCGTGAGCCTGATGGTCTGGGCACGGCCGTCCAGCGGGTCCGCTTCCTTGACTACGAGGCCGATGCTTTCCAGGAAGGCAATCTGCCGGCTGACCGACGGCTTGCCCACTCCGATGCAGGATGCCAGCTCCGTCAGGCGGATAGGGCCCTCTTTGCGGATCACCGTCAACAGGCCGTAGGCCGCGGGCTCCATGTCCGGGTGCACCTGGCGTGACAGCTGCTGAGAGACGGACCGGGCGCGCCGCCAGAAGATGCTGATCTGATGCTCCACGGTCTTTAGCGCGGCATCGAGGGTGTCCTCGGAGGGGGCAGAGACTCCGGGGGCGTCGGCTGGGTTGCTCATGGCAACCATTCTAAGGTCCGCACCCGTGAGAGACTCTATGTCGTGAGAATTAGTGATTTCTGGCGGCTTATGGATGACGAATTCGGCGCAGGCTACTCGCGCGTGCTCGGTGGTTCTCTGGTCCTCGCCGGCGTCGGCAGCCGGACGGCGGAGCAGTGTCTCTTATACACATCTCCGGCGTCAGCCCCCGCGATGTGTGGCTCGCCGTCTGCGACGTCCAGGACGTCCCCGCGGAGCGCCGCCTGGGCCGCGACATCAAGCCCAGCAGGAACTGACAGGCGCCCGCCTGCCTGAAGAGCCCTGACACGCCGACAGATTGTTCGAATATCTGTTCGGGTGCGGCTATGCTTTTTTCGAGCAGGTTATCCACATACGCACGCCCGTCCGGCAACAATGTCAGAGGGCGGGGATAGCGTCAGTGATGACAGAAACAGGCCGCACAGGCCACTCCACAGCGAGAAAGCATTAGAGGTGTGAACCATGGCGGCAGCCCCGGATCGTGAAAAGGCGCTCGAAGCAGCGCTTGCCCAGATTGACAAGCAGTTCGGCAAAGGCTCCGTCATGCGGCTGGGCGATGAAGTCCGGGCCCCGATTGAGGTCATCCCGACCGGCTCCATTGCCCTGGACGTCGCCCTGGGAATTGGCGGACTGCCGCGCGGCCGGATCGTTGAAATCTATGGACCGGAATCGTCCGGTAAGACCACCGTCGCCCTGCACGCCGTGGCGAACGCGCAGCGGCAGGGCGGCATCGCCGCCTTCATCGACGCCGAGCACGCCCTCGACCCCGAGTACGCGGCCAAGCTTGGCGTTGACACCGACGCCCTGCTGGTTTCCCAGCCGGACACCGGTGAGCAGGCACTGGAAATCATGGACATGCTGATCGGCTCCGGCTCCCTTGACGTCATTGTCATCGACTCCGTGGCTGCGCTGGTGCCGCGTGCGGAAATCGAGGGCGACATGGGAGATAGCCACGTTGGCCTGCAGGCACGCCTCATGAGCCAGGCCCTGCGAAAGATCACCGGACGGCTGAGCCAGACCAAGACCACCGCGATCTTCATCAACCAGCTCCGCGAAAAGATCGGTGTCTTCTTCGGCTCGCCGGAAACCACCACCGGCGGTAAGGCGCTGAAGTTCTACGCCTCCATCCGGATCGACGTCCGCCGGATCCAGACGCTGAAGGAAGGCGCCGACTCGGTCGGCAACCGGACCAAGGCCAAGATCGTCAAGAACAAGATGGCCCCGCCCTTCAAGATCGCCGAGTTCGACATCATCTACGGCCAGGGCATCTCCCGCGAGGGCGGCATCATCGACATGGGCGTCGAGCACGGCATCATCAAGAAGTCGGGGTCCTGGTTCACCTACGACGGTGATCAGCTCGGCCAGGGCATGGAAAACTCCCGCCGCTTCTTGCGCGACAACCCTGAACTGGCTGCGGAGCTGGAACGGCTCATCAAGGAAAAGCTGGGCGTCGGGGTGGCCCCCGCAGCCGCTGACGCCGCGGCCTCGCCGAAGCTGAAGGCCGTTGACGGGTTCTAGCAGCAAGCGTTCCGGCAGCAAGCGCCGCGCCGCGTCCGCCGGCCAGGATCCAGTCCCGCCGTCCTCGTCCGCCGAGGACAGGTTCGCGGGGGACCGGGAGCCTGACCCGGCGGCTGTGGCGCGCGCTATCGTGCTCCGGCAGCTGACCAGTTCGCCCAAGAGCAGGCTGCAGCTCGAGCGCAAGCTGGCGGAGCGCAACGTGCCCGAGGACGTCGCCGCGGCGGTCCTGGACCGCTTCGAAGAAGTCAGGCTGGTCGACGACGCGGAGTTCGCCGAGATGTGGGTGCGCAGCCGCTCGCAGACCCGGAAACTGGCCAAAGGTGCCCTCCGGCGGGAGCTGGCGGAAAAAGGCATCGACGGGGATGCTGCGGCCTCTGCCCTGGAACAGCTCAGCGACGCCGACGAGGAAACGGCGGCCCGCCAACTGGCGGAACGCCGCCTCCGGCCGGGAACCGACCTGTCGGACCGTGCCGAGCGGGACAAGGTCACCCGCCGGCTGGCGTCCATGCTTGCGCGCAAGGGGTACCAGCCGTCTCAGGCCTTCCGCATCGTGGGTGAAGTGCTCGACGCCGCATCCGGCAGCTAGGCTCTAATACGCTGAGGCCTGGGCGGCTCGGGCTTCGTGCAGACACGGCGTCGGGCACTTTGGCCGCCCGGTGGCCGGGGCATCGGGGAGTTGGGCGCAGCCGGTACGCTTAACGGGTGAGTCTGACCTACCCTTCCCCCGCATCCGGCACCGTTCCAGCAGCAACCGACGCCTCCGCCGCGCCCCGCACTTACCAGGTGCGGACGTTCGGCTGCCAGATGAACGTTCACGATTCCGAGCGGATGGCAGGGATGCTGGAGGCTGCCGGTTACGTTCCGGCGGACGGTGCCCAGGCCGACGTCGTGGTGTTCAACACCTGCGCCGTCCGGGAAAATGCGGACAACAAGCTG
This sequence comes from Arthrobacter sp. KBS0703, assembly GCF_002008315.2. Classification (NCBI taxonomy): domain Bacteria; kingdom Bacillati; phylum Actinomycetota; class Actinomycetes; order Micrococcales; family Micrococcaceae; genus Arthrobacter; species Arthrobacter sp. KBS0703. The sequence goes on along the minus strand of NZ_MVDG02000001.1, from coordinate 2,352,674 downwards.
TACGGCAACCTGGGCATGCTGGCGCCCATCAAGGAAGCCAACCCCGGGATGCAGATCGCCGTGGGCGGCTGCCTCGCCCAGAAGGACCGAGAAACCATCCTGAAAAAGGCGCCGTGGGTGGATGCCGTCTTCGGGACGCACAACGTGGGCGCCCTGCCGGCACTCCTCGACCGGGCACGCCACAACAACGAAGCGCAGCTCGAGATCCTCGAGTCGCTGGACGTCTTTCCGTCCACCCTGCCCACCAAGCGCGACTCCGTCTATTCGGGCTGGGTGTCTATCTCCGTGGGCTGCAACAACACCTGCACGTTCTGCATCGTCCCGGCCCTGCGGGGCAAGGAGAAGGACCGCCGGCCCGGAGACATCCTCGCCGAGGTCCAGGCGCTGGTGGATGACGGCGCCATCGAAGTGACACTGCTTGGCCAGAACGTCAATTCGTACGGCGTGGAATTCGGCGACCGCCAGGCGTTCTCCAAACTGCTCCGCGCCTGCGGTGAGATCCCGGGCCTGGAAAGGGTCCGCTTCACGAGCCCACACCCGGCAGCGTTCACTGACGACGTCATTGACGCCATGGCCGAGACCGGGAACGTCATGCCCCAGCTGCACATGCCGCTCCAGTCGGGCTCCGACAAGGTCCTCCGCGACATGAAGCGGTCCTACCGTTCCGCGAAGTTCCTCGGAATCCTGGACAAGGTCCGGGAGAAGATTCCGCACGCCGCGATCTCGACCGACATCATCGTCGGCTTCCCCGGCGAGACGGAAGAAGATTTCCAGGCCACCCTGGACGTCGTCGAAAAGTCACGGTTCGCCACGGCCTTCACCTTCCAGTACTCCAAGCGTCCCGGCACGCCGGCCGCCGACCTGCCGGACCAGCTGCCCAAAGCCCTGGTGCAGGAACGCTTCGAACGGCTCACCGCCCTGCAGGACCGCATCGCCGCCGAGGAGAACGCGAAGCAGCTCGGACGCCGCGTCGAGGTCATGGTCACCGCCCAGTCCGGCCGCAAGGCGGAGGAAACCCACCGGTTGTCGGGCCGCTCGCAGGACTCGCGGCTCGTGCATTTCTCCATCCCGGAAGGTGCCCCGGCGCCGCGCCCGGGCGACGTCGTGACGGTCACCGTGACGGAAGCGGCGGCATTCCACCTGGTCGCGGACCCGGCGACGCCCGACGACTACGTCCTCCGGCGTTCGCGCGCCGGCGACGCCTGGGACAGGGCACAGGCTGACTCCTGCGGCGCCCCGGCACCGGGAGCCCCCGGCACAGCGGGGAAAACCGGGGTATCGCTAGGCATGCCGTCCCTTCCGGTCCGGACCCGCTAACAGCGTGGGCGAAGGTTCCCCAGCCGTGAGTGACCACCCGGCCAGTCCGGAGCAGCCGCCCGTCATCGCCGTCGTCGGGCCCACGGGCTCGGGAAAGTCCGACCTCGCCGTCGAACTCGCCCTGGCGCTGGACGGCGAAGTCATCAACGCCGATGCCATGCAGTTCTACCGGGGCATGGACATCGGAACGGCCAAGATCACCGATGCCGAGCGCAGGGGAGTCCCGCACCACCTGCTGGACATCCTCGACGTCACCCAGGAAGCGTCTGTCTCCGACTTCCAGCGGCTGGCCAGGGGAGCCGTCGCCGATATCCACAGCCGCGGAAAGCGGGCCATCCTGGCAGGTGGATCCGGCCTGTACGTCCGTGCAGCGCTCGACGTCCTCGATTTCCCGGGGACCGACCCGGACATACGCGGCCGGCTCGAGCAGGAACACGCCGCGGCCGGGACGGACCCCCTGCTGGAACGACTGCGCGCCGTCGACCCGGTGTCCGCCGGGCGGCTCGGTGACAGCCGCCGCATCATTCGTGCGCTGGAGGTCTTCGAGCTCACAGGGCGGCCGTTCAGCTCCTTCATGCCCACCCGCGAGTACGTCCGGCCGGCCGTGCAGATCGGCCTGGAGGTTGACCGGGACGTGCTCCGCGAACGGCTGGCCGAACGGGTTCACCGGATGGTGGAGCGCGGACTGCTGGCCGAGGTTGAACGGCTCGACGCTGCCGGACTGCGCCGCGGCAGGACGGCTCCCCGCGCCCTGGGCTACGCCCAGTTCCTCAAGGTGCTCGACGGCGAGGCTGACCTCACCCAGGCCACCGAGGAAACCATCGTGGCCACGAGGCAGTTCGCCCGCCGCCAGCTCACCTGGTTCCGTGCGGATCCGCGCATCGGCTGGCTTGGCTGGCAGGATCCGGACCTGACAGCCAAGGCCGCGGCGCTGTGTTCCTGAAAGCCCGTTTTCCGGACCGTGGCGGCGTGAAGGTAACCTTGAAGCATGGATGAAACCCTTGCCGAAACAGCCGAGTCTGCCACCGCGCGGCTGAGCGGACTCCGCTTCTCCAAGGGCCACGGAACGGGCAACGACTTCGTCCTCATCGCCGACCCCGAGGGCCTGCACGCCATCTCGCCCGAGCAGGTGGCCGAACTGTGCGACCGCCACCGCGGCATCGGCGGCGACGGGCTCATCCGGGCCGTTCCTTCCCGGCTCCTCGACGAAGGGCGGCAGCTTCTTGCCACGCACCCCGACGCCGAATGGTTCATGGACTACCGGAACGGAGACGGCTCACTGTCGGAGATGTGCGGTAACGGGGTCCGCGTGTTCGTGCACTTCCTCCTCGCCGAAGGCCTGGCAGAGCTCCCGGCCGGCGGTTCGCTGACCATCGGCACCCGCGGCGGCGTCAAGACCATTGTCCGCACGGGGAACGGATACGCCGTCGATATGGGGCCGTGGGAGTTCATCTTCCCGGCTGAGGCGGCGGCGCGGGCCATGGATTCCCTGGTCGGCGCCGACGGCCTGGAAGTGCCCCGCCCGGCGCTGTCCGTCAGCATGGGCAACCCGCATACGGTGGTCGCGCTGGCCGAACTCGCTGAGTTGGAGGGCATGCGGCTTTTCACGGCACCGCACGTTGACCCCACCCCCGCCCACGGCACCAACGTCGAGTTCGTCGTACCGTCGGAGCCGCTGGTCCATGACGGCGTCGGCACGGTGACCATGCGCGTCCACGAGCGCGGCGTCGGCGAAACGCAGTCCTGCGGAACCGGAGCATGCGCTGCGGCGGTGGCGATCCGTCACTGGGCCGGACAGGGCGCACCGGACGCCTGGCACGTGAAGGTGCCGGGCGGCGTCGTCGGGGTTAAATTCTTCACCGTGGCCGACGGCCGCGAGCACGTGGAGCTCAGTGGCCCGGCAACGATCGTTGCTACCGGGACGCTTTCCTGACCCGGAGGATCCGGAACGACTTCGATGTACTCTCCCGGCTCACACTGAACGAGTCGTCGAGCACCTCGACCAGCCAGCGCTGAAGGGAATCCGAGCCCAGGTTCTTCTGCACCACGAGCCAGGCGGAACCGCCAGGGGCCAGCCGCGGCAGCCACAGCAGAAGCAGTGAATGCAGTTCATCCTTGCCGATCCGGATCGGCGGGTTGGACCAGATCGTGTCGAAGCGCAGGTCGGGATCAACAGCTTCGGGCGTGCTGGCCGTGACGTTGTCCAGGCCAAGCAAGGCGGCGTTCCCGTTCGTCAGCGCGATGCAGCGCTCGTTGACGTCAACGGCGTAAACCCGTGCATGCGGAGCGCGCAGCGCCATGGTCAGGGCAATCGGGCCCCATCCGCAGCCGATGTCCAGCAGGTTCCCCTGCGGTGCCGGTGCCGGAACATCTGCCAGCAGGACCGCCGTGCCTTTGTCGATGCCGTCCGGGCTGAAGATTCCGGCGGAGGTCTGCAGGTTCCGCGTTTCACCCGCCAGTTCAACCGTGAGGGGCTTGCGGGTGAAGGGCCCCGCGGGCGAGGCGCTGAAATAGTGGGCAGACTCCATAACTGGCCAGATTAGTGGGCCGCCCGCCCGATGGGAAACCGGACCATACGGTCTGCTAGTCTGGAACGCATGTTCTTGATCTTTGAGTAGTCGGCCCCCTTCGCCGGCCTTGAGCTGCCCCCTTCGGACCTCTCCGAACGGCCAGCCATCCCGGCCTCACCGGCACAGACGTCCCCTCCCGGAGCGATGCAGGTACTGACCTTCCGCCCGGCGCGCCGCAGCACCCCACTCAGATCAATTTACCGGCCCAGGCGTGTCCGCCACGGCCTCATAGGAGCCTCTCCATGACCCCTCGCCGTCAGCCCAGCGCGAATACCGCGCCCAAGGGCAGCAATCAGCACTATTCTGAAGATGCAGAACCTTTTAGGGAGACCATGACCAGTCAGCAAAACTCCGGATCCGAGCCGGCGGCCCAGGACATGAGTCCTGAGGAAATCCAAGCTGTCATCGACCGGATCCTCGCCAAGGACGTCCCGGCCAGGAATGCCTCGGCGGCAAACGGCGGCGGAGCCGGCAGCAAGGCAGTATTTGGCAAGGCCCAGGCGATTTCCGGGATCGATGAGGAACACAGCCTGTTCGACGGCGATCAGCAGGACCTCGAGGAACGCCGGGCACTGCGCCGCACCGCGGGGCTGTCCACCGAACTCGAAGACGTCACCGAAGTCGAGTACCGGCAGCTTCGCCTGGAGCGTGTGGTCCTGGCAGGGCTCTGGACCGAAGGCACCTTGGCGGACGCCGAAAACTCGCTGCGTGAACTTGCCGCGCTGGCGGAAACCGCGGGCTCAGAGGTCCTCGACGGCCTGGTCCAGCGGCGCGCCAAACCGGATCCCGGCACGTTCCTCGGCTCCGGCAAGGCCTTGGAACTCAAGGACATCGTGATGTCCACCGGTGCGGACACCGTCGTAGTGGACGCGGAACTGGCACCGTCGCAGCGGCGCGGACTCGAAGACATCGTCAAGGTCAAGGTCATCGACCGCACGGCCCTCATCCTCGACATCTTCGCCCAGCACGCCAAGAGCCGCGAAGGCAAGGCCCAGGTGGAACTGGCCCAGCTGGAATACCTCCTCCCTCGCCTCCGCGGCTGGGGCGAGTCCATGTCCCGCCAGGCCGGTGGCCAGGTGGGCGGCGCCGGCGCCGGCATGGGATCGCGTGGTCCGGGTGAAACCAAGATCGAACTGGACCGGCGGCGGATCCGGACGCGGATGGCCAAACTGCGGCGCGAGATCGCCGCGATGAAGCCGGCCCGGGAGACCAAACGTGCCAACCGACGTCGCAATGCCGTGCCTTCGGTCGCGATCGCCGGCTACACCAACGCCGGAAAGTCGTCCCTGCTGAACCGGCTCACGGATGCCGGAGTCCTGGTGGAGAACGCCCTGTTCGCCACCCTGGACCCCACCGTCCGCAAAGCCGAAACCGCTGACGGGCTCGGCTACACGCTGGCTGACACCGTGGGCTTCGTGCGTTCGCTTCCCACCCAACTGGTGGAGGCGTTCCGCTCCACCCTTGAGGAAGTCGCGGATTCGGACCTGATCCTCCACGTGGTGGACGTCTCCCACCCCGATCCGGAGGGGCAGATCGCCGCTGTGCGCGCCGTTTTCGCCGAGGTGGACGCCCGCAAGGTGCCCGAGATCATCGTGCTCAACAAGGCGGACGCAGCGGACCCGTTTGTCGTGGAGCGGCTCAAGCAGCGCGAACCGCGCCACGTGGTGGTGTCCGCCCGCACGGGCCAGGGCATCCCGGAGCTCCTGAAGGCCATCAGCGAGTCCATTCCGCGCCCGAGCGTCAAGCTCGAGCTGCTCGTCCCGTACCACCGTGGCGACCTGATCAGCAAGCTCCACGACTCCGATGCGGAGATCCTGAGCCTGGATCACGAAGAGGGCGGCACCCGCGCCGTGGTCATGGTCCGGGAAGGCCTCGCGGCTGAACTGGAATCCTTCATCAGCAATGACTGAGCGGGCGGCGGACCACGCCGATGCCACGGCCGGCGAGCAGTTCGTCATCGAACTGCTCGACCGCGCCGTGGCCGGCATGGGCGGCCAGAGCCGCAGCGGCCAGCATGAGATGGCTCGGCAGGTGGCCAGGGCGATCGAAACCGGGGACCACCTGCTGGTCCAGGCAGGCACGGGAACCGGAAAGTCACTCGCCTACCTGATCCCCCTGATTGCCCACTCGCTGGAAAGCGACAAACCAACCCTCGTGTCCACGGCCACCCTGGCACTGCAGACCCAGATCGTGGGCCGGGACCTGCCGCGGCTGCTCAAGACCATCACGCCCGCCCTGGACAGGCCCGTCAAGATCGCGCTCGTCAAGGGCCGGTCCAACTACGTGTGCCGGCACAAGCTGGAGGGCGGCTTCCCCTCGGAAGAGCCCTCCGAAGGCCAGCTCTTCTCCTTAGGCGAGGACACCAGCGTGCCGCATTTCGCCGCGGCCATGGGCGGGCCGTCATCGCAGCTCGGCAAGGAAGTGGTCCGGCTCCGTGAGTGGGCCGAGAAGACCGACACGGGGGACCGCGACGAACTCCTCCCCGGCGTGACGGACCGGGCCTGGCGGCAGGTCTCGGTCACCTCCATGGAGTGCCTCGGGGCGCAGAAGTGCCCCCTGGCGGCCGAGTGTTTCAGCGAACTCGCGCGGCACAACGCCGCCGAAGCCGACGTCGTGGTCACCAACCACGCGATGCTCGCAGTCAGCGCCTTTGAGGGCCTGGCCGTCCTGCCCGAATACGACGTCGTGGTGGTGGACGAAGCCCACGAACTCCAGGACAGGGTCACCGGAGCCGTCTCCGGGCAGCTGTCGGTGGCCATGGTCCACGCGGCTGCCTCAGGCGCGCGAAAACACACCGGCATCACCGTTGATGCGCTCAACACGGCCGCCGCGAACCTCGAACTCGCCGTGGCCGGGGTGCCCAGCGGGCTGCTCCCGAACGGACTCAATGACGAGCAGCTGGACTGCGTGGACCAGCTCCGCGAGGCCTGCCGGGCAGCATTGTCCGATTCCAAGGGGGACAGCAACAACACACCCGACGGCGGGCGGCAGCTCGCGCGTTCCCGCCTCCTCGTGATCCTGGAACTGTGCGAGCGGCTGCTGGCGGCGCGTGAAAACCGCGAAGTGGTGTGGTTCTCGCGGAACAGCACGTTCGATCCGCAGCAGGGCTACTCGGCGCCGGACGAATCGTCGCCCGCCCTCATCAACATCGCTCCGCTCAGCGTCGCGGGCCGGCTGCGGGAAGGCCTCTTCGCCGGCCACACCGTGGTGCTGACCTCAGCCACGCTTGCCATCGGCTCGGCCTTCGAACCCGCTGCCGGCGGGCTTGGCCTCGTGGGCGAGGGCGCTCCGAGCTGGACCGGTCTGGATGTAGGGTCGCCCTTCGACTATCCCAAGCAGGGCATCCTGTACGTGGCCGGCCATCTGCCCAAGCCGGGCAGGGGAACTTCGCCGGAGGCCCTCGACGAACTTGAGTCGCTGATCCGTGCCTCCGGCGGGGGAGCCCTGTGCCTCTTCTCGTCGCGGCGCGCCGCCGAGGACGCCGCCGAGGCGCTGCGCCCCCGGCTGGATGTCAGCCTCCTGTGCCAGGGCGATTCCACCATGACGGCCCTGGTCAAGCAGTTTGCCGATGAGCCGGACACGTGCCTGTTCGGAACGATGTCGCTGTGGCAGGGTGTGGACGTGCCCGGCGGATCATGCCGGCTCGTGGTGATTGACAGGATTCCGTTCCCCCGGCCCGACGACCCGCTGATGACCGCACGCTCCCGGGCCGTGGCCCAGGCCGGCGGCAACGGCTTCATGTCGGTGTCAGCCACCCACGCGGCGATCAGGCTGGCCCAGGGGGCGGGACGGCTGATCAGGTCCACTGATGACAAGGGCGTGGTGGCGGTGCTGGATTCGAGGCTGTCCACCGAGCGGTATGGCGCTTTCCTCCGCGCAGCACTGCCGCCGTTCTGGCCGACGACGGACCGGAAGATTGCCGTGGCTGCCCTGGAGAGGCTGGCCGGCGCGCGGTCCTAGGCTTTACGGCCAGCTGGGACTTATAGCCGGCCGGGATACGGGCGGCATCGTTGAGGCGTAGCCGGGCGCAGACGGGTGGGGCTAGAGCGAACGCAGCACTGAGACCACTTTGCCCATGACCACGGCGTGGTCGCCCAGGATCGGTTCGTACTGGGTGTTTTGCGGAAGCAGCCAGGTGTGGCCGTCCCGCTGCCGGAAGGTCTTGACGGTCGCTTCGTCGTCGAGCAGGGCGGCAACGATGTCGCCGTTGACGGCGTCGCTTTGCCGCCTGACCACCACCCAGTCGCCGTCGCAGATGGCGGCATCCACCATGGAATCGCCGGCCACCCTCAGCATGAAGAGTTCGCCATGGCCGACGAGCTGGCGGGGCAGGGGCATGAGTTCCTCCACGACCTGGTCCGCGAGGATGGGCCCGCCTGCCGCAATCCGGCCGACCAGCGGCACCATGGCCGTGTCCATGGCGCTGGGCAGTTCAGAGACGGTTCCGCCGCCCACGCTGTGGAGCGCGGCGTCCTTCGAGGCCCCCGGGGCCTTTGCTGCGCCCGCGTCCAGGGTGAGGGGCATGAGGACTTCCATGGCCCGCGGGCGCTTGGGATCGCGCCGCAGGTAACCGAGCTTTTCCAGCTGCGAGAGCTGGTGGGTGACGCTGGACAGGCTGGCCAGGCCGACGGTGTCGCCAATTTCGCGCATGGACGGCGGATAGCCGTTCTCGTTGACTGACCGCTGGATCGTTTCCAGGATCCGCTTCTGGCGGACAGTGAGTCCCTTGGGTGTCCGCTGAGACCGCTGGCTGCGCTGGGGAGCCGTGCCGCCGGAGGCTTGTGCTGCCATGTTTGCCAACGCCTTTCCATTCCACCCGGCATCCGTGGCTGCAGTTGCCGGGAACTTCCGGACTGAAATTGTCAGACCCTGCTGATCAACTGCAGATGTGGTTGTTCTTTGATTCCCAACGTAGGCCAGCCCTACGGCTTTTTCAAACATTTGTTCTAGCGAGTCTCGACTTAATTCGTTGATAAGTGCTAAAACTGAGGAAAGCAAAGTTCGAACATGTGTTCTAGTCAAGCAGTCGAGTGTGCGGGTTATTCGAATATCCCGGCGATCGGCCGGTGGACAGGCGCAAACCGGGCAGCACAGATTGGTCCAGGAGGGCTCAGGTCATGTCAGCTTCAACAACAGTTCAGTGCTCACTTCCGCAGGGTATGGAAACGGCGGCGCGGCAGAGTTTCCGGCACAGTGACCGGCGTAGTGCGCCGGTCAGCGGCCGGCCGGTCAAGCCGCCGCGGCTGCGTCTCACGCGCCGCGGCCGGATCGTCCTGATTGGCCTGCCGCTCGTACTGCTGGCCGCACTTCTGCTGTCGCTGGCCGGCCTGCTGAACTCGCCGGCCAAGGCGGCCGACACCGCCAGCGGGCTGGCAGTCACGCCGACGGTGTCCGTGACGGTCCAGCCAGGGGAGTCCTTGTGGGCCATTGCCGGGGCGGTGGACCCCGGCCGCGACCCGCGCGACGTCATCGCGGATATCGTCCAGCTGAACGATCTGGATGGCGGCAGGGTTATGCCGGGCCAGCAGTTGTTTGTTCCGTCCAAGTAGCCAGCGTGTGTTTGGACGCCGGGCGTCCGGTTTGCTTCGACCGACACGGTGGTCCGGACCCCGCCAGATCGTCACAGTTTCAGGCCCGCCGCCCGTGGCACTTAAACTGTTCCAGTGAGTGACCAGCTTGAGCGACTTAACCGATTGCCCCTCCGGACCAACCTGCGGGGGCTGACACCCTACGGTGCGCCGCAGCTTGACGTCCCCATCCTGCTCAACGTCAACGAGAACACTCATGGCGTGCCGGCCGATGTCAGGGCCGCCATCGCCGTGGCCGTGACCGAGGCCGCCGCGGGCCTCAACCGCTACCCGGACCGCGAATTCACCGAACTCCGGGAAGCCCTCGCCGAGTACCTCGGCCACGGGCTCGGCGCCGAAAATATCTGGGCAGCCAACGGCTCCAACGAAGTGCTCCAGCAGATTCTGCAGGCCTTCGGCGGGCCGGGGCGTACGGCGCTCGGGTTCCCGCCCACGTACTCCATGTACCCGCTGCTCGCCAGCGGAACGGACACCGGCTACATTGTCGGCAAGCGCGCCGGGGATTACGGCTTGAGCGCTGAGGACGCTGCACGCCAGGTCCGCGAGCTGCAGCCGAACATTGTGTTCCTGTGCTCACCCAACAACCCCACCGGCACCGGCCTCGGCCTGGACGTGGTGGAGGCCGTCTACGAAGCCGGCGAGGCCAGCCAGACCATTGTGATCGTGGACGAGGCTTACCATGAGTTTGCCCACGACGGCACGCCAAGCGCTCTCACCTTGTTGCCGGGCCGGGAGCGGCTCATCGTGTCCCGGACCATGAGCAAGGCATTCGCCCTCGCCGGCGCGCGGCTCGGCTACATGGCGGCGGCACCGGAAGTGGCCGACGCCCTGCGCCTCGTGCGCCTGCCCTACCACCTGTCGGCCATCACCCAGGCCACCGCCCTCGCGGCGCTGCACCACCGCGAGGCGCTCATGGCCGACGTCGAGGACATCAAACTGCAGCGCGACCGCATCGTCGCCGAACTGACGCGGATGGGGCTGCGGCCGGCGGCATCTGACTCCAACTACGTCTTTTTCGGCGGCCTCGAAAACCCGCACGAAGTCTGGCAGGCCCTGCTGGACGCGGGCGTGCTGATCAGGGACGTCGGCATCCCCGGGCACCTGCGGGTCACGGCAGGAACTGAGACGGAAACCACAGCATTCCTGGAGGCGCTGGAAAGCATCCTGGCCAGCCGGGCTGCCCTTCCGGCCTAAACTTGAGCGTAGACCAAGCAACGTCTGAACCCTCCTTCGTCAAAAGGACACCTATCACCATGAGCGACACCGGAATCAAGGCTGCCGGGACCCGGACTGCACGCCTGGAGCGTGCCACCAGCGAATCTTCCGTCCTGGTGGAGATTAACCTCGACGGCACCGGAGTGTCGGACATCAGCACCTCGGTCCCGTTCTACGACCACATGCTGACCGCGCTGTGCAAGCACTCACTCATCGACATGACCGTCAAGGCCACCGGCGACATCCACATCGACGTGCACCACACCGTCGAAGACGTCGCCATCACGTTCGGCGAAGTACTGCGCACCGCCCTCGGCAACAAGGCGGGCATCCGCCGCTTCGGCGAGGCCACGGTGCCGCTGGACGAAGCCCTTGCGCACGCCGTGGTGGACGTTTCCGGCCGCCCGTACCTGGTGCACGGGGGAGAGCCCGCGGGGCAGGAGTACCACCTGATCGGGGGCCACTTCACGGGATCCCTGACCCGGCACGTCTTCGAGGCCATCACACTGCACGCCGGCATCTGCCTGCACATGAACGTCATCGCCGGCCGCGATCCGCACCACATTGTCGAGGCCCAGTTCAAGGCCTTCGCCAGGGCGCTGCGCGCAGCCGTGGAACCGGACCCCCGAGTGGAAGGCATTCCGTCCACCAAGGGTGCCCTGTGACCGGCAAGGTCTTGCGGGAGGGCGCCATCATCGATCCCTCGGCCACCGTCAGGCCGGCCTCCCCGGAGGGGAAGCCGACCGTCACTGTCCTGGACTACGGCTCCGGCAATGTCCGTTCCGCCGTCCGTGCCCTCGAGCGCGCCGGCGCCGAGGTCATCCTGAGTTCCAAGCCCGAAGACGTCCTCAATGCGGACGGGCTGCTTGTTCCTGGTGTCGGCGCCTTCGAGACCGTGATGCGCGAGCTCAAGGCAGTGGACGCCATCAGGATGATCGGCCGCCGCGTAGCAGGCGGCCGGCCGGTCCTGGGCATCTGCGTGGGCCTCCAGGTGCTGTTCGAGGCCGGCGTCGAACACGGAACCGAAGCTGAAGGCATGGGGGAGTGGCCCGGCAAGGTGGAACTCCTGCCCGCAGACGTCGTTCCGCACATGGGCTGGAACACCGTAAAGGTTCCGGAAGGCTCCAAGCTCTTCGAGGGCGTGGAGTCCGAGCGTTTCTACTTCGTGCACTCCTACGGTGTCCAGAGGTGGGACTTCGACGTCGTGCAGCCCCGCATGGCCCCTCCGCTCGTGACGTGGTCGGAGCACGGCGCGCCCTTCATCGCCGCCGTCGAAAACGGACCGCTGTGCGCCACCCAGTTCCACCCGGAAAAGTCGGGCGATGCCGGCGCGAGGCTCCTGAAGAACTGGGTGGAAGGGCTCCGCAGCCACCACCAGCGGCACGCAGCGTCCGCGTCGGGCGCCACGCCGGCCGACACCACCCCGGCAACCCCAGCGGCGGACGCCTAGATGTGGTCCATCGTGCTGATGGGCCTCGCCGGCCTGCTGGCGGGCGGCGCGCTGTCCTTCCGGCAGCAGAACAAGCCGCTCTGGACGCAGATCGGGTTCTACGTGCTGGCAGGAATGTCGCTGCTGGCGGCGTACCTGCTGACCTTGCCCGGCCAATAACCGGCGGCCTCCGGAACCACCGGCGGCACAACAGCGCTTCACGCCACAACCGCGCTCCATGGAAATCAGCGCTACACGAGAACTGAGGACACGAGATGATCAGCCAAACCGAGCTTCCTGTACTGGAGCTGCTCCCCGCAGTCGACGTCGTGAACGGCCAGGCTGTCCGCCTGGTCCAAGGTGAAGCGGGCAGCGAGACGAGCTACGGCACGCCGCTGGAGGCGGCCCTCAACTGGCAGGAGCAGGGCGCGGAATGGGTCCACCTGGTGGATCTGGACGCTGCGTTCGGCCGCGGCTCCAACGCCGAACTCCTGCGCGAGGTGGTGGGCCGGCTGGACATCAACGTGGAGCTGTCCGGCGGCCTGCGCGATGACGAGTCGCTGGAAAAGGCGCTGGACCTGGGCGTGGCCCGCGTGAACCTCGGCACGGCCGCGCTGGAAAATCCGGACTGGACGGCGCGGGCCATCGAGCGCTTCGGCGACAGGATCGCCGTCGGACTGGACGTCCGGGGCACCACGCTGGCCGGCCGCGGCTGGACCAAGGAAGGCGGCGACCTCTGGGACGTCCTGGGCCGCCTCGAGGAGGCCGGCTGCGCCCGTTACGTGGTCACCGATGTGACCAAGGACGGCACCCTCCAGGGCCCCAACGTCGAACTGCTGCGGCAGATGGTCGAGAAAACCGGCAAGCCCGTGGTGGCGTCCGGCGGCATCTCCAGCCTTGACGACCTGAAGGTCCTCCGCTCGCTGGTTCCGCTCGGCGTCGAGGGTGCCATCGTCGGCAAGGCCCTGTACGCCGGGGCATTCACCCTGCCGCAGGCCCTCGACGTCGCCGGCCGCCGCTAGGCGGCGCATGTCATGGCCGAGCACAGGCTGACGCCCGAAGGTGGGGCAGGCGCGCAGGAGGAACAGCCGCCGGCACGCCGCCTTCCCGGGCACATCCAGGCTGCCCTTGCGGGCGCCGGCGGCCTCACGGATTCTGCCGGCCAGCCGTGGGCGGGCCGCAGTCTTGAGGGTGAGAACGCCAGCATCCACAACTTCGAGGACGACGACGGTACAGCGGACGCAGGGTATCTCGCCGCCGTTTCGGCCCTCCTCACCGCCGACGGCGACGAAGCCGCCGTCGTCGCTTCCCTGGCCACGGCGCGCGTTTTCGTGCCGATTGTGGCCCAGTTGGCCGAGGAAGCCGAGGGCGTGGACGGGCTGCATGCCGACAAGCAGGCCGACATGGCACTCGTGACGCTGAAGGCGCCCGACGGCCGGCTCGCGATGCCGGTGTTCAGCTCGGCCGGGGCCCTGGCCGCGTGGCATCCCGACGCGAGGCCCGTTGCGGTCTACGCGGCACGGGCGGCGCTGTCCGCCGTGGCCGAAGGCGCCGAGTTGCTGGTCGTGGATCCGGGATCCGAGGTCACCTTCGTGGTGCGGCGACCGGCCGTCTGGGCACTTGCCCAGCAGAAGCAGTGGATTCCCGCCTACCGTGACGCCGAGCTGGCGGCCCTGCTGCGCTCGGCCGCGAAAACCCGGCCGGCGGTCCGCGGCCTGGAAGTCCTCCCCGGCGCAGGCGTGGCAGCAGCAACGGCCTCAGGCGTTCGGATTGACGGTGGCGGGCCCGGGCCGGAACTGCGCGTGGTGCTCTACCTTGAGGACGGGCTCGATGCCGCCGCGGTCCAGTCCCTCGTCGCCGGCCTCCAAAACGACTGGAGCCGGAATGTATTGTTTGGTGAGCGTGTTGACTCGATCGAAGTCAAGCTAAGGCGCGCCGCGGAGTAACCGGCGGTCCCCAGATGGTCCGTCCTGCTGCTGCCCGGCCGCGGAACTAAGGACCTACCTGTGAATTTCACCCTGTACCGGGAGCTGCTGGCCGTCAGGCCCATCCGGCGCCTCCTGGTCGTCGGCATGATCGCGCGCATTCCCCATTCGGCGGCCGGCGTGCTCCTGACCCTGCACATCGTTCTGACCCTGGGAGAGGGCTACGCCGCTGCCGGGGCAGCAGCGGCCGTCATGACCATCGGCATTGCCCTCGGCGCCCCGTGGCGGGGGCGGCGCGTGGACACGGCCGGACTCCGGACAGCCCTCATCCCGTCCGTCGTTTCCGAGACCGTCATCTGGTCCATCGTGCCGCACGTCTCCTACCAGTGGCTGCTGCCGCTCGTCTTCGTCGGGGGACTGCTCACACTTCCCATTTTTAGCGTTGTCCGCCAATCGCTGGGCGTATTGGCGGACGGTGACCAGCGCAGGACCGCCTTCGCCCTGGACGCCATCAGCACCGAGGTGGTGTTCATGATCGGGCCGGCCGCAGGAGCGATCGTCGCCACGAGCGGACATTCGGTCCTCGGACTGACGATCGTCGGCGTCTCCACATCCCTGGCCGGGCTTTTTCTGATGTGGTTCAACCCGCCCACCCGCAGCGCTGGCCGCGATGAGGCATGCGAGGCGGACGAGCAGGAGGCCGCCGAGGTTGCCGTCGTGGCGGCCGCCCCCGCCCACCTGCAGGAAGCTGCTGCCGAGCTCGGGCCCGCGGCCGCCGGCAGCCGCCGCCGCGCAGGTATCCGGCGCAAGGTGGCCCACAACTTCAGCTGGTTCACCGCGTCCGTTGCCGCGGTCTTTGCCGTCGCCTCCGGGGCGGGCATGGTGCTGAGCGGCACCGATGTGGGCATCGTTGCCGCGCTGGAGACCGGCGGGCATCAAAGCGAAATCGGGATTGTCTTCCTCTTCTGGTGTGCCGCTTCGGTCATCGGCGGCCTCATCTACGGTGCCATGCACCGCCCGGTGTCGCCGATCCTCCTGCTCCTGGGCATGGCGGCGCTGACCATCCCCATGGGCTTCGCCACAGACACGCTGACGCTGAGCCTGCTCGCCCTGCTCCCGGGCCTCCTCTGCGCGCCGGTGCTCCTGTCTCTTATACACATCTAGATGTGTATAAGAGACACGGCGCGGTGAGGCGATGGGCTGGTACGGATCCGCGCTCACTGCCGGCGTCGCCCTGGGTGCCCCGCTCGCCGGGGTGTTCATCGACGGCGTCGGGCCGTGGGGCGGGTTCGTTTCGGTGGGGGTGGCCGGCGTCCTGCTGTGCGCCGTCGGACTCACCCTGCAGCGCCGCCGCCCGGCGGCGCGCGTGTCTCTTATACACATCTAGATGTGTATAAGAGACAGGCCTAAGAGGGCGCCAGACGCGACTGCCCGCGAGACAGAACGACGGCGGGCCGACCTCCCAAGGTCAGCCCGCCGTCGTCGTGATATGTCTTCGTGGGACTTAGTTAACTGCTCCGGTGTACTTTTCGCCCGGGCCCTTGCCCGGAGGATCGGGGATGATCGACTCTTCACGGAAGGCGAGCTGCAGGGAGCGGAGGCCGTCACGCAACGGTCCGGCGTGCTGGGAACCGATCTCCGGAGCGGCTGCGGTCACCAGGCCGGCGAGGGCCGTGATGAGCTTCCGGGCCTCGTCCAGGTCCTTGAGTTCTTCTGCGTTCTCTTCGGCAGCCAGGCCGAGTTTCACGGCGGCGGCGCTCATGAGGTGCACGGCGGCAGTGGTGATGACCTCGATGGCCGGAACCTCGGAGATGTCGCGGACCTGCTGGGAAACATCGGCCTGGTCTCCGGCGGCCTGGTAAACGTGTGAATTACTGTCTGGAGTGCTCATACGGTAAGCTTGTCACAGACCGACTGGATGTCGTTATTTTGCCGTGGATGAGACCCAATGCCCGCAATGTGCGGGAAGCGGGAATCTTTCTGTAGAATTGACATTCAGTTTGCAAGCGGAGTTCTCTCCCACCCGCGTCAGCCGTTTTTCCGAGTAGTTACGGGAAGCAAGGTTGCCGGGTAAAGGTCGGGCGTTTTCATCAGGCAGGAGCCTGGGAAAGTGCGTGCAGTCCCTGCGGGGCCTGCGCATCCGATCCTCGAGGCCTTCGATTGCTCCGGCAATTGGGGGCCTTCTCTATTTTGCCGGTGGAATACCCATCACGAACACAGGAGCTTTAACATTAGCGAGCCAAGAATCAATGAGCGTATCCGCGTCCCTGAGGTGCGGCTGGTCGGCCCTGCCGGCGAACAGGTAGGAATCGTCCGTATTGAGGATGCCCTGCGTCTGGCTGCCGAGTCCGATCTTGATCTCGTTGAAGTTGCACCGCAGGCCAAGCCTCCGGTGTGCAAGCTGATGGACTTCGGCAAGTACAAGTACGAGGCCGCAGTCAAGGCCCGTGAGGCCCGCAAGAACCAGACCAACACGGTTCTGAAGGAAATCCGGTTCCGCCTGAAGATCGACACCCACGACTACGAGACCAAGCGCGGCCACGCCCTGCGCTTCCTTGGAGCCGGGGACAAGGTCAAGGCCATGATCCAGTTCCGTGGCCGCGAACAGCAGCGCCCCGAAATGGGCCTGCGCCTGCTCCAGCGCTTCGCCGAAGACGTCAATGAAGTTGGCGTGGTTGAGTCGAGCCCGCGCATCGATGGCCGCAACATGGTCATGGTGATCGGTCCGCTGAAGAACAAGGCGGAGGCCAAGGCCGAAGCCCGCCGTGCAACGCAGCGTGCCGAAGCCAAGGCCCAGAACGAAGCGAAGGCATCGGGCCGCGTCGACACCTCGGGTGACGATCAGGCACCGCTGACACAGTCGCTCGCCGACCTTCTGCCGGAAGGCTTCCAGGTTTCCACGGAGGAAACCGTGCAGGACGCCCCGGCAGCAGCTGAGACGGCCGCTCCGGAAGCCGCCGTCGAAGCGCCTTCGGCTCCGGCCGAAGCGGCTCCGGCTGCCGAAGCTCCCGCCGAGGAAGCACCGAAGGCTGAAGCACCGAAGGCTGAAGCCCCGAAGGCGGAAGCACCCAAGGCTGTCAAGGAGGCCGAGCCGAAGCGCGAGGCTCCCGCAGCGGCTGCTCCCAAGGCAGCAACCGCTGCGCCCAAGGCGGCAGCACCTGTTGCTCCGAAGGCGGCTGCTCCCGAGGCTGCAGCGCCGGTGGCACCGAAGGCGGCAGCACCTGCTAGATGTGTATAAGAGACAGAGGCTGAGAAGGCTGCTCCGGCAGCGCCGAAGCCTGCAGCTGTTCCTGCTCCGCCCAAGCCGGTGGCCAGGCCGGCCTGTCTCTTATACACATCTGCCCGCTGCGCGCCCCGCGCCGCGTGCCACGCCGAAGCCGGCAGGCAAGAAGACCACTTAGTTCACAACTGCGGAAGGTATCGCCTTCAGGCAGTCAGCAACCAGCATGCCGCCCGCAGGGGCGGCTGCACGAAAGAACTGCGGACATTGTCCGCGGATACGTTAGGAGATCGGTTCCCATGCCGAAGATGAAGACCCACAGTGGTGCTAAGAAGCGCTTCAAGCTGACCGGCAGCGGCAAGCTGCGCCGCCAGCAGGCCAACCGCCGCCACTACCTCGAGCACAAGTCCTCCAGGCTGACCCGCCGCCTCGCCGGCGACAAGATCGTCTTCAAGGGCGACGCCAAGGTCATCCGGAAGATGCTCGGCATCTAATTTCCAAGCATTCTGACTGACTGCCACCTGGCACCAGTCAACTACCAATAAGCCTTCTCAGGCCGGCCGGGTTACCGGCAGTAGACGCTTGGGAGCAGATTTTTGAAGGAGTACGCACGTGGCACGTGTGAAGCGGGCGGTAAACGCCCACAAGAAGCGCCGGGTTATCCTCGAACGCGCCAAAGGTTACCGTGGACAGCGCTCACGCCTGTACCGCAAGGCCAAAGAGCAGCTGCTGCACTCGTTTGTGTACAGCTACGGTGACCGCAAGAAGAAGAAGGGCGACTTCCGCCGCCTGTGGATCCAGCGCATCAACGCTGCATCCCGCGCCAACGGACTGACCTACAACCGACTGATCCAGGGCCTGAAGGCCGCTGAGGTCGAGGTTGACCGCCGCATGCTGGCCGAGCTGGCTGTCTCCGACGCCAACGCCTTCGCCGCGCTGGTCAAGGTCGCCAAGGACTCCCTGCCCGCCGACACGTCCGCTCCCGCCGTCAAGGCTGAAGCTGCTGCGGCTCCCAAGGCAAAGGCTGCTAAGAAGCCTGCCGCCAAGAAGACTGCTGCGAAGAAGCCGGCTGCAGCCGCTGCCGAGTAGTACAGCAACAGGTGGTTCAAGGACGGGTGGCAACTGCCACTAAGGTTCTTATATGAACGAAACCGGGCGCCCGCAAGACTTTCCGCTTTCCAACCCCCGAGCTGATCGGGTGAGGAAGGTGGCACAGCTTGCCGGGCGCCCGGCCCGTTTAAAGCGCCGCGAGTTCCTGGCCGAGGGGCCGCAGGCCGTGCGCGAAGCCCTGACGCTGCATCAGAAGCGGGTTGCCGCGGGGGAACCCGGCATCGTCTATGAGGTCTACGCAAGCGAGTCCTGCCTGGACCGGCACCCGGATCTGGAGACACTCGCCGAGGGCACCACGGCATACCTTGCCACCGACGAAGTGCTGGCCGCGATGGCGGATACGGTCACCCCGCAGGGCATTCTCGCGGTCTGCGGTTTCCTGGATGTAGGCCTCGAGCAGGTGCTCGACGCCGGCCCGCAGCTGGTTGCCGTGCTGTGCCAGGTCCGCGACCCCGGCAACGCCGGAACCGTGCTCCGGGCGGCCGACGCGGCCGGCGCCGACGCCGTCATCCTGACAGCCTCCAGCGTTGACATCTATAACCCCAAGGCCGTGCGCTCGACGGCCGGATCCCTCTTCCACCTGCCCGTGGTGCTCGGCGCTGAGGTCGGGGACCTGGTGGCCCGCTGCAAGGAACGCGGCATCGGGGTCCTCGCGGCGGACGGCCAAGGCCAGCTGAACCTGGACCGTCTCCAGGACGAGAACGCGGCCCGCCGCCTGGGGGCCTCGGCGGCCGAGTCGGTATATGCGCTGGAGAGCCCCACGGCCTGGCTCTTCGGCAACGAGGCCCAAGGCCTGTCCGAGGACGAGATCGCGCTGGCCGACCACCGGGTGGCCGTGCCGGTCTATGGGGAAGCCGAAAGCCTGAACCTCGGCACCGCGGCCACCGTCTGCCTTTACGCGAGTGCCCGTTCCCAGCAGCCGGTCCCGTCCGGGCCTAAGTAAGCGCCCGGCGCAAGAAAAGCGGGGACCCACCGGCTGGTGGGTCCCCGCTTTCCTATGTGCAGCTGGCATGCCTTCCGGCTGACCAGCGCCTCGTGGTCTTAGGTGGTCCGGTTGCGGCCGGTGATGGCCCCGTAGACACCGGCGACTACCAAGCCGCCGATAATGGCGAGGATCCAGGTGCCGAGGTCGAAGAACGCCAGGTCACCCTTGCCGAAGAGAAGGCTGCCGATCCAGCCACCAACGATGGCGCCTACGACGCCCAATACCAAGCTGGTGACCCAGCCGCCGCCAACCCTACCGGGCATAACGGCCTTAACAATTGCGCCTACGATCAGGCCGAGAATAATCCAAGCAAGAAAACCCATTGTCTCCTCCTTCATATTCGTCGGGATCGATTCGTGTCAGTCCCGATATGGCTTCAAGCTAACACAGCGCACGATTATTTGTCAGCACGCTTAGTTTCAAGGTTTTCGTGGCGCCAGCGCGTCATGCCTGGTGCACTGCCGCGGACCGGCCGGGTACGGTATTTACTAGACGGCTGCGGTAGGCGGCCTATCCATTCCCTTGTAATTTCCTGTGAAGAGGTGAAGTTCCCTTGGCTGCAACTGGCGGTACCAAGGCGATCGTCGCGGCTCTGGCTGCAAACCTGACCATCGCTGTCTTGAAGTTCGTCGCATTCATTCTGACGACGTCGTCCTCCATGCTGGCCGAAGCCATCCACTCGGTGGCCGACTCCGGAAACCAGCTCCTGCTGCTCGTGGGTGGAAAGCGTGCCCAGAAGGCTGCCAGCGAGGAACACCCCTTTGGCTACGGCCGCGAACGTTACATTTACGCGTTCATCGTCTCGATTGTGCTGTTCAGCGTCGGCGGCCTGTTTGCCCTGTATGAGGCGTGGGAAAAGATCCAGCACCCGCACGCCATCGAGGGCGACTTCTGGTGGGTTCCGCTCGCCGTGCTGGTGGGCGCGATCATCGCTGAGTCCTTCTCGTTCCGGACGGCCATCGTCGAATCGAACCACATCCGCGGCAACCAGACCTGGGTCAAGTTCGTGCGGAACGCCAAACAGCCCGAGCTGCCCGTGATCCTGCTGGAAGACCTGGGCGCACTGCTTGGCCTTGTGTTTGCGCTCTTCGGCGTCGGCCTGACCTTGATCACGGGGAACGGCATCTGGGATGCACTCGGCACGGGCATGATCGGGCTGCTGCTCGTGGCCATCGCCGTCATCCTGGCCATGGAGACGAAATCGCTGCTGCTGGGTGAATCCGCGACGCGGGACGACGTTGCCAAGATCAGGGCGGCCATCGAGTCCGACGGGACGGGCATCATCCACCTCAAGACCCTCCACCTCGGGCCCGAGGAACTGCTCGTGGCCGCCAAGATCACCGTGGGTGCCGCGGAGTCCGGACTGGACATCGCCAGGCTCATTGACGCCGCCGAAGCGCGTATCCGCACGGCCGTGCCGATTGCCAGGGTCATCTACCTTGAGCCGGACGTGCACCGTGCTGAACTGCCCAGCGGACAGGCGTTCGCGGGGGACTCCGGAGCCTGACACCCCGGGCGCCATCCCGTCTTCCGGCCGCTGGCCGCGTGCCCCTTGGTTACGCGGTCAGCGGCTTTTTACGTTCCAGCATGCCGCTGAGGACCGCGACGCCGAGTCCCAGAACGGCGAGCACGGCCCCCACGAGGGCGGGCGCGACATAGCCCCAGCCCCAGGCGATGACCAGGCCGCCCAGGAAGGCGCCCAGGGCGTTCGCCACGTTCAATGCCGCGTGGTTGAGCGAGGACGCCAGCGACGGCGCGTCCGGCGACGCGTCCAGCAGGCGGGTCTGCAGTGCCGGGACCAGCATGGAACCGGCCGCTCCCACGACGAAGACCATCACGAATGCCGACCACGGCCAGTGCACAGCGACGGCGTAAACGACCAGGGCAACCGCGATGGCGGGCAGGACCCGGTAGATGGTTCCCATGACGGATTTGTCCGCGATCCGGCCTCCCACAATATTGCCTGCCACCATTCCCAGGCCATAGAGGGCCACAACGAACGGCAGCAGCGCCGACGGGATGCCGGCTACGGACGTCATGGTGTGGGCGATGTAGGTGTAGGTAGCGAAGAACCCGCCGAACCCGACGACGCCGATCATCAGGGCGAGCCAGACCTGCGGGCGTTTGAGCGCGCCCAGTTCCCTGCGGATGCTGGCGTCGGCGTGCACCGTCTGGAACGGGACGAACCGCCAGATCAGCGCCAGGGTGACCAGCCCGAGCGCTCCCACCAGGACGAAGAGCAGCCGCCAGCCGAAGGCCTGGCCGAGCCACGTGGCGAAGGGTACGCCGATGACATTGGAAACGGTCAGTCCGGCCATGACCATCGAGATGGCCCAGCCCCGCTTTGTGGGTGCCACGAGTGAGGCCGCAATGACGGCCGCCACGCCGAAGAACGCACCGTGCGGCAGCCCGGCGGCGAAGCGCGACACCAGCATGCTTCCGTAATCGGGGGCGATGAACGACGTCAGATTGGCGACGCTGAAGAACAGCATGAGGCCCAGCGCCAGGTGCTTGCGCGGAAGCTTCGCGCCGACGGCCGCCAGCAGGGGAGCGCCGATGACGACGCCCAGGGCGTAGGCCGAGATCAGGTGGCCGGCCTCCGGCGTGCTGATGCCCAGCCCCAGCTCAACCTCTTTGAGCAGCCCCATCATGGCGAACTCCGTGACTCCGATGCCGAAGCCTCCCATGGCCAGGGCAAGGATGGCCAGTCCCGGGTGGGTGGCGCCGGACTTGAGTTTGCCGGGCGCGGTAACAGTGGTCGTCATGTGCCTTCTTTTCGCGAACGTAAGGTGGTGAACCGCCTCAGCGGGCCGGGCGGGACCGGCAAAAGCGCGCAACAAATCGTATTTTTGGATCTGAATTTTCAACGGCGAAGGCGCGGCCGGTATTCCCGCTCTTTCCATTCTGCCGCATGGCGCCCCATAGACTGGGGCCGTGACTGAACTTATCCAGGTGGTGGGCGGCGCCGTCCTTGATTCTCTGGCGGATCCCTGCCGGCTCCTCGTCGCGCGGAGGACGGCACCCCCGCAGTTTGCCGGCATGTGGGAATTTCCCGGCGGCAAGGTGGAACCCGGCGAGGCCCCCGAGGTTGCGCTGCACCGGGAACTTCACGAGGAGCTGGGCATAACCGTCCGGCTGGGCGCTGAACTGCAGGCTCCGGACGGCACGGGGTGGCCGCTGAATGAGCGCGCTTCCATGCGCGTGTGGTTCGCGGAGATCGCAGGGGGCGAGCCCCTTCCGCTCGAGGACCATGACGAACTCCAGTGGGTCAGCCTCCGTGAGTGTGACGATGCTCTCACGCTGCCGTGGATCCCGGCGGACCTCCCCATTGTCCGGGCGCTGCTCAAAACACTGGCCGCCCCGGTGCGCGCCGACTCCATCCGCCGGAATTAACTGGCCCCCCGGCCGCATATTCGTGCGTATTGTTCGGATTTGGGGCGGCTGTGTGCGCCTTGGCAGAATCTATATGCTGGACGCCGCCGCTGCGTCCACCCCTTGGACATCTCCGACGGGGACTGCCACGCATTCTTAAAAGGAGCCCCATGATCTCGGTGAGCCGCGTCGTCAAGAGCTATGGCTCCGGGGCCTCGCAGGTCCGCGCCCTTGACGATGTGACGCTGACCGTGGAACGGGGCGAGATTTTCGGCGTCGTCGGCCAAAGTGGTGCCGGAAAGAGCACGCTGATCCGTACGATCAACTCGCTGGAACAGCCGGACTCCGGAAGTGTCCACGTTGCGGGCAGGGACATGACGAGTCTGGCGGGCACCGAACTGCGGCGAGCACGCCACGACATCGGCATGATCTTCCAGCACTTCAACCTGCTCAGCAGCCGGACCGTGAAGGCCAACGTTGAACTCTCACTGGAAATCACCGGCGCGGGCCGCAGCGAACGCCGGCGGCGCGCCCTCGAGATCCTTGAACTGGTGGGGCTGCAGGGCAAAGCCGCCGCGTACCCCGCGCAGCTGTCCGGCGGCCAGAAGCAGCGCGTCGGGATCGCCCGCGCGCTGGCGTCCAACCCGACCGTGCTGCTGAGCGACGAAGCCACCTCCGCGCTGGACCCCGAAACCACACGCCAGATCCTGGACCTGATCCGCCAGCTCAGCAAGGACCTCGGGCTGACAGTGCTGCTGATCACGCACGAGATGGACGTGGTCAAGAGAATCTGTGATTCCGCGGCCGTCATGAGCCAGGGCCGGATCCTTGAGCAGGGGCCGGTCGAGAAACTCCTGACCACCGAGAAGTCCCTGCTCGGACAGGCGCTCTTTCCGTTGGGCGAAATCCCCGAAACCTCGGGCTCGGTTGTCGAAATCACCTTCACCGGCATCCCGACCGACCGCCCTGTGATCGCCCAGCTGGCGCGCCAGCACGGGCTCGACGTCGGGATCCTCGGTGCCGCCGTGGAAACCATCCACGGGCGCCAGACCGGCCGGACCCGGCTGGAACTTCCCGGTGACCAGGAAACCGTCGACGCTGCTGTTGCCGACCTGCGTTCGCAGGGACTTTTCGTGGAGGTAATCAAGTGATCGACCGCAACGACCCCTATTTCTGGGCCGACCTGCTGGACACCATCCTCAAAGGCGCGGGGGAGACGTTCTACACGGTGGGCGTGAGCCTGTTGCTGACAATTGTCTTCGGCCTCGCAGTCGGCGTGCTGCTTGTCACGACGGAGGCAGGCGGGCTGCTCGGCAAGCCGTTCGGAAGCCGGATTCTCGGAATTGCGCTCAACCGGGTCCTCGACGTCCTCGTGAACATGGGGCGCTCCATTCCCTTCATCATCCTGATGATCCTGCTCATCCCCTTCACCCGCCTGCTGGTGGGATCGTTTATCGGCCCCACTGCTGCCATTGTCCCGCTCACGATTGCCGGCGTGCCCTTCTTCGCCAGGCTCGTCGAAATCGGCATCCGCGAGGTGCCGACCGGCCTGGTCGAAGCCGCCCAATCACTGGGTGCCACGCGGTGGACCATCCTCACCAAGGTCCTCGTTGCCGAGGCCGTGCCCGCCCTGGCGCTGGGTCTCTCCACCACGGTGGTGGGGCTGATCGGATACTCGGCGATGGTCGGTGCCGTCGGCGGCGGCGGCCTGGGCGATGTTGCCTTCCGCTACGGCTACCAGCGCTACAGCCCCGAGTACATGTTCGGCGTCGTCATCCTGCTTGTCCTGCTCGTCCAGCTGTTCCAGTCCCTGGGAAACTTCGCCGCCCGCAGGCTTTCCCACCGCTGACCTCCTCCCCGGTTTCATCCCCACCGCTCCATCTCCGAAAGAAAACCATGATCCGATCGAACATCCTCAAGGCGGCCGCACTCGGCGCGGCCGCCATCCTTGCCCTCTCCGCCTGCGGAAGCGGAGGCTCATCCGCACCTTCGGGAACCATCAAGGTCGGTGCCCTCGCGGTGCCCGCCGGCGACATGCTCAAGCACGTCCAGCGGGAGCTCGCCTCCAAGGAAGGCCTCACGGTCGACTACAAGGAGTTCAGCGACTACAACACGCCGAACCCCGCCGTCAGTGACGGCGACATCGACGCAAACCTTTTCCAGAACACCACATTCCTCGCGACATACAACAAGGCCTCCGGCAAGGACCTGGTGAGCGTGGGCAAGGTGTACCTGCCGCCGATGGCCCTGTACTCCAATGACGTGAAGAGCCTGGACGCACTCCCCGCCGGCGCGTCAGTGGCGATCCCCAACGACCCCACGAACGAGTCGCGCGCGTTGAAGCTGCTCGCGTCCAAGGGGCTCATCGAGGTCGCCGAGAACCCCATCACGCTCAAGGACGTCAAGGCGAACCCGAAGAACCTGAAGTTCACCGAGATTGAAAACGCCAGCCTTCCGCAGGCGCTCAACGACAAGGACGCCGCGATCGTCACGCTGGCTTTCGCCCTTCCGGCCGGCCTCACCGCCGACAAGCAGCTCCTCGTCGAAGGCAAGGACAGCGCCTACTACAACGTTCTCGCGGTCAAGTCTGAAATGAAGGACGATCCCCGCGTGCAGAAGCTCTACAAGATCCTCACGTCGCAGGACATGAAGGACTTCCTCCAGGAAAAGTACAAGGGCCTGGTCATTCCGGCCAGCTAGTACCGGCCGGCAGGAACTGGCGAAGGGCAGGACGGTTCAGCGTCCTGCCCTTCGTTGTCTGTTTTGCGGCCTGGCAGTCCCCGGGGGTACTTCCGTTCAGAAAAGTGTCGGCTGGGAAGCTGCGGGCGCAGCGCCGGCCTGGGCCGCCCTGCCGGCACCGTCCAGGGGTATGCTGCCGGCCGGGTACTGCGCCTCTTCGCCGCGGGGATCGTCGACGTCGCGGTGGCTGAACCCGTGTGAACCGGAAAAACCATGGCGGGCCTTGAAGTAGCGGATCCTGCCTGCAAGCCACTCGCGGTATTCCTTTGACGCGTAGGAGCCTGTGCCGTACAGCCTGCGGTACCGTCCGGCCAGTTCCGGGTGGCGCGCGGCGATCCACTGCATGAACCATTCGCGCGTGCCGGGTTTCAAGTAGAGAGCTCCGGCCGTGACTCCGGTGGCGCCGGCGGAGGCCAGGGCGCCGAACAGGGAGTCCAGGGCTTCGTCGCTATCCGACAGCCAGGGCAGGATCGGCATGGCCATCACCCCGCACGGCAGCCCGGCGTCGCGAAGCCGCGATACGAGCTTGAGCCGGGCCCGCGGCCCGGGGGTGCCGGGTTCCACGGCTTCCGAGAGCCGCTCGTCCGTCATGGCCAGCGAGATCCCGATGCCCACCGGGACCTGGGCGGCCGCGTGCTTCAGCAGTGGAATGTCGCGGGCTAGCAGGGTCCCCTTGGTCAGGATGGACAAGGGAGTGCCGGAGTCGGCCAGTGCCCCGATGATTCCCGGCATCAGGCTGTAGCGGCCCTCGGCACGCTGGTAGGGGTCGGTGTTGGTTCCGAGGGCGACGTGCTGCCGCCCCCACGAGGGTTTGGCCAGCTCCTTGCGCAGGACTTCAGCGGCGTTGATCTTGACCACCACATGGCTGTCGAAATCCAGGCCGGCGTCGAAGTCCAGATAGGTGTGGCTCTTGCGGGCGAAGCAGTAGACGCACGCGTGGCTGCAGCCGCGGTACGGGTTGACCGTCCACTCGAAGGGCATCCGCGAACCGGCAGCCACCTTGTTGAGCACCGATTTGGCAGTGACCTCATGGAAGGTGACCCCGGCAAATTCAGGGGTGGAGACGGACCGCACAAGCCCGGCCAGTGGCAGCAGCGGTTCCGCGGCAGGGGCGGCGGTGCCCGTGCTGTTGGATCCTTGTTCTCCCGGCTGCTCGCCGAGCCTGGGTCGGAGTGCCTGTGCGTCCCATCTCATGCACTCCATTCGAAGGTATGTTCGAATTTAAGTCAAGGTCCGTGGCCGGTGTTTCGCCCGGCCGCCCGGCATCGATGGAGGGCGGGACGCTACGCTTGGTCCATGATCCTGCTCACCGGGTTTGAACCTTTTGGCGGCCACGCCGCAAACCCGTCGTGGGGGGCGGCCGTGCATGCCCGGACCATACTCCGGGGAGAAGGCCTGGCCGTGGAGGCGGTGGAGCTGCCGTGTGTCTTCGGTGCCGCGGCCACTGCCCTCGGCAATGCCCTCGATGCGCTCGAGCCGGAGCTGGTGGTGTGCATTGGCCAGGCGGGAGGCCGCGACCGGGTATCCCTCGAGCGGATCGCCATCAACTGCGAAGACGCGCCGATTCCGGACAACGCCGGCAACCAACCGGTGGACTGCCAGGTCGTTGCGGACGGGCCGGCCGCGTACTTCAGCTCACTGCCGGTGAAGGCGGCGCTCCTGGCCGTGACCACGGCCGGATTTTCCGCGGAGGTTTCGCAGACGGCGGGAACCTACGTCTGCAACCACACCTTCTATGCATTGATGCACGCGCTCGCGTCGCGACCCGGCGTCCGCGGCGGGTTCGTCCACGTCCCGTTTGAAACCGGTCAGGTGCCGGAGGGAAGCGCCGCCCCGTCGATGCCGTTGGAGTCGATGGCGGAGGCGATCGCCGTCGTCGTCCGCGCCTCACTGGCGCAGCGGCCGGACCCGAAGCTGGCAGCGGGCAGTACCCACTAGCTCAGCCACTCGCCGGGGCGCTTCAGCCAAGTCAGCCCGTCCGCTGCCGCAGCCCCCATTGCACCGTGATGGTGACGCTCACAGCGGCCGTACCCGCTTCCACGGCCACCGCGTCGGTGGCAAACGCGGGCTCCATCTTTGCCACCGGGACGGGGGCGGAGGACGCGGGGTGCTCTGAGACGGTCACGACGTCGCCCAGCTCCGCATTGGCCAGTGCGGCGAACTGCGCAGCCGAGGACGCGGAGATGTGTATAAGAGACAGGCCGCCTCCCGCGCCGACGCCGTCACGGCCGCCGCGTCCGTGAAGCCCAGCTGAAGCCCGTCCAGCCTCACGTCGTTCCCGCCGGCCTCCACAGCCGCGGCTATGCTCTCGGCTGCGGCCGCCACGTTACGGAGACGCACGCTCAGCACGCTGGACGCCACATAGCCGGTGACTTTCTGGCCCTGTCCCTCCTGCCAGATCACATCGGCGCGGACATTCAGGCCGGACGTGCTGATGTCACGGTGGTCGACGCCGTGGCCGCGCAGCGCCGTTGCCACCGCGGCGGACGCCGCGCCTGCGGCCGTGAACGCCTCTCCGGCGTTCTCCCTCCGGCATTCCACACCGACGGAGATGGTCAGCTGGTCCGGGACAGCCTCAGCCGTTCCGGTCCCCGTGACCGTGACGGTCCTGGACAACCCACCCACTCAGGCCCCCGTTCCGCCGGCGTTGCCGCCGGACGTTCGGCCGGTTCGCCGCGGCGGCCGGGGCCGCCTGCGATCCGGGTAGCCGCCGGCTTCCAGTCCGGCCCGGCGTTCAAAGAGGTTCCCCGACGCCGGATCGCCGGTCCGCAGCCTGGACCAGGCGGCGGCCAGGAAGTAGAACACGAGGAATGGAGCACCCAGGCACCACGCGTACTGCGTGCTGTGCCGTTCCTCATGCTGCAGGAGGGCCGGGTTGGCCAAGGCTGCGTCCGGGCCGGCGCAGTAGATGACCACGTTGCCCACCGTAAATGCCCCCGCGAAGGGCAGCCTCCACCGGTAACCGGTGGCGATCACCAGGCCGCGCGGACCGCCCACCGTCCTGGTTCGCGCCAGCGTGGCCAGCAGCAGCCCAAGCGGCGTGGAGCCATTCAGCACGTTCGCGAGTTGCCGCAGCCGCTGTCCCGGGGTCATGAGGCCATGCTAGCGGCAGGCGCTCGCGGTAAACATGGCTGCGGTGCCGGGCGCCGCGTTCGGGCAGCCGGGCCCCGTCAATTAGACTGGGAACAGTGCCTGCCGGCCACCGCCGGCGAGCCTGCCCTTGTCATTGGGTGACGTCAGGGATGACTTCATGCAATGACGTGCCAGTGACGGACGCGCCGCCGGGGAACCGGCACAGCAGCACCGGCCATTGGCATCACCCGACTCGTAGCTAAGAACAGTAGATGACTGAAACTTTGCCGGGCGCTGCCATCCCGAACCCTCTGGATGAAGCCGCCATCGCCGCCGCCGTAGACCAGGCCATCACCGCCATTGCCGGTGCCTCCACGCTCGATGAACTCAAGGCTGTCCGCCTGGCCCACACCGGTGAGAAATCGCCGCTGAGCCTGGCCAACCGGGAGATCGGCGGCCTTCCCAAAGACCAGAAGGCCGCCGCCGGCAAGATCATGGGTTCCTCCCGCGGGCGCGTCAACAAAGCGCTCGCCGAACGCACCGCCGAGCTCGAGGCTGAAAACGATGCCCGCATCCTGGTCGAGGAAACCGTGGACGTGACGGCCGCACCGCGCCGCCGCCGCGCCGGAGCCCGCCACCCCCTCTCCACGCTCCAGGACCGCGTCGCGGACATCTTCGTGGGCATGGGCTGGGAAATCGCCGAGGGTCCCGAAGTCGAGTCCGAGTGGTTCAACTTCGACGCACTGAACTTCAAGCCGGATCACCCCGCTCGCGAAATGCAGGACACCTTCTTCGTGGAGCCGCCGGAAGCCCACCTGCTGATGCGCACCCACACCTCCCCGGTGCAGGTCCGGTCCATGCTGGAACGCGAGCTGCCCATCTACGTGCTGTGCCCCGGCAAGGTGTTCCGCACCGATGAACTCGACGCCACGCACACCCCGGTCTTCCACCAGTTCGAGGGCCTGGCCATCGACAAGAAGCTCAGCATGGCGGACCTCCGCGGGACGCTGGAGCACTTCGCCCGGCAAATGTTCGGCGACGAAGCCCAGATCCGGCTCCGTCCCAACTACTTCCCGTTCACCGAGCCGTCCGCGGAACTGGACATCTGGCACCCGGGCGCCAAGGGCGGCCCGCGCTGGATCGAATGGGGCGGCTGTGGCATGGTCAACCCCAACGTGCTGCGCGCCGCGGGCATCGATCCGGATGTCTATTCAGGTTTTGCCTTCGGCATGGGCATCGAGCGCACGCTCATGTTCCGCAACGAGGTCGGCGACATGCGCGACATGATCGAAGGCGATGTACGTTTCAGCGAGCACTTCGGGATGGAGATCTAACAGTGCGTATTCCCCTTTCCTGGCTGCGCGAATTCGCGCAGGTACCGGCCGGAGCGACGGCCGAAGACGTCATGGCGGAGCTCGTCAAGGTCGGCTTTGAAGAAGAAGCGGTCCACCGTCCCACGGACGGCCTCAAAGGCCCCGTCGTCGTGGGCCAGGTCCTGAGCCTGGTCAAGGAACCGCAGACCAACGGCAAGACCATCAACTGGTGCCAGGTCCGCGTTGTCCCCGAAGGCCGGGAGCAGACCCTGGCCGGCGAGGGCATCGACCCCTCCGGCGTGCAGGGCATCATCTGCGGTGCCCACAACTTCGTGGAAGGGGACAAGGTGGTGGTCACGCTTCCGGGCGCCGTCCTGCCTGGCGACTTCCACATCTCGGCACGCAAGACCTACGGACACCTGTCCGCCGGCATGATCGCCTCCGTCCGCGAACTGGGCATAGGCGAGGACCACGACGGCATCCTGGTGCTCTCCCGGATCGGGCTGGATCCGGAAATCGGCGCCGACGCCATGGAACTGCTGGGCCTCTACGACCAGGCCGCCGAGATCAACGTCACGCCGGACCGCGGTTACGCCTTCTCGATCCGCGGCGTGGCCCGCGAATACGCCCACGCCACCGGCACGGTCTTCACTGACCCGGCGTCGAAGGTGCAGGCGCCGGCAACACTGTCCGGCGGCTACGGCGTCAAGATCAACGACGACGCGCCCATCTACGGCAAGCCCGGCTGCGACCGGTTCGTCGCCCGCACCGTCCGCGGCGTGGACGCCACTCGGGCCACTCCGCCGTGGATGTCCGCACGCCTTCGCCTGGCCGGTATCCGCTCCATCTCGCTGCCCGTGGACATCTCCAACTACGTGATGCTCGAACTTGGCCAGCCGCTGCACTTCTATGACCAGGACAAGCTGTCCGGGGATATTGTGGTCCGGCGCGCCGTCGCGGGGGAGAAGCTCACCACCCTTGACGGCAAGGAGCGCGCGCTGGACCCCGAGGACCTCCTGATCACGGACGCCTCCGGCCCCATCGGCGTCGCGGGCGTCATGGGCGGCGCGTCCACCGAAGTATCGGATGCCACCTCCACCGTCCTGATCGAGGCAGCCCACTTCGAGGAAGTGTCCATCGCCCGCTCACGCCGGCGCCACAAGCTGCCCTCGGAGGCCTCCAAGCGCTTCGAGCGCGGCGTGGACTGGCAGGTGGCCAACATCGCCGCGCAGCGCGCCGTCGACCTCCTCGTCGAGCTGGCCGGCGGGACGGCGGATGAGGCGGGTACCGACGTCGGAACCGCTCCCGACGCCGTCACGATCGCCCTGCCCGCGGAGTTCCCCGCCACGCGCATCGGCCTTGACTTCACCGAAGAGCAGATCGTCACGTGCCTTGAGGACCTCGGTGCCGTCGTCGAAAAGAACGACGGCGGCTGGTCAGTCGCTGCCCCGAGCTGGCGGAACGACCTGGAAACCAAGGAGGACCTCTCCGAGGAGATCGCCCGCCTGGTGGGGTACGACAAGATCCCGGCCACGCTGCCCGTGGCGCCTCCCGGCCGGGGCCTGACCCGCGTGCAGCAGCAGCGCCGCCGCCTGGTCCAGGCGCTGGCGGATGCCGGGCTGACCGAGGTCCTGTCCTATCCGTTCGTATCGAAGGCTGCCAACGACACGTTCGGCGTGGCCGGGGCGGGCGAGCCCAGGACTGCGGTCAAGCTCGCCAACCCGATCAGCGAGGAGCACGGCTACCTGCGCACTTCGGTGCTGCCGGGCCTCATCGAGGTGGCCAAACGCAACCATTCCCGCGGGTTCCGCGACCTGGCGCTCTTCGAAGCCGGCCTCGTGTTCCTGCCCGGCGATACCCTGGGCACGGCCAGCATTCCGCCGCTCGGCGCCAAGCCCTCCGACGAGGTGCTGGACGCACTGTACGACGGCGTTCCGGACCAGCCGCTGCACATCGCCGCCGTGCTGACCGGCCACGATTCGCCCGCCGCCGCGGGCCACACGCCCAGGGCATGGGACTGGGCGGATGCACTCGACATTGCCCGCCAGGCCGGCGACGTGCTCGGCGTTGAGATTGTGGTGAGCCAGGGACATCACCAGGCCTTCCACCCGGGCCGGGCCGCGCAGCTTTCACTGCGTACCGGCGAGGTGGTGGGATACGCCGGTGAGCTGCATCCGAAGCTCCTGGCCGCGCACGACATGCCGGCGCGGTCCGTGGCGCTGGAAATCAACGCCGACGCGCTGTTCGAGGCCGCGGCCGACGTCATTGTGGCCCGCCACATTTCCACCTTCCCGGTGGCCACCCAGGACGTGGCGCTCGTAGTGCCGCAGGAGGTTCCGGCGGACGACGTGCTGGCCGCGCTGCGCGAGGGAGCCGGCGAGCTGCTGGAAGACGTGGCGCTTTTCGACGTGTACGCGGGCAAGGGCATCGAAGAAGGCAAGAAGTCGTTGGCGTTCGGGCTCCGGTTCCGCGCCGCGGACCGGACGCTGACTGCCGACGAGGCCTCCGCTGCCCGGGAGCACGCCGTTGCCCTGGCCGCCTCGCGGTTCGGTGCGGTACAGCGCTAGGCCCAGCACAACCGGACCGGGAACTGCCGGCTTGAAAACCATGGAAGACCACGCCCGCCGGCGTGGTCTTCCGTGCTTTCCCGGGCGGTCCCGCCGACGAATTTGCTGCTGGACCGCGGCGTCAGCTCCCCGGCATGGCCGGAAGCGCCTCTTCATACAGCCAGGGGTGCAGGAGGGCTTCCGAGTCCAGGCCCGTCACGTGATCGGCGGTCAGGATGAATTCGGCGGTGGACACGGAGCCGTGGCTCTTGGTCCGGGTCCACTCCTGGAGCAGCGCGAAGAAAGCCATGTCCCCGCAGGCCAGGCGGAGCGCGTGAAGCGCCAGCGCACCGCGCTTGTAGACCCTGTCATCGAACATTAGTTCGGGGCCCGGGTCTCCCACCAGCAGGTCCTGGGGGCTGGTGCTGAGGCGCCGCCAGGCGGCCGCGGCCCGGTTCTGCACGGGCATGATGGCGGCTTCCTCCGACCAGATCCATTCCGCGTAGCAGGCAAATCCCTCGTGCAGCCAGATGTCGCTCCAGGTGCTCGCCGTCAGGGAATTTCCGAACCACTGGTGGGACAGTTCGTGCGCGATGAGGCGCTGGGACTCCCATTCGGAGCCGAGATGGTTGCGGCCCAGGATGGACAGGGACTGCGCCTCGAGGGGGATTTCCAGGGCGTCATCCGTCACCACCACCGTGTACTCGGGAAACGGATAGGGGCCAAAGCAACTGACAAAGGTGCGCATCATGTCGGCCTGGCGGGTCAGCCCTGCCAAGGCGGAATGCGTGAGCGTCGGCGGGACGGCGGCGAACTGGGCCACCCCGCCGGACGCCGGCAACGTCAGAAGCTCGTACCGGCCGATCTGAACCGTGGCCAGGTACGTGGCCATGGGCTCTGCCTGTTCGTAGACCCAGGTCTGCCGGCTCGACCTGGTGGTGTGGCCCACGAGCAGGCCGTTGCATACGGCGCGGTACCCGGCGTCGGTGGTGACAGAGATGCGGTAGCTCGCTTTATTGCGCGGGTGGTCGTTGCAGGGGAACCACGACGGCGCGCCGTTGGGCTGGCCCGCGACGAGCACGCCGTCGGTGAGCTCCTCCCAGCCCACTTCGCCCCAGAGGCCCTTGCGGGGCGCCGGATTTCCCTCGTAGCGGATGTCCAGGGTGAAATCCGCTCCCGCGTCCAGGACCTGCTCGCAGTGCACCACGAGCTGCTCGGCCCGCTGGGCGAACCGGCGCACCCGCGCGCCGTTTAGCTGGATTTTCAGGGCCCGGAGGCCGGTCATGTCGAGGACGACGGCGGACGTCCGCCGGGCGGCGACGGCATGCAGCACTGCGCGGCCGTTCAGGCGGTTGCTGGCGAGTTTGTAGTCAAGGTCCAGTTCGTAGCGCACCACGCGGTAGGCATCCGTCCCGTGCCCCGGAACGTAGGGGTCGCTGGTGCCGGCGGCGCCGGGCACAGGCAGGACCGCCGGGCCGGGGGATTCTGCGGGACTCATAAACGGGTGCCTCACTCAAGCTGTCGTCGGGACCGTCCGGGTATCCCGGCTGGCCATTATTTCAGGCGGGGGGCCGGAACCGAAGGCCCCGTCCAGGGGCTCACCGGGTTGCCCATCCAGTAGGTCCCTGCAGGAACGGTCTCGCCCCGCATGACCAGGGACGCCGGACCCACGGTGGCGCCCTTGCCCATCCGCGCCTGCGGCAGAATGACGCCGTGCGGGCCCATCGTTGCCCCGTCTTCGAGCGTAACAGTGTCAATGCTCATGATGCGGTCGTGGAAAAGGTGGGTCTGGACCACGCAGCCACGGTTGACCGTTGAGCTGGCGCCAAGGGTCACCAGGTCGGCCTCCGGCAGCCAATAGCTTTCACACCACGTGCCGCGGCCGATCCTGGCGCCGAGGGCCCGCAGCCACCAGACAAGGGCAGGCGTTCCGCTGGCAGACCTGGCGAACCAGGGCGCGCTGACCATCTCAATGAACGTGTCCACCACTTCGTTGCGCCAGATGAATGAGCTCCACAGCGGGTGCTCGCCGGCCTTGATCCTGCCCACCAGCAGCCATTTGGCGGCCACGGCGCTTCCGGCCGCCACGCCGCCGACGAGCAGGATGACCAGGCCGCCGAGTGCGGCCGCGGCGCCGTAGTTGAACATGGCTGCCAGCCAGTCAAACGTGACCATGACCGCCAGGGCCAGGGCAACGGTCAGCATCACCGGCACGAAGCGGCACAGTTCCCAAAGGGTCCTGGCCACCTTGAGCCCGAACGGCGGCTGGAACGTCCTGGTGTCATCGGACGCCACCGCCGTCCGCCGAAGCCTGACCGGCGGGCTGCCCAGCCACGAGGTGCCGGACTTCGCCTTGCTGGGCGTGGCGGACAGGACTGCAACCAAAGAATACTTCGGAACGTTGCGTCCCGCCGCGGTCATCCCCGAGTTGCCCAGGAAGGAACGCTTTCCGATCTTGGCAGGAGCGATCCGCATCCAGCCGCCGCCCAGTTCGTAGGAGGCCACCATCGTGTCATCGGCCAGGAAGGCGCCCTCGCCCACCGTGGTCATCTTCGGCAGCAGGAGGACGGTGGAGGCCTCCACATTCTTGCCGATCTTGGCTCCCAGCAGCCTCAGCCAGACCGGAGTGAAAAGGCTGGCGTAGATCGGGAACAGCAGGTCGCGGGCCAGGTCCAGGACGCGTTCGGTGGCCCATACCTGCCAGCCGATGCGGCTCCGGACGCGGTAGTAGCCTTCCTGGAGGCCCGTGCCCAGCAGGCGCGTGGTGCCCAGAATCAGCAGGGCATTGACCAGGAACCAGGTGAGGGAAGCCAGCGGCAGCGACGCCAGCAGCTGCGGCCACGCACCCACCAGGGATTCGCTTCCCCTGATAAACAGGAAAACCACCAGTGCGGCCGACACCGCTGAGGCGTAGGGAATCATGGCAAGGACTGCGGAGGCGGCGGCGAAGGCGGCGAACCAGAGCCGGCCGATGAGCGAGCCGACCGGCTGGACATCCGGCCAGTCCTGTTTGGCCTTGCCGCGGCGTTCGGCGGGGGAGCCGGCCACGACCTGCCCGGCCTTGACCTTGCCCAGGACCGCCGAGCCCGGCTCCACCTGGGCTGTCTCTTATACACATCTAGATGTGGATAAGAGACAGCGTGCTGCGGGCGCCGACCGTGGCGCCGGCCCGACGTGCACCCGGCCGATATGCACGATGTCGCCGTCGATCCACCACCCGGACAGGTCCACCTCGGGTTCGATGTTGCTGCCGCTGCCCAGGGCGAGGAATCCGGTGTCTCTTATACACATCTAGATGTGTATAAGAGACAGCGTGGACGTTGTTGCCGATCTTGGCTCCCAACGCCCTTGCGTAGTGGGGAACCCACGGAGCGCTGGCCAGGCTGATGGCGCTTGCGAGGTCCTGGATCTGCTCGGCGAGCCAGAGCCGCAGATGCACCCTGCCGGAACGGGGATACATCCCGGGCACGACGCCACGGAGCAACACCCGCGCCGCTGCCACCGAGATGGCCATCCGGCCGGGCGGGCTCACGAAGACGAGCCAGGACACCGCAACCCACCACCAGGACAACGTGGGAGCGGCGGCAAAGCCCGCGAACGCGGCGAGCAGGTTGTTGGCGGCCATGAGGTAGGTGAGCCAGCGCATGCCTACGAGGATGTGCAGCGGGATGCCCATGAGGGTCTGGAAGACCTGGGACTTTAGGGCCGTGGGCCGCACCGGCCGGTCCGGTGCGGGCCCCGCGGCGGCGCCTTCGGGCAGGGACTGCCGGGCGGCGTCGATCAGGGCGCCGACGCGCGGGGTGGCGTAGATGTCCGCCACCGTGATGGTGGGATAGCGGACACGGAGGGCCGAGACGAGCTGGGCTGCCGCCAGCGAGCCGCCGCCGTGGGCGAAGAAGTCTGCGTCGAGGCTTGCCACGGCGCTGCCAAGGACTGCCTGCCACTGGTCAACAATCCATTGGGCGTCGTCCGGCAGGTTCAGCGGCGCGGCCGCGGCGTCCGCCGCTCCGACCCCTTGGAGGGGCCACGGGAGTGCATGCCGGTCCACTTTTCCGCTGGTTTTCGTGGGCAGGCTTTCGACGACGGTCAGCATCGGGATGAGAGGTGCGGGCAGCGTGGCGAGGAGCTGCTCCCTGGATGCCACCAGGTCCAGTGCGGCGTCCCCTGCGGGTGCCAGGTATCCCACGAGGACCTGGTTGCCGGCGGCGGTGGTGCGGACCGCGGCGGCTGCACCTGCCACGCC
Organism: Arthrobacter sp. KBS0703; assembly: GCF_002008315.2. NCBI lineage: Bacteria > Bacillati > Actinomycetota > Actinomycetes > Micrococcales > Micrococcaceae > Arthrobacter > Arthrobacter sp. KBS0703. Next base: position 2,316,030 of record NZ_MVDG02000001.1, on the reverse strand, counting down.
CGGTAGGGACTGCAGGGCGGCGTCGATCTCGCCGAGTTCGATCCGGCGGCCGCCGAGCTTGACCTGTTCGTCGGCACGTCCCATGAAAATCAGGCCGGCCTGTTCGTAGCGGACGAGGTCGCCGGAGCGGTAGGCGCGGCGCCAGCCCAGCGAGGGCATGGGGGCGTACTTCTCCGCGTCCTTGAGAGGGTCGAGGTAGCGGGCCAGGCCGACGCCGCCGATGATGAGTTCGCCGATTTCCCCTTCGGCTACGGGAACGCCGCTGGCATCAACCACGGCGAGGTCCCAGCCGTCGAGGGGCAGGCCGATCCTGACCGGACCGCTGCCGCCCAGGGGCGCGGCGCAGGCAACGACGGTCGCCTCGGTGGGGCCGTAGGTGTTCCAGACCTCGCGGCCCTCCACGGCGAGGCGTTCGGCGAGTTCCGGCGGGCACGCTTCGCCGCCGAAAATCAGCAGCCGGACACTTTCGAGGGACTCGGCCGGCCACAGGGCCGCGAGGGTGGGCACCGTTGAGACAACGGTGATGCCGTGGCTGATGAGCCACGGCCCCAGGTCCATCCCCGTGCGGACCAGCGCGCGGGGAGCCGGCACGAGGCACGCGCCATGGCGCCAGGCCAGCCACATCTCTTCGCACGACGCGTCGAAGGCCACGGACAGGCCGGCGAGCACACGGTCCTGCGGCCCCACGGGTTCATCCTGCAGGAAGATCCTGGCTTCGGCGTCCACGAAGGCCGCCGCGGAACGGTGCGGGACGGCCACTCCCTTGGGCGTCCCCGTGGAACCGGACGTGAAGATGACCCAGGCGTCGTCGTCGGGCCGTGCGGTGCGCGGCCCGGGGTACGGCCGGGGACGATTCTTGTCGGTGACGATGTCCCCGTGGGCCCGCAGGATCCCCGACACGCCAGCCTCACCAAACACCAGCTTGGCGCGCTCGTCGGGATCGTCGGCGTCGACCGGGACATAGGCCGCGCCGACCAGCATGACGGCCAGGATGGAGATGTAGAGCTCATTCGTGCCGGAGGGGATCCTGACGCCGATCCTGTCGCCCGCGCCGAGGCCGGCCAGATGCAGCCGGCGGCCGGCGGCCCGAACCTCTGCCATGAGCTGCGAATAGCTCAGGGACTGGTGGCCGTCGTCCAGCGCCGATGCGTCGGGAAAACGGCTGGCGGAATCGGTCAGGATGTCCAGCAGCGTGCGCTCCGGCGGCGCCGCCGCAGCGTGCGCTCCGGCGGCCCGCGGCGCCACCGGGCAGCTGCGGGGCGTGCACGACGGCGGCCGGCGCCTCATCAGTGGGAGTGGTGCCGGTGGTCTGCGGTAGCTGGTCATTCACAGGGTGATTCTTTCCCGGCAACATGAACGGAAGGTGTCGCGGTTTGCCTGGTGTTCACCGGCGCCGGCGGCGGGTAGCCGCTTAGGGAACCAGCAGGACCTTGCCGGTGGTGCGGCGGCCCTCGAGGTCCTCATGGGCGCGCCGGGCCTCGGCCAGCGGATACGTGGCACCGATGCGGACCTTCAGGTCTCCGCTGGCTGCGGCGGCGAAGACCTCGCTGGCGCGCCAGCGCCGCTCCTGCTCGTTGAGCAGGAAATGCGCGAGCGAGGGCCGGGTCAGGGTCAGCGATCCGCCCGCGTTGAGCCGCTGCGGATCAAACGGCGGCACCGGACCGGAGGCGGCACCAAACAGGACCAGGGAACCCCTGGTGCGCAGGCAGGACAGTGACCCGTCGAACGTGTCCCTTCCCACGCCGTCGTACACCACGTGCACGCCGGTCCCGTCCGTCAGCTCCCTGACCTGGTGCGGGAAGCCGTGGTAGCGGAGCACATGGTCGGCGCCGGCCTCCAAGGCGAGCGCTTCCTTCTCGTCGGTAGAAACGGTGGTGATGACCCGCGCCCCCTTGGCTTTGAGCAACTGGATCAGGAGGAGGCCGACGCCGCCGGCTCCGGCATGCGTCAGGACGGTGTGGCCGGGTTCCACCCGGAAGGAGGAGTTGATGAGGTAATGCGCGGTCATGCCCTGCAGCGGCAGCGCCGCGGCGGTGAGGTCGTCCACTCCGTCCGGGACCGGGAGGGCCTTGCTGGCATCCAGGACGGTGTAGCGCGCGTAGCACCTGGAGCCTTCGGCCGTGGCCACCCTGTCCCCGACGGCGACGGCGGTGACGCCCTCGCCGATTTCCTCGACCGTTCCCGAGGCCTCGGAGCCGGGAACGAACGGGAACGGCACGTTATACGTGCCGTTCCGCTGGTACGTGTCAATGAAGTTGACGCCGGTTGCCGCAACCTTGAGCAGGACCTGGCCGGGGCCAGGAACGGGGCGTTCCACTTCCGTGAGATCCAGGACTTCCGGCCCGCCCGGCTGTGGGGCAACGATGGCGTGTGTCATTGAATGTCTCCTTTTCCGGCGCCGGACCTCCGGCACCTGATCCTCACTTCATCCTAGGGACCGGGGTGCTGAAGGGTGAAGTCGGACCGCCTGCTGGTCGGCGTGCAACGGCGCGCCGCAGGTCCTGCCGTGTCGGTCAGTAGCGCCGGGTGACGGTGGCCATGGGGCATTCGAAGTGGCGACCGGCGGAGAGCCCTACGTCATTAAGGTAGCGGACGATGATGCCGTAGGACTGCAGCAGCGTGGTCTCCGTGTACGGGACCTGGTGCTTGGCGCAGAACTCCCGGACGATCACGGCGGCCTTATCCAGCTGCGGGCGGGCCATGTCGGGGAAGAGGTGGTGCTCGGCCTGGCGGTTGAGGCCGCCAAGCAGAATGTCCATGAAGCGGCCGCCGGAGATGTTCCGGGACGTCAGGACCTGGCGGCTGAAGAAGTCCACGCGGCTGTCCGCGGGCAGAACGGGCATGCCCTTGTGGTTCGGGGCGAAAGAAGCGCCCATGTAGAAACCGAAGACGGCGAGCTGGACGCCGATGAACGCCAGGGCCATGCCCCACGGCAGGAAGGTGAAGGTGAGGACCGGCAGGACGCTGAGCCTGGCCAGGAGGATGGGCAATTCAACCCAGCGGTGCGTGACCTGGGCGCGGCGGAAGATGAACTTGACCGAATCGATCTGCAGGCCGAGGCCGACCAGGAACAGCAGCGGGAAGAAGAACCAGCCCTGCTTGCGCGTCAGGAAGGAGAACCGTCCCTGCCGGGCTTCAACCGCTTCGGTGTGGAAAGCGATCGGTCCGGGGGCGATGTCGGGGTCCTTGGAAATGACGTTCGGGTGGTTGTGGTGGGCGCCATGCTTCTGCTCCCACCAGGAATAGCTCATGCCGGCCACGGAAGTGGCGAGCAGCCTGGCCGCCCAATCGTTGGCACGCCGGGAGGCGAAGATCTGGCGGTGCCCGGCCTCGTGGGCCAGGAAGCTCAGCTGGGTGCACAGGATGCCCAGGGCGGCGGCGATGAGGAGCTGAAACCAGCTGTCACCGATGAGCGCGAAACCGAACCAGGTGGCCGTCATCAGGAGCACCAGGACGGAGAAGACCGTGATGTAGAAACCGACGCGTCGCTCGAGGAGGCCCTCGGCCTTAACGGTCTTGAGGAGTTCTGAGTAGCTCAAGACAACCGCATTGGATTGCCGGACCCGGGACTGCGGGCGTTCTGAAGTGAGGGAGGGGGTCATGAACTGCATGCCTCGTAACTGTTACGGGCAACGCTGCAGCCGACATTCGGCCCGCAGCGGTCTGGATTACCCTCTCTCAAGCATACGCCGGGCGTAGTAGTCCAATGTTTCGGGAAACCCGGAGCGCGGGACGATTCCGGGCGCACCAACGCAGTGCATAAATATCGGAACCTATGCATAGTCTTGCTGTATAGTCGTTCCCATGACTATTTCTGTTGCCGTTTCCGGCGCTAGCGGCTACGCCGGCGGCGAAGTGCTCCGCCTCCTGGCCGGTCATCCCGACGTCACCATCGGTGCCATCACCGCGCACAGCAACGCCGGTTCCAGACTAGGCGAACTGCAGCCCCATCTCCATGGCCTGGCAAGCAGGATTCTTGAAGACACCACGGTGGACAACCTGTCCGGGCACGACGTCGTGTTCCTGGCGCTGCCGCATGGCGCCTCGGCGGAGATAGCAGCGCAGCTGCCCGAAGGCACCGTGGTGATCGACGCCGGAGCGGACCACCGGCTGGAAGACGCCGCAGCGTGGGAGAAGTTCTACGGCTCCGCGCACGCCGGCACCTGGCCCTACGGTCTGCCGGAGCTCCCCGGCCAGCGCGAGAAACTCAAAGGCGCCACCCGGATCGCCGTGCCCGGCTGCTATCCGACGTCGGCGCTGCTGGCGCTCACCCCCGGGTTCGCCGCTGGGCTGCTCCAGGTCGAGGACGTCGTCATCGTCGCCGCCTCGGGCACGTCGGGGGCCGGGAAGGCCGCCAAGGTGAACCTGATCGGCGCCGAGGTCATGGGCTCAATGAGCCCGTACGGCGTGGGCGGCGGCCACCGGCATACGCCCGAAATCGAGCAGGGGCTCGGCAACGCAGCGGGGGAGCCCGTGACGGTGTCCTTCACGCCCACGCTCGCCCCCATGAGCCGCGGCATCCTCACCACCGCCACGGCCCGGGTCAAGCCCGGAGTGACGGCCGAACAACTGCGCAGCGCCTGGGCCGAGGCCTACGACGACGAACCGTTCGTGCACCTGCTTCCGGAAGGCCAGTGGCCCTCCACGAAGTCGGTCCAGGGGTCCAACCACGCTGCCATGCAGCTGGCCTTCGACGAACACGCTGGCCGCGTCATCGTCACGTGCGCCATCGACAACCTCACGAAAGGGACCGCCGGCGGCGCCGTGCAGTCCATGAACATTGCCCTCGGCCTGGCGGAGACCGCCGGCCTCAACCTGCAGGGAGTTGCCCCGTGACCGTTACCGCCCCCAAGGGATTCCGCGCCGCGGGCGTCAAGGCCGGCCTCAAAGCCTCCGGAAACCCGGACCTCGCACTCGTGGTCAACGACGGCCCGTCGCAGGCGGCCGCAGCCGTCTTCACGTCCAACCGCGTGGCCGCCGCCCCCGTCCACTGGTCCCGCCAGGTGGTCTCGGACGGCCGCGTGGACGCCGTCATCCTGAACTCCGGCGGAGCCAACGCCTGCACCGGACCGCAGGGCTTCCAGAACACCCACACCACGGCAGAGAAAACCGCCGAGGTCCTCGGCATTTCAGCCACGGACGTCTTCGTCTGTTCCACCGGACTGATCGGCGAGCAGCTGCCCATGGACAAGATCGTCCCGGGGATCGACGCCGCCGCTGCCGCGCTCAGCGCGGACGGCGGAACGGACGCCGCGACGGCCATCATGACCACGGACACGGTGCCGAAGCAGGCAGTCTTCACCGGCGTGGACGCCGAAGGCAATGAATTCACCATCGGCGGCATCGCCAAGGGCGCCGGCATGCTCGCGCCCGGCCTTGCCACCATGCTGGTGGTCCTCACCACCGACGCCGACGTCCAGCCGGAAATGCTCGACGTCGTCCTCCGCGACGCCACGCGCGTCACCTTCGACCGGGCGGACTCGGACGGCTGCATGTCCACCAACGACACCGTGGTCCTGATGGCCTCCGGTGCCTCCGGTGCCGTGCCGTCCGCCGAGGCATTCGGCGAGGGCCTCACCGGCGTGTGCGCCGAGCTGGCCCGCAAGCTGATCGGCGACGCCGAAGGCGCAAGCCACGACATCGCCATCCGCACGTTCAACGCGGCCAGCGAACGGGACGCCGAAATTGTCAGCCGCGCCGTGGCCCGGTCCAACCTCTTCAAGGCCGCCATCTTCGGCAAGGACCCGAACTGGGGACGTGTCCTGTCCGCGGTCGGAACCACGGACGCCGTCTTCGAACCCGACGAGCTGAACGTCTCCATGAACGGCATCCAGATCTGCCAGAACGGCAGCATCGGCCAGGACCGGAAACTCGTGGACCTGGAGCCGAGGGAAGTGCTGGTGGAGATCGACCTCCAGGCCGGCGGCGCGGAAGCCACCGTCTGGACCAACGACCTCACGCACGAGTACGTCCACGAGAACAGCGCCTACTCAAGCTAGATCCACCAGCCATCCCTGGAGAACAGCCCGCATGAACACCCAGACCCGCGAGACCACGTCCATGAGTGATGCCCAGGACAAGGCCGGCACGCTGATCGAGGCCCTGCCGTGGATCCAGCGCTTCGCCGGAACCACCATGGTGATCAAGTACGGCGGCAACGCCATGGTCAACGATGAACTCCGCCGTGCCTTCGCCGAGGATGTCGTGTTCCTGCACCACGTGGGGATCCACCCCGTGGTGGTCCACGGCGGCGGCCCGCAGATCAACGCCATGCTGAGCCGGCTGGGCATCGAATCCGAGTTCAAGGGCGGCCTGCGTGTCACCACCCCCGAGGCGATGGATGTGGTGCGCATGGTCCTCACCGGCCAGGTGGGCCGCGAACTCGTGGGCCTGATCAACTCCCACGGTCCGTACGCCGTCGGCATGTCGGGCGAGGACGGCGGCCTGCTGCGCGCGGTCCGCACCGGAACGGTCGTCGACGGCGAAGAGGTGGACCTTGGCCTGGTGGGCGAGGTCGTGGGCGTGAACCCGGAGGGAATCGTCGACATCCTGGCCGCCGGCCGGATTCCGGTGATCTCCACCGTGGCCCCGGAGATTTTCGACGACGGCGGGGCCGACGGCGGGTCCCAGCGCGTCCAGACCACCGGGCAGGTCCTCAACGTCAACGCGGACACAGCCGCCGCCGCGCTGGCCGAGGCACTCGGCGCCTCGAAACTGGTGATCCTGACCGACGTCGAAGGCCTGTTCGCGGACTGGCCGGACCGTTCCTCGCTGATTTCGTCGCTGACGGCCTCCGAGCTCCGGGACCTGCTGCCGTCGCTCGAATCCGGCATGATCCCCAAGATGGAGGCCTGCCTGAAGGCGGTCGACGGCGGGGTGGAGCGCGCGCACATCGTGGACGGGCGCCTCGCCCACTCCATGCTGCTTGAAACATTTACGACGGCGGGAATCGGCACCCAAGTGGTCCCGGACGAGGAGACGAACGCATGAGCAACTTTGAACAATCCGCAGTCGCTGAGCAATCCCCGGTGGCCGAGCTGGTGGAAACACGCGGCCATGCCGGCGCGGAATGGCTGGCCCGCTATTCGTCCTCGCTCATGGGCGTGTTCGGCACGCCGCAGCGCGTCCTGGTCCGCGGAGCCGGCTGCCTGGTCTGGGACGCCGACGGCAAGGAATACCTGGACCTGCTCGGCGGCATCGCCGTGAACGCCCTGGGCCACGCCCACCCGTTCGTGACGTCCGTGATCGCCAGCCAGCTGGCCACGCTGGGGCACGTTTCCAATTTTTTCACCAGCCCCACGCAGATCGCCCTGGCCGAGAAGCTCCTGGCCTTGAGCAAGGCGCCGTCAGGCTCGAAGGTCTTCTTCACGAACTCCGGCACCGAGGCCAATGAGGCCGCCTTCAAACTGGCCCGCCGGAATTCCGCCGGTCCCGACGGCAAACCCAGGACCCGGATCATCGCGCTCGAGGGCGCCTTCCACGGCCGGACCATGGGGGCGCTGGCCCTCACGGCGAAGGAAGCGTACCGGGCGCCCTTCGAACCGCTGCCCGGCGGCGTGGTCCACATTCCGTTCGGCGACGTTGAAGCCCTCCGCAACGCCGTGGACGATACCGTCGCAGCGGTCTTCCTCGAACCCATCCAGGGGGAAGCCGGCGTCCGGCCCCTCCCGGCCGGCTACCTGCAGGCGGCCCGCGAGCTCACATCCCAGGCCGGTGCCCTGCTGATCCTGGATGAAGTGCAGACGGGCATCGGCCGGACCGGAAAATGGCTGGCCAGCGACGACGCCGGGATCGTCCCCGATGCCGTCACCCTGGCCAAGGGCCTTGGCGGCGGTTTCCCCATCGGAGCCCTGGTCACGTTCGGCGAGAAGACCTCGTCCCTGCTGACCGCCGGACAGCACGGCACCACCTTCGGCGGCAACCCCGTGGCCACGGCCGCGGCCCTGGCCACCCTGCACGCCGTCGAAAGCCAGCACGTGCTGGACAACGTCCGGGCGGTCGGCGAGCACCTCCGCGCTGCCCTGGCCGGCGTCGACGGCGTCACGGAAGTCCGCGGCGAGGGACTCCTGATCGGCTTCGACCTCGACGCCGATGTTGCCCCCGCCGCCGTCACGGCCGCGCTCGACGCCGGCTTCATCATCAACAGCCCCGGGCCGCGCACCATCCGCCTGGCCCCGCCGCTCATCCTCACGGAAGACCAGGCAGACCGTTTTCTGGCCGCCCTTCCGGCCATCCTGCAAACCGCAAAGGAAGCACAGTGACTGCAGCAGTGACTCCCAAACCCATGACCCGCCACTTCCTCAAGGACACCGACCTCAGCCCTGCCGAGCAGGCCGAAGTCCTCGAACTGGCCGTCCGCATGAAAGCGGCGCCGTACAGTGTCCAGCCCTTTGCCGCGGACGGCAGCGGCCGCAAGACCGTGGCCGTGATCTTCGACAAGACCTCCACCCGGACCCGGGTTTCCTTCGCCACCGGGGTGGCGGACATGGGCGGAAACGCCCTGATCATCAACCCCGGCGAAGCGCAGATCGGCCACAAGGAATCCGTCGAGGACACTGCAAGGGTGCTGGAGCGCATGGTCTCCACCATCGTGTGGCGGACGGGCGCACACTCCGGGCTCGTTGCGATGGCGGAAAACTCCCGGGTTCCCGTGATCAACGCCCTGTGCGATGACTACCACCCCTGCCAGCTGCTGGCGGACCTCCTGGCCGTCAAGGAGCACAAGGGCGAACTCAAGGGGCTCACCATGGCCTACCTCGGGGATGCCGCCAACAACATGGCCAACTCCTACCTGCTGGCCGGTGTCACCGCCGGAATGCACGTCCGGATCGCCGGCCCCGAAGGCTACCTGCCCGCCGCCCGGCATCGTGGCCGCCGCCCAGGAGCGCGCCGCCGACACCGCGGCGGCTCGGTCCTGATCACCTCGGACGCCGCGGAAGCACTCAAGGGCGCCGACGTCGTGGCCACCGACACCTGGGTATCCATGGGCCAGGAAGCGGAGAAGGAAGCCCGGCTGCAGCTGTTCCGTGAGTACGCCGTCGACGAGGCCGCCATGGCACAGGCGGCGGAAGACGCCGTCGTGCTTCACTGCCTGCCCGCGTACCGGGGCTACGAGATCTCGGCGGGCGTCATCGACGGCCCGCAGTCCATCGTGTGGGACGAGGCCGAAAACCGCCTGCACGCGCAGAAGGCGCTCATGGCCTGGCTCATGCACCGCTCCGGGCTGGCAGTCGTTGACGGGCTGGCGCCGGTTGACGGGCTGGCGCCGGTTGACGGGCTGGCGCCGGGGGCAGGGCAGGCCTAGTTGTCCGTCCAGCCCCCGTCGCCGGGCGCGAGCCCGGCCACCAAGACAGCCCGCCAGGCGCGGATCACCGCCATCTTGACGGGCGAATCGGTGCGCTCCCAGGCGGAGCTCGCCGCTCTGCTGGCCGACGACGGCGTGCAGGTCACCCAGGCCACGCTGTCGCGGGACCTCGTTGAACTCGGCGCGGTCCGCGTGCGCGGCAAGGAGGGGGTCCTGGTTTACGCCGTCCCCGGTGAGGGCGGGGAGCGCGCTGCCAAGAGCGGGGTCAGCCAGGAAATCCTCGACGCGCGGCTGGCCCGGCTGTGCGGGGAACTCCTGGTGACTGCCGAGGCATCGGGGAACATCGCCGTGCTGCGGACGCCTCCCGGGGCGGCGAACTTCCTCGCCCTCGCGATCGACCATTCCGTCATGCCGTCCATCCTGGGCACCATAGCGGGGGACGACACTGTGCTGCTGGTTGCCCGGGATCCCTTGGGTGGACCTGAGCTCGCGGCCCGGTTCCTGCGGCTCGCCGAGGAAGCCGGCGCCGGCCAGTAGCCGGCCAGTTGCCGGCCGCGTGCGTCGGTGTGAAAGGCTTTCACCGGGCGGCTTTTTTCAGGCGAATTTATTCAGACAAGCATGATCATCAAAACAACTAAGGAGCATTTCAAGTGACTGAGCGTATTGTTCTGGCCTACTCCGGTGGCCTCGATACTTCCGTAGCCATCGGCTGGATCGGTGAAGCCACCGGCGCCGAGGTCATCGCCGTGGCGGTCGACGTCGGGCAGGGCGGCGAATCACTGGAGACCATCCGCCAGCGCGCGCTGGGCTGCGGCGCCGTCGAAGCCTACGTGGCCGACGCCAGCGACGAGTTCGCCAACGAATACTGTGTGCCCACGCTGAAGGCCAACGCGCTCTACCAGGGTCACTACCCGCTGGTGTCCGCGATCTCCCGCCCGGTGATCGTCAAGCACCTGGTCAAGGCCGCCCGCGAATTCGGCGCCACCACCGTGGCCCACGGCTGCACCGGTAAAGGCAACGACCAGGTCCGCTTCGAAGTGGGCATCCAGACCCTCGGCCCGGACCTGAAGTGCATCGCCCCGGTCCGCGACCTCGCGCTGACCCGCGACAAGGCCATCGCCTTCGCCGAGGAAAAGGGACTGCCGATCGAGACCACCAAGAAGAACCCGTACTCGATCGACCAGAACGTCTGGGGCCGCGCCGTCGAAACCGGTTACCTCGAGGACATCTGGAACGCCCCCACCAAGGACATCTACGACTACACCGCCGCCCCGGAATTCCCGCCGGCACCGGATGAGGTCACCATCTCCTTCGAAGCCGGCGTGCCGGTGGCGATCGACGGCGTCAAGGTCACCCCGCTGCAGGCCATCAAGGAGCTGAACCGCCGCGCCGGTGCCCAGGGCGTGGGCCGGATTGACGTCGTCGAGGACCGCCTCGTCGGCATCAAGTCCCGCGAAATCTACGAGGCTCCCGGCGCCATGGCCCTGATCACGGCCCACAAGCACCTCGAGGACATCACCATCGAGCGCGAGCAGGCCCGCTTCAAGGCCACTGTCGGCCAGCGCTGGGCCGAGCTGGTCTACGACGGCCAGTGGTTCTCCCCGCTGAAGCGCTCACTGGACGCTTTCATCGAAGACACCCAGAAGTATGTCTCCGGCGACATCCGCATGGTGCTGCACGGCGGCCAGGCTATCGTCAACGGACGCCGTTCGGAGACGTCGCTGTACGACTTCGACCTCGCCACGTACGACACCGGCGACACCTTCGACCAGTCCATGGCCCGCGGCTTCATCGAGCTGTGGGGCATGTCCGCCAAGGTTGCCTCCGGCCGCGACATCCGCGTCGCAGGACAGTAATCCCTGTGGCTGAGCCTGTCGAAACCCAGAAGTCCGAAGCGACCAATACAGGCGCACTGTGGGGCGGCCGGTTCGCCGGCGGCCCCGCGGACGCCCTCGCCGCCCTGAGCAAGTCCACGCACTTTGACTGGCGGCTGGCCCGCTACGACATCGCCGGGTCCAAGGCGCACGCCCGCGTGCTGCACAAGGCCGGGCTGCTGGACGACGCCGAGCTCGAAGGCATGCTCGACGCCCTGAGCCGGCTGGACGACGACGTCGCCTCCGGCGCCTACCTGCCGGCGGAGTCCGACGAGGACGTGCACGGTTCGCTGGAGCGCGGCCTGATCGAGCGGGCCGGCACCCAGCTCGGCGGCAAGCTCCGCGCCGGGAGGTCCCGCAACGACCAGGTGGCCACCCTCGGCCGCATGTTCCTGCGCGACCACGCCCGGATCATCGCCCGCGGCGTCCTGGCCACCATCGACGCGCTGGTGGACCAGGCGAAGGCCCACCAGGGAGTGGCCATGCCCGGCCGCACCCACCTGCAGCACGCCCAGCCGGTCCTGCTCAGCCACCACCTGCTGGCCCACGCCTGGGCGCTGCTGCGCGATGTGCAGCGGCTGGCCGACTGGGACAAGCGCGCCGGGGTTTCGCCCTACGGTTCGGGTGCCCTCGCCGGCTCCTCGCTGGGCCTTGACCCGGAGGCCGTGGCCGCGGACCTGGGCTTCTTCTCGGCAACGCACAACTCGATCGACGGCACCGCCTCCCGCGACGTCTTCGCCGAGTTCGCCTGGGTCACCGCCATGATCGGCGTGGACCTGTCCCGCGTGTCGGAGGAGGTCATCCTGTGGGCCACCAAGGAGTTCTCCTTCGTGACACTGCACGATTCCTACTCCACCGGTTCCTCGATCATGCCGCAGAAGAAGAACCCGGACGTGGCGGAGCTGGCGCGCGGCAAGGCAGGGCGCCTGATCGGCAACCTGACCGGGCTGCTGGCCACGCTCAAGGGACTGCCGCTCGCGTACAACCGCGACCTGCAGGAGGACAAGGAGCCGGTGTTCGACGCCGCCGACACCCTGGAGGTCCTGCTCCCGGCAGTCTCCGGCATGATTGCGACGCTGACGTTCAACACCGAACGAATGGAATCGCTGGCTCCGCAGGGCTTCGCGCTGGCCACGGACATCGCCGAATGGCTGGTCCGCCAGGGTGTTCCGTTCCGTGAGGCGCATGAGCTCTCGGGTGCCGCCGTGAAGCAGGCCGAAAGCCGCGACGTCGAGCTGTGGGACCTGACAGATGCCGAGTACGCGGCCATCTCCGAGCACCTCACGCCCGAGGTCCGCACTGTCCTGAGCACGGAAGGCTCGCTCAACAGCCGGAACTCGCAGGGCGGGACGGCGCCGGCCGCCGTCGAACGCCAGCTTGCCGCGCTGGAAAGCGAGCTAGCCGGCGTCCGCGGGTACGCAGGCTGACAGCCACACGCTCTCTCAGTTGTTGCAGCTTTCTGGCCAGCGCTCACTCACTTTCCGCAAGAAAGTGAGAGAGCGTGGCCGATATTCATGCAACAACTGAGAGAGCGTTGGGGTCTACCGCCGAAAGCTCCCCGCAGGCCCGGCACGACCGCCGGCACATCAGGCATTTCTACGGCCCCGGCCGGCCGCGGGACCTGCGTTAAGGCCGATTAACTGTCCGCTACGATTGCCGTATGACCGCAATCACACCTGACACGGTTCTCGCCGAACTTCACCACGCGGCCGACGTCGTTGCCTCCCTCGCCGCAAAGCTCACCGAGGAAGACGTCCCGGCGCCCTCACTTCTCCCCGGCTGGACGCGCGGACATGTGCTGGCGCACATCACCGGCATCTCGAATGCCATGGCCCGGCAGCTTGAATTCGCATCCCGCGGTGAAACGGTGGAGCTTTACGACGGCGGCTACGACGGCCGCACGAGTGCCATCGAAGCAGCTGCCGGCCATGGCATCGACGAACACCGCCGCGACCTCGCCGCAGCGCTCGAACGGGCCCTTCGGGCGTTCGACTCGCTGGAACCGGGCGGCTGGCAGGTCCCCATTTCCTACCGCGGGGGAGTGGTGCTCGACGGCGGCCAGGCCCTGTGGCGCGAACTCGTGATCCATGCGTCAGACCTCGGCGCCGGGCGCGGGCCGGAAACCTGGAGCAGGCAGTTCTGCGAACACCTCTTCGATTTCCTGTCGGCCCGTGTGCCGGAAGGACAGAAGTTCGTGCTCCAGCCCCTCGGCCTGCCGCCGGTCGCCATCGGTACCGGCGGCCATTCCACGGTCATCAGCGGAATGGTCACCGACATCGCGGCCTGGCTCGCAGGCCGCGAACCGTCACTCGGCAGCCTGCTGTCTCTTATACACATCTAGATGTGTATAGCGGCCGACGGCGTGGACCTGCCGAAGCTGCTGCCGTGGCCGTCGGGAGTTCCGGCGTCCCAGTAGGGCCCGGCCGGCGTCTTCGCCTAGCGCACCTGTGCTGGCCCTGGCCTAGCGCACCTGTGCTATTTGACGTTCCGCCGGGAGTGAGTCCGTCGGGCGGGCATGCGCCGTGAGCGATTCCCGTTCGCGGGCCAGGAGGCTTTCCTTGACCCGGAGCCCCCAACGGAAGCCGCCGAGCGTGCCGTCCGTTCGGACCACCCGGTGGCACGGCACGAACAGTGCCGCGGCGTTGAGGGCGCACGCGCTGGCGGCCGCACGGACTGCCTTCGCGTTGCCTGAAAGTTCCGCGTACTCGGTGTAGGTGACGGGGGCTCCAGGACCGACGGTGCGCAGCACGTCCCAGGCGTGGGAACGGAACGGCCCTGATTTCTGCAGCACCGGCACGCCCATTGCGGGCGCCGGATCGCCCGCGTAGAAAGCTTCCACGGCCGCGGAAATGGGGCCGAGATCGTCCACCGTGTCGTAAGTCTCGGGCAGCAGCTCCGGATGGATCTGACCGGTCAGTTGGCCGGTGTCCGCGGTCCAGCCCGACGCAAGAACCACGCCGTCCCGGGCAATGATGGTGAACGGGCCGTCCGGTGTGGCCATGGTGAGTAACTGGGCTTTCATGTCATCGCCTTCGTTGTCTGTGCGGTCTTGGCAGTGGTTTTGGGGGCGGCAGCGGCGGCGCGCCAGAGGTGCATCGTGGCGTAGGACCGCCACGGGCTGACCTCGCTGAAATCGGACGTCGGCGCCGTGCTGTTTGAGCCGGCACCGTCCCCGCCAGCACCGTCCCCGCTGGAAAGGGCTCGGATTCCGTTGCGGACGGCGGCGTCGTTGGCCAGGAATACATCCGGGGCGCCAATCACGCGCATGGCGACGTACCCCACCGTCCAGGGTCCCACCCCCGGCACGGGCAGGAGTTTCGCGCGCAGCCCGGGCAGGTCATCCCCGTACCCCAGATCCAAGTCCCCGCTGGCAAGCGCCTGGGCGGTTGCCACTAGTGATTCTATTCTTCGCCTCGGTCCGCGCAGCAGTCCGCCGCCGGCCTCGGCGATCTGTGCCGGTGTGGGGAACAGCCGGTCGAGCCCGTCGCCGGCCGTCATGCTGGGGCTGCCGGCCGCGGAGAGTTGCGTGAGTGCCGTCCGGGCCGCGGCCACCGTGATCTGCTGGCCGATCATGGCGCGGATCAGGAGCTCCTGCGGGTCCAGCGCACCGGGCATGCGGATGCCGGGAGCGGAGGCGACCGCCGCCGCGAGCCGGGGATCCGCGCCCAGCGCAGCGTCGATGGCCACCGGATCGGCGTCAAGGTCGAAGAGCCGCCGGACCCGGCTCAGCAGCGACGGGAGATCCCGCAGGTCCACCGCGCCGATGGTGAGAACCAGCGGCCGGCCCGGGGCGTCGCCGTCGTAATCCACCCGAAAGCGGGCGTCGCCGTGCGGCAGCCTCAGTGAGCGGGCGTAGGAAACCGGCGTTCCGGCTTCGATCCCCGGGATGGCGCGGACCGCCAGGAAACTGAAGATGCCCGGATCGAACGGTTCGCGGTAGGGAAGATTGAGGGTCAGGGCTGTGCTGGCCGCCGGTGTCGGGTGGTGGCGGGCGGTGGCCCGCAGGGCGGTCGGCGTCATGTCGAACACCTCGCCCACGGTCTCGTTGAACTGGCGCACACTGCTGAAGCCGGCGGCAAAGGCGATGTCCGCGAGTTTCATGGGCGTGGACACCAGCAGCGTGCGGGCGGTCTGCGCCCTACTGGCCCGGGCGAGGGAGAGGGGACCGGCGCCGAGTTCATGGCTGAGGATCCGGTTCAGCTGCCGGGACGAATAGCCCAGGCGCGCGGCCAGGCCTTCCACGCCGTCGCGGTTGATGACGCCGTCGTTGATGAGCCGCATGGCGCGGCCGGCGATGTCTGAGCGGATGTTCCAGGCAGGTGTTCCCGGCACAGCTTCGGGCAGGCAGCGCTTGCAGGCGCGGTAACCGGCGTCGTGGGCTGCGGCCGACGTTTCGTAGAAGGTGACATTCTCGGCCTTCGGCGTCCTGGCCGGGCACGAAGGCCTGCAATAGATGCCCTGTCTCTTATACACATCTAGATGTGTATAAGAGACAGGTCCTGAGCAACGGGTGTCCCGCGCATCGATTGCGCGGTAGCGCTGCCAAAAGTCCATGAACCCATCCTGCCAGCCGGCAGGAGGCAGGGGCTAGCGGAAATCGGACATGGGCGTGGGTGGGCTGCCGTGCGGCCGAACCGGCTCGGCGCCCGCACTGCCGGACTGGCCCGTGTTTGCGGCCAACCCCCGGCGGCCCGGAGCACCGTTCCGCCCGCGGGGGCTCAAAACCGGGCCAGTCCGGCACGCAGGCCCCTCCGCGGAGCGTTCGGTAGAGTCGGAGCATGACCGTTCGCAGCAGCCCGTCGGTCCCGGAGGACCCGGTGCCGGAGGACCCGGTGCCGGAGGACCGTGTGCGGGAGGTATTGTCCGGCGATGCGCGGGAGATCGCCCCGCTGCTGCTGGGCGCAGTCCTGACCCACCACACCCCGGACGGCCCGGTCTCCGTGCGGCTCACCGAGGTGGAGGCCTACATGGGTCCGGGCGATTCCCTGCATCCGGACCCCGGTTCCCATACGTTCCGCGGCCCCACCCGCCGGAACGCCCCCATGTTCGGCCCGGCGGGATACCTTTACGTCTACTTCACGTATGGGATGCACTACTGCGCCAACATCGTGTGCGGACCGGCCGGACACGCCTCCGCCGTCCTGCTGCGCGCCGGTGAGGTGGTGGCCGGCCGGGAGGCTGCGCTGGTGCGGCGGAGGACGTCGAAATCTGCCCGGGACCTGGCCAGCGGCCCGGCCCGGCTCGCCCTCGCCCTCGGCCTGACAACGGCGGACAGCGGACGCGACGCGTTGAGCGCTCCGTTCGGGCTGCAGCTTCCCCCGGTTCCCGCCGCGGATGTCAGCTCCGGCCCCAGGGTGGGCGTCTCCGGCGACGGCGGATCGCACGACTACCCGTGGCGGTTTTGGCTGACCGGCGACCCCACTGTGTCCCGCTACAAGGCGGCGAAGGTCCGTTCCGCGCAATAGGTTTCTGCGCAGTAAGTTTGGCGGGCCAACCGACGTAGGCTTGACGGGTGAACCAGCGCGAACCAGCCCCTGCCCCGAAATCCGTCCCCGTGGACGAACTGATCAGCAGCCTCTGCGCCACCGTGCCGGACTACCCCAAGCCGGGGATCATGTTCAAGGACCTGACTCCCGTATTCGCCGACGGCGGGGCGCTGCGGGCCATCGTGGACGCCTTGGTGGAACCTTTCAAGGGGCAGTTCGACGCCGTGGCCGGAGTCGAAGCCCGCGGTTTCCTGCTCGCCGCCGCGGCCGCGTATGCCACGGGAACAGGCGTGATCACCGTGCGGAAGGCCGGCAAGCTGCCCCGCGCCGTATTCTCGGAGGACTACGCCCTGGAATACGGCACGGCCACGCTCGAGCTGCACACCACGGACCTGGCAGCGGGCAGCCGCGTACTGATCCTGGACGACGTCCTCGCCACGGGCGGCACCCTCGGCGCTGCGGCCCGGCTGTTCGAGCGCTGCGGCGTCCACGTCTCCGGGGTGGGTGTGGTTATGGAACTCGGGGAACTGCGCGGACGCTCGGCCCTGGCCGGGCACCGCGTGCGCTCCCTGCTCCGCCTCTAGCGTCCGCCACGCTGCCGCCGGTCACGCCCGGCGGCAGCCACGGCCACCGCCGCCATGTTCTTCAAAATGGTTGTAGAATGGACGGTCTGTCTTTTGCGATAGGGGAAACGTCTAAATGCACGACGCCGATTTGGCCCACGAGCGGGCCTACGTTGCCGGTTTGTATGCACGGCTTGATGAATTGCGCGCTGAAAAGCGTGCCCAGTTGGCGCAGGTTCGCCGTGCCGGTGCCGTGGGCACCATGCAGAACGTTTCCGAACGCGACGCCTTTGCGGCCCTTTACGAGGACCGCCTGGCACAGCTGGACGCCGTCGACGACCGCCTCGTCTTCGGGCGGCTTGACCTCGACTCCGGTGAGGCACAGTACATTGGCCGGATCGGACTGACCACCGAGGACCTGGTCCGGCTCATGGTGGACTGGCGCGCGCCGGAGGCCGGCCACTTCTACCAAGCCACGGCCTTCGACCGACAGGGCGTGCGCCGACGGCGGCACCTGATCCTCCAGGGCCGTGACGTCAAGGCCATTGAAGACGACGTCCTCGACGCCGACATGCTGGCCGACTCGGATTCCCTGCAGGGCGAGGGCGCGCTGCTGGCTGCCCTGAACTCGAAGCGCACGGGCCGGATGTCGGACATCGTCGGCACCATCCAGTCCGAGCAGGACCGCATTATCCGCTCCTCGATCTCCGGGGCCCTCGTGGTCCAGGGCGGGCCGGGCACCGGAAAAACCGCCGTCGCCCTCCACCGTGCCGCCTATCTGCTGTACACCCACCGAGACCGGCTCAAGACCGCCGGAGTCCTGCTGGTGGGGCCGTCGTCGTCGTTCATGAAATACATCGAACGGGTCCTCCCGTCACTGGGCGAAACGGGCGTGGTGATGGCCAGCCTCGGCAGGCTGATGCCGGGCATCATTGCCGTCCCTGAGCCCGAGGCGGACGTTGCTGCCATCAAGGGCCGGCTGGACATGGCCGATGTCATTGCCAACGCTGTGGCCAACCGGCAGCGCATTCCCGCCGAGAACCGCATTCTGGAAGTTGACGGGCGCAAGCTTGTCCTCACGCCGCGCCAGGTGCGCCGCGCCCGGGAACGCGCCCGCTCCACCGGAAAGCCCCACAACGAGGCCCGCGTGACTTTCGTCAAGATCCTCCTGCGGGAACTGACGGAGCAGATGACGGAGCTCGTGGAAGCGGGAAGCATCGGCAACAATGCCGACCGCTCCTACCTCGCCGAGGACGTCCGCACGGCCAGGGACGTGCGCATCGCGTTGAACCTGTGCTGGATGCCCATGACGCCGGAGAAGCTGGTCAGCGAACTGCTGAGCAAGCCCGCCATCCTGGAAGCCTGCACGCCCAAGCTCACCGCACGGGAACGCGAGCTGCTGCTGCGCGCCCCGGACGCGCCGTGGACTGAATCCGACGTTCCGCTGCTCGACGAGGCTGCAGAGCTCCTCGGCGAACTCGATGCCGCCGCAGGCCGCGGACTCGCCCAGCAGGAACACGACCGCGCCCGCGACCTGGCCAATGCCCGGCAGACGCTGGTCAACATGGAGACCGCCGGTGTGGATGTCCTGATGTCTGCCGAGGAACTCGTGGAGCAGAACCAGGAGCGGGAGGCCCGGCTGACGGCAGCCGAGCGCGCCACCACCGACCGCACGTGGGCGTTCGGCCACATAGTGGTCGACGAAGCGCAGGAACTGTCACCCATGCAGTGGCGCCTCCTGGTCCGCCGCTGCCCGCTGAAATCCTTCACCATCGTGGGGGACATCGCGCAGACCAGCTCCGTGGCTGGCGCAAATTCGTGGCAGGGCGCCCTTGCGCCGCTGTTCGGCGACCGCTGGCAGCTTGAGGAACTCACTGTCAACTACCGGACGCCGTCGCAGGTCGCCGAGGCAGCTGCCCGCATGGCTAACGCGGCCGGCCTCGTGGTGTCCGCGCCCAAGGCGGTCCGGGAGGGCCGCTGGTCGCCCATCATCGACCGCGTGGAGCCGGGCAGCCTGGTGAGCCGGCTCGTGGAGGTCCTTCCGGACGAACTGGACGCGATCGACGGCGGCTTGCTGGCCGTGATTGCCGACGGCGAGCTTCTTGGCGAGGCCACCGCCGCGCTGCGCGCGGTCTACGGCCGCCGGATCGGCACCGGTGCCGGCAGCTACGAGCAGGACGTCGTGGTGATCAGCCCCCGGGAAGCCAAGGGACTGGAATTCGACGGCGTCGTGGTTCTGGAACCGTCCGCCATGCTGAACCACGAACACGGCCGGGTGGGCGATCTGTACGTGGCCATGACCCGGCCGACGCAGCGGCTCCGGCTGATCGCGGGCGCGGGCATTCCGGCAGGCATCGAACGCTGAGATTGTCCGGAGCAGTTCCGGGCACCCGTCGCCGGCCCTGATGACGGGCGCCCGGTGCGCTGACACGGGGCCGCCGCGGGCCGCCGATCCTGCTAACTTAGAAGGCGTGTCACACCTAAACGACCTCGAATCCCAGCAGAACGACCCCAGCTTCGCCAATGTTTGGCAGGAGCTCAAATGGCGCGGACTTGTCCACGTGTCCACCGATGAGGTGGAACTGGAGAAACTCCTCGCGGGGGACCCTGTCACGTATTACTGCGGGTTCGATCCCACGGCCCCGAGCCTTCACCTGGGAAACCTGGTCCAGCTCCTCCTCATGAGGCGCCTTCAGCTGGCGGGCCACAAGCCCCTTGGCCTCGTGGGCGGCTCCACGGGCCTGATCGGTGACCCGCGGCCGACGGCGGAACGCACCCTTAACACGAAGGACACAGTTTCCGAGTGGGTGGGCTACCTGCAGGCACAGGTGCGGCGGTTCCTCAGCTTCGATGGCGCCAACGCGGCCCGCATGGTGAATAACCTTGACTGGACCGCGCCGCTGAGCGCCATCGACTTCCTGCGCGAGATCGGAAAGCACTTCCGCGTGGGCACTATGCTGCGCAAAGATGCCGTGGCGTCGCGCCTCAGCTCCGACGAGGGCATCAGCTACACGGAGTTCAGCTACCAGATCCTGCAGGGGATGGACTACCTGCAGCTCTACCGCGACTACGGCTGCCTGCTGCAGACCGGGGGATCCGATCAGTGGGGAAACCTGACAAGCGGCACGGAACTCATCCGCAAGGTGGAGGGCAAGACCGTGCACGCGCTTGGCACGCCGCTCATCACCAACGCCGACGGAACCAAGTTCGGCAAGAGCGAAGGCAATGCCATCTGGCTGGATCCGGCCATGTGCAGCCCGTACGCGTTCTACCAGTTCTGGCTGAACACCGCCGACGCCGATGTTGTTGACCGGCTCAAGGTGTTCACCTTCCTCAGCCGCGCCGAGATCGAGGCGTTTGCGGTGTCCGTTGCCGAACGTCCGTTTGCACGCGAGGGCCAGCGCAAGCTCGCGTACGAGGTGACCTCGCTGGTTCACGGCGTCGAAGCGACTGAGAAGGTCATCGCGGCATCGGCTGCGGTCTTCGGCCATGGGGACCTGTCGGTGCTGGATGAGCAGACCCTCGCAGCGGCGACGTCCGAGCTGCCGTCGGCGGCAGTGGACGGGGCCGGCCTGGGGATCATTGATCTGCTGGTGGCGTCGGGGTTGTCGGAGAGCAAGTCGGCCGCGCGCAGGGTCGTTGGCGAAGGCGGCGCGTACGTCAATAACGCCAAGGTGTCAGACCCCGACGCCGTGATACCGCGGTCCGAGCTGTTGCACGGCAAATACCTGCTGTTGCGCAGGGGCAAAAAGAACCTGGCCACCGTGCAGGTATCGGGTAACTAGCACCACGATCCCTACATCGCACGCTCCTCCGCAGCCGATTTGCACGGCCGCGGGGGAGCGTGTAATGTCTTCTGAGTCGCCGCCGCTGAGTGGTGACAAACCCCCTTCACTGAGAAGCAATTCTTCATGTTCAAAGCACTGAATGAAGAAAAGCTTTCAATGGTGCTGGGCGGATTCGTTTTACGGAAGTGAATATCGGGAAAATAACCCGGATTTGCAAAGTGAATATGAATGAAATAAGCTATAAACATCGCAGCGAAGAAATGCGGAACAAATAAATTAGCGGATTGAATTGCTAATTGTTTCGAGAAGTATTCGAATGTGTCTGTTGTTTGAGAACTCAATAGTGTGCCAAGTTTGTTGATACCGGTTTATTTTATATGAATTGGTTGAATTTGCCAGGTTGCGCCACCCCGTGGTGTGGTCTGGTTTTGACAGCTGGTTTCAAATTTTGTGCAGGGTGCGTGTCCCGTTTTCCCGGGGGCGCATGTTGTGTCTGTTTTTGTTTTACTTCAACGGAGAGTTTGATCCTGGCTCAGGATGAACGCTGGCGGCGTGCTTAACACATGCAAGTCGAACGATGACCCGGTGCTTGCACCGGTGATTAGTGGCGAACGGGTGAGTAACACGTGAGTAACCTGCCCTTAACTCTGGGATAAGCCTGGGAAACTGGGTCTAATACCGGATATGACTCCTCATCGCATGGTGGGGGGTGGAAAGCTTTATTGTGGTTTTGGATGGACTCGCGGCCTATCAGCTTGTTGGTGAGGTAATGGCTCACCAAGGCGACGACGGGTAGCCGGCCTGAGAGGGTGACCGGCCACACTGGGACTGAGACACGGCCCAGACTCCTACGGGAGGCAGCAGTGGGGAATATTGCACAATGGGCGCAAGCCTGATGCAGCGACGCCGCGTGAGGGATGACGGCCTTCGGGTTGTAAACCTCTTTCAGTAGGGAAGAAGCGAAAGTGACGGTACCTGCAGAAGAAGCGCCGGCTAACTACGTGCCAGCAGCCGCGGTAATACGTAGGGCGCAAGCGTTATCCGGAATTATTGGGCGTAAAGAGCTCGTAGGCGGTTTGTCGCGTCTGCCGTGAAAGTCCGGGGCTCAACTCCGGATCTGCGGTGGGTACGGGCAGACTAGAGTGATGTAGGGGAGACTGGAATTCCTGGTGTAGCGGTGAAATGCGCAGATATCAGGAGGAACACCGATGGCGAAGGCAGGTCTCTGGGCATTAACTGACGCTGAGGAGCGAAAGCATGGGGAGCGAACAGGATTAGATACCCTGGTAGTCCATGCCGTAAACGTTGGGCACTAGGTGTGGGGGACATTCCACGTTTTCCGCGCCGTAGCTAACGCATTAAGTGCCCCGCCTGGGGAGTACGGCCGCAAGGCTAAAACTCAAAGGAATTGACGGGGGCCCGCACAAGCGGCGGAGCATGCGGATTAATTCGATGCAACGCGAAGAACCTTACCAAGGCTTGACATGGACCGGACCGCCGCAGAAATGTGGTTTCCCCTTTGGGGCCGGTTCACAGGTGGTGCATGGTTGTCGTCAGCTCGTGTCGTGAGATGTTGGGTTAAGTCCCGCAACGAGCGCAACCCTCGTTCCATGTTGCCAGCGCGTAATGGCGGGGACTCATGGGAGACTGCCGGGGTCAACTCGGAGGAAGGTGGGGACGACGTCAAATCATCATGCCCCTTATGTCTTGGGCTTCACGCATGCTACAATGGCCGGTACAAAGGGTTGCGATACTGTGAGGTGGAGCTAATCCCAAAAAGCCGGTCTCAGTTCGGATTGGGGTCTGCAACTCGACCCCATGAAGTCGGAGTCGCTAGTAATCGCAGATCAGCAACGCTGCGGTGAATACGTTCCCGGGCCTTGTACACACCGCCCGTCAAGTCACGAAAGTTGGTAACACCCGAAGCCGGTGGCCTAACCCCTTGTGGGAGGGAGCCGTCGAAGGTGGGACTGGCGATTGGGACTAAGTCGTAACAAGGTAGCCGTACCGGAAGGTGCGGCTGGATCACCTCCTTTCTAAGGAGCACCTACAGTCGCCTTGCCTCATGTATGTGAGTGTGGAGGGGTTGTCAGGAGTAAAGCCCGTTGCGCAGGCGATTGTTCTGCGGCGGGTGCTCATGGGTGGAATATCAACGGATAGCGGCCGCAGGTTCTTTTCCTTGCCCAGTACGGTTCCTCTCTTGAGGGGTGCCTGGAACGGTGGGGGCGGGTGCGTGCGGTTTAGTGTTTGGCACACTGTTGGGTCCTGAGGCAACAGGACCATGGCCCGCAGGGCCGTCCCTTACAGGGGATGGTGCGGGGTGTGGGACTTGTGTTTCTGGTTTCCTGGCTGCACCGATCATGCATGGTGGTTTCTTCTTTTGGGAGGGGCTGGTGTGTGGGGTGTGTGGTACGGGGTTGTTGTTTGAGAACTACATAGTGGACGCGAGCATCTTTTATAAGAAGCAATTTCAAGAATATGAACCTGGATCTGGCTGCGCGTGATGATGGCGCCCTTTTTGGGGTGTGGTTGTTGGGTGTGGTTGGTTTCTGTGGTTCTCTCGTAAATTAGCGTTTTTGATCTTTTGTGGTCAAGTTTTTAAGAGCACACGGTGGATGCCTTGGCATTAGGAGCCGAAGAAGGACGTAGGAATCTGCGATAAGCCTGGGGGAGTCGATAACCGGACTGTGATCCCAGGGTGTCCGAATGGGGAAACCCCGCCAGGGGCGCGAGCCACCTGGTGACCCGCATCTGAACACATAGGGTGCGTGGAGGGAACGCGGGGAAGTGAAACATCTCAGTACCCGCAGGAAGAGAAAACAATAGTGATTCCGTTAGTAGTGGCGAGCGAACGCGGATCAGGCTAAACCGTTCCATGTGTGATAGCCGGCGGGCGTTGCATGGGCGGGGTTGTGGGACTTTCCGTTCTGTCTCTGCCGGGACAGTGGGGTGAGGGTGCAGGTATAGGTGAACGGTCTTGAAAGGCCGGCCGTAGAGGGTGTGAGCCCCGTAACCGTAATGCTGTGCACCGCCTGGAGAGTATCCCAAGTAGCACGGGGCCCGAGAAATCCCGTGTGAATCTGTCAGGACCACCTGATAAGCCTAAATACTCCCTAATGACCGATAGCGGACCAGTACCGTGAGGGAAAGGTGAAAAGTACCCCGGGAGGGGAGTGAAACAGTACCTGAAACCGTGTGCTTACAATCCGTCGGAGCAACCGCGAGTGATCGCATAGTAGTTGTGACGGCGTGCCTTTTGAAGAATGAGCCTGCGAGTTAGTGTTACGTCGCGAGGTTAACCCGTGTGGGAAGCCGTAGCGAAAGCGAGTCTGAATAGGGCGTTGCAGTGGCGTGATCTAGACCCGAAGCGAAGTGATCTACCCATGGCCAGGTTGAAGCGACGGTAAGACGTCGTGGAGGACCGAACCCACTTCAGTTGAAAATGGAGGGGATGAGCTGTGGGTAGGGGTGAAAGGCCAATCAAACTTCGTGATAGCTGGTTCTCCCCGAAATGCATTTAGGTGCAGCGTTGCGTGTTTCTTGCTGGAGGTAGAGCTACTGGATGGCTAATGGGCCCTACAAGGTTACTGACGTCAGCCAAACTCCGAATGCCGGTAAGTGAGAGCGCAGCAGTGAGACTGTGGGGGATAAGCTTCATAGTCGAGAGGAAACAGCCCAGACCACCAACTAAGGCCCCTAAGCGTGTGCTAAGTGGGAAAGGATGTGGAGTTGCGAAGACAACCAGGAGGTTGGCTTAGAAGCAGCCATCCTTAAAAGAGTGCGTAATAGCTCACTGGTCAAGTGATTCCGCGCCGACAATGTAGCGGGGCTCAAGTACACCGCCGAAGTTGTGGCATTCACATATTTTCCAAGCCTTCGTGGTTCAGGAGTGTGGATGGGTAGGGGAGCGTCGTGTGGGCAGTGAAGTCGCGGTGTAAACCAGCGGTGGAGCCTACACGAGTGAGAATGCAGGCATGAGTAGCGAAAGACGGGTGAGAAACCCGTCCGCCGAATGATCAAGGGTTCCAGGGTCAAGCTAATCTGCCCTGGGTAAGTCGGGACCTAAGGCGAGGCCGACAGGCGTAGTCGATGGACAACGGGTTGATATTCCCGTACCGGCGAAAAACCGTCCATGTTGAACAGGGGATACTAACTGCCCGAAGCCTGCCCTATCACCCTTGTGGTGTGCGGGTTTTGGTGGAGCGCGGGACCTGATCCTGGGAGGCAAGCGTATTAACAGGTGTGACGCAGGAAGGTAGCCGAGCCGGGCGATGGTTGTCCCGGTCCAAGGATGTAGGGCGAACGGTAGGCAAATCCGCCGTTCATGATGCCTGAGATCTGACGGGACTCCCGTAAAGGGGGGATTCGGTGATCCTATGCTGCCTAGAAAAGCATCGGCGCGAGGTTTTAGCCGCCCGTACCCCAAACCGACACAGGTGATCAGGTAGAGAATACTAAGGCGATCGAGAGAATTATGGTTAAAGGAACTCGGCAAAATGCCCCCGTAACTTCGGGAGAAGGGGGCCCCAACCTTGAACACCACTTGCTGGTGGGAGGGATCGGGGCCGCAGAGACCAGGGGAAGCGACTGTTTACTAAAAACACAGGTCCGTGCGAAGTCGCAAGACGATGTATACGGACTGACTCCTGCCCGGTGCTGGGAAGGTTAAAGAGGACCGGTTAGCCGCAAGGCGAAGCTGAGAATTCAAGCCCCAGTAAACGGCGGTGGTAACTATAACCATCCTAAGGTAGCGAAATTCCTTGTCGGGTAAGTTCCGACCTGCACGAATGGAGTAACGACTTCCCCGCTGTCTCAACCATAAACTCGGCGAAATTGCAGTACGAGTAAAGATGCTCGTTACGCGCAGCAGGACGGAAAGACCCCGAGACCTTTACTATAGTTTGGTATTGGTGTTCGGAGTGGCTTGTGTAGGATAGGTGGGAGACGTTGAAGCCCGGACGCCAGTTCGGGTGGAGTCATCGTTGAAATACCACTCTGGTCACTTTGGACATCTAACTTCGGCCCGTAATCCGGGTCAGGGACAGTGCCTGATGGGTAGTTTAACTGGGGCGGTTGCCTCCTAAAAAGTAACGGAGGCGCCCAAAGGTTCCCTCAGCCTGGTTGGCAATCAGGTGTCGAGTGTAAGTGCACAAGGGAGCTTGACTGTGAGAGAGACATCTCGAGCAGGGACGAAAGTCGGGACTAGTGATCCGGCGGTACATTGTGGAATGGCCGTCGCTCAACGGATAAAAGGTACCTCGGGGATAACAGGCTGATCTTGCCCAAGAGTCCATATCGACGGCATGGTTTGGCACCTCGATGTCGGCTCGTCGCATCCTGGGGCTGGAGTAGGTCCCAAGGGTTGGGCTGTTCGCCCATTAAAGCGGTACGCGAGCTGGGTTTAGAACGTCGTGAGACAGTTCGGTCCCTATCCGCTGCGCGCGCAGGAAATTTGAGAAGGGCTG
The DNA here is from genome assembly GCF_002008315.2 of Arthrobacter sp. KBS0703. Lineage (NCBI taxonomy): Bacteria > Bacillati > Actinomycetota > Actinomycetes > Micrococcales > Micrococcaceae > Arthrobacter > Arthrobacter sp. KBS0703. The sequence goes on along the minus strand of NZ_MVDG02000001.1, from coordinate 2,289,550 downwards.
TCCTTAGTACGAGAGGACCGGGACGGACGAACCTCTGGTGTGTCAGTTGTACTGCCAAGTGCACCGCTGATTAGCTACGTTCGGATGGGATAACCGCTGAAAGCATCTAAGCGGGAAGCTCGCTTCGAGATGAGATTTCCATACACCTTGTGTGTGAGAGGCCCCCAGCCAGACCACTGGGTTGATAGGCCGGATGTGGAAGCGAGGACTAACGACTCGTGAAGCTGACCGGTACTAATAGGCCGATAACTTACACCACACACCACCCCGCAAACGGATTCAAAAGCGTTTGCACCCAGGGGCGGTAAGAAGAAACAAGACTGCTTGCGTCCACTATGTGGTTCCCAACCAACAAACCCGCACCACCGGTTTGTTGCACAGGAACCAACAACTACATAACAACACCACACCTGCCCCTTCACCGGGCAGGGATGTTGTAACCACAAATTTCCCAACCCCCAAAAGGGTTGCGGAGCAAGGGTTACGGCGGTCATAGCGTGGGGGAAACGCCCGGTCCCATTCCGAACCCGGAAGCTAAGACCCACAGCGCCGATGGTACTGCACCCGGGAGGGTGTGGGAGAGTAGGTCACCGCCGGACAACCATTACACGGTCGAGAGCCCCAACCACACGGTTGGGGCTCTCCCGCATTTAACCCCCTCAACCCGGCCGCACCGCGGCCTGCGCCGTGCCTCCACGGCTCGAGTCTGCCCTGACCGCGGTGACTTGCCGCGTGGGGCCGGGCTTTGCCGTCCACGACCAGTTTCCGAGGGAGTTGATCGTTGCGGCGCCGAGGCGGGCGGCCGCACGGCCCGGTGTGACGTCGTAGAGCATAACGCTGGCCCCTGTCGCAGGGCCGGCGTTCTTGGACGTCCCCGCGAAGGTGATGTCCTTGTTCAGCCGGTGCCTGGCGGTGCTAACGGTGACCACGTCCTTTGGCGCCGTGGTCACGGGGTCACCGGGGCTGCCGGCTGCGGTGCCGCCGGCGCCGCAGCCTCGGTGGGCTCGCTAGATCCGCCGCCCCCGCCGCCGGTGGATTCGGCCGGCTGCGTTGCCGCCCCGCCGGCCGGCGGGACCTGGCCGATGGGATGCGGTTTCACGGCTTCGATGGGGTCGTTGGGGTCGGGCTCGTTCGGGTTATAGCCCACGCTGAACTGGCCCATCATGTCGTGGTCCTCATGCGGAAGGTTGTGGCAGTGGATCATGTACCGGCCCCGGTTATGCTCGAACTTCATGAGCAGGCGAACCGTCTCGCCTTCTCCGACATACACGACGTCCTTGGGGCCACGCTCGTAAGCGAAAGGTGCCTGGCCGTTGCGGCTGAGGATCTGGAAATCCACAAGATGGATATGCAGCGGATGGAACCAGCCTCCCGAGCTGTTTTCGACCTCCCAGATTTCAACATCGTTCAGGTCCGGGTTAGCCAGGACCTTCTTGTAGCCGCTCTTGATGACTTCATCCCACGTCGTGCCGCCAATGGTCCAGATGCCGTTGTCCCTTTTCAGGCGCATTTGCCGGGTTTTGACGGACTGGGACGGCGTCAGGCTCATGGCCGTGCTGCCGGCGAGGAGCGTCGGCATCACCGTGGCAGCGGGACCGGACGTGTCGACCGGATCGCCGGTGACGTCGAAGGCCATGATCCTGCCGGTGTTGTCGTAATCGACGTTGTTCTTGTTCGACAGGTTGCGCAGTTCAACGCGCTTGCCTGCCGGGTACTTGGAGAAGTCAATGAGGATCTCGTAGCGTTCGGCACCGGCTTGCCGCCAGGAGGTGACCTGCTGGGCGGACGGCATCAGGCCGCCGTCGGTTCCAACCACGGTCACCGGGTCTCCGGTGCTGAGCTGGAACCTGTAGGAGCGTGAGATGGACGCATTGAGGATGCGGAAGCGGTAAATTCGGCGCTGAACCTTCATGTACGGCCACGGCGCACCGTTGACCAGGATGACGTCGCCCCACAGCCCGGAATGCGTGTTGTCGTTGTAGCCGAGTGCCCCGTTCCTGGCAAACATGGCGTCGGAGACTGTCAGGGGCACGTCGTACTGGCCCTGCGGCAGCAGGTTTTGCTCCACCTCGTCGTGAAGGTGGTATTGGCCTGCCAGGCCCGAGTACACGCTTTGCGCGGTGTTGTGCACGGCATGGTCGTGGTACCACAACGTGCGCGCGGGCTGGAAGTTGGGGTACTCGTAGTCCTTGCACATCCCGCGGCCGGTGATGTCGTTGGCGTACCCGTCGAACTGAGGCAGGGACGCGGAACCGTGGAGATGCGTCGAGGTATCCAGGCGGTATCCCCACTGCGGATGGAAGAGCGGCAGGACGTTATCCATTTCCAGTTTGATGCGCTCTCCCTGGTTCACCTTGATGGTGGGACCGGGAAAGGAGCCGTTGTATCCCAGGATCGGCGTCTTCAGGCCTGGAACGATGCTGGCCATGCCGGCCGTCTGCTCGATGTGATAGAGGTGCGTCTTCTTACCGTCCGTACCTACTACCGTGCTCTTGGGCTTGAGCACCGGCGGGACGGTGAGCGCCTGCTGGTAAGGCTTAGGCATGTTTCGCGGATCCAGCAGGCTGGCAGACTTCGCGCTGACCGATGACAGCGGCACCGCGAGCCCCATGGCCCCGATAATTCCCACCCCACCGATCTGGAGCGCTTGGCGACGTGAAACTGGCATGTTTTCCTCCGGCGTGCCGTAAGTCCAATTGGTTTAGATAAAGGATGTAAGGCCCACCCTGCGAATACCTTGAGCAAACATGGGCCTTGAGGAACCAGAAAGGGCTGGTCACAACGCCCGGCCGCGGCGTTGGGCGGTCCCGCCACCTGGAAACGCCGCCAAACGCAGGCGGCCACCACCTTGCTGATCAGCGGACCAGTTCCCGGGCACGATCGATGGCGCGGCCCTTACCGTGCCGGGCCATGGCGGTGCGGCGTGCCTTGAGGACGACGGTCAGCGCGGCAACGCCCAACGTGGCTGCCGCCACGATCCACATCACCGCCCCGGCGGGTTCCGGCGCCGCCAGGACGGAGTGGTTCCATGGCTGCTGGACCGTTATCAGCCACTCTTGCCTTCTGCTGTCCGGCTGTTGGTCGGGCTGCTGTGCCAGTGCCCAGCCATGGATCGCGTACAGGACTGCTGTGCCGCCGATGCTCAGGAGCTTTGCTGCCAGGCTGGACGCCTGCCTGGCACCGGAGGAACCGGCCAGCGAAGAGGCGAAGAGGCAACCGGACAGGAGCGCCAGTACGGACATGGCTTCGTAACCGAGCTGGGTGCGTGACGAGTATTCCAGGAGGGGCGTGTAGTACAGCACAGCCAGCACGGCGGCCAGCCCGGCGGCGGGAACGTAGGGGGCCGCTGTGGCGGCGTAAAACGGCCGGAGTCCGAGGCGGAGCACTTCCGCGCCGCCTACGGTCCCGTCCGTCCTGCGGGGTATAACCTGGCTGGCCAAGGTGAGCGGCGACGCCGGCACCAGGAGGAGGGGAACCACCGCCATCAGCGCCATCTGGGTCAAGACATGTGCGCTGATGAGGGATTCCTGCAGGACGCGAAGCCCTCCGCTTGTCACGGTGAAGAGGACCGCCATGCCCAGCACCCACAGGATGGAGCGGTAGGGCGGCCAAGACCGGCCCTGCTGCCGCAGCCGGCGCGTTCCCGCCAGGTACAGGAAAACAGCGGCACCGCAGAAGAGGGTCCACAACGGATCGGGTTTCCAGCTGATGAATGAATCCATGAGCGAAGGAATCTTCGGTGTCTCCAGGGAGAAACCGGTACGGGTGACCGCCGGGGGCGGCGTCCGGGCCAGCGCGGCCGCCATTCCTGAGGCAGCTCCCATGACCGCCAGTTCGGCCACGGCCAAGACAGTGAACGTCAGCGCGCCGCCGCCCGGATTTGCGTCCAGCCTGCGGATGACCCACCCTCGGTGCAGTGCCCCGATCAGCCCCAGAACTACGAAGGCGACGCACTTGGCCGCGACGATGGTTCCGTAGGGCGACGCCAGTCCTTCCAGCGAACCCATGCCCGCCCACGCGGCCAGGAATCCTGTTACAGCCAAGGCCACGAACGCACCCAACGCCAGCGTTGAGTACCGCCGGACCACCGTGGCGACCCTGTCAGGGTTTAGCGCCCGGCGCAGTATGACGACGGCGGCGAGCCCGCCAAGCCAGACGGCCGCAGCGCCCATGTGCATCACCACCGTGACAGTGCTGTCCGGATGGCTCCCGCCTCCCGCAGCATGGGAGTTCAAAGCGAGCGGAAAGAGCCCGGCGAGGGCAAGCACCACCGTCAGGGCCACAGACCGCTGGCTCGATGCCGCGAAACAAAGGCACGTCACAGCCGCGGCGATCAGAATGGTCAGGGCTCCCCGCCTCCCGGCGTCGACGTCGGCCAGGAAACTGACCAACGCGCCGCCCGAGCCGTCCGAGAACAGCGGGAGATTGGCCAGCGAATGGAATGTCAGGAAGCTCATCACCGAGGCAGCGGCCGTCCAGGCCGCGGCGGAGTAGCCGGCGAGGTCAAGGGCCAGCCGAAACGCTCTTTCCTTGGGCCGCAGGGCAACGAGCGCCAAAGCAAGCGCCCCGACAGTGCAGGCAGCCGAGGCGTTGAAGACCAGCTTGGCAATGGGCAGCCCCCACGCTACCGCCGGCCCTGTCCGGTCCAGTGCGGCGCCCGCATCGGCACCGGCCTCGGCAGAGTACGAAATGACCAGGGCAAGGAGCCCGCTTCCCAAGACCACCGCCGCTACGGCCACTGCCATTGTGCGTGACTTGTACATGGTTCTCCCTCAGCCGCTAACAGTCGGGGAAAGTCTGGCCACCACGCCTTGGAATTTCCCTATGGGCACCGGTGCCGGCCGCTGGTTGCCAACCGGCCGCGGCAGGACATCGCGCGCAGGAACGGGTCTGCACACGCAGCCGTTGTGAGGATTCACACGCCGGCCCGGCAAACGGCCTCGCCGTTAGTGGCTGGGACGCGCTCTCGCCTAGAATTGCAGAAGATACGCGGACGGCGGGTGGTTCACCCCGGGTCCCGCAGGACAACAAAACACGGACAAGAGCGGCTGCAAATTGCGCCAGTGGTCGGCTCACTACAGGAGGAATCCACAATGGCTGAGCACAACGGCGGCAACCGCGGAGGAAATGACCGGGGATACTCGGGCAGTAACCGCGGATCACAGGGCGGCCCTTTCAGGGGGACCAACAACTCAGGCGGAGACCCCCGCGGCTTCCGTGCCAAGGACGGCCGCGGCTCAGACGGCCCCCGTCGGGCTCCGGGCGGCGACGACCGCAAGCCGTTTGCTGACCGTCCGCGCCGGGAGGGCGACGGCGACCGCCGCGGCTTTGACGGCGGCGAGAAGAAGCCCTTTGCCGATCGTGACCGCAAGCCGTTTGGTGACCGTCCGCGCCGCGAAGGTGACGGTGAGCGCCGCAGCTTTGGCGCCGGTGAGCGCAAGCCTGTCTCTTATACACATCTCCCGCGGCGAGCGTGACGGCGAGCGCAAGCCGTTTGGTGACCGTCCGCGCCGCGATGGCGAGGGTGAGCGCAAGCCGTTCGGCGATCGTGACCGCAAGCCGTTTGGTGACCGTCCGCGCCGCGATGGCGAGGGTGAGCGCAAACCCTTCGGTGACCGTGACCGCAAGCCGTTTGGTGACCGTCCGCGCGGCGAGCGTGACGGAGAGCGCCGCAGCTTCGGTGCCGGCGAGCGTAAGCCCTTCGGCGACCGTGACCGCAAGCCCTTCGGCGACCGTCCGCGCCGCGAAGGCGAAGGCGACCGCCGTCGTGATGGCGAGGGGGAGCGCCGCAGCTTCGGCGGCGGCGAGAACCGCAAGCCGTTCGGCGACCGCCAGGACCGGGCCCCGCGCAGTTTTGACCGCAACGATTCAGGCCCGCGTCAGTTCGGCCGCGACAGGGCAGAAGACCGCCCGGTCCGCGTGCCCAACGCCCGCGACCTCCGCAGTGCCAACCGCCCGGACCGTGAGCGCTCTCCCCAAATCGACGAGGACGTCACAGGCAAGGAGCTGGACCGGGCCACACAGCACCAGATCAAGACACTCGAAGCCAAAAGCGCTGAATGGGTGGCACGCCACCTGGTCATGGCCGGACGCCTCATTGATGACGAACCCGAGCTGGCCTTCCAGCATGCACTGGCCGCCAGCCGTCGCGGCGGACGCCTTTCCGCCGTCCGCGAAGCCGTGGGCCTGACCGCCTACGCCGCCGGACACTACGGCGAGGCCCTCCGCGAGTTCCGCACGTACCGCAGGATCAGCGGCTCCAACGTCCACCTTCCCGTCATGGCGGACTGCGAACGCGGACTGGGACGCCCGGACCGTGCCCTGGACGTGGTCCGCTCCGAAGAAGCCCAGGACCTGGACGCTCCCGGGAAGGTGGAACTGGCGATCGTTGCCTCCGGTGCGCGCTCGGATCTGGGCCAGCTGGACGCTGCAGTGGCCGAGCTGGAGATCCCGCAGCTGGACATCAACCGCGCCTTCTCCTACAGCCCGCGTCTGTTCCGTGCCTACGCGGACGCCCTCGCAGCAGTGGGCCGCGGAGCCGAATCCGAGAAGTGGCTGCGGCAGGCTGCCGTCGCCGAGGAGGCCCTCGGCATGGGCGTCTCCGAGGAGCCGGACATCATCGACCTCGGCTGGGACGAGGAAGAGGAGGCCCGGGAGGAAGCCGAACGAAAGCGGCTGATGGCCCACGCCGCCACAGACGCTGCTCCCCAGGAAGCCCGGACCTCGGAGCATGCCACCGGCATCGCGCCGGCAGCCGAGACGGCTCCTGAACAGCCTGAAGCTGCGTCCGCCGATGACAACCTCGACGACGTCGAATCGGACTACTTTGAGTCCGACGACGCCGAGTCCGACGCCGACTCCGCGGAGCCGGATGAGGACGAAGACGGCGACGGCGAGGCATCCGCCAAGGACACCCGGCACGAGGGCCAGGAGGACTAGCCGCGCATGACTGACGCTCAGCTCATTTCGCGGTTCGACGCCCTGCTCTCGGACCTGGACGGCGTGGTTTACGCAGGCCCGCATGCCATCCCCGGCGCGGTTGAGTCGCTGCTGCGGCTGGCCGGCGCCGGCATTGGCCTCGGCTACGTGACCAACAACGCCTCACGCACACCGGCCCAGGTTGCCGCCCACCTGCGCGAGCTCGGCGCCCCGGCCGAGGACCACCAGGTGGTGAGCTCCTCGCAGGCGGCGGCGGAGCTGCTGGCATCGCTCCTTCCGGCGGGCGCCGCAGTCCTGATCACCGGCAGCCCGGCGCTTGCCCACGAAATAGAGCTCGTTGGCCTCAAGCCCGTGCACGGCGCCGAGGACAAGCCGGTGGCCGTGGTCCAGGGTTTCAACCCGGGGATCGGCTGGAAGGACCTGGCTGAAGCGTCGTATGTCGTGGCAGGCGGGGCACTGTGGGTCGCCACCAACACGGACATGTCCATTCCGCAGGCCCGCGGAATTGCGCCGGGCAACGGCACCCTCGTGGCTGCCGTCGCGGCAGCAACACGCCAAACCCCCCTCGTCGCAGGCAAACCCGAGGCTCCACTTTTCCATGCCGCGGCGAAGCGGCTGTCCGCGGAGCGGCCGCTCGTCGTGGGCGACAGGCTGGACACGGACATCCTGGGCGGCAACAGAGCCGGCTTTGCCACGGTCGCCGTCCTGACCGGCGTCGACACCCTGGAAACCATCCTGGCCGCCCGCACTGACGAACGGCCTGGGTACATCATCAACGACCTGACCGGGCTGTACGAGCCGTATCCGGAGGTGGAGGGCGGCGACGGAACGTACCGTTGCGGGGACGCCACGGCATCCGTCGACGCCAACGGCATCCGGGTCCGGGGTGACAAGGCGAGCCTCGATTCGTGGCGTGCGGCATGCGCTGCCTGGTGGGCGGCCCACCCCCATGCGGCGGAACCCACGGCTCCCGAGCTTGAGTGGCTGGATCAATAGACTGGTGCCATGACCGAGCTGAATCAGAATGACCTTTCCGGGGCCGCACCGGACGTTGCCTGGCCGGAACTGCCTCTTTCCGGGGCGGAAGACTCCAGTGCAGTGTCCGACGGTGCCGTCCAGGAGGTCCTCCGCCGGGTCCGGGACGTTCCTGGGCTCCCGGTCTCCGAGCACCCTGACGCGTACACGGACATGCATGACGCCCTGCTCGAAGCGCTGAACCAGGACACGTCGTCCGTGCCCGGTGCAGCACCCCGCCCCGGGGCCGCCTGACCATGGCCAGACTCGACCAGCTGCTCGTCAGCAGGGGACTGGCGCGGTCCCGCACGCATGCCGCGCGGCTCATCGCCGAGGGCAAGGTTTCCTCGGCGGGCGATGTGCTCGGAAAAGCGTCCCTACAGATGGCCGATGACCGCGAGCTGTCCGTGGCGGAAGACGCCACGGATGCGTACGTCAGCCGGGCCGGCCACAAACTTGCAGGGGCGCTGGACGCATTTCCCGCCGTCGCCGTCGGCGGCAAAAGGTGCCTGGACGCGGGTGCCTCCACCGGCGGTTTCACCGATGTCCTGCTGCGGCGCGGCGCCGCGCACGTGGTGGCGGTCGACGTCGGGCACGGACAGCTGGTGCCGCAGCTCCGAAGCGACGCGCGCGTAACCGTCCACGAAGGGCTCAACGTCCGCTACATGGATCCGGAAGAGATCGGCGGCAGGGCCGAGCTGACGGTTGCGGACCTGTCCTTCATCTCCTTGACGCTGGTGCTGGCGCCCCTGGCCGCATGCACCAGCCCCGGCGGTGACCTGGTGCTCATGGTCAAGCCGCAGTTCGAGATCGGCAAGGACCGGCTGGGGCGCACCGGCGTGGTCACGTCAGAGCGCGAACGGCGGATGGCGGTCGGTAAAGTGGCGGGGGCAGCCATCGACGCAGGCCTCGAACTGCGCGGGTTGGCCGCCAGCCCCCTCCCCGGGCAGGACGGAAATGTCGAATACTTCCTGTGGATAAAACGAAGAATTGCCGAAGACTTGCCTAAGATCGAAGAGCGGGACGCAGCCGTGGCTGCGTTGCTGGGAAAGATCTGGCCGAACCATTAGAGAGCGGAACCCGATGAGCAGGCGTGTACTGGTACTTGCCCACACCGGCCGCGAAGAATCCCTGAAGGCTGCCTGGGAGGCGTGCGCCCAGTTGCACGCCTCGGGCATCATCCCCGTGATGCAGAAGTCCGAGCTGGGGGACATGGAAGGGTTTTTCGGCCGGCTGGAGCAGCCGGTCGAGATCCTGCACGACCACATCCAGCTCCCCGACGTCGAACTGGTCATGGTCCTTGGCGGGGACGGCACCATCCTGCGCGCCGCGGAACTGGTGCGGGAAGTGGACGTGCCGCTGCTGGGCGTCAACCTTGGCCACGTCGGCTTCCTGGCCGAAAGCGAGCGTGCGGACCTCGCCCAGACGGTCGAATGGATCGCCAGCCGTGAGTACACGGTGGAGGAGCGGATGACCATCGACGTCCAGGTCTGGGTCCGTGGCCAGAAGATCTGGCACACCTGGGCCCTCAACGAAGCCGCCATCGAAAAGGGCAACCGTGAGCGGATGCTTGAAGTGGTCACCGAAGTGGACGAACGCCCGCTGACCTCATTCGGCTGCGACGGCGTGGTGCTGGCAACTCCCACGGGCTCCACCGCCTACGCCTTCTCCGCCGGCGGCCCGGTGGTGTGGCCGGAAGTGGAAGCCCTGCTGATCGTCCCCATCAGCGCCCACGCCCTGTTCGCGAAGCCGCTGGTGGTGTCGCCGCGGTCCCGGCTGGCCGTCGAGGTGCTGAACCGGACGGATGCCCAGGGCGTGCTGTGGTGCGACGGCCGGCGTTCGGTGGACCTGCCGCCCGGCGCCCGCGTCGAAGTCACCCGGTCCGCCACGCCGGTCCGGCTGGCGCGCACCCACCAGACGCCGTTCTCGGCACGGCTGGTCCGCAAGTTTGAACTGCCCATCCATGGCTGGCGCGGACCAGTGCCGCAGTCAGAGACCGTCCACACCGGACCGGTGCCCATCGTGCGCACCCCCCGGCCCATGACGCCGCCCTCCGCGCAGCACGCTGCCGCGTCCGACGACGAATCCGATCCTCTGACGGAGAAGTGAACCATGCTTGAAGAACTGAGAATCCGAGATCTGGGCGTCATCGCCGACGCCACGCTGCCGCTGGGCCCCGGGCTCAGCGTGGTTACCGGCGAGACCGGTGCCGGCAAGACCATGGTGGTCACCGCCGTCGGGCTGCTGCTCGGCGCGCGGTCGGATGCGGGCGCGGTGCGGAGCGGAGCGAAGAGCGCCTCCGCTGAAGCCGTGGTGCGGCTCGACGCCGGGCACTTCGCCCTGGAACGCGCCCGTGATGCGGGCGCGGAGATCGAGGAGTTCGACGGCGGCGCGGAATTGCTGCTGGCACGGCGTCTGGGCGCGGACGGACGCAGCCGGGCCTTCCTGGGCGGCCGGGGTGCGCCGGTGGGTGTGCTGGCCGAAATCGGCGAATCGCTCGTGGTGGTACACGGGCAGTCGGACCAGATCCGGCTCAAGGGCTCGGCGGCGCAGCGTGAAGCCCTCGACAGGTTCGCGGGAGAAAACCTCGCCGCCGCGCTGGCCAGTTTCCAGGAACTCTACGGCTCGTGGAAATCCAGCCAGGCCGAGCTCGAATCGCTCCGCAGCGCGGCGAGGGACCGGCTGCGCGAAGCGGAGTCGCTGGAAGCGGCCCTGGCGGAGATCGATGCCGTGGACCCGCAGCCGGGGGAGGACGATGCGCTCAAGGCCGAGGCCGTGAAGCTCGCCAACGTCGAGGAACTCCGCATCGCCGCCACCACGGCGCACCAGGCCATCATTGCCGAGGACTTCGCAGAGACCGGCGATGCCACGTCCCTCGTGGACGCGGCCAAGCGGACGCTGGAGCACGTGGCCGAGCACGATGAGGAGCTCGGCACGGCCGCAGCCCGACTCGCCGAAGTGGGCTTCCTGCTCAACGACATCGCCACCGAGCTTGCCAGCTACCAGGCCGGGCTGGATTCGGAGGGGCCGGAGCGGCTGGCCGAGATCGAAGACCGGCGGGCGGCCCTGGCCAAGCTGGTCCGCAAGTACGCGCCGAGCATCGACGAGGTCCTGGTGTGGGCGGAAAACGCCCGTGTCCGCTTCGACGAACTCCAGGACGATTCCACCCGGATCGAGGGCCTCGACGCCGAAGTGGTGCGGGCCGAGGCCGAACTCAGGAAACAGGCAACGGCCATCAGCAAGATCCGGGCCAAAGCGGCCAAGGAGCTGTCCGCACGGGTCAGCGCGGAGCTGAAGGCCCTGGCCATGGCCGATGCCACGCTCGTTATCACCATCGAAGCCGCCGCACAGCTGGGGCCCCACGGCGCGGACGAGATTTCCTTCCTGCTCCAGCCGCACTCCGGCGCGCCCGCCCGGCCGCTGGGCAAGGGTGCCTCCGGCGGCGAGCTCTCCCGGGTGATGCTCGCCATCGAGGTGGTGCTGGCCGCCGTTGATCCGGTGCCCACGTTCGTCTTCGATGAGGTGGATGCCGGCGTGGGCGGGCGTGCCGCCGTCGAGATCGGCCGGCGGCTCGCCATGCTGGCGCAGCACGTGCAGGTCCTGGTGGTCACCCACCTGCCCCAGGTGGCTGCCTTCGCGGATCAGCACATCCGCGTGACCAAGACCTCGGTGCGGGGATCCGACGGCGGCACCGCCACCGGGTTCACCTCCAGTGATGTCCAGCTCCTGGACGAAGCGGAGCGGGTCAGGGAGTTGGCCCGGATGCTCGCCGGCCAGGAGGACTCCGAAACGGCTCAGGCGCACGCCCAGGAACTGCTGGACGACGCCAAGCTGCTGCCGCAGCGCGCCTGATCCCGTCCGGCCTGAACCGGCGCCGGATTCGGCCGCCCGATTCGTGCCGCCCTTGCCCATGGCGCACGGGCACGGCAAACTTGGGCAGTTGGGGATGCGTTATCCGATCCGTGGAAGGCTCAATTGATGATAGGCTCGAATTCCGTGGTGCAGCGATCAAATTCCCGTGTAAATTCCCGGTTCCCGGGCTCGTCCAAGACGACCAAACACATCTTCGTCACCGGTGGTGTGGCGTCCTCGCTAGGTAAGGGACTGACGGCTTCGAGCCTCGGCCACCTGCTGCGGGCACGCGGTTTGTCTGTAACTATGCAGAAGCTCGATCCCTATCTGAATGTGGATCCGGGCACGATGAACCCCTTCCAGCACGGCGAGGTCTTCGTCACAGACGACGGCGCCGAGACGGACCTGGACATCGGCCACTACGAGCGCTTCCTCGACGAGAACCTCGAGGGCTCGGCCAACGTGACCACCGGCCAGGTCTACTCCACGGTGATCGCCAAGGAACGCCGCGGCGAGTACCTCGGCGACACCGTCCAGGTCATCCCGCATATCACCGATGAGATCAAGCGCCGCATGCGGCTTCCCGCCGAGGGCAAGAACGCGCCGGACGTCATCATCACCGAGATCGGCGGCACGGTGGGCGACATCGAGTCGCAGCCCTTCCTTGAGTCCGCCCGCCAGGTCCGCCAGGACATCGGCCGCGGCAACGTCTTCTTCCTGCACGTGTCGCTGGTCCCGTACATCGGTCCCTCGCAGGAGCTCAAGACCAAGCCCACGCAGCACTCCGTGGCAGCCCTCCGCTCCATCGGCATCCAGCCCGAGGCCATCGTGATCCGCTCGGACCGCGAAGTGCCCGACGCCATGCGCGAGAAGATCGGCCGCATGTGCGACGTCGACATCGACGCCGTGGTCAACGCCGCAGATGCCCCCAGCATCTACGACATCCCCAAGACGCTGCACACGCAGGGCCTGGACTCCTACATCGTCCGTGCCCTGGACCTGCCGTTCAAGGACGTCGACTGGACCAGCTGGGACAAGCTGCTGGAGGCCGTGCACAACCCCAAGCACGAGGTCGAGATTGCCCTCGTGGGCAAGTACATCGACCTCCCGGACGCCTACCTCTCCGTGACCGAGGCCCTGCGCGCCGGCGGCTTCGCCAACGACGCCAAGGTCAAGATCCGCTGGGTCCCGTCGGATGAGTGCGAAACGCATGAAGGCGCCGTTCGGTCGCTGGAGGGCGTGGACGCCATTTGCGTGCCGGGCGGGTTCGGCATCCGAGGCCTTGAAGGCAAGCTGGGCGCGCTGAAGTTCGCCCGCGAAACCAAGCTGCCGGTCCTGGGCCTGTGCCTGGGCCTGCAGTGCATGGTCATTGAGTACGCCCGGAACGTGGTGGGCCTGGAGGGAGCGTCCTCCAGCGAGTTCGAGCCGGACTCCAAGTACCCGGTGATCGCCACCATGGAAGAGCAGCTGGACATCGTTGAAGGCAAGGGAGACCTCGGCGGCACCATGCGCCTGGGCCTCTACGAAGCCAAGCTTGACGAAGGTTCCGTCATTGCCGAAACCTACGGCACCACCACCGTCAGCGAACGCCACCGCCACCGCTACGAGGTCAACAACAAGTACCGCGAGCAGATTGCCCAGCAGGGGCTGGTGTTCTCCGGAACGTCCCCCGACGGCAAGCTCGTGGAATACGTGGAGCTGCCCCGCGAGGTGCACCCGTACTACGTGGCAACCCAGGCCCACCCGGAGCTGAGCTCACGGCCCACCCGGCCGCACCCGCTATTCGCCGGCCTCGTCAAGGCTGCCCTGGAGCACCAGAGCGGCAGCGCCGACAACGGCACGGCGGCCGCCGGGACGACGGCCGGGGAAGCAGCAGCTCCGGAAGCGGCAGCTGTGGAAGCCGGTGCCGCCGGCAAGGCTGCCCGTACGGTCACCGCAAAGTAGATACAGCCACAACGTAAGGACGGCGCGATGCCCGGTAATTCTGAAAATACTCCTGCTGCCCGGCAGGTTTCGGATGCGCCGAGCCCGCGCCGTCTGCTGTCTACGGAAAAGGTCTACGAGGGACGGATCTGGGACGTTGTCAGTGACAGCTTCAAGCTCACTGACGACGGCGAGGCCCTGGTCCGCGACTACATCGACCACCCTGGGGCCGTCGCGGTGCTGCCCATGAATGACGCCGGCGAGGTGCTGCTGATCAAGCAGTACCGGCACCCGGTGGGCATGGACCTCTGGGAGATTCCGGCCGGCCTGCTGGACGTGGAGGGTGAGGACTTCGTGGCAGGCGCCGCACGGGAACTCGCCGAGGAGGCCGACCTCGTGGCCGGCACCTGGAATGTCCTGGTGGATTTTTTCAATTCACCGGGGTCCTCCAGTGAGGCGATCCGCATCTACCTTGCCCGCGGGATCAGCGAGGTGCCGCATCACGAACTGCACGTGCGCACGGACGAGGAAGCGGAAATCGAGCTCCACTGGATTCCGCTCGAGGACGCCGTTGCGGCGGTTCTTGACGGCCGCCTGCACAACCCGTCCGCCGTCGTCGGAATCCTCGCCGCCGCGGCCGCGGCGGCCGATGACTTCGGCGGCCTCCGGCCCGCAGACGCGCCCTGGCCCGCCCATCCAAGCCAGCGCTGATGACTGCGGGCACGGCAGCAGCAGAACGGCCTCCGGCGGACGCCGCGGGGGAAGCAGGCACTCCAACGGGTCCGGGGCGCGGGGATCCGGCGCCGGCAGAAGCCGTTCCGGTCCCCGCGCGCCCGGAACGCCCGCGGACGGCCATCGACCGCGCGGTGACGGATTACCTCCAGCACATGGGCGTCGAACGCGGCCTGGCGGCCAACACGCTCTCTGCCTACCGTCGTGACCTTGCCCGCTACTCGAACTACCTCGCCGCCGAGGGCGTCAGCAGCCCCGGCGACGTGACCCGCCACCACGTGTCTCTTATACACATCTAGATGTGTATAAGAGACAGGCTCCGACGGCGGGACCCCGCTTGGGGTGCGCTCGGCGGCGCGGACGGTGGTCGCCGTCCGCGGACTGCACAAGTTCTGGGCACTGGAAGGGACCACGACGGCGGACCCGGCCAGCGATGTCCACCCGCCCATGCCGGGGAAAAGGCTGCCCAAGGCCATCACGGTGGACGAGGTCACCAGGATCCTGGAAGCGGCCGGTACGGACACCGCCACGGGCCTGCGGGACCGGGCGCTGCTCGAGTTCCTCTACTCCACCGGGGCGCGCATCAGCGAAGCCGTGGGGCTGGACGTGGACGACATCTCGCTGCAGCCGGCCGAGCACGGGCCCGCGATCGTACGCCTGTTCGGCAAAGGCTCCAAGGAGCGGCTCGTTCCGCTGGGTTCGTACGGAGCCCGGGCGCTTGATGCCTACCTGGTCCGCGGCCGCCCCCTGCTGGCCGCCAAAGGCAAGGGCACGCCCGCGCTTTTCCTAAACGCCAGGGGAGGGCGCATCAGCAGGCAGAGCGCCTGGACCATCCTAAAGGCTGCGGCGGACAAGGCCAACATCACCAAGGACGTTTCCCCCCACACGCTCCGCCACTCGTTCGCCACCCACCTGCTTGAGGGCGGCGCGGACGTGCGCGTCGTCCAGGAACTCCTCGGGCACGCGTCCGTGACCACCACGCAGGTCTACACCCTGGTGACGGCGGATACCCTGCGGGAGATCTACGCCGCCGCCCACCCCCGGGCCCTGGGCTAAGCGCCCCGGGCGTTCCAGCGCAATGCATTCACAACGGCCCTCTAGCGAAACAGCGGGAGACCCTGAGCTGCCCCGGCGCAATTGACGACGCGAGAATCGCGCCGCTTATCGCTGCCACCTGCGACGACATGCATTTAACAGAAATGCATGTAAAAACCGGCCGCTCCGGAGACACTTAACGGTCAGCGGGTGAAGGTCAGCCGTCACAGGGGGAAACAGCATGTTGGCTACCAGGGAGCATCAGTTCGTCGCGATGCACTCCGAACACTTCGGCCGGGTGTACAAATACATCGCGTACCGCGTCAATGACAGCCCCCGGGCTGAAGAACTGGCCAACGACGTCTTTCGCATCGCATGGGAGAAGGACTTTCCCGAGGCCCCCAGCCCCGGCTGGCTGATCGCCACCGCAAGAAACGTCGTCGGCAACGAATATCGGGGCAGGGAACGCAAACAGCGGCTGACGGAGCGGCTGCAGGCCGAAGCCCGGATTTCGGCCCAATCCGGCGGCGACGACGAGCGCGCAGCTGTCGCCGAAATACTGCTCCAGCTCAACGACAAGGACCGTGAAGTGCTCATGCTCAGTTATTGGGATGACCTGACGACGGCGGAACTCGCCGAAACGCTCAAATGCTCCGTGTCGGCGGCCGGGGTGCGGCTTCACCGTGCCCGTAAGGCATTTGCACGGCGCCTCCCGGCACACCTGAAGACGGACAGGAAGGGCTAGGAATGGACCGCATTGAAGAGCTTATGAGGAACGCCCGGCCCCGCGTCGCGGTTCCGGACCAGCCGCCCGGCAGTCCCATTGGTGTCACGGCGGCGCCGGCGGTTCATTTGTCTGCAGTGCCAGCGCCCGGGGGAGTCCCCGGGGCAGACGGCGGGATTCGTGCCTTCACGGACGACGCCGGCCGGGCTTCTGCCTCGCAGGCACGCCCGGACGGGCGCCGGAACAACCGGACCGTGCTCAGGGCTTCCGTGGCCGGGCTGGCCGCTGCGGCCGTCATCACGGTGGGCGTCGTAGCCGGAAACGTCGGTAGTCCCGCTCCCGTGCCGGCGCCGGCGGCCAGCACCGAGACCGCGCGGCCAGTCACACCCCTGTCTCTTATACACATCTAGATGTGTATAAGAGACAGCCCCAATTCGCCGGGCGCCGCCTCGGCGACGGTAGCCACGGCGGCGCCCCCGACGCCTCCCGTGGCATTGCCTCCGCTGCCGGCCGAGCCCGCAGCGCCGGCAACGTCCGCCGCCGCCGCCGCCAGCGCAAGTGCAGGGCCGCTGCCCGCCGGCTGGGCCACGTACCGGAGCAGCGGCGGGAAGGTCAGCTTCGACCACCCCGGCACCTGGACCGTTGTTCCCGCCGCAGGCGCTGCCCCGGACGCCGTCAACATCGAGGTGAAGGACCACGCCGGAAAGATCGTGGCGATCTTGACCTACGGAGGGTCCGGAGCGGTGGGCGGTGCCTGCTTCACGGAGCCCGTCCCCTACACGGTGCTGGACTTCGCCGAAGTGGACCTCCCGTACAACCCGCAGGTTCCGGATTCCGTGACCCCGCGGTTCGCCTTCCGTGCCATGGAGGATGCCGGCGGAGTCATCGCCACCTATGGACTGACGAGCACGGCGGGCGGCCCGGACGGCAAAGCATGCACGATCTACAACCTGGTCAACGGAACATCCGCCTCGCCGATCTACATGTTCGCCGGTGCTCTCCAGATGGGGCCGGGTAATTCACCGCAGCAGGGTGTTCTGCAGTTTGCCAACCTCGATGCTGCCCGTGCCTACATGAAGACGCCGGCGTACGCGGACGCCAAACGTATGATCACGTCGCTCCGGATTTCGGACTGACAGACATTCCGCGGCTAGGCTGGTCTGCATGACCTCTGTGCCCGTCACCCTGTGCTTCCTCCTCCGGGAGCGCCCTGGCGACGGGACGGAGGTCCTGCTGGGCCTGAAGAAGACCGGATTCGGAACCGGGAAAATCGTCGGCCTGGGCGGGCACGTCGAAGCGGGCGAAACGGACGCCGAGGCCGCCTGCCGTGAGGTACTGGAAGAGGCGGCCATCGTTGTCCTCGAGGAGGACCTGCGCGATGCGGGAACAGTGGAGTTTGTATTCCCCGCCCGGCCGGACTGGAACATGTCCACACGACTATTTACTGCCCGTCGGTGGGCGGGCGACCCCGCGGAGAGTTCCGAGATTATTCCGGAGTGGTTCCTGACCTCCGCCCTTCCCCTGGGCCGCATGTGGCAGGACGCAGAGCACTGGCTGCCGGTGGCGCTCAACGGTGGCGTCGTCGACGCGATCATCACGCTGAACGAGGACAACGAAACAGTGGCGTCCGCCGAATATTCTTACCGGGGCGTGTAACCGCACGCTTCTTCGCGGAAACTAACCGGTTAGCCTGCCAGGTCAGGACTCAACTTCTTACGTTTGGGGGATGCGTGGAATCGGAACGCGAACTGGCGTTCATCGCCGTTCACAGGGACAGCTATCCGCGGGTTTACAGATTTGTGCGGCGGCGCGTGGAATCGACGGAGCTCGCCGAAGAGCTCGCCGCGGACGTGTTCCGCGTTGTGTGGCAGAAATGGGGTGACGCGCCGCGGACCGACATCGCCTGGATGTTCACCGTCGCGCGGAACCTGATCGGAAATGCGTACCGCAGCCGTGACCGGCTCCTGGCGCTCCAGATAAAACTGCGGGCATCCGCTGAGCTCTCCGGCTCGGGGTCCGAGGACCTGGTGGTCCACGACGCGCTGGCCGCCCTCCGCGACAGTGAGCGCGACATCCTCCAAATGGCCTACTGGGACGAGCTGAGCACGGCCGAGATCGCCGGTGTCCTGGGGTGCAGCGAATCCGCCGCAAAGGTCCGCCTGCACCGTGCCAGGGCCGCCTTCCGCAAGCACATGCCTGTGGCCGCCGGGTCGGTCACACAGAAGATGGGTGCATGAGATGGATCCGATCAAAAACCTGATTTCCAGTGCAGACCCGCTCCGCCACGATCCCGCCGCGGAACCCGCCGCTGAGGCTGCCCTGCGCAGAGTGCTCAACGAGGCCCCGATATTCAGCGACAGCCTGCCGGCCAGCATCACAGCACTTCCGGACCGCAGGCTGAGGCGCGCCCGGCTGGCTGGCGTACTGATGCTCGCGGCAGCCGTCACCGCAGGCATCCTCGTGGCCACCAACCTTGGTCCGCTGACCTCCTCGACCTCTCCGGCCGGAACGGTGCCCCCGTCGGAATCGACGGCGGCGACACCCGGACCCACACGCACACGCACGCCATCACCGGCGGCCGCCGCATGGACTTCCTTCACCGACGGCACGGGGCAGGCAACCTTTGAACACCCTGCTGGCTGGACCTTATCTGAAGCTCCCCAGAAGACCGATGTGGGTGCGTTCAACACCGTTGAAGTGAGGAATCCGGCCGGCAAAACCATGGCAACCTTGTCATTGGCCTACGACGGCGCGGGCGGTCCGGCCTGCCCGGAACCCAAGCCGTTCGCCATGCTCGATTCAGTCGTCCTCGACATTCCGCAGAAGGCGTCGAAGCTCAGGGAGTTTCCCCGCGGTCCGTCGGCCTTTGTGTTCAGGGTTATCCAGTCAGACAAGGTGTATGGCTCCATGGCATTAACCGACATCCCCCAGAGTCCCGGCACCGTAACCTGCGGGTTGGACAACATGATCCTCGCCCCGGACGACGTTCCCTTCGTTCATTTTGGCGACTCGTTGTGGCTCGAGGCCAGCGGCCGGGCGGCGGCGCTCACCTTCGATTCGCTTGCCGAAGCGAAGGCCTATATGAAGACGCAGGAGTATCAGGACGTGAAAAAGATGCTGGTCTCACTGGAGCTGCGGCGTGTGAAATAGCATCCCCGACATGACGACGCCGGGCCGGTCACCCGATAAGGTGACCGGCCCGGCGTCGTGCGTTCCGCGGAAGCGGACGCTACGGAACGTGCCGTTCCTCTACGCCGTTGTAGGCGCTCAGCGGACGGATCAGCGAGTTCGAGTCCAGCTGCTCCATGAAGTGCGCGGTCCAGCCCGTGATCCGGCTGGCGACGAACAACGGCGTGAACATGAGCGTGTCGAAGCCCATCAGGTGGTACGTCGGGCCCGCCGGGTAGTCAAGGTTCGGCTTGATTCCCTTGGCCTCATCCATGGCGGTCTCGAGCCCGTTGTACAGTCCCAGCAGTTCCGGGCGGCCGTAGTGCGCGATCATCTTGTCCAGGGCGGCCTTCATGGTGGGCACACGGGAGTCACCGTGCTTGTAGACCCGGTGCCCGAAGCCCATCACTTTCTTCTTCTGGGCCAGGGCGTCTTCCATCCAGGTCTTGGCCCGGGTGGCTGCCTCCTCGAGCGATTCCTCGGGACGGATGCCGATCTCGTCGAAGGTGTGCATGACGGCTTCGTTGGCGCCGCCGTGCAGCGGTCCCTTGAGCGCGCCGATGGCACCCGTGACGGCCGAATGGAGATCGGACAACGTGGACATGATGACGCGTCCGGCGAAGGTGGAGGCGTTAAACGAGTGCTCCGCGTACAGGATCATGGAGACGTTGAACGCATCCACCACCTCGGGAACTGATTCCTCCCCGAACGCCATCCACAGGAAATTGGCGGAGTAGCCCAGGTCGTCCCGGGGCTCCACCAGTTCCTGGCCGCGACGGCGGCGCTGGTCATAGGCCACCACCGCGGGCATGGCCGCGAACAGGTCCACGGCCTTGGTCATGTTTGCTTCGCGGGACGAATCCTCCGAGAGCTCGTGGCGGGCCCCCATCACCGACGCCGCGGTCCGGCAGACGTCCATGGGGTGCGCCGTGGTGGGGATGGCGTCAACCACCTGCTTGACCACCGGATCCAGGCGCCGGCCGGCCCGCTCCCTGGCTGTGAAGGCGGCCAGTTCCTCGGCATTGGGGAGTTCGCCGTTCCACAGCAGGAAGGCGACCTCCTCGAAGCTGCACCGTGCCGCCAGTTCCTGGACGGGGTAGCCGCGGTACAGCAGTGAATTCGTGTCGGAATTGACCTTGGAGACGGCGGTGTAGTCCACCACGACGCCGGCGAGGCCCTTCTTGATCTCTTCTTCAGCCATGCTGAACTCCTTCGTTCCTTGCGTCTGTCTGTACACCGGCCGCCCCGGCCGGTGGTCCTGGATGGAATGCGCGTCAGTGCGTTCCGGGGATCCGGAAGTTGAAGACGCCGGTGTCGAAGCGGTTGTAGGCCTCGTAGTCCACGAGGTCATACAGCCGCGCGCGGGTCAGCATGTTCCCTACCTGTGCCTCCTGCGTTCCGTCGGCCTTAATCGATTCCAGCGTACGCTCCGCAGCGCCCATGGCACTACGGAGCAGGGTGACGGGATATATCACCATGTTCACGCCCACGCCCTGCAGCTGCTCCACGGTGAAAAGGTCGCTCTTGCCGAATTCGGTCATGTTGGCCAGGATCGGCACGTCCACTGCGTCCCGGATGGCCTGAAATTCGCCGAGGTCCTTCATGGCCTCCGGGAAAATAGCGTCCGCACCGGCCTCGACCAGGGCTTTGGCCCGCTCCTGCGCCGCTTCCAGCCCGTCCACGGCACGGATGTCTGTGCGGGCCATGATCAGGAAGTTCGGATCCCGGCGTGCGTCGGCCGCGGCCCGGATCCGTTTCGTGGCCGTGTCCAAGTCCACCACGTTCTTGCCGTCCAGGTGGCCGCAGCGCTTCGGGTTGAACTGGTCCTCGATGTGGCAGCCGGCCAGCCCGGCGTTCTCCAGTTCCTGGACGCTCCGGGCAACGTTCATTGGCTCGCCGAAGCCGGTATCGGCATCCACGATGCATGGAAGGTCGGTCATGCGCGCGATCTGCCCGGCGCGGGTGGCCACTTCGGTGAGGGTGGTGAGGCCGATGTCCGGCAGCCCGAGGTCGTTCGCCAGCACGGCGCCGGAAATGTAGACGCCGGCGAAGCCCTTCTCCTCGATCAGCCGGGCCGAGAGCGGATTGAAGGCACCCGGGAACTGCTGGACGGTCCCGGACGCGAGCAGCTCACGGAAGCGGATGCGCTTCTGCTCCGGAGTGGTCTTGGAATACAGCATCTAGAACAGCCCCTTGGGCGCGGCGGCGAAGTCGATGACACCGGGTGCGGCCGTGATGTTCAGCTGGTCAAGCTCGCCGGCGGCCAGCTGCGGAAGCCGGGCAGCGGCGTCGAGGAACCGTTCGATTTCCGCGTCCTCCACCAAACCTGCTGCGAGTGTGCGGAACTTGTCCACGTACTGCTCGCGGGCGAACGGCCGGGCGCCCAGCGGATGGGCGTCCGCCACGGCAATCTCGTCGGTGACGACGGTGCCGTCGGCCAGCGTGATTTCGACGGAACCGCCGAATGCCTTCTCGGAGATGTCCAGGGAGTGGTAGCGGCGGGTCCACTCCGGGTCTTCCACGGTGGTGACCTTGTGCCAGAGTTCCACGGTGTCCGGCCGGCCGGCGCGCTCGGGGGAGTAGGAATCCACGTGGTGCCAGGAGCCGTCCTGCAGGGCCACGGTGAAGATATAGGGGATGGAGTGGTCCAGGGTTTCGCGGCTGGCGGTGGGGCTGTACTTCTGCGGATCGTTTGCGCCGGAGCCGATCACGTAGTGCGTGTGGTGGCTCGTCCTGATCAGCACGGACTTGACGTTGGCCGGGTCAGTGGCCTCCGGGTGTTCCTTGTGGAGTTTCCGGGCCAGGTCGATCCAGGCCTGGGCCTGGTACTCGGCGGAGTGTTCCTTGGTGTAGGTGTCCAGGATGGCCCGCTTGGCCTCGCCGGCGTCGGGGAGCGGAACCATGTAGGAAGCGTCCGGGCCGTCGAGCATCCAGGCGATCACGCCGTCTTCGCCTTCATAGATGGGAACCGGGGAGGTCTGGCCGCGCATGGAGCGGTCCACGGCTTCGACGGCCATTTTGCCGGCAAACGCGGGGGCGTGGGCCTTCCAGGTGGAGATCTCACCCTTGCGCGACTGACGGGTTGCGGTGGTCGTGTGCAGCGCCTGCCCAACTGACTGGAAGATGGTTTCGACGTCGAGCCCCAGCAGCGTGCCGATCCCGGCAGCCGCCGACGGGCCGAGGTGCGCCACGTGGTCAATCTTGTGCTTGTGCAGGCAGATGGCCTTGACCAAGTTGACTTGGATCTCATAGCCGGTGGCGATTCCGCGGATGAGGTCCGCCCCGCTGGAGCCCACGTGCTGTGCCACGGCCAGGATGGGCGGGATGTTGTCGCCGGGGTGGGAGTAGTCAGCTGCCAGGAAGGTGTCGTGGTAGTCCAGTTCGCGGACCGCCACCCCGTTGGCCCATGCTGCCCATTCGGGGGAAACGCGCTCGCCGATGCCGAAGACCTTGGCGCCCTTGCCGTTGGCCGAGGGCCCATGGGTCAGGGCCTGCGCCCGCGCGGCGATGATCGGGGCACGGTTCAGCGAGGCAACGGCGACAGAGGCGTTGTCGATGACGCGGTTGATCACCATGTCGGTGACGTCGTCCGTGACTGCCACGGGATCGGCCGCCACCACCGCGATCTTGTGGGCGAGCTGGTCTTCGCGCGGCAGGTTTTCCTCGCTCTTGTACACGCGGACGTGGTGTTCCTTGACCATGTGGGCTCCTTGCTATTGAGGTGTATGGGTGGCTTTGACGTGGGAAAGGCTGCGGTGCAGGTGCATGGTGGTGGCGGCCTGGGCCAGCCGCGGGTTGCCGGCCGCTATCGCCTCGGCGATGGCGGCGTGTTCGGCAGCGGCGGCGGTCAGCCGCGCGTAGTCGTCGGCGGCGAGCCTGCGGACCCGGACCAGGTGCACCCGCAGGCTCCGCATGGCCTGCGCCAGGTAGGAGTTGGAGATGGCGGCGTCGATCGCCGAATCGAGCCGGCCCACGAGCTCGTAGTACTCGTGACGGGCCGGATCAGTGGTGCTAATAAGTGACGGCGCTTCGAGCAGCTCGCCCTGCAGTTGCAGGAAGATGGCGGCATCGCCTCGTTCGGCTGCCAGTGCGGCAGCCTTTCCTTCGAGCGTTTCGCGGAGCTCGAAGAGTTCGTCGATGTCCTCCAGCGAGATGTCGGTGACGACGACGCCGCGGCCGCCGGCCGTCGTCGTGAGCCCTTCGGCCGTGAGCCTGCTCAAGGCCTCGCGGAGGGGCGTCCGGGAAATACCCAGCCGCTCGGACTGTTCCACTTCGGCAAGGACGGATCCGGGGCGGAGGCGCCATTCGATGATGTCGTCGCGCAGTGCCGCATACGCCCTGTCGCTGGCGCGCATCCCGCCTCCCTTCGTTGGTGATCGCCTTCAGTGTATACAGAAAACCCGATCTGTCCCAGCGATTACGGAAAAATTGCCGGAAATCCTGCCGGTATGTATACACAACCCTTGTCGGCGGACCAGCGCCGGGGATAGCATGGGCCGCAACACAACGCAGTGGACAGGAACTCTTCATGGTCACCAACAGTTACCGCGACGCCTATGGCCGAAGCCTCGCCGAACCCGACCGATTCTGGCTGGAGGCGGCCGCGGGGGTGTCCTGGTCGCGGGCGCCGCAACAGGCGGTGGACAGCACCCGTGCTCCGGTCTACGGCTGGTACCCCGACGGCGTCCTCAACACGTCCTTCAATGCCCTGGACCGGCACGTCCTGGCCGGCCGAGGGGACCAGGACGCACTCATCTATGACTCCGCCATGCTGGGCAGCCAGCGCCGGTACAGTTATGCGGAACTCACCGATCTCGTGGCCAGGTTCGCCGGCGTCCTGAGGGCACAGGGCGTGGGCAAGGGGGACCGGGTGGTGATCTACATGCCCATGATCCCCGAGGCCGCCATCGCCATGCTTGCAACAGCCCGGCTGGGTGCAATCCACTCCGTGGTGTTCGGCGGATTCGCCCCCAAGGAACTGGCTTCCCGCATCAAGGATGCCTCCCCGGTGGCCGTCGTCACCGCGTCCGGCGGAATGGAGCCGTCCCGGCGCGTGGAGTATCTGCCGGCAGTCGCGGAAGCCCTCGCGCTCGCAGGAGCGGAAGGCGCGCGGGTCCTGGTCAAGGAGCGGGACGGCTTCGAGGCCCGCGGCACGGACTATTCCGGCTGGCTGGACTGGGATGACGAAATGGCCGCGGCCGAACCCGCAGGGCCGGTCGACGTCGCCGCCACGGATCCGCTCTATATCCTGTACACGTCGGGGACCACCGGGAGCCCCAAGGGCGTGGTCCGTGACAACGGCGGGCATGCCGTGGCCCTGAGCTGGACCATGAAAAACATCTACGACGCCGGCCCGGGGGACGTGATGTGGACCGCGTCCGACGTCGGATGGGTGGTGGGCCATTCCTACATCGTGTACGGTCCCCTCATCGCCGGGGCCACCACCGTGCTGTACGAGGGCAAGCCCGTGGGCACGCCGGATGCCGGGGCCTTCTGGCGCGTGATCGGTGACCACAAAGTCAACGTGCTATTCACCGCGCCGACTGCCCTGCGTGCCATCCGCAAGGCGGATCCCGGGGCCGCCCTGCTGGCCGGCTACGACACTTCCAGCCTCAAGACCCTCTTCGTCGCCGGGGAGCGCCTGGACACCGACACCTACCACTGGGCCGCGGCAGCGCTGGGCGTGCCGGTCGTGGACCACTGGTGGCAGACCGAAACTGGCTGGGCCATCTGCGCCAATCCCCGGGGCCTGGACGCCCTGCCCATCAAGCCCGGCTCACCCTCGATGCCGATGCCCGGCTTCAACCTTGGCATCGTGGATGCCGCTGGCGCAGCGGTCGAGGCAGGCGTGGAAGGCAATATTGTGCTGGGGCTTCCGCTGCCGCCGGGGACCCTCACCACGCTATGGGGAAATGATGAGCGGTATGTCTCGTCGTACCTCCGGGCGTTTGAGGGCTGCTACGCCACCGGCGACTCCGGCTACCGGGACGAGGACGGCTACGTCTTCGTGATGGGGCGCACCGACGACGTCATCAACGTGGCCGGTCACCGGCTGTCCACGGGATCGATGGAGCAGGTCATCGGGCAGCACCCGGCGGTGGCGGAGTGCGCGGTCATCGGCGTGGCTGACACCCTGAAAGGCCAGCATGCCAGCGGCTACGTGGTGCTCAAGGCCGGGGCTGACGTGCCGGAGGACGTGCTGGTGCAGGAGCTTATCGCCCTGGTCCGGCGGGACATCGGGGCGGTGGCCGATTTCAAGCACGTTGCGGTGGTTGAGGCACTGCCCAAGACCAGGTCCGGGAAGATCCTTCGGAAGACGATGCGGCAAATTGCCGACGGCGACAACTACGTGGTGCCGTCCACCATAGAGGACCCCGGCGTGCTCGACCGGCTGATCGGAATTCTGCGCCCGGCGGCCGGCGCTGCTGGTTGAGCTTGTCGAAACCTAGGCCCGGGACCAGCGGTATTCATTCTCGGGGCGCCCCGGCGCGCCGTAGCGTGCGGTCCTGGAGACGGTGCCGGCGTCGGCAAGATACTCCAGGTAGCGCCGGGCCGTCACGCGCGACATTCCCAGCGCGGTCATGACCTCGGTGGCGGACACCGCCCCCGGCTGGTTCCGGATGAAGTCGCGGACGGCGTCAAGGGTTGAGGGTGCCAGGCCTTTCGGGAGGGGCAGTTCCGACGGCGCCCTGAGGCTGGCGAATGCCTGGTCGACGTCGCTCTGGGAGGCGCCGGCCTTGGCTGATCCCGCCTCGGCGCTGGCAAGCTGCTCGCGGAACTGGCGGTAGCTGTCCAGCTTGTCCGAGAACGTGGCAAACGTGAACGGCTTGATGAGGTACTGCACCACGCCGATTGACACGGCGCTGCGGACGATCGCGAGCTCCCTGACCGCGGTGATCGCGATGATGTCCGCGAAATGGCCGGAGGAGCGCATCCGGCGCGCGATGTCGAGTCCGTGCAGGTCCGGAAGGTTCATGTCCAGGAGCACCAGCTCCACGGGGGTGCCGGCCGCTGCGAATTCCGTGAGCATCCGCAGGGCAGACTGTCCGTCGGGAGCGGTGCCCGCCAGGGTGAACCCGTCCAGCCTGCCCACGTAGGCGGCATGGGCTGCCGAAGCTATCGGCTCGTCCTCGACGACGAGGACTCGGATGTCTGTCACGCGTGTTCCTCCGGGAGGCTGTGCGGGTCCGGCGCGGGCAGCACGATATGGAATCGTGCACCGCCGGTGCCGCCGGAGTTGGTGATGGTCATCGTACCGGCCAGACGCTGAACGGCCTGCTTCACAAGCGCCAGCCCGAGGCCGCGGCCGAAGGGACCGGCCTCCTTGGTGCTGAAGCCGTACCGGAAGATGTCGTCGACGGCACCTGGTTCAATGCCCTTTCCGGAATCCTGCACGGTGATCTCCAGTCCGCCGTCGTGTGAATTCACCTGCAGCTCCACCCGCCTCGGCGCGGGGGCGTCGGCGGCGGCATCGATGGCGTTGTCCAGCAGGTTGCCGAGGATGGTGACGAGGTCCTGGACGGCGAGGCCTGCCGCGCCCGCTGCGCCGGATGCCTGCACCGCCAGCTCCACCCCGCGTTCGTTGGCCTCGGCGGCCTTGCCCATGACGAGGGCGCTGACCACGGGTTCCTGCACTGAGCTCACCATGTCGTCCGTCAGCTGCTGGCTCAGTTCGAGATCCTGGGTGGCGAAGTCCAGTGCATCCCCGGTGCGCCCCAGCTCCAGGAGCGAAACCATGGTGTGGAGCCGGTTTGCGTGCTCGTGGGTCTGGGCCCGCAGTGCGTCCGAAAGTGTCCGCATCGTCTCAAGCTCGGTTCCCAGGGACTCGATTTCGGTCCGGTCCCGGATCGTCGCCACAGTTCCGAACACGGCTGTGCCGAACGCCGCCGCCGGGCGTCCGGACCGGGAACCCGGGCCCACGGCCGGACCCTGGTTCACCACGAGGACGCCGGAGCCGGTCAAATGGATCTCGTCGTGGGCGGCGCGGCCTGACTCAAACAGGTTTTTCAGGCTGGGAGCCAGCGGGAGGTCGGCCAGGAGAGGCGTGTTCGCCGGATCATCGCCGGAGTCCCGCGGCTCAAGCCCCAGCAGCTCAGCCGCCTGGTCGTTGTACATCACCACGCGCCCCTTGGAGTCGATCAGGATGACGCCTTCGCGCACCGAGTGGAGCACCGATTCGTAGTAGGCAAAGAGCTGGGCCAGCTGTTCGGGTCCCCAGCCACGGGTTACCCCGCGGAGATAACGCCCCAGGAGCCAGGACGTCAGCGATCCGCCCAGGAGGAGGCCTCCCGCGATGACGAGCAACGCCGGAATCCTGCCGGCAACCGCCACATCAATGTTCCGAACTGTCACCCCCGCAGCCACCAGCGCCTTGACCGAGCCGTCAGCGGCCTTGACCGGAGCGATCGTCCGCACGGAGGGCCCCAGGGTTCCGGCCGTGATCTCCGTGAACACGTGCCCGGCGAGGGCATCGGAGATCGAGCCAATGTACGGCTGGCCAATCTCCTCGTGGAGGGGGTGCGTCCACCGTGTCCGGTCCGGGGCCATGATGGTGATGAAGTCGGCGTCGGCGTTGTCCATCACCTTGAGCGCGTAAGGCTGGAGCCGGGCGGACGGATCTGGGGAGGCCGCGGCCTGGAGCACCAGCGGGTTATCGGCGATGGAGACCGCCAGGGCAGCCATCCGGCGT
The DNA here is from genome assembly GCF_002008315.2 of Arthrobacter sp. KBS0703. NCBI lineage: Bacteria > Bacillati > Actinomycetota > Actinomycetes > Micrococcales > Micrococcaceae > Arthrobacter > Arthrobacter sp. KBS0703. The sequence goes on along the minus strand of NZ_MVDG02000001.1, from coordinate 2,261,474 downwards.
CCGGTTTCGTCGTACGTGCGGTCGCGGGCGTCCACGAAGGCGGCCGTCCCCACGACAGCGGTCAATGCCAGCACGAACAGCAGGTTGGCCACGAACAGCCGCCTGGCAATGCTCCAACGGTGGATCACAACACCTCCTATGACCAATATGAACGCAACGGTGAGCCAAGTCACTCAGTGGCGAATGATGGAAATCACAAAGGACGGACGCGAAGAGCCCAGAGACTGTGCCGAAGCGTCTTCCAGATTATCCATAAGGAGACACATCATGGCTTCTCAACGAGGAGAGTCGGCCGCACCGGCCAAGACCGGGCGCAAGGGACTGGACAAGTCCCACTACCTTTACATTGCCGTCATCGCCGCCGTCATCCTGGGCGCACTGGTGGGGCTGCTGTTCCCGGAGGTCGGCAAATCGCTGAAGCCGCTGGGGGACGGGTTCATCAAGCTCATCAAGATGATGATCGCCCCGATCATCTTCTGCACCATCGTTTTGGGCATCGGCTCCATTGCCAAGGCCGCAACGGTCGGCAAGGTGGGCGGTCTTGCCCTCGGCTACTTCGTTGTCATGTCGACGTTCGCGCTGGCCATCGGTCTCGTTGTCGGCAACATCATCCACCCCGGTGAGGGACTGGAGCTTGCTCCCTACGACCCGAACAAGAAGGCCGCAACGGACAGCACCGTGGACTTCCTGCTGGGCATCATCCCGAGTGACGTCCCCGTGCTTCCCACGCTGCTCGCCGCGATCCTCGTTGGCTTCGCCCTCCAGAAAATGGGCCCGCAGGGCGCCCCGGTCCTGAAGGCCATCGGCCTCGGCCAGGCAGTCGTCTTCCGGATCCTGATCATGATCATGTGGCTCGCCCCGGTCGGCGCCTTCGGTGCCATCGCCGCGGTTGTCGGCGCCACGGGCTTCCAGGCCATCGTGAGCATGTTCACCCTCATGGTCGCTTTCTACATCACCTGCGCACTCTTCATCGTCGTCATCCTGGGCGGCCTGCTGCAGGTCGTGGCCGGAGTGAACATCTTCAAGCTCATGAAGTACCTCGCACGTGAGTACCTCCTGATCTTCTCCACCTCGTCCTCCGAAGCCGCGCTGCCCCGACTGATCGCCAAGATGGAACACCTGGGCGTCTCCAAGCCGGTGGTCGGCGTGACCGTGCCCACGGGCTACTCGTTCAACCTGGACGGCACTGCCATTTACCTGACCATGGCATCACTGTTCGTGGCCAACGCGATGGGAACCCCTCTGGACCTGGGGGCCCAGATCTCCCTGCTGATCTTCATGATCATCGCTTCCAAGGGCGCAGCCGGTGTGACCGGTGCAGGCCTTGCCACCCTGGCGGCCGGCCTGCAGGCCCACAGGCCGGAACTCCTCGGCGGCGTCGGCATGATCGTCGGCATCGACCGGTTCATGTCCGAGGCCCGCGCCCTGACCAACTTCACCGGCAACGCCGTGGCCACGGTCCTGATCGGAACCTGGGTCAAGGAGATCGACGGCGAACAGGTCAGCCGCGTCCTGTCCGGCGAAGAGCCCTTCGACGAGCAGACCATGATGGCCCATCACGGAGTGCTCGAAACCCAGGAGAAGGCAATTCCTGCCCACGCCTAGGACTCCCGAGTCCACGGCGCCTCGGCGCCGGCCAACCGCCCGTACAGGCCCAGCCTGTGCGGGCGGTTTGCTTGGGCGGAACACCAACCTTCGACCTCAGGTAAAAGGTCAAGGCTCAAGCGCCATCAAAAGTCAAGTTCCACCGAATGCCGTGTCGGGCGCTGTAGCCTTGGGTGGAAGCAGCATGGGCGCCGGGCAGATAGCGGCCCGGGCATTCAGCGGCAGAGAACAATCACCGTCATCGAAAGTGTGGATAGATACGTGAGCAGCGAACAGGGTTCAGCAACTCTGGAAGGCACGGAACTCGACCTGGAAGACGCCGTGATGGGTCCCACAGGACGTCCCTACCGCGAATTTCCGGAGCCCGCGCCGCTGTCCTCCCATGGACCGGCCCGTGTGATTGCCATGGTCAACCAGAAGGGCGGCGTGGGTAAGACCACGTCCACCATCAACCTCGCGGCCGCGCTGGCGGAATACGGCCGCCGCGTGCTCCTGGTGGACTTCGACCCCCAGGGTGCATTGTCCGCCGGGCTGGGCGTCAACCCCCACGAACTTGATCTCACTGTCTACAACGTCCTCATGGACCGCAAGGTGGACATCCGCGATGCCATCCACCAGACCGGCGTGGAAAACGTTGATCTCCTGCCCGCCAACATCGACCTTTCCGCTGCCGAGGTCCAGTTGGTCAATGAGGTTGCCCGCGAACAGGTGCTGGACCGGGCGCTGAAGAAGGTTGAAGACGATTACGACGTCGTCCTCATCGACTGCCAGCCGTCCCTCGGGCTCCTCACCGTCAACGCCCTGACGGCCGCCCACGGCGTCATCATCCCGCTGATCTGCGAATTCTTCGCGTTGCGGGCGGTGGCCCTCCTGGTCGAGACCATCGACAAAGTCCAGGACCGCCTCAACCCGCGGCTGCAGGTGGACGGCGTGCTCGCCACCATGTACGACGCCCGCACGCTCCACAGCCGCGAGGTCATTACGCGCCTCGTGGAAGCCTTCGGCGACAAAGTCTTCGAGACCGTCATCAAGCGTTCCATCAAGTTCGCCGATGCCACTGTGGCCGCCGAACCCATCACCAGCTACGCCGGCAACCACATCGGCGCCGACGCCTACCGCCGCCTCGCCAAGGAACTCATCTCGCGCGGCGGCGCGCCCTAGCCTGGATGTCGGCTGAGTCGGCAACGCCGCTCGCGCAGCGCGGCCAGCAGGCGGACGACGGCGGGACCCCGCCGGAAGTCCGGAAGCCCGGCTTCGAAGTCCGGCTGGCGAACTTCACCGGCCCGTTTGACCTGCTTCTGGGCCTGATCTCCAAGCACCAGCTGGACATCACCGAGGTGGCGTTGGCCACAGTGACCGATGAGTTCATCAAGTACATCCGGAACCTGCAGAAACTGGGGGAGGAGTGGGCCCTTGATGAGGCCAGCGAGTTCCTCGTCATCGCTGCCACCCTGCTGGATCTGAAGGCTGCACGCCTGCTTCCGGCCGGCGAGGTCGAGGACGACGAAGACGTCGCCCTGCTGGAGGCGCGGGACCTGCTCTTTGCGCGGCTGCTGCAGTACAAGGCGTTCAAGCAGGTGGCGGCGCTGCTGGATGCCACGCTCGAGCTGGAGGCTCGGCGGTACCCGAGGCAGGTGGCGCTGGAAGAGCACTTCGCGGCCATGCTGCCGGAGCTCGTCTGGAAGCATACGCCTCGGCAGTTCGCCGCCCTCGCGGAAACTGCCCTGAAACCCAAGACCCCCGCGCCCACCGAAGTGGGGCTGGCGCACCTCCACGGCAGCCCCGTCAGCGTCAAGGAACAGGCTGAGCTGATCGGACTGCGCCTGCAGCAGGGCAGGCCACTGTCGTTCCGCGCCCTGATTGCAGATGCAGAATCCACGCTGGTGGTGGTTGCCCGCTTCCTGGCCCTGCTTGAGCTGTTCCGCGACCAGGTGGTGGCCTTCAACCAGCTTGCGCCGCTGGGTGACCTCACCGTCCGCTGGACGGCGCCCGGCGCGGAGTGGAGCAGCGACCACCTGACCGAAGAATATGAGGAACAGCCGTGAGGAAACCTGTGCAGGAACCGTCGTCGGATGACACGGACAGCGGCGGCACCGATGTCACGGCGCTGCCGGGCGGAGCGCGCGCTGCGCTCGAGGCCGTCCTGATGGTGCTGGACCAGCCGGCATCGGCAACGGACCTCGCCGCGGGACTCAACCTGACCGTGGCGGCCGTGGAGAACCTGCTGCTGGAACTGCAGCGCGAGTATGACGGCTATACTGTTAAAGCCCCGGATATGGAAATTGCCAGTAACGCTGGCTTCACCTCCAGCCCCCGGGGCTTTGAATTGCGGAATGTCGCCGGTGGCTGGCGCATCTACTCCAGGGCTGAATTCGCTGACGTCGTCGGTGCCTTCGTCTTGGAGGGACAGACGGCCAGGCTGACGCAGGCGGCGCTCGAAACGCTCGCCGTCATCGCGTACCGGCAGCCCGTTTCCAGGGCGAGGGTGTCTGCAATTCGCGGGGTCAATGTTGACTCTGTCGTGCGGACGCTGACCCAGCGGGGGCTGATCGAGGACTCCGGAACAGATCCGGAGTCAGGCGCTGTCCTGTACCGTACGACGTCGTATTTCCTTGAACGCATGGGAATCGGCTCGGTGGCTGAGTTGCCTCAGCTTTCACCGCACCTTCCGGGGCTTGAAGGAATTGAAGAGTTCTATGACGCCGGAAGAATGTAGGCAGTTTTGCCTGCGCAACAGTATTCACCAGGGCAGATTTAATCTGCACGGCTGGCTAGTGTTGTCCTAGGACAACCGTTGCCGGTCAACACAACGAAGGACGGGTCATGACACAGGCGGGACGCCAGGGTTCACCACGTAAAAGTTCAGGACGTAAAGGTCCGGAACGAAATTCAGCGGGCAGCGCAGGACCTGTCTCTTATACACATCTAGATGTGTATAAGAGACACCCGCGGCGGCGGCTTCGGCGCCGGCCAGCGGGACTTCTCCAAGGGCGGCGACCGCCCCTACAAGGCACCCAGGCCGCGGGAGGAGCCTTTCGTCGATCCCGACGAATCGCCCGCCGGCGAGACGGCGGCCGGCCGCCGCTGGCGACTGGAAGTCCGGCGCCAAGCCGGCAGTCCGGAAGCCCGGAGCCCGCAAGCCCGGGGCAGGAAAGGCGCCCGGCACCCCCGGCGCGCTCAAGCCCAAGCCGCGGTCCGCTGCGGCCAAGACCTTCGGCACGCGCGCATTCGGCGGCGAACGGTTCGGCCAGAGCCTCGGTGCGGTCCGCAAGCCTTCGCGCAAGCGCGGCCCCAGCGGTCCCGTGCCGCAGTCCGAACTGCACGACGCCGACGGCGTCCGCCTGCAGAAGGTCATGGCGCAGGCGGGAGTGGCTTCGCGGCGCGTCTGCGAAGAGATGATCGCCGAAGGCCGCGTGAAGTCGACGGCCAGGTAGTCACCGAGCTCGGTGTCCGCGTCGATCCCAAGGCGTCCGTTATCCACGTGGACGGCCTGCGCATCCAGCTCGATGAGTCCCTCGTGTACATGGTCTTCAACAAGCCCAAGGGCGTCGTGTCCACCATGGAGGACCCGGACGGGCGTCCCTGCATCAGCGACTTCGTCCGCAACACCCATGGAGAGCGCCTCTTCCATGTCGGCCGCCTGGACGTCGCCACCGAGGGCCTCCTGCTGCTGACCAACGACGGCGAACTGGCCAACCGCCTGACGCACCCTTCCTACGAGGTTCCCAAGACGTACCTGGTCCAGGTCCGGGGGCCGTTCCCGCAGGGCATCGGCGCGCAGCTGAAGGCCGGCGTTGAACTGGAGGACGGCATCGCCTCGGTGGACTCGTTCCGGCTCGTTGATTCGACTCCCGGGCATGTGCTCATCGAAGTCGTGCTGCACTCGGGCAAGAACCGTATTGTCCGCCGGCTCTTCGACGCCGTCGGATTCCCCGTGCTGCGCCTGGTGCGCGTCAAGGTGGGCCCCATCGGCCTGGGCGACCAGCGCCAGGGGAGCATCCGCAACCTCGGCAAGCAGGAAGTCGGCCACCTGCTGGCGTCCGTGGGGCTGTAAGGCATGTCTGCTTTCCGCACGCACGGTCGCGGGCACCTGAACGGCCCGGTCGCCGTGATCGGCACCGGGCTGCTCGGCGCCAGCATCGGCCTCGGCCTGCGCGGCCGGGGCGTCTCTTATACACATCTAGATGTGTATAAGAGACAGGTGTACCTCTCTGACCCGTCGCCCACCAACCAGGCCGTCGCCGTGGACATCGGCGCCGGCCTGCCGCTGGACGCACTGGGCCAGGAGCAGCCCGAACTCGTCGTCGTGGCGGCTCCGCCGGACGTGACGGCGGACGTCGTGGAACGTGCACTGGCTGACTACCCGGAGGCCACCGTCGTGGACATCGCCAGCGTCAAGGCGGCCATCCTGGACGAACTGCGCCGCCGCGGCGTGGACCTGTCGCGGTACGTCGGAACGCACCCCATGGCAGGGCGCGAGAAGTCCGGGCCTGTTGCCGCACGCGGCGAGCTCTTCACGTCCATGCCCTGGGTGGTGTGCCCCGCCGAGGAGTCCTCTCCCGCGGCGCTGCAGGCCGCCCGCGCCCTGGCGGGCGACCTTGGCGCCGTCGTCTCGCAGTTCACCGCGGACGAACACGACGAGGCCGTAGCGCTCGTATCGCACCTGCCCCAGGTCATGTCGTCGCTGCTGGCCAGCCGGCTGCAGGGCACTCCGCTGCCCGCGTTGTCCCTCTCCGGCAACGGGCTGCGGGACGTGACGCGCATCGCCGCCAGTGATCCCACGCTCTGGGTGCAGATTCTTGGGGCCAACGCCGAAAAGGTCGTTGGCATCCTGCACGGAGTCCGCGAGGACCTGAACAGGCTGATCGGCACGCTGGAGGATCCAACGGCCCCGGGCGCCCACCTGGACCTTGCCCAGCTGATCAGCGAAGGCAACGCCGGGCAGGCACGGATCCCTGGCAAGCACGGGGGGCCGCCGCAGGCGTATTCCTGGCTGACCGTCCTCGTGGACGACAAGCCGGGCCAGATCGCCCGGCTCCTGACGGAGATCGGCGAGATCGGCGTCAACGTGGAGGACCTGCGGCTCGACCACTCATCCGGCCAAAACGTCGGCATGGTGGAACTGTCCGTTCTCCCCAACAGGCACGATCTCCTCATCGAAGCCCTCAATGACCGCGGATGGCGGGTACTGCAGTAAATGACACAGGAACTGATTGATACTTTGCCTGCCCTGCGCCTGGGCCGGCCCCTCGTTGTCGCCATCGACGGGCCGTCCGGATCCGGAAAATCAAGCGTCAGCAAGGAAGTTGCCCGCCGGCTGAACCTCGCCTACCTGGACACCGGCGCCATGTACCGGGCGCTGACCTGGTTCTGCCTCGACCGCGCCATCGACCTCACCGACGCAGCCGCCGTCGAACTTGCGGCTGAAGAACTGCCGCTCGACATCAGCACCACTCCGCATGAAGAGTATGTGCGCGTGGACGGCAAAGACGTCACCGAGGCCATCCGCGAGCCGGCGATCTCCGCCGCGGTCAGCGCCGTGGCCACAACGCTGGGAGCCCGGACCGAACTCATCCGGCGCCAGCGCGCGCTGATCGAAAAGCACCACCGCCGCATGGTGGTGGAAGGCAGGGACATCACCACCGTCGTCGTGCCCGGTGCACAGGTGCGCATGCTCCTGACCGCAAGCGAGGAAGCCCGCCTGCGCCGGCGCGGCATCCAGCTTGGCGGCACCCAAAGCGCGGAGGAGCTTGCCGCCCAGGTGACCCAGCGCGACGCCAGGGATTCAACCGTTGTGAATTTCACGCAGGCCGCTGACGGTGTGGTCACGCTCGATTCGTCGGAGCTCGACTTCGAGGAGACCGTGGCCGCGGCACTGCGGATTGTCACCAAGGTCATCAACCATGAGTGACGCGTCCGGCGCTGCCAACGAGGGTGCTCCGGGCAGCGGCGTGCCTGCGGCCTGGACCATGGGATGGAGCCGGCCCGTGGGCTGGCTGCTGGACCACGTCATCTACCGGACCTCCGTCACGGGCCGCGACAACGTGCCGGCCGACGGCCCGGTGATCTTTGCGGGCAACCACATCAGCTTCCTGGACGGCCCGGTCATGTTCGGCGCATCCCCGCGCCCCATGCACATCCTCGTCAAACAGGAGATGTTCAAGGGCTTCCTGGGGCGCGTGCTGAGGGCCTCCGGCCAGCTTCCGGTGGACCGCTCCGGGGACCGGTCTGCCCTCCAGCTCGGCAAGGCGGTGCTCGACGCCGGCCGTTGCGTCGGGATTCTTCCCGAAGGCACGCGGGGCAGCGGCAAGGCATCCGGAATCAGTAACGGAGTGGCATGGCTCGCCTTGAACTCCGCGGCAGCGGTGGTCCCGGTGGCCATCCTCGGCACGCGGAAGGGCGGCGAACACCTGGACACGGTTCCCAGGCCGGGCCGGAGGCTGCACGTGAGCTTCGGTGAGCCCCTCCGCATTGGCCGAAAACCCAACGAAACCGGGCGTGCTTCAATGGACAGGGCGGGAATGGAAATCCGCGCTGCGCTGGCGAAACATGTCCAGGACACCATTTACCTGAGCGGGCAGCCATTGCCCGACGCGGAATTCCCGCAAGAACGTCCCAACGCAGTAGCCGGGTCGCCGGCAGATCACCACTAAGGAAAGTGCAATGAGCGATACGACTCAAACCTCCGGCCTCTCGGGCGCCGGCGAAGACGAATACACGCCCACCGGCACCGACCAGGTGGCTGAGCATCTCGCAGCCCTGGACGATGACGAGGCCGAGCTCCGCGCGGCCTCTCTCCGGGCCGGGCTGGACGACTACGAACTCGACGACGAAGACGCAGCGCTGCTCAGCGGCCGCTACGACGACGAGGACTTTGAAGGGCCGGTCAAGCTCGATCCCGTGCTGGCCATCATCGGCCGCCCGAACGTGGGCAAGTCCACCCTTGTGAACCGCATCCTCGGCCGCCGCGAGGCCGTCGTGGAGGACACCCCGGGCGTGACCCGCGACCGCGTGATGTACTCCGCCCACTGGAACGGCCGTAACTTCACCGTGGTGGACACCGGCGGCTGGGAGCACGATGCCCGCGGCATCCACGCCCGGGTGGCGGAACAGGCCGAAATGGCCGTGGAGCTGGCTGATGCCGTGCTGTTCGTCGTTGACTCCGCCGTGGGCGCGACTGCCACGGACGAAGGCGTCATGAAGATGCTGCGCAAGAGCAAGAAGCCGGTCATCATGGTCGCCAACAAGGTGGATGACTTTGCGCAGGAAGCCGATTCCGCCACGCTCTGGGGCCTGGGATTCGGCGAGCCGTACCCCGTGTCCGCCCTGCACGGCCGCGGCGTCGCCGACCTTCTGGACCATGTCATGGACACGCTGCCGGAATTCTCCACCATCGAGGGCCTGGAACGTTCCGGCGGCCCCCGGCGTGTGGCCCTGATCGGCCGCCCGAACGTGGGCAAGTCGTCGCTCCTGAACAAGCTCGCCGGTTCCGAGCGTGTCGTCGTGGACAACACTGCGGGCACCACGCGCGACCCGGTGGATGAGTTCATCGAACTCGGCGGCCGTACCTGGCGCTTCGTCGACACCGCCGGCATCCGGCGCCGCCAGCACATGGCCCAGGGCGCCGACTTCTACGCCTCCCTGCGGACCCAGAGCGCGCTCGAAAAGGCGGAGGTCGCCGTCGTGCTCCTCGCCGTGGACGAGGTCCTCAGCGAGCAGGATGTCCGCATCCTCCAGCTCGCCATCGAATCCGGACGCGCCATGGTGCTGGCGTTCAACAAGTGGGACCTGCTGGACGACGAACGCCGGACTTACCTGGAACGCGAAATTGAGCAGGACCTGGCCCACGTGGCCTGGGCGCCGCGGGTCAACATCTCGGCCAAGACCGGCTGGCACAAGGACCGCCTCGTGCCCGCGCTGGACCTTGCCCTCGAAAACTGGGACAAGCGCATCCCCACGGGCCGGCTCAACGCCTTCCTGGGCGAGCTCGTGGCCGCCCACCCGCACCCGGTCCGCGGCGGCAAGCAGCCCAGGATCCTCTTCGGCACGCAGGCCTCCAGCCGGCCGCCGAAGTTCGTCCTGTTCACCACAGGCTTCCTGGACCCCGGATACCGCCGGTTCATCACCCGGCGGCTCCGCGAAACGTTCGGTTTCGAAGGCACGCCCATTGAAGTCAACATGCGTGTCCGCGAAAAACGCGGCAAGAAGCGTTAATTAGGACACACCGTGCCCGTGGCGGCTGAAAATGTCACGGGCACCCTCCGGAATCGTGTAAGCTTTTGGAGGTGGTTCGGCCGGACTGCTTAGGTGAAATTCTTCTGAACTTCACTGAAGCGGAGAACGGCGGAACTGACGGGCTGTAGCGCAGCTTGGTAGCGCACTTGACTGGGGGTCAAGGGGTCGCAGGTTCAAATCCTGTCAGCCCGACCAACTAAACCCCGCCAATCCGGTATCCGGATTGGCGGGGTTTTTTGTTGTCCGGAACCGGCCGCGTAGGCCCTGCCGGAAAGGCGACTATTTGAGGAAGCGGGACGTCCTGCGGTCGGCCAGGATCTTCCCCTTGGTCTGGCACGTCGGGCAGTACTGAAGCGCGGTGTCGGAGAAGGACACTTCACGCACGGTATCGCCGCACACCGGGCACGGCAGGCCGGTGCGGCCGTGGACCCTCATGGCGCCCCGCTTCGTGTCCTTCAGGTCGCCGGGCGCCTTGCCCACTGCCTCCTTCACCGCTGCCCCCAGGACACTGTGGACGGCGTCGTACAGAATCCGCACGCTGTCCCGGTCGAGGGAACTGGCGATGGCAAACGGCGAGATTCTTGCCGCGTGCAGGATTTCGTCGCTGTAGGCGTTCCCGATGCCGGCCATGACGCCCTGGCTCCGTAGCACGCCCTTGATCTGCTGCGAATGTGACGCGAGAATATCGGCGAACTCCCCGGGGCCGAATCCGGGGTCCAGCGGATCCGGTCCCAGCCCGGCAACGCCCGGGACATCACGGGGATCACGCACCACATAGACCGCCAGGCTCTTCTTGGTCCCGGCTTCAGTCAGGTCGATGCCGACATGCTGGCCGTCCGCTCCGGCGAACCCGACCCGGGCGGCGATGGGGCCCTTTCCCGGACGGAGGGGAGCGGCCGAGGGAGATTCCGTGTATCGGACCCACCCCGCCCTGGCGAGGTGAAACACGAGGTGCAGGCCGTCGGCGTCGATGCTGATGAATTTTCCGAAGCGTTCCACGCCGGTGACGGTGCGGCCCACCAGGGCCGTGTAGGGCGGGTCCGCTGTCTTAAGCACGGCCACGGACAGCACCTGGAGCTTCTCCAGCACGGCGCCCCGCAGACGCCCGTTCAGGAAAGACGTCAGACCGGCCACTTCCGGTAGTTCTGGCATGCACCCACTTTGCCACAGCCGGACGCCGGAGTGGGCGTTCGGGCCGCGTCCGGCGGCTTCGGAGATGTGCATATACTTTCAGCGGTGGCTTGTTCCCTACGCCTCCGTTGACATTGGTGACAAACCCGATGAAAGGCCCCTGATGAGCAACATTCCCTCTGATCTGTCCTACACCGCCGAACACGAATGGGTGTCCGCTCCGAATGCCGACGGTGTTGTCCGCGTGGGGATCACCGACTTCGCCCAGGACGCGCTCGGGGACGTCGTTTACGCCCAGATGCCGGAAGTCGGCACCACTGTTAAGGCAAACGACGTCATCGGTGAGGTTGAGTCCACCAAGAGCGTCAGCGACATTTACGCCCCGGTCTCGGGCGAAATCGTCGCCCGGAATGAATCGCTGGACACCGATTCGGCCCTGATCAACTCCGATCCCTACGGCGACGGCTGGCTCATCGAGGTCAAGCTCGCCGAAGCCGACGCGGTGGACTCCCTGCTCAGTGCATCGGAGTACGAACAGCAGGTAGGCTAAAGCTAACCGGTCCCGCTGACCGGCTATTGGAGTCCAATGGCCGGCCAGCAGGCGGTACACCGGATTTGCCAGGCATTTCCGGACGGTATGCGTTGATTGCAGGGGGACATCTGCAACGAAGGAGGAGGAATCCATGGTTGGCGGCGAACAGAACCACACCAACAGCGATTACGGCACGGGCGTGGGCAGGGCTTCGGAGACAACCTCGATCAACCTCACTCCCGTCCATGATGAGCCCACGATCGTGCCTAAGCTTTCCCCGGAGGAACGCTCCGCGGTCGAGGCGCTGCCCTCCGGCTCCGCGCTGCTCGTGGCCCACAGCGGGCCCAACTCGGGTGCCCGATTCCTGCTTGACTCCGACGTCACCACGGCCGGGCGGCACCCGGACGCCGACATCTTCCTCGACGACGTGACGGTGTCCCGCCGCCATGTCGAGTTCCGGCGCACGTCCCGGAGCTTCGAGGTGGTGGACACCGGCAGCCTGAACGGCACATACGTCAACCACGACCGCGTGGACAGCGTGGAGCTGAAGTCCGGAAACGAAGTCCAGATCGGCAAATTCCGACTCACCTTCTACCTGAGCCCTGCCCGCGCAGCAGGACGCGTCTGATTCGGAGCGGCTGCCTGTGGCAATGGCACAACCGGAGCGCCGGGGACCCCAGGTCCTGAACATCGGGGAAGTGCTCGCTCAGTTGAGCGACGACTTTCCAAGCATGACGGCGTCGAAAATCAGGTTCCTTGAGGAAAAAGGGCTCATTAATCCGCGGCGCACGCCCGCGGGATACCGGCAGTATTCGGACAGCGACGTCGAGCGCCTCCGCTTCGTCCTGTCCCTCCAGCGCGACCAGTACCTGCCGCTGAAGGTGATCAAGGACTACCTTGACGCGATAGACCGCGGGGAACGCCCCGAAAACCTCCCGCCCGGCGTGACGGTGTCCCCGCGGATCGTCTCGGATGAACTCGCCGCCGAGCTGCAGAATAAAGCCCGCAAGCTGAGCGAGGAACAGCTGCGCGCGGAGTCAGGCGCCAGCGTTCCGCTCCTGCAGTCCCTGCTGAGCTTCGGCCTGATCGGCCACACCAACGGCAAGTTCGACGAACACGCCCTGCAGGTGGCCCGTGCATGCGTCCAACTCGAGGGACATGGCCTGGAGCCCCGGCACCTGCGTCCCTTCCAGGCCGCGGCTGAGCGGGAATTCGGCCTGGTGGAACGCGCCGTGGCCACGCTGACGTCGCGCAAGGACGCGGCATCGCAGGCACGGGCCGCTGAGGCGGCCCGCGAAATCAGCGACCTCTGCCTGACACTGCACAGAGCGCTGGTCCAGGACCGTATTTCGCGGATGGAAATCTGATGATCGAAGTAGAGATTGTGGGCGTACGGATCGAGTTGCCCTCCAACCAGCCGCTGGTTCTGCTTCGGGAGATCCACGGTGAACGGCACGTACCGATCTGGATCGGTACGCCGGAAGCAAGCGCGATCGCCTTGGCACAACAAGGTGTCGTGCCGCCGCGGCCCATGACCCACGACCTCCTTGTCGACGTCGTGGAAACCCTGGGGCATGCCGTGGTCAGCGTGAACATCGTGGCAGTGGAAGACAACATCTTCTACGGCCAGCTCCAGTTCGACAACGGCGCCACGGTCAGTTCCCGGGCCTCGGACGCCCTGGCCATCGCCCTGCGGGCAAAATGCCGCATCTGGTGCGCCGACTCCGTGATGGACGAGGCCGGCGTGAGGATCACCGAACACGACGACGGCGAGGACACCGAGCCCGGCCCCACTGTGGACGAAGAGCGTGAGCTGCGCAGGTTCCGGGAGTTCCTGGATGACGTGGAGCCAGAGGACTTCGACGGCTGAAGGTCACGTTAAGGTTAAAGTTAAGGGTGAAAGTTTCGACACGCCCCAACAATGACCCGAACGTCTTTGACCTTGGGCCGTGGCGGGCCTAACGTCGAAGGTACCAAGTTCCCATTGCATACAACAGCCGCGCAAGTCACACTGGAAAGTGCTACTCCGGCCAAATTACATGCGTGATCTTCATGCCTGTAGAAGCTGTTGCGGCAAGTTCCCCCGGGGAACTCATGACAAGGAGGATCCACGTGAGTCCGAAAGGCGAAGCAGGCGAGCTGAAGCAGCCCTCCACGGCCGGCGTAGCTGTGCCCGCGAGCGGCGCTCAGGGCCTTCTCTTCACTGAGGACCTCCCCGTCCTTGACGAGGACGCGGGCTACCGTGGCCCCACGGCCTGCAAGGCGGCAGGCATCACCTACCGGCAGCTTGACTACTGGGCCCGCACCGGACTGGTCGAACCCGCCGTGCGCGGCGCCGCCGGCTCGGGTTCGCAGCGGCTCTACGGCTTCCGAGACATCCTCGTGCTGAAGGTGGTCAAGCGGCTCCTGGACACCGGCGTCTCACTTCAGCAGATCCGCTCCGCGGTGGAACACCTGCGCGAGCGCGGGGTGGAGGACCTGGCCCAGATCACTCTCATGAGCGACGGCGCGAGCGTCTACGAATGCACCTCCGCAGACGAGGTCATCGACCTCGTCCAGGGCGGTCAGGGCGTCTTTGGCATTGCCGTGGGCCGCGTGTGGCGCGAAGTGGAAGGCAGCCTGGCGTCCCTGCCCAGTGAGCACGCAGGCGAGCAGACGTTTCCCGACGACGAACTGAGCAAGCGCCGTGCAGCCCGGAAGATCGGCTAAGCGCCGTCCATCGCATACAACGAAGGCCGCCTCCCTGATGGGGAAGCGGCCTTCATTTGTTGTCAGCGGAAGCTGGTGGGCAGTGAAGGAGCCCCTTAACGGTGGCTGCGGCTCCTGCTGACCTTGTTCAGTGACATCAGGTTGCCGAGCAACGTGTCGTAGAGGCCTGCCGCGGACTTGGCGGATTCGCCGGGCCAATGGTGCACGGAGTGTGCGGCCCCCTGGATCTGCTGCCAGTTGGCCTGTTCCGGGATGTGCGGCGTCAGTAGGAGCTCGCCGAACATGGACTTCATTTCGGCGAGCCGGAACGCATGCTCCGAGGATCCGGTCCGGACGCGGTTGGCCACGATGCCCGCCGGGGAAAGATTGGGGGCGAACTCCTGCCGGAACAGCTGGATGGCGCGCATGGTCCGCTCCGTGCCGGCCACCGAGAACAGTCCCGGTTCGGCCACCAGGGCCACCTTGTTGCTGGCCGACCACGCCATGCGCGTCAGCCCGTTCAGCGACGGCGGGCAGTCCACCAGGACGAGCTCATACTTGTCCGCGCCGGCCAGGACCGCGGAAAGCCTGCGCAGGTCCCTTTTGCCGAGATCGGGGCGGTCGTAGATTCCGGTGTAGGCAGACCCGACGGCCACGTCCAGCACGGCCGGGCCGGAGCCGTTGCTTTCCGCGCGCCCGATCCAGCCGCTGGGGACCACATTCTCAGGAAGCCGGGCCTTGCGCGGGTTCCGGAGCATCCTTCCGATGTCCAGCTTGTCGTTGGGCTGCACTCCCAGGGCAGTGCTGGCGTCGGCATGCGGATCGAGGTCCACCACGAGCGTGGGAATGCCTGCGGCCAGCGCCGCAGACGCCAATCCGGTTGTGACCGATGTCTTGCCGACACCGCCTTTGAGGCTGCTGATGCTGACTACTTGCACTTGAAAAACCAATACCTAACGCCGGTTGCCGAGTTGGGGTAGTTTCCGTTCCGGTACTGCCGGAACCGGGGACAGGCTTCCGCCGCCCCATTCATCATATGTTGACCCCGCCCCGAAACCCTCCTTATCCGGCCCGGGCATGGCTCATCGGTAAGCAGCTCCGGCTCCAGCCGGGCACAGGAGTGAATGTGGCCCCGACATGACGGATAATTCTGTGATGGTAGACACAATGATTTGTGTTTCAACGCGCCCGTCTTAGACACTGTGACCACTTACCGATACACCCGCAATGATGCAGGAGAAGTATGTTTTCCAAGATTCTGGTGGCCAACCGCGGCGAAATCGCTATCCGCGCTTTCCGCGCGGGCTACGAGCTCGGCGCAAAAACCGTCGCTGTGTTCCCCAACGAGGACCGTAACTCGATCCACCGCCAGAAGGCCGACGAGGCGTATCTGATCGGTGAAGAGGGCCACCCCGTCCGCGCCTACCTTGACGTTGACGAAGTGGTGCGCGTGGCCAAGGAGTCCGGGGCCGACGCCATATACCCCGGCTACGGCTTCCTGTCCGAAAACCCGGACCTCGCCCGCGCCGCGAAAGCAGCCGGCATCACCTTCGTCGGGCCGCCTGCCGAGGTCCTCGAGCTCGCCGGCAACAAGGTCGCAGCCCTGGAGGCCGCGCGCAAGGCCGGCGTCCCGGTGCTGAAGTCCAGCCAGCCGTCAAAGGACCTCGATGAACTGATCGCGGCCGCGGACGAGATCGGCTTCCCGATCTTCGCCAAGGCCGTGGCGGGCGGCGGCGGCCGCGGCATGCGCCGGGTGGACACCCGGGAGGCCCTGCCCGAGGCCCTGCAGTCAGCCATGCGCGAGGCCGACGCCGCATTCGGTGATCCCACGATGTTCCTTGAGCAGGCGGTGTTGCGCCCGCGCCACATCGAAGTGCAGATCCTGGCGGATGCCGAGGGCAACGTCATGCACCTCTTCGAGCGCGACTGCTCCATCCAGCGGCGCCACCAGAAGGTGATCGAGATCGCTCCGGCCCCCAACCTGGACGAAGGCATCCGGCAGGCGCTGTACCGCGACGCCGTCAAGTTCGCCAAGGCCCTCAACTACGTCAACGCCGGAACGGTCGAGTTCCTCGTGGACACCGTGGGGGAGCGTGCCGGGCAGCACGTGTTCATCGAAATGAACCCGCGCATCCAGGTGGAGCACACCGTCACGGAAGAAGTCACCGACGTCGACCTCGTCCAGGCGCAGATGCGCATCGCCTCCGGCGAAACCCTGGCCGATCTTGGCCTCTCCCAGGACACGGTCTTCCTCAAGGGCGCGGCGCTGCAGTGCCGCATCACCACCGAGGACCCTGCCAACGGCTTCCGCCCCGACGTCGGAAAGATCACCGGCTACCGCTCTGCCGGCGGTGCCGGCGTCAGGCTCGACGGCGGTACGGTCTACTCGGGCGCCGAAATCAGCCCGCACTTTGACTCCATGCTCGTGAAGCTCACGTGCCGCGGCCGGGACTACCCCGCAGCCGTGGCCAGGGCACGCCGTGCCCTGGCTGAGTTCCGTATCCGCGGCGTGTCCACCAACATCTCGTTCCTGCAGGCCGTGCTGGACGATGCCGACTTCATCTCCGGCAACGTGGCGACGTCGTTCATCGACGAGCGTCCCGAGCTGCTGAAGGCCCGCGTTTCCGCCGACCGTGGCACCAAGCTGCTGACGTGGCTCGCCGAAGTCACGGTTAACAAGCCCAACGGCGAGCTCACCGTGCACTCCGATCCGGCCGCCAAGCTCCCCGCCGTGGCGGGCCGCACGCCGCAGCCCGGCTCACGCCAGCGGCTGCAGGAGCTCGGTCCGGAAGGGTTCGCCCGCGCCCTGCGCGAGCAGTCAGCTGTTGCGGTCACCGATACCACCTTCCGCGACGCCCACCAGTCGCTGCTGGCCACCCGCGTCCGCACCAGGGATCTGGTTGCCGCCGGACCCGCCGTGTCCTCGCTGCTGCCCGGGCTGCTCTCCGTTGAGGCCTGGGGTGGCGCGACTTACGACGTCGCCCTGCGCTTCCTGGGCGAGGATCCCTGGGACCGCCTCGCGGCACTCCGGAAGGCGCTGCCGAACATCTGCCTGCAGATGCTGCTCCGCGGCCGGAACACCGTGGGCTACACGCCGTACCCGGAAGAGGTCACCGAGGCGTTCGTGAACGAGGCTGCCGCCACCGGCATCGACATCTTCCGGATCTTCGACGCCCTCAACGACGTCAACCAGATGGCACCTGCCATCCGTGCTGTCCGCGCCACCGGAACGGCCGTCGCCGAAGTCGCACTGTGCTACACGGCCGACATGCTGGACCCGGACGAGAACCTCTACACCCTGGACTACTACCTGGAGCTGGCGCAGAAGATCGTCGACGCCGGCGCCCACATCCTCGCGATCAAGGACATGGCCGGACTCCTCCGGCCCGCCGCCGCCGCGAAGCTCGTCACGGCGCTGCGGGAACGGTTCGACCTCCCCGTCCACCTGCACACCCACGACACCGCCGGCGGACAGCTTGCCACCTTGCTCGC
Source organism: Arthrobacter sp. KBS0703 (assembly GCF_002008315.2). Lineage (NCBI taxonomy): Bacteria > Bacillati > Actinomycetota > Actinomycetes > Micrococcales > Micrococcaceae > Arthrobacter > Arthrobacter sp. KBS0703. Next base: position 2,243,791 of record NZ_MVDG02000001.1, on the reverse strand, counting down.
CGCGGTTGATGCGGGTGTGGACGCCGTGGACGTTGCCTCCGCGTCACTGGCCGGGACCACCAGCCAGCCGTCGGCCTCCGCGCTGGTCGCGGCACTGGCCCACACCGAGCGGGACACCGGGCTGAGCCTGGCCAACGTCAGTTCGCTGGAACCCTACTGGGAAGCGGTGCGCCGGGTCTACGCTCCGTTCGAGTCCGGACTTCCGGGCCCCACCGGCCGCGTCTACCAGCACGAAATCCCGGGCGGGCAGCTCTCGAACCTCCGGCAGCAGGCCATGGCCCTGGGCCTGGGCGAGCGCTTCGAGGCGATCGAGGACATGTACACCGCGGCGGACCGCATCCTGGGCCGCCTCGTGAAGGTGACGCCGTCCTCCAAGGTGGTGGGCGACCTCGCCCTGCACCTCGTCGGCCTCAACGCCGACCCGGCCGACTTCAACGAGAACCCGCAGAACTACGACATCCCGGACTCGGTCATCGGCTTCCTGTCCGGCGAACTCGGAGATCCTCCCGGTGGCTGGCCGGAGCCGTTCCGCACGAAGGCCCTGCAGGGCAGGAGCATTAAGGTCCGCGATGCCGAGCTTAGCGCCGAAGACAGCGCAGCGCTCCAGGGCGATTCGAAGACCCGGCAGCAGACCCTGAACCGGCTGCTGTTCGCCGGTCCCACCAAGGACTACCTGAAGAGCGTGGAGACGTACGGCAACGTCTCCGTGCTGGACACGCGCGACTACCTTTATGGCCTGCAGCGCGGCGAGGAGCACGTCATCCAGCTGGAGAAGGGCGTCCGTCTCATCGCCTCGCTGGAAGCCGTCTCGGAACCGGACGAGAAGGGCATGCGCTCGGTCATGTGCACCCTCAACGGCCAGTCCCGGCCGGTCCTGGTGCGCGACAAGTCCGTGGTCAGCAACGTTAAAGCCGCGGAGAAGGCCGACCCCGCCCAGCAGGGCCAGGTCGCCGCCCCGTTCGCTGGAGCCGTGACGGTCACCGTCAAGGCGGGCGACACTGTCAAGGCAGGCGACACCGTTGCCACTATTGAGGCCATGAAGATGGAAGCATCCATCACGACGCCGGTGGGCGGCAAAGTGGCGCGACTGGCCATTTCCGCCGTGGAACAGGTACAGGGCGGGGACCTGCTGCTCGTGGTTGAGTAGCCGCCGGCTCCGTCGCAGGGCAGCACTCCTGCTTCCCGCGGCCTCATACCGGTAGGCTGGAATCCTGAGTGAAGGCTGTGAGGGCGGCATTTGCCGCCCTCACAGCCTTCGCATACGAGATGACCACACTGAGCGGGAGCCATGACGCAGACGAACACGCCCAAGCCCGCGCCGCGGCCTGACCGGAGTCCCGGTTCTGCAGTTTCGGCGCCGGACCCGGGCACAGACCGGATGAGCCCGGACCATTTGAGCCCGGACCATTTGAACGCAGACCAGACGAACAGCCCGCCGCCGGATGCGGCCACTCTGGCGGCCGCGGCCGCAGCTGAAAGCGCGGCCCCCGCGTTAGCCGTAGACGAGGGCGCTGTCGACGACGACGCCATTCGCGCGGACGGCATGCGTGCAGACTCGGTTCCGGCCGTTCCAAATTTTCCGCCGTCCGGTGAAATCAGCGTCGTGACCGTGTCCGACGCGCAGGACCGCACGTCTGCGGGGTCGCTGTCGGCCGTCAACAGCATTCTGCAGCCTGTTGCGGGACCATCGATTCCCGTTGTCACCGCCGGGCCCGGCCCGCAGGATGCCAGTCCGCAGGAGGCCGGCCAGCCGGAGCCGGGGCACCCCGCCGTGCAGGAACCCGCAGATACGCAAGCCGTGCCGGCGACTTCAACGGCGCAGGCACCCGCTTCAGATCAGGCACCCGCTTCAGGTCAGGCACACGAACACGTGAGCGAACGCCGGGAACGCGCCGAAGGGCCGGAGCCGGCAGCGGCGCTGACCGCCGACCGCCTGCTGAACAGAACGGCAGCCGCGCCCGTCGAGGGCTGGCGCCGGTGGCTGTTCCAGGCGACTTTTGGCTACGTGAACCTGGGCGATCCGGACCGGATCCGGATCCAGCGGGCCATGGAGCACCGGATCGCCATGCGCCTGGGGGAGCGGACGCGGTACGTGCCGGTCCTCTCCCGCAAGGGCGGCGTCGGAAAGACCACGGTCACCACCCTGCTGGGCATGGTGCTCGCGGACCTGCGCGAGGACCGCGTCATCGCCATGGACGCCAATCCGGACCGCGGAACCCTGTCAGACCGTTCTCCCGGCCGGGCGGACTTCACGGCACGCCAGCTGGTCAAGGACAGGTTCACGGTCAATTCCTTCGCGCAGCTGTCCAATTACACGGCCCGCGACGGCTCGCGGCTCGACGTCCTGGCCTCGGACACCGATCCCATGGTGGCGCACGCATTCGACGACGCCGACTACCGGGCCGTCACTGACATCCTCGGCCGGTACTACTCAATCGTCCTGACAGATTCCGGCACCGGCATGGTGCACTCCGTCATGAAGGGCACCCTCGAAAAGGCCGACGCCGTGGTCCTCGTCTCGGGCGGCAGTGTGGATGAAGCGCGGCTGGCCTCGGAGACATTGTCGTGGCTGGAAGCCCACGGCCGCCAGGACCTCGTGGCCAAGGCCACGGTGGTCATTAACATGGCGGCGGGCGACCGGACACTGGTCAACATAGATGAGATCGAGCAGCACTTCCTGTCCCGGGTCAAGAATGTGGTCCGGATTCCGCACGACCGGCATCTTGCGGAGGGATCCCGGATCCAGCTGAGCCAGCTCCGGCCCGCAACGCGTGGTGCCGCCGTCGAGCTTGCCGCTTTGGTGATGGACGAACTCCAGCAGGCCTGACCTTCAGCGGGCGGCTGTCAGCCTGCACCGTATGGACGCTGCCGGATGACGGTGCCAAGGTGAATCAGTACAGGTGCACAGTCCGGTACTGAAGCAACGGAGGTTGGTCATGAATCTCGACGAACTGGTCTTCCATCCCTGGGCCGTCCAGGGGCCGCGGGACGTGCCTACCTTGGTCGGGGGCTCCGGGAGCTACGTCGTCGACGCCAGCGGACGGCGCTACCTGGACTTCAGCTCGCAGCTGGTGTTCACCAACCTTGGTCACCAACATCCGCGCATCGTTGCTGCGATCAAGGACCAGGCTGACCGCCTGTGCACGCTCGCACCCGGCAATGCGTCCGATGTCCGGGGCGAAGCGGCGCGGCTGATTGTGGAAGTGGCGCCGGAGGGCCTTGGGCACGTGCTGTTCACCACCGGGGGAACGGAGGCCATCGAGCATGCGGTTCGGATGGCGCGCCTCTACACTGGACGGCCGAAGGTGCTCGCCGCCTACCGCTCCTACCACGGCTCGACGGCGGCCTCCATCCACCTCACCGGCGACCCTCGCCGCTGGGCCTCGGACACTGGCGCGGCGGGAGCCGTCCACTTCTTCGGACCTTTCCTGTACAGGTCGGCGTTCGGATCGGGGACCCCGGAAGAAGAGTCCGAGCGGGCGCTGGCCCATCTCGAGCAGGTGATCCTGATGGAAGGCCCGTCGACGATCGCCGGCCTGGTCCTGGAATCGGTGATCGGCAGCTCGGGCGTTATCGTGCCACCGGCCGGCTACCTGCGTGGGGTCCGCGACCTGTGCGACCGCCACGGGATCGTCTACATAGCCGACGAGGTGATGGTCGGCTTCGGCCGCACGGGAGCCTGGTTCGGCGTCGACCACGCTGGGCTGGCACCGGACCTGCTGGCGTTCGCGAAGGGCGTGAACTCCGGGTACGTGCCGCTCGGCGGCGTGCTGGTCGGCGACGCAATCTACGAGACGTTTACCAAGCGCCCCTACCCGGCGGGCCTGACGTACAGCGGCCACCCGCTCGCCTGCGCAGCAGCCGTCGGTGCCATCAACGCGATGCACGAGGAGGGCACCGTCGCGGCAGCTGCCCGTCTCGGCGCGGACATCCTCGGGCCAGGACTCCGGGAAATTGCCAAGAAGCACCGGACGGCCGGCGACGTTCGCGGCATCGGCGGCCTCTGGACCGTCGAACTGGTCCGCGACCGGCTGACCAAAGAGCCGCTCGTGCCGGTAGGAGCCACCGGCCAGGCGAATGCGCCGATGGCCGCCTTCACGAAGGCGTGCCTAGAGCGGGGCCTGTTGCCGCTGACCATGGGCAACCGCGTGAACGTCGCCCCTCCCCTCAACGTGAACGACGCCGACGCCGCCGCCGGCCTGGCGATCCTGGACGAGGCACTGGCGGCAGCCGACGCTTTCCTGAGCTAAAAACCACTCTCAGTCATCTGTTGTGAGGCTCGGTGGCAACTGCCCGGCTAGGCCGGGGTGGGCTTCGGCGACTTGTACATCTCGTCAATCACGTCCTCGAAGTCCTTCATGACCTGCGCCCGCTTGACCTTCATGGACGGTGTCAAGTGACCGGACGCTTCCGTGAAGTCGCTGGGCACGATCCTGAATGCCTTGATGGCCTCCGCCTGCGATACGGACTGGTTCGCATGGCTGATCAGCTCCTGCACCGCGGCCTTGACCACGGCGTTGCCGCCCGCGTCGGTGACCGTGATCTCCGCGGGCAGTCCGTGGCGCTGCAGCCACCCGGGAAGGGCTTCCTCATCGAGCGTCACCAGTGCGCCGATGAACGGGCGGTTGTCGCCCACCACGAGCACCTGCGAGACCAGGGCGTCCGCCCGGATCTGGTCCTCGAGCTGGGCGGGCACCACGTTCTTGCCGCCGGCCGTCACGATGATTTCCTTTTTCCGGCCGGTAATGGTCAGGAAGCCGTCGTCGTCGAGCTGGCCGATGTCCCCGGTGCGGAACCAGCCGTCCACGAATGCCTCCGCAGTCAGGTCATCACGGTTGTAGTAGCCGCGCATGACGCACGTGCCCTTGATGAGGATTTCCCCGTCGTCGGCAATCTTGACGGTGTTGCCGGGAATCGGCGCGCCGACCGTCCCGATTTTGATCCGTTCGGGCGTGTTGACACTGATGGGCGCCGTGGTCTCGGTGAGGCCGTAGCCTTCCAGGATCTGCATGCCGATTCCCTGGAAAAAGTGGCCCAGCCGTTCGCCCAGCGGGCCTCCGCCGGATACGGCATGGGCCACCTGGCCGCCCATGGCCGCGCGGAGCTTGCTGTAGACGAGCCTGTCGAAGATCGCGTGCTTGATTTTGAGGCCGAGTCCGACGCTGCCGTTCTGCCTGGCGCGGGAATAGGCGATGGCAGTATCCGCGGCCTTGTGGAAGATTGCTCCCTTGCCGCCGTCCTCTGCCTTGGTGAGGGCCGAGTTGTACACCTTTTCGAACACCCGGGGCACGGCGAGGATGAAGGTGGGCTGGTAGCTCTGCAGATCGGGCAGCAGGTGCTTGATGTCGGGCGTGTGGGCCACGGTGACACCGGCCGCAACGGACAGGACGGAAATGAACCGTGCAAAGACATGCGCCAGGGGGAGGAACATGATGGTCCTGGCCTGCTGATTGACGATCTGGCGCAGCGATGTGGCCAGGGCGTTTTCGGACAGTTCCACAAAGTTGCCGTGGGTCAGTTCACAGCCCTTGGGCCGGCCCGTCGTTCCCGAGGTGTAGATGATGGTGGCGAGGTCACTGAGCCCGGCGGCCCTCCGCCGTGCTTCCAGGTCGTCGTCGCTGACGCCGGTTCCGGCCGCACGGACCGCATCGAGGCCGCTGCCTTCAAGCTGCCACACGTGGGCCAGCGCGGTGAGCCCTTCGGACGCTGCGGCCTGCCGGATGATGTTCTCGTGATGGGCAGACTCGCCGAAAGCCGCCACCGCGCCGGAGTCGCCCAGGTTCCAGGCGACCTGCGAGGGCGAGGACGTCTCATAGATGGGCACGGAGACGGCGCCCGCGAACCAGATGGCGAAGTCGATCAACGCCCACTCATAGCGCGTCCGGGACATGATGCCCACACGGTCACCCGCGCCGACGCCGCTGGCGATGAGGCCCTTGGCCAGGGCGGAGACGTCCGCGAGGAACTCGGTGGCCGAGATGTCCTGCCACTGGCCGGCGGAATCCAGCCGCGAAAACAGGGCGGGATTCGAGGCCTTCGAGGCTTGGCGCAGCACAAGGTCCGTGATGTTGGTGTCCCGTGGGACGTTTGCCAGGGGCGGAACGATGAATTCGCGCACGATAGCTCCTTTGATATCCGTAGGCCGCAGCGGGTAGTCCTAACCTTAGTACGCCGCCTTGAACGGTCGGGCGCACATTACCTACTGGCCAGTAACTTTACGTCGGCAGGCCGGAATGCGCCACTGTGTCGCGGCCGGACCCATGCGGCCGGACACCTAGAATGGGAGATTATGCAGCCTCCCCCGCCCACTGGACAGTCCAGCCAAACCGACCACCATGGCAGAACCGGGCACTACGGGATCCGCGCGTGGCAGCGGGGGCCGCTGGGACAGCAGGGCCGCGGGGCGCACCACAGGATGCTGCGGCAACAGCTTCGGCTGCGGCGCCGGGGACTGGCCATCGGCATCGACATCGGCGGCACCAAGGTGGCGGCCGGCGTTGTTGACGCAGACGGAAGGATTCTCCGCGAAGCCCGGCGTTCCACTCCCGGAAGCGATCCCCGCGCCGTGGAGCAGGTCATCGTGGAGCTGGTGGATGAGCTGAGCCGTGGTTCCCGCATCAGGTCGGTGGGCATCGGCGCAGCCGGCTGGATGGACCTCGACGGCGGCACCGTCCTTTTCAGCCCGCACCTCGCCTGGCGCAACGAGCCGCTGAGGGAAAACCTCCAGCGCCTGCTGCGCCGTCCGGTCATGCTGGTCAACGATGCCGACGCCGCGGCGTGGGCGGAATGGCGCTTCGGCGCCGGGCAGGGCCAGGACCGCCTGGTGTGCATCACGCTGGGGACCGGCATCGGGGGTGCCATGGTGATGGACGGGCGCGTGGAACGCGGCAGGTTCGGCGTCGCGGGCGAGTTCGGGCATCAGATCATCATGCCCGGCGGCCACCGGTGTGAATGCGGCAACCGCGGCTGCTGGGAACAGTACGCCTCCGGCAACGCGCTGGGCAGGGAGGCCCGGGAACTGGCGTTGGCCAACTCCCCGGTAGCCCAGGAACTCCTGAAGGCAGTGGACGGCCAGGCGGACCGCATTACCGGCGCCACCGTCACCGAGCTGGCCATCTCCGGCGACGCTGCGTCGAGGGAGCTGCTGGAGGACGTGGGGGACTGGCTGGGACTGGGCCTGGCGAACCTTGCCGCCGCCCTTGACCCGGGAAAATTCGTGATCGGCGGCGGGCTCTGTGCCGCCGGAGAGCTGCTCGTGGCACCGGCGCGCAAGGCCTTTGCCCGGAACCTGACCGGGCGCGGGTTCCGGCCCGCCGCGGAAATCGACCTCGCCGCCCTCGGGCCGAATGCAGGACTCATCGGTGCCGCGGATCTGTCCCGCGTGAGCAGCCGAACGCACGTCTGACCCGGCCGGCGCAGCGGGTCAGGCGCCGTCAGACGCGCGCGCCGTCGTCGTTTTCGTCCTTCTCCTGGGGCAGTTTCATGATCAGGTACACCACGGCTGCGATAAAGGCGGCCACCATGCCCAGGATGGCCAGCAGCGGCGCTGAACGCCAGAACATCGCCGATAGGACCAGCGCCACCGGCGCGCCCACGGCGCCCAGCCACGCCAGCATGGTCAGGGGATCCGTGGCGGAAAGGCTGGGGGGTTCCTCCGGAACGAACGCGCCGCCGTCGTTGTCCTCCAGGCCGTAATCGCGCGGGCCGTCGGTTACTGGTTGCTCGGCGGCTTCGCTGTTCTCGGCGTCCCGCTGCCGGGCGGCGGCCGCCTGGCGCTCCGCTGCCGACAATTCCGTCGGAGCCCCGGGGGCGAGTCCCAGCGGATCAAAATCAGTGAACCGCTTGGCCCGGCCGTGTTCCGGTCCGTCAGGTCCGCGGCCGTCTGCGGCAGCTGCGCCGCCGTCCCCTTGCGAACCGGCGCCGTCTTCGGGCCGGGCACCGGTGCCGGGAGCGGGCGTACCGCCCTGGAGCCTGGCCACGAGGTCAAGCCAGACGGCGTCGTCCTGGTTGGCGCTCGGATCGGACGGGTTTGAATCGGGCCTATTCATCGGGCGTGCCCTTCTCGCTGGCGGTCGCGGACTGGTTCGAAGCCTGGCGGGATTCCGCAACCACGGAGCGGATGAAGTCCACCGAGCCGCTGAAAATTTCCTCGGCGTCGTTGTCAAGGGTGGCCACGTGGTAACTGTTCGCCAGCATGCTGACCTGCAGCGGGGCGTGCGTCAGTCCCCGCCGGAGCGCAGCCATGCTGGAGTCGGAAACAACGTGGTCCACGGTGGAGCGGAAGACCCGGACCGGAGCAGTGACGTCCGGAAGCAGCCGCAGCGTGTCTTTGAACATCCTGTTCAGCTGGTGTGCCGCCGCCACCGGCGTCCGGGCATAAGCGCCCTCATCCATGCCGGGCTTGAGGATGTCGTTGGCTATGGCGGGGGTGCTCTTGAGTACGAGCTTGAGGATGCCGGCCAGCGGGGCGCGGGGGTCGTCAATGACCAGGCCAGGGTTGACCAGGATGGCTCCGGCAACCGGGCGCGTCGCGGCGATGCGCAGCGCCAGTGCGCCTCCCATGGACAGGCCCGCGGCGAAGACATACTCACACTCGGAGTCGAGTTCACGGTAGGCGGCATCCACGGTTTCGTGCCATTCGGTCCAGCGGCTGCGCGACAGCTCCTGCCACGTGGTGCCGTGGCCCGGGAGCAGCGGCATGCGCACGGCGAAGCCGGCTGCGGCCAGTTCCACGGCCCAGGCCCGGACCCCGTGCGGGCTGCCGGTGAATCCATGGGACAGGACCACGCCGACGCGGGGCCCCTCGCCGGAGAACGGGCTACTGAACGGACTGTGGTCCGGAACTATGCGCATGACTTCTCCGACGGTATGGTGCTTCGCGCGTGCACCTGGAAGAACCGCGCCGAGGCTTCGAAAATTTCCGCGGCATCCACATCAAGGGTTGCCACGTGCCCGCTGTTTTCCAGCGCGACGACGTCCAGGACGGGCGACCCGAGCCGCCTCCGGATAAGCGCCAGGGACGTCGGCGGCACCACGATGTCGTTCCGCGACTTGAAGACCAGGACCGGCGCCGTGACGCGCGGAAGTCCGCGGACGGCGGCGGCGAAGAGCCGCTTCAGCTGATGGACGGCAGCCAGCGGGGTCACGGAGTAATCGCCGTCGTCGGTGCGGGCCGACGTCGGGCTCTCTTCCTCGATGGGAAGTGTGGTCCGCTGGAAGTACTTGAGGAGGCCGATGATCCGGACGCGGCGGTCGTAGAAGCTCAGGCCCGGATTCACCACCGCCACACCGGACACCTTCTGGCGGGCCGCGGTCAGCAGCGCGACGGCGCCACCCATGGACAGCCCGGCCACGTAGCAATCGTCCGTCGTGGCGGCGAGGTCCAGGTACGCCTCTTCAAAGGTGCTGTGCCAGTCCCGCCACCCCGTGCGGGCCAGGTCCTGCCAGCTGGTTCCATGCCCCGGGAGCAGCGGCACCGATACGGCGAAGCCGCGGCCGGCAAGGAACTCGGCCCACGGCAGGATGCTCAACGGGCTGCCGGTGAAGCCGTGGCAAATGGCGATTCCGATCCGCGCATTGGGTCCGTGGCCCGGGTAGCTGAAAGCGGCGGGCGTAGTCCGGGCGCTGCTTTCTGTCATGAGACCATCGTGTCACTGTTCCGGACAATTCTCACTAGAGTAGGGTTGCATTGCAGTGCTGGCCGGGCCCTTTGGAGCGCCTGCCAGTTGCCTTCCGGAGGGGTAAGACACGTGTTCTATTGGGTCATGAAAAGGATCTTCCTGGGGCCGGTGCTCCGCACGCTCTTCCGGCCATGGGTCAAGGGACTGGACAACGTTCCGGCTGAAGGCGCGGCGATTATTGCCTCGAACCACCTGTCGTTTTCGGATTCCATCTTCATGCCGCTCATGGTGCAGCGGCCCGTCATCTTCCTGGCCAAATCGGAGTACTTCACCGGCACCGGCCTCAGGGGCCGGCTGACCGCCTTGTTTTTCCGGCTCACCAACCAGCTCCCCATGGACCGCTCCGGCGGTGCCGCCTCCGCCGCGTCATTGGAGGCCGGCATGGATGTGCTGACCGGCGGCGGACTGTTGGGCATCTACCCCGAGGGCACGCGCAGCCCGGACGGGCGGCTCTACCGCGGGAAGGTCGGGGTAGCCCGCCTTGCGCTAGCGGCCGGCGTTCCGGTCATTCCCGTGGCGATGATCGGAACCGACAAGGTCCAGCCGATCGGAAAACGGCTGCCCAATATCCGCCGGATCGGCATGATCTTCGGCGAACCGCTGGACTTCAGCCGCTATCAGGGCATGGCCGAAGACCGGCTGATCCAGCGGTCTGTGACCGACGAGATCATGTATGAGCTCATGCGGCTCTCCGGGCAGGAATACGTCGACGAATACGCCGCCGTCGTCAAGCTGCAGCTGGCCGGGAAGGCCACCGCCGCCCCGGCAGTCGCCGGCGCTGGCCCTGCCCAGACCGCAGCCGAGCCCGAACCCGAGCCCGAACCCGAGGCGGCGGGGCCCGCGCAGGGACCGGACGATGCGCCCGCAGGGTCTGAGGACGTACCGGATGGGGAATCCGGGCGGGACTCCGGCGACGGGAACGACGTCGGCACTTCCCGCTCTGCCTGAGCGGTACAGGCCCGGCGCGGATACCTCTGTGACGCCGGGCGCGGGGTCGATGACAGATCGGGTGTCCGGATGCCGGTTGCGGCAACTACTCTTAGTAGTGTGACTGAGCTATCTGCAAAACCTGCCTCTTCCCTGACCAGCACCTCACAAAGCGGTGCAGCCAACTATCCGGGACTCGACAACTGGCGGGACCTTCCGGTTTCCCAGCAGCCGAGCTGGCAGGACAGGGACGTTTTCGACGCCTCCGTCAAGGAACTTTCGGTGCTTCCACCCCTCGTGTTCGCCGGTGAAGTGGACATCCTCCGCGAACGCCTCGCGGCCGCAGCCCAGGGCAAAGCGTTCCTGCTCCAGGGCGGTGACTGTGCCGAGACATTCGGCGACGCGACCGCGGACAAGATCAGCGCACGGGTGAAGACCATCCTGCAGATGGCGGTTGTCCTGACGTACGGCGCCGCGATGCCGGTCATCAAGATGGGCCGGATGGCCGGGCAATTTGCCAAGCCCCGTTCCTCGAATGATGAGACCCGCGACGGCGTGACCTTGCCCGCGTACCGCGGGGACATCGTCAACGGGTACGACTTCACTCCCGAGTCCAGGGGCCACGACGCCAGCCGGATGCTTCGGGCGTACCACACGTCCGCTTCCACGCTGAACCTGATCCGCGCCTTCACCCAGGGCGGCTTCGCGGATCTGCGCCTCGTCCACCAGTGGAACAAGGGCTTCACGGAAAACCCTGCCCACGCGCGCTACGAATCCCTGGCACGGGACATCGACCGCGCCATCAAGTTCATGGCGTCCTGCGGCGCTGACTTCGAGGCGCTGAAGCGCGTGGAGTTCTATGCCAGCCACGAGGCACTGCTGCTCGACTACGAACGGGCCCTGACCCGCATCGACTCGCGGACAGGCTTTCCCTATGACACCTCGGCGCACTTCCTCTGGATCGGTGAACGGACCCGCGGGCTGGACGACGCGCACGTCGACTTCCTGTCCCGCGTCCGCAACCCCATCGGCGTCAAGCTGGGTCCGACCACCTCCGGGGACGACGCCCTGAGGCTCATCGACAAACTGGATCCGGAACGGGAGCCCGGCAGGCTCACCTTCATCACCCGCATGGGTGCGGGCAACATCCGCGAAAAGCTCCCCGCCGTCGTGGAAAAAGTCACCGCTTCCGGTGCGCAGGTCCTCTGGGTCACCGACCCGATGCACGGCAACACCGTCACCTCGCCCAACGGCTACAAGACCCGTAATTTCGACGACGTCATCGACGAGGTCCGCGGGTTCTTCGAGGTGCACCATGCCCTCGGGACCGTGCCGGGCGGCCTCCACGTCGAGATGACCGGTGACGACGTCGCGGAGTGCCTCGGCGGTGCCGACCCCATCGACCAGGAAGCATTCCTGGACCGGTACGAGTCGGTGTGCGACCCGCGGCTGAACCACATGCAGTCGCTGGAGATGGCCTTCCTCGTGGCTGGCGCCCTTACACGGCACTAGATTCACGGCACCAGATTCCCGGCGTCGGATGGCTGCCGTTGAGTCGCTGCTGAAATAGCGTTCCCGCTCTGTGCCTCCCGCTGATGCCTGCGCCGTTTATGCGGCGTCAGCGGGGGAGCCGTCCCGGAGCCGGCTAAACGACCGTGAGCGTGACGACGGACCCCTCAGGCACCTCGGTGTCCACGGGATCCTGGTCACGCACCGTGCCGAAGAATCCGCCCAGGATGTTGTTCACCCGGACCTCGAAGCCGCGTTTCTCCAGGGCCTCGCGGGCGTCACGCACCTGCTTTCCGATGTAGTTCGGCACCTTGACAAGTTTTGGTCCCTCGGAGATCGTCAGCGTGACGGTCTGTCCCCGGGTGAGTGTTCCGGAGGCCGGCTCCTGCTTCACCACGGCGCCCTTGGGGACGTTCCTGTCATTGACGGTTTCTTCGGCCACCACTGCCTTCAGCCCGGCCGCCTCGATCGCCCTGAAAGCCGCGCTCTGGTCCTCGCCGCGGACGTCCGGAACCGGAATGGGCTGCGGGCCCTTCGACACCGTCAGTGCTACGGGCGTGCCGTGTTTGACTGCGGTCCCGGATGCCGGCGTCTGGCCAAGGACCGTGCCGGCCGCCGCCTGTTCGTCGAATTTTTCGGTGATTTTGCCCAGGGCCATCTCGGCGCGGTTAAGTTCACTCTTGGCGGCGTCGAGCGTTTTTCCCGCCAGCTGCGGCAGGGGGAAAAGTTGGGGGCCCTTGGACACGAACAGCGAAACCGGCTGGAACTTTCTGATCTCCGTCCCCGCGGTGGGTTCAGAGCCCACTACCAGACCCGCCCTGACGTCGTCGTCGAACACATCCTGGGTGCTGGACTGGAAGCCGGCGGACCTGAGGAGGGCCTGGGCCTCCGCGACGGTCCTGTTTGCCACCGCTGGCACCGTGCCGGGGGAGCCTGGCCCCATGCCGAAGAACCAGCCGGCACCCGTGGCCAGGAGCGCCGCGATGATCAGTATCACGATCCAGAGAGCTCCGCGACGCCTGGAATTGCCCTCCCGCAGCGTGCGGACCGGAGTGGCTGCGGCGCGCGCCCGGGCTTTTTGATCGTCGCGGTCCAGCTTCCGCAGTTCCCGCTTGCTCAAGGCGGCGGGAGTGGGGCCTTCCGCCTCGCCCGGTTCGAACGCGAACCCGGGCGGCAGCTGCCGGGACTGGGGGAAGACCGCTGTCGGGTTACTGGTGTGCGAGATGATTTCCGTGGGCCGCTGGACACCAGGACCCTGACCTGCAGGACCCTGAACTGAGGGACCCTGTCCGCCGCGGCCCTGTGCAGGGGGCATTTGCGTTGTGGGCACCTGCGCGGACGGCATTTGTACAGGGGACAGCAGTTCGGTGTGGTTCCCCAGGGACGGCATTCGGTCCGGCAGGGGATGCGTCTCCATGCCCCGCGCCGCAGGGGCCAAACCCGCGGCCGCGGCGGACGCAACGAGATGTGTATAAGAGACACGGCGGCAGCAGGCGGCTGCACGTCAAGTTCGGCGTCCGAAAGGTTGGTCCGGATGTGCCGCAGCTCTGCCAAGAGCGCATTTCCATCCACGGGCCGGTTCTCGGGGTCGTTGGCGGTGCACCACTGCACAAGCTCGTCCACTTCGCCGGCCAGGCCGGGAACCAACCCCGACGGCGGTCCGACCGTCGAGTTGACGTGCTGGTAGGCGACCTGAATGGGAACCTCGCCGTCAAAGGGCTGGCGGCCCGTCAGCATTTCGAACAGCATGATGCCGGTGGAGTAGATGTCGCTGCGTGCGTCGGCGGGCTTGCCGAGCACCAGCTCAGGCGAAAGGTAGCCCACGGTGCCGATCAGGGCGCCGGTACTCGTGTTCGCAGTCACCGCCCTGGCCAGGCCGAAGTCGCCGATCTTGATCCGGCCGTCGTCGGCGATGAGGACGTTTTCGGGCTTCACATCACGATGGATGAGGCCGGCCGCGTGGGCGGCTCCGAGCCCTTCGACCACCGGGTCAATCAGGGCGAGGGCGAGCCGGGGGGACAGGGCACCCTTGGTATTGATGACGTCCCGGAGCGTGTGGCCCTTGATGTACTCCATCACAAGGTAGGCCGTGTGTCCGTCATATCCCTGGTCAAGGACGCCCACCACGTGCGGGTGGGAGAGCTTCGCGGCGGCCCGCGCCTCGCGGGCCAGCCGGTCCAGGAAATTGCCGTCGTTCACCAGGTGCGGGTGGAGGACCTTCAGCGCCACATCCCGGTCCAGTCTCTGGTCCGTGGCGACGTAGACGGTGGACATCCCGCCCCTCGCCAACCTCGAATTGACCTGGTAGCGATTATCTACCAGGGAGCCAACGAGGGTGTCCGACACGTTTTCCTGCACCTTAAGATACTAATTGCTGCACGGAAACGGGTCCGAACCAACATGCGATCCGGACCCGTATCGTTATCCTCAGCCCGGCATCAGGACGCCCGGCCCAGGAGGCTAGCTGAAGGTCTTGCGGTGCGCCTTGATGGCTGCGACGTAGTTCTTCGTGTCGGAGTACATGCCGTGCTTGCTGACCGAGTACTGGCCCTGGTAGTAGCCGGCGATCGCGTAATCCACGCTCTTGCTGGTTCGGATCAGCTGCCGGATGATGGCTACGCCGGCGGTCGCGTTGTCATACGGGTCCAGCAGATTGAGCTTGCGCCCCACAAGGTCGGATGCCCACTCGCCCGACGACGGGATGACCTGCATCGTCCCGATGGCGTTCGCGGGGGATACCGCGCGCTGGTTGAATCCGGACTCCTGGTACGCGAAGGCCTGGGCAAGCGCGGGATCCACTCCCATCCGGCGGGCCGTATCAGCCACGATGGACTGCATCTGGGCCAGGGAGGGGACCGGCGAGGCGTTCAGCAGCGCCTTGTTCTTGTTGGCCGAGCTGACCACGGCGGCCGGGTACGTGAACCCGAGGAAGGAACTGGGCACCAGCGGTGTCACACTCGACGCCGGCTGGATGGCGGACGACTTTCCCGGGATGACGAGCTTGTGCCCGGGGTAAATGACGCTGGTCACCTTGAGCCGGTTCGCCGACAGGATGTCGGCCAGCCGCACGCCGTGCCTGGACGCGATGCCGGACAACGTGTCCCCGGCCTTGATGACATAGGAACCTGACGGCGTGGCAGCCGCTTTTGCTGCTGGTTTGGCGGCCGGTGACGCCGCCACGCCCGCCCCGATCCGGATCTTCTGGCCCGGATAGATAACGGAAGCAAGCTTCAGGCCGTTCCAGCCGAGAACCTGGGAGAGCTTGACGCCGTGCCGCGCAGCGATGCCGCCCAGGGTGTCCCCGGACTTCACTGTGTAGGTCCGGCTCGTGCTGGCGGGTGCAACCGTTGCAGCGGCCTTTTTGGCCGGCGCGGCGGTGCCTGTCAGCTTGATCCGCTGGCCCGGGTAGATCACGGAGTTTGATTTCAGATGGTTGAGCTTGAGCACAGCCGTAGTGCTGAGTCCGTAACGCCCGGCGATGCCGCTCACCGTGTCGCCACGGACAACCGTATGAGCGCCAGGGGTCACGCGTGCGGGCTGCAGGCCGGCCGGAATCGCTGCCGGAACGGAAGCGGCGGGAATGATGCCGGCCTTCACTGCTGCGGCCTGCGCCTGGATGGCGGCGGCGAGCGTGGCCGGAATGGCGCTGGGCCGGGATTCCGCGGCTGCGGGCTGGGCAACAGCAAGGGAGGAGAGCATGACGGCGGGCAGCGTTGCCGTCGTCGCCGCAATCATGGGCAAGCTCGGCCGGGGAGGCTGCTTGGGTGAGCGGGTCGTCGTCATGGGAAAGATCCTCTTCTCAGCGGCGAATGCTGTCGGTCAGGCCAGTGTGACTATTGATACCAATGTTACTTGAGTTAATGCTGTTACAAATGTGACCTATGAGAATCTCTCACGATTTCGCGGATAGCACAAGAAACGGCCGACGTGCAGAAAGTCAGGGTATCTGGGTGTGTCGTGGCCGGAAAGTGGTTGAAACGCACCGACGTGGCTCTCCGACTAGGCGCGCGGGCGCCCGCCGTGGCAACCTTGACCCGTGAGTACTGTAGAAAGCCTTGTTGGCGACTGGTTGCCGCTGCCCGACGTCGCCCAATTGCTGGATGTTTCCATTACCAAAGTCCACGGGCTGCTCGATGAGCGCGCGCTGGCGGCGCTGAGGGTTGGCGAGCGCCGTATCAGGTCCGTCCCGGCGGCGTTCATCCAGGACGGGCACGCCGTGGAAAGCCTCAAGGGCACGATTGTGGTGCTGGCGGACGCCGGCTATTCCGACGAAGAACTGATCACCTGGCTCTTCACTCCCGATGAATCACTCCGGGGTCGGCCGATTGATGCCCTTCGGGAGGGCCGGAAGACCGAAATCCGGCGCAGGGCCCAGTCCCTGGCCTGGTAGCCCGGGGCGGTAGTACCGGTCCGATATCCGGACCAGTAAACCCTGCTCCTTATAGCCGCTGCTGCTGGCCCGCGTCGGAAATCGACGCGGGCCAGCAGCGGCTGGCCGCTCAGGCGGCCCGGCTCACCGTTGCTTCGGCCAGCTTGCGCAGCGCCGTCTTCGGCAGGTCCTCCAGGGGCAGGATTTCGAGGGCCGCGAACGCGGCGGCGCCGAAGTCCCCGATGAGGGTCTCCGTTGCCTGCAACGCCCCGCAGTCCGCAATGATCCTGCGGATCTCCGCCACGTCCTCGTCGCTCAGGTCGGGGCTGCCCAACCTCGCGTCGATGAAGGCGGACTCCTCGGGCGTGGACAGGTCCAGCGCAAACGCCACCAGGACGGTCCGTTTCCCTTCGCGGAGGTCATCGCCGGCGGGCTTCCCCGTGGTGACGGGGTCACCGAAAACGCCCAGGACGTCGTCGCGAAGCTGGAAGGCCTCTCCCAGCGGAAGGGCGAAGGCCGAATAGCCCCGCAGCAGTTCGTCCGAGGCTCCGCCCAGTGCACCACCGAGGGCGAGAGGATGCTCGGTGGAATACTTGGCCGACTTGAAGCGGATGATCGACTGGGCCCTGCTGACGGCGCCGGCGCGGTCCCGCACCGGGCCCGCCACCTCTTCCAGGATGTCCAGGTACTGCCCGGCCATGACTTCGGCCCGCATGAGGTTGAAGATCAGCCTCGCCCTGCTCCCGGATGCGGCATGCTCGCCGATCTCCGTAAAGGCTTCCTCGCTGAAGGACAGGCACAGGTCGCCGGCAAGGATGGCGGCCGCATGACCGAACCGTTCGCTGTCCAGGGCCCAGCCCTGCGCCTCGTGGAGCTGCATGAACCTGCGGTGGACGCTGGGGCCGCCCCGCCGGGTGTCGGACCGGTCGATGATGTCGTCGTGGATGAGGGCGGCGGCCTGGAAGAGCTCAAGTGCCGCGCCGGCGGTGACGACGTCGACAGCGGACGCCGGTCCGCCGGCGCCCCGCCATCCCCAGTAGCACATGAGGGCCCGGAGCCTCTTGCCCCCGGTGACGAGGTTGGAGATCGAGCCCATGATGGGATCGATGTCCGGGGAGATCGATGCCATCACGGACTGCCTTGTGGTCAGGAAGTCGGTGAGTCGTCCCGCGACGGCAGCAACAAAGGCTGTCTGCTCATCGCGCAGCTGCTCTGCCACGGTCACTTGACGGACTCGGGAGCCACGTTGGCGCCGATAGTGAAGGTGGATACCCCGGCAATCTCGGGAACCGCAATGTTGACGGTTTCGTTTCCGGTTCGGACAAAGTCCTTGGAGGCCACCGTCCCCACCGTGTTGCCCGGGACCGGCTTGAAGCCCTGCGCCTCCAGCGCTTTGGTATAAAAATCGACGACGGCGGCCGGCTTGGCAGCGATGGAACCCACCAAGGCGACCGTTGCGGGGGAGGTGGACTTATCGAAACTGCTGGCGACGATCTTGGCCCCGGGCATGACCGGAAGGAGCTTTTGCGGGAATCCTGCAACGAGCGCTCCCACTGCTGCCGAGGTGCCGGGTGAGGCCGACGGACTCGGAGGCGCCGTAGTGCTCACCTGTGCTGATGCCGAGGTGGAAGCCGAAGCTTCGGGGGACGGAGCGGAGCCCGGCGACGGCGCACTGCACGCCGACACCGCCAGCAATACCGTTCCGGCCGCCAGCAGGCCTAGGCGTGCAGGCACGGGCGTTCCAATGACCTTCACAGGTGCGTTCCTCCTGGGGTTGATGCCGGATTCAGCCTCCAGTTTAGTCAGTAGCAGGGCATAGGATTGCAGATGTGGGGCCGGACCAGGACAAAGAGCAAATAGAAGCGCGTCTTCGCGACCTCCGGCGCAGCAGCATTATGCACGTGGACATGGACGCCTTCTTCGTCTCCGTCGAACTGCGGGGACGCCCGGAATTGCGCGGCAAACCGGTCATCGTGGGTTATCCGGCGGACCGCTCCGTGGTGCTGTCGGCGTCCTATGAAGCCCGGGCTTTCGGCGTCAAGTCCGCGATGCCGATGGTGATTGCCCACCGCCTGTGCCCCCAGGCCGTGATTATTGAGCCCCGGCATAAGCTCTACTACGAGGTCTCCGGCCAGCTGATGTCCATTTTCGAGTCGATCACGGAGCTCGTTGAGCCCGTGAGCGTGGATGAGGCGTTCCTCGATGTCGGCGGTGCGATCCGGAGGCTCGGCACGCCGCTGCAGATCGGGGAGCTGGTCCGGATCAGGGTCTCCAGGGAACTGGGAATCACAGCCTCCGTGGGGGTCGCGGCCAGCAAGTTCGTGGCCAAGATCGCCTCCACAAGGTGCAAACCGGACGGCATTTTGCTGATCCGGCCCGAGCAGACCGTTCCGTATCTGCACAGCCTCCCCGTCAACGCACTCTGGGGCGTAGGTGCGAAGACCGCGGACGTCCTTGCCAGGATGGGAATCCGCACCGTGGCCGATGTCGCCGCGACGCCCGTCTCGTCCCTCAAGAAGGTGCTGGGCGCTGGTGGCGAACATGTCCACCGGCTGGCGTGGGGGATTGATCCGCGCGTCGTGACTCCCGTGCGGCTTGAGAAAAGCATTGGAGCCGAGGAGACCTTCGCGGTGGACACCGCCGACGACGCCCTCCTCCACCGGGAACTCCTGCGCCTTTGCCACAGGACAGCCGAACGCCTGCGCGCGTCCGGCCTGGTGGCGCGCACTGTTGCCCTCAAGCTGCGCTACGCCGATTTCTCGACCGTGACGCGGAGCCGGACGGTCCACACGCCGCTGGACAGCGCGCAGCTCCTCTACGCTGTGGCCGTGCAATTGCTGGAGTCGCTGGGTGAGCGGTCCATGACCGTCCGGCTCGTGGGTGTGCGTGCCGAGCAACTCGAGGCGGCGGCCCAGACCTCGCTCCAGCTGAGCTTTGACCGGCGTGACGACAACTGGCGTGCCGCGGAGCAGGCGCTGGACAGGGTGACGGAGAAATTCGGCAGTAAATCAGTGCTGCCGGCCCGCCTCCTGGACCCGGGGAGCGGCACGCGCTGAGCCGGCTCCCCGCCAGGTGCGGGAACAGCAACTTTTGCCGGGATTTCAAGGTCAAATCGGGTTGCGGTCCGTGAACAGCGTCTTTCAGATCAGCGCCTAACAAACTATCCTTAGATATACAAAGATTTCGAACGTCTGGACATGTGTGGATCAACTGACCCGCCCGCGTCCGTATGCTTGGATCCATGGATCTGCCAATGTCGGGAGGCCGGGAACCTGTACAGCATGCCGGTCGTTGACGTGGCAGAAAGAACTGGTCCCGATCAGTCCGGACGTTGGCCTACTTAAGGAGGTCGTGATGCCGCTCTCGGAGCACGAACAGAAGCTGCTCGAGCAACTCGAGAGGCAACTGCATGAGGACGATCCCAAGTTTGCCAATTCCATGGGCTCGGATCCGGGCCGCACATGGTCTACCAGGCACATTGTGATCGGTGTGCTGGCCACGCTGGCGGGAGTGTTGCTCCTCCTCGTGGGCGTTTCCCTGCAGAACATCTTCGTTGGTGTCCTCGGATTTGTCGTCATGGGAGCCGGGGTCTACTTTGCCACGATGCGCAGCGCTGCGGCGGGCAAGGCAAAGACCTCCGGACGGGGCAAGAAGTCCAAGGGCAAGAGTTCCTTCATGAACAGCCTCGAAGAGCGCTGGGACGAAAGGCGCCGCGGGGAGCCCTGAGCTTATCCGCGCTCCACTTCCCACCACCTCCACTTCGCACCACCTCGATTTCTGCGCCGCCTCCACTTAGCGCCACCGGTTCACGACCAGGCCCGAACAAAGACCCGCTCCCGGCGGGTCTTTTGTTTTTAACCCCGGAATTCCGGCCCTGGACTGCCGCAGTGCCCGGCACCCGAATCCGTCCGTTTCCGGGCCCATGGCTGTGGAAATGGAAGGCTCCGGTCGTGGCTGACGCTTCCGTGCGGGCCGGCAATTTTCCCTCCACTTCCCACCCCCGCGAAAAACCCTTGGTATTTAGCGGAATAAGTTTGTCCAAGCCTCAGAGAAACGTCCGTGTTGCGTTGACTGTGGGGAGAAGTGGAGTAAAGTGGAGCGCGTAAGAGGGTAGTGGCAGCGCGGGGGTTGTTCGGCTTCTGACGGCAGACGGGCGGTGGGGACGTGTTCCTGGGGACACACTCGCCGCGTCTGGACGAAAAGGGGCGGATCATTCTTCCCGCCAAGTTCCGTGAGGAGCTTGCCGGCGGACTTGTTCTCACGCGAGGTCAGGAGCGCTGCATCTACGTCTTCAGCGAGCAGGAATTCGCGAGGGTTCACGAGCAGATCCGGGAGGCTCCCATCTCCAACAAGCAAGCTCGTGACTACATCCGGGTCTTTCTCTCTGGAGCCTCGGACGAGGTGCCTGACAAGCAGGGGCGCGTGACTATTCCTCCCGCGCTCCGGGAGTACGCAGGGCTTGGCAGGGAGCTGGCGGTGATCGGTGCCGGCACTCGCGCTGAGATCTGGGACGCCCAGGCCTGGAATGTGTACCTGGCGGAGAAGGAAACCTCCTTCTCCGAAACCGACAACCCCATTGCCGGCATTCTCTAGGATGCCGGCACGAAATATCGCAACCTGTTTCTTGGACGAGATCTCCAGCCGCCCATCCACACGACTTCCTGGCTCACTTCCCCGGAGCCAGGCAGCCATGAGGATAGGCGCGGATGGGGATCTGGCTCAAGAAACCACACGAGGCGCTCAAGGAAGGACGAAGGTATGAACGAACACGACCAGGCCAAACCTACGTCCGAACGCCATGTGCCGGTCCTGAAGGACCGGTGCATTAATCTGTTGGCGCCGGGATTCGAAGCAGCACGCCAGAGGGGCGAGACCCCGGTGGCCATCGACGCCACGCTGGGAATGGGCGGACATGCCGAAGCTATGCTCCAGCGCTTCCCGGACCTCCACCTGATCGGCATCGACAGGGACGAAGAAGCGCTGGCCCTCGCCGGTGAGCGGCTCAAGCCCTTCGCCGCCCGCACCGACCTTGTCCATGCCGTCTACGACGAAATCGCCGACGTCCTCGAGGACCTCGGCGTTCCGGAGGTCCACGGCATCCTGATGGACCTCGGCGTCTCCTCCCTTCAGCTCGATGAGCGTGAGCGGGGCTTCGCCTACTCATTCGACGCGCCCCTGGACATGCGGATGGACACCAGCCGCGGGCAGACGGCGGCGGACGTCGTCAACAACTACAGCGAAGAAGACCTGGTCAGGATCATCCGCAAGTGGGGCGAGGAGAAGTTCGCCGGCCGCATCGCCAACCGGATTGTCGCGGCCCGGGCCGTGAAGTCCTTCGCCACCACCGGCGAGCTGGTGGAACAAATCCGGGCAGTTGTTCCGGCGGGGGCCGCCAAATCCGGAGGCCACCCGGCGAAGCGGACGTTCCAGGCGCTCCGGATCGAGGTCAACGAAGAACTCGAGGTCCTCGAGCGCGCGGTCCCGGCGGCGGTGGAAGCCATCGCCCTGGGCGGCCGGATCGTCGTCATGTCCTACCACTCCCTGGAGGACAAGATCGTTAAAAGCGTCTTCCAGGCGCGTTCCAAGTCGTCAGCTCCGCTCGGATTCCCGGTGGAGCTCGAAGAGCACAAAGCCGAACTCAAGACCCTGACCAAAGGCACCGAGGTGCCTACCGCCGTCGAGATCGCGGAGAATTCGCGCGCAGCTTCAGCCCGGCTGCGCGCCGTGGAACGCATCAGAGCCAGGAGAGCCGCATGAGCACCGCAGCTGTCAAGAACCTCACCCTCACCTCCGGCCCCGGCGTTCAGGAGGAAAGCGCGCGCAAGGCGCGGACCCCGCTCTCGCTGGTCCGCTCGATGCCCAAGAAGCGCCGTGCCCCCTTCGTGGTTCTCTGCTTTGGGATGCTCGCAGTGGCGCTCATGGCGGTCCTGGTGCTCAACATCTCCGTGTCCACGGCCCAGTACCAGCTCGTGAAGCTCCGCAGCGAGCAGACGGCGCTCACGAAGCAGAACCAGGATCTGACACAGCAGGTCCAAAACTTCGAGGCTCCCCAGAATCTCGCGGCCAGGGCCTCAGAATTGGGAATGGTTGCTTCCACCGGCAAAGGCCAGATTGATCTGTCCACACTGACTGTCAGCGGAAAGGCCAAGCCGGCGGTCAAGGGCGACTCCGCAGGTGCCGTGATCGCCGCCCCGGCAGTCCCGGGCCAGTTGAACGTTGTCCCGCCGGCAAGCACCAAGGATCCGCTGGAAAGCAGGCGGCCCGCGGGTAGCGACAAGGCTGCGGCTCCGGTGGCGGCCCCGGCGGCCGCAAAGAAGCCAGCGGCGGTCCTCAACGGAGGCACCATTCCGGCGCCGGAACAAAAAGCACCGGGGCAGTAACTGGTACGGGCGCGGCGACCAGCCGGCAAGGCAAGCAGTAAGGGATGATCGTGGCGCAAGGCACCGGCAAGGCAGGCAGGCAGAAAGTCCCGAACGCCACCAAGAGGCTCCGTCTCGGCCTGAGCATCATGCTGGCGCTGCTCCTCGTGGTCGGCGGAAAACTCTTCCTGGTCCAGGGCCTCGACGTCGGCGGCATGGCTGAAGCTGCCCTTGATAACCGGCTGCGTCCCACCGTCCTCCCCGCCGAGCGCGGCAGCATTGTCGATGCAAACGGAACGGTACTGGCCAACAGTGTCATCCGCTACAACATCACTGTTGACCAGTCCGTCAACACCAAGACGGAATCCTTCAAACGGCTTGAGACGGTGAACGGCAAGGAAGAGCTGGTGACGGTATCCCGGGACCAGGGGATTTCCGAGCTCGCCGATGTCCTGGGAATGGACGCCCAGGACGTCCGGAAGGCCGTCACGGGCGAACGCACCTACTACGTCGTGGCCAAGGACCTCAAGCCGGACGTCGAGGACCGCGTCTCCAACTTGCAGATCCCCGGCATTTTCTCCGAGGGAACCAGCAAGCGCGTCTACCCCAACGGTTCGGTGGCCGGCGGCATCGTGGGCTTCCTGGAGAACGGCACCACGGGCCAGGCCGGACTGGAACAGACCCAGGACGAAATCCTGAGGGGCACCCCCGGCAAGCGCCTGTTTGAGATCGGCGCCGACGGCCTCCGCATCCCCGTGGGAGTGGACCAGCTGACACCGGCGCAGGACGGCAAGGACGTCAAACTCACCCTGAACTCCGATATCCAGTACTTCGCGCAGCAGGCGATCCAGAGCCAGGCGGACAAGCTCAGCGCCGAATGGGGCGTCATCATCGTCTCCGACGTGAAGACCGGGAACATCATTGCCATGGCCGATACCAACGCCCCCGATCCCAACGATCCCGGCAAGGTGGCGGCCAAGGACCGCGGCGTGCGGTCCGTGACCGCAGCGTACGAGCCCGGATCCGTGGAGAAGCCACTCACAACCGCCGCGCTGATCCAGGAAGGCAAGTCCAGCCCGCTGGACACCTTCACGATCCCGCCGTCCCTGGTGATTGACGGACAGCAATTCGATGACGCGTTTTCCCACGGAACAGAGAAACGGACCCTCGCTGGCATCATCGGCTACTCCATGAACACCGGAACCGTGATGGCGGGCAGCCGCCTGACCAGGGACCAGCGGCATGACTGGCTGCAGAAGTTCGGCATCGGGGAGGCGCCGGACATCGGACTTCCCGCTGAAGCCAAAGGCATCCTGACTCCGGCGGCGCAGTGGGATGACCGGCAGCAGTACACTGTCCTGTTTGGCCAGGGCGTATCCCAGTCGACGTTGCAGACCGTGCGTGCGTACCAGACAATTGCCAACGACGGCGTCATGCTGCAGCCCCGGCTTATCGACAGCTACATCAGTCCGGACGGCAGCGAAGAGAAAGTAGCGGCCAAACCGTCCCGCCAGATCGTCTCCAAAAACACAGCCAAACAGGTCCGGGACATGCTTGAAAGCGCCGTGACCGAGGGCGAAATCAAGGAAGCGGCCCTCGACGGTTACCGGGTCGGCGCCAAGACGGGAACATCCGAATCGCCATGCGACGACGGAACAGCCGGGTTCTGCGGCTACACCGCTTCTATCCTGGGAATGGCGCCCATGGACGATCCGCGGTTTATTGTTGAGGTGGTCCTGCAGCGGCCCAAGGGGTCCATTTACGGAATCACCAACGGGCCTGTGTTCCGCTCGGTCATGAGCCAGGTACTGCGGACGTACAACGTTCCGCCGTCCACCGGCGAACCGGTCAGACTGCCGCAGTACGCCAAGTAGCACGCCCGCTAAACCAAGTAGCACGCCCGCTAAACAAAGACCGCGGCGCACCTGAACAAACCGTTCTGTCGTGTCCGTTGGTCCACTAGTACCAACGGAGATCCACTTGTCAGAGCACAATGCCCCCGGCACTGCCGATGCCCCGGACGGAGAGGAGTCCGTCAGCGGATTCCGGCCCACGGCCGTCGCCGCAGTCGAGCTGGGTGCCATCGGACGGTCGGTCGGCGTCACAGTGGCCGGAGCCTCGGCGTCAGTCCCCGTTACCGGCATCTCGCTCAATTCGCGCGCTGTGGAGCCGGGAGACCTGTACGTCGCATTGCCGGGTGCGGCCCGCCACGGCGCCGACTTCGCCACTCCGGCGATCGAGGCCGGCGCGGTTGCCGTCCTGACTGACGACGCCGGCGCCCGGCTCCTGGCGTTGTCGCCGGATATCTCCGTGCCCGTGCTCGTGGTGGACAAGCCACGCGCCGTGGTGGGGCGGCTTTCCGCGCTGATCTACCGGAGCCAGGCTGCCGACAGCGCTTCCCCCGCGCTCTTCGGCGTCACCGGCACCAATGGCAAGACGACCACGACATACTTTCTCAACGCCCTGCTGCAGGCACTGGGCAAGAAGACCGGGCTGATCGGCACCATAGAGATTGTGGCTGGGGGGAAACCGATTCCCAGCCTCCTCACCACGCCTGAGTCCACCGACGTCCACGCGCTGCTCGCCCTCATGCGGGAACGGGGCCTGGACGCAGCGTCCATGGAAGTGTCCTCGCACGCCGTGTCCTTCCGCCGCGTGGACGCCGTCGTCTTCGACGTCGTCGGATTCACCAACCTGACCCAGGACCACCTGGACCTGCACGGCACCATGGACGACTACTTCCGGACCAAGGCTGAGCTCTTCACGCCGGAGCGCGCCCGGGCTGCCGTCGTGACGGTCGACGACGAATGGGGCCGCCGCCTCGCCGCCGAGGCGAAGCTCCCGGTCACCACCCTCGCCACCACCCTTCAGCCGGGCGGCCGGCAGGCAGGCACCGTGGAGGCGCCCGACACCGACTGGACAGACGCCGACTGGACAGTGGCCGATCCGCGGCCCAGGGGCCTTGGCACGGAATTCACCCTCCGCGGCAGGACCGGGACGGAGCTGCGCGTCCACACCGGGCTGCCCGGCGCGTTCAATGTCTCCAACGCCGCGCTGGCCCTTGCCATGGTGCTGGCAGGCGGTGCGGACGCGGCAGAAGTCCAGGCCGCGCTGGACGCCAGCGACCCCTTCACCGTAGCCGTGCCGGGCAGGATGCAGCTCGTCTCCGCAAAGCCCGCAGCCGTGGTGGACTTTGCGCACAACCCCGATGCCTTGGCGCGTGCCCTCGAGGCCGTCAGGTCCCCGGACCCGGCCGCCAAGGTCATAGTGGTCTTCGGCGCCACCGGACAGCGCGACCAGGGGAAGCGGCCGGCCATGGGAGCCATCGCTGCCCGGCTTGCCGACGTCGTGATCATCAGCGACGACGATCCCCACGATGAGGACGCCGCGGCGATCCGCGCGGACGTCCTGGTGGGAGCCACGGACGCCAAAGAGGCAGAGCAGCTCGATTGCCGCATTATGGAGGTCTTCCCCCGCGACGCCGCAATCCGCGAGGCCGTGGAACTGGCGGCGCCGGAGGACACCATCCTCATAGCCGGGCGCGGACACGAAGTGTGGCAGGAGGTCAAGGGAGTCAACCTTGCCCTCGACGACAGGGTGGAACTCCGGAACGCCTTGACGGCACGAGGATTCACCGTTCTTGGCGACGACCGGATAGAGTCCTAGACCGACATGATTGCACTAACTGCGGCGGAAATCGCCGAAATCACCAACGGCCGGCTGCTTGCCGACCCCGACGTCACTCCGGGATCCGTGGTGACCGACTCGCGCGAGGCCATCGGCGGGTCGCTGTACGTGGCCAAGCCGGGCGAGCACGCCGACGGGCACGCGTTCGTGGGCGCGGCGTTCGACAAGGGCGCCGTGCTGGCCCTTGCCGAACGCGAAATCGCCGACGGCGCCGGGCAGACGTATCCGTCGGTGATCGTCGACGACGCCGTACTGGCCATGGGCGCCCTGGCAGCGGAGCAGGTCCGGCGGATCCGGGCGCGCCGCGAGGCATCCGGCGAACAGTTCACGGTCATCGGCATCACCGGTTCCGCGGGCAAAACCACCACGAAGGACCTGCTGGCCGGGATCCTTTCCACGGAAGCCAAGACGGTGTCGCCGCACGGGTCGTACAACGGTGAAGTGGGCGTTCCCCTCACCGTGTTCCAGGCAGGCTTCGAGACCCGCTTCCTTGTCATTGAAATGGGCGCCACGGGCATCGGGCATATCCGGTACCTGGCGAACATGGTCGCCCCCGAGATCGGCGTCGTGCTCGGCGTGGGAACGGCACATGCCGGCGAATTCGGCGGCGTTGAGAATATTGCGGCAGCCAAGGGCGAACTCGTGGAAGCCCTGGACCCCGCCGGCACCGCCGTGTTGAACCTGGACGATCCGCGGGTTGCGGCCATGGCGGTGCGCACGTCTGCCACAGTTCTGGGCTTCTCTGCCCGGAACGCCGCCGCCCAAGGACCGACCGTCCGTGCAGAACACCTGGACACGAACGCGTCCGGCCACCCCGAGTTCGACCTTGAACTGCCGGGGGAGGAGGCTGTCCGGGTGAGCAGCCGGCTCATCGGAGAGCACCACGTCTCAAACCTGCTCGCCGCGGCAGCCGCCGCCCACGCTGCCGGCATCCCGGCCGCACGCATCGGCGCGTCACTCAGCTCGCAGTCAGCCGCCAGCCGGTGGCGCATGGAACGGACCGAGCGGCCCGACGGCGTCACCGTCATCAACGACGCATACAACGCCAACCCGGAATCCATGCGGGCGGCACTCCGGACCCTGGCCGACCTTGGCCGGGGACGCCGGACCTGGGCCGTGCTCGGAGCGATGCTCGAACTTGGCGAGGACTCCATCCGCGAGCACACCGCCGTGGGCACCCAGGTGGTCCGGCTCAACATCTCACGCCTGGTGGTAGTGGGGCGCGAGGCTCGTTCGCTCTACGTATCAGCCGTCCAGGAAGGGTCCTGGGGTGACGAATGCGTCTTTGCCGAGAACGCGGACGAAGCGTATGACCTGCTCCAGGAACAGCTCGAACCCGGTGACCTGGTGCTCTTCAAATCCTCGAACAGCGTCGGACTTCGCCATTTGGGCGATCGGATAGCATTACCCCCACAAAACCCCGCAACTGCCAACGAAGGGAGCGAGCTGCTGTGATTGCACTACTTATCGGCGCTGGCCTGGCCCTGCTGATGGCATTGGTAGGAACTCCGCTGTTCATCCGGCTGCTGGTCCGCAAGGGCTACGGCCAGTTCATCCGCGATGACGGCCCCACGTCACACCACACAAAGCGCGGCACCCCCACCATGGGCGGCGCCGTCGTTGTGGGGGCGGTCCTGGCCAGCTACGGACTGACACACCTCATCATGTGGCTCCTGAACCCCGGATCGGCCGGCCCGTCGGTGTCCGCCCTGCTTCTCCTGTTCCTCATGGTGGGCATGGGCCTGGTCGGCTTCCTCGACGACTTCATCAAGATCTCGCGCCAGCGCAGCCTCGGCCTGGACGCCAAGGCCAAGCTGATCCTCCAGGCCGCCGTGGGCGTCATCTTCGCCGTGCTGGCCCTGTACTTCCCGGACCCGGACGGACTCTCGCCGGCGTCCACCAAGATTTCCCTGGTCCGCGACATCCCGTGGCTTGACCTCGCCTTCGGCGGCTCGGTGCTCGGCGCGATCCTCTTTGTGCTGTGGTCCAACCTGATCGTCACCGCCGCGACAAACGGCGTCAACCTCACCGACGGACTGGACGGACTGGCCGCGGGCGCCGCCGTGATGGTCTTCGGCGCCTACACGCTGATGGGCATCTGGCAGAGCAACCAGGCGTGTGGTTCGCCCCGCCAGGCCGGGAGCGGCTGTTATTCCGTGCGGGACCCGCTGGACCTCGCGCTGCTTGCCGCCATTATGAGCGCGGCCCTCGTCGGCTTCCTCTGGTGGAACACGTCGCCCGCCAAGATCTTCATGGGCGACACCGGATCCCTGGCCATTGGCGGGGCCATCGCCGGGTTCGCCATCCTGTCGCGCACCGAACTGCTGCTCGCCTTCATCGGTGGCCTGTTCGTCCTCATCACGCTCTCCGTCATCATCCAGGTGGGCTATTTCAAGGTCACCAAGGGCAAGAGATTCTTCAAAATGGCCCCGTTGCAGCACCACTTCGAACTCAAGGGCTGGGCGGAGGTCACCGTGGTGGTCCGGTTCTGGATACTGGCCGGACTGTTTGTGGCCGCGGGCCTGGGCATCTTCTACGCAGAATGGGTGGTCCTGCTGTGAGCAGCAACGCACCGGGCGCCGGCCACGCCGCCGCCGACAGGCTCAAGGACCTCGTCAGCTGGGACTCGGACTGGGCCGGACTCCGCGTGGTGGTCACCGGAATCGGCGTCTCAGGCTTCGCAGCTGCGGACACGCTGATCGAGCTCGGAGCCCGTGTGGTGGTGGTGGACGCCTCCGCGACCGACATTGCCACCGCCAAAGCGGACACGCTCAAAATCGTCGGAGCCGTGGACGTGCTGCTGGGCGAAAGCGCGGTCGGATCCGTTCCGAAGATCGACGGCGTGAAGCCGGACCTCATCGTGACGTCGCCCGGCTGGCGGCCGGACCAGGCTCTGCTGGCGGCCGCCAAGCGTGCGCACATCCCGGTGTGGGGCGACGTCGAACTCGCCTGGCGCGTGCGGGTCCGCGAGGGCCGCAAGACGGCGGACTGGCTGACCATCACGGGCACGAATGGCAAGACGACGACCGTCGGCCTGACCGAATCGATGCTGCGCGCAGCCGGGCTCAAGGCACTGGCCGTCGGAAACGTCGGAACGCCCATCCTCGACGCCCTTCGGGATCCGGTCGAATACGACGTCCTGGCAGTGGAGCTTTCCAGCTTCCAGCTGCACTGGTGCGAATCCGTGTCCGCCGTGGCGAGCGTCTGCCTCAACGTGGCCGAGGACCACGTGGACTGGCACGGCTCCTACACCTCGTACCTCGCCGACAAGGCAAAGATCTACGAACATACCCAGAAAGCCTGCATCTACAACGCCGAGCAGATCGAAACCGAGCGCATGGTGGAGGACGCCGACGTTGTGGAAGGCTGCCGCGCAGTCGGCTTCACCACGCTCACCCCGGCCATCAGCATGCTGGGCGTCGTCGAAGGCCTGCTGGTGGACCGGGCGTTCATCGCCGAGCGCAAGGACAGCGCCGCCGAGCTGGCGTCGATGTCGGATCTCGGACCGGTGGCTCCGCGCCACATGGTGGCCAACGCCCTGGCGGCCGCCGGGCTGGTGCGGGCCTACGGACTCAAGCCCGAGCACGTCAGGCAGGGACTGCAGGCCTACATTCCGGGAAATCACCGCATCCAGCCCGTGGCCAGGCAGGACGGCGTGCTCTGGATCAACGACTCAAAAGCCACGAATCCGCACGCGGCGGCTGCATCGCTCTCCGCCTTCGACCCGGTGGTCTGGATCGCCGGCGGCCTGTCCAAAGGCGTCAACTACGACGAACTCGTCCGTGAGAACGCTGGGCGGCTCAAGGGAGTGGTGCTCATCGGCACCGACACGGCGTCACTGGAAGACTCCCTGCAGCGACACGCTCCCGATGTCCCCGTCATACGGCCGGCCACGGGCCACACTGAAATGGTGCAGCCTGCCGGAACCGGACCTGACGCCGCCCCGGCTTCGCCAGAGACCGGTGAGGACGTGATGGCACGGGCCGTCGCTTCGGCGGCGCAGCTGGCCACCTCGGGTGACACTGTGCTCATGGCCCCGGCGGCTGCTTCCATGGATCAGTTCTCTTCCTATGCTCACCGTGGCGACGCCTTCATCGAAGCAGTCCGCGAGCTCGTGGAAGGGCAGGCCCAGACCGGCAAGGAGTAAGAATGGTCAGCACGCCCACACGTCCCGCGGCCGCCAAGACGCGAACCGCAGGCACGGCTCGTGGGACCGCCGTGACGACTGCCGGCAAAGGCCCGGGGCAGAAGCCTCCGGCCGTTGCCAGGCTGCTGCGCTGGTACCGTTCGTTCTGGTCTGCGCTCGAGGGAACCGGAAAGTCGCGCAACGGCTCCACGTACTACCTCATCCTTGGCACCACCCTCGCCCTGACGGCCATCGGCATCATGATGGTGCTCTCGGCGTCCAGCGTGGAGGCCATCGCCGCAGGGGAGTCCCCCTACACGGCGGCCCTCAAGCAGGGACTGTTCGCGGGGATCGGCATCTTCCTGATGTTCATGCTGTCCCGGATCAACGTGGTCTGGCTGAAGCGCCTCGCGTGGCCCGGTATCATGCTCGCGTACGGCCTGCTCGGGCTGGTCCTGCTCATCGGCACCACCGTAAACGGCAACAAGAACTGGATCGAGGTCGGCCCGTTCTTCACACTGCAGCCGTCCGAGGCGGCCAAGCTTGCCCTGGCGCTGTGGATGGCTACAGTGCTGGCCAAAAAAGGCCGGCTCCTCCAGCGCTGGCAGCATGCCGTCATACCGGTGGTCCCGCTCGCACTGGGCATCATCGGACTGGTTCTTGCCGGCAACGACCTCGGCACCGGCATGATCATCATGATGATCATGGCCGCCGCCCTGTTTTTCGCCGGCGTGCGCCTTTACCTGTTCGGCTTCGCCGCGATCGCCGGCATCGCGGCCACCGCCGTCATGGCCATGACCAGCTCGAACCGAATGTGCCGCATTACCTCGTGGTGGACGGGGCAGTCCTGCGGCGACGGCACCGACGCCAATTACCAGTCGACCAACGGCTTGTACGGCCTGGCCTCCGGCGGCTGGTTCGGCGTCGGGCTGGGGCAGAGCCGCCAGAAGTACAGCTGGATCCCGGAAGCGCACAACGACTTCATCTTCGCCATCATCGGCGAGGAACTCGGGCTGGTGGGGACCGTCGTCGTACTGATTCTCTTCGCCATCCTGGGCGCCGCGATCTACCGCGTGGTGGTGGCGCAGGAGGACCTGTTCCACCGGGTCCTCGCGGGCACCATCATGGTGTGGCTGCTGGGCCAGGCCACGGTCAACATGGCGGTGGTCACGGGGCTCGTCCCGGTGATCGGTGTTCCGCTGCCGTTCATTTCCTACGGCGGCTCGGCCCTGCTCATGTCGCTCTGCGCAATCGGCGTAGTGTTGTCACTGGCCCGGGTCCAGATGGCGCCCAGCATGAGGCCCCGGAAAATGCTGGGCCCGCTCCGGATGCCCGGACGCAAGAAACCCCGTACGAAAGCGTAAACAGCACCTGATGAAAACCGAGTCATTGTCCGTGGTCCTCGCCGGCGGCGGAACGGCGGGCCATATCAATCCGCTACTGGCCATCGCCGCCGCCATCCGCGATGCGCGCCCCGACGCCCGGCTGCTGGCGGTGGGAACCTCCGCTGGCATGGAGACCCGGCTGGTGCCGGCCGCAGGCCTCGAGCTCGCCACGATTGACCGCGTCCCGTTCCCGCGCAGGCCCTCCGTGGAACTGCTGCGCCTGCCCGGCCGGCTGGCCGGAGCCGTAAAGCAGGCCGGCCGCATCCTCGACGACGCCAGGGCGGATGTCCTCGTGGGGGTCGGGGGCTACGTCTGCACGCCGATGTACCTGGCCGCGTGGCGGCGCAGGATTCCGATCGTGATTCACGAGGCCAACACCCGGCCCGGCCTGGCCAACAGGGTGGGTGCCCGGCTGAGCAGCCACGTGGCCGTGGCCTTCGCCGGCACGCGGCTGAAGAACGCCAGGCATGTCGGCATGCCGATGCGCCGTGAAGTCTCAGCCCTGGTCCGGGCCACCGCACGCGCCAACGCCCTCGGTGCCCTGGGCCTGCAGCCGGACAAGCCGGTGCTGATCGTCACCGGCGGCTCCTCAGGAGCGCAGAGCATCAACCGCACCGTCGCCGCCTCCCTCCAGGCCCTGGCGGACGCCGGAATACAGACCCTCCACATCACCGGCCGCGGGAAGTCGGTCGAGGACAGCGCCGGCAACCCGCTGCAGGCCGACGGCTACCGGCAGCGCGAATACGTCGACGGCATGGAGACGGTCTACGCCGCCGCGGACCTGCTGCTCGCCCGGGCCGGAGCGGCCACGGTCAGCGAGGTGGCCGCCGTCGGCGTTCCTGCGGTGTTCGTGCCGCTGCCCATCGGCAACGGCGAGCAGGCACTGAATGCGGACGGACTCGTGAAGGCCGGCGGCGCCCTGATCGTCGCGGACCGGGACTTCACCCCCGACTGGGTCCGGACCCAGCTCATACCGCTGCTTACTGACCGGGCCAGGCTCGGCTCCATGGCGGCGAACTCGGAAAACCTCGGCATCAGGGATGCCGATCGGCTCATGGCCGATCTTGTACTGGAAGCGGTATCCAAATGACAGGCAACGCCCCACTCCGGCAGGACGCGCTTGGCCGCGTGCATTTCATCGGGATCGGCGGGGTGGGCATGTCCGCCGTCGCCAGGATCATGGTGGCCCGCGGCGTGCCGGTGAGCGGATCCGACGCCAAGGACCTGCCCGTGATGGCAGACCTCGCCGCAGCCGGGGCGAAGATTTCGGTCGGGTATGCGGCGGCAAACCTCGGCGACACCCAGACCGTCGTGGCAGGTTCGGCCATTCGAGCTGACAACCCCGAACTGGCCGCAGCGAGGGCAGCCGGGCTTCCGGTCCTGCACCGTTCCGAGGCGCTGGCGGCCACCATGGCCGACGACCTCGTGGTCACCGTGGCGGGCACACACGGGAAGTCCACCACCACGTCCATGATCACCGTGCTGCTGCAGGGCGCGGGCCTGGACCCCTCCTTCGCCATCGGAGCCAACGTCCCGGCGCTCGGCGTCAATGCCGCCAACGGCAGCTCCAAGGTGTTCGTGGCGGAGGCCGACGAATCCGACGGGTCGTTCCTGAACTACCGCCCGCAGATCGCCGTCGTCACAAACGTTGAACCGGACCACCTGGACCACTACGGCACGGCCGAGGCAGTGTACGAATCGTTCGACCGCTTCACGGCGCTCCTGCCCGCGGACGGCGTGCTGGTGGCCTGCGCGGACGACGCCGGAGCGCTTGCGCTGGCCCGCCGCACGCGGGAACGCGGAAACACCCGCGTTGTTCTTTACGGCACCTCTGCTGCCGCCGACCTCAGGCTGGACGACGCCGGCCCCGGCAACGTAGCGGTCTCGACGGCGGCAGGACAGTTTCCCCTGACACTGCAGGTGCCGGGGCGGCACAACGCGCTCAACGCCGCGGCGGCGATGGCCGTGGCCCTTGAACTGGGCGTCGAGGCAGGCTCAGCCGCCGCGGCCCTGGCAGGTTTCGCCGGTGCCTCCCGGCGGTTTGAGTTCAAGGGAGAAGGCAGGGGAGTGCGCGTGTACGACGACTACGCCCACCACCCCACGGAGGTCCGCGCGGCACTTGCGGCTGCCCGCTCTGTTGCCGGCGCCCACAAGGTCCACGTGCTTTTCCAGCCGCACCTTTTCTCCTGTCTCTTATACACATCTAGATGTGTATAAGAGACAGCCTCGGAATTCGCCGACGCCCTCAACGCAGCCGACACCGCCCTGGTGCTGGACATCTACCCCGCCAGGGAAGATCCCATCCCGGGTGTCAGCAGCGGACTCATCGCCCAGCACCTGGGCCCCGGCGGGCGCCTCGTCGCGGCCGGCGCCGCCGCCGTGGAGGCCGTCACCTCCGCCGCCCAGCCGGGGGATATCATCCTCACGGCGGGGGCCGGAGACGTGACCGCCTACGGGCCCCTCATCGTGGAGTCCCTCCTTGGCTAGCAGCCGCCGTCCCACGTACAAGCCTGTGCGGCCGGGGAGCCGGGACAAAGCGTCGGAACCGCGCGAAGCAACGCAGCCGGGCGTGATCTCGGCTTCCAAGAGCGCACCCGCGTCGCCGGCCGCACCGCAGGACAGCCAGCGGGGGAAGCAGCCGGCAAAGCAGCCGGCCGGACAGGCATCCGGACAGGGTTCCGGGCAGGCGGCGAAAGAGCAGGGGCCGGGGAAGCAAGGGCAGCAGCTGTCAGGCAGCCAAGCCGAACCGGACAACGTTCTCGCTTTCCCCGAGCCCAAGGGCAAACGCGTCAGGCGCAATGTCATCGTGGCGTCGTGCATCATTGCCGCCCTCGTTGCGGGCCTGCTGCTGGCCGCGGTCTACTCCCCGGTGCTCGCCGTCCAGACGGTGACGGTCAGCGGCACGAAGCTGCTCAAGCCGGCCCAGGTCCAGGCGGCACTCAAGCCGCTCCTGGGTACGCCGCTGCCGCAGGTGAGCGATGAGGACGTCAACGCGCTGCTGAAGCCGCTCGTCCAGATCAAATCGGTGACCACCCAGGCGCACCCGCCGTCCGTCCTGGTGGTCCAGGTGCATGAGCGCGTGCCGGTGGCTCTGGTCAAACGCGGCCAGGAGTACCTGCTGGTGGATGTGGACGGCGTACGGCTCGGCGCGACGGCCGATCCGGGATCGGTGAAGCTGCCCGTCATCGACGGCGGGGCCGGCACCATCGGCAAGGATCTGTTCCAGGCGACCGCAGCAGTCCTGGGCGCTCTTCCCGCCAATGTCCTTGCCAAGCTCTCCAACGCTTCCGCCAAGTCCGTCGACGCCGTGGAACTGAAGCTGGTGGACGGCCAGACGATCATTTGGGGCAATGCGGGGGAGAAGGAGCTGAAGGCACGCGTGCTGGAGGCCCTCCTGAAGGTTCCCGCCGATCCGGCAAATCCCGTCAACATCTATGACGTCAGCGTGCCGCGGCATCCGGTGACGCGCTGAACCGCTCTATTTCGCGGTGATTAGTCCGACACGCGGCGGCGGTTATTGAATGTACGAGGCATAGGAAATAGCGTCACAGACATGAGTTACTTGACATAACTATAACCTTCAACTCGAAGGTTAAGGTTCGGAACTTCAAGCTCGACTCCATCAGTTTTCGCAATAGGACACGAACAAGGGACACGTAACGTGGCAGCTCCGCAGAATTACTTGGCCGTCATCAAGGTCGTCGGCATCGGCGGCGGTGGCGTGAACGCAGTCAACCGCATGATCGAGGTGGGTCTCCGCGGTGTCGAATTCATCGCCATCAACACCGATGCGCAGGCCCTGCTGATGAGCGACGCCGACGTCAAGCTTGACGTCGGACGCGAGCTGACCCGGGGCCTTGGCGCAGGCGCGAACCCCGAAGTGGGCAAGCAGGCGGCAGAAGACCACGCTGACGAGATCGAAGAGGTCATCCGCGGCGCGGACATGGTCTTCGTGACGGCGGGCGAGGGCGGCGGCACCGGCACAGGCGGCGCCCCCGTGGTTGCCCGCATTGCTCGCTCCCTCGGCGCGCTCACCATCGGTGTTGTCACCCGCCCGTTCACCTTCGAGGGCCGCCGTCGTGCCGGCTCCGCAGAGGCAGGCATCGATGCCCTCCGCGACGAGGTCGACACCCTGATCGTGATCCCCAACGACCGCCTGCTGTCCATTAGCGACCGCAACGTCTCTGTCCTTGATGCGTTCCGCTCCGCTGACCAGGTCCTGCTGTCCGGTGTCCAGGGCATCACGGATCTCATCACCACGCCGGGCCTGATCAACCTTGACTTTGCCGACGTGAAGTCGGTCATGCAGGGTGCGGGATCCGCACTCATGGGCATCGGTTCGGCGCGGGGCGAAGACCGCGCGGTCAAGGCCGCCGAGCTTGCCATCGCCTCGCCGCTGCTGGAAGCCTCCATTGACGGCGCCCACGGCGTCCTGCTGTCCATCCAGGGCGGTTCCGACCTCGGCCTGTTCGAGATCAACGAGGCAGCCCGCCTGGTTCAGGAAGTCGCCCACCCCGAGGCCAACATCATCTTCGGTGCCGTCATTGACGACGCCCTGGGCGATGAAGCGCGCGTCACCGTGATCGCTGCCGGATTCGACGACGTCAAGGCCACCTCGCCGTCCATGGACCAGTCGCAGCCGCAGTCGGCCCCGCAGCGCCCGGCAGTGCCGCTGTCTCTTATACACATCTGGCGAGCCAGCCGCCGTCGCACAGCCAGCAGGTCCATGTCCAGCCCGCGCACGCCGGGGTCGGCGCCGCCGGCCTCAGCAACTGGGGCCAGCACCGCCCGTCGGCGGTTCCCGCGGACTCGGGATTCGACGTCGACCTTCCGTCGGTTGTTGAACATGACCTGTCCGGCAACCGCTCGGACGACCTGGATGTCCCGGACTTCCTGAAGTAGGAGGCCGCCGGCCGGCTTTGCCGTCCACCCGTCCTCCGCCTGTTGCTCTCCTGATTGTCGGTGTTCTGATTGTTTTTGTGGCGTGCTGAAGTCCTGCCGGGCGTGTCTGTGGCGTTCACGGACACCGGGGCGGGCAACCTCGCATTGCACGTAGGCGACGACGCGCCGTCGGTCATTCGCCGCCGGGAGGAGCTGGAGCATGCCGCGGGCATCGCGCCCCGCCGGTTCCAGTACATGAACCAGGTGCATGGAAACCATGTTTCCGTCGTTGAAACCGGCTGTGAGGCGCCAACGGCGGACGCCATGGTGTCCGTCAGCCTCCCGCTGGCAGTGATGGTGGCTGACTGCATTCCCCTGGTTCTGGTGGGCGATGGCCCCGCCGCCACGTGCTTGGCGTCGTCCACGCCGGACGCCCCGGGTTTCCGCCGGTGTCATCCCGGCCGCGGTCGAGCAGATGCGCGCCGCTGGGGCCACGGGCATCCGCGCCTGGCTCGGGCCGTCCGTCTGCGGACGGTGCTACGAGGTGCCGGCGGAACTGCGCGCGGAGGTTGCCGCCGCCGTTCCTTCCGCCTGGTCCACCACATCCTGGGGGACGCCGGCACTCGACCTGCCCGCAGGCGCTGCGAGCCAGCTCGAATCAGCGGGCGTGCCCGTCGAATTCCGGGGCCCGTGCACCCTCGAAAACGACTCCCTGTTCAGCTACCGCAGGGATACCCAATCAGGGCGGTTCGCCGGGCTGGTCTGGACCCATGACTGAGGCGGACCCGGTGCGGGAAGATCCGCGGGCGGACCAGCTGCGGCAACGCCTGGAGGCCGTCAGGCAGCGGATCGCCGAGGCGACGGCGGCAGCGGACCGCAACGATGATCCTCCACGGCTGATCGTCGTCAGCAAGTTCCACCCCGCCGAGGACGTGCGCCGGCTGGCAGGTCTTGGCGTGACAGACTTCGGCGAGAACCGCGACCAAGAGGCATCGGAGAAGGCGGCCCTGCTCCTGGAACTGGACCTTAAGTGGCACTTCGTCGGCCAGGTCCAGAGCAAGAAAGCCAAGACCGTGGTCCGGTACGCCCACGCCGTCCACTCCGTGGACCGGCCGCAGCTCGTGACGGCATTGGAAAAGGCGATGGCCGCCGAACAGGAAAGGTCCGGGCGGGACAGCCTCGATTGCTTCATCCAGGTGAGCCTCGACGACGACGCCGGTGCCCACCGGGGCGGCGCGGCCCCGGCTGACGTTCCGCTGCTGGCAGAACAGCTGGAAGAAGCGGGCGGCCTTCGGCTTGCCGGCGTCATGGCGGTTGCGCCCCTGGGCGCCGATCCGGACCGGGCGTTTGAGAAACTCGCTGCCATTGCGGTCCGGTTGAGGGGTGACTACCCCGCGGCGACGGGGATTTCCGCCGGAATGAGCCAGGATCTTGAAGCGGCCGTGCGGTTCGGTGCGACACACCTCAGAATTGGTTCGGATATTCTCGGTTCGCGCCCGGCCGTGCGGTAGCGTCTGAGTATTGGAAGTGAATGGCGGGCACTTTCAATGCTGTCAGGACTTTGGGCGGCCCGCTTACGGACACGATTAGGAGTCGACCATGGCCGGCGCTCTGCGCAAGACAATGATCTATCTTGGGCTCGCCGATGGCGACGAACACTACGAGTCTGAGCTTTCCACCCAGCAAAAAGACGAGGACCACTCAATGGAGCATGACCGTGAGGAGCGCCGCGCCCCGGCGCCGGTCCGCGAGGTCGTCCGTGAAGTGCCACCAGCTGCCGAAGAGGAATACCGCGCACCCGTGACACCCATAAAGCGTGCGGCTTCGAGCCGCGAAGAGACCACCGGCCTGCGGCAGATCACCACGATCCACCCGCGGTCCTATAACGACGCCAAGCTCATCGGTGAAAGCTTCCGGGACGGCATTCCTGTCATCATGAACGTCACCGACATGGGTGAGTCCGATGCCAAGCGCCTCGTGGACTTCTCCGCGGGCCTCGTCTTTGGCCTGCGCGGAAGCATTGAGCGCGTGACCAACAAGGTCTTCCTGCTGTCGCCGTCGTACATCGAGGTCATCGGCGACGACAAGAAGGCCAGCGAGACCACCGCCAGCTTCTTCAACCAAAGCTAAGAAGGCTCTCCGGATGCCAGGCAGGGACACCTGCCTGGCATCCGTGCTGAAATAGTGGAAGCACAACAGGCAAGATCCACAGGACACTTCGGTATCCGGAATGAATCATGGAGATATTGGTTAGCTCATGGGAATAGTATTCGGGCTCGTCTATATCGTGCTGCTGTTCATTTTCGTGGCCTTGATTGTCCGACTGGTCTTTGACTGGGTCCAGATGTTCGCCCGCGAATGGCGTCCCCGCGGCGTTGCCCTGGTGGCGGCCCACGCGGTGTACTCCGTCACGGACCCGCCGCTGAAGGTCCTTCGGCGGCTCATTCCGCCGCTGCGGCTCGGGGGCGTCTCGCTCGACCTTGGCTTCCTGGTGCTGTTCATCGCCCTGAGCCTGGCCATGACCTTTACCAAGGCATTTGCGTAGTTTCATATCAGCTTGCAGCGTAACGGCCGTTCGAGAATCGGCCGCCGCGCGGAGAATCTCCGGTTTGACATCACAGTGTTGAATTAGAGTAACCAGACCATATTTAGGTACCGTAGTTTTGACGGCCGGAAGGCCTACTGACTAACTAGACCAACGAGGTGACCAGATGGCTTTGACGCCAGAAGACGTTGTCAACAAGCGCTTTCAGCCGACCAAGTTCCGCGAAGGCTACGACCAGGACGAAGTTGATGACTTCCTGGACGAAATCGTCGTCGAACTGCGGCGCCTGAACCAGGAGAACGACGAACTTCGCAAGAAGCTCGCCGAAGTCAGTTCCGGATCGCCCGCGGCCTCCGCAGCGGTCGCACCGGTGGTCGAAAAGGTCCCGGCGCCCGTCAAGTCCGACAAGGACGAATCGCGCGCCAAGGCCGAAGCTGAGGCCAAGGCTGCTGAACTGGCCAAGAAGAAGGGAGCCGAGCAGGCTGCCCCGGCCCAGGTTCCCGCCACCACGAACCCGAACGCCTCCGAGTCAGCTGCCGGCCTGCTGGCCATGGCGCAGCAGATGCACGACCGCCACGTTGCGGACGGCCAGGAGCAGCGCGACAAAATCATCGCCGAAGCGCAGATCGAGGCAAGCAGCCTCGTCAACGACGCCCAGGAGAAGTCCCGCAAGATCCTCGGCGCACTGGAGCAGCAGCGGTCTGTCCTGGAGCGCAAGGTGGAGCAGCTGCGCGGCTTCGAGCGCGACTACCGCTCACGCCTGAAGGCCTACATCGAAGGCCAGCTGCGCGACCTGGACGCCCGCGGTTCTGTCGCTGCCCCCGAGGTCGGCGAAAGCAGCGCTGCCGTTTAGCACGTATTCTGAAAGCCGGTGGCTGAGGATTCCTCGGCCACCGGCTTTTGTGATTAACAACGGTTCCCGAATGAAAGCACCATGACTGACGAACTTGCCGCTGACGCAGCGCACCCAGCCTCCTCCTCACCGCGGCCGCGGCGCGCCCTGCTGCTGTCCCTGTTCGCAGGCTTCGCGGCGTTCGCGTACGTTTTCGATCAGCTGACCAAGCTCTGGGTCACCGGCAACATGGTCGAGGGCGAACGGATTCCCGTGCTCCCGCCCGTGCTGCACTGGTACTTCATCCGGAACTCCGGAGCCGCATTTTCCATCGGCGAGAACGTGACCTGGGTGTTCACCATCATCATGGTCGCCGTCGCCGTCGCCATCCTGTTCCAGCTCCGCAAGCTCGGTTCGGCCTGGTGGGCGCTGGCCCTGGGCCTGCTGCTCGGCGGCGCGCTGGGCAACCTGACGGACCGCCTCTTCCGGGAGCCGTCCTTCGCCATGGGCCACGTCGTCGACTTCATCCAGCTGCCCAACTTCGCGATCTTCAACATTGCGGACTCGGCCGTCGTCTCCTCCGTGGTCATCATCTGCCTCCTGACCTTGCGGGGCATCGCCCTGGACGGCTCGCACCACGCCGTCGCCAAACGCGAAGGAGCCACGGATGTCTGAGCGCGTCGTCGTGCCCGACGAGCTTGACGGCAGCCGCGTGGACGCGGGCCTGGCCAAGCTGATGGGCATGTCGCGGTCGCTCGCAGCCACGCTGGTCGCCGAAGGGAACGTTCTCAGCGGCGGCAAGCGCGTGGGGAAGTCCGCCAAGCTCACGTCCGGCGCCGTGCTGCACGTGACCGTCCCGGAGCGGCGGGACCCCCTTGAAGTAGTGGAGGAAGTAGTGGAAGGCCTGAAGATCCTGCTGGACGACGACGACTTCGTGGTTGTCGACAAACCGGTAGGAGTCGCGGCCCATCCGTCTCCCGGCTGGGTGGGGCCGACAGTTGTCGGCGGACTCGCCGGCGCCGGCTACCGCATCTCCACGTCCGGGTCTCCGGAACGGGCGGGCATCGTCCACCGGCTCGACGTCGGAACATCCGGTGTCATGGTGGTGGCCAAATCGGAACAGGCGTATACGGCCCTCAAACGCGCGTTCAAGGAACGCACCGTGGAGAAGGTCTATCACGCCGTCGTCCAAGGCCTCCCGGACCCGCTGCAGGGTACCATCGACGCACCCATCGGCCGGCACCCGGGCCACGACTGGCGTTTCGCCGTCATCGAGGACGGCCGCCCGTCTGTCACGCACTACGAGGTCCTTGAGGCATTCGGGAAGGCGACCCTCGTGGAGGTGCACCTGGAGACGGGACGCACCCACCAGATCAGGGTCCACTTCGCCGCGCTCCGGCATCCGTGCGCCGGCGACCTGACCTACGGGGCCGATCCCCGGCTCGCCGCCACGCTCGGCCTCACCCGCCAGTGGCTGCACGCCCGCCAACTCGGCTTCGACCACCCGCGGACCGGGGACCGGGTGACCGTCATCAGCGACTACCCCGAAGACCTGTCCTACGCGCTGGAAGTCCTGGAGTCCGGCAAGGCCTGAAGCGCGGGGCGGCGGCCTGACGTGTCATGCCCTGGAGCATGCCCTGTCCTGGGGCTGGACCTGCCCGGTTCCGGGCCGGCGGCGCGGGCGCCGTGAATGTCGCCCGGCGGCACTAGAATGGTCCGGTGACTTCCAGCAATGACTCGTTTGTCCATCTCCACAACCACACCGAGTATTCGATGCTGGACGGCGCCGCCCGGCTCGGAGAGCTCTTCGACGAAACCGAGCGGCTGGGCATGCCCGCCCTGGCCACCACCGACCACGGCTATCTCTTCGGCGCCTTCGACTTCTGGAAGAGGGCCACGGACAAGGGCATCAGGCCGATCATCGGCGTCGAAGCCTATGTGACTCCCGGGACCGCCCGCGGTGACAAGAGCCGGGTCCGCTGGGGCGAGGAAAGCCAGCGCAAGGATGACGTCTCCGGCGGCGGTTCCTACACCCACATGACCCTGCTGAGCTACAACAACGTTGGCATGCGGAACCTGTTCCGTGCCTCGTCGATCGCCTCCCTGGACTCGGTCTTCGGCAAATGGCCCCGGCTGGACCGTGAGCTGCTGAACACGTACTCGGAAGGGCTCATTGCGACCACCGGCTGCCCGTCCGGTGAGGTCCAGACCCGGCTGCGCCTCGGCCAGTACCGGGAGGCGCTTGAGGCTGCCGCAGAGTTCCGCGACATCTTCGGCGCGGAGAATTACTTCTGCGAGCTCATGGACCACGGCCTGGACATCGAACGGCGTGTCACGGGCGATCTGCTGCGCCTGGCGAAGGACCTGAACCTGCCGCTCGTTGCCACGAACGACCTGCACTACACGCACGAGCACGACGCGAAGGCGCATGAGGCCCTGTTGGCCATCCAGTCGGGTTCCACGCTCCTGGAGCCGACCTACGACAACGGCGGTTCGCGCTTTGCCTTCTCCGGCAGCGGCTACTACCTGAAGTCGCCGCAGGAGATGCGTGAACTGTTCCGCGACCACCCGGACGCGTGCGACAACACGCTGCTGATCGCCGAGCGCTGTGAAGTCTCGTTCAACACCGGGGCCAACTACATGCCGCGGTTCCCCTGCCCGGAGGGGGAGGACGAAACGTCCTGGCTGGTCAAGGAAGTCGACAGGGGACTCCAGTACCGGTATCCGCAGGGCATCCCGGACAAGGTGCGCAAGCAGGCCGACTATGAGCTGGAGGTCATCACCTCCATGGGCTTCCCGGGCTACTTCCTGGTGGTGGCCGACTTCATCAACTGGGCCAAGAACAACGGCATCCGGGTCGGTCCCGGCCGTGGCTCGGGTGCAGGCTCCATGGTGGCCTATGCCATGCGCATCACCGACCTTGATCCGCTGCACCACGGCCTGATCTTCGAGCGGTTCCTCAACCCGGACCGCGTCTCCATGCCTGACTTCGACGTCGACTTCGATGACCGGCGCCGCTCCGAAGTGATCGACTACGTCACGCGCAAATACGGCGACGAACGTGTCGCGATGATCGTCACCTACGGCACCATCAAGACCAAGCAGGCCCTCAAGGACTCGTCGCGCGTTCTGGGCTACCCGTTCAGCATGGGCGAGCAGCTGACCAAGGCGCTCCCGCCGGCCGTCATGGCCAAGGACATTCCGCTGGCCGACATCCAGAACAAGGATGCCAAGCGCTACAGCGAAGCCGGCGACTTCCGCCAGCTGATCAGCACTGACCCCGAGGCCGCTAAGGTTTTCGAGACGGCACTGGGCATCGAGGGCCTGAAGCGGCAATGGGGCGTACACGCCGCCGGCGTCATCATGTCCTCGGACCCCATCATCGACGTGATTCCGATCATGCGCCGCTTCCAGGACGGCCAGGTCATCACCCAGTTCGACTATCCGACGTCCGAAGGCCTCGGCCTGATCAAGATGGACTTCCTCGGGCTGCGAAACCTGACGATCATTTCGGATGCCCTGGAAAACATCAAGATGAACCGCGGCGTCGACCTCGACCTTGAAACCCTTGAGTTGGACGACGCCGCGTCCTACGAGCTGCTGGCCAGGGGTGACACCCTGGGTGTGTTCCAGCTCGACGGCGGACCCATGCGGTCGCTGCTCAAGCTGATGAAGCCGGACAACTTCGAAGACATCTCCGCCGTGCTGGCGCTCTACAGGCCCGGACCGATGGGCGCCAACGCGCACACCGACTACGCGCTGCGCAAGAACAAGATCCAGGAAGTCATCCCGATCCACCCGGAGCTGGAGGAACCGCTCGCCGAAATCCTCGGCGGCACCTACGGGCTGATCGTGTACCAGGAGCAGGTCATGGCCGTGGCGCAGAAGCTCGCCGGCTACAGCCTCGGCCAGGCCGACATCCTGCGCCGCGCCATGGGCAAGAAGAAGAAATCCGAGCTGGACAAGCAGTTCGCCGGCTTCTCGCAGGGCATGCAGGACAACGGCTATTCCATGGCCGCGGTCAAGACCCTCTGGGACATTCTGCTGCCGTTCTCCGACTACGCCTTCAACAAGGCGCACTCGGCCGCCTACGGCGTGATCTCCTACTGGACCGCCTACCTGAAGGCGCACTACGCGCCGGAGTACATGGCTGCCCTGCTGACCTCGGTGGGCGACGACAAGGACAAGTCGGCGATCTACCTCAACGAATGCCGGCGGATGGGCATCACGGTGCTGCCGCCCGACGTCAACGAGTCAGCGCTGAACTTCACTCCGGTCGGCAACGACATCCGCTTCGGCATGGGCGCCATCCGCAACGTCGGCGTGAACGCCGTCGAAGCCATGGTGGCGGCGCGCGAAAAAGAAGGCGCCTACACCTCCTTCAAGGACTACCTCATGAAAGTTCCCGCGGTGGTGTGCAACAAGCGCACCATCGAGTCCCTCATCAAGGCGGGCGCCTTCGACTCC
Organism: Arthrobacter sp. KBS0703; assembly: GCF_002008315.2. Classification (NCBI taxonomy): domain Bacteria; kingdom Bacillati; phylum Actinomycetota; class Actinomycetes; order Micrococcales; family Micrococcaceae; genus Arthrobacter; species Arthrobacter sp. KBS0703. Next base: position 2,199,024 of record NZ_MVDG02000001.1, on the reverse strand, counting down.
CTGAATCATCACAGGCGGGCCCTCGCCATGATCCACGAAGAGGCGATCGACTCCGTCATCACGCTCAAGCGCAACGAGGCGATCGGGCAGTTCGACCTCTTTGCCGGTTTCGACGAAGCCGAATCCGAGGCGTCCCTGAGCATCGAGATCCCCGACCTCCCCGAGTGGGAGAAGAAGGACAAGCTCTCGTTCGAACGCGACATGCTCGGGCTTTACGTCTCGGACCACCCGCTGCAGGGGCTGGAAGGGCTCCTGAGCCAGCACGCCGACCAGTCCATCACGTCGATCATCGCCGAGGACGGCCCGCACGACGGCGCGATCGTCACCATTGCGGGCATGATCACCTCGCTCAGCCGAAGGATCGCCAAGGCCAGCGGCAACGCCTACGCCCGGGCCGAGGTCGAGGACCTGGGCGGATCCATGGAAGTGATGTTCTTCGGCCAGGTCTACGGCCCCATCGCGTCGGTCCTCGCCGAGGACCTGATCGTGGTGGTCAAGGGCCGGCTGCAGCGCCGCGACGACGGCGCCATCGCCTTGAACTGCATGGAACTGTCCGTGCCGGACCTCAGCGAGGGCACCAACGGGCCCATCGTGATCACGATGCCCACGCACAAGGCCACGGAGGCCGTGGTCACCGAACTCGGGGATGTGCTGCGCAACCACCGCGGAAACTCGGAGGTTCGGGTCCACCTGCAGGGCGACACCCGCGTGGAGGTCATGGGCCTGCCCGTGCACCTGCGGGTCAACCCCAACCCGTCACTCTTCGGAGACCTCAAAGTGCTGCTCGGTCCGGCCTGCCTGGACGCCTGAGCTGTTCGGCCCGCTGGGTGCCCGGGACGCCGTGCGGGCGTTCCGGCACTTGGGGCCGCGGCCGGCCGGCCTAGATTTCGTAGTCGAGCGGAACCGGCTGCCCGTAGGCTCCGGAGTGGTAGAGCAGCGGGGCGCCGTCTTCGCCGACTTCCCCCTCCACGACTTCCACGACCACCACGGCGTTGTTTTCGAAGGAAAGCCGCATTTGGATCTTTCCGATCAGCCAGCCGGCCACGTCCTTGAGGACGGGCACATCGTAGGGCCCGTGGGCCCAGTGGTCGCCCGCGAACCGCTCCTTGGTGCGTGCAAAGCGGTCAGCCAGTTCCTGGTTGTCGAGCCCCAGCATGTGGACGCCGATGTATGTTGTGTTGGCAACGGCCGGCCACGAGCTCGAGCTGCGGGCCATGTTGAAAGTGAAGCGGGGCGGCTTCGCCGACAGGGATGCTACCGACGTTGCCGTGAACCCGTAGGGCACGCCGTCGTAGTTCACCGTGATAATCGCCACACCGGCCGCATGGCGCCGGAACATTTCCTTGAACGTGCCCTCGAAGGCGTTGTTGTCTGAGGCCACTGTGATCGATCTCCCTGCTGAACCTGTTGGTGATTCTGTCTCTACTACAAGACTATTGGGCTTCCCGGGTGTTGCATCATCCGGCCCCCGCACAGCCCCGTTTCCGCAACGCGGACCAACATTTGTTAACGTTTCTTCATGACACAGCCTGCAACCGCACCTCCGGTCCGCCACCACCACCAGCCGGATGGGGCCCCGGAGAGCGTCCGGCGGAGCTGGCCGTGGGTGGCCGGCATCATCGGGGCCGGCATCCCGGCAGGCGTGCTGTGGTGGCTCCTGGCCCCGGGCGGAATGAACCTGATCTCCGGCAACGCCGCGCTCGCGTCGGGAACCAACACTGAGGGCTGGCTCCCGCGGGACCTGGTCCTGGCCGGGCTGTTTGTCTTCGCCGGCAGCCTCGTTGCCGTGCTGCTTTCCGGGCGCACGGACGGCGCAACACGCCGCATACTGGTGCTCTCGGTGGCAGCGGCCGGGGCGGCAGCCGTCCTCGCCTGGCAGACCGGGGTGCTGGCGGGCCTCTGGCTGGGGCAGCCCGAGGACACCTCGGCCAATGCCAGCGTCGCGTTCTCGCTGAGGTCCCACACTGTCCTCCTGCTCTGGCCCGCGGCCGTGGCAGCCGGCTATTTCGTCCTGCGCGTGATCAGCCTGCTGGGCAAGTCCAGGGGCCCGGCGGCAGGGCAAGACGCAGGGCAGGTTTCCTGACGTTGCCCGCCGTCCTGCACGCTGGCGGGACGGCATCCCGTAACACCGCAGGCGCCGGCGCCGCGGCGCGTAAAATGAACGGGTGACCACTTCTCCGGACAGTTCCGTACGCCCGACTTCCCCCGCCGTCGAATTCCGCACCGTTGACCTGCGGGGGCGGCGCCTGAGCCTGGCGGAACTCCGCCAGGCGGTGCCGCGGGCACGGCACCAGACCGTCGCCGACGCAGAGCAGAAAGTCACCGACATCATTTCCGCCGTCCGCCAGCGCGGCTTCGCTGCCCTCGCTGACTTTGCACAGGCGTTCGACGGCGTGGAACAGACGCACCCGCGCGTTCCGTCGGCGGCGCTCCAGTCGGCCTTGGACGGCCTCGACCCGGCCGTGCGGGCCGCACTTGAGGAGTCCATCAGCCGGGCCCGGCGGTTCGCGGACGGCCAGCGGCCGGCCGACGTCGACTGTCTCTTATACACATCTAGATGTGTATAAGAGACAGGCCGTGGTGAGCCAAAAGTGGGTTCCGGTGGCCCGCGTCGGCCTCTATGTCCCGGGCGGCCTGGCTGTCTACCCGTCCTCGGTCATCATGAACGTGGTCCCCGCCCTTTCCGCGGGCGTGGAGTCCATCGCGCTGGCATCGCCGCCGCAGAAGGACTTCGGCGGACTCCCTCACCCCACCATCCTCGCCGCTGCCGCGCTGCTGGGCATCGACGAGGTGTACGCGATCGGCGGGGCCCAGGCCATCGCCGCGTTCGCTTACGGAGTTCCCGGCGCCGACGGCGAGCCGGACCTGGAGCCGGTGGACGTCGTGACCGGACCCGGCAACATCTTCGTGGCCACGGCTAAGAGGCTCGTCAAGGGCGTCGTGGGCATCGATTCCGAGGCAGGCACCACGGAAATTGCCATCCTGGCGGATTCCACCGCACGGGCAGCGTTCGTCGCTGCGGACCTGATCAGCCAGGCCGAGCACGATCCGAAGGCCGCGTCCGTCCTGATCACGGACTCCCTCCAGCTTGCCGCGGAGGTGCGGGAAGAACTCGAGCTGCAGGCAGCCTCCACCAAGCACAGCCAGCGCGTCCGCGAAGCCCTGTCCGGGCCGCAGTCCGGCGTCGTCCTCGTGGATGACCTCGAGCAGGGGATCGCCGCCTGTGACGCCTATGCCGCGGAACACCTTGAGATCATGACGGCGGACGCCGCCGCTGTGGCGGGGCGGATCCGGAATGCCGGCGCCATCTTCGTCGGGGACTACAGCCCCGTCAGCCTCGGCGATTACTGCGCCGGCTCAAACCACGTGCTGCCGACCAGCGGAACTGCGGCATTTTCGTCGGGGCTGAACGTGACCACTTTCCTACGCGCAATCCAGGTCATCAACTACACGGAGTCCGCATTGGAACAGGTCAGCGGACACATCGTCAGCCTGTCCGGCGCGGAAGACCTCCCGGCACACGGAGACGCTGTGACAGCCCGCTTCAGGAACGGCGCTAACCACTAGATGTAGTAATTACAGGCTTGTTATTCAGCTACATGTAGCCGTAAACTGGATCCGGAACAAAGCTCCGGCCGTCTGAAGCCGGAAGCGCCATGACGCACCGGGGAAGGAACAGCGTGTACTGTCCGTTTTGCCGTAACCCCGACTCCCGCGTGGTGGACAGCCGGATGGCCGACGACGGCTCCGCCATCCGCCGCCGCCGCCAATGCCCCGAGTGCGGGCGCCGGTTCACCACGGTCGAAACCACCAGCCTCTCGGTGATCAAGCGTTCCGGCGTGGGCGAGCCCTTCAGCCGCAGCAAGGTCATCAACGGCGTCCGCAAGGCCTGCCAGGGCCGGCCGGTCAGCGAGGACGATCTCGCCCTGCTGGCGCAGGAAGTCGAAGAAAACATCCGTGCCTCGGGCGCGGCCGAGATCGATGCCCACGAGGTGGGCCTGATCATCCTCGGCCCCCTCCAGAAGCTGGACAAGGTGGCGTATCTCCGCTTCGCCAGCGTCTACCAGGCCTTCGAATCGCTGGAAGACTTCGAATCCGCCATTGCGCTGCTTCGCCACGAGGCCGAAGTGGAAGCCAAGGGTGCCGAAGCCAAGCGTTCCGAAGGCAAGAGCTCCGAAAAGAGCCCGCTCTAAGCTCCGGTGGCGGCAGCGGAGGGGAAGCCGCGGCCGCCACCGGCTCCAGAAGGACAACAGAAGGCGGCAGACATTGTGTCTGCCACCTTCTGCGTAAGCCGCTTGCTGCTAGTCCAGCCCCGGGGGCCTGTCCGGACCTACTTCGCCAGGTCGTGCTGCAGCGCGATTTCGATGGCGGCGCCGACGATACCGGCCTCGTTCTTCAACTCGGCGGGAACGATCGGTGTGCGCAGCTTCATGTGCGGCAGGTATTCGTCGGCACGCTTGGAGATGCCCCCTCCGACGATGAACAGCTCGGGGGAGAACAGGAACTCCACATGGGAGAAGTAACGCTGCAGGAGCACGCTGTACTCTTCCCAGCTGAGGCCGTCCCGTTCCCGCGCCACGGCAGAGGCCTTGGTCTCGGCATCGAAGCCGTCGATCTCGAGGTGGCCGAGTTCAGCGTTGGGTACCAGTTGGCCGTTGAAGATGAACGCCGAGCCGATGCCGGTGCCGAGGGTAATGACGAGGACCGTGCCGCCGATTCCCGCGCCGGCGCCGTAGCGGGCCTCCGCGAGGCCGGCGGCGTCGGCGTCGTTGATGACCTCCACTGGGCGGCCCAGCCGTGCCGTCAGCAGCGCATCGATGTCGGTGTCGATCCAGCTCTTGTCCACGTTGGCGGCGGAGTGGACCACGCCGTGCTGGATGATGCCGGGGAACGTCACGCCAACCGGGCTGTCAGCGTCGGGGGCATCCGGGCGCGCCGACAGTTCTTCGACCACCTGCGCCACAACCTCCGCGACCGCTGCCGGGGTCGCAGGCTGGGGCGTGGCCAGCCGGAACCGGTCACCAATCAGTTTGCCCTTCTTCAGGTCGACGATGCCGCCCTTGATTCCGGTTCCGCCGATGTCGATGCCGATCAGCGGTGCGTTCTTGCGGGTTTTTTCGTCCTTCTTGGCCAATGGAATTCCGTTCGTGGCAGGGTAAGGGGCTCGGGGGGCAAGAGTGGCTTGCCGGATTGCGGCCGGGGCGGCCGGCGGGTGTTAGGGCAGCGTGAGGATTTCCGCGCCCGATTCGGTGACCAGGAGCGTGTGTTCGAACTGGGCGGTTCGCTTGCGGTCCTTGGTGACCACGGTCCAGTCGTCCGCCCACATGTCCCATTCGATGGTGCCAAGGGTCAGCATGGGCTCGATGGTGAACACCATGCCCGCTTCGATCACGGTGTTGTACGCCGGTGCGGCGTCGTAGTGCGGAATGATGAGGCCGGTGTGGAAGGCTTCTCCGACGCCGTGCCCGGTGAAGTCGCGGACCACCCCGTAGCCGAAGCGCTTGGCATAGGACTCGATGGCGCGGCCGATCACGTTGATCTGCCGCCCGGGAGCCACCGCCTTGATGGCCCGGTTGAGGGATTCCTTCGTCCGCTCCACGAGCAGGCGCGATTCCTCGTCCACGTCCCCGACGAGGAAGGTGTAATTCGTGTCGCCGTGCACGCCGCCGATGAACGCCGTGATGTCGATATTGAGGATGTCGCCGTCCTGCACCACCGTGCTGTCCGGAATTCCGTGGCAGATGACTTCGTTGAGCGAGGAGCACAGGGACTTCGGGAAGCCGCGGTAACCGAGCGTGGAGGGATAGGCGTTGTGGTCCAGCAGGAACTCGTGGCCGATCCGGTCAAGTTCGTCAGTGGTGACGCCGGGCGCGATGTGCTTTCCGACTTCCACGATCGCCTGGGCGGCGATCCGGCCCGCGACGCGGATCTTCGCGATGGTTTCGGCCGACTTCACCTCAGAGCCGGTGAATTTCGCCGGGCCGGGCTTGCCGACGTACTCGGGCCGCGGGATCGACGCGGGTACAGGCCGCTGCGGGCTGACAGATCCCTGGGTGAGCGTGCCGGTGGGTGCGGTCGAGGCTAAGGAAGGCATAGATTGATCATATAAGGCAGCGCAGAATGCCATGTAAATTTATGCGGCATCCCGGCCCCGGTTGCGGTTTACGTTACGTGGATCACGCCCGCGGGGCCGGCTGCCAACCGGAAGCGAGGAACGTCGATGCCCGAGTACTGGTACAACGTGAACACCCACGAGGTCGAAGAAGACGCGATGTCGGACTGGAGCCAGCTGATTGGCCCCTACAAGACCCGGCAGGAAGCGGAACACGCCCTCGAGAAGGTCAAAGCACGCAACGAGGCCTGGGACAAAGGCGACGAGGACTGACCGGCGGCCCCCGTTCGCGCTAGCAGGCCCGGTTTGTCCTAGAAGGAGTGCTCAGGACCGGGGAACTGGCCGGAGCGGACGTCGTCGCCGTATGCCTTGGCGGCATCGCTGAGTACCGTCCGCAGATCCGCGTACTGCTTGACGAACTTGGCCATCTTGCCGCCGCGGAGCCCCGCCATGTCCTGCCAGACCAGGACTTGGCCAGTGGTCACGTTCCCGGCCCCGATCCCGATCGTGGGCACCGGAACTGCTGCGTCCACGGCAGCGGCTGTCTCGGCGGGAACCATTTCCATGAGGACGCAGAATGCGCCGGCGTCGGCGAGGGCAACGGCATCCTCGATCAGCCGCGCCGCGTCATCGCCGCGGCCCTGCACACGGTAGCCGCCGAGGGAGTGCTCGCTCTGCGGCGTGAAGCCGATGTGCGCCATGACGGGAATGCCCGCCTGCACCATGGCGCGCACCGTTTCGGCGTAGAACTTGCCGCCCTCGATCTTGACCGCGTGCGCCAGGCCCTCCTTGAGGAAACGGACGCCCGTGGCAACACCCTGCTGCGGCGATACCTCGTAGCTGCCGAACGGAAGGTCCGCCACCACCAGCGCGCGCTTGGCCGAACGAGACACGGCGCGGCAAAGCGGCAGCAGTTCGTCGACCGTGACGGGCAGGCTGGTTTCGTTGCCGAACACATTGTTCGACGCCGAATCGCCCACCAGCAGCACTTCGATGCCCGCCTGGTCGAAAATCTCCGCCGTGTACTGCTCGTAGGCGGTCAGCATCGCGAAGCGCTCACCCTTGGTTTTGGCCTCCTGCAGGTGGTGTGTGCGGATTCGGGCTGCCGGCTTCTTGGGAGTTTCCGACGACGGCGCCGCGGCCGCCGCGGGTCCGTTTCCGTACGGTGCGGATACTTCGGCGGACATGCTTGAGTCGGAACTGCTGCTTGAGGCCATGGCTAGAGCGTAATGCGAGACCCGCGGTCCTTGCTACCGGGCGGCAGGGGCTCCCCGGGTGATTCGCGCCACAACCCGGCCGTCCGCACGTGCCTCCCCGGGTCCTGCCGGCCACCGGTCCGGCCGTCCCGTCGTGTTAACGCTGTGTTACGCGCCGCAGCTGCGCCAGCACCGCGCCGAAATGCTTAGTAAAGTGATTCGTGAACTGCCGCCGGCTTCGTCATCAACGGACCCGGGGCATGGACGATGACCCGGAGAAGAGGCCTTCATGGACCGCCAGCAAGAGTTTGTCCTGCGCACGATCGAAGAGCGTGACGTACGGTTCGTGCGTCTGTGGTTCACCGACGTCGTGGGTTCACTCAAGTCCGTGGCCCTGGCGCCGGCAGAAGTAGAGGGTGCCTTTGAAGAGGGCCTGGGCTTCGACGGTTCCGCCATCGAAGGCTTGGCGCGCGTCTTCGAATCGGACATGCTGGCCCAGCCGGATCCCTCGACGTTCCAGATCCTGCCGTGGCGCGGCGAGACGGAGCAGACGTCGCGGATGTTCTGCGACATCCTGACGCCCGACGGCGAGCCGTCGGCCGCCGATCCCCGCAACGTCCTCAAGCGCACGCTGGCCAAGGCCGCGGACATGGGCTTCACGTGCTACACGCACCCGGAAATCGAGTTCTACCTCCTCAAGTCCCAGGAACCCGGTCCCGACGGGTCACCCATCCCGGTTGATGAGGGCGGCTACTTCGACCACGTCCCCGGCGGCGTGGCACAGGACTTCCGCCGCACCGCGGTGACCATGCTCGAGTCCGTGGGCATCTCCGTGGAGTTCAGCCATCACGAGGCCGGACCGGGGCAGAACGAGATCGACCTTCGCTACGCCGACGCCCTCCAGACGGCGGACAACATCATGACGTTCCGGACCGTCATTAAGGAAGTCGCACTTCAGCAGGGCACGTACGCCACCTTCATGCCCAAGCCGTTCACGGCGCACCCGGGGTCAGGCATGCACACGCACTTCTCGCTCTTCGAGGGCGACACCAACGCGTTCTACGAGGCCGGGGCCGAGTTCCAGCTTTCGGAAACCGCCCGTCAGTTCATCGCCGGAATCCTCAAGCACGCCCCGGAATTCACCGCCGTCACCAACCAGTTCGTGAACTCCTACAAGCGCCTGTGGGGCGGGGGAGAGGCGCCCAGCTACCTGAGCTGGGGCCACAACAACCGCTCGGCCCTGGTCCGTGTTCCGCTGTACAAGCCGGGCAAGGGACAATCCGCCCGCATCGAGTACCGAGGCATCGACTCCGCGGCCAACCCCTACCTCGCCTACGCGGTGCTCCTGGGCGCCGGACTGAAGGGGATCGAGGAAGGTTACCAGCTGCCGGCCGCGGCGGAGGACGACATCTGGTCGCTGAGCTCGGCGGAGCGCCGTGCCATGGGCCACGATCCCCTCCCGGCAAGCCTGCACGACGCCATCCGCGCCATGGAGGACTCCGAACTCATGCCGCAGATCCTGGGCGAGCAGGTCTTTGAACACTTCCTGCGCAACAAGCGCGCCGAGTGGCAGGACTACCGCCTCCAGGTGACGCCCTATGAACTGCAGCGCAACCTCGCCATCCTTTAGGCGGCCGCGGTGAGCCTCGCCCGCCGTCTCATATCGGCCGGCTTCAGCGACCTGGAGAAGGGCGAACGGTTCCTCGCTGCCCGCGAGCTCGAGGGGATTGACCAGGACGTGCTGTTCGCCGGGCTCCAGCTCGCCGCGAACCCGGATGTGGCCCTTCAGTCCCTGGTGCGGCTCATCGAGAAGCACCCGGACCTGAGGAAGCTGGCAGCGGCGGACACCGACACGAGCGAGCCGCTCTACCGTGTCCTCGGTGCCAGCGAGGCGCTGGGCGAATTCCTCATCCGCCATCCGGAGCATCTGGACGCCTTCGAGGTGACCGCCAGCCCGGAGCCGCTCCAGGCGGCACCGGACCAGCTGCGGGCCCAGCTGCTCAGGGCAGTGCGCGCAGACCCGAAGGCCTCCCGGCCGGTGGCGGGGATCTCCGGGCCAGAAGCCTACGAGGCGCTGCGGACGGCGTACCGCCGGGGCGTGGTGGACCTGGCCGTCAAGGACCTCTGCGCCGCCGATCCGCTCGACTTCATGCCCGCCGTAGGAGCCGAGCTCGCCGATCTGGCCGGGGCGGCCGTCGAAGCCGCCCTCGCCGTGTCCCGGGCTGAAGCGGCCACGCAGTTCGACCCCGCCGAGGTCGCCGACGTCGCACTGGCCGTGATCGGCATGGGCAAATGCGGTGCCCGCGAACTGAACTACATCTCCGACGTCGATGTCATCTATGTGGTGGAAGCCGGGCAGCTGGATGACGACGCCCGGGCAAACACCATCGGCACGGCGTTGGCTTCGGGCATCTCCCGCGCTATTTCGTCGCCGGCGCGGGAGCCGGGCCTGTGGGAAGTGGACGCCAACCTCCGGCCCGAGGGAAAATCCGGGCCCCTGGTCCGGACCTTGGCTTCGCACCAGAGCTACTACGCGCGCTGGGCCGAGAGCTGGGAATTCCAAGCGTTGCTGAAGGCACGGACCATCGCCGGCGACGCCGGCCTGGGCAAGCGGTATGAGGATGCGGTTTCGCCGCTGGTCTGGACGTCGGCGAGCCGGGAGGGGTTCGTCGAATCCGTGCAGGCCATGCGCCGCCGCGTCACCGAACACATTCCCGTGGCGGAGGAGCAGCGCCAGATCAAGCTCGGCAGGGGAGGGCTCCGGGACATCGAATTCACGGTGCAGCTGCTCCAGCTGGTCCACGGGAAATCCGACGAAACACTCCGGCACCGCGACACCACCTCGGCGATAGCCGCCCTGTCCACGGGCGGCTACATCGGCCGCGCAGACGCAGCCGAGTTCGATCACGCCTACCGGTACCTTCGTCTGCTCGAGCACCGCATCCAGCTGTTTCAGCTGCGCCGGACCCATCTGATGCCGGTCAAGGAGGACCTGCTCCGTGCCCTGGCCAAGGCCGTGCTGGGGCCGTTCTCCCTTGACCGGCCCCACCCGGACGCGCTCTTGGCCACGTGGCAGAAAACGAAACGCTCGGTCCGGGAACTCCACGACCGGATTTTCTACCGCCCGCTCCTGAACACCGCCGCCAAGCTCAGCAGCGAGGATGCCCGCCTGACGCCGGAGGCCGCGCAGGGCCGGCTCGCGGCGCTGGGCTACCGCGATCCGCAGGGTGCCATGCGGCACATCGAGGCGCTTACTGCGGGCGTCAGCAGGCGCGCCGCCCTGCAGCGGCAGCTGCTGCCGATCCTGCTGGGCTGGCTCGCCGAAGGCGTGGATCCCGACGCCGGCCTGCTCGCCTTCCGCCGGGTCAGTGAAACGCTGGGCACCACGCACTGGTATCTCGGCATGCTGCGGGATTCCGCGGCAGCGGCGGAGCGGCTCTGCCACATGCTGTCCAATTCACGGCTCATTGCCGACCTTCTTGAGGTGTCGCCGGAATCCGTGGCGTGGCTGGGAACGGACAAGGAACTGGCGCCGCTCAGCTTCGAGGCCCAATGGCAGGAAATCGCCTCAAAGATGTCCCGGCACGCGGATCCGGAAAGCGCCATGAGGCTCATCCGGCTGATCCGCCGTCGGGAAATCCTGCGCATCGCCATAGCCGACAGCGCGGGACTGCTCGCCCAGGACCAGGTGGGGGAGGCCCTCGCCGAGACCGACAGGGCTGCCATCCTCGGTGCCCTGCGTGCCGCCGAGAACATCGTCGCCGCGTCCGGCCCGCTGAAGACGTCGGTGCTTGTGGTGGCCATGGGCCGGCAGGGCGGCCGCGAAATCGGCTACGGTTCCGATGCCGATGTCCTGTACGTCCACCGGGCGCTGCCGGGCGCCTCGGACGATGAAGCCCAGCAGCAGGCCGCGAAGATCGTGGGGCACCTGTCGAGCCTGCTGACGCAGCCCCTCAAACCGGCGATCATGGCCGAACGGGTCCTAGCGGTCGACGCCGACCTGCGTCCCGAGGGCAAGAGCGGCGCCATGGTGAGGTCGCTGGAGTCTTACGCGGAGTATTACCGGCGATGGTCACTGGGCTGGGAAGCGCAGGCGCTCCTGCGTGCCCGGCCGATCGCCGGCGACGACCAGCTCGCCGCGGATTTCGTCACGCTCATCGACCCGATCCGGTACCCGGAATCGCTCTCCGACTCTGACGTCCGCGAAATCCGTCGGATCAAGGCGAGGGTGGAATCCGAGCGGCTGCCGCGCGGCGCGGATCCCGCCCGGCACCTCAAGCTCGGCCGCGGCGGACTCAGTGACGTCGAATGGCTGGTCCAGCTCCTGCAGCTCCAGTACGCCGGAAAGCATCCCGAGCTGCGCACGACGTCAACGTTGAAGGCGCTCGACGCCGCGGCTTCGCTGGGGCTGATCGACGCAGCCGACGCCGGGCTGCTCGCGGACGCCTGGCGGCTGGCCAGCCGGATCCGCTCCGCGAACGTGATCTGGACGGGCCGGGCGTCGGACCTCCTGCCGTCCTCACGGCGCGACCTCGAGGCGGTGGCCCGGTGGTGCGGCTACGAGGAGGGGATGGCAGCGGCCTTCGAGGAGGACTACCTGCGGGTCAGCCGGCGTGCACGGGGCGTCTTTGAGAAGGTCTTCTACGGCCAGTAGGCGCCGGCCGCGGGGCAGGATTCCGGCGGCCGCGAAGGGCTGACACGTGCTGGGCCAAGTGCTAGGTTGGGGCGCATGGCAACCCAAATCTACACGAATCTGCCTGTCAAGGACCTCGGCAGGTCGGTCGAATTCTTCACGGCCCTCGGGTTCTCCTTCAACCCGGATTTCACCGATGAGAATGCCACCTGCATGATCATCAACGACGACGCCTACGTCATGCTCCTTGTCGAGGGATTCTTCAAGACCTTCACGTCCAAGAGCATCGCGGACGCCACCAGCAGCACCGAAGCGATCATGGCGTTCTCGGTGGGCAGCCGTGAGGGTGTCGATGACATGTACCGGAAGGCGATCGCCGCGGGAGGGACGGAGTCCCAGCCGGTCCAGGATTACGGCTTCATGTACAGCCACAGTTTCCAGGACCCGGACGGCCACCTGTGGGAAGTGATGTGGATGGATCCGGCGGGACCTCCGGCCGACGCCCCGGCGCCGCCAGCAGGATAAAAGGCGACCGCCGCGCGGGTAGGCTCGGATCATGCTTTCCACCGTATGGCTCATTTCCCTCCGGGACCTTGACGCCGATGCCCGGTCCATCCACCTCGGCGAAGTGGCCGGGATGGAAGTGGGGCCCGGCCAGGAGGACTTCGTGGGCGATCCCCTGCGGATGATGCTGGTGGGGCTCGAGGAAGAGTCCCGCAGGCCCTACGTCATTGAAGCGGGCGGGGAGGCAGTGGGCGTGCTGACGCTGCAGTCGGGAGCCGCCCGGCTCGCCGGGTGGCCGGACGACGATTCCGTGTGGCTGCTCCGCGGATTCCTGATTGACCGGCGCCGCCAGGGCGCAGGCTTGGGGAAGGCCGCGGCTGCCGCGGCGGTGGTGACCGCCGCAAAACTGACGGCGAGGACGGGAAGCGGCCAGGCCGGCGTCGTACTTTCCGTCAACGAACGCAACGGTGCCGGGCAGTCCGCCTATCTCAAGGCGGGATTTGAGGATGCCGGCAGATATCTGGGCGGCGACGCCGGGCCGCAGAGAATCATGTACGCCGCCTTCTGAGCCGGCGCCGGGTCACCGCCGGTTGAGAGAGGGCGCCCGGACCATTGCACCGTTCCCGCTAGGTGCCTACTCTGTGTCTTGGCAGTGTTCTTCAAACCTTGTTGGGGGGAAGGCTTGAAAGAGTCTTCATCTCGGGGACACTCGCCGAAAAAGGCTGGCTCCATGGTCTCAGCACGCCTGGAGCCAGCTTTCGGCGCTCTATCCGGCGCCGTCAGCAGCACCGCAATGTGACCACCACGGAGTGCGGACATGGAACTCGGCGACCCGGACGGCGGACCAGGCAGACAGGCCATGGCCGCGCCCCGGGAGGAACCGGGCGTCGGCCGGCGTGGCACGGTGGGCCGGGACATGGACCATGCCCGGGCGCAGCTGAAAAGCAGCCGCTCCAGGAAACACAGGAGGGTCGAGCTGCTGCTCATCGCGGCCGGCGTGGCCGCCACCCTCATTGCAGCGGCGTACCAGTACTTCGGCATCAGGAGCACACTGGAAAGCAGCACTGCAGCGTCTTTGTATGCCCAGCAACAGGAGATCGACAAGATCTTCGTGGAAAATGTGGACCTTCAGCCGTACTTTTGGCGCCGCGAGGAACTGCCCGATCCTGCGGCCATCCGGGATCCGGCGGCCAAACGGGAGGCACAGCAGCTGGCCGCCAGGTCTGAAGCCACCGCCCACCGGATACTGGATCACTTTGCCCACTTGAAGTACCAGATGGGAACGCAGGCCTTCACCTCTGAACGGGCAGACTGGGAGGCGTATATCAGGCGAAGTTTTGCGGAATCGCTCATCCTGTGCCGCGCCCTGTCCGCAGACAGGGACGCGTTTGGCGGTGCCGGATCCGATTCGCTCTGGGGACTTTACGCGGCGGAGCCCTGCCGGGGAAGCTGAAGCTCGGCGGCCCACGCCCGCAGGGGGAGTTGCCCGGCACCGGGTCGGGGTTCAGGGTAACTCATGGTGAGGAACACGACCGGGCTTACGGGCCGTGTCCTAATCGTGAGCAATTTCCCCGGCGATTCTCCGGCAATGCCACGTTTGGGCGCGTAGCTTCAGTGCAACACAAGCGGAAGGTGCACGGCCATGACTATTACTGAATACATCTCAGGCGTTGCCGTTATGTTTGGATCCCTGATGGCCGTCCTTGGCCTGTCTGCCGCGGTCCTCCGGGCAAGGTCCCGCCCCTGAGGAGCTACCTGGGCTCCCTGCACGCCACCACCGCCGAGGGTGCTGGCGTTTGAACCCGCGGACCCAGTAACTCGGACAGACAGATCCGCAGACGACAAAAGGCCGGCTCCAGGTGGTGAAACCCGGGGCCGGCCTTTGTTGTAGCGAGACTCTTGCGGACTATCCGCGGACTAATGCCGCGTCAGCCGGTTCATCTGACTAGACGCCGTAGTAGAGCTCGAATTCGTACGGGTTCGGGCGCAGGGAGAGCGGCTTGATCTCGTTCTCGTACTTGTACTCGATCCAGGTATCGATCAGGTCCTGGGTGAACACGCCGCCGGCCTGGAGGAACTCGTTGTCCTCGGCCAGTGCGTCGAGGGCTTCCTCGAGCGTGCCCGGGGCCTTGGGGATGTCCTTGGCTTCCTCGGCGGGGAGCTCGTAGAGGTCCTTGTCGATGGGAGCCGGCGGTTCGATGCGGTTGCGGATGCCGTCAATGCCGGCCATCAGCTGGGCAGCGAAGGCCAGGTACGGGTTCGAGGAGGGGTCCGGAGCGCGGAACTCGATGCGCTTGGCCTTCGGGTTGGAACCCGTGATCGGGATGCGGATACCGGCGGAGCGGTTGCCCTGCGAGTAGACCATGTTCACGGGGGCTTCGAAGCCCTTGACCAGGCGGCGGTAGGAGTTGACCGTCGGGTTGGTGAAGGCCAGCACAGCCGAGGAGTGCTTCAGCAGGCCGCCGATGTACCAGCGTGCCATGTCGGACAGGCCGGCGTAGCCCTTCTCGTCGTAGAACAGCGGCTCGCCACCGTTCCAGAGCGACTGGTGGCAGTGCATGCCCGAGCCGTTGTCACCGAAGACCGGCTTCGGCATGAACGTGACGGACTTGCCCCACGCGTCGGCGGTGTTCTTGATGACGTACTTGAACTTCTGCAGGTCATCAGCCGCGTGGGTCAGCGTGGTGAACTTGTAGTTGATTTCAGCCTGGCCGGCGGAACCGACTTCGTGGTGGCTGCGCTCGACCTCAAGGCCGGCCTCGTCCAGGGCAACACACATGGCGTCGCGCAGGTCGGCCTGCTTGTCGGTGGGGGAAACCGGGAAGTAACCGCCCTTGACAGGGGTCTTGTAGCCGAGGTTTCCGCCTTCTTCTTCGCGGCCGGTGTTCCAGTGGGCTTCTTCGGAGTCGATCTTGTAGAAGCTGCCCTGCGGGGAGGACTGGTACTGGACGTTGTCGAACACGAAGAACTCTGCCTCAGGGGCGAAGAACGCGGTGTCGGCGATGCCGGTGGAGGCGAGGTAGGCTTCAGCCTTCTCGGCAACACCACGGGGGTCGCGGTGGTAAGGGTCACCGGTGCGGGGGTTCACGATGGAGAAGTTCAGCGCAAGGGTCTTTTCCATGCGGAACGTGTCCAGGAATGCGGTGGTGACATCCGGAATGAGCTGCATGTCGGATTCTGCGATGCCCTGGAAGCCACGGATGGAGGATCCGTCGAAGAGCTGGCCGTTGACGAAGAAATCTGCGTCCACGCTCTTGGCGGGCACATTGAAGTGCTGCTGAACGCCAGGAAGATCGGTGAAGCGGATATCGACGAACTTAATATCTTCGTCTTTGATGAACTTGAGGACTTCGTCCGCAGTCTTGAACATCTATGCTCCTTACGCATATGTAATAACTGGCTGGAAAGCCATGTGGCCCAGCGCAATCAGCAGGGGCGAAAACACAAAAGTGCCCCCGCTCCCAGCTCGCTAGCAACTGTTACCACCCTAGGGACATGGGATTTCTCGGCCGTGTCCGCTTTGTTTCCGGCAGGTTACAGAACCGCCTGATATGTAAACGCTATACGGTGTCCACACTGTGGTCCATCCGCATCCACAGTGTGAGCGTCCCTGGCGGCGCGGCCGGCTCGCTAAACTGGGACGGTGGTAGATCGCAGAGACATCGGCTCCTGGCTCAGTGGGCCGGACACTTCCGGCATTTCAAAGTACCCGGGGGAGCGCCTCGGCCTCCCCGAATCGGGCCCCGGGTCCATCGCCCGCGCGGGACGCAGAATCCTGGCGATTACCATCGACTGGACCGTTGCCCTGCTGATCAGCAACTCTTTCTTCGCCGGCAACTCCTGGGCCACGCTCGCTGTCTTCGCCGCCGAGCAGATCCTGCTGGTCGGCACGCTGGGCTACAGCATCGGACACAGGGTCTTGGGGATCCACGTGGTCCGTCTGGGCGGCATGCCCGCCGGGCCAATCGCGGCGCTCGTCCGCACGCTGCTGCTCTGCCTGGTGGTTCCCGCAGTAATTTTCGATCCCGACCAGCGCGGGCTGCATGACAAGGCCATGGACACCGTGCTGGTGCGGATGTGACCGCGCCCTGACGCAGGGCCCGGCTGACGCAGGGCCCTGCGTCAGGGCGCGGCTCTTTCCTTGCCCGGCTAGCGGACCGCTGTCTCTTCGACGGCCCGTTCCGGGGCCGGAGCCTCGCCGCCCTGTCCTGCCGTTGCGGCATCGGCGGCTGTCGTCCCGGTTGCTGTGAGGTGCCCCCTTCGGCCAGCCCAGCGTTCGAACAGCACGGTGGCAAAGGGGACAACGGCCGATAGCCCGGCGAACAGCGCCACGGGGAACGGCCAGCGCTGCAGACGCCACAGGACCAATGCGGCCACGCCGTAGCCGATGAACAGTGCGCCGTGCACGGGCCCGGCAATCTCTACGCCGAGTTCGGTGGTCCGGGCGACCCACTTGAAGTACATTCCGGTCAGCAGGGCAGCCCAGCTGAAGGCTTCGGCTACGGCCAGGAGCCGGAAGACGCGGATGACGGCGGACGTTGGCGGGTAATTCACAGGGGCTCCGGCTTCAGTTGGTTTCGCTGGGCTGGCTTGGCAATCCTGACAAAAGCGCCCCGGGGCCGGCGCGGATGCGGCGGCCGCCGGGGCGGTTCAGGGGTGTGTTAGCGTCCCCGCTGGGGGCGGGCCTTGTAGGGGTCGATGCCCTTGGGGATGGGGAGCCGGCCGCCCAGGGACGAGATGCGCTTCGAAACGGCGCTGACCTCGGTCTTGGTGAGCTCGTTGTTCAGCTTGTTCATCTTTTTGGCGACCTGGCTGATCGGGACCTGGCCTTCTCCGCGGCCGCTCTCAATGACGTGGATCGTGACGTTGGGCAGGATCCGGACGAGTTTCTTCCGTTCGGCTTCCACCAGGGGCCGCACACGGTGCGTCGGTCCCTCGGAGACGAGGACGACGCCGGGACGGCCGATGGCGCGGAAGACCGCGTCCTGCGTGCGCGGGTTGACGGCCACCGGCTGTTCCTCGGTGATCCAGCCCCTCTTGAGCGTGCTCAGGGCGGCCCCCGATGCTCCCGGCTGGTTCTCGATCTGGGCGAACGCCGCACGCTCGGCCCGCCGTGACAGGATCAGGGTGGCGGCGAGGAAGCCAAGCGGGATGCCGATGATCAGCGCGGTGATCCAGTTTTCCAGCACCAGGCCAATGATGAGGCTTACGGCGACGACGCCAAGGAAGGCCAGCAACATGAGCCACGGAACCATGGGATCGTGGCGGCGCGTCATGTTGAAGACTTCGCCGATCTGCTTAAGCCGGCTGGGCTTCTTGTCCTTTGCCTCTTTGGGCTTGCGCGAGAAGAGGCCGCGCTTGGGAGCGTCAGCTGCCGGTGAGTTGCTGGAATCAGGGGATTTCGCCATAGTGCCTTAATTCTACGTGATTCACGACAAAGGGCCGGACGCCGGAGAGAACCGGCCCCGGCCCCCGGCCAAGGAAAAGATGTGTTTCTTTAGGAGTGCGCCGCGAGCAGTGAGCTGGCTTCCTGGCGGGTGGTTCCGGAGGACTCGATGTGGGCGAGTTCGGCCGGGATGTCCCAGCCCTTCTTGCGCATCGCGGTGGCCCAGAGCCGGCCGGCCCGGTAGGAGGACCGGACGAGGGGTCCGGACATGACGCCGAGGAAGCCGATCTCGTCCGCTTCCTGCTGCAGGTCCACGAATTCCTGCGGCTTGACCCAGCGGTCCACCGGGAGGTGGCGTTCGGACGGGCGCAGGTACTGGGTGATGGTGATCAGGTCGCAGCCGGCCTCGTGCAGGTCCCGGAGCGCCTCGGAGATTTCCTCGCGGGTCTCGCCCATGCCCAGGATCAGGTTGGACTTGGTCACCATGCCCAGGTTCCGGCCCTGGGTGATGACGTCCAGGGACCGGTCGTAGCGGAACGCGGGGCGGATCCGCTTGAAGATCCGCGGCACGGTCTCGACGTTGTGGGCGAAGACCTCGGGCTTGGAATCGCAGATCGCCTCGATGTGCTCGGGCTTGCCGGAGAAGTCCGGGATCAGCAGTTCGACGCCGGTGCCCGGGTTCAGCTCGTGGATCTTGCGGACCGTTTCGGCGTAGAGCCAGACGCCCTCGTCGGCGAGGTCGTCACGGGCCACGCCGGTCACGGTGGCGTAGCGCAGCTGCATGGCCTGGACCGAGCGGGCCACCTTGGTGGGTTCGAAGACGTCCACCGGGGAGGGCTTGCCGGTGTCGATCTGGCAGAAATCGCAGCGCCGGGTGCATTCGGAGCCGCCGATCAGGAACGTGGCTTCCTTGTCTTCCCAGCACTCGAAGATGTTCGGGCAGCCGGCCTCCTCACACACGGTGTGGAGGCCTTCCTTCTTGACCAGGTTCTTGAGCTGGACGAACTCCGGGCCCATCTGGACCTTGGCCTTGATCCATTCCGGCTTGCGCTCCACCGGGGTGGCCGCGTTCCGCTGCTCAATGCGCAGCATCTTCCGGCCTTCTGGTGCCAGTGTCACAGTAGAGCTCCTTCGGGGGTTGCAACTAGGGCGTCTTCATTCTTGCGCAGTTCTTCGGTGATCCGCGAAACGAGGTCTGCCGGGGCGACGTCCCGGCCGGTCTCCCGGGCGATGGTGGTCACGCCGGCATCGGTGATTCCGCACGCGATGATCTGGCCGTACGGGGCCAAATCATTGTTGCAGTTGATAGCGAATCCATGCATGGTCACGCCCTCGTTGACGCGGATGCCGATGGCAGCGATCTTGCGGGCGGGACCCTTGTCGTCCTCGGCGATCCAGACGCCGGCACGGCCCTTGATCCGGACGGCGGTGATGCCGTAGTCGGCGAGGACGGCGATGATCACGGCCTCAAGCCGTTCGACGTAGTCCCGGATTCCGGCTTTGTTCTTCAGCTTGATGATGGGGTACCCAACGAGCTGGCCGGGGCCGTGCCACGTCAGCTTGCCGCCGCGGTCCACCGCCACCACCGGGGTGCCGTCGAATGGGCGCTCGTGGTCTTCCGTGCGTTTACCTGCGGTGTAAACGGCGGCGTGTTCGAGCAGGAGTACTGTGCTGGGGGCCTTGCCGGCCAGGACATTCTCGTGGATTTCGCGCTGGAGATCCCAGGCATGCGTGTAATCCACAAATTCCGGGGCGAGACCCAGCTGTGTGAACTCAAGAGTCATGGCATCCAGCTTAGACCCCGGGCGCAATCCTGCCCGATACTGTGCCCAAGCTCTCATCCGGCTGCGGGCCGGCTCACGCCTGCGCCGCCTGTGGATAACTTCTGCAGGATGCCGCCGTTTCCGGTAATCCTTAAGCCATGGACGAGGTGGGGCAGGAAACGGGGCAGTCCGGCGGCGAACCGAGGGCAGCCGGCTATCGGGTTTGCCGCTGGCTGGGCCGCGGCGGGAGCGCTGCGGTGTGGCTTGTGACCGAGGAAGCAACCGGACGGACGCTGGCCCTGAAATGCCTGGACGCAGGCGCGGGCAACCGTGCCGCCGGGACAGGCGCCGTTCTGGAGGAGGACCTCCGCCGGGAAATCCTAATCATGTCCGTCCTTGACCACGAGCACCTGGTTAAGGCCCACGACGTCGTTCGGATCGTCGAACCGGGAGGCGACGGGGTGGGGCTGCTCATGGACTATGCCTCCGGCGGTTCACTGGGCCAGCTCATCCGCGCCCGCGGCAGGCTCAGCGTCGGCGAAACCGTGACCGTGCTGACGCCTGTCGCGCAGGTTCTCGGCTACCTCCACGGCAGGGGATTCACTCATTCCGACGTCTCTCCCGGAAACGTGCTGTTCTCCGCGCACGGCAAGCCGCTGCTCGCAGACCTCGGCGTGGCACGGATGGTGGGGGATCCCTCCGGCGCTGCGGACCTTGGTACTGACGGCTTCACTGATCCTGCTCCGGTGGATGCCGTCCGGGCAGGGCTGCAGCCTGAACGCGACGTCTATGCTGTGGCAGCCCTCGGCTGGTACTGCCTCACCGGCGCGCCACCCCTTCCGGCGGCCGACAGGCCCCCGCTTTCGGTGCTCGTTCCGGAAGTCCCGGCTGAATTGGCAGCGGCGCTGGAGGCGGGCCTGAGCGAAGACCGGAGGCAGCGGCCGGCCGCCCCGGAACTCGCCACCGCCATTTACCGCAGCGCCCGCGCTACCCCCGTGGACCTGTCCAGCTCCGTGCACGCGACGGTGCTGCCCGAACTCCTGACGCGCCGGCAGGGCCCGCCGTCCGGCCCCCGCCGGGACCGCGTCCGGGCCTGGGGAGGCGCCTGTCCACTTCGCCGTTGATTCTCGCTGTCAGGCAGCGGCGCGGCGGTGGCCGTCTCTTATACACATCTAGATGTGTATAAGAGACAGGCCCCGCCATGCCAGGCGGGCCGCAACGGAGAGTCAGCAGCTCTCCTCCCGGCGGTCAGCAACTGCCGGTCCGCGCCGTCGTCGCACCGCCGCATGGGCCGGCTTTGTAACGGCTTCGGCCGTCGCCGGAGCATTCCTGCTGGTGCCGTGGGCGCAGTCGGCGGACCACATCCAGGGAGGAACTGCCGGACGCCCGCCCGTGGTCGGGACCGCGCCTGCTGCTCCGGGACCGGAGCCGGGATCGGCAACGGTCCCCGATGCCGTGCGGAGCCAGCTACGGGCGGGAAATCCGGCTGAAGCAGTCAAGGGATTGGCCTGGTTGCGGTCGATGGCCTTCAGGGATGGAAAGCCGGAGCTGTTGGACGAGGTCAATGCGCGTAACTCGCCGGCGGCGGAGGCCGACCGCAAGATCAGCGCGCGGCTGCAGGATTCCGGGAGCGTCCTGGCCGGGTTCACCACGAGCCTCACCTCGGTCCGGACCTTGCAGGAAAGCACGAAGGCCAGGGCGGTGGTCGCGCTGACGTCGGCCACGTCCGGATACGAGGAGCGGCTGGCCGACGGCACGGTGGTCGCCGTTGGCGGTCCGCAGCCGGGCGCGGAGCTGCGCCTGATCCTTGTCCCCGTGAACGGGATGTGGCGGATTGCCGACATCCTGCCCGCGGCATGACCGCACCGCGCCGGCGGCAGGACGACGTCGGGCCTGCGGTCAGGAGCCGCCGACCACCCAGCTAACGGCGCCCTGGACCGAAGGATGCTGCCACCTGAACCCGTCGCCCCGCAACAGTGCGGGCTCCATCCGCTGGCTGGCGAGCAGGAGCTCGTCCGCCAGCTTGCCCATGACCAGCCGCAGCGCGGGCGCCGGCACACGGAGCAGTGCCGGCCGGTGCAGCGCCGCGGCGAGCTCGGTCACCAGGGTATTGACGTCGGCGGCCTGCGGCGCTGAGACGTTGACCGGGCCGGAGAGGGCGGACGTCATGAGGAAAGCGAAAGCGGAGGAAATGTCCGGAAGAGTGATCCACGGCCAGTACTGGCGGCCGTTGCCCAGGGGGCCGCCAAGGCCTGCACGCAGCAGCGGCATGAGCCGGCCCAGCGCACCTCCGGACCTGCTCAGCACTACGGCCGAGCGGGGAGTCACCACACGGACGCCCGGCGGCGCCTCATGGGCTGCGGCCTCCCACTCAACGCAGATCCGTGCCATGATGCCGGCGCCCGCGGGTGCTTCCTCCGTGACAAGGTTCTGCCCGGCGTTGCCGTAATATCCGGCGCCGGACTGGCTGATGAAGACTTTCGGCGGAGCGTCGAGGTGGCGCATCGCTGCCGTGAGTGTCCGGGTGGGGTCGAGCCGTGAGCGGAAAAGTTCGTCGATCCGGCCGCGCGTCCACGGCTTGTCGCCGATGCCGGCCCCGCAGAGGTTGATGACCGCGTCGGCACCCTCAAGGCAGGCCGGGTCAAGGCTGCCGGCCGCAGGATCCCACCGGACTTCGGCCGCGGCGTTGGGCGGCCTCCGGACCAGCCGCGTGACGTCGTGTCCGTCCGAGATGAGGCGGGAGGAGAGATCGGATCCGATGAGCCCCGAGGAGCCGGCCATGACGATTCGCATGATCCATCTCACCATGTCCCGGCACGGTACGGCACCTCCCGGAAGCCTCTGTTGACTTTGACTATGATCGAACGATGACCTCTTCGAGCTACTTCCGATTCCCGCATGTTCACGGCGATCTGGTCACGTTTGTGGCCGAGGACGACGTCTGGATCGCGCCGCTCGACGGTGGCCGCGCCTGGCGCGTCTCCTCGCTCCAGTTGCCGGCCCGCAATCCCCGGTTCACCCCGGACGGCAAGCGGCTGGTCTGGACGGTCGTGCAGGGAACAGCGCCCGAAGTTGTCATCGCCGACGTCGACGGCGGCGGATACCGCCAGCTGACCTTCTTTGGCCACAGCACCACGAGGGTAAAGGGCTTTACGCCGGCAGGAGACGTCGTCGTCACCAGCGCGTTCCGGCAGGCGGAGAGCCGCCACACGCATGCCTACCGGCTGTCCACCGACGGCGGCTGGGCCGAGGAGCTCCCGTTCGGGCCGGTTGAATCCGTGGCCTTCGGGCCTGTTGTCGGAGATGAAAAGCCGGTGGTTCTGGGCAGCGTCCTGTCCCGCGAACCGGCGTGGTGGAAGCGCTACCGCGGCGGCACAGCCGGCAAGCTGTGGATCGACGCCGACGGCAACGGCGAGTTTGAACGGTTGCTGCCGGACCTTGACGGTAACCTGGCCGATCCCATGTGGGTGGACGGGCGGATCGCGTTCCTTTCGGACCACGAAGGCTACGGCAACCTCTATTCGGTGCTGCCCGGCGGCACAGACCTCCGGCGCCACACGGACCACGAAGACTTCTATGTGCGCCACGCATCCACCGACGGCAAACGGGTCATTTTTGAATCCGCCGGCGAGCTGTGGATCCTCCCTGACCTGGCATCCGAGGCCGTCCGGCTGGAGATCAAGCTCGGATCCGCCTCGCAGGGCCGGCGTCCCGCCATGCTCAAGGCCGCCAAGCACCTCGGCGACGTCCGCCCGGACAGCACCGGAGCCGCCAGCGCCGTCGAGGCCCACGGCACCGTCCACTGGCTGCGGCACAAGGACGGGCCGTCCCGGGTCGTCGAAGCCACTCCGGGCGTCCGCGCCCGGCTTCCGCGCCCCCTGACGGACGGACGCATCGCCTACGTCGCCGACCTTGACGGCGACGAGTCCCTGTTCATCAAGGAGATTGCTCCGCAGCTGGAAGTGCAGGCAGAGGCGCCGGTTTCCCCGATGGCGCCCGACACCTGTCTCTTATACACATCTAGATGTGTATAAGAGACACCGGCGTCCTCCGGAGTCTCCCCTGCCGCTTCCCGTGTCCGCGGCCGGACTTGTTGGCCACGGCACCGGGCTGACGGTCGCCGATGACTCGGCGGCGGACGTCGCTCCGCCGCCGCGGCGGAGGACCAGGCCGGCCGGCCGGGAACGGCACCGGCAGGCCCGGCCTCGCTGAAGATTTCCTTCCCGAAGCCGTCGCGGGCCAGCGCCATGGAGACGAGCCCCGACGGCCGCTGGGTGGCGGTCGGCACGGCGTTCGGCGACGTTTTCCTGGCCGACGCGCGCGACGGGACCATCACGGCCGTGACGAGCATCGGCGAAGGCAGCATCGAGGACCTGTGCTGGTCACCGGACTCCGCATGGCTGGCGTGGTCGGAACCCGTAACGTCGTTCGGCTCCCGCAGCCGCCTGCGCCTCGTCCCGGTTGCCGCCGGGCAGTCCGGGATCGTTGAGGTGACCGACGGTCGCTTCCGTGACGAGTCGCCGTCGTTCACGCCGGACGGAAAGTTCCTCGCATTCCTGTCCAACCGCAGTTTTGATCCCGTGTACGACGGGCATTCCTTTGACCTGTCCTTCCCCAGCCCGATCAAGCCCTACCTGGTGGCGCTTGCGGCGGAGACAGCATCACCCTTCGGTCCCAGCGTGGACCTCTCCGTCGAAGCGGATTCAGCACCGGTGGGGGCGGAACAACAGCCCGGACAGCCCGCCACGGTCAGGGTGGACGCCGACGGACTGTCACACCGGGTCATCAGCGTGCCCGTCCCGCAGGGCAACTACTCGTCACTGACGGCTGCCGAAGGTGCCCTGCTGTGGCTGGACAGCCCCCTCGCCGGCGTCACCGGCGATGGCAGGGCGAGCCTGGAGGACAAGGACGCTGCGCCCGGCCTGGTCAGGTTCGACCTTGCCAAGCGCAAGACAGCCACTATCGTCGAGGCGCTCGACAGGTACCGGGTGTCCGGCGACGGCAAAAAAGTGGTGCTGGTCCACGACAAGCAGGTCCGGGTGGTGCCCTCCGACGTGAAGGCGGATGAGGAGTCCGGCCAGCTGGTCAAGGTGGACCTGACGAGGATCCGCGTCCTGATGGACCCCCTCAGCGTCTGGGGCCAGGCCTTCGACGAGGCATGGCGGCTGCAGCGCGACTTCTTCTGGACCGAGGACATGGCGGGCCAGGACTGGGCCTCAATCCACAAGCGCTACCGGCCGCTGGTCGACCGGCTGGGCTCGCACGACGACCTCGTGGACCTGCTGTGGGAGCTTCACGGCGAGCTTGGCACCTCCCACGCCTACGTCCGGCCCGCGGCCGCGACCGAGAACGGCAGCAACGGCCAGGGGCGCCTTGGCGCCGACCTGGCGTTCACGGGGGAGGGCTGGGAGATTGTCCGCATCCTAGCCGGCGAATCCTCGGATCCGCTGGCAACATCGCCGCTGACCCGCCCCGGAGCCGACGCCAAGGCCGGGGACGTCCTGCTCGCGATCGACGGTGTCCGGCTGACGGAAACCCTCACACCCGCCATGCAGCTGGTCGGCGCGGCCGGCCGTGCGGTGGAACTCACCATCCGCAACGGAGCAGGTCACGGCCCGGCAGCAGGAGCCCAGCGGCGCATCGCCGTCATTCCGATCAAGGACGAAGAACGGCTCCGCTACCAGGACTGGGTCTCCGCGAACCGGCGCACCGTCCGCGAAGCCTCGGGCGGAAGCTTCGGATATCTGCACGTCCCGGACATGATGGCCAACGGCTGGGCGCAGCTCCACCGCGACCTGGACACCGAAACGGCGCTGGACGGGCTCATCGTTGACGTGCGCCGCAACCGCGGCGGGCACACCTCCCAGCTGGTGGCCGAGCTGATCGGTCGCAAGGTGACCGGCTGGAGCATGCCGCGCGGCGAGAAGCCGCGGACCTACCCGCACCACGCACCGCGGGGGCCGGTCATTATCCTGGCCGACGAATTCGCCGGTTCCGATGGCGACATCATCACCCAGGTGTCGAAGCTGCGCGGGATCGGCCCCGTGATCGGGACCCGCACCTGGGGCGGAGTGGTCGGCATCGACAGCCGCTTTACGCCTGTCTCTTATACACATCTAGATGTGTATAAGAGACAGCCGCGCTACGCCACCTGGTTCGCCGGCGGCGTGGGCTGGAGCGTCGAGAACTACGGTGTTGCGCCGGACATCGAGGTGACGTTCCCGCCGCACGCCTACGCGGCAGGACGCGACCCGCAGCTGGAGTACGGAATCGGCGCCCTGAAGGAAATGGTCCAGGAGCTTCCCACAGACCGGCCGCCGGCCCGCGATTTCAGGCTCGCAGTAGGTGACCTCTGTCTCTTATACACATCTCCCGCCGCCCCGCGGACGGCTGACGCCCCGGGCGCCCCTGAACGGCACATACAAAAGGCCCCGTTCCCGGCTGGATTCTCCAGACCGGGACGGGGCCTTTTGCTGTGCGGCCCGGCCGCTAAGCAGCCTGGCCCGAAAATTAGGAAGCGGCGAGCGTGGCGTCCAAGGTGATGTCGATGCTGGCGAGGGCACCGGAAACAGGGCAGCCGACCTTGGCTTCCCCGGCGATCTTCTGGAATTCCTCTTCGGAAATGCCTGGGACCTTCGCGTTCAAGGTCAGGTGGCTGCCGGTGATGCCGGTGCCCGGCACGAACGTGACGTCCGCCTTGGTGTGCACCTCTTCCGGGGTGTGGCCGGCCTGGGCCAGCGCGTGGCTGAAGGCCATGGAGAAGCAGGCGGAGTGGGCTGCGGCGATCAGCTCTTCCGGGCTGGTCTTGCCTTCTGACGCCTCCGTGCGCGCCTTCCAGGTGACCTCATAGGTGCCCAGTCCGGAGCTGTCGAGCGTCGTGTTGCCGGCACCCGTAATCAGGTCGCCGTTCCATACAGTGTGTGCGGTGCGTGTTGCTGCCATGTCCACTCCTTAGCTTGGGTTCAATCAGGACCCGGCTGACGCCCGATCCTTCCTGCACAATCCTATGGATTAGCCGGCGCGGGCGCACGGGTTGTCCGCTGTCAGAGGATTATGACCGGCCGCGGTAGGCGGCGGCAGGCTAACGCGAAGAACGACGACGGCGACGCCCCCGCGGTGGGTGCGTCGCCGTCGTCGTATGGAAAAAGTGGCTGTCAGTTCCAGAGGGTGGCGATGGCCACGTTCAGCAGCGCCAGGCCGCCGACGCTGTGTGCCAGGCCGGCTGAGATGTCCTCGCCCTTCTTGTACTTCCGGCGGCCCATAAAGGCCAGTACGCCGACGGCCAGGGCGATGGCGAACTTGATGCCCAGCTTGAAGTAGTTGGCGTCCATGTCGAGCGCCGGAATCAGGCCCATCATGACGATGCCGGTGATGATCTGGAGAGCCGCGCCGTCAAACTGCCGGGGGTGGACGGTGGGCTTCTTCATGTTGCCGATCCAGATGCCGACGATCATCGCGGCGCCGACGATGTGCAGGAAGACCATGATGTTATAGACGATTATCATGGCATCAGTCTAGCCAGATGTTTCTACGCTTCGTAGTAAGCCCGGGCGTGGGTCGGAACGCGACCAGCAGCAACGGAAAACGGCGGCGGCCGCCGGGTCCGCCGGTGGTTTCCCACCGTGTCCCGGACGGCCGCCGCCGCCGAAATTCCGGAGCTTAGAGTCCCAGATCCGCTTCGAACGCGCCCTCTTCAAGGCGGGCCTTGAGGGACTGCAGGAAGCGGCCTGCATCGGCGCCGTCCACCAGGCGGTGGTCGTACGTCAGGGACAGGTACATCATGGAACGGATGGCGATCGAGTCGTCGCCGTTCTCATCGGCCACCACCACGGGGCGCTTGACGATCGCACCGGTGCCAAGGATGCCCACCTGCGGCTGGTTGATGATCGGGGTGTCGAACAGGGCGCCGACGGATCCGATGTTGGTGATGCTGAACGTGCCGCCGGACAGCTCGTCCGGGCCGATCTTGCCGTCGCGGGTGCGGCCGGCCACATCTGCGATCTTGCCCGCCAGGCCGGCCAGGTTAAGGTTGCCGGCATCGGAGATGACCGGGACCAGCAGGCCCTTGTCGGTGTCCACCGCGATCGCCAGGTGCTCGGCGTTGTGGTAGGTGATTTCCTGCTTGTCCTCGTCGTACGCAGCGTTGAGCTTCGGGTGCTGCTTGAGGGCCTCGGCCACTGCCTTGGCAATGAACGGCAGGAAGGTGAGCTTGACGCCGTTCTGGGCCTGGAACGAGTTCTTGGCCTTGAGGCGCAGCTTGGCGATCTTGGTCATGTCCACTTCGTGCACCTGCGTGAGCTGGGTGGAGATCTCGAGGGACTCGCGCATGCGGCGGGCAATGACCTGGCGGATGCGCGGGGCCTTCTGCGTCTGTCTCTTATACACATCTAGATGTGTATAAGAGACAGCGGACGGAGCGGCGGAAGCGGCGGGGCCGCCGGGCGCTGCAGCCGGCGCTGCCTTGGCCTCGGCGGCAGCGAGCACGTCCTGCTTGCGGATGCGCCCGCCCACCCGGTGCCGGTGAGGGAGGAGATGTTTACGCCCTGCTGGTTGGCAAGCTTGCGCACCAGCGGAGTGACGTAGCCGGACTCGGCGCCGGCCGCAGGTGCCTCGGCCGGGGCAGCAGCAGGAGCGGCAGCCGGAGCAGCAGGTGCCTGGGCGGCAGGTGCCGGAGCTTCTTCCTTGGCCGGAGCCGGGGCAGGTGCCTCGGCCGGCTTCTCGGTGCAGCAGCCGGCGCTTCGGCCGCCTTCTCGGGAGCAGCGGCGGGTGCGGGTGCGGCGGCCGGGGCAGCAGCGCCGGAGCCGATGACCGCGAGGACGGAGCCGACCTCGGCCGTTTCGTCTTCGTTGACGCGGATTTCCTGGAGCGTGCCGGCAACAGGCGACGGGATCTCGGTGTCCACCTTGTCCGTGGAGACCTCGAGGAGCTGTCTCTTATACACATCTAGATGTGTATAAGAGACAGGAGCCAGCGGGTCACAGTGCCCTCCGTGACGCTCTCGCCCAGTGCGGGGAGGGTCACTTCGTGGCCTTCGCCGGACGCGGCGGGAGCCTCTTCGGCGGCGGGAGCCTGCTCGGCGGGTGCCTCGGCGGCGGGTGCTTCCTCGGCAGGCGCCTCTTCGGCGGCCGGTGCTTCCTCGGCCGGAGCGGCTTCGGCGGGGGCGGACCCGCCGCCTGAACCGTCACCGATGCGGACCAGCGGAGCACCAACTTCTGCGGTTTCGTCTTCGGCAACGAGGATTTCCTCGATGACGCCGGCGATCGGAGAGGGGATTTCAGTGTCTACTTTGTCGGTGGAGACTTCGAGCAACGGCTCGTCCACCTCTACCCGGTCACCTACCTGCTTGAGCCAGCGGGTGACGGTTCCTTCGGTGACGCTCTCACCGAGGGCGGGCAAGTTAACGGATTCAGACATGTCGTCCCCGTTCTCCTTATTGATCTTTAGTGCGGATGATTGCTGGCTTGTTCGAGCTTAGTGCACCCTGCGGATCATGCCGGGTGCACTAAGCCCTGTTGTTTTGCGGAGCTGCGTTAGCCGTGGAGGGCTTTGCCCGCGAGGGCGAGGTGGGCTTCGCCCAGCGCCTCGTTCTGGGTCGGGTGGGCGTGCAGCAGCTGGGCCACATCCTCGGGGTAGGCTTCCCAATTCACGATCAGCTGGGCTTCGCCGATCTGCTCACCCATGCGGGAGCCGATCATGTGGACGCCGACGACGGGGCCGTCCTTCTGGCGGACCAGTTTGACGAGGCCGCCGGTGCCGAGGATGGAGCTCTTGCCGTTGCCGGCGAGGTTGTATTCCTGGGTCTCGACCTGGTCCTCGCCGAACTTTTCCTTGGCGCCCTTTTCCGTGTAGCCCACAGTGGCGATTTCAGGCTCGCAGTAGGTGACCTTCGGGATGTTGACGTCCTCGACGATGACGGGCTTCAGGCCGGCAATTTCTTCGGCGACGAAGATGCCCTGCTGGTAGCCTCGGTGCGCCAGCTGGACACCGGGAACGATGTCGCCCACGGCGTAGACGTTGCCGACGCCGGTGTGCAGGCGCTCGTTGGTGATGACGAACCCGCGGTCGATGGTGACGCCGGCCTCTTCATAGCCGAGGTTGGCCGTGACGGGGCCGCGGCCAACGGCGACCAGGAGGAGTTCGGCTTCAAACGTCTTGCCGTCAACCAGCGTGACCTTGACGCCGTTTTCGTTCTGCTCGACGCCCTGGAAGAAGGTGCCGGTGGAGAATTTGATGCCGCGCTTCTTGAAGGCCCGCTCGAGGCTCTTCACGATGGTGGCGTCTTCGTTCGGGACCAGCGAGGGCAGGCCTTCGACGATCGTGACGTCCACGCCGAACGACTTCCACACTGAAGCGAACTCGACGCCGATCACGCCGCCGCCCAGGACGATGACGCTCTTGGGGATGTAGTCCATGGTCAGCGCTTCGTCCGAAGTGATGACGCGGCCGCCGATTTCAAGGCCGGGAAGCGAACGGGAGTAGGAGCCCGTGGCGAGGACGATGTTCTTGCCCTTATAAGCGGTGCCGTTGACGACGACGGTGTCGGTGCCCTGGAGCTTGCCCTCACCTTCGATGACGGTGATGCCCTTGGACTTGATGAGGCCCTGCAGTCCCTTGAACTTACCGGCGACGATTCCGTCCTTGTAGGCGTTGACGGCCGTGATGTCGATGCCGTCCAAGGTGACGTTCACGCCGTACTTGGCGGAGTCGCGGGCGTGGTCAGCCAGTTCGGCCGAGTGCAGCAGCGCCTTGGTGGGGATACAGCCGTTGTGCAGGCAGGTCCCGCCCAGCTTGCCCTTCTCCACGAGGCCGACAGTGAAGCCAAGCTGAACGGCCCGGAGGGCCGTGGCGTATCCGCCGCTGCCGCCACCGAGTACCAGGATGTCGAATTCTTGCGCAGTTGCCTGATCGGCCACTTAGACGCTCCCTCGCGTGAACGATGACACGAGAGTACGCATCATCTGGTCTTGGAACTTGCTCTGCCGTGATTATGCCAGCAGGCCGGTTCCCTTTCATTTGTGACTACCGTGGTTCACCTTAGCGAACCACTTATCCATGCTCCACCTTGCCGGGACATTTGTGGAGCGCTTGTGTCGAGTGTCACGCGGCTGTGTGGCGGGCGGATCACGCCGCCCGTCACACAGCCGCGTCACCGGTCAGGCCGCGGCCAGGAGATCCTCAACGTAGGCCACCAGCGTGCGCACCGTGCAGCCGGTGCCCTGTTTCGGTGTGTAGCCGTAGGGCGCGCCGTTGTTGAAGGAGGGGCCCGCGATGTCGATGTGCGCCCACGGGATGGGCTGGCCGTCCTTGCCCTTCCCCACGAACTCGCGCAGGAACACCGCCGCGGTCATCATGCCGCCGTGACGCTCGCCGATGTTGGCCAGGTCCGCCACCTGCGAATCGATGCTGGGCCGCAGTTCCTCCGGCAGCGGCATGGGCCAGACGAGCTCCCCTGCACGGTCCGCCGCCGCCTTGAGCGGGCCGGTGACGCTGTCCGCACCCATGACACCTGCCGTGCGGTTTCCGAGCGCGATCAGCTGCGCCCCTGTCAGCGTGGCGACGTCGATGATGGCGTCCGGGTATTCCTGGCTCGCCGCGACAATGCCGTCCGCCATGACCAGCCGGCCCTCGGCGTCGGTGTTGAGGACTTCAACGGTTTTCCCGCCGAACATCGTGAGGACGTCGGCCGGACGGGACGCCGCGCCGGACGGCATGTTCTCCGCGATGCAGAGCCAGGCGGTTGCCTTGACCGGAAGGCCCAGGCCCGCGAGGGCCAGCACTGTATTAAGGACGACGGCGGCACCGGCCATGTCGCTCTTCATGTCGCCCATGCCGAGGGCCGGCTTGATGGAGATGCCACCGGTGTCGAAAGTGATGCCCTTGCCCACGAGTGCGATCTTCCGGGTGGCCTTCGCCGGCGCATACTCCACCTTGACGAGGCGGGGCTGGCGGGCCGAGCCCTTGCCGACGCCCATGATGCCGCCGAAGCCTTCCTTCTCGAGGCGCTTCTCGTCCCACACCGTGACCTTGACGGGCAGGCCCTTGGACAGTTCCTTGGCCGCTTCGGCGAAAGATTCGGGGTAGAGGTGGCTCGGCGGCTGGTTCACCAGCGAACGGGTGGCGTTGACTGCCCGGCCGAGGAGGCCGGCGCGCTTAAAAGCGGGTTCGAGCTGCTTGTCGCCGGCCAGCTCGGTGAAGATGGCCACGTTGCTGACCGGTTCCTTGAGGCCGTCCTTGGAGGACCGGTGCTCGGTGAAGGAGTAGGCTCCCAGCGCGGCGCCTTCGGCGACAGCCGCCACGTCGGCGACATCCGCCGTCGGGAAGGCCAGTGTGACAGACGAGAGCCCGGCGAGCTGGCGGACGGCGGAGCCTGCAGCGCGGCGCAGGGCCTCGCCGGACAACCGCTGGCCGTTGCTGACCTTGCCGACTCCCGCCAGCACCAGGACTCCGGAACCCGTCTCGGGGAGCCCAGGCAGGCGGACTGCCTGGTCCGCGGCCCCGGTGATGCCAAGAACCTTCAACGAATCGGCCAGGGCCTCGGCCGACTTCGCCGTCAGCGGATTCTCCAGCAGGACAGGACCGTCCGCCCCCTGGCCGACGCCGATGACAACTGCGTCGCTGGCTGCCTTCTTCAGGTCCCGCGCAATGGCACTAAGGTTGATTTCAGTATTCTTGACCACGAGGATCAGTCCTCAATTCTCTGTGATTATTTCGGGCAGGAAGTGCATGTTAGGCGCCCTGCCATGGGTACCCGGCCGCGGTCCGTGTGGGAGGCCGCCGGCAGCAGTGGCCCTCAGTGAAGGCCAGTTCCGATCGTAGTCTCTCGGCGGCGCAGGAGCCGGATTCATTGAGAGCCGCGCCACAGCAGGATGAGGAATTCCGTATGGTTGCCCAGCGTTATGGACATTAACCCTCCGACCACGAAAGGAACTCGCCGTGTTTGAACGGATTTCCGGCTCGCTGCTGGACCCCGATGCGCTCTATGCCAAGAACATTGAGCTGTTCCACAGCCCCGAATTGCGCGGGCTGAATCTGGTGATGGGATTTACCGGTTTTGCCGACGCCGGCCATGTGGTCAGGCAGATCACGGCCGAGCTCCTCGACACCCTCGATTCCGAACGCGTTGCTGTGTTCGATGCCGACCAGCTGATCGATTACCGTTCCCGGCGCCCCCACGTGTCCTTCGTGGAGGACCATTTGCAGGACTACCAGGCCCCCAGCCTGGCGCTGTACCGGCTGGTTGACGGGCTGGGGAGTCCGTTCCTGTTCCTCGGCGGATTTGAGCCGGATCTGCAGTGGGAACGCTTCGCCCGGGCCGTTGTGCACATTGTGGAGGAACTGGACGTCAACCTTGTGACGTGGATCCACTCCATCCCCATGCCGGTGCCGCACACGCGGCCGGTGGGCGTGACGGTGCACGGCAACCGCCCCGAACTCATCGAGGGCATCTCGGTCTGGAAGCCGACCGTCGAAGTTCCTGCCGCCGTGGGGCATGTGCTGGAGCTCCGCCTGACGGAGGCGGGACGGAACGTCGCCGGCTACGTCATTCACGTTCCGCACTATCTCGCCGAAGCCGAATACCCCACCGCGGCCGTGGCGGGACTTGAGTATCTCGGTGCTGCCACGTCGCTGATGCTCCCCACGGACAGGCTCCGGGAATCCGGGCGCGAAGTGGGCCGGCAGATTGCCGAGCAGATCGAGGCCTCCGAAGAGGTGCAGCAGGTGGTGTCCAAGCTGGAGGCCCGCTACGACGAGAAGGCGGAGGGCACGGTGCGGCGATCCCTGCTGGCAGACGAGAACGACGAACTGCCCGACGGCGATGCGCTCGGTGCGGCCGTGGAGGCCTACTTGGCCCGCGAAAATCCGGCTCAATAAGCCGTCAATAAAATACGATTTTTGCGGCGTCCGGGCATAATGTAAGGGTGACTGCACCCCGCGCCTGGCTCGTTTGGTCGATCGGCATTTTTTCGTACCTGGTGGCTGTGACCCAGCGTACGTCGTTCGGCGTGGTCGGCCTCGAGGCGACGGAGCGGTTCCATGCCAGTGCTTCGGCGATTTCGTTCTTCACTGTCCTCCAGTTGCTCGTATACGCGGGACTGCAGATTCCGGTGGGCGTGCTGGTGGACAGGTTCGGCTCCCGGGCGATGATTGCCGGCGGAGCAGTGCTCATGGGGCTCGGCCAACTGCAGCTCGCTTTCGCTGACAGCGTTCCGGCCGGCGTGCTGGGCCGCGTCCTGGTGGGCGCCGGCGACGCCATGACGTTTATCTCGGTCATCCGGCTGATCCCGCTCTGGTTCGCCCCCGCCCGGGTGCCGCTGCTGACGCAGCTCACCGGCATGTCCGGGCAGCTCGGGCAGCTGATCAGCGTGGTGCCGTTCGCCCTGATGCTGCATTCGGCTGGCTGGACGCCCGCCTTCCTGTCCCTGGCAGGACTGTCCGGAGTCGCCGTCGTACTGGTGGTCCTGCTGCTGCAGGACCTTCCGCACGGCACTCCTGCCCAGCCAGCGACGAAAGGCCTGCGCGCCACCGGCGTGTCCCTTTCCCGGGCCTGGAAGCAGCCGGGCACCAGGCTTGGCCTGTGGAGCCACTTCACCATCCAGTTCAGCGGCACCGTCTTTGCCATGACCTGGGGTTATCCGTTCCTGATTTCGGCCCAGGGGCTCGACGCCAGCACGGTTGCCTCGCTCATGGCCCTGTACGTGGCGGGCGCCATCGGTGCCGGTCCGGTGATCGGCCGCTTCGTTTCGCGGCACCCGCTCCGGCGTTCCACCATGGTTCTCCTCATTGCCGGCGCCACCGCCGCAGCCTGGGCCGCCGTACTGCTCTACCCGGGCCGCTCGCCCCTGTGGCTCCTGGCCGGCCTCATTGTTGTGCTGGCCATCGGAGGGCCGGGGTCCATGATCGGCTTCGACTTCGCCCGCACGTTCAACCCGGCCCACCGGATCGGTACTGCCACGGGCATCGTCAACGTCGGCGGGTTCATCGCCGCCCTTGTGGCGATCTACCTGATCGGCGCGGTGCTGGACATCCTGTATGCCACGGGGTTCTCCAACGGGGTGCTGTACGGCCTGGAGCCGTTCCGCGTCGCCCTGTCCGTGCATTTCCTGCTGATCGGAATCGGCGCCGTCGCCATGCTGGTGGTCCGCCGCAAAGTGCGCCGCCAGATGGCGGCCCAGGGCGTGGTGGTGCAGCCGCTGCTCAAGGCCATGGCCGAACAGCGCAGGGCGAAGAACATCCGGCGCAACACGCCGTCCCGCGACTAATACCGCAAGACGCCGTCACGCAGCCCGCGGTCTCCAGACCGGCACTGTCCCTCCACAAACGGGCCGTATTCACATAGCCAAAAATATTCACATAGCCAAAGTCCTGCATACCGGGCGGTAACTAACTGGCCGAAGCTGGATGCATGACAGCACCCCAGCACCTCACCATCACCGGCCCCGAAGACATCCTCGGCTACGTTCCGCACAGCCTGGGTTATTGGCCGTCCCGCAGCCTGGTGGCCATGACCATGCAGGGCAAGCGCCTCGGAGCCACGCTCCGGGTCGATCTGCCCGCCACCGGATCCCGCCGCGAACGGGAACACTTCGCCCGGACCGTGGCCGGCTACCTGCTGGCAGACGACCACGCCGACGGCTCCCTGCTGATGTTCTTCACGAATGACGGCTGGGCGGCCGCCGCCGGGCCGGGGGAATCCGTCCAGGGTGCAGGCCGGCTGCTGATGGCTGATCTTGAATGTGCGCTCGGACTCGCCGGGATGCCAGTGCGGGATGCCTGGTACGTCGGCGATGAGTACTGGCGCAACGCCTACTGCACTGACGCCGGCTGCTGCCCGCTGCCCGGCCGCCCTGTGGCTGAGATCCGCGACAGCCGCCTCAACGCCGAGATGGTGTTCCTTGGCAGCAGTGTCGGGGCGCCGCCCGGAACATCCCCGGCCGGGGACCATATCCCGCAGGCTACGCAGGACCAAGCCGTGGAGGCCGCCGAACAGCGCTGGGCCGGCGAGCTTGACAGCAGGCGGGCCAGCAGGCCCCAGTTCGAACGGGTCCTGGACGTGTGGCAAAGGGTGCTGGCGGCCGCACCCGCCGCACCCGGCGGACCCGGCGCCGGCCTTCCGCCGGAAATGGCCGGATTCCTGCGGGCCTGCCTGTGCGTGCCGGCGTGGCGTGACGCCGTCCTGGTCATGGCGGCCGCGGGACGTCCAGCGGCTGAGGCAGGCGCGGAGGAATTCGGGATCTTCTCGGCGCGGACACCCCTGCCGGTGTCCGGTCCGGCACTGTCTGATCGGTCCCCGTGCGATCCGGTTCCGTCGGGTTTGCCCGCGCCGGCAGTCCGGCCTGACCCTGCCGGCGGCAGCGACGGCCGTGCAGACCAAGGCGCGCCCTCCGGTTGCGGATCCGCGCCCGTGCCCGGATACGGCGAAGTCCTCCTGGGCCTGAGCCCCGCGCTGCCCGACTGGGAGACGATGAAGCGGCTCGAAGACCTGATGCTTCAGCTGTCGTCCCGCGGGCCGGGGGAAGCGCGGGCTGCGGCGCTGACGGCAAAAGGATGGATCGAATGGTGCCGGGGGAGGGGGTCCTTCGCGCACGCCTCGCTGAGTCAGGCATTGGAGGCCAGCCCGGGATACAGGCTCGCGGAACTGCTTTCCGAAGTGGTCCGCCGGGGAACCATCTGTGGCTGGGCCAGCCGCCGCGAGGCGGCCTGGCAGAAATTCGGCACCGACGCCGCCCAGGGTGGCGGATCCGCGTAAGGGGAGCCCCGCCCCCGGATTACACCCCCAGCGGCCATGACGGGGAAAACATGAGACAATGGTTGCCGAGACCCGGTTGGGTCCGTGAATCAGTGCTTGCAATTGAACCCGGAAACGGGAACATTGCGGCCGCTCCGGCAGTTCTACTTAATGGCTCTGCCAGCCGCGGTTGCACCTGATATCAATCACGGACTTGACAGGGTCATAGTGGTGTTGCCCGTATGGTGATTCCACAGACCGCCGCTAGAAAGGTTTTCTGTGACCCCGTCTTCCGCGAAGAAGGAACCCGCCGCCCTGGCCGATGCGTCAGCCGAGGAGAAGAAGGCGGCAACTAACGCCAAGCGTGCAGCCACCCGCGCCGCCAACAAGGCTGTCAAGGATGCCGCGATCGCCGATGGCGGCTCAGCGTCTGCCGCTTCCAAGCCCGAGCCCAAGAAGCGCGGCCCCAAGCCCGGCGCCAAGGCGGCAGCCGAAGCTGCCGGAAGCCGCTCCACGTCCGATGACGATGCGGACGTCGAAGAGGATCTCGACGACGTATCACCCGACAGCGCGGATCTCGTTGACGAAGCCGACGAGGCAGGCAAGGGTGCCGCAGCGCCCACTGGCTCTGGATTTGTCTACTCCGATGCCGATGACGACGACGCCCCCGTCCAGCAGGTCATGTCCGCCGGCGCCACAGCCGACCCCGTCAAGGATTACCTGAAGCAGATCGGCAAGGTCGCCCTCCTCAACGCTGAGCAGGAGGTTGACCTCGCCCTCCGGATCGAGGCCGGACTCTTCGCCGAGGAAAAGATCAACGCCGACGACGGTTCCATGGATCCGAAGTTCAAGCGTGAGCTGGAATTCATCATCCATGACGGCAAGCGCGCCAAGAACCACCTCCTTGAGGCGAACCTCCGCCTCGTGGTGTCGCTGGCCAAGCGCTACACCGGCCGCGGCATGCTCTTCCTCGACCTCATCCAGGAAGGAAACCTGGGCCTCATCCGTGCTGTCGAGAAGTTCGACTACACCAAGGGCTTCAAGTTCTCGACCTACGCCACGTGGTGGATCCGCCAGGCCATCACCCGCGCCATGGCCGACCAGGCCCGCACCATCCGTATCCCGGTCCACATGGTTGAGGTCATCAACAAGCTCGCCCGCGTCCAGCGCCAGATGCTGCAGGACCTCGGCCGGGAACCCACGCCCGAAGAGCTGGCCCTCGAACTCGACATGACGCCGGAAAAGGTTGTCGAAGTCCAGAAGTACGGCCGCGAACCGATTTCCCTCCACACGCCGCTCGGCGAGGACGGGGATTCCGAGTTCGGCGACCTCATCGAAGACTCCGAAGCCGTGGTTCCGGCCGACGCCGTGAGCTTCACGCTGCTGCAGGAACAGCTCCACTCGGTGCTGGATACGCTGTCCGAGCGCGAAGCCGGAGTGGTGGCTATGCGCTTTGGCCTCACGGACGGTCAGCCGAAGACTTTAGACGAAATCGGCAAGGTCTACGGTGTCACGCGTGAGCGTATCCGCCAGATCGAATCCAAGACCATGTCCAAGCTGCGGCACCCGTCGCGGTCCCAGGTCCTGCGGGACTACCTGGACTAGGAGCTTCCTGATACAGGAGCTTTGGATTGGACGCTAGAGCCAGGGCCGCCGCCGGATAATCCGGGTGGCGGCCCTGGCTTTTGCTTTTTGGCAGAACCTGGCTTCTGCTTTCAGGCAGAAAAAAGCCAGGGTCCCTTGCCGGGAGCCCTGGCTTTTTGCTTCGCGCTTTTCAGCGGCGTGGTCTAGTCGACCGGTACCGGTGCCTTCTCGTGAAGCCGGCCCGTCTCGTCGTGCCAGTCCGAGCTCAGCGGCTTGAGGGTCGCTTCGACGGCACGTGAATGGTGAGCGCAGAACAGCAACTCGCCTCCGGAGGACTCGAGTACAACCCGGACGTATGCCTGCGCACCGCAACGGTCGCAACGGTCAGCCGCAGTGAGTGTGCGGTCGGCAACTGCTGTGGTCATGTCGGCCTCCTTAGTAGATCTGTACATCTATATAACCAGCATTCGCAGCCAAACCATGGCAAGGATGTGTCACTTTCGCTGTCCGCGTATCACGTCTGCGTAACGAACGGGGTCCGCCTGACGCTGCGGCGGGAGTGGCAGCAGGGTGAAACGGCCCCGCAGGACTAGGCTAGAGGGAGCTTTTTAACGCCTCACCAGGCCCGTTGCTGAAGGAGTTCACGACCTGTGACACCGAGTTCTGATTACACCGCCCGCCACCTTTCGGTGCTGGAGGGCCTGGAGGCTGTCCGCAAGCGTCCGGGCATGTACATCGGTTCCACGGACTCCAGGGGACTCATGCACTGCCTGTGGGAAATCATCGACAACTCCGTCGATGAGGCCCTGGCGGGCTTCGGCCACGACATCAAGATCATCCTGCACGCGGACAATTCCGTCGAAATCCACGACGACGGCCGCGGCATCCCCGTCGACATGGAACCCAAGACCGGCCTCACCGGCGTCGAGGTCGTCTTCACCAAGCTCCACGCCGGCGGCAAGTTCGGCGGCGGCTCCTACACCGCATCGGGCGGCCTGCACGGCGTGGGCGCGTCGGTGGTCAACGCGCTGTCCGCACGGCTCGACGTGGAAGTGGACCGTGGGGGCAAAACCTACAAGATGTCCTTCCGCCGTGGCGAGCCCGGCCGCTTCAAGGACAGCGGCCCGCGGCCCGATCCGGCCGCCAGCTTCACCGCGTTCGTGGACGATTCCGTGCTCGACGTCGTGGGCAAGGCCAAACGGGGCGTGACCGGAACGCGCATCCGCTACTGGGCGGACCGGCAAATCTTTACGCCGGACGCCAAGTTCTCGTATGACGAACTGGCCGCCCGCGCACGCCAGACCTCCTTCCTGGTGCCGGGCCTGAAGCTCACGGTGCGGGACGAACGCAAGCTCGCAGGCACGCCGGGGGAGCTGGGCCCGCACGAGGAAGTGTTCCACCATGACGGCGGCCTCTCGGAGTTCGTGGAATTCCTCGCGATCGACTCCGGCGTGACGGACGTCTGGCGCCTGCACGGCGCCGGGAAGTTCAAGGAAACCGTCCCCGTGCTGGACGACAAAGGCCACAGCAAGCTGGCGGAGGTCGAACGGGACTGCGAAGTGGACGTCGCACTGCGCTGGGGGATCGGCTACGACACCGCGGTCCGCAGCTTCGTCAACATCATCTCCACCCCCAAGGGCGGCACACACCAGGCAGGCTTCGAGCAGGCCCTGGTCAAGACGTTCCGCAAGGCCGTCGAGACCAACGCCAGGAAGCTGAAGGCCGGCAACGACAAAATCGAGAAGGACGACATTTTTGCCGGCCTGACCGCCGTCCTGACCGTCAGGCTCGCTGAGCCGCAGTTCGAGGGCCAGACCAAAGAGATCCTGGGCACCTCCGCGGTCAAGGCGATTGTGGCCAGGGTGGTGGAAAAGGAGATTGCGGCCAAGCTCAACTCGGCGAACCGCAACGACAAGGCACAGTCGGCGCTGCTGCTGGAGAAGATCGTCAGCGAGATGAAGTCGCGCATCTCCGCCCGCGTCCACAAGGAGACGCAGCGCCGGAAGACCGCCCTCGAGACGTCATCGATGCCCACGAAGCTGGCGGACTGCCGCACCGACGACGTCGCCCGCTCGGAACTGTTCATCGTTGAAGGTGATTCGGCCCTCGGCACCGCGAAGCTGGCCCGGTCCTCCGACTTCCAGGCCCTGCTGCCCATCCGCGGCAAGATCCTGAACGTCCAGAAGGCATCGGTGGGGGACATGCTCTCCAACGCGGAATGCGCCGCCCTGATCCAGGTGGTCGGAGCGGGTTCGGGGCGCAGCTTCGCGATCGAGGCCGCCCGCTACGGCAAGGTCATCCTCATGACCGACGCCGACGTGGACGGGGCCCACATCCGCACGCTGCTGCTCACCCTCTTCTTCCGCTACATGCGCCCCATGGTTGAACAGGGCAGGGTGTTCGCTGCAGTGCCGCCGCTGCACCGGGTGGAGGTCATCAACCCGGGCCAGAAGGCCAACGAAATGATCTACACCTACTCCGAAGCTGAGCTCCATGCGCTGCTGGCCAGGCTGGCCAAGGACGGCAAGAAGTACAAGGAACCCATCCAGCGCTACAAGGGCCTGGGGGAGATGGACGCCGAGCAGCTGGCCGAAACCACCATGGATCCGCGGCACCGCATGCTCCGCAAGGTCAACATCGAAAACGCCCAGCATGCCGAAGCCACGTTCGACCTGCTGATGGGATCGGACGTTGCACCGCGGAAGGACTTCATCATCGCCGGTGCCGCGAGCCTGGACCGGGACCGCATCGACGCCTGAGGCTGTCTCTTATACACATCTAGATGTGTATAAGAGACAGGCGCGGCGACCCCGGCCGGACTCAGTGCGGCGCTGTCAGCGGGAAGCCGCCAGCCGCGAGCAATCAGCCGAGCAGGCCGGGCACAATCAGCAGTGCGGTGGGGATGGCCAGCAGCAGGACGCAGACCGCCACCACTGCGGCGCGGAGGGCGGCGGGAAGTGGTGGCCGGGGCGAGAGAAGACGGCTGACGCGTGACGCCGTCGTGCTTGCCGAGCCGGAACCGGCGGAGCCGTCCGGCAGCTGCAGGCCAGCGCCGGGAAGTACGCCCGGGCCCATGGCCGGTGCCGCCTGCGGAACGGCGGAGCCGCTGGCCACGATCGCAATGGCCTTAATCAGCGTCACCTTACTTTCGGTCCTGAGGGCGACGTCGTCGGCGAGCATCTCGATCAGGGAGTTCACGGCTTCCTGGGCGAGGCGGGTGGTGGGCAGCCAGGGCAGGGCCTGACGCCAGGCCGCGAAGGCCCACAGCAGTAGATGGTGGCGCTGGTTCAGGTGGGCGTTCTCGTGAATGAGGACAGCGCGGAGCTCCGCGGGTTCCAGTGCTGCCATCAGTCCGTCGGAGAGCACGGTGACGGACCGGGCCCCGCCGGGCAGGCAGTACGCCACCGGCGAGTCATGGTTGATCACCACGGTGCCCGTGCCGTCGGCCGAAGGCGAGGCCAGCAGCGCCAGCAGTTCACGGTGGCGCCGGCGCTGCCGCTCGATCTTGTAATAGGTCAGCAGCAGCGTGAAGACGAGGTGCGCCGTCAGCAGGGCGGCCGCGGAGAGCGCAAACAGGTGCCAGAAGCCCAGCGCCGTGGTGGGTGCGTTGTGGAGCACCATTCCGGCCAGGGCCTGCAGCCCGGCGATTAGGTTGTCCCCGACCGGTTCGAGGCCGTAGACCAGCATGGCGCCGATCATCGACAGGCCGCCGGCGAGGCCGATGGCCTGCCAGAGCAGCATGGCCGTGAACGGATCCCGGGCCGGCCAGTGGGCGCGGGAAAGGAGGATAGGCACCGGCCAGGCCAGTACTATCGCCAGGACCGCCAGGAAGTATGAGGTCCAGAACATCTGCCGCTAGCTGTGGCCAAGCAGTTTGCGCAGCGTCTCGGCTTCACTTTCGGTGACGGATCCGATGAACCGGGCGAGAACGGCCTCGCGGTCCGGGGCGGATCCCAGCACCTCGTGCATGAGTTCGGCGGTGTGGTCCTCGCGGCTGGATACCGCCTGGTAGCGGTGGGGCCGCATGCCGCGTTCCCGTTCCACCAGGCCCTTCTTTTCAAGGCGCGACAGGACGGTCAGGACCGTGGTGACTGCCAGGTCCTTGCCCTCGTGCCCCGCTGCGCCGCCATGGGCAACCGTGCTCTGCGCGAGCATATCCCGCAGCGTGTTGGCGGTGGCTGCTTCGTGGCCCGCCCAGAGCAGGTCCATGACCGCCCGTTCCAGTTCCCCAAGACTTGCCATGTGTACATCCTTTTGACAACGCACTGCCTTAGGGCCGGCTGGCCCCGTGCTGTGATTCCAATTCTTCAAGTTCAAATCTAGCGTGTTTGTGCCGTTCTTTCTACATGAAGTAGAAGGCGTGGCGCGCCGCGTCTCATTGCAGCCCGGCGCGGGCGGTGTAACGATGTTTACAGCGTCGGATGCCGTGTTCTACACTCTGTAGAAGTTGATGTTCTACGTAACGTAGAAAACAGCGCATGAGAGCTTGAGACCTAGCCAAAAGTAGGGACCGCCTTGGAAGCCTTGGAAATCGCACGCTGGCAATTCGGGATCACCACCGTCTACCACTTCATGATGGTGCCGCTGACAATTGGCCTGGGCCTCGTCGTGGCAGTCATCCAGACCATCTGGCACCGGACGGGCAACCCGGCCTACCTGCGGATGACGAAATTCTGGGGCAAGCTCTTCCTGATCAACTTCATCATGGGCGTGGCCACCGGAATCGTGCAGGAATTCCAGTTCGGCATGGCGTGGAGCGAATACAGCCGGTTCGTGGGCGACGTCTTCGGCGCTCCGCTGGCATTGGAAGCGCTGCTGGCGTTCTTCGTTGAATCGACCTTCCTGGGCCTCTGGATCTTCGGCTGGAAGCAGCTCAAGCAAGGCGTCCACCTGGCCTGCCTCTGGATCGCCGTGATCGGATCCTTCTTTTCCGCGTACTTCATCATTGTGGCCAACAGCTGGATGCAGCACCCGGTGGGCGTCAAGATGATCGACGGCCGGCCGGTCATGACCGACGCGTGGGCGGTCTTTACCAACAACACCGCACTCGTGGCCGTGCCGCACACCCTCTTCGGCGCACTCGCGGTGGCCGGCGGTTTCCTGCTCGGCATCGCCTGGTACCACCTCTGGCGGCGGCGCAGGGACGGCATCGACACCGTCGGGGCCGACGGCAAGGTCATCCCGGGCGCTGCCGACATTCCGGGACGCGACCTTACCGACCACACCGTCTGGATCCGCTCGCTGCGGATCGGCGCCGTCGTCGCCATGATCTCCTTCGCAGGCACCGCGCTGACCGGAGACCTGCAGGGAAAGTTGATGTTCGAACAGCAGCCCATGAAAATGGCCGCCGCCGAGGCCGCCTGCCACGACGGGACGGGCTTCTCGGTCCTCAGCGTCGGCAACCTCGGTTCCCGGAACTGCGACGACATCGTGGCGCTGATCGAGGTCCCGGGCATCCTCTCCTACCTCGCCAAGGGTGACTTCACCACCGAGGTCAAGGGCGTCAACAGCCTCCTGGACCAGTACAAGGCCGATTACGGCACGCACGTGCCGAATGACCCGATCTACGGCGACCGGGCCGGCCAAGAGGTCCAGTACGTGCCCGTCATGGAGGTCACCTACTGGGGGTTCCGCATGATGATCGGCTTCGGGGGCGTCGCGGCGCTGGCCGCACTCCTGGCCCTGTGGGTCACCCGGCGCGGCACCGTGCCGGAGTCCCGCTGGCTCATGAGGCTCGCCGTGTTCGGCATCCTGGCTCCGTTTGGTGCGAACGCCGCCGGCTGGATCTTCACGGAGATGGGCCGCCAGCCGTTCGTCGTGGCGCCCAACCCCGACCTCAACGGCATCGACCAGGTCTTCATGTTCACCGCGGCGGCCGTTTCGCCCGGAGTCTCAGCCGGTGAGATCCTCACGTCACTGATCGTGCTCACCACCATCTATGCGGTGCTGCTCGTGGTGGAGGTGAAACTCCTCGTCAAGTACGTCCGCGGCGGCGTCGTTTCGGCCATGCCGGAACTGGTCCACGCACCGGTTGACGAGAACGAGGACAACATTCCGGGCCCGGGCGGGCCGGGGAAGTCCGGAACAGCCGACGACGTCCTGGCATTCGCCTACTAAGAGCTGAGGATACTGAGCATGGAACTGCTGCCGACCATCTGGTTCATCGCCATCGCCGTCCTGTGGACCGGATACCTCTTCCTCGAGGGTTTCGACCTGGGGGTGGGAATGCTGATGAAGATCTTTGCCCGCAACAACACTGAACGCCGCGTGCTGCTCAACACGATCGGTCCCGTCTGGGACGGCAACGAGGTATGGCTCCTGACGGCGGGCGGTGCCACCTTTGCGGCGTTCCCGTTCTGGTACGCGTCCCTTTTCTCGGCCCTGTACCTGCCGCTGCTCCTGGTTCTGGTCGCCCTGATCTTCCGGGCGGTTGCATTTGAGTACCGCGGCAAGGTGGACACCGACCGGTGGCGCAACACCTGGGACCTGTCTCTTATACACATCTAG
Source organism: Arthrobacter sp. KBS0703 (assembly GCF_002008315.2). Classification (NCBI taxonomy): domain Bacteria; kingdom Bacillati; phylum Actinomycetota; class Actinomycetes; order Micrococcales; family Micrococcaceae; genus Arthrobacter; species Arthrobacter sp. KBS0703. Next base: position 2,154,613 of record NZ_MVDG02000001.1, on the reverse strand, counting down.
ATGTGTATAAGAGACATCCTTCCTTGCCGCCTTCGGGGTGGGCGCCGCTCTGGCGCTGACCACAACGGGCCTGCCCCTGGACGCCAACGGAGACCGCGACGGCGGCCCGTTCTCCTGGTTCAACGGATACGCGCTGCTTGGCGGGTTCGCGGTGGCGGGGTTCGCCCTGCTGCACGCCCTGGCCTTCCTGGCGTTGAAGACCGACGGCGATGTGCGGCACCGGGCCCGGCGCTGGTTTGTGCGGCTGCTGCCGGTCCTGCTGCTTCCGCTGGCCGGCTGGGCCGTCAGCGTGCAGCTGCTCAGCGGCGAGGCCTGGACGGTGGCCGTGCTCGCCGTTGCGGTGGTCGCGGCGGCTGCCGCCTGGCTCCAGGCCCGGAGGGGCAACGAAGGCCGGGCTTTCCTTGCAGTCGGCGTGTTCCTGCTGTGCGGTTCGGCCTCCATCTTCGGAGCCGTGTTCCCGGTGGTCCTTCCGTCCACCATCGACCCCGCGTTCAGCCTGACCATCTCCAACGCGTCATCGTCCGACTACACGCTGGGCCTCATGAGCATCGTGGCATGCGTCGGCCTGCCGCTGGTGATCGCCTATCAGGCCTGGACCTACTGGGTGTTCCGCCGCCGGGTCAGCGCCTCGCACATCCCGGAGGCGCACAGCTTCCTGCCGGCGGTTGCCGCCAAGGCCTTCACCAGGAATGACTAACCGGCCGTGAGATCGCAGTTCCCCGCCGGTCCCTCAACGCGCCGCGCACTCTACGGCCTTGGCCTGCTCGCAGCGCTGAAGGCCCTGTCCCTGGTGCTCATGGCCCAGGCCGTGGCCTCCGTGTTGGCCGGGCTCATGGCGCACGACGCCGCCTGGGCTGCTCAGCTGGGCTGGGGGCGGCAGGCGTCCTCCTCCGGTCCCTGACCGTCTGGGCGCAGGGAGTCGCCTCGCGCCGGGCCGCCCTTGGCGTCAAGGAGGAGCTGCGTGCACGGCTCCTTGAAACGGCGCTGCGCAACGGTGTCCGCGAGGCCGGCCCGCCGACGGCGGGCTGGCCGTGCTCGCGACCCGGGGGCTGGATGCCCTGGACAGTTACTACACCCAGTACCTCCCGGCACTGGTGAACTGCGCCGCCATTCCGTTGCTGCTGGGCGCCCGCATCCTTCTCGCCGATTGGGTCAGCGCGGTGGTGATCGTGCTGACGGTTCCGCTCGTGCCTGTGTTTATGGTGCTGATCGGCCGCTACACGGAGGACAGGGTCCAGGAAGCGCAGGCGGCGCTGGCCCGGCTGTCCGCGCACATGCTTGAACTGGCCAAGGGGCTGCCGGTGCTGGTTGGCCTGGGCCGCGCTTCAGCCCAGCGCCGAGCCTTGGAGGAAATCTCCGAGGAGTACAGGTCGCGCACCACGGGGACCCTCCGGACCGCATTTCTGTCCGCCCTGGCCCTGGAGCTGATCGCAACGATCTCGGTGGCAGTGGTGGCCGTCTTCATCGGCGTCCGGCTGGTCCACGGCGACATGGTCCTCGAAGCCGGCCTGCTCGCGCTGATTCTGGCGCCGGACTGCTACCTGCCCCTTCGGGAGTTGGGAACGGCACACCACGCAAGCGACGACGGCAGGGCCGCACTCACGGAAACGACGGCGGTGCTGGAAGCAGCCGGGCAGCAGCGGCTGGAGCCCGTGCCGCCAGGCCAGACCGGGCTGGCCGTTCCGGCTGACCTGACCGTCAGGGACCTGACCGTCAGCTACGCGGGGAGGCAGGGCGCCGCCGTCGGCCCCCTCACCTTTTCGGCACCGGCCGGCCTGGTCACCGCGCTGGACGGCCCCAGCGGAGCAGGCAAGAGCACGGTCCTTGGCGTCCTCGCCGGCATCATCGGCTCCGGAGGAGGCGCCGACGTGAGCGGCGTCGTCGGCGGCTACATGGCCGGGGACGTTGCCTGGGTGCCTCAGCACCCCGTGATGGTGGCGGAGACGGTGCGGGACGAGATCCTGCTCTATCTCACGGCTAACGGCCAGACAGCCGCGGGCCAGGCGGCACCGGCCCGGGGACCGCGGACCCGGCACCGGACGGTGACGTGCTGCGCTGTCTTGCGGCCGCCGGCGCCGGGCACCTGGCCGGCAAGCACCCGGCCGAACTCAGCCCCGGCGAGCTGCGCCGCGTTGCCCTTGCCCGAGGCCTGGCCCGCATCGAGGCAGGCGCCACGGTCCTCCTGCTCGACGAGCCGACGGCGCACCTGGACCGGGCATCAGCCAACGTGGTCCATGACGCCATCCGGGCCCTGCGCGGCCGGGCCACGGTCATTCTGGTGGCCCATGACCGCCAGACACGCGAGCTCGCCGACGAACTGGTGCCGCTGGCGGGGTCCGGCCGTGCCGCCGGAGCCACAGAAGCCGCAGGTGCCGAAGCGCCGGGTGCCGGGCGGCATCACGGCGGCATCCGGGCGGCAGCTTGTCGGCTCCGGCTACGGAACCGCGCAATTTACCCGCGCTGCGCACACCGCCCGCGCTGCGCACACCGCCCGCGCCGCGCACACTGCCGGTGCCGCGCACACCCCGCCCTCCGCTCCTCCGACGGCCATGCTCCTGCGCCGCCTGCTCGCACCAGTGGGCGGCAGGTTCGCCCTGGCCGCGTCGTCGGCATACTGGCCGCGCTCTTTGCCGCAGCACTCTCCGGCCTGTCGGGGTGGCTCATCCTGCGGGCAAGCGAACAGCCGCCCATCCTGTACCTGCTGACGGCCATCGTGGGTGTCCGGTTCTTCGGAATCGGCCGGGCAGTCCTGCGCTACTGCGAACGGCTCCTGGTGCATGAAACCGTCTTCGCCTCACTGACCGTCCTGCGGGGCACCCTCTGGCAGTCGCTGAGCCAGCGGGCCCTGTCCCTCCGGCGCCTCCTGCAGGGCGGCAACGTGCTGGGTGCCATCATCGACGACGTCGACACCGTCCGGGACCTGCTTCCGCGGGTTGTCCTGCCGCCGGTCACGGCGCTCGCCGTCGCGGCCGCCGCCGCGGGCACCTCGGCGTGGATACTGCCAGCCGCCCTGCCAGCCGTTCTTGCCGCGGCTGTGGCCAGCCTGGTTGCGGCGCCGGGCGGCCGCACTCGTTGCAGACCGGATGTCGGCAACCACCGAGCAGCGTCTGCGCTCCGGAGTCCTCCGCCGCATCGCTGCAGCGCTCGACGCCAGGGCCGAACTGCATGCCAACGGCGCGGCTCTGCCCGTGCTCGCGGACATCCGATCCCTGGACCGCGCGGCCACCCGTGCCGCCCAGCGTTCGGCCTGGGCCGAAGGACTGGGCACAGCGATGACGGTGGCCGCCTGCGGCGCTGGCGCGCTGGCCACTGCCGTCATGGCGGCGCCGCAGGTGCTGGCGGGGTCCGTCGCGGCCCCGATGGTCGCCGTCGTCGTCCTGTTGCAACTGGCGCTCGTGGAACCGTTTGCGGCCACGACGACGGCGGTGCGCCAGTTCCCGGCCCTGCGTGCCGTGCTGCGGCGGATCGGTGAGTCCGGTGTCCTCAGCCCCGGCGGGCCGGACGCGGGCGTGTCCGTCAAGCCCGGTGCGCGCCAGGGGGACCGGGCCGGACTGGAACTGGCTGGACTGTCCGCGGCATGGCCCGGCGGCGGAACCGTCTTCAGCGGGCTCTCTGCCGTCGCGGAACCCGGCCGCTGGCTCGCCGTCACGGGGCCGTCCGGTGCGGGCAAATCCACGCTGCTGGCCGTGGCCCTTGGCTTCCTCCCGGCCAGCGGGGGAGCGATAGCAGTCACCGGCGCCGCGGCGTGGTGTCCGCAGGAGGCCCACCTCTTTGATTCCACGGTGCGCGGCAACCTGCTGCTCGGACGCCAGGGGCAGCAGGCGGCGGACGGAGATGGCGCCGAACGGGACATGCGGGACGCACTCGCCGCTGTCGGCCTGGCACCGCTCGTCGCCCGGCTGGAGAACGGCCTCGACACGCGGATCGGCCCGGGCGGCGCGTTCCTCAGCGGCGGCGAACGCCAGCGGCTGGCCGTTGCCCGGACCCTGATGACCAAGGCCGACGTGATCCTACTCGATGAGCCCACGGCGCATTTGGACGCCGCATCGGGCCGGGAGCTGATGGCGGACCTCCGGGCCGGACTGAGCGCCCGGACGGTGGTGCTGGTAACGCACAACCCGGCCGACATCAGCCCCCATGACGCCTTGCTTGCCCTCGACGGGGACGGCCGGCCGGACGTGGCCGGGGTGATGGCGCGCTCAGTTTCCGCCGGTTAGCCTGATGCCAGGACGCAAAACGATGTTGCCGCCGCCTGCGCCGTTGACTTTCCGGCGCTGCACTGGCGGAACGCAGAGGCCGGGGACCTCGACTCGTGGGCGGCGCTCATCGCCCGCACGGCAGCGGCCGAGAAGCCCGTCTGGTTTGAGCACCGCGCCGAACTGGAGCAGCTCATGGAGTCCCGGAAGAACCCGCCCCGGTCCAACACCGTGCTGGGATTCGACCCCGACGGCGTCCCGCGGGCCTACGCCCGCATCTCCAAGAACAGGGACGGCGAGAAAGCGCACGGCTTCGGCTGCGTCGATCCGCAGTGGCAGCGCCGCGGCGTCGGCTCAGCCCTCCTGCAGTGGCTGGAGGCGCGGACGCGGCAGCGGTTCGCGGAGGATGCCGGCGCTGCCGGCGGGCCCGATGCCGAACCCCGGCTCAGGATTTTCATCGAGCAAAAGCATGAGCACCAGGCCGCCCTCCTGGCCAGCAGTGGCTACCACGTGGTCCGGTACTTCAATGAAATGCACCGGCCGCTGGCAGGGCCGCTGCCCCAGGCGGTCCTAGACGCCGGCCTGGAGCTCGTGACCATGGAGCCGCACCTGAGCGAAGCCGTTCGCCTGGCGCACAACCAGGCCTTCGCCGATCACTGGGGCAGCGAGCCGCGCGACGAGGAATCGTGGAGGTTTACCGTCAACGACCCCCTGGCCCGCCCAGACCTCAGTGCGGTTGTCCTGGAAACGGGCACCGGTGATGTGGCCGGCTACCAGCTGGCGAGCCATGACCCCGAGAGCGCGGCGACGCGCGGCTTCAGCGAGGGCTACACGGAACTCCTGGGCGTGCGCCGTGAATTCCGCGGGCGGGGCATTGCGCAGGCCCTGCTGGCCGATGCCATGCGGCGGTTCGCGGCCGCGGGAATGGACAAGGCTTCACTGGACGTGGATTCCGAAAACCCGACGGGTGCGCTGGCGCTGTATCTCAAGATGGGGTACCACCCCGTCAACCGGAGCGTGGCCTGGGACAAGGTCCTCTGAACCGGCCTGCCGGAGCTGGCTCCACCCGCCGCGGGAGAGACCGTGGAGCCAGCCCTTAACGGCAGTGTCCCCCGAGGCGAAGACCGTTCAAGCCGCCCCCCAATCAGGTTTGACGGACACTCCCAAGCCAAAGACTATTCACCGGCGCCGCAACAGGCAATGGTCCGGGGGCAGTGAATTGTTTCCTGGCGGGCCCGGTCAGCCGTCGACGTCGTGGAGATGGTGAACGACGTCGTGCAGGAAATACTGCGCCAGTGTCAGCACGGTGAACTCCGAGCCGTTACTGCGGAGCCCGGTCCGGCCCCATTGCGACTCCGCAACGCGGGCGAAGGAGGCAGCCACCTGCTCGCCTTCCGCGGTGAGTTCGGCGCTCACCACGGCGGAGTCCGCATTGGCGTAATCCTTCTCCACCGCGGTGGCGTCCTGGTCCCAGTTCGCAAACTCAGCGTTGTCCTGGCCCAGCATCAGGTTCAGGCGCTGGTCGAAGAGGCTGAAGACATCGCGGACGTGGCAGGAGTACTCCAGCGGCGACCACGTACTGTCATCGGGGCGTTCGGCGGCATCCGGCCGGCGGAGTACGGCGCGCCAGCGGGGCAGCATGTTTTCGACGCTGCCGGGAACAGTCGCCGGCGTAACGGTGGAGGCATCAAATCCGCAGTCGCTGCACGGGCGGGACAGGACCCACGTCCAGTCTTTTTCATCCGGGATGATAGGCATGGCAGTAGTGTAGGCCGGATCCGGCCCGGCGCCGGTCAGGCGGGCTGCTCGTCGGCCCAGGTCATGCTGGGCCCGATTGCCTCCACCGCTTGGGACAGCGGGATGCCGGAACCGTCGCGCCGGCCGTGCTCCTGTGGGAGGGACCGGGCAACTCCGGCGAGGGACGAGGCTTTCGCCGGGCCGTGCCCCGCCCATGCCTGCAGCAGCGTGTCTTCGCCCTTAAGGAACCGGTGCGCCCGGACCCCGCCGGTAGCGCGGCCCTTGACGGGGTACTCGGAGAAAGCCGTGACCTTCGCGGCCCCCGGCGCGGTGCCCGGCAGGGCACCGTCGGTGCCGGAAATCGTGACGACGACGGCGGCGTCGTCACCGGGGGCGACGGCGCCGAAGAACATCACCTGGTCGCCGGGCGCCAGCTTGATGCCCGCCATGCCGCCTGCGGTCCGGCCCTGCGGCCGGACGTTGGCCGCACTGAACCGCAAAAGCTGGGCCTGCCCCGTGAGGAACACGAGGTCGGCGTCGTCGGATCCCGCAGGCGAAACGCCCACTACGGTGTCCTTGTCCTTGAGTGCGATGACCTCCCAGTCCTCGCGGTTCAGGGGATAGTCGGGCTGCACACGCTTGACCACGCCCTGGGCGGTGCCGATCGCCAGCACCTCGTCCAGCGGTGCGAAGGCCACGAGGGATTCCCCCTTGAGCAGCGTGATGAAGTCCCTGGCCTGCACTCCGCCTGCCAAGTTCGGCAGGCCGGACATCGGAGGTAGGACCGGCATGTCCATCACCTGGATGCGCAGCATGCGCCCCTGCGAAGTGACCGCCGCGATCTCGCCGCGGGCCGAGGTCTTGACCACGGAACGGAATACATCGTGCTTCGAGCGCGGCCCGGCTTCCGCGAGGCTGTCCTGGTTGGACGTCCGTGCGATCTGGCCCGACGCCGTAAGAATGGCCCAGCAGGGATCGTCCGCTATTTCGAGGGCCAGCGGGGCCGCCTTGCCCTTGATCCCGGGGAGCGCCGCGGCCGCGACGGTGGGGGAGACGGCCTCGGATTCGAGGAGCACGGTGCGCCGCGGGGTGCCGTACTTCTCGGCGATTTCCGCCAGCTCCCCGGACACCAGCTCGCGCAGCAGCTCGTCGGAAGCGAGGATGGCTTCGAGTTCCTCGATCTCCCGGCGGAGCTGGTCCTGCTCCTTCTCGAGTTCGATCCGGGAGTATTTGGTCAGCTGGCGAAGCCGGAGTTCCAGGATGTAGTTTGCCTGGACCTCGGAGAGGTCGTAGATGGACATCAGCCGTTCCCGGGCTGCCGACACCTCGTCGGATGACCGGATGATCTGGATGACCTCGTCGATGTCCACGATGGCGATGAGGAGGCCCTCCACCAGGTGCAGGCGGTCCTTCTTCTTGCCGAGCCGGAACGCTGTCCGGCGCCGCACCACGTCGATCCGGTGGTCCACGTAGACGGTCAGCAGCTTGAGCAGGCCGAGGGTCTGCGGCTGCCCGTCCACGAGCGTGACATTGTTGATGCCGAAGGAGTCTTCCATCGGCGAGTAGCGGTAGAGCTGCTGGAGCACGGCGTTCGGGTTGAAGCCGTTCTTGAGTTCGATCACCAGGCGCAGGCCGTGCTTGCGGTCTGTGAGGTCGACGATGTCGCTGATGCCGGCGAGCTTCTTGCCGTTGACGGCGTCCTTGATCTTTTCGATCACCTTCTCCGGGCCCACCATGTAGGGCAGCTCGGTGACCACAAGGCCGGTCCGGCGGGCGGACAACTGTTCCACCTCCACCTTGGCGCGCGTCTTGAAGGACCCGCGGCCGGTGGCGTAGGCGTCGCGGATGCCGTCCAGGCCCACGATCCGCCCGCCGGTGGGAAGGTCCGGGCCCGGGACGAACTGCATGACGTCCTTGAGCGTGGCATCCGGGTGGGCGATGAGGTGCCGGGCCGCGGAGATGACCTCCACGAGGTTGTGCGGGGCCATGTTGGTGGCCATGCCGACGGCGATGCCCGTGGCACCGTTGACCAGCAGGTTGGGGAACGCTGCCGGCAGGACCTCCGGCTGGGTGAGCTGGTTGTCGTAGTTCGGGACGAAGTCCACCACGTCTTCGTCGAGGTGGTCCGTCAGCGTGAGCGCCGCCGCCGCGAGGCGGGCCTCCGTGTACCGCGGCGCCGCCGGGCCGTCGTCGAGCGATCCGAAGTTGCCGTGGCCGTCGATCAGCGGAAGCCGCAGCGAGAAGTCCTGGGCCATGCGGACCATGGCATCGTAGATGGCCGTGTCACCGTGCGGGTGGAGCTTGCCCATGACCTCGCCCACCACGCGGGCGCTCTTGACGTGGCCCCGGTCCGGCCGCAGGCCCATCTCGCTCATCATGTACAGAATGCGCCGCTGGACCGGTTTGAGGCCGTCCCGGGCGTCGGGCAGGGCCCGCGAGTAGATGACCGAATAGGCGTACTCGAGGAACGAGCCTTCCATCTCGGAAGTGACGTCTATGTCAACGATGTTTTCGACGTAGTCCTGGACGGTTTCCCCTGCGGGGGTTGAATTCTGGCGGCGGGCCATGGGGCTGGTAAATCCTTTTTGGGGTGCACTTCGGGAGTCTTGGCTAGGCTAAGCCTATGGTGGATCAGCCCGCGGACGGCGTATATCCGGAATATTGGGAAGCCGATGTCGTCCTGCGGGACGGCGGGACGGCACACTTGCGCCCCATTCACCCGTCCGATTCTGACGCGGTGCAGGCGTTCCACACGGGCCAGTCGCAGAACTCCATCTACATGCGGTTCTTCGCGTTCAAGGCCAGGCTCTCGAGCAAGGAGCTCAAGCGGTTCACGGAGGTGGACTACAGGGACCGGGTGGCGCTGGTGATCACCATCGGCGGGGACATCATCGGGATCGGCCGCTACGACCGGCTGGACGATCCCGCGGAGGCGGAAGTGGCCTTCAACATCGCCGACGCCCACCAGGGCCGCGGCATCGGATCCATCCTGCTCGAGCATCTGGCGGCAGCCGCCCGGGAAAACGGGATCCGCCGGTTCAGCGCCGAGGTGCTGCCCGAGAACCGCAAGATGCTGATGGTCTTTTCCGACGCGGGTTACGACGTCAAGCGCCATTTCGACGACGGCGTGGTGAGCCTGGAATTCAACATCGACCCCACCGACAAATCGCGCGCCGTGATGGAATCCCGGGAGCACCGCGCGGAGGCGAGGAGCGTGCGGGACCTGCTGGCGCCGTCGTCGGTGGCCGTGATCGGCGCCAGCCGCAAATGGGGCAAGGTGGGGTACCAGTTCCTGGAGCACATCATTGAGGGCGGATTCACCGGCCCCGTCTACGCCATCAATCCGGAGGCGTTTGAGCTTGCCGGAATGCTGTCCTTCGGCCGGCTCTCCGAAGTGCCCGGGCCCGTACAGCTGGCCATTGTCGCCGTCCCGTACGACGAAGTCCCCAAGGTGGTGGATGATTGCGCAGCCGCCGGCGTCAAGGGAGTCCTTGTGGCCTCGGCAGGCTTCACCGAGGACGGTGAGCGCGGCCTGGCGCGCCAGCGGGCCCTTGTCCGGCAGGCCAGGGCCAACGGCATGCGGGTGATCGGGCCCGCGTCGCTGGGCATTGTCAACACCAATCCGGCCGTCTCCCTCAACGCCTCCATGGCGCCCAGCCTGGCCCGGCGCGGCGGACTGGGGCTGTTCAGCCAGTCCGCGGCCATCGGGGTGGCGCTGTACGCGGCGTCCAGCCGCCGCCGCGCGGGCATCTCCACCTTCCTCTCCGCCGGCAACCGGGCCGACGTTTCCGGCAACGACATGATGCAGTTCTGGGAGGACGACGCCGACACCACTGCCGTGGGACTGTATCTGGAGTCGATCGGCAACCCGCGCAAATTCTCCCGGCTGGCCCGCCGGCTTGCCCTGACCAAACCCGTCATCGTGGCCAAGTCCGACTCCATGGGCCTGCAGCTTCCGCCCGGTCATGCCGTGCGGACCACGCAGGCCCCCGCCGATGCCCTGGATGCGATGATGCGCCAGGCGGGCGTGATCCGCGTGGAGACCATCGAGCAGCTCATGGACGTCGCGCAGATCGTGTCCGGGCAGCCGCTGCCCAAGGGCGCCGGAGTGGCGGTCTTCAGCAACTCGGGGGCGCTGGGGAAGGTGGTGGCGGACAGTGCGTCCGCCCACGGCCTCGGTGTGGAACAACTTGTCGCGGAGCTGGACCTCGACGCCGGCATGTCGCTCGCGCTGCCGGCCCTGCGGGAGAGGCTGCGGGAGGTCCTGGCCAGGGAGTCAGTGCACGCGGCGGTGGTAGCGTTCCTTCCGGCCCGGGGACTGACCGTGGAGAACATCGCCCGGGTCCTGGCCGACTCTTCGGCCGAGGCGGGAAAGCCCGTGGTCGCGGCCTTCACCGGCATCCTGGACCCGTCCGTGTACGTCGAGGGAATGGTGGCGGCGGACGCCGGCACGTCGCCGGTCCCGTGCTACTCAAACCCCGGAGCCGCCGTCGCCGCCCTGGCAGCGGTGGTGCGCTACGCCGAGTGGGCGGGGCGGGACCAGGGCCTCTTTGCGGAACCCGACGGGTGCGACGCGGAAGCCGCCCATGCCGATCTCGAGCGACTGCTGGCCGACGTCAGCGGTGAACAGCTGAAGCAACTGGATTCCGCGGACGCCGCCCGCCTGCTGGGCCACTACGGAATCGACGTGCTGCCCGCCGCCGGCTTCGACACCGCCGATGAGGCCGTGGAGGCAGCCGGAAAACTGGGCTGGCCGGTGGCGCTCAAGACCACTGATCCGACCCTGCGGCACAGGCTGGACCTGGGCGGCGTGCGGCTGGACATCCAGGACGCGGAGTCACTGCGGCTGAACATCCTCCAGATGCGCCGCGCCCTTGAGCCGTACGGTTCGTCCTCGTTGGAGGTCCAGGCGATGGCGCCGGTGGGCCAGGCCTGCACGTTCCGGGCCATCGAGGACCCGCTGCTGGGGCCCGTGGTCTCCTTCGGGCTGGCGGGCGACGCGGTGAACCTGCTGGACGACTGGGCGCACCGGGTGCCGCCGCTGTCCGCCGCCGACCTGCGGGAGTTCATCCGCAGCCCGCGGGCGTCCCGCAAGCTCTTCGGCTACCAGGGCCTGCCCGCCGTGGACGTATCAGCTCTCGAGGACCTGGCCGCACGGCTGGCCCGGCTCAAGGACGCCCACCCGGAAATTGCCCTCGTGGAGTTCAACCCCGTCCAGGCCACCCCCCAGGGGGCGTTCATCCTGGCCGCCGACGTCCGGATCGGCAACGCCGCGCAGCGGACCGACAGCGCACGGCGGGCCATGCGCAGTTGACGCCGGGTTAGCATGTGCCAAGCCGATCTGTGAAAATGGGGAAATGAGCTCCCAGCCTCCCACCTCGAAGCCTCAAGCGCCCGACCACAGCCCGCAGCAGGTTTTCCACCACGGCTCACACAACCACAGCGCCCAGGGCCAGAGCCTTGAAGGCGCGCTCCAGCAGGCCGGCTTCTACCCCCGGCTGGTGGCCGACGTCGTCGATGACGCCTTGGACGGCCGCGACTGCGTGGCCCACCTCGTCCACCTGGAGACGCATTTTGACCGCGCCGAGGTGCGGCGGCACATCACCGTGCTGGTACTCACCGACGACATGCTGGTGATCACCCACGTTGACGACCAGCAGCTGGATGAGGCGGGCGAACAGATCGTCGCGCAGATTTCCACGGAGTCCGTGCCCGTGACCCAGATCCGTTCGGTGGTGCTGAGCTACATGTACTCGCAGCCGCAGAACTACAAGCCGTCGGATCCGGTCCGCGAAGTGACCCTTTCCATTGCCTGGTCCGGCGGGCAGCGGCTCGACATGGGCCCGGCAAGCTGCGGCGATCCGCAGTGCGAGGCCGACCACGGGTACAGCGGAACCATCGCCCAGGAGGACATCGTCCTGCGCATCAGCGCCGAGGCGGACGGACTGCAGGCGGTCCAGGACGCCAAGCTGTTTGCCCGTGCCCTCCGGGCCGTCAACACCGCGTCCGCCGCCCCTGTTCCGCACGGGCTGCCCGTACCCCAGCCGCGTCCCCGCATGGGCGTGTTCTCGAACCGCCTGAGCCGCGGGCACCAGCGCTGAGATGGGGCCGGAACACGAAACGCCCTCCTCCGCCACCCGGTCAACACTTTCCCCGCAGCTATCCGCGGCCGTGCAGTCGCAACCGGCAGCGGCTGAACTGCCCGCCGCCCCGGCCTACGGGCGCCGCTCGGTCGCTGAAGTACTGAGCAGCGCGGCGGCCAGCCTGGGTGTGGACGGGTTCGAGAACGCGCTGGGCCTGCCGCCGGCCAAGCGCATCTGTGTGGTCCTCGCAGACGGGCTGGGCCGCAGCCTGCTCAAGCAGAAGTCCGCCCATACCCCCTTCCTCCGCGGAATCATGCAGCAGGGGCAGGGCGCAGTCCCCGTGTGGCTGGATTCCGCGTTCCCCTCCACCACGGCGGCTTCCCTGGCCAGCCTGGGCACGGGGCTCGCTCCCGGCCAGCACGGACTGGTGGGATACGACGTCCTGGACCCGGCCCAGGACAAGGTGGTCAACATGCTGGGCAACTGGGATGCCGGCGTCGACCCGCTGAAATGGCAGCCCTTCCCCACGGTCTTCGAGCGCGCGGCGGAGCACGTTGACGTCGCCACCGTCAGCCTTCCGCAGTTCGGCAGCTCGCCCATGACCCTCGCGGCGCTCCGCGGCGGCAGGTTCATCTCTGCTACCACCTCGCACGCCCGGACCGCTGCCGCCGCCGAGGCGATGGCCGGGGCGGACGCGAGCCTCATGTACTTCTACCTGAACGACCTCGACAAGGCCGGCCACCGCTACGGCTCCCAATCGCCGCAGTGGGAGCATCAGTTTGAAGAGCTGGACGCCACCGTCAAACGCCTGGACGCCACCCTCCCTACCGGGACCACAGTCCTGGTCACAGCCGATCACGGAATGCTTGACGTCGCCGAGGCCCAGCGCATCGACTATTCCGCCGAGCCTGCGCTGGTCGCCGGGGTCCGGCACACGGCCGGCGAGCCGCGGATGGTCCACTTGTACCTGGAAGACGGTGCCGACGGGAACGCCCGGCAGCGGCTGCTGGACGCCTGGCGCGGCCGGTTCGGCGACAGGATCTGGGCCTTTACCCGGGAAGAAGCCCTGGCTGCCGGACTCTTCGGCCCGGTCCGGCCGGAAGTTGCCGGGCGCGTGGGGGATGTGATGATCGCCGCCCGCGATGCCCTGGCGTTGTACGACACCCGCCGCGTGCGGGCGACCGCCCTGGAGGTGGTGGGTCAGCACGGCTCCCTGACCAAGGCGGAACGGGAAGTTCCGCTGCTTTGCTTCAAGGCGGCAGGGAAGCCCGCCGGCCGGAGGGGAGCCCGTGGCTGAGCTCGTCTTTTTCTCGGGCACCATGGACTGCGGAAAATCGACACTGGCGCTCCAGATGGACTACAACCACCGCGCCCGCGGACGCGGCGGAGTGCGGTTCAGCCGCAACGACCGCGCCGGCGGGTCCCGTATCTCCAGCCGCCTCGGGCTGGAGACGGACGCCGTCGAGGTCGTGGACACCACCGATTTCTGGGACGAAGTGGTGCTCCGCCGCACCCGGGGGATCCGCGTTGACTACCTCATCTGCGACGAAGCCCAGTTCTATTCGCCGGCCCAGGTGGAGCAGCTTGCCCGGGTGGTGGACGAGATCGACGTCGACGTCTTTGCTTTCGGGATCACCGCAGATTTCCGCACGCGGCTCTTCCCCGGATCGCAGCGGCTGATTGAACTTGCGGACCGCGTCCAGGTCCTCCAAGTGGAAGCCCTGTGCTGGTGCGGGCGCCGCGCCACGCACAACGCCAGGACAGTGGACGGCGTCATGGTGATGGAAGGTGCGCAGGTGGTGGTGGGCGACGTCGACATGGCAGGCGATGCGGTGTCCGCGGAGACCGGCCACATGCCGGCAGTCGGCTACGAGACACTGTGCCGGCGCCATTTCATGCGCCGCGTCACCGCCCACGGAGCCAACATCATGGCCCAGCAGGACCAGTTGCTGCCGTTCGAGGTTGATGCATGCCTCTGGCACGGGACCGGCGACAGGACCGCTTAGTCGCCCCGGGTGCCGAAGACGATTTCATCCCAGCTGGGAACGCTGGAGCGCTTCGGCCTCGATGGCTGGCGTTCGGGTTCATCGCGTTCTTGGTCGGGGCGGGGCGTGGTTCCCTGGCCCGGCTGTGTCCGGTTGGCTTCCAGCCGGCGGCGCGGAGTACCGCGGCCCAGCAATTCGTCCAACCCGACGTTGCCGGCCGCCGGCCTTTGCGGGGCCTCGGCAGGCTGGTCCGCCGCAGCGTCGTCGGCTGCCGAACCCGCCGCGGAAACCGCGGCGGTGTCCTTACCCGCAGTGCTGACTGGGCGCAGCCGGGACGGCACAATGGTGATTTCCCGCGTGTCCGTGCTGACGCCGTCGTGCAGCTTCAGGGAATCGTCGTCGGAATCCTGGTGCTGGGGTGCAAGGCTGAGGCGGGAGAGCATCGAGGGCCGGCCATCGCGCCTGCGGCCCGGCTGGCCAAACTGGGCGGCCGGGGAATCGGACAGATCCCCTTCGGCCGGGCCCTGTTCCTGCTCTTCCGGCTCCGGGTCGGTGTCGACGGCGGCAGGAACTTCGGAAGGCCTCGGGTGGGCCGCGGGGACGCCGTTGGTCAGCAGCAGGGCGAGGGCGTCATCGCCATCTTCGTCAACACCGATCCGCTGGCCCCGCCGGGAGCGCAGCATGTCCAGGAGCCCGTCAGGGTCCTTCTGCTGCTCTGCTCCGGTGCGGGCTGCGGCCTCGGCATCGGTTTCGAAATCAAAGGGCCGGTCTGAGACGGCGGAGAGCCGGCGGGCGGGCACCGGCCCGTCCAGGGGCTCCAGCTCGCTGAGCTGCTGCGCCCAACGGTTGGCGTTCTGCAGGGACTTGCGCGAGGGATTGAACGTCCACATGGCCGGGGGTTCTTCGCCGATGCTGGCATGACCGCCCGGCGCGACCTCAAACCGGGCCACTACAGTCCAGGTGCCGTCGGGACGCCGCCAGGAGTCCCACTCAAGCGAGGACGAATCAATGCCGTGCGCGGTGAGCCGGTGGGCCACCATGTCGGCCAGTGTGGCGGGGTTGTCACCGAACGCCGACCGGTAGATGTCGTGGCCGGGGGCCGGCGAAGCGACTTCCACCTTGCGGGCCTGCTGGGCGACGTATTCGCGCTCGGCCAGGACCGGGCCTTCGTAACGTTCAACTTTTTCGAGCGGCATGCCGGAAGCCGCCGCCACCTCCGCAGCCGTGGAGCCGCTGCGGATCCTGGCCTGGATGTCGCGGGGGGACATGGCCACAACACTGGCCGCCGATGTCCTCACCGAGGGCCGGCTGGCCGCCATCCGTAATGCTTCGTTGATCGGCAACTGGAACATTTCGCCGCCGGTGCCGCTTAACAGGAGATGCTCCCCGTCGTCGTGGACGCCTACAAGCCGTAGATCCTGCATACAATCCTCCACCCTGGCATTACTATCAATCGAAACTCTGCCACCCAAGGCGGTCATTTCCTGTTAGGACGGAGGGCGCGCCGCGATATTCCGGGACTTTCGGTGCCGTGGGGCCAAGGCATCGCCAGTCTTCGGCTGGACTCTGGCTTTTCCTTGCGGCTTAGGGAAAAATGTGCCCGTGATCGGGCACAAATCGCACGTGTTCGGTGTTGTGTACGGTGAATTAATCAAGCGAGTCGACGGAGCGTGAACAGCAGACCATGGCGACAGACTATGATGCGCCGAGGAAATCCGAAGAGGACCTCAACGAGGACTCGATCGAGGAGCTGAAAACCCGCCGCGCCGACAAACCGACGGCAGTCGTCGAAGAGGATGAAGCCGATCTCGCGGAAGGATACGAGCTGCCCGGGGCGGACCTGTCCGGTGAAGAGCTGCTGGTCCGCGTCATGCCCGCCCAGGCTGACGAGTTCACCTGTTCCTCATGCTTCCTGGTCCGGCACCGCTCGCAGATCGCCCGCGAAAAGGACGGCCACCTGTACTGCAAGGACTGCGAAGGCTAGGCCCCACCGGCCAGGCTGCCGACCTGCCTATTTTTTCCGTCTGCCTATTTTCCCGTCAGCGCGGCCACGAGTTCGTCCGGGCGGCGCGTGGAAGTCAGCCAGTAGGGAGTGGAGTCCGAGGGGTCGGTGATCTCGATCCGCACCACGGGATCGATCCAGCCGCGGATGCAAAGGTATGCCAGGCCGTTCAGGCGCGTGCCGCGTTCCGCCGTCGCCTCGCTGCCGCGGTAGGCGGACGCCTGTCCCGTGAGGCTGCGCTCAATGCTGGCCCGGCCCACCTGGAGCCGCCCTGCCGTCACGGTCACGGCAGGGGTGGACACAATCAGCAGGACCGCCTCGATGGCAAACAGCACGCAGGCAGCCGTGATCCCGGCCGCCATGCTGATGGGGGCAAAGACCAGGATGCCGGCGCCGGCGATGCCCGCCGCGACCACCCAGATCCAGACGCCGGGCCACAGCTTTTCGCTGAAAAGAACGGTCTCATCGGGGGAGGACTGGTGGTGGGCAGGCATGGCTGCGCTTGAATCGGGCATGCACCCAGCTTTCCACCTTTGCCGAGTCTTTTCATCCCGCGCGGTACGGCGCCGACGCCCCCGCGGCCGGTAGGAGTATGCACCGCGCGGGCGATAGAGTGAGGGACTGTGACTGACGAAACAACGCCTATTACGCCTCCGCCGCATGCAGCGGCACCCGCCGGCCCGGCAGAGCCCTTTCCCGCAGGGTTCGGGTCGCCAACTGTGCAGGTTCAATTGAAAATGCTCGACGCCGGCCTGGAAGCACCGTCCTACGCCCACCCCGGCGACGCCGGAGCCGATTTGCGGGCCCGCGAGGATGTTGTGCTGCAGCCAGGCGAGCGGCGGCTGGTGCCGACCGGCGTCTCCATCGCCCTTCCGCACGGCTTTGTGGCCCTCATCCACCCGCGCTCGGGCCTCGCCACGAAACACGGGCTGACGGTGGTTAACGCGCCGGGCACCGTCGATGCGGGGTACCGCGGCGAAATCGCCGTGACGCTGCTAAACACCGACCGTGACCAGGCAATAGAACTGCGCCGCGGCGATAGAATTGCACAGATGGTCATCCAGCGCGTGGAGCATGCGCAGTTCGTCGCCGTGGGGGAGTTGAACGACTCCGTCCGCGGTGCCGGAGGCTTCGGCTCCACGGGCGGCTTCAACGTTCCGGACGCCTAGCTTCACACCGGACACCCCGAGCGTTCCGCGAGGGCGAAGCCTCCCGCGACGCCGCCGGCGGTCAGCAAGACATGACGCGGCGCCTGCGGGGCTGGCGCGGCAAGATCACAACTAAGGAGACAACCCATGGTTTTTGGGCGTGGCAGGAAAGCCAAGAAGCACGAGGCGGCAGAGCCTGAGGACGTCCAGGCGGACATCGCGGCCGATTCAGCTGACGACGCCGCCGACGGCCGCAGCGCCACCGGCCCCTTCGATGTCTCCGAGATCAGCAGCCGCGACGGCTACGTGGATCTCGGCGCCCTCCTCATTGCACCGCGTGAGGGTCTCCAGCTGAGGCTTGAGGTCGAAGAGGCAACGCAGCGGGTCGTGGCAGTGACCATGGACCTGGACGGCTCGAGCCTGCAGCTGCAGGCCTTCGCTGCGCCGCGCTCGGAAGGCCTCTGGGAGGAAATCCGCGAACAGATCGGCCAGTCCGTGGGCAGCCAGGGCGGCCAGGTGGAGGAAGTCACCGGTGACTTCGGCACGGAGCTGGTGGCCAAGCTGCCGGCCGGAGCTGCCGACGGCAGCCAGGGCTACCGCGTTGCCCGGTTCATCGGCATCGACGGTCCCCGCTGGTTCCTCCGCGGGGTATTCGGCGGCGAAGCAGCGATTGACCGCGGTGCGGCAGCCGGCCTGGAGGATCTGTTCCGTAAAATCGTTGTGATCCGCGGCGACAACCCCATGCCTCCCCGTGACCTCTTGCAGCTGCGGCTCCCCAAGGATGCCACGGGCTCGGTGCCGCCCGGAGCGCCGGAGTTCGAGCAGCCCGAACGCGGTCCGGAGATCACCCAGATTGGTTGATACCAGCCAACCCCCGGGCGCGGCAGTACACATCAGCGGACTGCCGGAGCGGGGGCGCGTCCTTTGCGAGGGCTTCATTGAATCCGTGACGTACGCGCCGGCAACGCAGGTGGCGGCGTTCACCGCGATTGTCACGGACCACGACCGTCCGGGCCGGACCCGGCCCGCCGAACCCGCCCCCGCGGAATCGTCCCAGGCCCCTGCCGGTGCCGGCAGGAACCGTCCTTCGTCCGGGCGACGGAACCGCCTGCGGGTGATCTGGCTGGGGCGCCGCCGCATTCCGGGCATCGATGCCGGAACGGAGTTGCGGCTCGAAGGCATGCTGACGGTACGGGACGGACTGCCCACCATCTTCAACCCCCGCTACGAAATACTGTCCCACCAGGAGAACCAATGACTTTGCCCGAGAACCCGGACCGGGGTACTGGACGGCCGGAGCCGGACTCGGCGCCGGAAGCTCCCGGTTTTGCCGGGCTGGCCGAAGGGTATGCGTCCAAAGCCGGCCTGCACCGTACCGATGACGGGCGCATCGACGTGCTCAAGAGCGCCGGCGGCTACCAGGGCATCGCGGAGAGCATCCTGCCCGGGCTGGTCTTCCTCATTACTTTCACCGCGACCGGTGCGTTGACGCCGTCGCTCATCGCGGCCCTCGGCGCAGCAGCCGTGTTTACCGTGGTCCGGCTCGTGCAGCGCCGCCCCCTGACCCAGGCCCTGGCAGGGATCGTGGGCGTCGCCATCTCCGCGTGGTTCGCCAACAGCACCGGCAAGGCGGAGGACTTCTACCTGCCCGGATTCCTCACCAACGCGGCCTACATCGTCGCGATGGTGATCTCCATTGCCGTCAGGTGGCCCATTGCCGGGCTGCTGTTCGGCTTTATCCGGAACGAGGGGCTGGACTGGCGCCGGCACCCTGCCAGGGTCCGCGCCTACCGGCTCGGCACGTGGATCATCGTCGGCGTACTTGCCCTGCGCCTGCTGGTGCAGGTGCCGCTGTATCTGATGGGCCCCGACGGCCTGGCGGCGCTGGCAACCACGAGGCTCATCATGGGTGCGCCGCTGTACATCCTGGGCGTATGGCTGGCCTGGCTGGTCACCCGGCCCGCGGGCGTTGCCGCGGTTCAGCCGTCGAAGCCGTCAGCCTCCGGCGACTGATCCAGCCGGGTCTGCACGGCGGCCGGCAACTGCGCCCCGGCTTCCCCTGCTGACTCTTCACCGGCGCCGGATCCTACGCTGGAACCGGGTGACAGGAGTTCTCGCAGCTGGTCCTCCGCGGCGATGGTGGTGACGAAGAACAGTTCGTCGCCCCCGTCGATCACGTCGTCCCGGCTGGGGGTAATCGGGGCCTGGTCCCGCAGGATGGCCACGAGCGTCGAGTCCTCCGGCCAGTCGATGTCGCCCACGGTCAGCCCGATCGCGTGCGAGTCATGGGGCACCGTGAACTCCACGAGCGACGACACTCCGGTCTGCAGCGTGAGCAGCCGCACGAGGTCTCCGATCTCCACCGCTTCCTCCACGAGGGCCGTCATGAGCTGCGGCGTGTTGACGGCGACGTCGACGCCCCAGGAATCATTGAACATCCAGTCGTTCTTCGGGTTGTTGACGCGCCCCACGGTGCGCCCGACGCCGAACTCGGTCTTGGCCAGCAGTGACACGACGAGGTTCACCTTGTCATCACCCGTGGCCGACACCACCACATCCGCGTCGTCGAGCTTCGCGTCCTGCAGGGTGCTGAGCTCGCACGCGTCACCGACCAGCCAGTGCGCCCCGCGCAGCCCGCTCCGGCCAATGACTTCCGGTTTGAGATCGATGAGCAGGATCTCGTGCTTGTGGGAAAGCAGCTCACGGGCGATCGAGGAGCCCACGCTTCCGGCTCCGACGATGACGACTTTCACTTAAGACTCCTTGGCGGGTGCTTTGGCCAGAACATGGGCCACTTCGGCGCTGCGGTCCACACGCAGCATGGCGTGGACGGTATCGCCTTCCTGGTACGAGGTGCCGGGGGAAGGAAGGACGCCTTCGCCGAACCGGGTCAGGTACGCGACGCGGACATCGGCGGCCTTCTCGATCGAGGACACGGTATGGCCGATCCAGGCGGGATCCAGTTCGAGTTCGGCCAGCACCAGGCGGCCGGACGGCTCGCGGAAGTCACCGGCGAGGTGCTGTTCCGGCAGGATCCGCCTGAGGACCTGGTCGGCGCTCCAGCGCACTGCCGCGACTGTGGGGATGCCCAGGCGCTGGTAGATCTCGGCACGGCCCGGATCGTAGATCCTGGCGACGACGTGCGGTACATGGAAGGTTTCGCGGGCCACCCGCGTGGCGAGGATGTTGGAATTGTCGCCGCTGGACACCGCGGCGAAGGCGTACGCGTCGGCGACACCGGCCTGCTTGAGCGTGTCACGGTCAAAGCCGACGCCCGTCACTTTCCGGCCGGTGAAGCCGGAACGGAGCCGGCGGAATGCGCGGTCATCCTGGTCGATGATGGCCACGGAATGGCCTGCATCCTCCAGCGTGTGCGCCAGGGTTGCCCCTACGCGTCCACAACCCATGATCACGAAGTGCGCCACACTGTCTCCTCAACTTCTCGCCGACTGCTCCGTAAGACTCTACCGCCGGAATCCTGCCATGACATCGCGTCCGAATCAGACTAACTTTGTGTGGTGCTGACAATTTTGAATGCCGTGAAGCGGGTGCTGGTGGGGCGGCCCTTCCGGAACGACCGGCTGGCCCACACGCTGTTGCCGAAGCGGATCGCGCTGCCCATTTTCGCCTCGGACGCTTTGTCGTCCGTGGCATACGCTCCGGACGAGATCCTGCTCACGCTGGCCTTGGCAGGCGTCAGCGCCGTGGCGTTCTCGCCGCTCGTCGGCCTAGCCGTCATGGTGGTCCTGCTGACGGTCGTGGCCTCCTACCGGCAGAACGTCCACGCCTACCCCTCCGGTGGCGGTGACTACGAGATCGCGAACGTGAACCTGGGGAAGTTCGCCGGCCTGACCGTGGCTTCCGCGCTGCTCGTGGACTACGTGCTCACCGTGGCCGTGTCGATGTCGTCGGCGGCCGCGTACCTCACCACCGCCGTTCCGTCGCTCCACGGCCAGCAGGCCATCATCGCCACCATCGGCGTGGTGATCCTGGCGCTCGTCAACCTGCGCGGCATCAAGGAGGCCGGCAGCGTGTTTGCCGTGCCCACCTACATCTTCATGGCGTCGATCCTGGGCATGACCGCCGTCGGCGTGTTCCAGGCGGTAACAGGCCAGCTTGGCGAGGCGCCGTCGGCCGCGTTCACCATTGTCCCGGACCCGGGTTTCGATCAGGGCCTCGTCGGACTGGCCGGGGCGTTCCTGCTGCTCCGCGCATTTTCCTCCGGAGCCGCCGCCCTGACCGGGGTGGAAGCCATCAGCAACGGTGTCCCCAACTTCCAAAAGCCGAAGAGCAAAAACGCGGCCACCACGCTGCTGTTGCTAGGTGTCATCGGTTCGGCCATGCTGGCCGGCATCATCTACCTTGCCAACGCCACGAAGGTTCACATCGTCCTGGACCCGGCCAAAGAGTTCCTGCTGAACGGCAAGCCGCTGCCGGAGGACTACATCCAGAACCCGGCCATCAGCCAGATTGCGCAGACAATTTTCGGGGCCGGCTCCATCCCCTTCTACATCGTGGTCGCCGCCACCGGCGTCATCCTCGTGTTTGCCTCCAACACGGCCTTCAACGGCTTCCCGGTCCTGGGATCCATCCTCGCCCAGGACGGCTACCTTCCCCGCCAGCTGCGCACCCGCGGCGACAGGCTGGCGTTCAGCAACGGCGTCCTCGCCCTGGCCGCCGGTGCGCTCGTGCTCATCCTCGCCTTCAACGCCGACGTCACCAAGCTCATTCAGCTGTACATCGTGGGCGTCTTCATTTCGTTCACCATGAGCCAGATCGGCATGGTCCGGCACTGGGGCCGGGAGCTGAAGCTGGCCAAGGACAAGGCGCTGCGCCGCCGCATGATCAAGTCCCGCACCATCAACATGATCGGCTTCGGCATGACGGCGCTGGTGCTGGTGATCGTGCTCATCACCAAGTTCGAGCAGGGCGCCTGGATCGCCCTGCTGGCGATGTTCGTGCTGTTCCTGATCATGTGGAGCATCCGCGCCCACTACGACAACGTGGCCAAGGAACTGGCCGTGGACGAGGACTCCTCGCCCCGCGCGCTCCCGACCCGCGTCCATGCCGTGCTGCTCGTGTCCCACGTCCGGAAGCCCGTCCTCCGGGCCCTCGCCTACGCCCGCGCCTCCCGCCCTTCCCGGCTGGATGCGATCACCGTGGACATCAACGCCGAGGAAACGGCGCATACGCTGGCCGACTGGGACAAGCTCGAAATCCCGGTGCCGCTGACGGTGCTCGCGAGCCCCTACCGCGAGACCATCACCCCGATCATGGATTACATCAAGAGCATGCGCCGGGACTCTCCCCGCGACCTCATCGTGGTGTACATCCCGGAATACGTGGTGGGCAAGTGGTGGGAGCAACTGGTCCACAACCAGACGGCGCTGCGGATCAAGACCCGGCTCCACTTTGAGCCCGGGGTCATGGTCGCCAGCGTTCCGTGGCAACTCAAATCATCCGAAGAAGCAAAGAAACTGCAGGACATCCAATGAGCGTGCCGGACACCCAGACCACCCATTCAATCGGCGCCGAACTGGTCGTGGACATCGGCCCCGTGGCCCACGGCGGCCACTGCGTGGCACGCCACGAAGGCCGGGTGGTGTTCGTCCGTCACGGCATCCCCGGGGAACGCGCCCGGATCCGGCTCACCGACGCGGGAGAGTCCGCCAAATTCTGGCGCGCCGACGTCGTGGACGTCCTCGAACCGTCGCCCGACCGTGTCCCGCACTTCTGGCGTGTGGCCGACTCCTCCAGTTCCTGGGCCCACGGGCACCCGCCGGTGGGCGGTGCCGAACTGGGCCACGTCTCCCTGTCCCGCCAGCGCAGCCTGAAGGGTGAGGTACTGACCGAACAGCTCAAGCGGCTGGCCGGCGTCGAACTGTCCACCGATGTTGAGCCGGTGGGCGCGGCCAGCGCCGCAGACGCGGCAACCAACGACGGCGGTGACGGCCTCGCGTGGCGCACGCGGGCGAGTTTTGCGGTGACCGCCGCCGGAAAGCTGGGAATGCACGCCCACCGCTCGGACCACATCATTCCGGTGCGGGAGATGCCACTCGCCGTTGACGGCGTCAACGCCCTGCGCCTGTGGGAGATCGACCTGCAGGGCATCGAGCGCGTGGAGGTGGCGGTGCCGGCCAACGGCTCGCGGGCGCTGGTGCTCCTGGCACCGGCGCCCGGGACCCGCGCCAAACGGCTCAGCACCATCCTCGCCCAGCTTCCCGCGGACGTTTCCGTGGCGAGCTACGATCCCCTCAAGGACGAGACGCTGCAGCTGCGCGGCCGCACGTGGGTGCAGGAGTCCGCCGCCGGGCACGACTACAGGGTCACGGGTGCCGGCTTCTGGCAGATCCACCGCGACGCCCCGGAGACGCTGGTGGGCGCCGTGACGGGCTTCCTGCACGACGGCGGGTTCCTGGAGCCGGGCGCGGCGGTAGCCGATCTCTACGCCGGGGCCGGGCTGTTCACGGCACCGCTCGCGGACGCCGTCGGCGAGACAGGTTCGGTGCTGTCGGTGGAAGGCGCGCCCGGAACGAGCCGGGACGCGCGGAAAAACCTGCACGGTGCACCGCAGGTCGAAATCGTGCAGGGCCGCGTGGAGCGCGTGCTGCGCGAGCGGCCGCGCAGCTTTGACGCCCTCCTGCTGGATCCGCCGCGCGCCGGAGCAGGCAAGGCAGTGGTCAACCAGTTGGTGGCCTCAAGCCCCCGTGCCATCGCCTACGTGTCCTGCGACCCGGCATCGTTTGCCCGCGACATCGGGTACTTCCAGCAGGGCGGCTGGTCCCTGTCGGCGCTTCGGGCCTTCGACCTGTACCCGCACACCCACCACCTGGAGACGGTGGCACTGCTGACTCCCCGCGGCTGATACCACTACTATGGGCCTAGTAGTCCCACGTCGCGCTCCGTAATCACGGTTGACCCATGCAATTTGTCAGGGCCTGCACTAATTAGGTTCCCCTAACTAGCAAGCGGTCTACCGCGCGACAAAGATGAAACTGTTGCGAGAGGAGTCCTGCGATGAGCATTGTGGACAGCTTCGGTTCAAAAGGCAAACTTAATGTAGCCGGTACCGAATACGAAATTTTCCGGTTGAACTCCGTTGAAGGTGCAGAAAACCTTCCGTTCAGCCTCAAGGTATTGCTTGAAAACCTGTTGAGGACCGAGGACGGCGCGAACATCACGGCCGATCACGTCCGAGCACTGGCCGGTTGGGATCCCAATGCCGAGCCCGACACTGAAATCCAGTTCACGCCGGCGCGCGTGATCATGCAGGACTTCACTGGCGTGCCCTGCGTTGTTGACCTGGCCACCATGCGTGAAGCGGTCAAGGAGCTGGGCGGCGATCCGAAGAGGGTGAACCCGCTGGCACCTGCCGAGATGGTGATTGACCACTCGGTGCAGATCGACGCATTCGGTAACTCCGGCGCACTGGAGCGCAACATGGAGATCGAATACCAGCGCAATGGTGAGCGCTACCAGTTCCTGCGCTGGGGCCAGACCGCGTTTGATGACTTCAAGGTCGTCCCGCCGGGAACCGGCATCGTGCACCAGGTGAACATCGAATACCTGGCCCGCACCGTCATGACCCGCGAAATTGACGGCGTCGTCCGGGCCTACCCGGACACCTGCGTCGGCACCGACTCGCACACCACCATGGTCAACGGCCTGGGCGTGCTCGGCTGGGGCGTCGGCGGCATCGAAGCCGAGGCCGCAATGCTGGGCCAGCCCGTGTCCATGCTGATCCCGCGCGTCGTGGGCTTCAAGCTGACCGGGTCCATCCCGGCCGGCGCCACGGCCACCGACGTCGTGCTGACCATCACCGAACAGCTGCGCAAGCACGGTGTTGTGGGCAAGTTCGTGGAGTTCTACGGCGAGGGTGTGGCGGCAGTGCCGCTGGCCAACCGCGCCACCATCGGCAACATGAGCCCGGAGTTCGGCTCCACGGCCGCCATGTTCCCGATCGACGACGTCACCATCGAGTACCTGCGCCTCACCGGCCGCTCCGAGGAGAACGTCGCCCTCGTCGAGGCCTACGCGAAGGAACAGGGCCTCTGGCACGATCCTTCGCACGAGATCAAGTTCTCCGAGTACCTCGAGCTGGACCTGTCCACGGTTGTTCCCTCCATCTCCGGCCCGAAGCGTCCCCAGGACCGCATCGTGCTCACGGATGCCAAGGAGCAGTTCCGCAAGGACATCCACAACTACGTGAGCATCGAAGACGGCAGCGTCGACGAGTCCCTGGAAGAGTCCTTCCCGGCCTCGGATCCGCCCTCCTTCACGCACGCCGATTCCCACACCACGGAAACGGCACGCGTTGAGTCCGCAGCCAACGGCGCCGCAGGGCGCCCGTCCAACCCGGTGCACGTTGTCACCGAAGACGGCCGCGAGTTCGAGCTGGACCACGGCGCGGTATCCATCGCGTCGATCACGTCCTGCACCAA
Source organism: Arthrobacter sp. KBS0703 (assembly GCF_002008315.2). Taxonomy (NCBI): domain Bacteria; kingdom Bacillati; phylum Actinomycetota; class Actinomycetes; order Micrococcales; family Micrococcaceae; genus Arthrobacter; species Arthrobacter sp. KBS0703. The sequence continues at coordinate 2,129,021 of NZ_MVDG02000001.1, read as the reverse complement.
CACGTCCAACCCGTCCGTGATGCTCGCCGCAGCCCTGCTGGCGCGCAACGCCGTGGACAAGGGACTGGCCTCCAAGCCGTGGGTCAAGACCTCGGTTGCTCCCGGCTCCAAGGTCGTCACCGACTACTACGAGAAGTCCGGCCTCACCCCGTACCTGGAGAAGCTCGGCTTCTACATCGTGGGCTACGGCTGCGCCACCTGCATCGGAAACTCCGGACCGCTGGACGCCGAAATCTCCGAGGCCATCCAGGCCAACGACCTTTCCGTCACCGCCGTTCTGTCCGGTAACCGCAACTTCGAAGGCCGGATCAACCCGGACGTAAAGATGAACTACCTGGCCTCCCCGCCGCTGGTCATCGCCTACGCCCTGGCCGGTTCCATGGACTTCGACTTCGACACCGACGCCCTGGGCCAGGACGAGGCCGGCAACGATGTCTTCCTGAAGGACATCTGGCCGAACCCGGTCGAGGTCCAGCAGGTCATCGATTCCTCGATCGACAAGGAAATGTTCGCCCGCGGCTACGAGGGCGTCTTCGACGGCGACGACCGCTGGAAGGCCCTCGACACCCCGGCCGGCGACACCTTCGCCTGGGACGAGAAGTCCACGTATGTCCGGAAACCCCCTTACTTCGAAGGCATGAAGGCACAGCCGGAGCCAGTCACGGACATTTCCGGCGCCCGGGTGCTGCTGAAGCTCGGCGATTCCGTCACCACGGACCACATCTCCCCGGCCGGCTCGTTCAAGTCGGACACCCCGGCCGGCCAGTACCTGCTGGCCAACGGCGTGGAGCGCAAGGACTTCAACTCCTACGGCTCGCGCCGTGGCAACCACGAGGTCATGATCCGCGGCACGTTCGCCAACATCCGGATCAAGAACCAGCTGCTTGACGGCGTGGAGGGCGGCTTCACCCGCGACTTCACCCAGGCGGACGGCCCGCAGGCTTACGTCTACGACGCCGCCCAGAACTACCAGGCAGCCGGCACCCCGCTGGTGGTCCTGGCAGGCAAGGAGTACGGTTCCGGCTCGTCCCGCGACTGGGCCGCCAAGGGCACCGCGCTGCTGGGCGTCAAGGCTGTCATCGCCGAAAGCTACGAGCGCATCCACCGCTCGAACCTGATCGGCATGGGTGTCCTTCCGCTGCAGTTCCCGGCCGGCGAGTCCGCTGCCACCCTGGGGCTGACGGGCACGGAAACCTTCGCTGTTGAGGGCGTCACCGCCCTGAACGAAGGCACCACGCCGAAGACCCTCAAGGTCACGGCCACCGCCGAAGACGGCACCGCCAAGTCGTTCGATGCCGTGCTCCGCATCGATACCCCGGGCGAAGCCGACTACTACCGCAACGGCGGCATCCTGCAGTACGTTCTGCGCCAGATCTCCGCGAACTAGGCGGAGTCGCCGGCCAATACCGGTAACGCACGCGAAGGCCCCGGCCGGTCACAGACCAGCCGGGGCTTTCGCGTTCCGGCGCGGCGGCAACGGCAGAGGCGTTAGAGTTAAAAGGCACGTCTACCATCGAAGGAGGGGCCGTTGGGAATCTTGGAGACCATCCGGAACCCGCAGGACCTGAGCAAATTGTCCGCAGCGCAGCTCGAACAGCTGGCTACCGACATCCGGAAATTCCTGATCAGCAACGTCTCACAGACCGGTGGACACCTCGGACCCAATCTCGGCGTCGTGGAACTCACCATGGCCGTGCACCGCATCTTTGACTCGCCCCGGGACAGCATCGTGTTTGACACCGGGCACCAGTCCTACGTGCACAAACTCCTGACCGGCCGGCAGGACTTCGGCACCCTGCGCCAGCAGGGCGGCATGTCCGGCTATCCGGCGCGCGGCGAATCCGAACACGACATCGTGGAGAGCTCGCACGCGTCCTCCTCGCTGTCCTGGGCGGACGGCATTTCACGGGCCCGTCAGCTGACCGGCGACGGCGACCGTTACGTCATTGCGGTGGTGGGCGACGGCGCCCTGACCGGCGGCATGGCCTGGGAGGCCATCAACAACATCGCCGCGGACAAGAAGCGCCGCGTGGTGATCGTCGTCAACGACAACGGCCGCTCGTATGCGCCCACGGTGGGCGGCTTCGCCGACTACCTGGCCTCGCTGCGCCCCACCATCGACTCCTTCCGCACGGCCCCGGCCTACGAGGGCACCCTGGACTGGTGGAAGCAGAAGCTCCAGAACGGCGGCCCGCTCGGCCAGCTGACCTACCGCAGCCTGCACGCCATGAAAAAGGGCATCAAGGACTGGTGGGCACCCCAGGGCATGTTCGAGGACCTGGGCATGAAGTACATCGGGCCCGTGGACGGGCACAACCTCCACGCCATGGAGCACGCCCTCGCGCAGGCCAAGCAGTACGCCGGGCCGGTGATCGTCCATGCCATCACGGAGAAGGGCCACGGCTACGCCCCGGCCCGCGCCCACGAGGCGGACCAGTTCCACGCCGTCGGCGTCATCGATCCCGAGACCGGCGAGCCCACCGAAGGCTCGGGCGCCCAGTCCTGGACCTCCGTCTTTGCCAATGAAATTGCCGATATCGCGGACGAACGCCCGGACATCGTCGGCATCACCGGCGCCATGCTAATCCCCGTAGGGCTGCACAAGTTCGCCGCGCGCCACCCTGAGCGGGTCATCGACGTCGGAATCGCCGAACAGCATGCCCTCACGTCCGCGGCCGGCATGGCCTTCGGCGGACTCCACCCGGTGGTGGCCATCTACGCCACGTTCCTCAACCGGGCGTTCGACCAGCTGCTCATGGATGTGGCCCTGCACAAGGCGGGCGTGACGATCGTCCTGGACCGGGCCGGCGTGACCGGCCCGGACGGCGCCAGCCACCACGGCATGTGGGACATGGCCATGGTCCAGATCGTTCCCGGACTCCACCTCGCCGCACCCCGCGATGCCTCCCGCCTCCGCGAGGAGCTCCGGGAAGCGGTCGCCATCAAGGACGCCCCCAGCGTGGTCAGGTTCTCCAAGGGCAGTGTCGGCGCGGAAGTCGAAGCCATAGAACGGCTGGGCGACGGCGTCGATGTGCTGGCCCGCCGCCCCGCCGGATCCAGCGAAAACGATGTCCTGATCGTGAGCGTCGGCGCCATGTCCGAACTCGCCCTGGATGTCTCCAACCGGCTCGGCGCACAGGGGATCAGCTCCACGGTGGTGGATCCCCGGTGGGTCCTTCCCGTGCGCCGGTCCATCGTGGCCCTCGCATCCCACCACCGCCTCGTCATCTGCATCGAAGACGGCGTGCGCGCCGGCGGAGTCGGATCGCGGATCCGCCAGGAGATGCGCGCCGCCGGCGTGGACACAGCCCTGAACGAGGTCGGACTCCCGGTCGACTTCCTTGACCACGGCACCCGCGGCCAGGTCCTGGAACGGGTGGGACTCACCGCCAAGAAGATCACGCACGACGTCGTGGCGCAGGTTCTCGGGACGAAGGTGCCTTTTGCCCGTCCCCTGCCGGGCCAGGAACGCCCCAGCACCGGCAGCCTGCCAATCCTGTGAGGATTCCGCACGGACTGAAGCAGGGCGACCTGGTGGTGGCCCGCAACCGCAAGTGGGACGGCCGGGCACACTGGGTGGTTCCCGGCCGGTACCTCGGCGAGGACGCGCACGGCTGGTGGATTTTCCAGGGCACCAACGAATTCTGCGCCCGTCCCGGCGCTGCCTTCTACACGGCGTCAGACGCGGTGCTCCTGGTTCCCCGGACCGGTGAATTCGTGGTCACGTTCTATGACGACGCCTATCCCGGTGATTTCCGCGTCTACGTCGACCTCGCCACAGCCCATGAATGGAAGAACGTCAGGCCCGGCGTGGCGGAATTCCACGTGATTGACATGGACCTTGACGTGATCCGCTCGGCGGATCGCGGCGTATTCGTCGATGACGAGGACGAATTCGCAGAGCACAGGATTGAGATGGCTTACCCCGTGCAGCTTGTTGACCGGATCAGGTCGGCATCCGACGAGCTCTACCAGGCCGTAAAGGCACAACAGCCACCGTTCGACGGCACAGACCGTGAATGGTTTAGGAAAGGACGGGCATGAGCGGAATTATCCGGGTCTACAAGCGCGATGAAGAAGGGGCCCTCCAGTTTAGGGAAGCCTGGTTCGACGAGGACTACAGCCAGTTCATCATGAACCACGGGGTAGTGGGGCACCAGAGCAAGACCGAGGAGACGGACGTACCGGATGCCGAGGCCGCCGAGAGGCTGATGGACGCCTTCGCGGTGCAGTGTGCCGAGGACGGCTACGCCGAGATTCCGGAGGAGGAGCAGTTCTGGGTGGTCGCGCAGTACGCGCTGAAGACCAAGGAAGGCACCAGCCGGGACCGCTACCTTGAGGAAAAGGCCAAGGACGCCCTGATCAGCCACCTGGCGTGGCGCGGCCTGGGTGTCGTGGACCGCTCGGAATTCAGCGACTCCAAGCTCAATATCTTCTGCCTGTGCCCGGATGTGAACAAGGCCGTGGCCGCCATCAAGGTCTGCATCCGCGGCGAGGACCTGGATTTCACCAAGCTGAGCATCGGCGCGGCTCCGTTCAGCGACCCGACGGCGTTGAAGCTTAAGCACTCACCCAAGCAGGCCGCCAGCTTCAGCCTCTAAGAGTAGTTCCACGCACAAGGAAGGCAGGACGTCATGACACCGAAGTCAGTCCAACCAGGCCGGACACCGCTTCCGCGGGGCATCGCCTCGCCTGCGCGCCGGCTTCTCGCCCACTCCGGGGTGGAGACGCTTGAGCAGGTGGCGCAGCTGGGGCAGCGCCAGGTTGCGGCACTCCCGGGCATGTGCGCCAAGACCCTGGCGCAGCTTCAGGACGCCCTCGACGAGCACGGACTGGAATTCCAATCCGCCTGAGCTGCGCGGGCTGACGGGGCTGTGCGGGCGCCAGGGCGGCCGCAAGCTTACGCCGGCCAACGGGCGGCCGTCCGTGCCGTTATAGGGTGTTTCCATGACTGAATATCGCCGTCTTGGAAAATCCGGATTGACTGTCTCCGTGGTCGGGCTCGGCTGCAACAACCTGGGCCGGGCCAATACGGTGACGGAATCGCAGGAGGGGACAGACGCCGTCGTTCATGCCGCCCTTGACGCCGGCGTGACGCTGTTCGACGTCGCCGATACCTACGGCCGCGAGCCGGGACTCAGCGAGACCATGCTCGGCAAGGCGCTCGGCAGCAGGCGCGAGGAAGCCATCGTGGCCACCAAGTTCGGCATGGACATGCAGGGTGGCAACGGCAAGGACTTCGGGGCCCGCGGCTCGCGGCGCTACATCATCCGCGCCGCGGAGGCCTCCCTGCGCCGGCTCGGTACAGACTGGATCGACCTCTACCAGTTCCACACCCCGGACCCGCTGACCCCCATCGACGAGACCCTCGACGCCCTCGACGAGCTGGTGACGAGCGGCAAGGTGCGGTACATCGGCCACTCGAACCGGGCCGGCTGGCAGATCGCCGAGGCCGAATTCGTGGCCCGTGCCCGCGGCGGCTCGCGCTTCATCTCGTCACAGAACCACTACAACCTGCTGGACCGGCGTGCCGAACTGGAGGTCACCCCCGCGGCCGAGGCCTACGGGATCGGCCTCCTGCCGTACTTCCCGCTGGCCAATGGGCTCCTGACCGGAAAGTACGCGCCGGACCAGGCCCCCGCCGGCTCGCGGCTCAGCCACACCCGCACCAGCCTGGTACGGGATGCGGACTGGCAGCAGCTGGAGCAGTTCAGTGCGTTCGCGGCTGCCCGGGACCTCACCGAAGTGCAGGTGGCTTTCTCCTGGCTGGCCGCCCAGCCGTCCGTCGGCAGCGTCATAGCCGGCGCCACGCGGCCCGAGCAGGTCCGCCAGAATGCGGAGGCCGTGGCCTGGGTGCCGGACGCGGCCGAATTGGACGAACTGGATGCCATCTTCCCGCAGACACCCAAGGTGGCCCTGTTCTGATGCAGTCCGTCCTGATGGACGTCGACACCGGGATTGACGACGCCCTTGCACTGGTCTACTTGCTCTCCCGGCCCGAGATCGCCATCCGGGCCATCACGTGCACGGCCGGCAACGTGGGTGCCAGGCAGGTGGCCCTGAACAACCTGGCACTTCTGGAACTCTGCGGCCGCACCGGCGTGGAAGTGGCACTCGGCGCCGAGGTGCCGCTGGACATCCCCCTGGTGACCACCGAGGAGACCCACGGCCCGCAGGGGATCGGCTACGCGGAGCTGCCGAAGCCGGCACAGGAGATATCACCGCGGCACGCCGTGGACGTGTGGGTGGAGACGGTCCGGGAACACCCGGGAGAAATCACCGGGCTGATCACCGGCCCGCTGACCAACTTCGCGCTGGCCCTGCGCCGTGAGCCTGAGCTTCCCAGGTTGCTGAAGGGCCTGGTCATCATGGGCGGGTGCTTCAACTACCAGGGCAACACCACGCCCACGGCGGAATGGAACGTGTCCGTGGACCCGCATGCGGCGCAGGAGGTCTTCGCGGCCTACAGCGGCCTCCCGGAGGACGGCCTGCCGGTGGTGTGCGCCCTGGAAACCACCGAGCGGATCGAGATGCGCCCGGAGCACCTGCAGCGCCTGGCCGAGGCCGCAGGCGCGGACGAACCGGAGCTCGTGCTGCCGGAGCAGCCCGAGGGGCAGCGCAGCGTGTCCGGGAATCCGCTCGTGGCCTGCCTGTCCGACGCCATCCGCTTCTACATGGAATTCCACCGGCTGTACGACCAGGGATTCGTTGCGCACATGCACGACGCCTTCGCTGCCGCCGTCGCAATCGGCCGCACGCCGTACGGGACGCGGCCCGCCACCGTCCACGTGGAAACCGGGTCGCCCCGGCTCATCGGCACCACGGTGGCCGACTTCCGCGGCATCTGGAAAGAACCGGCCAACGCGCGGATCGTCATCTCCAACGATCCCGGGCAGTGCTTCGATGAGCTGATCTCGTCCGTGGGCGCGCTGGCACGCACGCTGCCGGTCCGCAGCAGCCAGGATTCCCCGTAGCAGGCACCTCCGGCAGTCGGTAGGATGGTAGCCGCGCCAAGGTGACATAGGCGCCCCACTTTTGCGTACGCGGAGCATCCCGCCACGGGTGCGGACCCCGCCGTCATCAGCCTAAGGAACCACCATGTCACAGCCGTCCCTCACCCTCCCCACCCCCGGCCAGCAGGCGGGCCGGAACCGCCGGCTGTTGGAAATCCTTGGTGCCGCCGCGATCGCAGCCACGTTCATCTACCTGGTGCTCACCCAGCCGGCCGACATCGCCGGCGGGCTCGGCAGCGTCTCCGCCCTCGTCGCGCTCGGCGGGTTCCTGCTCGGCGCGGTCCTGCTGATCGTGGGCGTGCTTCCCACCCTCCCCACCTCCACGGTGGTGCTGATGCCCGTCGCGCTGGTCCTGAACATCGTGCTCGGGCAGCTCATGGGCAGCAGCGGCCTGCCCTTCTACCTCGATGCCATCGGCACCGTGCTGATCGCCGTCCTTGCGGGCCCCGCGGCGGGTGCCGCCACCGGCGCGCTGAGCAGCATCGTGTGGTCCTTCATCAACCCCACCGTCCTGCCCTTCGCGGCAGGCGCGGCGCTCATCGGCTTCCTCGCGGGCACCGCTGCCCGCTACGGGCTGTTCCGGCGCTTCTACCTCGCCCCTGTTGCCGGATTCGTCACCGGGATTGTCGCCGGCGTCGTCTCGGCTCCCATCGCTGCCTTCGTGTTCGGTGGAACCTCCGGAGCCGGGACCGGCGCGATCGTCAGTGCGTTCCGGGCGATGGGTGACACGCTGCTGGCCGCCATCACCAAGCAGGCCCTGATCTCGGACCCCATGGACAAGGCCATCGTCTTCGCCATCGCGGCGTTGCTGGTCTACGCACTGCCTCGCCGCACCACGTTCCAGTTCCCGTTCGTCCGCCGCCACAACGTCCTCGCAGGCAAGGAGCCGGCCAAGCCGAACGCCTGACCGTGGCGTCCCGCCTCAACCCGCTCACCACCCTGACGGCGGCCGCGGCCGTCCTGGTGATCACGACGGCGGCGTCCAGCTGGGCGGTTTCCCTCACCTTCGCGGCAAGTGCGGTGCTGCTGGCCGCCGTCACCGGCACCGCGCGCCGCGTCCTCCTCGCCGCCGGGGTCATCCTGGCGCCGTTCTGGCTGTCGCTGCTGGTGATGCACGGACTGTTCTTCCCCGAGGGCCGCACCGTGCTCGCTAGTTGGGGACCTGCGCGGATCACCACGGAAGGACTGGGATTCGCTGTGGACATGGGGCTGCGCACCGCTGCATTCGTCGTGGTCCTGCTGCTGTTTTCGTTCAGTGTCCGGGTGCCGGAACTGGTCTCCTCCCTGGCCGCACTCCGCCTTCCGCCGCAGTTCGGCTACGTGCTGGCGTCCACGCTGATGCTCGCCCCCATCATTGCCGCGCGGCTCGAGAAGGTCCGCCAGGCGCAGGAATCGCGGGGCCTGGTGGTGGAGAAGGGCCTCGGAAGCCGCCTCGGGGCGGCGCGGCTGCAGATGGTTCCGCTGGTGCTGGGGCTCGTCCACGACGCCGGCATCCGGGCCCAGGCTCTCGATGCGCGGGGGTTTCGGCGCCCCGGCCCCCGGACCTCCTACACGCAGGTCCATGATTCGCCGGCCCAGCGGGGCTTCCGTATTCTCGCTGCCCTGCTGGCCGCGGCTGCAGTGGCAGTGCGCATTGCAGCATCCCTGTCTGGGGGCGGCCAGGCATGAACGGGCACGGACCAGCCGCGGTCACCCTCCGGGCGGTCATAGAATCCTTCACGTTCCACGGCGACTCCCGTCCCGCTCTGCAGGGAGTGGACATGGTGGCGGCCCCGGGCTCGCTGACGGCGGTGCTGGGCGGTTCCGGCAGCGGAAAATCCACCCTGGGGAGGCTGCTCGGGGGCTGGCTGGCCGGCGGCCGTGACGGGACGCTGAAGGGGCGGCTGCAGCTGGAACCCGGGGGAGATCAGGAGGCCTGGCGGCCGCTGGTCTTTTCCGGAGCGGACAGTGACCCGCAGCTCGATCCCGCCGCCTGGGCCGAGCATGTGGGATACGTGCCGCAGGACCCGGCCGCCATGCTGTCTGCGGTCCGGGCCACCGTGGAAGAGGAACTTGCCTTCGGACTGGAAAACCGCGGGACCGAGCGCGCCGAGATGGTCCGGATCGTCGCCGAGGCAACCCGCCGGACCGGCCTCGCCGGCCTCCTCAAGCGCGACCCCGCGACGCTGTCCGGGGGAGAACTGCGGCGCCTGGCCGTGGGCTGCGCCATTGTGGCTGACCCCGCCGTCCTGATCCTCGATGAGCCGCTGGCGTCCCTGGACGCGGACGGAACCCGGACCGTCACGGAGCTGGTGACCGCGGAACTGGCCCGGGGGACCGCTGTCGTGGTCCTGAGCCAGAGCGCGGACCCGCTGACGCGCTCGGCCGAACACTGGCTCGTGCTGGAGGACGGGATCGCGACGGCGGCCGGACCGCCGGACCGGCTCCTTGCCGGCGAGGAGCCGGCCAGATCCGGAGTAGTCGTTAGCGAGCGGTCAGGACAGTACCCGGATCAGGGGCCGGGCTTGGTTCAGGCGCAGCTGTCAGCCCCGTCCCGGCCCGGGACGCGCCCGGCACCCGCCGATGTGCCGGCGGTGGAACTGGACGGCGTATCGTTCGGGTTCGGCGCGAAAAACTCCGGCCGGCCGCTCCTGCTCGAGAACGTGGACCTGGCCGTGTGGCCCGGGGAAATCGTGGCCGTGACGGGGCCGAACGGTGCGGGGAAGTCGACGCTGCTGCGGATGCTCAACGGGCAGCTCAGGCCGCTCCACGGGGAGGTCCGCATTGGCGGCGAGGGCATTGCCGGGGTCCCGACGGGCATCGTCGCCCAGCGGCTCGGGCTGCTGTTCCAGCACCCCCACGACCAGCTGTTCGAACGGACCGTCCTCCGCGAGGTGATGTTCGGCCTGGACCGCATGTTCGGTGACGAGGCCGCCGCCCGCGCCGGTGACGCGTTGGCGTCGGCGGGACTGGGCGCTGCCGGCAGCGCCCATCCGCACGAGCTATCCGGCTCGGGCCAGCGGATGCTGGCACTGGCCACCGTCCTGGCGCGCGAGCCTGACGTGCTGGCCCTGGACGAACCTACGGTCGCACTGGACGCCCGGCGACTGTCCGGCGCCATGGCAGCGGCGGCCGGCCGCGGCGCCGCCGTCGTCCTTGTGACGCATGACATCGCCTTCGCCCGGGCACACTCGCACCGGCTGGTGGAGCTGCGGAACGGTGTCCTCGCAGGCCCGTAGCTGCGCGTCCTCGTGTGCCGAGAAGCCTGCCAATGTTCACCGTGTCCCAAGGGGAATCGGATAGGGTGCTGTTGGCGTCCGGTCGGGTTATTCGTGAGGAGTACAAGCGCGCCGGCCGCGTTTCAGGCCCCGGTGGTTGCGCCCACGTCATGGTGTCCGTGTCCTGCGAGTTGCTGCAGTTCGCGGAGGATCTCCAGCTGTTGCCGGTTGACGTCCATCAGACGTTCGATCTCTTCCTTGGATTTGAGGTTCGTGGCGTAGTCATGCTGGGCCATGACTCCGGCGATTGCGTCCTGGCGTTTGGCTGCGATGAGCAGAATTGCCCCCTGCAGACCTGCCAGCATGGACAGAAAGAGGTTGAGAAGGATGTAGGGGTATGGATCCCAGGCGCGGGATGCCAGTGCCCACGTGTTTACGGCCGCCCAGACCAGCATAAAGCCGATGAAGCCTCCCACGAACGGCCAGCTGCCCATCCCGTTGCGCATAAGGTCCGCCGCCCGCTGCCCGCGGGTGAGGGAAGCCTTGTGTCTTTCGTGCCAGGTGTTCGGTTCGTCGGTCATTCTCTACCTTAGCCGGATCGGACGGGGCGGCGCTGAGGTTCTGTTAGCCTGCACTATGAGCCCTGATTCGCCGGAAAAATCCGACCTTCCGGCACCTGCCCAGTCGGCCGTGACCCCGGAGGTGGTGAAAAGCTATAGGGATGAACTGGTCGAAGGCCTCGACGCCGTCGATCCTGCCACGTTTGCGGGCACGATCCCGCAGGACCGCGGCATAGCCCCACGGGTGCGGGTGGGGAAGAAATGGTTCAATCTGCTGTGGATGCTCCCGCTCGGCTTCGTGCTCCTGATTGCTGCCGTCGCGGTAGCGAAAGGGCTGCGTGAGCTGCCGGACGTCCAGTCGTTCATGCGCCAATTCCCGGGAATGTCAGATCTCCCTTCGGACGCGCCGTTGGGGCTTCCTGCGTGGCTGGGGTGGCAGCATTTTCTGAACCTGTTCTTCATGATGTTCATCATTCGTTCAGGGGCTCAGATTTTCACGGACCACCCCCGGCTGTACTGGACCCGTCACAGTACTCCGGGCAGGGACTGGTTTCGAGCCCAAAAGCCCGTTCCTGCTGACCCGTTGTGGACAGCGAAAAAAGACTCCATCAGTCTTCCCGGCCAGTTCGGGATTCCTGGACTTCGACATTCGATCGGGCTCGCCCGGTGGTGGCATCTGGGAGTCGACACGCTTTGGCTAGCGAACGGCATTGTCTTCTACATACTCTTGTTCACAACAGGGCAATGGATGCGACTGGTGCCAGTGCATTGGGACGTGTTCCCCAATGCACTGTCGGTGGCCATCCAGTACCTGTCCATGGACTGGCCGGCCGAGAGCGGGTGGACCAACTACAACAGCCTGCAACTGCTTTCCTATTGCATAACCGTCTTCATCGCCGCACCCCTGGCCCTTATCACCGGGCTCGGCATGTCTCCGGCACTTTCGACCCGGTTCCGGCGGATCAGCACCGTGCTCAGCATCCAGGCCGCCCGGTCGGTCCACTTCCTGGTGCTGGTGTGGTTCCTGCTCTTCATCGTCATCCACGTTACCTTCGTCTCCACCACCGGAGCCCTGAACAATCTCAACCACATGTTTGCCGGCCGCGCCGACAACTCCTGGACAGGCTTTTGGATCTTCGTCCTGTCTATGGCGGTGGTTGTCACCGGTTGGGTTGCCGCGACGCCCCTTACCATCCGCCGTCCGCGTGTGATCCAACGTGTCGGGTATGCATTGACTGGACCGGCGCAGCGTTTGTTCGAACACGTTGACTCCAGGCCCGGGCAATACAGCGAGAAGGACATATCCCCCTACTTCTGGCACAACGGCCAGTACCCGGACTCCGACGAGTACAAGGCCCTCTTCGAGGGAAACTTCGCCGATTACCGGCTGAAAATCGACGGCTTGGTGGCCAACCCCGTTGAGCTGGACCTGTTGCAGCTGCGCGCCATGCCCTACCGTGAGCAGATCACCCAACACTTCTGTATTCAGGGATGGTCGGGGATAGCCAAATGGGGTGGGGTCTCCATGCAAACCATTCTCGATCTCGTTCAGCCCAAGCCCGAGGCGAAATGGGTGGTGTTCTACTCCCTCGGTGACGGGCCCGAGAAAGGCATCTACTACGACGCGCACCCGCTCGAACAGATGAGTTACGAACTGACCATGCTTGCCTACGATATGAACGGAAAGCCGCTTTCCTTTGGACACGGCGCCCCGCTGAGGCTCCGCAACGAAACCCAGCTGGGTTTCAAAATGGTCAAGTGGATCAAAGGAATTGAATTTGTGGAAAATTTCGAGCACCTCGGCGGCGGCTTTGGAGGGTACAACGAAGACCACGAATTCTTCGGCTACCGCCAATCGATATGACGGCCCTCCGCCTCGAGCGCTCGCGGTTCTCAAACTCTATTTCGGGTAGTGAAAATTGTTCCGTGTCCGCCAGCCTGGCAGATACCCGAAGATCGCCCCTCAAGAACGAGGCAATCGATTCCCGGCCAGCTGCGTCATAGGCCGCAGCCGCTGCGGGGGCTCTACTGGCCCGCGGCGGGCCCGGGAGGTGCCGTGGTCCTGCGGACCACCAGGTGCGGGGTTCGGACGACATGGGCGGGCGCTTGGGTTCCCTCTATCCGGTCAACGGCGCGGTCAACGGCTGCGGCAGCGAGCAACGGCGCGTCCTGGCTGACGGACGACAACTGCAGGTAGCTGAGCCGGGCGAACTGGCTGTCGTCGTAGCCCAGCACGGACACGTCGTCAGGCACTTTCAGCCCGTCCGCCCGGAGGCTTTCGATCACGCCCAGGGCGCACCTGTCATTGAAGGTGATGATGGCTGACGGGAGGTCCGCGCGCAGGGACCGGGCGGCCCTCAGCCCGTCTTCCTCGGTGGGTCCGCCGGCGAGGATCCTGGCCGCCAGCCCGTGACGGTCCATTTCGGCGCGGAACGCCGCCCTGCGCTGGTCGGCGGAAACCGCCGTGCCGCCGTCGACATGAACAATACTGTGGTGACCAAGGCCGGTCAGGTGGTCCACCGCCATGCGTATGCCGGCGTGGTCGTCGCTGCTGACGGAGTCCACGGTATCGCCGACGTCGTCGCGCAGGAGGCTGACGACGGGCACCTGGCCGGCATATCCTGCCAGCTCCTGGTGACTGAGGGTCGGCGAAATCATGATGAGCGCTGCGGAGCCGAAATCGAGCAGCGATTCGATGGCCCGGGTCTCCGGACGGCCGTTGGCCACCGCACTCAGGGCCAGTTCATACCCCCGCGACGTGGCGGCGGCGTAGGCGGCATCCACAATCTCGGCGTGAAAGGCGTGCGCGCTGAAGAAACTCAGGCCAAGGAGTTTGGTGCTGCTGCTGCGGAGCAGGCGGGCGCGGCTGTCTGGCCGGTAGCCGAGGTCCCGTGCCGCTTCGAGGACCTTTTGCCGGGTGGATTCCGCGGCGCCGGGCGCGCCGCGCATCACAATGGAAACCAGGGCCCGTGAGACGCCGGCCGCATGGGCCACGTCCATCAGGGTTGGGCGGCGCTGCTGTTCCGGCATGGTCCTCCTCGTCCGCTCCAGTCTATAGAACGATCTAGACATGCAGTGAATCCCATGCCAACATGGTGTCACTAGAACGATCTAGAAGCCCAAGCCCAGGAGTATTCATGAGTTACCTTCAGCATCCGGTCAGTGAAGACCGGCCTGTCCGCGTCGCCCTGATCGGCGCAGGCTGGATCGGAAGTTTCCACGCCGAGTCTGTTGCGCACCGCATACCCGGCGCCCGCCTCGACGCGATTGCGGATCCTTCCCTTCCCGCCGTCGAGGCACTGGCCGGCAGGCTCCGGGTCGGCAAGATCAGTGCCGACCCCGCCGATGTGATCAGCGATCCGGAGATCGACGCCGTCCTCATCGCAGCCCCGGCGCGGTTCCACTCCGGCCTGATCGCGGCCGCCGCACGGGCCGGGAAGGACGTGTTCTGCGAAAAGCCCGGCGGACGCACAATTGAGGAACTCGATGAAGCCCTGGAGGCAGCCGAATCCGCCGGGATCACCGTTCAGTTCGGGTTCAACCGCCGCTACGCGGCCGATTTCGCCGCGGCCCGCAAGCTCATCCACGGCGGCAGCGTGGGAGTCCCGCAGTTGCTCCGGTCCCTGACGCGGGATCCCGGCAGTGCGGCCGGAATCGCAAACCCGGACCGTACACCGCCGGGAACGATTTTCCTGGAAACCCTGATCCACGACTTTGACACCCTCAACTGGCTGAATCCCGGTGCCGTTCCGGTCCGCGTCCACGCGGTCGCTGACGCGCTCGTGGCCCCGGAAGCCAAGGACGGCGGCTTCCTGGACACGGCAGTTGTGACCGTGACCTACAGCAACGGCGCCATCGCGGTGGCGGAGGCGAACTTCAACGCCCTCTACGGCTACGACGTGCGCGGTGAAGTGTTCGGATCCGCCGGCATGGTGACCGCCGGCGGACCGCAGGCCACCAGTGCGACGAGCTACACCGCCGCCGGTATCGGTGCCGACACGGTGCGGCTGAATGTGGACCTATTCCATGACGCCTACACGGCGGAGCTGGCCCACTTCGTCGACGCCGTGAAAGCACGCCGCGACGGCGTGCAAGGCCCAGCCACACCGGGCCCGGGCGGAACCGATGCCCGCAATGCCCTGGCGGTTGCACTTGCGGCCCTGCGTTCTGCTGAAACCGGGCTGCCGGTCGATGTTGCCTCGGTCGCCGAACTGCGGGCCGCTGAGCCCGGACTCCATCCGGTGGGGGACGGCGCATGAGCTTCCGCCTGGCCGTCTGTGCCGAGATGGTCTACGGCGAGCTGCCCCTGATCGAACGCGTACGGCAAATTCACGGGCAGGGCTTCGAGGTGGAGCTCTGGGACACCCGGGGTCGGGACATCCCGGCCCTGGCCGGCACCGGAGCCCGGTTCTCTTCCATGAGTGGCTACTTCGGCGGCAGCCTCATTGACCCGGACGGCGCTCACGAAGTGCTCGCCTCGGCGGAGAAGCTCATTCCCGCGGCGCTGGAACTCGGCGTGGAGCGGATGGTGGTGCATCCGGCCGAACTCGGGGAAGGCGGCCTCGCGGTCCGGCCGATTCACCGGTCCACCGGCGAGATGTGGCTGACCGGCTTGCGCACCCTGGAACGGCTGGCCGTGCTGGGGGAGAAACACGGGCTGACGTTTGCCCTCGAAAACCTGAACACGATCCTCGACCATCCGGGTATACCGCTGGCCCGGGCCAAGGACACGATGGCTTTGGTGTCCGCCGTGGACCATCCGAACGTGAAGATGATGCTGGATCTCTACCACGCCCAGATAGGGGAGGGAAACCTGATCGAACTTGTCAGGTCCGCGCTGCCCTGGATCGGGGAGATCCAGGTCGCCGACGTCCCCGGGCGGTTCGAACCGGGCACCGGCGAGATCAACTACCGTGCCGTTGCAACGGCCCTCAGTGATGCCGGCTATTCCGGTGTCATCGGCCTGGAGGCCGGCGCTGCCGGGGTCAAAGCCCGGCGGCGGGTGATGCGGCGCTCGCCGCCTTCCGGGCGGCTTTCGCGGACTGACGTCGGGTCGACGCCAGGTCCTGGACTCGCAGAAGCGCCGCCCCCGCGCCATTTCCTCATCGGCGCGCGGGCGGACCACTGGCTCGGCCGAGTGCGCCGGCCTTCTGTTGGGAAGGAACTGGCTCGGTCACAGCCTCCCGATTGCTCCCCCATCGGGATTCAGGGTTCAGGGTTCGGATTTGTAGTTCCGTGGCCGCCGTTTTTTGTCAGTGGTCGCTGGCAGACTTCAGGTATGGGAGGCGTGGGGGAATCGGGACAGGATCGAGAAGTGGCGGCGGGAGCCGGCACGAGTGTGCGGGACCTGATCGCGTCCCTGGCCGGCATCCGCCCCTGTCACGGCGGCGGTGCCGGGATGATTGATCAGGTGCGGGATCTGGAGGATCTGAAGTCCGCCGCGGCCGCGCTGCAGGCCCGGATCGCGGTGGGGTTCGACGTCGGCCAGCGCCGCGCGCAGGCCGCGGCGGGGGTCCCGGCGGATGAACGCGGCCAGGGCGTGGGGGCGCAGATCGCGCTGGCCCGGCGTGAATCCCCGGCCCGCGGGTCCCGGCTGTTGGGCCTGGCCAGGGCCCTGGTGACGGAGATGCCCCGCACCCTGGCTGCGCTGAGCGCCGGGGAACTGAACGAATGGCGCGTTGCTCCCGGTCACCCGGCGTCGCCGTCCACGCCGCCCTTACCCGGCACGCGGACACCCTCGCCGGGACGGGAGACGGCCGCTCCCGCGGGCAGATCATGGCCGATGACCTCGTCGAACGGATCACCGGCACGCCGGGCGGGATCACCGGCATCGAGATCCAGCTCGTCATGACCGACCGCACCCTCCTCCAGGGCGACTCCGAACCCGCCCGCCTCCCTGGCTACGGCATCGTCGCTGCCGCCTGGGTCCGGGCAGCCGTCCGGGACGCCGCGGCAAGGGAGGGCCGGCCAGCCGCTGCGGAAGACGCACATATCGCGGAAGGCGCACTCAGCGCGGAAGCCGCCACGGGGAACGCCACTGTGGATGTCTGGCTGCGGCGGCTGTACACCGCCCCGGGCACCGGGGAACTCACGGCCATGGATTCCCGTGCCAGGCTCTTCCCGGCCGGGCTGCGCCGCGTCATCCGGGCCCGCGACCACACCTGCCGCACGCCCTACTGCGAGGCACCGATCCGTCACCACGACCACACACGGCTCACCGAAGCTGCGTTGGCTAGTGCTGCCCTGCAGGACACCGCACTGCCCACGAGCGGCCGGCGCAAACGCCAACTCCTGCATCACGCCAAATCGCTCAAACCCGCGCACCTCAAAGATGCGCGGGCAGCCTAAGCATTGTCACAGGCGGTGCGGCGGCGGCAGAATCTATGCTCGGGATGCCACGCCCGGGTCGAGGAACCTCTTGCCCGTGACGCGCTCGGATGCTCCCGTCCGGTCCAGGTACGGGGTGATGCCGCCGAGGAACATCGGCCAGCCCGCCCCGAGAATCATGCAGAGGTCGATGTCCTCCGGCCCGGCCACCACGCCCTCGTCGAGCATCAGGGCGATCTCCTCGGCCAGGGCGTCCTGCGTCCGGCGCAGGACCTCGTCCGCAGTCGACGGCGACGTTCCGAACGACATCAGCGCCAGCGTCGATTCCGGAATTTCCTTGCCGCCGTCCGCGGCCGGCGACCACAGCGACCGCACGCCGTTGTCGATCAGTTTCTGCAGGTTCTGCGAAACCCTGAAGCGGTCGCCGAACGCGGCATGCAGCGATTCCTGGACGTGCTGGGCCACCGGCAGCCCCACCATCGCGCCCAGGTCGAACGGAGTCATCGGCAAACCCATGGGCCGCAGGGCGTTATCCGCGACGTCCGCCGGCGTGCCCTCGTCGAACGCTGCGGTGACCTCGCCCATCAGCCTCAGGAGGATCCGATTGACCACGAAGGCCGGGGCATCCCTGACCAGGACCGCGGTCTTCTTCAGCCCCCTCGCCAGCTCGAAAGCCGTGGCCACCACGGCATCGTCCGTCTTCGGCGCGCGCACGATTTCCAGCAGCGGCATGACGGCCACCGGATTGAAGAAATGGAAACCTACCAGCCGTTCCGGGTTCCTCAGGCCGTCGGCCATGGCTGTCACGGACAGCGAGGACGTGTTGGTCGCGAGGACGCAGTCGGGAGAGACGATGGCCTCGAGTTCCGCGAAAACCTGCTTCTTGACGTTGAGTTCCTCGAACACCGCTTCGATCACGAAGTCGGCATCCGCGAAAGGCTCCTTGGAGACCGATCCCGTCACGAGGGCCTTCGTCCGGTTCGCCGCATCCTGGCTGATGCGCCCCTTGCCGAGCAGCTTGTCCACCTCAGCATGGACGTAACCCACGCCCTTGTCCACGCGGGCCTGGTCAATGTCCGTCATGACCACCGGAACCTTGAGCTGCCGGGCGAACAGCAGGGACAGCTGGCTGGCCATCAGCCCTGCGCCCACCACGCCCACCTTGGTGACCGGCCGGGCGAGTCTGCGGTCCGGGGCACCGGCGGGGCGCTTTGACCTCTTCTGCACGAGGTCCAGGAACGCATAGACCGTGGAACGGAACTCGTCTGACTGCATGAGCCCGGCCAGGGTTTCGCATTCCAGCGCGGCGGACTCCGCCTGGCCCATGGTCCGGTTGGCCTCCATGATGTCCAGCACCTTGGCCGGTGCGGGGGAGGCGTTGGACGTCTTGGATTCCACGAACGCGCGGCCGGCCGCCACGGCCCTGGCCCAGCGGCCGGCCACTTCGGGGCTGGACGGGTCGACGGCGGACTGCCGTTCCGGCGTGATGATGCCGGCGATGACTCCCGCGGCCCAGGCAACCGACTGCTCCACGAAGTCTGCCGGTTCGAAGATCGCGTCCGCGATGCCGAGCTTGGCGGCCTCGGGCCCTGACAGGGTGCGGTTGTTGTTCAGCGGGTTCTCGATCATCACCCGGACGGCGTTTTCCGGACCGATGAGCCGGGGCAGGATATAGACGCCGCCCCAGCCCGGAACCAGGCCGAGGAAGGCCTCCGGAAGGGCCAGCGCCCCGGCGGCGGCCGACACGGTGCGGTATGTGGACTGCAGGGCGATCTCCAGCCCGCCGCCCAAGGCCACTCCGTTGATGAAGGCGAAGCTGGGAACGCCAAGGTTGGCCAGGGTCGCATAGACGTCGTGACCCAGCTGCGCCATCCACAGCCCGTGCTCCCGGCTGTTGAGTGACTTCACCGCGGACAGGTCCGCGCCGGCCACCAGGTAATGCGGCTTGCCCGTCACTCCGACGCCGACAATCTCGCCATTGGCGGCCCGCTCCCTGAGGCCCTCGAGCACGGTCCCGAGTTCCACCAGGGTGTTGGGTCCCAGCGTGGTGGGCTTGGTGTGGTCCAGCCCGTTGTCGAGCGTGATCAGGGCGAGGACGCCCGGACTGGTGTCGCCGCCCACGGCCGGCAGCTCGATATCCTGCACATAGGAATGGGTGACCGTCTCATCCGGGAAAAGGTCGGCAAGCTTGCGGAAATCTGCGGCGCTCATGCTGAGGCTCCTGCGGTTGAGGTGGAAGCGGAATCGGCGATGTCTGACCGGTCGGCGCCGCTGTAGTTTGCGTGATGCGGGTTTTCCCAGATGACCGTGGCACCCATGCCAAGGCCGACGCACATGGCCGTGATGCCGTAGCGCACTGAGTGATCCTCATGGAACTGGCGGGCCAGCTGGTTCATGAGCCGGACGCCCGACGATGCGAGGGGGTGGCCCACCGCGATGGCGCCGCCGTAGCGGTTGACCCGGGGGTCGTCGTCGGCGATCCCGAAGTGGTCCAGGAAGCTCAGGACCTGCACTGCAAATGCCTCGTTGATTTCGAACAGGCCGATGTCGCCGATGTCCAGGCCGGCGTTGGCCAGGGCTTTCTCGGTTGAGGGCACAGGCCCGATCCCATGACCTCCGGTTCCACCCCGGCGTAGGCGTAGCTGACCAGCCGCATCCTGACGGGCAGGCCCAGTTCAGCGGCGGCGTCGGAGGACGCCAGCAGCGCGGCGGTGGCGCCGTCGTTAAGTCCTGCTGCGTTGCCGGCCGTCACCCGGCCGTGGGCCCGGAACGGCTGTCTCTTATACCCATCTAGATGTGTATAAGAGACAGGTGCCCGGCCGCGGCGGCTCGTCCACGGTGTTGACGGTCCAGCCCTGGCCCGGCTTCATGGTGGCCACAGGGACAAGGTCCGGCTGGATCACCCCGTTGCTGTACGCGGCAGCCAGCTTGTTCTGGGACGCCACCGCGTATGCGTCGGTGCGGTCCTTGGTGATGCGCGGAAAACGGTCATGCAGGTTTTCGGCAGTGTTGCCCATGTTGAGCGCGGCGGGGTCCACGAGGCGTTCGGACACAAAGCGGGGGTTGGGGTCGGCGCCCGCGCCCATGGGATGGTTCCCCATGTGTTCCACGCCGCCGGCGATGACGACGTCATAGGCGCCGAAACCGATGCCGCTGGCGGTGGTGGTCACGGCCGTCATGGCGCCCGCGCACATGCGGTCGATGGCGAAGCCGGGCACCGTGCGCGGCAGGCCGGCCAGCAGGGCGGCGGTCCGGCCGATGGTGAGGCCCTGGTCCCCGGTCTGCGTGGTTGCGGCGACCGCCACTTCGTCGACGCGTTCGGCGGGAAGGGCGGGGTTGCGCCGCATTAGCTCGCGGATGCACTTGACCACGAGGTCATCAGCGCGCATTCCTGCGTAGATGCCCTTCTCGCCGGCGCGGCCGAAAGGCGTGCGCACGCCGTCCACGAAGACGACGTCGCGGACAGTGCGTTGATTTCCGCTGCTTCGGTGTTGGCTCACGTGCTGCTCCTCATTGAGACGTTGATGCCGGATCCTGACCGAGGTCAGCGCGGATCCGGGCGACAGTGAGCCCTATGTTACTCGCCAGTAACATTGGGTGCAAGGAGCCTGCGGCGCGGCGGACACGGCGAAAAGGAAGCCCGGCCGCAGGCGCGGCCGCCTAGGTCTTGGCTTCCTTCGGCGGCAGCGGCTGCGGGTGGAGGAATGCTTCGGTGATGAGGGGTGTGACCAGTTCGACCTGCCATGGCCGGGCGCCCAGGCCCCGGAGGTCGGCGGCAACGGCAGCCTCGCTGATTTCGGCCGGAGGGCGCCAGGCGATGCGCCGCAGGAAGTCCGGGGTCAGCAGGTTCTCCAACGGAAGATTGAATTCCTCGGCCTTCTTCTGCAGCAGCGGCCGCGCAGTGGAGAGCCTCTCCGCGGCAGCAAGGTCGCGGTCGGCCCAGACACGCGGCGGCGGCGGGGCGTTGGTGGGAAGGTGCAGCGGGGGAAGGTCCTCCATTGACCGGGCAGTCGAGATACAGCGGAGCCAGCGCGGAGCCTCGCGCTGGGCGGCCCGGCCGTGGAAGCCCTTGGTGCCCAGGAGTTGCGGGACCGTTGCCGGCATGGCCTTGGCGGCGGCCACGAGGGACGAATCGGGGATCAGCCGGCCGGGAGCGACGTCCCGTTTCTGGGCCAGGGCGTCGCGTTCGAGCCACATTTCACGGACGGCGGCAAGCTGGCGCCGGTCCCTGATCTGGTGGAGGCCTGACGTTTTGCGCCAGGGATCGACGCGCGGCGGCGCGAGTCCCGCCGAAAGGATGGCGGCGAACTCCTGCTCGGCGAATTCAAGCTTCCCGTCTGCCTCAAGCAGTTCGATAAGTTCCTCGCGCAGTTCCGTCAGGACCTCGACGTCGAGGGCCGCGTACCTGAGCCAGGGCTCCGGCAGGGGGCGGGTGGACCAGTCGGCGGCGGAGTGTTCCTTGGCCAAGCCGAATCCGAGCAGCTGCTCGATGACCGCGGCGAGCCCCACGCGGGGCAGCCCCGCCAGCCGTGCCGCGAGTTCGGTGTCGAACAGTTTGTCCGGCCACATGCCAAGCTCCGAGAGGCAGGGGAGGTCCTGGCTGGCCGCGTGCAGGATCCATTCGACGCCCTTGAGGGCATCGTTGATGATCCGAAGGTCCTCGAATGGTTCGGGATCGATGAGCCAGGTACCGGATCCCTCTCGCCGGATCTGCACCAGGAAGGCCCGCTGGCCGTACCGGAAGCCGGACGCCCGCTCCGCATCGACACCCGCGGGGCCGGTGCCGGCTGCAATTGCGGCCGCGCAGCGCTCCAGTCCCGCCTGGGTTTCGATGACCAGCGGCACGCCGTCGCGGGGCGAATCCAGATCAATGACAACGGGAACGAGGCTGTCGAAGCCCTCCACCGTAATGTGGGGTGCGGTTTCAGCAGCCGGAGCGCCGGCTGTGGTGTTTTCCGGAATTTGAGGGGTCATGATGCCCCTAGTTTACCGGCAGCACGCCGGCGGACGGATTCGGCACAGGCGGCGCCCGCTAGTTCCGGCGCCTGCGGGGTAGTGCGGAGACGCCGTCGGGCAGCGGCGGGAGGCCGGCGAACGTGCACACCATATCGGACCAGGCCTCAAGATGGGCCTGGATGTCCGCACTCGCAGGGGTCCAGGAGGCGCGGAGTTCGATGTCGATCGAGCCCGGCCGCCCGGACAGCGTGCCGAAGCTTTCCGACAGCACGCGCGTGGCTGTTCCGCCGGCCGCGCGGTACGGTGCGTGGTGCGTTTCCAGGGCTTCCACGAGCCATGTCCAGGCCACGGAGCCGAGCATCTCGTCGTTGCCCATCTCGGCCTCGAGCTGGGCGCGGATGTACGTAACGATGCGGAACTCACCGTCCCAGACGGCCGAGCCGTCGGGGTCGTACAGCAGGATGAACCTGCCGGTGGCGAGTTCATCGCCGTCGGGGTCGTCGCCTGCTGCCGCGGAGCGGGCCAGCGCCTGTCTCTTATACACATCTAGATGTGTATAAGCGCCATGGCCGCGGGGCCGTTATACACATCTAGATGTGTATAAGAGACAGGTGCACGGCCGCGTAGTCGCCGGTGCCGCCGGTGGGAACAATCACCTCGGCGCCGAGGGCCACGGCAAACGGTGCCAGCCGCGAGGGTGCCGGAATCTCGTCCAGGCGCAACTCGCTGCGGCATCGTGCTTTCCGGAGCGTTCCCAAGGCGTGAAGGAAATCCGAGGGAACCTGGGCAAGTGCGTTCACATTCGCAGGGTACGCAATAGAATCCGCCGCCGGCGGCAGGCTCGCCGCCGGCTCATGCAATCACGTGCATGCTACTGCGCGCCCGCCGTCGACGCCGTACCGTGGCTGGCCAGTTCCCGCTTGATGGCCTTGACGAACGCATCGACGTCCTCCTCGCTCGTATCAAACGAGCACATCCAGCGGACCTCCCGGGCGGCCTCGTTCCAGTCGTAGAAGCGGAAGGATTCCCGCAGCCTGTCCGCGACGCCCTCGGGCAGGATGGCGAAGACGCCGTTGGACTCCGTCTTCTGCGTGGGTTCGACGCCGTCAATGGCGTCCACCGCTGATCGCAGCCTGGCGGCCATGGCGTTCGCGTGGGCGGCCGAGCGCAGCCATAGATCGCCCTCCAGCAGCGCGATGAACTGCGCGGACATGAAGCGCATCTTGGACGCCAGCTGCATGTTCATTTTCCGCAGGAAGAGCAGGCCGTGGGCGGCATCCGGATTCAGTGCCACCACCACCTCGCCGAACAGCAGGCCGTTCTTGGTGCCGCCGAAGGACAGGATGTCCACGCCGGCGTCGCGGGTGAAGGCCCGCAGCGGAACCTCCAGGTGCGCCGCCGCGTTCGCCAGCCGGGCGCCGTCCATGTGCAGCTTCATGCCCTTGGCGTGGACGTGCTCGGCGATCGCCCGCACTTCCTCCGGCGTGTAGCACGTGCCCAGCTCAGTGGTCTGGGTGATGGAGACGGCCAGCGGCTGGGCCCGGTGCTCGTCACCCCAGCCCCACGCCTCACGGTCAATGAGCTCCGGCGTCAGCTTGCCGTCCGGCGTGGGAACCTGCAACAGCTTGATGCCGCCGATGCGTTCCGGGGCGCCGTTCTCGTCCATGTTGATGTGGGCCGTCGACGCGCAGATCACGGCACCCCAGCGGGGGAGCAGGGACTGCAGCGAGAGCACGTTGGCCCCGGTGCCGTTGAAGACGGGGAAGCACTCGATGCCTTCGCCGAAGTGCTCCTCCATGAGTTCCTGGAGCCGCGCCGTGTAGTCGTCTTCGCCGTAGGACACCTGGTGCCCCTCATTGGCGGCCGCCAGGGCAGCAAGCACTTCCGGGTGGACGCCGGAGTAGTTGTCGGAGGCGAATCCCCGCACGGTGGCGTCGTGCAGCCGGGACATGGTGCCGTTGCCGGTCGTTTCAACTGTGGTTGTCATCGCTTTGGTCACGCTTTCAGTCTAGGTAGTTCCGGCGAATGGTGCCGGGCCAGGGGTCAATGGCAGCCGCTTCCCGTTCAGTTCCGCGGCGGACTGGCCAAAAAGCCCGACGACGGCGGACGCCAGGTCCTCGACGTCGGTGTAGCCCGGGAACTTGCGTTCCGGCTGCCGGCTTCGCATGCCGGCGTCCACCAGGGCCTTCACCACGAACACGACGGCGGCGCTGTTCAGTTTGGGGGGGCCGTTCAGTTTGGGGCTGCCGGGGACGTCCGGGTCTCCGGCCTGGTTGCTGCGGAACCCGTCCGCCACTGCCATGGTCCAGGCTTCGGCAGCCGCCTTGGCTGCCACATAGTTTGCGACGCCCGCGGCGGGCTGGCCGACCGCCGTCGACGACACCATGGCGAAGCGCCCGCTGTCCGAGGCCGCGAGGTCCCCGTAGAAGACGCGGGTGACGTTCCTGAGCGTGGTTACGGCGCTGCGCTCGAGGAAGTCCCAGTCCTCGTCGCTTTGGTCGGTGATGCCCTGGGCCCCGCGCCAGCCGCCGACGAGGTGGATGACGCCGTCGATCCTCCCCGCGGTCCGGGCGAGGGTCCGGTGAAGTTCGCGGACCGCAGGGAGGCTGGCGAGATCGCAGGTAAACGGGACGACGCCGGCACCGGCCTGGGCCGCGGCGGCCTCAATCCTCGCCTGGTCCGAACCGACGGTGAAGACGGTGAAGCCCGCCCGCCGCAGTGCCCCTGCCACAGCTATTCCCGACGGGCCGCTGCCGCCGGTGACCAGGACGACGAGGCCGTTGCCGGCGGTCATCCGGCGGTCATCGGCGTCGCCACAGGACCCGTGCTTGAGCCAGCCGGGTCCGACGTTCCGGTGATGCCGGCGGTTGACTCGATCACGGGCCGCATCTTCTTTTCGAGTGCCTCGTAGAACATGGACAGTGGGAACTCGTCGTCCAGCACCCGGTCAGTGAGCCCGCGGGGCGGTCCGTCGAGGGGGAGGGCCCCGGGGCCCTTGGCCCAAACGGAGGCCGGATTGGGCGTGACGGTGCCAGAGATGAGTTCATACGCGGCCAGCCAGTGGGCCGTCTTGGGCCGGTCGATGGAACGCCAGTACAGCTCGTCGATCCGAGCGCCGAGTTCGACGACGACCGCGGCAACTTCCTCCCAGTCGATGCTGAGGCGGCTGTCGGTCCAGTGGAGCACCCGGTGCTGGTGCAGCCAGGCGAACAGCAGCTGGCCGCCGAGTCCGTCGTAGTTGCGCACCCGGCTGCCCGTGATCGCGAAGCGGAAAATGCGGTCGAAGATGACGGCGTACTGGACCAGTTTCGCGTGCCGGCGGGCTTCTGGATCCGCCTCTTCGTCTTTCTCGATTTTCACGGATTCCCGGAAGGCGGTCAGGTCGCAGCGCAGCTCCTCCAGCGAATACAGGAAGAACGGCATGCGCTGCTTGATCATGAACGGATCGAAGGGCAGGTCGCCGCGCATGTGGGTGCGGTCGTGGATCAGGTCCCACATCACGAACGTTTCCTGGGTGAGCCCCTGGTCCCCGAGGAGCTCGGCGGCGTCGGCCGGCAGTTCAAGGCCCGTGATGTCCGCGGCGGCACGAAGGACGCGGCGGAAGCGGGCGGCCTCGCGGTCTGCGAAGATTGCGCCCCACGTGAACTTGGGGGTCTCACGGACGGCCACGGTCTCAGGAAAGAGCACCGCCGAGTTGGTGTCATACCCCGGCGTGAAGTCCAGGAAACGGATGGGGACGAAGAGCTTGTTCGAGTAGTCGCCCTGTTCCAGGCCGGCGATGAATTCGGGCCAGACAACCTCGATCAGCACAGCTTCCACCAGCCGGCTGCTGCTGCCGTTCTGGGTGTACATGGGGAAGACCACAAGGTGCTGGAGCCCGTTTTCGCGGTGCACCTGCGGCTGGAACGCGAGCAGGGAGTCCAGGAAGTCGGGAACGCCGAAGCCGGCTTCCGCCCAGCGGCCGAAGTCGCGGACCAGCAGTTCAAGGTAGCCGGCATCGTGTGGGAAGGCCGGGGCAAGGGTTTGAACGGCATCGACGATGGCAGCGACATGGCTGGCCGCGGCCGCGTGGTCGGCCTTTTCCGGAACGGAACCGTCCTGCACCTGGAGCGCCCGGAGCGCCGTGGCGGAAGCCTTCAGCCGCTTCCACTCGGGGTGGTCAGCGGTGATCGTGGCGGGTGCGGTGGTTGCGGTGATTGTCATCTTCGGCGTCGCCTTTCTGGTTGCCTGAGCGTCTACGCCGAGCGTAGCAAGCAGCCAGAGTTCCTAATTCATTATCGGCATTAGCATAAGAAACTGTAAGGCTAAGGGTCCGATTACGCCGCGTCAGGTGCAGCCGGCGCATATCCTCAGGAGTCGCCTGCGGTGCCGTCGGCAGGGACCAGTTTCAGCGAAATCGAGTTGATGCAGTAGCGCTGGTCCGTAGGCGTGCCGTAGCCCTCGCCCTCAAAGACGTGCCCCAGGTGGGAATCGCAGTTTGAGCACCGCACTTCGATGCGTTCCATGCCGAGGGTGCGGTCGTGGATGTACCGTACGCGTTCCTCAGCCAGCGGCGCCCAGAAGGACGGCCAGCCGCAGTGCGAATCGAATTTCTCGTTGCTGGTGAAAAGCTCAGCCCCGCAGGCGCGGCAATGATAGACGCCTGCCGTGTGCGTGTCCCAGTACTCGCCTGTGTACGGGCGTTCCGTGCCGGCCTGGCGCAGCACGCGGTACTCCTCGGGAGTCAGTTCCCTGCGCCAGTCCTCGTCGTCCCGGGCGACGGTCGGATTTCCGGCGTCCGTGGTGTTGGTGCTGTCAGCTTGGTCTGGAGTGTTCATAGCTTTGTCAACGTTCAGGAGTC
Organism: Arthrobacter sp. KBS0703; assembly: GCF_002008315.2. Classification (NCBI taxonomy): domain Bacteria; kingdom Bacillati; phylum Actinomycetota; class Actinomycetes; order Micrococcales; family Micrococcaceae; genus Arthrobacter; species Arthrobacter sp. KBS0703. The sequence goes on along the minus strand of NZ_MVDG02000001.1, from coordinate 2,102,128 downwards.
GCCGATAAATCCCGAACCGGCATACAGGTGCAGCACCGGCAGCCCGAGCCGGTCCTGGGCTTTATTGGCCCAGTCGGTGTGGAAGGTGTCCGCCACTGCGTGCGGCCGGGTGATGACCACAGCCTGCGCGGCTCCAAGTTCCTTGACCTTGGTCACGAGGCCGTTGACCGCTTCGCCATCCACTACCTCACCCGAAACTCCGCCGCCCACGCCCTCGAGTGCACTGAGCGATGTGGCCAGGGTTTCCGTCGCAGCCGCCCGCTGCTTGTCCGGGTCCGGGGCGTGCGCCGTTAGCTCGCGGAAGGCTTTCGCGATGTCCAGCATTGAGAGGTTCTCGAGGAAGTCCACCAGCAGGTGCCGTTCCGTATTGGCAGGCACCAGCACTACCAGGCGCGCATCACCTCCGTCCACCAGGCGTTCGATGTTGACGCGGTCGTCCGCACCCAGCGGCTCTTCTGTGAGAATGACGATTGGATCGCTCATGCCATCAGCCTAGTCCCGAGGAACCGCCCCCGCATGCATTTGCCACCCGATGTGCCTCGGACGCCCGCTCCGGCGAGAATGGTGCCATGGACTCCTCCTTCACACTTCCCAAAGCGCTGCAGCGCCATCTGGTTCCTGACATCGGTCAGCAGCCGGCGGCCGGCCCCCAAGACAGCAGGATGACGCTGAGGGCCAAGTGGACAGTGGGCGGGGTCATCGCGGGCGGCGCCGCGGCCGGACTCCTTGGAGCTGGTTCGTCGGCGCTGGCGCTGTACTTCGCCCGGCGCGTGCTCACCCCGTCGCGGGCGCGACCCGCCGACCAGGAAGTGCTGGCGGTCATCAGGGAAGGCCGCGGGCTGCAGGTCATTCTGGCCGCCACGCCGGACACAACCCTGGACGGCGTCTACGGACTCTACTTCGACGGCGGCAGCGGCCACGCCCGAATCGGCAGGATCGTGTCCTATTCGCCGGCCGAGCGGACGGTGCTCCGCGAGGTCGAGGCGGTCTACAGCGGCGACCTCGCGAAGGCCCGGCGCGGCTGGTGGAGCGGCGCCGTCTATCCGGATCCCCCCGCCGTCGGGCTGGCGTCCGAAGAAGTCGGCATCGAGGTCGACGGCGGAACCGCTCCGGCCTGGCTGATCAGGGCCGAGCCCGACTCCGGGACGTGGGCCATCATGGTCCACGGCCGCGGTGCAACGAGGCAGGAGGGCCTCCGGGCCGTCCGGGCTGCCCGCGAGCTGGGACTCTCCAGCCTGCTGGTGTCCTACCGCAACGACGGACTGGCGCCCTCGGCACCCGACGGCAGGTACGGCCTGGGGTCCACCGAGTGGCGGGACATCGACGCCGCTATCTCCTTCGCGCTCGCCAACGGGGCCAAGGATGTGGTGCTCTTCGGCTGGTCCATGGGCGGTGCCATCTGCCTGCAGACCGCCGATCTCTCAAAGCACCGGACGGTCATCCGGGCCATGGTTTTGGACGCGCCCGTCATCGACTGGGTCAATGTGCTGGCCCATCACGCCGAATTGAACCGGATTCCGTCCGGCGTCGGCCGGTACGGACAGCTCATGATGGGCCACCGGCTGGGGCGCCGCCTGACCGGGCTGGCCGCACCCGTGGACCTGAAGTCCATGGACTGGGTGTCCAGGGCAGTGGAACTGCGGACACCCACCCTCATTGTTCACAGTGTGGACGACGAATATGTCCCGTACCGGCCCTCGGCACTCCTGGCCGAAAGGAATCCGGAGATGGTGACGTTCGAGGCGTTCGAGCAGGCCAGGCACACCAAGGAATGGAATGTTGATCCGGGCCGCTGGGAAAGCCTGGTCAAAGCCTGGCTGCAACAGCAGCTCGCGCCAAAGTTGAATCCGGGGCAGGCGCCCGGCCAGGGGTCAGACCAGCCTGGAGCCGAACGGGACCTGCAGGATTAGAGCGGCCGGCTGGCGGTCCTGCCGCCGGGCGTTCTGATTGGGGCCGTGCCGATCGGGGCAGTGACGGCGCCCGTGAGGCGGATCAGGTCCCGGGGATCGAGCTCGATATCAAGCCCGCGGCGGCCGCCGGACACCAGGATGCTGGTCAGCGCCAGCGCGCTGTCATCTACCACCGTGGGGGAGGGCTGGCGCTGGCCCAGCGGCGAGATGCCGCCCAGGACGTAGCCCGTCCGACGTTCAGCCGCGGCAGGATCGGCCATGGCGGTTTTCTTGCTCCCGAGGGCCGCCGCGATGGCCTTCAGGTCAAGGTTTCCGCTCACCGGAACGACGCCGACGGCGAGCCGGCCGTCGACTTCGACCATCAGCGTTTTGAAGACCCTGGCCGGGTCAATCCCCAGGACTTCCGCGGCTTCCAGTCCGTAACTGGCGGCGGCGGGGTCGTGCGTGTAGGGATGCAGGCCGAAGGAAACGCCTGCCGCAGCCAGGGCGGCTGTGGCAGGCGTTCCCTGCGAGGTGTTCTTGCGGGCCACGGCCGGTTGGGACCGCTTAGCTTTGGAGCCGGGCGGACGCGGCCACTTTGCGCTTGATGCGGCCCAGCATTGCCGTCATCCCGCGCATCCGCAACGGCGTAATGGCCCGCGTGAGCCCCAGCAGTTCCGGCATGTCGTCCGGCACGGCCAGGATCTCCTGCGCCGTCAGGCCGTCGAGGCCCTCGTGGAGCACGCCAGCGAATCCCCGCGTGGTGGGCGCCTCGGGAGGGGCCTTGAAGAACAGCCGGAAAGCTGCGGGGGACCCGTCGTCGTCCTTTTCAGCCTCGATCGTCAGGAACAGTGGCGACTGGCACTCGACCACCTGCTCCAGCAGCTCCGGGTGATCCCGGAGCCGCTCCGGCAGTTCGGGCAGGCCACGGGAAAACTCCAGGAGCAGCTGAAGCCGGTCAGGCTCGGTCAGTGCCTGGAAGTCATCGACAATCTCCGCCAGCGCGGTGGGCAGTGCATAAGTACTCATCCCTTCCAGCTTACGCAAATTTGCCCCGGCGCGGCCCTTTCTTACGGCTGCTTACCTGGCGCCGGCCGGAACGGAGCCGCGCTCGGTTCCCTTGACGATGGGCACGCGCACGGCGTTGCCCCACTCCGTCCAGGAACCGTCGTAGTTGCGGACAGTCTCGAAACCGAGCAGGTACTTCAGCGCAAACCACGTGTGGCTCGAGCGTTCGCCGATGCGGCAGTAAGCCACGACGTCGTCCCCTTCAGCAAGCCCGGCTTCCTCCAGGTAGAGGGCCTCCAGTTCGGGCCGGGTGCGGTAGGTGCCGTCCTCCGCTGCCGCGCGTGCCCAGGGGATGGACGCCGCCGTCGGAATGTGTCCGCCGCGGAGGGCGCCCTCCTCCGGGTACGCCGGCATGTGGGTGCGCTGGCCCGTGTATTCCTCGGGGGAGCGGACGTCAATGAGCGGTTTGCCAAGGTGCGCGAGGACATCGTCCTTGAATGCGCGGATGGGCGAATCGTTGCGTTCGACGACGGGGTAGTCGCCGGCGGCCGGGGCCGGAACGTCGGTTGTCAGCTCGCGGCCTTCGGCGATCCATTTGTCCCGCCCGCCGTCCAGCAGCCTGACGTCTTCGTGGCCGAAGAGGGTGAACACCCAGAGGGCGTAGGCGGCCCACCAGTTGGACTTGTCCCCGTAGATCACTACGGTGGTGTCGCGGGAAATGCCCTTGGCCGCTGCCAGGGCGGCAAAGGCGTTGCCGTCCACGTAGTCCCGGGTCACCTCGTCGTTCAGGTCCGTGTGCCAGTCAACCTTGACGGCGCCGGGGATGTGCCCGGTCTCGTACAGCAGGACGTCCTCGTCGGACTCCACCACCACGAGCTTTCGGTCGCTGAGGGCACCGCCCTCGATGGCAGCGGCGAGCCACTCCGTGGAGACGAGCCGCTCCGGGTGGGCGTAGGCGGTGAACTTCTCGTTCTGTTCAACTGGGTAGGACATTCGTATGGCCTTTCACTGAAACGGTCACGTCGGACCGCCGTAAGAGACGGTCGGTCACTGCTCCAACCCTAGCCACGGCCCGCGGTGAATGCTCCCCATCGTTAATAGGACGAAATGTGCGGTTGGTCACGGCGGGCGACGGCCGGCGGGCTCACACCCGGGCTGCACCCTCAGTGCCGGTATCCTGTCTGGGGACAAGTCACCAGCAGAACGGACCACCTTGGTACAGATTGAAAAGCTCGCGACCCGGACGCCGTCGGTGTCTGTGGATGAGCTCCTCAAAGGTTTTTACCCGTCACCAAGGTTCGGGAAGGTGTCCTTCGCAAGCTACCGGCCGGATCCTTCGCAGCCTAGCCAGGCAGCGGCCGTCCATGCCCTGGAGGCGTTTGCCGGCGGCGTCGGCGCGGGCGACGGCGCGGGACTCTTCAAGCGGCTCTTCGCCAAGAAGGACACATCGCGGGCCGGCATCTACCTCGACGGCGGCTTCGGCGTCGGCAAAACCCACCTCTTGGCCTCGCTGTGGCACGCCGCGCCCGGTCCGAAGGCCTTCGGCACGTTCGTGGAGTACACCAACCTGGTGGGGGCGCTCTCCTTCCGGAAAACGGTAGAAGCGCTGAGTTCCTACAAGCTGGTCTGCATCGATGAGTTCGAGCTGGATGACCCGGGCGACACCGTCCTGATGTCCCGGCTCATGCGCGAACTCGCCGACGCCGGTGTCAAACTCGCCGCCACCTCCAACACGCTGCCCGGCTCCCTGGGCGACGGCCGCTTCGCCGCGGTCGACTTCCAGCGGGAGATCCAGGTCCTGGCCGATCAGTTCGATGTCCTCAGGATCGACGGTGAGGACTTCCGGCACCGCGGTCTGCCCGCTGCCCCGCTGCCCCTCAGGAACAGCGAACTTCACGCCCACATGAAGGCGGAGTTCGACGGCCAGACCGTTGCCGAGGACGACTTTAAGACCCTGATCGCCCACCTTGCAGGTGTCCACCCGAGCCGCTACCGGAAACTCATCGACGGCGTGGACGGTGTTGTCTGGCGCGACGTGGAAACCATCACCGAACAGGCGGTGGCGCTGAGGTTCGTGGTGCTGGCGGACCGTTTGTACGACAAGGACGTTCCGATCCTGGCCAGCGGCGTCCCGTTCGACCAGCTCTTCACACATGAAATGATGACCGGCGGCTACATGAAGAAGTACTTCCGGGCCGTCTCCCGCCTGACGGCACTGGCCCGTGAAGGCCAGAACCACGAGCCGGCCCTCTAGGCCGTTAAACGCCAAAGGTGGCGGCGCCGCCTCTCGGCGGGACCGCCACCCGGTTGACGTGTCTGGGCAAGGCCCGGGCAAATCCTGGTTACGGAGCCTTCTCGGCCGGCGGCACTACCTGGCCCGCCGGAGCCTCGTTGGGCGTTCCGTCTGCGTTGTCAACGAAGGTGGAAGCACCATCCTGGACCTTATCTACGTGGCCGGCGTACTTGCCGCCGGTCTTCGAGTCGACCAAGTCGCCCGCTTTTTCGATACCGTCCTTGATGGCCTGCTCGTTGCCGCGGATCAGACCCTGAGCTTTGCCCTTTAGATCGTCAATCAGTCCCACGAGCACCTCCCTTCAATCGCGGAGCCAGTTCGCTCCTCCGCATTCGATCCTAGCTGCCAGGCCGGTGCCTGCCAAGGAGCTGTTGACAGAAATTGTCAAACGGTGCGAGGGCAAGAAAAAAGCAGCTCCGGGGAGCTGCTTCAATCGTGGGCGATACTGGGATCGAACCAGTGACCTCTTCCGTGTCAGGGAAGCGCGCTACCGCTGCGCCAATCGCCCGGAACCGGAAGGCCGGCTATATCCTGGGTTCGGATCCTTAAGGATCAAGAGAGCGGACGACGAGATTCGAACTCGCGACATCCACCTTGGCAAGGTGGTGCTCTACCAGCTGAGCTACGTCCGCGCATGAAGTCCGTACGGTTTGACCGGACGTTCAACAACAAGCAAGTTGCCTTGCTCTGGTGGGCGATACTGGGATCGAACCAGTGACCTCTTCCGTGTCAGGGAAGCGCGCTACCGCTGCGCCAATCGCCCATTGCATCCGGTCAGACCGGAAACCATGGTTTTCACCGAGGTGGGTACGGGATTCGAACCCGTGTATACGGCTTTGCAGGCCGCTGCCTCGCCTCTCGGCCAACCCACCGTGTAAGCGTCGATTCCGGGGAATCTTTGCCGTGACAGTGTCCTGCGAGCGGACGACGAGATTCGAACTCGCGACATCCACCTTGGCAAGGTGGTGCTCTACCAGCTGAGCTACGTCCGCATTCGGAGCGCTGATTCCTTGCCGTGAGCGGCATTTCCTCGCGTTCCAACGAGTAAAAACTCTATAGGAGGTTCAGGGAATCTCCAAATCGTGCCACGACACAGTCACGCAGACCCCCTTACTTCCTTGAATTCTAGGGAAATTTTCGAATTACAGGTCTGTAATTCAGCAGCCGGGGACGCCCGGCGCGTGCCCGGCTCTTCCCGCGGCTTCCCCGCCGGGGAGGTCCGATTTCCGAAAACCCCGCATCGTCGGCTAGCATTCAAATGCATCGGGGCGATTGGCGCAGTGGTAGCGCGCTTCGTTCACACCGAAGAGGTCACTGGTTCGAACCCAGTATCGCCCACCGATGAATGGTCCGTTCCGCCCGGGGAAATCCCGGCGGGGCGGACTTTTCTGTTTCCGGACTTATTGTCAGCCCCCCGTGAAAGAGTTTTGCCATGACTGATCCACTCCTCGCCCACGCCACGGAATACGGCCGGATGTACGCGCGCTCCACCACGGAAGCGTTCTCGGTACCGTCCATCACCACAGTCATCGGCCAGCAGCCCCACGGGCTGGACGGATGGTTCGGCTACATGGGCGCCAGCAGTCTGGCCAAGGATCCGTCGCTTCCCGAAATCCTGGGCAGCCCGGCAAAGGTCCGGCAGGCGGTGAACCGCGCAGCCAAGGCGGCGGAGGCTTACCGCGACGACGCCGCCCAGCGCGGAGACCGCGTCCACAACTACTGCGAACAGGTTGCGCTGCGGGCCCTCGGCCGGCCCCACCGGATGCAGGAAACGCGGGAAGCCCTGGCGTCCAACGGTGAAGAGGCCTTCGCCGCCCGTTTCGACGAATGGTGGGAGCTGTTCCGGGTCGAACCCCTGGCGCCGGAGATCACGGTATGGAACAAAACGGTGGGATACGCCGGAACGCTGGATCTCGTGGCGCGGATCAACGGGCGGACCTGCCTCATTGACTACAAGACCAAAGGAACCACCCGCGACGGCCAGGTCAAGGCGCTGGACGACAAAGTGGTCATGCAGCTCGTCGCAGGCATGAAGGCTGAGGAAAGCCTGGTGGATGCCGTGGCGGGGGAGTGGGAACCCTGGCGGCACGGTGATTCCCCCGTGCTGCTCGCGGTCGCCATCGGCGAATCGGAGGTGCGCCCGGTGAGGGCGAACCCGGAGGTGCTGCGGCACCACTGGTGGAAATTCTGCGCGCTGCGGCGTGTGTGGGAGATGTCAGCGGACACGGTCAGTGCCGGACCTGCGCTGCTGCCGGTGGCACCGCCCGTGTTCACATGAGCGTGTCCACCTGAGCTGCCGTCCGGGGAGCCACCGGTACGGCCGCAGCAACTAAACTGGACTGGATCCGTTAACCCCACCGTGAGGAAATGACCGCAGATGGCAATTCTGAATATCCGTATCATCGGCGACCCCGTGCTGCGCACGGTTGCCGACCCCGTCACGGAATTCGGGCCGGAGCTGGCCAAGCTCGTTGCAGACATGACCGAAACCATGGAGGACGTGGAAGGCGCCGGCCTGGCCGCGCCGCAGATCGGAGTCAGCCTCAGGGTTTTCACCTACCGCATCGGCGGTGTTGAGGGCCACGTCATTAACCCGGTCCTGGAAAACAGCGATGACTTTCAGCCTGACGAAGTGGAAGGCTGCCTCTCCATCCCGGGCCTCGGTTTCCCCGTCCGCCGGTACCGCGCCACGCGGGTCACCGGCGTGGACGTCAACGGAGAGCCCGTCTCTGTGGAGGCAGAGGGACTGCTGGCCCGCTGCTTCCAGCACGAAACCGACCACCTCGACGGCATTCTCTACACGGACCGCCTTGAGGGCGATGACCGCAAGGCAGCGCTGCGCTCCATCCGCAACGCCAACTACGACTCCATCACGGAACGGACGACGGCGAAGCGCGCCAAGACGGTCGGCTCCAGTTTCGGCGGCGGCAGCTTTGGCGCTGCCGGATGAGGGTCCTCTTCGCGGGAACGCCGGCGGTAGCCGTACCGTCACTTGATGCGCTCGTCGCCGCCGGCTTCGACGTCGTCGCGGTGCTGACCCGGCCGGACGCGCCGATCGGGCGCAAACGCGTGCTCACGCCGTCGCCCGTTGCCGCCCGTGCCGCCGAGCTGGGACTCGAAGTCATACATGCCGCGCGCGTGGACGACGCCGTCACGGCGAGGATCGCGGCAGTCCGTCCGGACGTGGCCGCCATCGTGGCCTACGGCGGACTTGTGCCGCGTGCCGCCCTGGACATTCCGCCACACGGCTGGGTCAACCTGCACTTTTCGCTGTTGCCGGCCTGGCGCGGCGCTGCACCGGTGCAGCGCTCTGTCATTGCCGGCGACGACATCACCGGAGCGGTGACCTTCCTCCTCGAGGAAGGGCTCGACACCGGCCCTGTCATTGGCACGCTGACCGAACCCGTCCGGCCCGACGACACCTCCGGAGCGCTGCTGGAGCGGTTGTCGCACAGCGGCGCCGTGCTGCTGGCCCAGACGCTGTCCGCTGTCGAGTCGGGCGCGGCCTCCCCGCGGCCGCAACAGGGCGAGGTCACCCTCGCCCCCAAGCTGACCATCGACGACGGCCGGATCGACTGGTCCGAACCGGCCCTTTCCGTCGGCCGGCGCGCCCGGGGCGTTACGCCGGAGCCGGGGGCATGGACCACGTTCGACGGCCAGCGCCTGAAACTTGAGCCGGTGGTGCTGCGGTCCGAGGCCGCCGCGCAGGCGCCGGGCACAGTGGCGCTGGACGGCAAGAGCGTGCTGGTGGGAACCGGCTCGCATCCAGTCGAGCTGACCCGGGTCCAGCCTGCGGGCAAGAAAATGATGGCCGCGGCCGATTGGGCCCGCGGACAAGCTTCCCTTTGAAAGCGTGGTGTTCGAATGAGCGAGTCCGGGACAAGCGGCAGCGGCCGGGGCCGGGGCCCCAGCGGGCAGGACAGGGCGGCCAGGGCGGCGGCCAGCGGGGCGGTTCCAGCCGGCGCGATGCGCAGGGCCGGGAACGCAACCGCGGGCCGCAGCGCAGCTACACCGAGAACGCGCCGTCCCAGCGCACCCGCCGCGCCGATCCGGCCCGGCTGGTCGCTTTCGAGGTGCTGCGTGCGGTGGCCGCCGAGGACGCGTACGCCAACCTCGTCCTGCCGGCGAGGATCCGGCACCACGGCCTGGACAAGCGTGACGCCGGCTTCGCCACGGAACTGAGCTATGGCGCCCTCCGCGGGCAGGGCACGTATGACGCTGTCCTGGCACGGTGCGTGGACCGGCCGCTGGACCTGCTGGACCCTGCCGTCCTCGATGCCCTGCGCATCGGCACGCACCAGCTGCTGGCCATGCGGGTGCCGGCGCACGCTGCGCTTGACCAGACTGTGGGACTTGCCCGCGCCGTGATCGGGGCGGGACCCTCCGCCCTGATCAACGCCGTGCTGCGCAAGGTCTCCGCGCACACGGTGGAGGAGTGGCTGGAATTGCTGCTCAGCGACGAGCAGGATCCCACCAAGGTGGCCTCGGTCCGGTACGCCCATCCGGAGTGGATCGTGCGTGCCTTCAGGCAGTCCCTCGTGGCGCACGGCAGGCCGGTCACCGAAATCAACGATCTCCTCGAGGCGGACAACGCCGCCCCGGTGGTCAACCTCGTGGCCCTTCCCGGGCTCGGAAGCCTGGACGAGGCCCTCGAAGGCGGAGCCACGCCCGGAGAGCTCGTCGAAGGATCCGCGCTCTCCAGCGGCGGGGACCTCGGCCGGCTTGCCTCGGTCAGGGAAGGCACCACTCGAGTCCAGGACGTCGGCTCCCAACTCGTGGCCCGTGCCATGGCTGCGCTGCCGCTGGGCAGTGCTGAAGGCAGCGGCGCAGAAGGCAACGGCCGGGAGGGGACAGAAGCCTGGCTGGACCTGTGCGCCGGTCCCGGCGGCAAGGCCGCCCTGCTCGGAGCGCTGGCCAATGAGCGCGGCGCCACCCTGCTCGCCAACGAACCGGCGCCGCACCGGGCCAAACTGGTCAGCCAGGCACTGTCCGCCGTCCCGTCCGGAGTGTGGAAGGTCCGCACCGGCGACGGCCGCGAGGTCGGCGAGGAACAGCCGGAAGCGTTCGACCGCGTGCTCGTGGACGTGCCCTGCACCGGACTTGGCGCCCTGCGCCGCCGGCCCGAGTCACGGTGGCGGCGGACGCCCAAGGACCTGGCAGATCTCGGACCGCTGCAGCGGGAGCTGCTCAAGTCGGCCCTTGACGCGGTCAAACCCGGCGGGGTGGTCGCCTACGTGACCTGTTCGCCCCACCCTGCTGAGACCACTGCCGTGGTCAGCGACGCACTGCGCAAGCGCGATGACCTGGAACTGCTGGACGCCGGGAGCGCACTGGATGCTGTCAGCCTGACCGGGCACCTTGACGCCGGTCACGAGCTCACCGCCCAGCTGTGGCCCCACATTCACCGCACGGATGCCATGTTCCTTGCCCTCATCCGCAAGAAGCCCTGAACTTCCCCTCCCCGCGAAAGGACCCCGCATGCCGCAGTGCTGCATCAACCCGAGCATCCTCTCCGCCGACTTTGTGAACCTTGAAGCCGAGCTGCAGAGAATCAGCAACGCCGATTCGGTGCACGTGGACGTGATGGACAACCAGTTCGTCCCCAACCTGACCATCGGGCTCCCCGTGGTGCAGCGGATCCAGGCCGTCAGCCCGGTCCCCCTGGATGTGCACCTCATGATCGCCGATGCTGACCGCTGGGCCCCGGGCTACGCGGACGCCGGAGTGGCCTCCGTGACGTTCCACGCGGAGGCGTCGATCGCCCCCGTCAAACTGGCCCGGGAACTGCGCGGGCGCGGATCCAAGGCCGGCATGGCCCTGCGTCCCGCCACCCCCGTTGAGCCGTACCTGGACATGCTCCCGGAGCTGGACATGCTCCTGATCATGACCGTGGAGCCCGGATTCGGCGGGCAGGCGTTCCTGGACCTCACGCTGCCGAAGATCCGCCGGGCGCGTGCCGCCATCGAAGGTTCCGGCGTCAACGTCGCGCTCCAGGTGGACGGCGGCATCACCGAGGAAACCATCCTCCGTGCCGCGGAGGCCGGCGCCAACGTGTTCGTGGCAGGATCGGCCGTCTACGGTGCGGCGGACCCGTCCGAGGCAATCGACCGGCTCCGGAAGGCCGGAACCGTCTAGGGACTCCCGGAAGGGGGACAGCGGCCGGCAGGCCGCATCCGTGCTGGGCCACGTTACGGATTCTGTGACCTCCCATGGCTGGGAATACACGGACCATCCGCAAGGTTGTGCCACAATAGCAACACACATTACGTGCTCCGGGGTCGGTGTAAGTCCGAACCGGCGGTGACAGTCCGCGACCCGCGAGCCGGCGTTTTCCCAGGAAAACCCGGCGGACGGTTGAACTGGTGAAATTCCGGTACCGACAGTTAAAGTCTGGATGAGAGAAGCGCGTACAGCTGTATTTTGTGACGTCCCACGGGCGTCGCAGCATTTCGCTGTCGTATACCCCCGGAGCCATAGAGGTTCTAGAGGGAAGGAACGACACACTCGCATGGACACCCGTACCGTGTCGCCGGATCCGGCGGTTTCATAGTGGGCAGCCAGCCGATCCACGCCTTCAGCGCCGCCGAAACCGCCGCGATGGAAGCAGCTTTGGACGCCGCCCTGCAGGGGCCGCGCGGTGCCAATCCCTTGGTGGGGGCCGTCGTCGTCGGTCCTGACGGCCGGCGCCTGGCGACGGGCTACCACCGGGGAGCCGGCACCGCCCATGCCGAAGCCGATGCGATCGCGACGGCGATCAGCGCCGGCGTGGATCTTCGGGGGGCCACCATGGTGGTCACGCTCGAACCCTGCAACCACATTGGCCGCACGGGACCCTGCGCGCAGGCGATCATCGACGCCGGAATAACCGGCGTTGTGTACGCCGTCGACGACCCCCACGATCCCGCGGCCGGCGGGGCAGCGACCCTCCGGAATGCCGGCGTCAGCGTTCGCAGCGGACTGGCTGCCGAGCGTGCGTTCGAACTGAACCGCCGCTGGTTCCTGGCCGTCGAGGCGAAGCGTCCCTTCGTCACCTTGCACATTGCCCAGACGCTGGACAGCCGGATCGCTGCCGAGGACGGAACGAGCCAGTGGATTTCCTGCCCGGAATCGCTGGCCGACAACCACGCCATCCGGCGCCGGATCGACGCCATCCTCGTCGGCACGCAGACAGTCCTGGTGGACAACCCGCGGCTCACGGCGAGGGACGTCAACGGTGAAGCCTCCGGCGAACAGCCGCTGCGCGCCGTCATGGGGCTTCGGGACGTTCCGCCGGACGCCGCGGTGCGCGGTGACGACGGCAAGGTCCTGCACCTGCCCACCCGCGATCCCCAGAGAGCCCTGGCCCTGCTGTTTGAGGCGGGGGCGCGGCACGTCATGGTGGAGGGCGGCTCCAGGATCCTGAGCGCCTTCCTCGGCGCAGGACTCGTGGACGAACTCATCGTCTACCTGGCGCCCACGCTGCTTGGATCCGGGACACCCGCCCTCAACGGCCTGGGCATCGGAACGCTTGCCGACGCCCAGCGCTGGGAGTGGGATGCCGCCTCCGGCGGCGCCGTCCAGGTGCTGGGAAGCGACCTGCGGCTGCACCTGCTGCCGGAAAGGCCAGCCCGACCAGATGAAGCAACGCGGCCGCCGTCAGCGGCCCAGTCAACCCCAACCGATTCACTACCGGCCCGCGCAGCAGCGGGCACAGCCACGGGAGGCTACTGATGTTCACCGGAATTATTGCCGAACAGGGGAAGGTCCTGTCCGTGGACCGGAACGGCGACACGAGCGCAACGCTGCGTCTCCACGCCCCCGGAACCGCTGACGGATTGCCGCTGGGCGGATCCATCGCCGTCAACGGCGTGTGCCTGACCGCCACGGCGATCGACGGCAAGGATTTCAGCGTGGATGTCATGGGGGAGACCCTCGTCCGCAGCACCATCGGCGAACTTTCCGCCGGTGACGCCGTCAACCTGGAGCGATGTGTTCCGGCAGGCGGCCGCCTCGACGGACACGTCGTGCAGGGGCACGTGGACGGGGTGGGCGAACTCCTCGAACGCGAAGCCCAGGGAAACTGGGAGCGGCTGCGCTTCGGTGTGCCGCTGAGGCTCGCACGCTACATCGCGGAAAAGGGGTCAATCGCCATTGACGGCGTTTCCCTCACGGTCACGGCCGTCAGCCCCGCTGCCGAAACCGTGCCCTGGTTCGAGGTGGGCCTCATCCCCACCACGCTCGCCGATACCGGCCTGGGCGCCAAGGCTACCGGCAGCAGGGTGAACCTGGAGGTGGACGTGCTGGCAAAGTACACCGAACGCCTGCTGGCGTTCACCGGGCGCGGCACCGAAGTGGCGGAGGACCAGCTGTGAGCGCGGCGGCAAGGCTTGACCCGGCCGCTTCAGGCACCCTGACCCTCGATCCCATCGAGGAGGCAGTGCAGGCGATGGCAGCGGGACGGCCCGTGCTGGTGGTCGACAACGAGGACCGCGAAAACGAAGGGGACATCATCTTCGCGGCGCAGCATGCCACTCCATCCCTGATGGGATGGACCATCCGCTACAGCTCGGGTGTCATCTGCGTGCCGCTTGACGGTGCGCGTGCCGACGCGCTGGCACTGCCTCCCATGGTGCAGGTCAACGAGGACGCGAAGGGCACCGCCTACACCGTCTCGTGCGACGCCGCCACGGGAGTAAGCACCGGAATCTCGGCCACGGACCGGGCACTGACTGCCCGGGTCATCGCCGATCCGGGCAGCGGCCCTGAAACCCTGACGCGCCCCGGGCATATTTTTCCGCTGCGGGCCGTTAAGGGGGGAGTGCGTGAACGCCCCGGCCACACCGAAGCGGCCGTGGAACTATGCCGGCTCGCCGGCCTGGAACCGGTGGGCGTGATCGCAGAGGTTGTGTACGACGACGGCGAAATGATGCGGCTGGACGGCCTGCGCGTTTTCGCCGCCGAGCATGGTTGCCCCTTGATTTCGATTGAGGACCTCGTGGCGTACCTCGAGGCGAACGACCATGTATCTTCACAGGAGAGCAGTCCGGAAGCGAGTCCGGCCGGAGAAGGAGAAAGACGATGACGGCATCTCAAGCAACGGAGGCCAGCAGCAACGGGCGGACCCCGCATCCCGTGAGTGCCGGACCCGTGGTCCAGCTGCCCGGTGCGTTCGGGAACTTCGTGACGCAGGCATGGACCGATCTGGTCACCGGCGCAGAGCACCTCGCGGTCAGCTCACCCAACCCTCCCCGGGACGGGAAGGCGCCCCTGGTGCGCCTGCATTCGGAATGCCTGACCGGGGACGTCTTCGGCTCCTACCGCTGCGACTGCGGCGAGCAGCTTGCGTACGCCCTGGAGCTGATCGAGGCCAACGGCGGCACCCTCCTGTACCTCCGCGGCCAGGAAGGCCGCGGAATCGGCCTGGCCAACAAGATCAAGGCCTACGCCCTGCAGGAGGCGGGCTTCGATACGGTCGAGGCCAACGAACAGCTCGGACTGCCGGTCGACGCGCGGTGCTACAACGCCGCCGCGCAGATCCTGGCCGAGATGGGCCTGCATGAGATCCGGTTGCTGAGCAATAACCCGGACAAGCAGAACCGCCTGGCCAAGGCGGGCGTGACGGTGGTGGAGATGGTCCCCACCGAGGTGCCCTCCCGCGAACAGAACATCCGGTACTTGCAGACCAAGAAGGACCGCATGGACCACCTGCTCACCCTGGACGCCCAGGCCGCAGGCGTGCCCGGCAGCGGCACCAACACTTTTGAACACGAACAAGACTGAACGGATCAGGATCACTTTATGAGCGGACACGGCGCACCCCAGATCGACCTCACCACCCTCAACCCTGCGGAAACCTCGCAGCTGAAGCTGGCCATCGTTGCCGCCAGCTGGCACACCGAGATCATGGACGGACTCCTGGACGGAGCCCTCCGGGCCGCCAAGGACGCCGGCATCAACGAGCCAACGGTCGTCCGCGTGCCGGGCAGCTTCGAGCTGCCGGTGGCCGCCGCGCGGCTGGCACCGCACTTCGACGCCGTCGTTGCCCTCGGCGTCGTCATCCGCGGCGGAACGCCGCACTTTGACTACGTCTGCCAGGCCGCGACGTCGGGACTTACCGACGTCAGCGTCAACACGGGCGTCCCGGTCGGGTTCGGCGTGCTGACATGTGACACCGAACAGCAGGGCCTGGACCGGGCCGGGCTGCCGGGCTCCACCGAAGACAAGGGCCACGAGGCAGTCACCGCCGCGCTGACCACCGCGCTGCTGCTCAAGCAGTACTGATACTGCGCCGGGCGGGGATGGGTGCGGAAGCGCACGCCGTGTGTATTCGCTCACATCCCCGCCGTCATGCAACGGCCCGACAGGCGGCGTCCGGCCCGGAGCAAGTAGGCTGGAGGGCGTGAAGAATTTCGAGACGCTGTTCGCAGAGCTCAGTGAGAAGGCAGCCACCCGCCCGGAGGGCTCCCGCACCGTTGCCGAGTTGGAGTCCGGAATCCACGGCATCGGCAAGAAAGTCGTGGAGGAAGCAGCTGAAGTCTGGATGGCTGCGGAGTACGAATCCGACGACGCCGCTGCCGAAGAGATCTCGCAGCTCCTGTACCACCTGCAGGTTCTGATGCTTGCAAAAGGACTCAGCCTGGAAGACGTCTACAAGCATCTGTAGCCGCGTCCGCGTGGCCCGTTTGCTGATCCAAGACTTCCAACCCCAGAAAGACCTCCAATGCTGCGTGTAGCCGTACCCAATAAGGGATCCCTGTCCGAAGCCGCCTCCGCCATGCTCTCCGAGGCCGGCTACCGCCAGCGCCGCGATAGCCGCGAGCTGGTCATGGTGGACCCGGACAATGACATTGAATTCTTCTTCCTCCGCCCCCGCGACATCGCCGTATACGTGGGGCAGGGAACCCTCGACGTCGGCATCACCGGCCGCGACCTCCTCCTGGACGCGCAGGTTGAGGCCGAGGAACTGCTTCCGCTCGGATTCGCCGCTTCCACTTTCCGCTTCGCCGGCCCGATCGGTGACTTCTCCAGCCTGGAGCAGCTCGAAGGCAAGCGGCTCGCCACCAGCTACGACGGCCTCCTGCGTGACTACCTGGCGGACCGCGGCGTCAAGGCCAGGGTGGTCCGCCTGGACGGCGCTGTCGAGTCCTCGGTCCGGCTGGGCGTCGCTGACGCGATTGCCGACGTCGTCGAGACCGGCAACACGCTCAAGGCCGCCGGCATGGAGATCTTCGGCGAGCCCATCCTCAAGTCCGAGGCCGTCCTTATCCGCCGCACCGGCGAGAGGGGAGCCGCGAACGGCACGGCGAAGGAAATCGAAGTGCTGATCCGTCGCCTCCAGGGTGTCCTCGTGGCGCGCCAGTATGTGCTGATGGACTACGATATCCGCAAGGAACTCGTCGAACAGGCCGCCGCGCTGACCCCCGGACTCGAGTCGCCCACGGTGTCGCCGCTGCGCGATTCGGACTGGGTTGCCGTCCGGTCCATGGTGCCGAAGAAGGAAACCAACCGGATCATGGATGAGCTGTACGACCTCGGCGCCCGCGCCATCCTGGTCAGCAGCATCCACGCCTGCCGCATCTGACCCGCTGCCGCCGGCGCCGCCCCGCCGGCAGTCCAAAAGCAACCTCTGCAGTACAACAGGAGAAGTCATGGCTGTAGCCGTCCGCGTTATCCCGTGCCTGGACGTTGATGCCGGCCGCGTGGTCAAGGGCATCAACTTCGAAGGGCTCCGCGACGCCGGAGACCCCGTGGAGCTCGCGCACCGTTACGACAACGCCGGCGCGGATGAGCTGACCTTCCTGGACGTGACCGCGTCGTCGGGCAACCGGGAAACCACGTTCGACGTCGTCCGGCGCACGGCCGAGGAAGTATTCATTCCGCTGACCGTCGGCGGCGGCGTGCGCGGCGTGGCCGAGGTGGACAAGCTGCTCCGCTTCGGCGCAGACAAAGCCTCCATCAACACTGCAGCAGTGGCCCGGCCGGACGTCATCGACGAGATCACGCGCCACTTCGGCTCCCAGGTGCTGGTGCTGTCCGTGGACGCCCGCCGCACCCGCCCCGGGGCCCAGCCCACGCCGTCGGGCTTTGAGGTCACCACCCACGGCGGCCGCCAGGGCACCGGCATCGACGCCGTCGCCTGGGCTAAGGAAGCCGCCGACCGCGGCGTCGGGGAAATCCTGCTCAACTCGATCGACGCCGACGGCACCAAGGACGGGTTCGACCTCGAGCTCATCCGGCTGGTCCGGGCCGCGGTCAAGGTTCCGATCATCGCCTCCGGCGGTGCCGGTGAGCCTGCGCACTTCGCGCCCGCCGTGCAGGCCGGCGCCGATGCCGTGCTCGCCGCGTCCATCTTCCACTGGGGCCCGGATGACATGATGTCGCGGGTCAAGGCCGCAATCCGCGAGGCTGGGTTCGAGGTCCGCTAGAAACTGCAACGCGGGGTCAGATATCGCCCAATAAACCCTGTTCATTGGGCGATATCTGACCCCGCGTTGCTTTGTTAAAGGCCCACTTCGGCGGACTGAAGAAGCGCGACGGCGTCCGGCTGGCCTTCGAAGGTGACCAGCGCATGGCGCGTGCGGCCGTGGGCGTGCATGAGCAGTTCGCCGGGCTCGCCCACGATGGCAACCGACACGGGCGCCCGTTTGGCGACATGGCGCGGGCCCGAGGGACACACCAGGACGATGCCGAGGTCAACGCCCCGATACAGGATGGCGGCGCGCTTGACCAGTTCATCCCACAGCGCATCCGAGTATTCTTCGTCGAGGGCCCGCGGCGCCCAGCGGTCGACGGCGCGCCGGACGTCCTCGGTGTGGACGAAGTATTCGATGAGGTTGGAGCTCTCATCCAGCGCCTTGATTTTCATCGGCGACAGGACGGGCGGACCGGCCCGGAAGGTGTTCACCAGCTCCGTGTATTCGTCGGCGGTCTGGATCTTCGCGGCGAGCTTTGCCGTGGCTTTATCGGACGCCTTGGACAGGCTCTTGATGACCAGCCCCAGCCCGACGGCCGCCTTACGCTCGCGGAGGTACAGGTGAGCTGCCAGGTCCTTGGTCTTCCAGCCCCTGCAGAGCGTGGGGGAGTCAGGACCGGCCGCCAACAGGGTTTCGGCCAGGACTTCTCGGGACGGATCGACGAAATGCATCACTTGTGAAACTAGCACGTCCCCGCGGGACTTGCGCAGTGTGTCCGCGCGTGAATTTGTCCCGTTCTGTACACCGGCCCGTGCGTCGTGCAGTGGCGTGCGGCATGCGGGGAACGCACCCACCTCGGGAGGAATAGTTCGGTCGTGTTGGCGGCAATTGGCTTGTTGACAGGGTCCCGTGCCGCGAGTAGACCGGACGCATCAAATGACCGATCCGCTGTCAAGATGACGACTTCAGAAGTGTGATCAGCATGGGGCCCGCCGACATTGTTGAAATCAGAGTTCACGGGATAGGCAACAAGGAACTGCTTGATGCCTTGGGGCGTCCGCGGTTTGAACGACTGAATCCGGCCAGTGAAGTCACCACAGCGCCCGCCTTGCCGGACCACAAAGTCCGCATTATCAACTGGGCGCGGTCCAACAAGGAGTTCACGAGGGGTTTCTTCTGGTACGTGGCGCTTCCATTCACGCTTGCGAACGTGATCGGCTACATGAGGCCGCCCAGGGGGAGCTCGCGGTTCTTCGCACTCGTGGCCTTCGCCGGCGGACTGCTCCTGACGGCGGCCCAGGTGGCCTGGGCCGCGGTGATAGCGGAAACGGTCTTTTCATTCACTCCCATCGACATTGCCGACAAGAGCATCGGAGGGGCTATTCCACTGGTGGTGTCTGCCGGCCTCGCCTTGGTGATGTTGTACCGGGCATCCGAAATCCGCCATGCCAACGACGTACGGGATCCTGGTCCAAAGCTGCCCGTGTTGGCGGCTAACGTGCTTTCCGCCTTGGTGACCGGTTATTTCCTGAGCGGCCGCTATCTGTCCGGCTGGCTTGACGGGCTGGGCCTCGATCCGGCGTTCCGACTCAATCCGATGCTCGTCGTGGTGGTCGGATCGACACTCGCCGCCTATGGCCTGGCCGGCATCATCCTGCTCCTTTACATGGGTGTGGGGCGCAAGGAGATTGCCAGTGACGACGCTCCTGCCGAAGCAGACGGAGCTCGTGCAAGAATCCGCTTCAGCAGCATGAGGCGGCAATACGCCGCAGCAGCCTTGGCCCTGATCGTCTCCATGGTCATGATGCACGCACTCGGAGGCCTGCTGAGGATAGCCGCCTCGGACCTGATGTGGCTTTTGCGGGCTCTTGCATTCCCGAGCATGCCCGTGGAACTGCAGAAGGATGCGGTCACGCTCCTCGTCTCGGCCGACGACACCGGAACGTTCAAGGACAACCTGCTGGACATGGTCCCGGTGTACTGCCTTGGGGTGCTCGCCATTCTTGGACTCAGCTGGGAAATTGCTGCGCGGGAGAGGTTCGGGCCGAACGAGCGATGGCCCAGGCCACTGAAACTCCGCGCCGAACTGCAACGATCGGCGGTCCATCGCCTTGGGGAGTTGTTGCCGAAGGTAACGGCGGGGTTCATGGGAGGGTCCTTGGTGTTCCTCATGGTTGCCGGCTTCCTGACAGCCCGGGCAGGAGAAGCTTCACGTGCTCTGGAGTTCCTCATCGGCAGCAGCCACGGGCTTTCGTACGTCGTCCTGCTGGCAACCGTCGTCGGTCAGTTTCCGGAGATCACGTCCAAGACGCGTCTCGTGGCCGACGTGGTTGGTTTCTGGCCCATCCGTAACCATCCACTGGCGGGCGTTTCGTATCGCAGGCGCGTTGTGGCCGGCATCCGGCTGGAAATGGGCCGCCACCCCCAGCACACCGTGGTTCTCATAGGGCACAGCCAGGGATCCGTGATTTGCGCTTGGCTGATCCGCGCCGGACTTCTGCCCATCGACGAAAATCGAGTCCACTTGATCACCTGCGGGTGCCCGTTGATGACTCTTTATTCAACGCTGTTTCCGGCCTTTTTTACGCTGGAGGACCTCAGGGCTACAAGACGGAATGTCGCTTCATGGACCAATTTCTGGCGAAGTACCGACGCCATCTCCTCCAAAGTGCCGTGCGCGGTGAACCGTGAAATTCCCGAACCGGGCCCTGACGGGCTCATTGAAAAACACGGGAACTATTGGACATCGTCCCTGCTCGCCGATCGGGTAAGCCGCATTGAGTCCACCGCTCGGAGCCCGAAGCCCGGGCCGGTGACGGAGCAGACGCCACAGAGAACATCCGACGTCACGATCCTCCGGCATGCCTAGGCGACGTTGGGCCGCCGTGGCGGCCCAACGCCTGTCAGGCAGAGACGCTCAGGGCGGCGTCGGCTTCTTTGAGAACCTTGGCGGCTACCTCGAGGCCCTCGATCCGGCCCAGTTCGACATCTTCGTGCTCGATGTTGACGAGCATGTTGGGATCCACTTCGTGGAGGGCACGGAGGAACTCGGTCCAGTACGCGACGTCGTGGCCCTTGCCGAGGGCGACGAAGTCCCACGCGGCTGGCTTCGGCCATTCGTTGGCCCACTCGTCGCCGCCGAGGTTTGTGCGGTTCTCTTCGGGGGACAACCTCCGGAAGCGGTTGTCGAGGACGCCGTAGATGGCGGCAGTTTCCTTGTTGACCCGCACGTCCTTGGCCGCGGCCTGGAAGACGAGCGGTCCCAGTTCGCGGATGACGGCCACCGGGTCCATCTGCTGCCAGAACAGGTGCGACGCATCGAGTTCGACGCCAACGTGGGTAGCGCCGGTGAGTTCGACGAGCTTGTGCACATCGGCGGGGTTGAACACGAGGTTCTGCGGGTGCAGTTCCAGGGCCACCTTGACGTCCAGATCCCGGGCGAGCCGGTCGGTTTCCTTCCAGAACTCCGCGGCGATGCCCCACTGGTAGTCGAGCACGTCCAGGGCGGCCGAGTTCCACGCGTTGACGATCCAGTTCGGCACGGTGGCTCCGGGTTCCCCGCCGGGAAGCCCGGACATGGTCACGACACGGTGCTGTCCCAGCCGGTGCGCGAGGCGGATGGACCGGCGGATGTCCTCGGCGTGCTTGTCGCCGATGGCGCGGTTGGGGTGCAGCGGGTTGCCGTTGCAGTTCAGGCCGGCAATTGACACTCCGGTGCCCTCGAAAATGGCCAGATAGTCGTCCCGTGCCGCGTCGCTTTCCAGAATGTCATCGAAGGTGGGGACGTGGACGGCCGGCAGGAATCCGCCCGTGTTGATTTCGATGCCGGTCAGCCCGAGGTCCGCGATGACCTTGAGGGCCTCGGGAAGCGGCCGGTCGTGCAGGATAGCGTTGTAGACGCCGAGCTTCATAGCGTGATCTTCTTTCCGTTGTTGAGCGCGGATTCCGTGACGGCGCCGAGCAGTTCCATGTTGCGCACGCCTTCGTCGAAGCTGGCGCAGCGGGGCAGGGATTCTTCCTCACTGAGGCCGGCAACCTCTTCGAGGAATGCGCGGGCCTGGTAGCCGAACGCGTCGTTCTGGCCGAAGCCGACCTCGGGGGCGTCCATGGCCAGGCCGCCGGCGATGTAGGGGTGGCCCGGGCCGAGGATCACCTGGCGGTAGCCGTTCTCGTTGCCGGATCCGTCGTTGAGGAAGAGCTGAATTTCAGAGGGGCGGCGCTGGTCAAACTTGGCGGCACCATTCTCGCAGAACACCTCGAAGTTGAGGCTGTTGGCGTGGCCGGCGGCAACACGGGAGACCTCAAAGCTGCCGGCACCGTTTTCGAACTCCGCGTTGAATGCTGCGTAGTCGTCGTTCTCTACGGCCTCGAAGGTGTCGCTGACGGCAGCGTGGTCGTGCCCGATGACTGCGCCCAGCGGCAGGGGCCGCTTGTCGATCGCCGTGCTGAGGCGGCCGCCGCTGATGGACTTGATGTCGCCGCACAGGAACTCGGAGACGTAGGCCAGGTGGCTTCCGACGTCGGCAAGGGCACCGGAGCCGGGCCCGCCCTTATAGCGCCAGCTCATGGGAGCGGACGGGCTGAAGCCGTAGTCGGTCCAGTAACGGCCGCTGAAGTGCAGCACCTTGCCGAGGACGCCGGTGCGGATGAGGTCCCGGATGTAGGCGATGCCGGGGGTGCGGCGGAAGGTAAAGCCAATGCGGGCGATGCTGGCGGCGTTGCGGGCCGCATCGGCCATGGCGCGGGCGTCTTCCAGTGAGTCGCTCAGCGGCTTCTCGCACAGCACGTGCTTGCCGGCGGCGAGCAGGCCCTCCACGACTTCGCGGTGGAGGGAGTTGGCGATAACCACGCTGACGACGTCGATGTCATCGGCCTCGGCGATTGCCTGCCATGACGTGTCGTTGCGCTCGTAGCCAAAGCGGCGTGCGGCCAGCGAGCCGAATTCGGCATTGACGTCGCCGATCGAGACGAGGCGAATCGGCGGAAGAACGGGGTTGTACAGTGCGGACGCGGTGCGGTAGGCAGCTGCATGGGCTTTGCCGGCCATGCCTGCCCCTATGACGGCGACGCCGATATCTTTGGGCATTGGTTTTCTCCTTCGAAACTCAGCCGAGTTTGCGCGGCTTGGCCGCTATCAAGATGGGATAAAAATGGAGCGCTCCAGAACACGATAGAGCCGGAACTTTGTCCTGTCAATATCCCAAAGTAGGAGAGGATGGGTGACAATGGCAGGGTGACGCAGGAGATCGGCAGACGCCCGAACATTTATGACGTGGCCTCCGCGGCTGGGGTTTCAAAGTCCCTGGTCTCGTTGGTCTTGCGGGGTGCCCCCGGTGTTTCCCCGGCGCGCCGCGCGGCCGTCGAGGAGGCCATTGAACGGCTGAACTATCGCCCCAGCCGCGCCGCGGCAACCCTGGCCGGCAATAGGTCCCGCACCATTGGCGTGGTCCTGGACGATTATCGGAACCTTTGGTTTGTCAGCCTGTTGGCCGGATTGCACGATCAACTCGCGCCTCTCGGTTTTCGGGTGGCCGTCGCTGATCCTTCGTTCAATGCCCACCTTGACGGGACCGCCGTGGACGGACTCATGTCGCTGCGCGTGGACGGCATCGTGATCGCAACCGAGCCAACCGAGGATATGTTCGCGGCTTTGGACGTTCCCGCGGTTGTCGCCGGAAACCGGGACATCGTGGTTCCCGGAGCCGACATCGTGGCCAACGACGACCTTGTGGGCGGCCGTCTCGCCACCGAGCACCTGATCGGCCTGGGCCACCGGCACATCGGGCATATCACCGGTGGGGGAGGTGCGGCCCGACTGCGTGCCAAGGGGTTCGACGCCGCGATGCGGGAACGCGGGCTGCGGCCGCACGCCGCCCAGGGCCACGGGCTCACCACGGAGTCTGACGGTTACCAGGCGGCGCTGAAACTGCTGGACGAAAACCCCTCACTCACCGCCATTTTTGCTGCAAACGACACCATGGCCCTCGGCGCGGCGGGCGTGGCCCGGGACAAGGGGCGGCGCATCCCGGAGGATCTGTCGCTCATCGGCTACGACAATTCGCCGTTGGCGTCGGCCAACCTGTTGCGGCTCACCACGATCGATGGCCGCAACGCTGAAGTCGGAGCCGGGGCGGCGAAGGCGTTGCTGAATCGCATGGAAGACCCGGCGGCGCCGGTTGGAACCATGCTGGTGGAACCGGACCTGGTCATCAGGGCCTCCACGGCCGCCCTGTAAGGAGCACGAGCCGACCCTGGGCGGGTAGCCCGCTGGTAGCCCGCTTATTTGATCAGGCCGGCCACCGTGTTCCGGGGCGCGCCTTAGCCCAGCTCGGTGATGAGTTCTGCTTCCTCGTCTTGGGTGAGGCCGGCGCGGCGCGGCTTCTCGATTCCTGTGCTTTCTTCCCATTCCAGCGTGTCACGAAGCGTTTGCGCGAGCGGGCGAAGCACCAGTCCGGCGTCCTTCGCCCGTACGTTTGAGCGGGCGTTCATGCCTTGCCAGTCCGGGTCACTCAGCCACAGGGGCAGGGACTTCGGGCCGGCCCATTCCCCGACACCATGCCCATGAAGCCACTCGGCGTCGGCCGCGGCGAGCTGTCCTCGGTGGCCGGCTAATTCCCGGGCAGCAGCTATGTGCTCGGCGAAGGAATGTGTCTCTCCAGTGGCGTTGTAGAAACCACCCAGCTGCCTGTCGCAGTTATGAACCAGCCAGGCAGCGAGGTCCCGGACATCAATGACCTGCACGGGAAGCGACGGTGCATCAGGCACGAGCACCGTTCCGTCTTCAATCGAGGGGTTGGCAAAGCGCATCGGCCAGTACCCTGTGCGGCCGAAGATGTCTCCCGGGCCCCCGATGAGCCCC
Source organism: Arthrobacter sp. KBS0703 (assembly GCF_002008315.2). NCBI lineage: Bacteria > Bacillati > Actinomycetota > Actinomycetes > Micrococcales > Micrococcaceae > Arthrobacter > Arthrobacter sp. KBS0703. The sequence goes on along the minus strand of NZ_MVDG02000001.1, from coordinate 2,077,687 downwards.
ACCCGGGCGATCATGCACCGCCCGGCTCCCAGTCCGTCGAGGACGGCCTTCTCGCACGCGGCCTTCGCCTCACCGTACGTCTCCATGGTCTCCATGACCTCAGACTCGAGCGGAGGCAGCAGCGGGGCATCCTCGTCCTGTCCCAGGGGTCCGTGATCCGCGTAAACGCTGGCCGAGGACACAAAGACGTAGTGGCCAGCCGACCCCAGGTCCCGCACCGCACGCTTCACCTGGCCCGGTTGGCGGGACACGTCCAAAACCGCGTCCCAGTGCACGGCGGCCACGGCCGCAAGACCGTGGTCGTCATCCCGGTCTGACTGAACATGGGACGCACCGTCAGGAACGGATCCTGATACACCCCTGGTCACGCACGTCACGTCGTGGCCGCGTCCGACCGCCTGGCGGGCAACCTCATGACCAAGCCAGGCGGTGCCTCCGAGGATAAGAAGTTTCATAGTGACATCCAACCAAAGAAGCGGCCCCGTGGGGACCCGGCGGGCCGTTTGTGCCGGGGCCCGGCGATGGGCACTAGACTTGATCTGATGTCTGAGCAGCCCGCCCCCAGCCCCACTTCCGGTTCACCCCTTCGTGCCGACGCCGGCACTGCCGCGGGTGCCCAGCTTTCCGGAGGCCCTCTTCCGGCCGACATTGCGTCAGCCCTCAAGCGGGACAGCGCCGGCCTTGTCGCCGCCATCGTGCAGCAGTTCGACACCCACGAGGTGCTCATGCTGGGCTGGATGGACGACGAAGCCCTCAACCGCACCATGACCACCGGTCGGGTCACCTTTTACTCCCGCTCGCGCCAGGAGTACTGGCGCAAGGGGGATACCTCCGGCCACGTGCAGTGGGTGAAGTCCGTGGCCCTTGACTGCGACGGCGACGCCCTCTTGGTGAGGGTCGACCAGGTCGGCGCTGCGTGCCACACCGGAACGCGAACGTGCTTCGACGGCCGGACCCTGGACGTCGTGGCAGGCTCTGCAGACTAGCCCGGGCGGCCAAGGCCACCCAAGCGGACGGGGAACGCCAGGCCGGCCCCTGCGTCCGATGATCAGGCATCCCGCCTGCGAACCCAGGAACCATCCCAGAACAGACGGAGAACCAATAGCCATGCAGGACCTAGGAATCATCAGCCCAGGCCTCGAAGAATTCCGTGAACTCGCCGGGCACAGCCGCGTCATCCCTGTCCGGCTCAAGGTGCTGGCGGATGCCGAAACTCCGATCGGGCTGTACCGGAAACTGGCACAGGGCCAGCCGGGCACGTTCCTCATGGAGTCCGCGGCTGTCGGCGGCGCCTGGTCCCGCTATTCCTTCATTGGCTCCCGTTCCCGGGCCACGCTCACCACCAAGGACGGCCAGGCCCACTGGCTCGGCGAGCCGCCTGCCGGCGTTCCGGTGGACGGAAACCCGGTGGATGCCATCCGTGACACGATCGATGCCCTGCGCACCGACCGTTTCGACGACCTGCCGCCCTTCACCTCCGGCCTCGTAGGCTTCCTCGGCTGGGAAACAGTCCGCCACTGGGAGAAACTGACCAGCCCGCCCGAAGACGACCTGCAGCTTCCCGAAATGGCACTGAACCTCGTCACGGACATGGCCGTCCACGACAACATGGACGGCTCCGTGCTGCTCATCGCCAACGCCATCAACTTCGACAACAGCTCCGAACGGGTGGATGAGGCCTGGCACGACGCCGTCCGCCGCGTCAAGGAACTCCTCGCCCGCGTCAGCACGCCCGTAAACCAGCCGGTGTCCGTGCTGGAACCTGCCGCCCTCGATTTTGCCGCCAGCGTCCAGGAACGGTGGGATGAAACCGACTACCTGGCCGCTCTTGACCGGGGCAAGGAGGCGATCGTGGACGGGGAAGTCTTCCAGGTGGTCATTTCTCGCCGCTTCGAGATGGAGTGCGGAGCCTCCCCGCTGGACGTCTACCGCGTGCTCCGCAACACCAACCCGAGCCCGTACATGTACATCTTCAGCCTGGAAGATGCGGCCGGGCGCGAATACTCGATCGTCGGCTCCTCACCCGAGGCGCTCGTGACGGTCACGGGCGAGGACGTCATCACCCACCCCATCGCCGGTTCCCGGCCCCGCGGCAAGACCGTGGATGCGGACAAGGCACTCGCCGAAGAACTCCTCGCGGACCAGAAGGAACGCGCCGAACACCTGATGCTCGTGGATCTGTCCCGGAACGACCTTTCCAAGGTGTGCGTGGCGGGCTCCGTGGACGTCACACAGTTCATGGAGGTGGAGCGGTTCAGCCACATCATGCACCTCGTGTCCACGGTGGTGGGCCGGCTGGCCCCGTCGGCGAAGGCCTATGACGTCCTGAAGGCCACCTTCCCGGCGGGAACGCTGTCCGGCGCGCCGAAACCCCGCGCCCTGCGCCTCCTCGACGAGCTCGAGCCGCACCGCCGCGGAATCTACGGCGGCGTGGTGGGCTATTTGGACTTCGCCGGCGACATGGACATGGCCATCGCCATCCGCTCCGCCCTGCTGCGGGAAGGGCGGGCCTACGTCCAGGCCGGCGGCGGCATCGTTGCGGACTCGGTCAAAGCCGCCGAAGCGCAGGAAACCGTCAACAAGGCGGCCGCACCCCTCCGGGCCGTCCACACCGCGGGCTCGCTGCACAACATCACGCCGGAGTCGGTCACCGAGGCCGGACCAACCGGTACCCGGTCAACGGGAACATCAACAGGGACGGCGTCCGCCGGGGCGGAATCCTGATGGCGGTTCCGGCAAGTTCCGGCGCGCAGGCCAAGGCCCGCAGCAGCACGCCGGCGTGGGCACGCAAGTCCACGCTGGTCCTGCTCATCGCCGCGATCGCGCTGGCGGTCTTCGGCACCACCACCCAGACCTGGATGACCGTCAACCTGGACCCCCAGCAACTGGGCCAGGCCACGGGCCAGGGCGGACTCCAGGTCCAGGGCAGCAAGGCCGCCACCACGGTAACGGCCCTTGCCCTCGTCGCCCTCGCAGGCGGCCTCGCCGCGTCCATCGCCGGCAAGATCGCACGCTGGATCATCACGGCCATCGTCGTCCTGGCGGCAGCGGGCATCATCACCGCCGCCGCGACCGTCCTCGCGGATCCGCTGGCGGCCGCGCAGGGCTCCATCGCCGCGGCCACCGGCGTCAGCGGGAGCAGCGCTGACGTGAGTGTCACCGCGTTTCCGGTCCTCGCCGTCGTCGCCGGTTCGCTCCTGGCGCTGTGCGGACTGCTGGTGATTCCGGCTGGGCGGTACTGGAAGACGCGGACCAAGTACGATGCCGCCGCGCAGGGTGCCGCCGCCCAGTCCGGCCCGGTGGACGAGATCGACAGCTGGGACCGGCTCTCCCGCGGCGACGACCCCACCTGACGGGGAGCGTCACGGAGGCGCGCGCCTGCCAGCGATGCCGAAGGCCGAGCCAAAAAATGGCAGAATGTAAGCAGTATTGATCCTGAGGAGATTCACATGAGCAAAGCCACTGTTTCCGGTACCAAGCCCGCGGCGGCCCCCAAGACCCACCACGGCATCGACCACAGCATTGATCTTGGCCACGGCAACAGCCCTGCGGCCTGGACCTGCGTGATCGTCATGCTGATCGGCGCCCTCATCGCCTCCATCGCCTTCGTCATCGCCAACACCCCCATCTTCGTGGCCGGCGCGGCGATCATGGTCCTCGGCCTGCTGGCCGGCTTCATCATGCGCAAAGCGGGCTACGGCGTGGGCGGCAGCAAGCTGAAGAACACCGGCCACTAACCGTGACGGTTCTCGACGACATCAATGCCGGTGTCAGGGAGGACATGGAGGCCCGCAAGCGTCTCGTGTCCCTCGCGGAACTGAAGGACCGCGCACTGGCAGCGGCTCCGGCACGCGATGCTTGGACTGCCCTCGACGGCCCGTCCGCCACGCGCGAGCATCTCAAGGTCATCGCTGAGATTAAGCGCCGGAGCCCGTCCAAGGGCGATCTCGCGAACATCGTTGACCCGGCCTCGCTGGCCCAGCAGTACGCCGACGGCGGCGCCGCCGTTATCAGCGTGCTCACGGAACAGCGCCGCTTCAACGGTTCGCTCGCGGATCTGGACGCGGTCCGTGACCGGGTGGACGTCCCGCTGCTCCGCAAGGACTTCACCCTGGACGAGTACCAGATCTGGGAAGCCCGCGCCCACGGCGCGGACCTCATCCTGCTGATCGTGGCGTCCCTGTCCGACCAGCAGCTGCGCGAATTCAGTGCCCTCAGCCGTGAACTCGGCATGAACGTGCTCGTGGAAACGCACACGCCGGAGGAAGTCGAACGTGCGGTGGCTGCCGAGGCCCGGATCATCGGCGTCAACGTGCGCAACCTCAAGACGCTCGACGTCGACCGCTCCGTTTTCGACACACTCGCCGGAAGCATTCCGGCCGGCGCAGTTGTGGTTGCGGAGTCCGGCGTCAGGGGTGCCGACGACGTCGCGCACTACGCGGCGCACGGCGCCAACGCCATCCTCGTGGGGGAGGCGCTCGTCAGCGACGCCACGCCGCGGGAACGCATTGCGGAGTTCACCGCGGCCGGGGCGGCAGCGATCGCCGCGCGGGTCTGAGCTCCGACCAACCGTGGCACCACCCGCTCCGCAAAGTTTGGCGGCGGGATGGTGCATGACATCAATCAGTGAAAAGTGAACAGGATGGTGAGACTGATGGCCGAAGCGCCAACAGCCGGCTCTGACGAAGGCTCGGTGGATGCATTCCTGCAGGGAGGCACGTCGCTGCGTCACGCTCCGGGACCCTACTTCGGCTCCTACGGGGGCCGATGGATGCCTGAATCACTGATCGCGGCCCTCGACGAACTCGAAGACACCTTTGAAAAGGCGAAGGCCGATCCCGAGTTCACCGCGCAGATCGCCGATCTCAATAAGAACTACTCCGGCCGGCCCTCCCTCCTGACCGAGGCGAAGCGGTTCGCCGAGCACGCCGGGGGAGTCCGGGTCTTCCTCAAGCGCGAAGACCTCAACCACACTGGCTCGCACAAGATCAACAACGTGCTGGGCCAGGCCCTCCTGGCCAAGCGCATGGGCAAGACCCGCGTCATCGCCGAAACCGGCGCAGGCCAGCACGGCGTGGCCAGCGCCACGGCCGCCGCACTGCTCGGACTCGAATGCGTCGTCTACATGGGCGCCGAAGACTGCCGCCGCCAGGCACTGAACGTGGCCCGGATGGAGCTGCTCGGGGCAACCGTCGTGCCGGTCACCAACGGCTCGCAGACCCTCAAGGATGCCATCAACGAGGCGCTCCGCGACTGGGTGGCGAACGTCGGAAACACGCACTACCTGCTGGGCACGGCCGCCGGCGCGCACCCGTTCCCGGCGATGGTCCGCTACTTCCACGAGGTCATCGGCGAGGAGGCCCGCGCGCAGATCCTGGAGCAGACCGGCCGCCTGCCGGACGCCGTCTGCGCCTGCATCGGCGGCGGCTCCAACGCCATCGGCATCTTCCACGGCTTCCTGGACGACCCCTCGGTCAAGATCTACGGCTTCGAGGCCGGCGGCGACGGCGTGGACACCGGCCGGCACGCGGCCACCATCACGCTCGGCAAGCCCGGCGTGCTGCACGGCGCCCGCTCGTACCTCATGCAGGACGACGACGGCCAGACCATCGAATCCCACTCCATCTCGGCGGGGCTGGACTACCCCGGCGTCGGGCCGGAGCACTCCTACCTCGCCGACATCGGACGGGTCAGCTACGAGCCCATCACGGACAGCGAAGCCATGGAGGCCTTCCGGCTCCTGTGCCGCACCGAGGGCATCATTCCGGCCATCGAGTCCTCCCACGCCCTCGCCGGCGCCATCAAGGTGGGGCAGCGGCTGGCCGCCGAAGGCGATGCGTCGGACAAGATCGTGGTGGTCAACCTGTCCGGCCGCGGCGACAAGGACGTGGCAACAGCCGCCGAGTGGTTCGACCTCCTGGACAAGGACTCCGCAGAGGCAGCCATCGGCAAGGAAGGGGAACAGTTGTGAGCACCGCACAGATGACCAGCAAATCGGCGATCGCCATTGACAAGGCCCGGGCCGAGGGGCGGGCGGCCCTGATCGGCTACCTGCCCGCCGGGTACCCCAGCGTCGAGGACACCATCGCCGCCGGCATTGCCCTCGCGCGCAACGGCGCGGACCTCATCGAGATCGGCATCCCCTACTCTGACCCGGTCATGGACGGCCCGGTCATCCAGGCGGCCACCACCGAGGCGCTGGCAAAGGGGTTCTCCGTCCGCCAGGTGTTCGACGTCGTTGCCGGCATTACGGCCGAAACCGACGCTGCCGTCCTGGTCATGACCTACTGGAACCCCGTGGTCCGGATGGGCGTGGACGAGTTTTCGCGGCGCCTGGCCGAAGCCGGGGGAGCCGGCCTGATCACCCCCGACCTCATTCCGGATGAGGCCGCCGAGTGGATGGACGCCTCGGACAAGTACGGGCTGGACCGGGTGTTCCTGGTGGCGCCGTCATCATCGCCCGAGCGCATGCGGCGGACCGTCGAGGCAAGCCGCGGCTTTGTGTACGCCGTTTCCATCATGGGGGTCACCGGCGCCCGCTCGTCGGTGAGCACGGCGGCCAAGGGCGTGGTGGCAGCAGCCAAGCACGCCGGCGCGGAGCGTGTGTGCGTGGGCCTCGGAGTGTCCAACGCCGACCAGGTGGCGGAAATCGCCGCCTACGCCGACGGCGTGATCGTGGGAACAGCCCTCGTGTCCGCCATCCGTGACGGCGGAGTGGACGCCGTGGCCAGCCTTACCAAAGACCTCAGCGCCGGACTGACCAGGAAGTAACCTCCAACATGCAGACGTTCCTCACCGCGGCCGCCATGGTCCCCGCGAGCATTCCGAGCCCGGACTGGTCCGGCTTCGACATCCCGCTGCCGTGGGGTTCGCTGCGGATCCACGCCTACGCCCTGTGCATCCTTGCCGGGATCGTCGTCGGCCTGTGGCTGACGTCGGTCCGCTGGGCCAAGCGCGGAACACCGGAGGGCAGCGTCTGGGACATCGTCATCTGGGCCATTCCGTTCGGCATCATCGGCGGCAGGCTCTACCACGTGTTTTCCTCCCCGGACGCCTACTTCGGTCCGGGATTCAACGGCACCGGCGACCTCTCCCTGATTCCGCAGATCCAGCGCGGCGGCCTCGGAATCTGGGGCGCCGTGGTGCTCGGTGCCTTCGGTGCCTGGATCGGCTGCCGGCGGGCCGGGGTCAAGCTCACGGCCTTCCTGGACGCCGCGGCGCCCGGACTGCTGCTCGCCCAGGCGGTGGGCCGCTGGGGGAACTACTTCAACCAGGAGCTGTTCGGCGGCCCCACCACCCTGCCCTGGGGGCTTCAGGTGGACTCCGACAACGCGAACTTCCCGCAGGGCTTCCCGGCCGACACGCTGTTCCACCCCACCTTCCTGTACGAATCCCTGTGGAACCTCATGGGTGTGGTCATCCTGCTGGCCCTGGACCGCCGGTTCCACTTCCGCCGCGGCCGGCTCTTCTGCGTCTACGCCATGTACTACACGCTGGGCCGGGTCTGGATCGAGGCCATGCGCATCGATGATGCGGAGCAGATCCTGTCTCTTATACACATCTAGATGTGTATAAGAGACAGCATTTTCGTGTTCGTCGCAGCGTTGGCCGTGTTTATCGTGCTGGGCCGCCGCAAGGCCGGCGATCCCGAGGACCCGTACCTTCCGGGCCGCGCGCCCGCCCCGAGGCTGAGGCCGCCGCCGTCGACGGTGACGCAGCCACTGCCGCCGAGGGCAGAGCGGCTGCCGACGACGACAACGTGGCCGTTGCCGCCGTCAATGAGGACAAGACGGCTGAGGAAGACCAAACCGACGACGACGGCGACAAGGCACCGGCCGCCGTGGGTCCCGTGCCGGCGGGGCGCAGAGCGGCCCGCACCGCGGGCGACACGGCCGCGGCCCCCGCCGCCGGGCCCGCCGTCAAGATGTGTATAAGAGACAGTGCGGACGCTGTTGTCTCAGATAGTGAATCGCGTGATAATCTGCCTGATAACCAAAGCGGTTCCAGGCGCTCTTCTGCCCCAACGGAAGCAGTGCCGGCATCCACCGGGGGCAATGCGTCCGCCGGGGAAGCGGACGCCGGAAATTCCGGTACCAAAGCCACCGGAACCGCGCCGGAAGCTGACGGCACACGCTAGCTCAGCACCGGCAACCAGGGCAGCCAGAGCCACCGCTTGTAGCGCCCACCACCACAGCGTCGTGGCATCAGGGCCCACCACCGGGCAGCATAGAGCTGCTGTCCGGTCAAGCCCGGGCCGGGAACCTGCGTAACTGTTAGTTCAGCAGGTCTCCCTGCCCTACAATTTCCACTAAGTAACACACTTTGTTGTGCCCATCACAGCGGCGCTCTGAGTGGGGCCAACGTTGTCCCTTCCATACGCACGATCAGGAGGAAGGACGTCTCCCATGACCCAAACTCTTCACAGCCCCAGCTGGTCCGAAGCGAACCAGCCGGACGCCGCCATGTCACCGTTTAAGCGGTTCGCGGCGCTCCCCGAGGCAGCCGGGCTCTACAACCCGGAGCAGGAGAAGGACGCCTGCGGTCTTGCGATCATCGCCACCCTGCGCGGCGAACCCGGGTACGACATTGTCGATGCCGCCCTCACCGCCCTGCGCAACCTCGAGCACCGCGGTGCCGTGGGCGCCGATGAGGGAACGGGCGACGGCGCCGGCCTGCTGATGCAGGTACCGGACGAGTTCTTCCGTGCCGTCACCGAATTCGAACTCCCGGCACCCGGGCAGTACGTTGTGGGCACCGCCTTCCTCCCCGCCGAGCAGCGTGAAGCCGATGCCGCGAAGGCAGGCATCGAAGGCCTCGCCGCCGATGAGGGCCTCACCGTCCTGGGCTGGCGCGAAGTGCCTGTCGTGGCCGACCTCGTGGGAGCCATGGCCCGCGCCTGCATGCCGTACTTCTCGCAGCCGTTCTTTGCCTCGTCCACCGGAGAGCAGTTGGAGCGCAACGAGCTCGACTCCCGGGCCTGGCGGATCCGCAAGCGCGCGCAGAACAAGTACGGCGTCTACTTCCCCTCGCTGTCCTCACGGACCATCGTGTACAAGGGCATGCTGACCACGGCCCAGCTTGAGCCGTTCTACCCGGACCTCTCCGACAAGCGCTTCAAGACCAAGCTGGCGATCGTCCACTCGCGGTTCTCCACCAACACCTTCCCGTCGTGGCCCCTGGCGCAGCCGTTCCGCACCATCGCCCACAACGGTGAAATCAACACGGTCAAGGGCAACCGGAACTGGATGCGCGCCCGCCAGTCGCAGCTCGCCAACCCGCTCCTGGGCCAGTCCCCGGAAGAGCTGTTCCCGATCTGCACCCCCGGTGCGTCGGACTCGGCGTCCTTCGACGAAGTGGCTGAGCTGCTGTGGCTGTCCGGCCGCCCCATCACGCACTCGATCATGATGATGATCCCCGAGGCGTGGGAAAACCACGCCACCATGGATCCGGCCCGCCGCGCGTTCTACGAATACCACTCCCTGCTGATGGAACCATGGGACGGGCCGGCCGCTGTGTCGTTCACCGACGGCAACCTGGTCGGCGCCACCCTGGACCGCAACGGCCTGCGCCCGGGCCGCTACTGGATCACGGAAGACGGCCTCGTCGTGTTCGCCTCCGAGGTGGGCGTCATCGACGTCGAACCCTCCAAGGTGGTCAAGAAGGGCCGGGTTTCGCCGGGCAAGATGTTCCTCGTGGACACCGAGGCCGGCCGGATCATCGACGATGAAGAGGTCAAGGCCGAAGTCGCCGCCTCCAACCCGTGGGCGGAGTGGGTCAAGGACAACCTGATCGACCTCAACGATCTGCCCGAGCGCGAGCACGTGGTGCACACGGCCGCGTCCGTGAACATCCGCCAGCGGACCTTCGGCTACACCACCGAAGAGCTCAAGATCCTGCTGGGTCCGATGGCGCGCACCGGTGCCGAGCCCCTCGGCGCCATGGGTTCCGATACCCCCGTGGCCGTGCTGTCCAAGCGCCCCCGGCTCCTCTTCGACTACTTTGTGCAGTCCTTCGCTCAGGTGACCAACCCGCCGCTCGACGCCATCCGCGAAGAGCTGGTCACATCCCTGATGTGCGCCATCGGTCCAAACGGTAACCTGCTGGACACCAAGCAGGTGCGCCAGCCGCAGGTTTCGCTGCCGTTCCCGGTGATCAACAACGACCAGCTCGCCAAGATCGCCAACATCGAAAGCCCGGACGGCGACAGGATCGCCATGAAGGTCCGCGGCCTCTACCGCCCCGAAGGCGGCGAGAACGCCCTCCGCGCCCGGCTGACCGAGATCTGCGAGCAGGTTTCCGGCGCCATCAACCGCGGCGTGCAGTACGTGGTGCTGTCCGACCGCGACTCCAACGCCCAGTGGGCGCCCATCCCGTCGCTACTGCTGGTCAGCGCCGTGCACCACCACCTGCTGCGCAGCGCCAACCGCACCAAGACCGCCCTGGTGGTCGAGGCCGGCGACGTCCGCGAGACGCACCACGTGGCGGTGCTCGTGGGCTACGGCGCGTCCGCCGTCAACCCGTACCTGGCCATGGAATCCGTGGAGCAGCTCATCGCCGCCGGCGACGTCGTGGGCGTCACCCCGCAGGACGGCGTGTACAACCTGATCAAGGGCCTCGGCAAGGGCGTCCTGAAGATCATGTCCAAGATGGGCATCTCCACCGTGGCGTCCTACACCGGCGCGCAGACCTTCGAAGCGCTTGGCCTCGGCCAGGAGCTCGTGGACGAATTCTTCGCCGGCACGCACTCCCAGCTGGGCGGCGTGGGGCTGGACGTCATCGCGGCAGAGGTTTCCGCTCGGCACCAGATGGCCTACCCCGAGGGCGGTATCGAGCAGCCGCACCGCCCGCTGCTGGGCGGCGGCGAGTACCAGTGGCGCCGCGACGGCGAACCGCACCTCTTCAACCCGGAGACCGTCTTCCGGCTGCAGCACGCCACGCGCGAGCGCCGCTACGACATCTTCAAGGCCTACACCAAGGGCGTTGATGACCAGTCCGAGAACCTGATGACCCTGCGCGGGCTCCTCAAGTTCAAGGACGGCCTGCGTCCTGCCGTGCCGCTCGAGGAAGTGGAGCCGATCTCCAGCATCGTCAAGCGGTTCTCCACGGGCGCTATGAGCTACGGCTCCATCTCCAAGGAAGCCCACGAGACGCTCGCCATCGCCATGAACCGGCTGGGCGGCAAGTCCAACACCGGCGAAGGAGGCGAGGACGTGGACCGCCTCCTGGATCCGGAGCGCCGTTCCGCTGTCAAGCAGATCGCCTCCGGCCGGTTCGGCGTCACCAGCCTGTACCTGACCAACGCTGACGACATCCAGATCAAGATGGCCCAGGGCGCCAAGCCCGGCGAGGGCGGCCAGCTGATGGCCCAGAAGGTCTACCCCTGGGTTGCCCGCACGCGCCACTCAACGCCCGGCGTCGGACTCATCTCGCCGCCCCCGCACCACGACATCTACTCCATCGAGGACCTCGCGCAGCTGATCTACGATGCCAAGCGCGCCAATCCCTCGGCCCGCGTTCACGTCAAGCTCGTTTCCGAGGTGGGCATCGGCACAGTTGCCGCCGGTGTCACCAAGGCGAAGGCCGACGTCGTGCTCGTTTCCGGGCACGACGGCGGAACCGGCGCCTCGCCGCTGAACTCGCTCAAACACGCCGGCGTCCCGTGGGAGCTGGGGCTCGCAGAGACCCAGCAGACCCTGATGCTCAACGGCCTGCGCGACCGTGTGGTGGTCCAGGTCGACGGCCAGCTCAAGACCGGCCGCGACGTCGTCATTGCCGCGCTGCTCGGCGGCGAGGAATTCGGCTTCGCCACGGCACCGCTGGTGGTGGAGGGCTGCATCATGATGCGCGTCTGCCACCTGGACACCTGCCCGGTGGGCGTCGCCACGCAGAACCCCGAACTGCGGGCCCGCTTCAGCGGCAAGCCCGAGTTCGTGGTCAACTTCTTCGAATTCCTGGCCGAGGAAGTCCGCGAAATCCTCGCGGAACTTGGCTTCCGGAGCATCGAAGAGGCGATCGGCCACGCGGAAGCGCTCGACACCCGCGAGGCGATCAACCACTGGAAGGCCGAAGGCCTGGACCTCGACCCCATCCTGCACGGGCTGGAGTTCGACGATGACGCCCCGCTGCGCAACCTGACCGGCCAGAACCACGAGCTGGACAAGCACTTCGACCAGCGGCTCATCACCATGGCCGCCGAGGCGCTGACCGACCGCAGCCCGGTGAAGATCGCCGTGGACGTCATCAACACGGACCGCTCCGTCGGCACCATGCTGGGCCACGTCGTGACCAAGACGTTCAGCACCGACGTGCTGGCAACGGACACGATCGACATCACGCTGACCGGCACCGCGGGCCAGTCGCTGGGCGCCTTCCTGCCCGCCGGCATCACCCTGCGCATGTACGGCGACTCCAACGACTACGTGGGCAAGGGCCTCTCCGGCGGCCGCATCATCGTCCGGCCGGACCGCACCAACGTGTTCCAGGCCGAGAGCAACGTGATCGCCGGAAACGTGATCGGCTACGGCGCCACCAGCGGCGAGATGTTCCTGCGCGGCCAGGTGGGCGAACGCTTCCTGGTCCGCAACTCCGGCGCCACGGCGGTTGTCGAGGGCATCGGCGACCACGGCTGCGAGTACATGACCGGCGGCCAGACGCTCATCATCGGCCGGACCGGACGCAACTTCGGTGCGGGCATGTCCGGCGGAACGGCGTACGTGCTGGACCTGCGGATCACCCGCGTGAACAAGCAGGCGCTGGAATCCGGCGAACTCCAGCTCCAGGAGCTGGATGCCGAGGACCGCGACATCGTCCACGGCCTGCTGGTCAAGCATGTCGAGGAAACCGAATCCCAGCTGGCCGCGCGTCTGCTCGAGAACTTCGACGACACCGCTGCCCGCATTACCAAAGTGCTGCCGCGCGATTACGCGGCCGTCCTGCAAACCCGTCTGAGCGCCATCGAAGAGGGCCTTGACCCCGACGGCGAAGAAGTTTGGTCTCGAATCCTGGAGGTGACCGGTGGCTGATCCACGCGGATTTCTGAAAGTACGTCAGCGTGAAACCCAGCCACGCCGCCCGGTTCCCGTCCGCATCATGGACTGGAAGGAAGTCTACGAGGCCCAGGAAAAGGGTGTCCTCAAGAGCCAGGCCGGGCGCTGCATGGACTGCGGTGTGCCGTTCTGCCACCAGGGCTGCCCGCTGGGGAACCTGATTCCCGAGTGGAACGACCTCATGTGGCGGGACAAGGGCGAGGAAGCGATTGAGCGGCTGCATGCCACCAACAACTTCCCCGAATGGACCGGCCGCCTGTGCCCGGCACCCTGCGAGGCGTCCTGCGTGCTGGGCATCAACCAGCCCGCCGTGACCATCAAGCAGGTTGAGGTGTCCATCATCGATGAGGCCTTCGACAACGGCTGGGTCAACCCGCTGCCGCCCGCGCGCCTGACCGGCAAGACGGTCGCCGTCGTGGGTTCCGGCCCCGCAGGTCTGGCCGTTGCCCAGCAGCTGACCCGCGTGGGCCACACCGTGGCCGTGTACGAGCGCGACGACAAGATCGGTGGCCTGCTGCGCTACGGCATCCCCGATTTTAAGATGGAGAAAGAGCAGGTGGACCGCCGACTCGAGCAGATGAAGGCGGAAGGCACCCGCTTCCGCACCGGCGTCGCCGTCGGCGCGGATGTGACGTGGGAGCAGCTGCGCCGGCGTTACGACGCCGTCGTGATCGCCACCGGCGCCACCGTTCCGCGTGACCTCCCGATCCCGGGCCGCGAGCTCGAGGGCGTGCACTTCGCCATGGACTACCTTGTCCCGGCGAACCGCGTAGTGGCGGGGGAGACGGTCGAGAACCAGATCCACGCCAAGGGCAAGCACGTGGTGATCCTCGGCGGCGGCGACACCGGCGCCGACTGCCTCGGCACCGCGCACCGCCACGGTGCGGCATCCGTCACCACCCTCGCCATCGGCAAGCAGCCTCCCGTGGAGCGCGCCGGCCACCAGCCGTGGCCGACGTTCCCCACGCTCTTTGAAATGGCCAGTGCCCACGAAGAGGGCGGTGAACGCACCTACCTCGCCTCGACCGTTGAGTTCGTCGGCGAAAACGGCAAGCTCACCGGCGTCAAGGTGGCCGAGACCGAATTCGTTGACGGCAAGCGCCTCCCGAAGGCCGGCACGGAGCGGATCATTCCCGCTGACCTGGTGTTCCTGTCCCTGGGCTTCACGGGAGCCGAACCGGCCGGAATCTCCGAGCAGGTCAGCGCCGAGTTTGACGGGCGCGGAAACGTGGCCCGCGACGGCTACTACATGACCAACACCGAAGGCGTGTTCGTGGCCGGTGACGCCGGCCGCGGCCAGTCGCTCATCGTGTGGGCCATTGCCGAAGGGCGGGCCGCCGCCGCGGCGGTGGACAAGTTCCTGATGGGAAGCACCATTCTTCCCGCTCCTGTGGCCCCGACGGATCGGGCCATTGCCGTCCTGTAGTCACAAACGGGGGACCACGGATGTTCACCTGCGGTACAACTCCAAACCAGAAACACACCAATAGGGTAGGTATATGAGACGCGCTAAGATCGTGGCAACATTCGGACCGGCCATTTCCAGCTTCGAGAACACCCTCGCAGTTATTGAAGCCGGCGTCGATGTTGCCCGCATGAACATGAGCCACGGAGACTACTCCGTGCATGACGGCACTTACGAGAACGTCCGTAAGGCCTCGAAGCAGCTGGCCAAGCCCGTTGCCATCATGGCCGACCTCCAGGGCCCCAAGATCCGTCTTGGCCGCTTTGTCGACGGCCCGCACGAACTGTTCGTCGGCGACATCTTCACCATCACCACCGAAGATGTGCCGGGCACCAAGGAGATCTGCTCCACCACGCTCAAGAGCCTTACCGACGACGTCAATGTCGGCGATGCGCTGCTGATCGACGACGGCAAGGTGGCGTTGCGCGCCATCGAGGTCGACGACGTCAAGGTGGTCGCCCAGGTGACAGTCGGTGGAATGGTCTCCAACAACAAGGGCATTAACCTGCCCGGCGTTGCCGTCAACGTTCCCGCCCTGAGCGAAAAGGACGAGGACGATCTCCGCTGGGCCATGCGCCGCGGCGTGGACATGGTTGCTCTTTCCTTCGTCCGGGACGCCTCGGACATCAAGCGCGTCCACGAAATCATGGACGAAGAAGGCAGCCGCGTGCCGGTGATCGCCAAGATCGAAAAGCCGCAGGCCGTGGAGCAGCTGCACGAGATCATCGACGCCTTCGACGCCATCATGGTGGCCCGTGGCGACCTTGGTGTGGAGCTTCCCCTCGAAGAGGTTCCGATCGTCCAGAAGCGCGCCATCGAACTGGCCCGCCGCTGGGCCAAGCCGGTCATCGTTGCCACCCAGGTGCTCGAGTCCATGATCGACAACCCGCGCCCCACGCGCGCGGAGGCCTCCGACTGCGCCAACGCGGTGCTCGACGGCGCCGACGCAGTGATGCTTTCCGGCGAGACCAGCGTGGGCAAGTACCCGATCGAAACGGTCAAGGTCATGGCCCGGATCATTGAATCCACCGAAGTCCACGGTCTTGAGCGCGTTCCTCCGCTGGGCACCAAGCCCAAGACCCGCGGTGGCGCCATCACCCGTGCCGCCGTCGAAATCGCCGACCAGCTGGACGCGAAGTACATCTGTGCGTTCACGCAGTCCGGTGACTCCGCGCGCCGCCTGTCGCGCCTCCGCCCGATCAAGCCGGTCTTCGCGTTCACTCCGGTGGAGCACGTCTGGAACCAGCTCGCGCTGACCTGGGGCATTCAGCCGGTCCTCGTGCCGATGGTGGACCACACGGATGAAATGACCGCACAGGTGGACCGCAGCCTCCTGGACATGGGGATCGTGGAAGACGGTGACCTGGTGGTCATCGCCGCCGGTTCCCCTCCCGGAAGGGCCGGTTCCACCAACTCCCTGAAGGTCCACAAGGTTGGGGACCTGGCCGACACCGGTCGCGTTGGCGAAGCCGCCAGCAACAAGGAAAAGGTTGGACCCTGGCCCGAAAAGAAGAAGAAGGCCTAGCAAGTCCTCTGGTGCGGCGGTAGCCGCACCCAGAACAAAGGGAGGCTCCCCGCCAATTGGCGGGGAGCCTCCTTTTTGTCTTTTTCTGGTTGTGCTGGCCGGCGGTGCCGGAGCCTTGAGGCCCGGCAGCCCGTCGTCGTACGGGGCCTGCCGGTGCCCTGAGGTTAGTTGACCTGGTTGATGATAGTCTCGGCCACTTCGCGCATGCTCAGGCGGCGGTCCATGGAGGTCTTCTGGATCCAGCGGAAGGCTTCCGGCTCCGTGAGGCCCATCTTGGTCGTGAGCAGGCTCTTGGCGCGCTCAACGAGCTTGCGGGTGGCGAACTGCTCCTGCAGGTCCGTGACCTCGTTTTCGAGGGCCTTGATCTCCTCGTGGCGGGAGAGGGCGATCTCCAGGGCAGGGATCAGGTCCGCGGGCGTGAAGGGCTTGACGACGTAGGCCATGGCGCCGGCGTCGCGTGCGCGCTCCACGAGTTCCTTCTGGCTGAAGGCGGTCAGCAGCACCACGGGGGCGATGCGGGCCTTGACGATCTTCTCGGCGGCGGTGATGCCGTCCATGACGGGCATCTTGACGTCCATGAGGACGAGATCCGGCTTGAGCTCCTCGGCCAGCTGCACGGCCTTCTCGCCGTTGTCAGCCTCGCCGACGACGTCGTAGCCCTCGCCCCGCAGGATTTCGATGATGTCGAGGCGGATGAGGGTTTCGTCTTCGGCCACAATGACGCGGCGCGCCGGCTGGGACGTGGTGTTTGACTCCGTCGGTTCTGACACGGGATCTCCTTGAAAAGGTACGGCGGGAACATCACTATCTTAGGTGCGCCCGCGGCGGTACTTGGATCTGCATGGCTTGTTGCGGCGTCACTGGCGCGATTCTGGAATTTAGCCTATCTGCATGTAGAGTAAATCCGCGCACTGGAAGTGGCTGCGTTGCTCACAATCACGTTGTGAGCCTACGATTGTTACTCCGTGTACTCCGCGCCCGAGTGGCGGAATTGGCAGACGCGCCGCACTCAAAATGCGGTATCGAAAGGTGTGTGGGTTCGAGTCCCACCTCGGGCACGCATTCCCCCTGGTCAGAGGGGGTTTTGCTTTTAATGTGTTGACATTGACCCTCCGGGGGTCCCTCTGACTCTGGCCGCGGTCTGTGCCTGGCGCCGCGGTTACCTATGAAATTGTGTGGGTGGCGGGGTCAGGGCCCTTGGCTGGTGGGCCCTCCGCCTGCTGGGATCTAGGGTATGTGCCGTCCTATCTGGCTGTTCCGTGGGCCAGTAGTTGGCCGTCACCCATTCATGGTCAGGAGTTGTGGTGACGACATGACCAAGGCGAATCTTCTTCGAGGACCTTCCTGGGATAGCTGCTTCTGAGAGCCAGGCAGAGTGCGCTCATCGCGTGTTTGTCAGGCCAAAAGGGTGTGCACATTGTGCACGGCTTTGTGCGCGGGTGACTTTTGGACATTCATTTTGGTCCCTATCCTCCTGATTCTGCCTTTACCACTTCATGCAGTTCTCTGTTCAGGCGACATGACTTTGCGGCCCAGACCGTCGGTTTCGTAGGACTTACCGAGTCAAGCGGGGAACCTCTGTGGGGTATCTATGGCTGGCGTACGATCCGTCCACGAGCGGAAGGGTGTGTGGGATCCGGATCTCCTTCCGGCAGTTCTGGTCTTGGTTGATCCGCCCGACTTTGCCATGTCAGGCGTCAGGGCTTTGGAGATGACCACATGATCCGTTGCGGACCGGCTGGGATAAGCTGCGGTGTCGTATGCCGTGGGGCAAGGTGCACGCTAGATAGTGCTTTTCGGCTGGCCACCGGGCACTGAGCATCCAGCGCAAGGGAGGGAAGACAGCCAAAGTCGCGGTTCCCGCTCCGGCTGTCGAGGCGCTCAACCTTTACTAGGGCACCACCGGCGCTGATTTGATCCTTGGGCAGGGCCCTGGAACCGCTCTGAGTCATTTAGGACTGTTCAGAGACTGGCCCGCAAAGCCGGTGTGGAAGGACAGATCAGCCCGCACAGCATGCGCCACACATTCGCCACGATTGCCCTGGACAATGGCGTGACTCTGCACGATTTGCAGTACAGCCTGGGGCAGGCGGATCCGCGGACGACGAGACGCTACGACCGGTCACGGCACAAGCTGGCTAAGTCGGCCGGCTACGACGTGGCACGGGCGTTGGCGTAATCCAGCGGTTGAAGAGCAGTCCTCATACCTGTCACGCGTCGCGCTGAGGATCGTCGTGGTTCTACTGTTTGCCTCCCGCAGAATCTTTCACCTGCAACTGCATGGAGGAGCTCACGCGCTGCCCGGATTCTCTGAGAGGGTCCAGCCATGCTGCAGGGTCGAGCGTCCTGCCTTCGACGCTGTCGAGTTTGTTATGACGTTTGCGCCATGTCCCATCGATCATGACGGCTTCTATATTCGCCAGGCTCGTCTGCATTACGACTGTGTCGACGGGGTTATGCACGGGCTGCATGTTCGGTTGCCTTGCATCAATGACGACGAGGTCGGCCTTCTTGCCAGGTGAGATGGAACCGATATGGTCGGCCAAGCCCATCATTCTGGCACCTTCAATGGTGGCCCACCGAAGGGCTTCATGGGTGGTGATCGTCGTCGTTTGAGGAATTGAGGCTCTTCCCGGCTGACTGTTCGCGTACTCGAAGTTATCAAGGGCGCGCTGGTGAACGAGCGCGATTCGGGCAGCGAGGAACATCTCGCCTGAGAGGCCGGACTCAAGGTCTATTCCTATCGATGGGCGAGCACCCAAATCACGCAGACGCCCGGTAAGAGGGTGACCCGTGTCCCTGTGTCATCTCGTTCTCGGGAGTCACCGAGAACGTCACTCCATGATCAAGGAATGTTTGCAGCTGGGGCTTTGAAAGGTCGTTTCCATGGACGATGTTGATGTGCGGCCCAAGGAGGCCTTCTCTTTCGAGGACGAGCCATCCCTGTGGGGAACGGGCAGCGCCCCCGCCCTGTTGCATGGAGGTGACCATCGATAATTCCCGGGCGAGCCGGAAGTCGGTGAGGGCCACTTCGAGGTCGGAGTAGTGGGGTCCGAGTACGGCCATGCCGAGTTGGAGTTTTCCGTCCCGGGAAAGCCTCGGGTCGTCTAGGAGCCGCTCGATTTCAGACCGGTCGTGGGGTATTTCCCAGAAGGGCGTCTGCCCGGGTTTGGGGCCGGGTTTCGGGCTGCCGTGGAAGTAGGTGGCCCGTATACCGCTGTCTCGGAGCGCGTCAACGGCGGCATCGGTGTGCGCCGGGGTTGGGTTGTTGTGGCACCAGTCTGCGAGCGTCGTGGTTCCGCAGTTGATCTGGTTCATTGCTCCGGCGAACGTCCCCCAATAGATGTCCGCCGGTCCGTAGTGCGTTGCCAGCCCGGCGTGGGTCCACCGAAAGTACTCGAGAAGCGTCCAATTGCTCGCAAGGCTGCGAAGACCGGTTACCCTATTACTGCCGCTCTTGCTGCATCGGCTGAGGCATCTGACAGTGACTTTCCGACATAGGCAGCGATTTCACCTTCCCAGTCCAGTCCGTTTTCTCCTGATGGCACGGGAACAGCTGAGTTACCGGTGGTAAGCGATTGTGTCCACCGGCCAAAGACGGTTGGGTGCGAGGGCAGCTCCTCGTGACGATGGCTTCCTTCGGCAGCGTGGGCGAGGTAGTTCAGCCCTATGCACAAGACCCTTGCGGACGGAAGAATGGGGGGAACGATGCTGACGTCCTGCACCGGAAACACGCGCCCGTCGGATATGGCCGTTTCCTTGTCGGGGGACAGCCAGGCGAAGGGGTCGGACCAGAAGGCCTGAAGGTCGCTGAGGAGCAGAACTGTTGATTGATCGCCGTCCTCTTCCAGGCGACCAGCAAAGACCGGATCGGCTTCGGAGAGTTTTACTCCGACAATTCTCATTTGAGGCCCTACTCTTCGACGGCGGGGGCTGCGGTGAGGGGGACTGGGACCAGTTCCTGCAGTTCCTCGAGCGTGCAGCCGAAGGTTTCGCGGACCTGAACGCCGCCGGGGCCGGTGAGGAACACGGCTTTGTCGGTGTACACACGGGTGACGCAGCCGACGCCGGTGAGCGGGTAGCTGCAGGCGTCCACGATCTTGGACGCGCCTTCCCGGGTCAGGAGCGTCATCATCACGAAAACGTCCTTGGCCCCGGTTGCCAGGTCCATCGCCCCGCCCACGGCAGGGATGGCATCGGGGGCGCCGGTGTGCCAGTTGGCGAGGTCGCCGGTGGCGGAGACCTGGAAAGCGCCCAGGACGCAGATGTCCAGGTGCCCGCCGCGCATGATCGCGAAGGAGTCGGCGTGGTGGAAGTAGGACGCCCCCGGGAGTTCGGTCACGGGGATCTTGCCGGCGTTGATGAGGTCGCCGTCGATCTCCCCGCCGGTGGCTTCAGGGCCCATGCCGAGCATGCCGTTCTCGGTGTGGAGCGTGATGTCCTGGTCCGCGGTGAGGTAGTTGGAGACCAGGGTGGGCTGGCCGATGCCCAGGTTAACGAACGAACCGGGCTTGATGTCCTTCGCCACGAGCCGGGCCAGGTTGTCGCGACCCAGGGGCGCCTCGGACGTCTGGATCGATCTGGCCTCACTGCTTGTCTGCGCGCTCATATCAGGCCACCTTCACAATGCTGTTGACGTAAATACCGGGGGTGACCACGTTCTCCGGGTCGAGTCCGCCCGTCGGCACAATTTCCGATACCTGGGCGATGGTGTGCTTTGCCGCGGCGGCCATGATGGGGCCGAAGTTCCGGGCTGTCTTGCGGTAGACGAGGTTGCCCTTGCCGTCCGCCTTGAGCGCCTTGATGAGTGCGATGTCGGCGTGGATGGGGGTCTCGAAGACCTGGCCGCGGCCGTCGATGATGCGGGTTTCCTTGCCTTCGGCCAGCATGGTGCCGTAGCCGGTGGGGGTGAAGAACCCGCCGATGCCGGCCCCGGCCGCGCGGATACGTTCGGCCAGGTTGCCCTGTGGGACGAGTTCCAGTTCGATCTGTCCGGCCTTGTATTTGGTGTCGAAGTGCCAGGAGTCGGACTGCCGCGGGAAGGAGCAGATCATCTTCTTCACCCGGCCTTCCTTGATCAGCAGCGCCAGGCCCTGGTCGCCCTGGCCGGCGTTGTTGTTGACCACGGTCAGATCAGTGGCGCCGCAGTCCATCAGTGCATCAATCAGTTCGAACGGCTGGCCGGCGTTGCCGAACCCGCCGATCATCATGGTGGAACCGTCCCTGATGCCGGCGACGGCGTCGGCCACGGTGTCTACGAAGTTGAGCATCGCTTAGCCCTTTCCAGAAGTGACGTTTTCGAGCACCACGGCCAGGGCCTGGCCGACGCCGATGCAGATCGCAGCGACGCCCCAGCGTTCCCCTGAGGCCTGCAGGGACCGGGCGAGGGTGCCCAGGAGCCGGGTCCCGGACGCGCCGAGGGGGTGGCCCATCGCGATGGCACCGCCGTGCCGGTTCACGATTGAGTGGTCGATGCCCCAGGCGTTGATGCACGCCAGGGACTGTGCGGCAAAGGCTTCGTTGAGTTCGACGGCGCCGACCTGGTCCCAGCCGATGCCCGCTTTCGCGAGGGCCTTGTTCGCGGCCTCTACCGGGGCGTAGCCGAAGTACTGGGGGTCGTTGCCGTGGGCTCCGCGGCCGGCGATGCGCGCCAGCGGTTCGAGTCCGAGCAGCCCGGCGGCGGCCTCGGACCCGATCCAGGCTGCGGAGGCGCCGTCGTTGAGCGGGGACGCGTTGCCGGCGGTGACTGTGCCGTTCTCGGTGCGGAAGACCGTCTTGAGCCCGGCCAGCTTCTCCGCCGTGGAGCCGGCGCGGATGCCTTCGTCGCGGACCAGGTCGGTGCCCGGAACCGGGGCCACCAGGTTGTCGTAGAAGCCCTCATCCCACGCGGCGGCGGACAGGTTGTGGGAGTTCGCGGCGAACTCGTCCTGCTGCTCGCGGGTCACACCGTACTTCTCGCGGAGCCGCTCGGTGGCCTCGCCCAGTGAAATGGTCCACTCCTTGGGCATGGCCTTGTTCACCAGGCGCCAGCCCAGCGTCGTGGAGGCCAGGGTCATGTCACCGGCCGGGTAGGGCTTCTCCGTCTTGGGCAGCACCCACGGCGCGCGGGACATCGATTCGGCACCGCCCACCAGCATGAGCTCGGCATCGCCGGCGTTGATCTGGCGCGAGGCGATGATCGCGGCGTCCAGCGAGGATCCGCACAGCCGGTTGACCGTCGTCCCCGGGATGGACACCGGCAGGCCGGCAAGCAGCGTGCCCATCCGGGCGACGTTGCGGTTCTCCTCGCCGGCGCCGTTGGCGTTGCCGAACACCACCTCATCGATCCGCTCGGGATCGAGCCCGGGGGCCCGCTTCACCGATTCCCTGATCACGTGCGCGGCCAAGTCATCCGGGCGGACCCCGGCGAGGCCCGAGCCGAACTTCCCGAACGGGGTGCGAACGGCGTCGTACACAAAAGCCTGATTCATGGTTCTTCCTTCGTTGGCGCGAACAGAGGTTGCGGGGTCTAGGCTGCCGCAGCCGCGGCCCTGCGCGGAGTCGGCTGATATGCCAGGAATTTCCAGGTCTCGCCCTCTTTGATCCATACCGAGAGTGCGCTGTTGGCAAGTGTTTTGTGAGTTCCGTTGACCGTAAGATCCGCGTTCATCTGTCCCAGTACAAGGGCGGTGTCCCCAATCAGGACGATATCTTCGATGGGGTGGTCGATCCGGTGGTACCTGTAGAAGCCCTTGCGAAGCTTCTCCAGGTAGCTGCTCAGCGTGTCACGATCACCCAGCGAATGGGTGTAGACCAGGCGCTGGTGGCACAGATCCTCGAAGGCGTCGTAATCACCATCGACCACGGCTTGGTAGCGCCTTTCTTCCAAGGCTACGATCTTGTCTTTCTCGGCTGCAGTGGCGTAATCCACGGAGCACTCTCCTTGCTCAAAATGTTGGCGACCATAGGCCACGAGTCTGATTTCGCCTGCTGTCCACGCCCAACGCTGCTTCTTCACGACGTTGAGCCGGGCCTTCGTTAGGGAAAGCCAAACCTGAGCTGATGATTCTTGGCCCAGCCTCATTCCAAGGTAAGTCACAGCAGGCTGGCGCGTCAACTGATAGTTGACACAATTCGCGGGCCTGATCGCGCGACAGAGCCTGCGACCAGCCTTCTCTCACCACGTATTCAGCAGAGGAACGGGCCATAATTCGCAGGAGAACGCGCTTTCTAAGGTCGTTTCCATGACGCGTTGACCCGTGGCCGGAGGTTTACAGGATTGGTACACATGTAATCTTTTACTTGACACCTGTGTGTTGGATCACTTAACGTCGTCCACGAACCAATCAAACGGAATGAGGTCAAAGTGGTCCTTAGTACCGAGGTCCTGCTTTCTGTGAGCAGGATCAGCAAGAGCTTCGGCGGGGCGAAGGCGCTCAACGACGTTTCCGTGGACTTTCGGGCGGGCGAAGTGCACGCGCTGCTGGGAGAAAACGGTGCCGGAAAGAGCACCCTGGTCAAAGTGATAGCCGGTGTAGTTACCGCCGATGCCGGCGAGGTGACATTCCCGGGAGGCTCCGAATCAACCGATGTTGCCATGGTGTTCCAGGAACTCTCAGTGATCCCCGAGCTGTCGGTCCGCGACAACATGGCTCTCAGCATGCGCCGGACCTCAGGTCTTTTAGTACGTAGGGAAAAACTGCAGGAGCGGATGCAGTCCGCGCTGGCTTCTGCGGGTCTTGAAGACCTGGATCTGGACATGCCCGTGGAGGCATTGCCGCTGGCCAAACGCCAACTGCTTGAGATCGCCCGCGGGCTCGTCGCCGACGCCCGCACCCTGATCCTGGATGAGCCCACCGCCACTCTGTCCGACATTGAAATCTCAAGCGTCCATAAGGTCGTGAGGTCGCTTGTGGCAGGCGGACGGTCAATCGTCTACATCACCCACCGGATGGGCGAAGTCTTCCGGCTGGCTGACCGGATCACCATCATGCGTTCCGGCAGCGTGGTGGCCAGCGGCCCGACGGCCGATTTCACGATGGATTCGGTTGTTACTCACATGCTGGGCGAAGAACACACAGCGGGGGAGGCCATCCACGTCAAGGAAAACTTTGCTCCGGAAAGCCGTCGGAAGCTGAACATCCGCGGACTGGCCTCCGGGCACCGCTTCTCGGACGTGTCTTTCACCGCGCAGGCCGGGGAGGTCACCGCGCTCTTTGGCCAGATAGGCTCCGGAGCTGATGACGTTGTTCGAGCCCTGGTCGGCCTCATCCCCGTGACCGCGGGGGACATTCAACTGAACGAGATTCAGCTGTCCGCCCTGACACGACCCAAGTCCCAGAAACACGGGATTGCCTACGTTTCCGCGGACCGTGTCCTGGAGGGTGTTTTCCTCAGCGGCAGTGTCGCCCAGAACGTCAGCTCGGGCGCACTGGCCGGCGTGAGCCGGCTGGGCACCCTCAGGGCAGAGCTGGAAACGGACCTCGCCCGTTCCATTGCCTCAAAGGTGGCCTTCGACCCGTCACGCATCCGGGTTCCCGTCGGATCCCTCAGCGGCGGCAACCAGCAGAAGATCGCAATCGGCAGGGCCCTTGCCACTCAACCCGATGTTCTGGTCCTGAACGAGCCGACCCGTGGCGTGGATATTGGTGCCCGCGCGGAAATCTATCGTGCACTCCGGCAGCTCTCCGCGAACAACGTCATCGTCATCGTTTATTCGAGCGACATCGTCGAGCTTCGCGAACTGGCCGACCGGGTCATCACCATGTTCCGCGGCCGCCCGGTCAGCAGCAACCATACAACCGATGTCACGGACTCCCAGATCCTCACCGAAATCCTTCACGGAGCCAAAGCATGAACACCAAAATCGCGGCACGGTCGACGGTACAAAAACCGTCATCACCAGCCACACCCGTTGCTGAAACCATCAAACGGATCATGACGGACAGTTCAGCCATCATCGCCGTAACCACCGTCCTGCTGTTCATCCTGGCTTGCATTTTCGTCAATGAGTTCGCCACGGTCACCAACCTGCGTGCACTGTTCCTCTCAGTTGCCCTGGTGGGAATTGCCGCCGTCGGCCTGAGTATCATCACCATCGTCGGCAGGCTATTCGCCCTGTCCGTCAGTGCGATGGTCGCGGTGTCTACCATCGTCTTCGCCTCCATCCTCCACACCGGTCCATGGACCGCCATGGCGGCCGCCGTCCTGTTCGGGGCCCTCGCCGGTGCAATACAGGGGTTCTTCGTCGGGCGCCTGGGCACCGACCCCATCGTCACGACCATCGCAGCCGCAGCAATTCTTATTGGCTTCGCGCAGATCGTGACCGGTGGACGCAACGTGCAGGGGGCAGGTGACGCCAGCGTCTTTGGACAAACGATCTTCGGCGTCATCCCCGTCCAGGTGCTTGCCTTCTTTGTCCTCACAGTGCTCGCCTGGTGGACGCACCGCTACACCGTGCTGGGCCGGAGGGTAACCCTCGTGGGCCTGAACGAAAAAGCAGCCCTTGTCTCAGGAATGCGCGCCTGGCCGGTAATCCTGTTTGCCTTTATCGCCTCGGGCGCCATGGCAGGCCTGGCCGGCGGGCTGCTGTCCTCTGAATCGGGACAAGGAAACCTCCAGCTGGGCGGCACCTTCGGCTTCGATGCCATCACGGCTGTCGTAGTCGGCGGCGTCAGCGTCAAAGGCGGAACAGGGAATCCCGTCGGCGCTGCAACCGGGGCCGTCCTCGTCGGCCTGCTCGGCAATGCACTGGTCCTGCTCGGGCTCAGCTACGAAGTCCAGCTCATCTTCAAGGGCGTCCTCGTCCTGCTGGCCGTCGTAGCAACCGGCATCGCATCCAACCGTCAATCAGGAAGAAAGCGCTGATCCCGTGGTTAGAATCTATTGGCACTTCCGGACACTTCTGGCATGGTCGCTGGCAGTCCTCGCATTCATCGCCTTCGCACTGACCAACCCGGCCTTCCTCAACGCCGGCAACCTCTACTCGCTTCTGCAGTCCTTCGCCGTCCTGGCTCTGGTCGCAACCGGTCTCGCGATCGTCATGATCGCCGGTGAATTCGACCTCTCCATCGCCGGAACCATCCCTTTGGCCGGGCTCATCGCGGTCAAGGTAGGTGAAACCGCCGGTATACCCCTCGGCGTCGCCGCCGCCATCGCCGTCACGGTCGCAGTGGGGGTCCTGAATGGCTGGCTCACCGCCCACTATGCCGTACCGTCCCTTGCCGTCACCGTCGGGACCCTGGTGCTGACCATTGGTCTGGGTTTCGCCGTGGCCGCCGGCAAGATCGTCACCCTCACCGACTTTGAACCGGGGCTCTGGCTGGACCAGGCCATCGCCGAGATCGTCTCACCCCGTGCACTGCTGCACGTGGTTCTCGTCGTGGCCGCGGGATGGTTCATGGCCAAGACGTGGTCCGGCATGAAACTCCGGGCCGTCGGAAGTGACCGCCAGCGCTCCGCAGCGTCCGGCCTTCCGGTGACCCGTGTCCTGATCCTGGCGTTCGTTATCTCCGGTCTGTTCGCCGGCGTGGCAGGCGCCCTTCAGGGACTGACCCTGGCTTCAGGGGCGCCCGGATCAGATGAAGCGACCCTCCTGCAGGCCGTCACCGCGGCGATTATCGGCGGTGTCGCGCTGACCGGTGGCAAGGGCAGTATCCCGGGCGTCGCCGCCGGAGCCATGCTGCTGGCCGTGGTCGGCAACGGGCTCAGCCTGCAAGGCACATCAACCGCCATCATCCAGCTGATCAACGGCGGAATTCTCCTCCTCATCGTTGTCATCGACCGCCCGCTGAACCGCATCGTCAACAAGTCGGTCGAGAACAGCATGTCCACCTCCCAACACCGCGTACCAACCAACCACTAAGGATCACCATGAAAACCACCTCAATGAAGAGACTGGCTGTCGCCCTTTCCCTCACCTCTGCACTGTTCCTGGCAGCTTGTGGATCAACGCCGGCAGCAGCCCCGAACGCCGGGGGCGGTTCAACCGACGTCAAAGGCAAGAAGGTGACCCTGCTGACGGTCGCCCAGAGCTGTGATTACTGCGCCAAGCACACCGAAGAATTCAAGAAGGTCGCCGAAGCCGCAGGCGTCCAGGTGACGGTCGTCGTCAACGACTTCAACGCTGCCGAACAGGCCCAGCAGGTCACCCAGGCCATCAGCACGCGCCCTGACGCCGTTGTATTGTGGCCCGCCGATGCGACCGCCATCATGCCGTCCCTGCAGCGGCTCAAGCAGTCCAAAATCCCGGTAGTCGTCACCAACTCACACCCGCAGTCCGACGATGACAGCCTCTGGAACACCTTCACCGGGCCCGATGACTACGCCAACGGCCAGGAGGCCGCCAAGGCCATGATCGCCGGCTTCAAAGAGAAAGGCTTCGGCGACTCGGGCTCGGTCGTTATCGTCGAAGGTGTACCCGGAACCCCGCCGGCCATCAACCGCACCAAAGGCTTCAAGGACGAACTGGCAAAGTTGGCCCCTGGAATCACCATCGCCGGTTCACAGCCGGGCAACTGGGATCAGACCCAGGCCACATCCGCAGCTGCCAGCCTCATCACCCAGTTCGGGAACAAGAACCTTCGCGGCATCTACGCCCAGGCAGACAACATGCTCGCCGGCGCCATCGTCGCGGCTGACCGGGCCGGCCTGAAATCCACGGACCTGGCCATGGTCGGATCGAACTGCTCCACCGAGGGTTACACCGGCATTGAAAAGGGAATCCAGTACGCCTCGGTTCTGCAAAGCCCCATCGAGGATGGTGAGTACGCCGCCAAGGCTGTCATTGATGTCCTCGAAGGCAAGAGTGTGGAGAAGAACAGCTATCTGACCCCCAAGATGATCACCAAAGCCAACCTTGCTGACTGCGCTGCAGCAGTAGGCAAGTAACGGAGAAATTTATGACTGACTGGACACTCACTCTTCCCGACCATGTCATCGTCACGGGCGCAGCCAGTGGGTTGGGCCTGGAATGCGCGAAGGCACTGCTGTCAGCGGGAAGCCACGTCTTCGGTGTCGACCTCGGAGGCAGCCCCGCAGAGTTGACGGACCACCCCCGGTACCAGCACATCGTCGGCAACGTCGCAGAAGAGGCGACCTGGCAGGAAGTAGCCAAAACGGCCACTGCAGGCGCCAACGGATCACTGGGGCTGATCGCCGCAGCAGCGATCCTTGGTGTCGGCACGCTTGAGGAAGAAACGCTGGAGTCGTGGAGGCGGACCTGGGAAGTGAACGTCCTCGGCAACGTCATCGCCCTCAAAACGCTGATGCCGCACCTGCAGAAAGCGGAGCACGCTTCCGTGGTCGTGGTGACCAGCGTCGATGCCCACTTCGCGGAACAGCAACTGGCGTCCTATGCGTCGTCCAAGGCCGCCCTCACCGGAGCCGTTCGCACCATTGCTTTGGACTACGCCCGCACGGGCATCCAATTCAACCTGTTGGCACCGGGGCCCATGCGGGCCGGACTTTTCGAACGCCACCTGGCCTCGGCCAGTGACCCGCAGAAATTCCTGGCCACCCGTGAGGCGCGGCAGCCCCTCGGACGCATCACCGGAGCGGATGAAGTCGCCAATTCGGCACTTTTCCTGCTCTCCAAGGAGTCCTCGGCCGTCTTCGGCACCACCGTTGTAGCTGACGGGGGCCTGACAACCGGTTTTGATTTCCGGACCGGCTCCGAAGGCTCTTCGGCGCATCAGAACTAAAACACCACAGGAACACCGAACCACCGAAAGGTACAACTCATGGAACTGGAACTGACCGGCAAAAAAGCCGTCATCACCGGCGCTGCCTTGGGCATTGGCCGTGCCACCGCCCTGCTGCTCACAGCCGAAGGAGCCACGGTCGCAGCCCTGGACATCGACAAGTCGGCTCTGACCGAACTTGAGGAACTGGCCGCCGACCACCCTGGCCGGATCGTCCCGACCGTTGTTGACTTCACCCAGGGTGAAGCCACGAACAACGCTGTTGCCGGGGCTATCGACCAGCTCGGCGGCCTGGACCTTCTCATCAACAACGTCGGCTCTGGAGCAGTCCGGACCTTCGAGCAGATCACCGACGAGGACTGGGCCCTCACGATGGAGCTGAACTTCATGAGTTACGTGCGCGCCATCCGCGCCGCTCTGCCCGCCCTGCGCGAGTCAGCGGCGCCGTGCATCGTCAACAACGCATCCGACCTCGCCCGGCAACCTGAAGCCCAGCCTGTCGACTACTCCGCCAGCAAGGCCGCAGTCTTGGCCCTGACGAAATCGATTGCCCGCGCGGAGGGCCCGAAGATCCGGGTCAACGCCGTGGCGCCCGGACCCATCTGGACGCCGTTCTGGACCAAGCCGGGCGGGTTCGCAGACACGCTCGCCACCGTGCACGGCATGGACCCCCAGGCAGCCGTCGAACACGAAATGAAGCTCCGCCAGCTTCCCTTGGAGCGGCTTGGCACCCCGGAGGAAGTTGCGCGCATTATCGCCTTGCTCTGTAGCCCGGTGACCAGCTTCGTCACTGGCTCGGTGTGGGGCGTGGATGGCGGCAGCATCCGTGGACTCATCTAGCCTTCAGCCCGCCCTGGATCGGAAGGAGCATCACGTGCCCGATCACCATTCTGCAAACGAACAGGAGATCCTGTCCCTCGAAGACCGCCGCTACGAGTGCGTGCTTAGGTCTGACTTCGACGCCTTCGCTGAACTTTGCCATGAGGACCTCGTCTACGCGCATTCAAACGGGGAACGCGATGACCTGAGGAGCTACATCGACAAGTGCCGGCAGGGTGTGTACGTCTATCACCGGATCGATCATCCGGTGGAGCAGGTCAAAATAGTGGGCGATGTAGCCCTCGTGATGGGAGAAATGCACGCTGATCTGACCATCCGGGGCACGCGTACCGCACTGGACAACGCCGCCTTGGCCGTGTGGATCCGCGTGGGTTCATCCTGGAAGCTGCTGGCCTACCAGCCGACGCCCAAGCCTGTGCAGGCGGCCCTCGGTCAGGAAGGCACAACCGCCTCCGCGGGCTCAAATGTCTAAAGTGCCCTAGGCCCGCAAAGCCAAAAGAGTGCCGGCGACACACGTCGCCGGCACTCTTTTTGACGTCTACCGCCTCCACGTCTTAGCAGGCGGTGCGCAAGGCGAGGAGCGTGCCCTTTTGTATTGCCCCGGTTGACACTCACAAACGAACGAACGCATCCGCACTGAAGGCACGACACGTCCATGCCATGAAAGGGGAGGAATGCTAAGAGTGGGAGTGTTCCGTCGTCGCGGAGTCCTCACCGTTCGATCCCTGTCCGGCCCTGGCCAGGTCGAGGGGATGGGCGAAGCCTTGACGGCCGACCACGGCCCAGATGGCTACGCAGTCCTCACCGGAGGTGTTGCTGAGACGGTGCGGCACGTTGGAATCGAAGTTCATGCTGTCTCCAGGCCCGAGAACATCGCTGTCGAAGGCGACCTGGACGTTGAGCCGGCCGGAAAGGATATGGATGTACTCCCATCCGGGGTGGCGCATCAGGGCGTCCGCGGCGCAGGACTCGCTCCCGGGCGCGTACGTCACCCGCAGGAACTCGACCAAAGGGTCGGCCCGTTCGGTGAGCCGCTCCCAGCGGACGCCTCCCATGTTGATCTCTGGACGGTCCCCGGCCCTCTGGATTCCCGGGATTGCCGTGCCTGCAGACGGGGCGAAGACGGAAAGGCCGGCCAGCTCGCTGGCAGTTGAATCAACGGTTGCGCCATTTCCTTCCGGGGCGGGAGCCGAGTGCTCACCACTCATGAGCGTGTCCAAGGAGAGGCCAAGCTCCGAAACGATGGTGTACAGGGTTCCGATGGAAGGGACGGCACGGCCCAACTCGACCTGTGACATGAAGCTCGCGGAGATGCCGACCCTGCGGGAGAGCTCCCTGAGGGAGATCTTCGCCTTGGTCCTGGCAGCCCTGAGCTGACTGCCCAGTTGGGCACGACCCTCCTGGGTCACCGGTGCAGTGGCTTGAATGCTCATCCTCGGCCTTTCCGGCGATCCAGTCCGTCAAAAGAAGGGACCGCTGATATGTCTGTCCACCACGGGGCCGGGGAACCAGCCATAGATGTACAGTGCGCGTACACACTAGTTTAGCTTCTCTACCGCATCATTGCCCAGACTTCACAGTTATTACGCCGGAAAAGGATCATGGAAGGGTGCGGAGGGGCCGAGTGTAAAGTCGTATGTGCTGTATTACTTGACACTGTGGGGTGTATCACTTTACATTTGAAGGGTGATGAAGCCGCGAGAGCTGATAACGGCGGGGGATCTCCCCGGCCGGTCGGCGCAGCGGCCAAGGCTTCCGGAAGCGCCGGACTCGAAGTCGAGGACGGGCAGCACCGGAGCCAGAGTTCCACTGTGTATGTCTACCTTCTAATTAGGAGCAAATGATGGTGCAGGATCGCAAAGGCGCCTCCGCATTCAAACTGAGCCGCCGCCACCTTGGTGTCGCCGTGCTCGCAGGCGCCACGTTGGCGCTCTCCGCCTGCGGCGGGGGTGCGTCATCGGGAAGCGACGGCAACCCCACCGTCGGCTTCTCAGCAGGTGTCCTCGACAATCCCTTCACGGCAGGTCTGGTGGACTCCGTCGTTACCGAGGCCAATTCGAATGGCCTGAACATGCTCCCGGCGTCCAATGCCGAGGGCGACCCCGCCAAGCAGGTGACCGACATCAACACCCTGATTTCACAGGACGTGAAAGGCCTGGTGACTATACCCCGGGACAGTGATGCCATCATCCCGGCCATCCAGGCCGCGAACGCCGCAAACATCCCCGTCGTGACCGTGGACACCGCAGCCAATGGCGGCAAAATCTACATGAACATCAGGGCGGACAATGTTGCCATGGGCACTAGCGTCTGTGAACAGATCGGCAAGCTGACCGGCGGCAAGGGCACGGTCCTGGAACTGCACGGCGCGCTGTCAACGACTTCCGGATTCGACCGCGACAAGGGCTTCAGCGAATGCATGAAGGCCAAGTTCTCCGGGATCTCAATCATCAAGAAGGACACCAACTGGGAATCCGCGAAGGCCGTGGAAAACGCCCAGACAGTTCTGAGCACCTCCAAGGTCGACGCTGTCTTCCTCGCCAGCGACTCCGTCATGCTCTCCGGCGTGCAGACCGTGATGGAAGGCCAGGGCAAGTGGGTTCCCGCCGGTCAGCCCGGACACATCCCGCTGGTAACGATTGACGGTTCCAAGGGATCCCTGGATGCCATCCGCTCAGGTCACGTTGACGCTGTTGTTTCCCAGCCCGTGGACCTCTACGGCAAGTACGGAGTCCAGTATCTCAAGGACGCCATCGCCGGCAAGGAATACAAGGTCGGTCCGTCCGAGCACGGCAGCGAAATCGTCGATTACAAGGGCAACCTTGCCGACATGCTTCCGTCCCCGGTCATCACCAAAGACAACGTTGAGGACCAGAATCTCTGGGGCAACAAGAAGTAGCCTCCTCCCGGCCGAGTGGGGCCAGGGTGAAGACTGAATTTGAGAAAGGGTGACATCGTGGTCACAGCCAATATCCAGAACGCCATCGAGATCCGAGGGCTGCAGAAGTCCTTCGGATCGACCCAGGCGTTGACAGATGCCAACCTGATCGTCCGTTCAGGCGAATCCCGGGCCCTTCTCGGCCGGAACGGTGCCGGAAAGTCCACCTTGATTGCGATGCTTACCGGTCTGGTGACTCCGGACGCCGGCAGCATCCACATCCAAGGCGCCAACGGTGAAGTCACCGAAGGGCCAGGATCCGATTCCATCGCCTGCGTCTATCAGAAAAGCACCCTCGTGCCGGAACTGACGGTGGCGGAAAACATCAGCCTGGGTGCCTACCCGCGCAAGCGGTGGGGGAGCGTGGACTGGCCTGCGATCCGCAGGACGGCCACTGACCAACTCAAGGACTGGGGTTACGAGCGCATTGTCGACAAGACGGTCGCTGACCTTGAACCGCTGGAAAAGAAAATCGTCGAAGTATGCCGGGCACTGTCCCGGGGACCGCGGATCCTCCTTCTGGACGAACCGACGGCCGGCCTGGATGAAGGGGCATCGCATGAACTCTTCGCCCAGATCAACAGCCTGCGCCAGCGCGGGGTCACCGTTATTTATGTGTCCCATCATCTGGAGGAAATCTTCAAGGTCTGTGATTCTGTCACTATCCTGCGTGACGGACGCGACGTCCTGACCGCACAGACGGCGGACCTTACGGTCAACCGGATCGTCAACGTCATGGCCGGAGTAAGCGAGGAAGAAGCTGCGGCGGCAAAGAAAGAGATTGCGGCTGAGCATCGCCGCCAGGACCAGTTGGGCGAGACGCGCCTCACCGTGACCGGCGCCGCCGTCGGCTCCCGAGTCCTGGCAGCCAACCTGACAGTCCGTGCCGGGGAATGTGTGGGCCTTACAGGCCTCGACGGGGCAGGTCACGTCCAGCTTGCACAGGCCATTGCCGGCCAGCTGGCACTGGATAAGGGCACCGTTGACCATAACGGCCACACCCTCGGCCAGGGAAATGTCATCAAGACCATTAACGCGGGTGTGGGCTTTGTTCCCGAAGACCGCCACGTTAATGGCTACGTCCCGGAACTGTCCGTTGAAGAGAACGCCACCCTGACGATAGTTGACCGGCTTCGCGGCCGCGGGGGCCTTATTAGCTCAGGCCGCCGCCGCGAACGCTTCACAGAACTCTCCGGGGCATGGGCCATCAAATGCGACGGACCGACCCAGGCCGTCGAAGAGCTCTCCGGAGGCAACCAGCAAAAAGTCGTGCTTGCACGGGCGCTGGCTTCCAACCCGGACACACTTGTCCTCGTCCACCCCACCGCCGGTGTGGACGTGACGGCCAAGGAATCCATCTACGAATCACTCCGGGCACTGCGCGACAGCGGACGGTCCTTACTGATCGTCTCCACCGACGACACCGACCTGGAAATCTGCGACAGGGTGATCGTCATGTACAAGGGCGAAATCCACGCCGAACTCAACGCCGGCTACGAAGAGTGGGAACTCGTAGGCGCCATTCAAGGGGCGGAGGCAGCGGCATGAAAACGTCCGCCCAGCCCCTGCAGCCCACGACCACAGAGTCAAAGAACCAAGGAGAAAGTCCAATGTCCACGCATACCCCGACCGTTGCGGGTACGCCGACCAGCCGCCGGCCCCTCAACATCATTGATCAAGCCCGCTCGTCCGGCTGGGCCCGTGAGCTCGCGCTGCTGCCCGCCATTATTTTGGCGATGGTGATCGGGGCCATCCTGTCCCCGCAGTTCCTCACGGCGAACAATCTCCTGAACAACGTCCTTGTTACCTCTGCGGTGCTTGGGATCGTCGTGATCGCTGAAAGCATCATCCTGATCTCCGGATACTTCGATCTCTCCCTCGAATCCGTCGTGGGCCTGGCCCCGATGCTTGCCGTTTGGCTGGTCCTGCCCGCCGCGGTCGGCGGCTCCGGATGGGGATGGTCGCCGTGGGGTGCGTTCGCTGCGATGTTCGTCCTGAGTATCGTCATCGGACTCATCAACGGATTCCTTGTCGGCAAGCTGAAGCTCAACGCCTTCATGGTCACCCTCGCCATGCTCACCCTGCTCCGTGGCCTGACCATGGGCCTGTCCGGTGGCAAGACCCTCTCGGGGCTGCCCGCTGAATTCCTCGCCCTCGGCAACACCAAGTGGCTGGGCATCTCCATCCAGATCTGGCTCTTCGTGATCTTCCTGGTCGCCGCCGCGATCTTCATGCGCAGCCACCCGGTCGGCCGCAAGCTCTACGCCATGGGCGGCAACAACGCTGCCGCCGCAGCAGCAGGCATCAAGACGCTGCGTCTGACCATCGGAGTATTCGTCGCCGGCGCCGTCATCGCCGCGTTCGCCGGCCTCATGCTCACCGGCCGTATCGCTTCCGTGACCGCCAACCAGGGCGACGGCCTCATCTTCACCGTCTTCGCAGCGGCCGTCATCGGTGGCATTAGCCTCAACGGTGGCAAGGGCTCCATGATCGGCGCGCTCAGCGGCGTGCTGCTGCTGGGTATCATCCAGAACATCCTCGTCCTGTCCCAGGTGCCCTCGTTCTGGATCCAGGCCATCTACGGCCTCATCATCCTCAGCGCCCTGATCTTCAACTACCTGGCCGGTTCCCGGCGCACCCGCCGCGTCGTCTAACCAATCCCGCCACTCTGGAAAGCAAGGAGCACACACCGTGAGTTCATCATCCTTCGACGGTAAAGTCGCCATCGTCACCGGCGCGGCCAGCGGCATCGGCCACGCCACAGCACTGGCACTGGCGGCACAGGGTGCAACCGTCTACGGAGCCGACGTAGCCGCCGGTGACGCAGCCGACGGAGCCATCCAATGGCGGCACCTCGACGTTGCCGAAGAAGACGGCTGGAAGGCACTCACGGAAGAAGTGCTCCAGGCCCACGGCCGGATCGACGTCCTGGTCAACAATGCAGGCCTGGTCGGATCGTACGAATCGATCACGGACATCGACATTCAGGACTGGCACCGGATCATCTCCATCAATCAGACCGGTGTCTTCCTGGGAATGCGCTCGGTCGCACCGGTCATGCTGGCGCAGGAATCCGGATCCATCGTGAATGTCTCGTCCATCTGGGGACTTGTCGGAGCAGCAGGCGTCGCCGCCTACCAGGCCTCCAAGGGTGCGGTGACCATGATGACGAAGAACGCCTCCGCCACCTGGGCAGCGCAGGGGATCCGCGTGAACTCGGTCCACCCCGGGCTGATCACAACACCCTTGACGGAAAACCAGGATCAGGCAATTTCCGATGAACTGATTGCCAAGACACCCATGCACAGGGCCGGAAAGGCCAGCGAAGTCGCCGATGCGATCGTCTATCTCGCCTCCGACAAGGCCTCCTACATCACCGGCGCACAGCTCGTTGTCGACGGCGGATTCACCAACATCTGAGCACCCCTTACCAGCCGCCCCAGCTCTAAGGAAGGAACAGCACCATGAGCACGGATCTCGGCCCCGAAACACTGACTGCCGCTGTCATCGACAGTTTCCGCAATACCCCGGATGACCGGCTTCGGACCATCCTGACCAGCCTCACCACCCACCTTCACAACTTCGTCAGGGAGATCGAACCCACGATCGAAGAATGGGAAACCGCCATCAACTTCCTGACCGCCACAGGCCAGAAGTGCGACTCCGTCCGACAGGAGTTCATCCTCCTCTCCGACGTGCTGGGCGTGTCCATGATGGTGGAAACGCTCAACGACGCCGAAACTCCGGACGCCACCGACTCCACTGTCCTGGGCCCCTTCCACATGGTCGAATCCCCAAATCGTGAACTGGGCGAGAATGCATCCCCGGAAAGCGAAGGAGACATCTGCCTGGTCAGGGGCCGCATCCTCTCAGTCACCGGCGAGCCCGTCCCCAATGCCACCATCGACATCTGGCAGGCAAACACCAAAGGCTTCTACGACGTCCAGCAACCCGGCATCCAAAGCATCGGCAACGGCCGGGGCCTGTTCACGTCCAACGCCGCCGGAGAGTTCTACTTCCGCAGCGTCATCCCCAGCTATTACCCGATCCCGACCGATGGGCCTGTCGGGGACCTGCTGCACGCGACTGACCGGCACCCGAACAGGCCGGCGCACATCCATTTCATCGTCACCGCGCCGGGTTTCCGGGAACTGACGACCCACATCTTTGTTGCCGGCAGCGACTACATCGACTCAGACGCCGTTTTCGCCGTGAAGCAGAGCCTGATCGCCGAATTCGTGCCCAACACCTCAGAAGCCGATGCAGCCCGCTACGGGCTCACCTCACCGTTCATGGAGGCAGTGATCGACATTGTCATCCACCCCGACCTCGTCGACCCGGACATTATCAACACCGCCGTGATGTCCCCGTCCACTGCACGGATTATCGAAGCACAGGAGAACACCCGATGAAGGATTTTCAGTACCAGGCACTTCCGATGCGCGTCCGCTTCGGAGCTGGCTCGCTTGCCTCACTTAACGACGAAGTCGTCAACCTTGGCCTCAAGCGTGTCCTGGTCCTGGCTACCCCCTTCCAGGCGGATATGGCCGAAAGGGTTTCACAACAGCTGGGCGAGCTCAGCGCCGGCGTGCATGCAGAAGCTGAAATGCATGTGCCCATCGAATCCGCCCACAAAGCGCGTGAAGTAGCGGCTGCTGCCCAGGCCGACGGGTACGTGGCGGTCGGCGGCGGGTCCACCACCGGTCTGGGCAAGGCCATCGCGCTGGAGTTCGGCCAGCCCATCATTGCGGTGCCGACCACCTACGCGGGCTCCGAAATGACGCCGGTATGGGGCCTGACCGCTGACGGCGAGAAAAAGACCGGACGCGACTCCAAGGTTCTGCCCACCAGTGTCATTTACGACCCCGAACTCACCGTGTCCCTCCCGGTGAAGATGTCGGTCACCAGCGGATTCAACGCCATCGCCCACGCCGTGGAAGCGCTGTACGCGCCGGACGGTTCGCCCATCATCTCCCTGATGGCCGAGGAGGGCACCCGTGCCCTGCTCGAAGCAATGCCAAAGATCGTCGAAGACCCGTCCAACATCGAAGCGCGCTCCGATGCCCTGTACGGGGCCTGGCTCTGCGGAGCTACGTTGGGTGCGACGACCATGTCTCTGCACCACAAGTTGTGCCACACGCTCGGCGGGACCTTCAACCTTCCCCACGCTGAAACCCACACAGTGGTGCTTCCCTATGCCCTGGCCTACAACGCCCAGCACGCCCCGCAGGCGATCGCGGCCCTGCAGCGCGCCACCGGGGCAGACAACCCGGCGGCCCACTTCCGGAAACTAAGCCTCGCCCTCGGTGCACCGTCGTCCTTGGCCGAGCTGGGCCTGAAGGAATCCGACATCGACAAGATCGTTGAAATCGCCACTAGGAACCCGTATGCCAACCCGCGGGAAGTAACACCCGAGGGCATCCGCGAACTTGTCACGGCCGCGCTTCATGGCAGCGACGTCTAACAATCCTCGATGCTCCTTGTTGCCTGAATCTACAGAAAGAACACAACATGTCTGAGACCGTCAACGACGTGCGCACGGCGTCCGTAGCACCTCCGCTCGGGACCGTGCCGGCCGTCCTGGTCCGCAAAGACGCCGACGGCACCGTCACAGTCGAACCCGGCACAGCACCCGTCACTGCCCCCAAGCCCAACGAGCTCCTGGTCAGGCCCGCTTACGTGGGGGTGTGCGGCACCGATATCGAAATCCTGCACGGCAGCATGCCGGAATCCTTCAAGATCAATTACCCCCACGTCCTGGGCCATGAATGGTCAGGCATCGTCGTGGAAGCCGGCACAGCTGTTGAAGGATTCCACCCGGGGGACCGGGTTCTCGGGCACGGACACCTGGGTGGCAACGACTGGTTCGGGGTCACCCATGATGGAGCCGCAGCCGAGCTGTTCACCGTCCCGGCCGACATGTGCTTCCACATCCCTGACGAAGTGGACATGCTCACGGCCGCCGTTATTGAACCCTTCGCCTGTGTATTGAACGGACTTAAGAAGATCGGCGGCATCAGTGCCGCCGACACGGTCCACGTGCACGGGCTCGGAGCAATCGGCCTGAATGCAGTGATCCAGGCTGTCACCGCCGGAGCGGAAGTGGTCGTATTTGATCCCAGCCCACTTCGTCGCGAAACGGCGATGAAACTGGGGGCTGCGGCTGCCATTAATCCGGTCGAAACCCCGGACACCACCGGTGCTGCAGCAGCAGCCATGGGGCGGCCCTTCGCCGACGTCGTCATCGAAGCGTCCGGCAACTCCGCCGCGCAGGCAGCAGCCCTTGAAAGCGCAGACCACAACGGACGCGTCCTGCTGATGGGTGTCTCCACACCAAAGTTTGCGCCTGCACGCCTGGGTCTGGTCCAGGAACGAAACCTCTTGATCACCAGCTCCACCGGGGCGCCGGTAGCAGTATGGCCCGCAGCAATCCGCTACGTGGCAA
This sequence comes from Arthrobacter sp. KBS0703, assembly GCF_002008315.2. NCBI lineage: Bacteria > Bacillati > Actinomycetota > Actinomycetes > Micrococcales > Micrococcaceae > Arthrobacter > Arthrobacter sp. KBS0703. Next base: position 2,038,748 of record NZ_MVDG02000001.1, on the reverse strand, counting down.
ACACCCGACTCAACCTCGGCGAGATCGTCTCCACTGTCGTCCCGTTCTCCCGCGGAGACGAAGCCCTCCAAAGGGCACAGGATTCAAGCCGGGAAACGAAGGTCATGCTCGCCCCGGATGCCACCAACGCCGACGGCGCGGCCGCCTCCTCAACCCACAAAGCCAACTAACAAAGGACGAACGTGAACGACACGAACATCATTCAGAACCGGGACCTCCTGGCCTCCTGCTGGACCTGGGCAGGCAACGCCGCCCCGCTTCGGGGCGATGAAACGAGCCCGATCGATGTGCGCACCCGGGTTGAGGCTGCCGCCAAGGCAGGCTGGAAGGGACTGGGCTTTATCCACGCCGACCTTCCGGAGATCGAAAAGACCATTGGTCTCAAGGGGCTCCGCCAGCTGCTGGACGACAACGGCATCATCCACGTCGAGATGGAATTCCTCGCGGACTGGTGGAAGACCGGCCCCGAACGAGATGAATCCGATCGCTGGCGCAAGATCCTGTTCAACGCCGCAGAAATCCTCGGCGTCAAGACCATCAAGATCGGCGCCGAACTCGCCCTTGAAGGCGAGCCGGCGCCGGTGGATGAAACCGCGTTCCACCAGGAATTCGACCGGCTCGCCACCCAGGCCGGGGAAGTGGGCACGCGCGTCGCCCTGGAACCGATGCCCATGAACAACCTCAAGACCATCGAAATCGGTGCGAAGTTCATCAACGAGGTCAACAACCCCCACGGCGGGCTCACCGTCGACACGTGGCACACCAGCCGCGGCGGCACCCGCTACGAAGACCTGGCCGCCATCCTGCCGATGGACAAAGTCTTCATCGTCGAGATCGATGATGCCCGCAAAGACGTCATCGGTTCACTGTGGGAAGACACCATCAATGAGCGTCTGTACCCAGGTGAAGGTGACCTCGACACGGTTGCCTTCGTCAAGGCCATTCACAACGCCGGATGGCGCGGACACTGGGGGGTGGAAATCCTCGCTGAATCACACCGCCTGCTGCCGTTGGATCAGGCATTGGCACGCGCCCACGATTCAGCCGCGGCGACACTCGAGGCAGCGTCCCAACTGATCGCCGCGGAACAGTCCGAAAAGGTCTGACCCGAGCTGAGCCACAGTAAGCCTGGCCCACGCGCTCCCCGGCAAAGGGGTTGTGCGTGGGCCAGGCCTGCCACGGAGCCTTACAAGAGAACCGGAACACCATGAGCGCACCAGCCCCCGAGGCACGACCCGATGCTGCCATACAGCTTGGCATGCGTCTTCGTGACGCCCGGCAGAGCGCCAAGCTCTCCGTGCGCGAACTCGCGCGCCGTGTGGACGTCTCCGCCAGCCTCGTTTCACAGGTCGAGCTTGGCCGCACAACACCGTCTGTCGGAACCCTTTACGCCCTCGTATCAGCGCTGGGCTTGTCCCTTGATGCGGTACTGCAGGATGGGGCGCAATTTCCGTCGACAGGTACCGGTCTTCGGGTTGTTGAAACTCCAGCCGTCAATGAGGACGGGCAGCCTTGGTCATCCGAAGGTGCCGTGACACCTCTGGTGCCATCTACAGGGAGCAATGAACTTCCCGGACTCCTGGAAGCCAAGGACCGTCCAAAACTCCGTGTCGATGGTGTCCTCTGGGAGCGACTCACTGCGGAGAACGACCCCAACGTGGAACTGCTCCGCGTCACGTACCGAAGCGGCACCGAATCATGCCCGCCGGACAACCTCATGCGGCACGGGGGACACGAATACTTCCACATCCTTGAAGGAAGACTCAACGTGGAGGCCGGCTCCTCCGCGGGAACCCTTAGCGCCGGTGACAGCATCAACTTCGTCTCCTCCGCTCCTCACCGGATCAGCAATCCTTTCAACGAAGATTGCATCGCAATTTGGGTGGTGGTCGGCCGGCGAAGCCATCAGCAGGACAACCCGGTCTCACCGGTCGCATAACCCTGGCGAAGACTGCCCGTTCGCAGCGGATTTACGCTTGGCTCTGCATGCATACAACACAAATCAGCAGCTGAAAGAGAGCGATGCCTGCTCTCACGGAATATGGAACGGAGTCCCCAGTTGAATTCTTCACCCACTCGCTACCGTTGGCGGGGACCTTCGGGTGAGGCGCAGCCAAGGACTGCGACCACTCCTGTCCACTGGAACGAACTCAGCCCGGGCGACCTTGTGTTGGTGCTGTCCGGGAAGACTTCGCACACCGGAACGGTCGACACTGTATCCGCTGACGGCGAGTACCTGTGGCTGCTCCTGAGTGACGGCACGGGCCGCCGCCTGTTCACCAAAACCGAGGTTCACAGGACTTACGCCGATCCGATAGACCTGGCCAAGCGCTCAGGACCAGACCTTTGAATTCAATCACTTCACTTTGGGGAGGACGTTGAAAATGCTGCTCAACCACTTTTCGGTTCTGGTCGATGGTGCCGGTTACGGAGGCGACGGCAACGCGTCGTCCGATGACCCGAAAGAGGCGGGGTTCCCCCAGGGAGTCCTTGCATCCTTCGCTTGGGAAGGATGGTGGCAGGAGGAGCCGAATAGAGTCCCCGGGCCTGGCGGCAAGCCGCGCCCTGCCACACGGCACTGAAAATCAACTGCTCACGGAATAGGGCACCTCACCGGCAGAATCCGGTGAACCGCCCGGACCGACCATGATGCCCTGTAACAAGAACCGATAGGAGACAACCCATTGGAACCGCTCGTAGTAGGACTCCTGGGAATCACCCACCCGCACGCTTCCGCACGGGTTCGTGCCCTCCGCGAAATCGAGGGCGTCGAGGTGGTGGCCGCCGCAGACGATGATCCGCGGCTGCAGTACTTCACCGACAAGTACGACATGGAGCCCCGCGACATCGACGGGGTGCTCGAGGACGGGCGCATCAACGCAGTCATGGTTCACTCCAAGAGCAAGGATATGGTGTCCCATGCCCTGCGGGCCCTTGCCGCCGGAAAATCTGTCGTCGTAGAAAAGCCGGGTGGCGGAACAGTTGATGACCTGCTGAAGCTGGCCGAGGCGGAGTCCCTGGCTGCTCCGGGGTTAGTAGTCCAAGTCGGCTACAACGTTCGCCTGGCGCAGTCGGTCACTCGGGCAAAGGGGCTCATAGACGCCGGGACCATCGGGAATGTGGTCAGTGTGTCGGCCAGAGGTGCCGCCCTGGCCGGTGAGCATCTCACTGCCCATCTGAACCAGCCGGCGGACATGGGAGGGGCGCTGTGGATTATCGGGTGCCACATGGTCGACTCCCTTGTCAGCATGTTTGGGATCCCGGAGTCGGTCAATGCGCGAGTGCGCAAGTCCGCGATGCTCTCCGACGAGTCGAGCCGCGAGGACTCCGCAGCCGTGCTGCTGAACTATCCCGACATGTCCGCTACGTTCAGCTTCGACAGCCACGACCGTCTCGAATGGTTCGAAAGCTCAGGGATATCCGTCTACGGTACCGCTGGCATGATCGAGATCGGTGTCCTTCCCCAAAAGCTGAGGGTCTACGTCGAGAAGGACCGGGACGGTTGGTCAGCCGGCTGGACTGAATGGACGCAGAGCTATTTCACTCCGCCGTTCGCCCGTACTGATGCGAACAAGTTTTCGGAGCTGCCCGAGTTGGAGAACATCAGCAATTTCCGCACGGAAATGCGCGGATGGATCGACAGCATCCGCACTGGTGCATCTGTGGTGGCACCTGTCACGGATGCCCTTGCCGTGGCGCGGATTATCGACGCCTGCTACCGGTCCGAGCAAGAACTGGGCGCATCAGTTCAAGTGGCTCAAGGCGTGACCCCGGACGCGGAGCTCACCTCTTGACAGCCGTTAGCTGGGGAGTGCTCACCACCGCCCGCATCGCCCAGGACCGGTTCCTGCCCGCGATGACGAAAGCCCGCAATGCGGCTGCCGCCGCAATTTCAAGCCCTAACGGGAGGGCTGCTGAGGTGGCTGACCGGTTCGGGGTTCCGGCGTCATACTCGTCGCATGAAGAGCTCCTCGCCGACCCGAACATCGAAGCCGTTTACCTGCCGTTTCCTAATAGTCTGCATGCAGATTGGATCATCGCAGCGGCGAATGCCGGCAAAGACATCCTCTGCGAGAAGCCTCTGGTGTGCAGCCTGCAGGACTATCAACGGGTGGTGGAAGCCTGTGAACGGAACCAGGTAAGCCTCATGGAGGCGTTCATGTACCGCTTCCACCCTCAGCACCAGAAAGTCCGCGAGCTCCTTAATGCGGGCCGGATCGGGGACATCATCTCCATGCACGCGCGTTTCCACTTCGTCATGAACCGCGCTCCCGGCGAGGTCAGGCTCCAGCCAGGTCTGGAAGGTGGTGCAGTCAATGATGTCGGCTGCTACGCCATCGACATCATGAACATGGTCATGGGTAGTCTTCCGAGTAGCGTCTACGCCAAAGGAACAAGCCCCTCGGACCCAGTTGAAACCACGGTGGCGGCCATCCTGGACTACGACGGAGTCCTGGGAACCCTGGACTGCGGCTTTGACGGGCCTCGTACCAACACCTTCCAGATCATTGGAACAGAAGGACAGATCACGCTCGACACGGCCTTCGACCCCGACCCCGGGGAATCCGCGCGGGTGAGGGTCTCGCTGCGGAACGGCCATACGGAGGTTTTCGACATCACCGAAGACCATTTCAAGGCCGAAATTGAACGGTTCAGTGTCCGGGCACGCAGTTCCGGGTCAGAGTTCGTAGACAGGGAACTAACCGAGCAGAACCTTGCTGTGCGCCTCGCCGTCCACGAATCGCTCGCTACCGGCCTGCCATGCAGGGTCAGAGCCAGCGAGGGTGGCTGAACACCATCTATGCCGGAAGCAGTTCACGCGGATCGCGACACGTCGCAACGGCCAATCACTCTGCGGAAACTCACAGCCCTAAGTTCGAGCTTGGCGACCGGTTCTTCCTGGCTCCCGCCTCGGTTTTCGCAGGCAGTCGGCAGCAGCCTTTGACACAAACGGACGACGGCGGGCGCTCCCGCCGTCGTCCGTTTGTGCGGCGACCAAAACGCCTTCTGGCGCCAACTAGGGCTCACCCGACTCGCCGCCCGGGACCCGACGCCCAGCTCAATCCGCGCCGCCAACCACATTCTGATCCCAGTCGATGACGGAACCAGTCACTATGCCGCTCCGAGCAGAGAGCAGGAACACGACAAACTCGGCGATCTCGTCGACCTGGCCGAGCTTGCCCATCGGGACGGAGGCGTTGGCATTTTCGAGCCAGTCGTCGCCGGCGCCGTGGAACCGTCGCTGAATGAGGTCTTCGCCCTCCGTAGCCGTCCAGCCGATGTTGACGCCGTTGATTCTGATCCTGTCCCACCGGTGGGCGTGGGCCGCATTCCGGGTCAGTCCGGCGAGCCCGGCCTTGGACGCGACGTATGGCGCCAGGTAGGGCTGGCCTCCGTGTGAGGACATGGTGATGATGTTGACGATGTTCCCCGGAGCTTCACGTTCCTTGAAGTGCTTGATGGCCTCGGACATGATGAAGAACGGCGCCTTGAGGTTGACGGCAATATGTTCATCGAACAGTTCAGGGCTTGTGTCGGTCATGCTGCCTCGGGTTGTCAGGCCCGCAGCATTGACCACCGCATCTAGGCGGCCGAAGTGCTCAATGGCCCTGACGACCGTGCTGCTTGCCTGCTGCGTGTCCCCGAGGTCTGCCTGCAGGAATACCGCAGGCACGCCGAGTCCGATGAGGTCCTCGGCGATTTTCCCGCCGGCATCAGCGGAGCGTCCGGTGACGGCAATGCCCACGGCTTCCTGGGCTGCGGCCTGCCGGGCAATGCCGGCGCCCAGGCCCTGGGTGCCCCCGCTTATTAATACGACGGTGTCCTTGAGCAGCCCTGATGCTGTCATGTCTGCAAAGCTCCTTTAACGGTGATGGTCCTGCCGGTCGCTGCCGATTCCGCCGCCGCGTCGGCCAGGACCAGCGCGGCCATGCCGTCGTCGAATCCGGGCGAACAAGGGCTGCCGGTGTGCACGGCCTCGACAAAATAGTCGAGTTCGCGCCGGTACGCCACGGCGTAGCGCTCCAAAAAGAACGGCTCGTACGGGTCTGCCGCCTCCACAGCGCGACTTCCAAAGCTGCGCACGGTAGTGGGCGAAATGTTGTCAGCCCGCAGCATCCCCCCGCTTCCAAAGGCTTCAAGCCTCTGGTCATACCCGTAGGCGCTGTGCCGGGAGTTCGTGATGCTGACTAGTTCCCCGTTCCGTCCACGGAGGGTCACGACGGCGGAATCGAAGTCTCCAGCCTCGGCGATGTAGTCGCAGAAGACGTTCGCGCCGTGCGCGGTGACCTCCACAATGTCCCGAATGAAGAACCGGGCCATGTCCAGGTCGTGGATGGTCATATCCCGGAAAATTCCTCCGGATGCCGCGATATACGCCGCAGGGGCCGGCGCCGGGTCCCTGCTGACGATGAACAGATGCTCGAGCCGCCCGATCTCTCCCGCCGTTATGCGCTGATGAATCGCAGCGAAGGCGGGATCAAACCGCCGGTTGAAGCCCATCAGAAGCGGAATGCCGGCCGCGGCCAGCGTCTCCCGGCAGCTTCGCACCCGCTCGATGTCGAGATCTATCGGTTTTTCACACAGCACAGCGATGCCTCTTGCGGCCGCCGCCTCAATCAGCTGGACGTGTGTTGGGGTCGGCGAACAGATTACGACGGCGTCCAGTGACGCGTCGGTGAAGACATCGGCAGTGGAGCCGGTAGGGCGGGCCCCATACTGCGTGGCGACTTCTTCCGCGCTCTCGGTCACAGGATCGGCAACCCAAGTCAGGTTGATCCCCGGATGGGCCGCGATGTTGGCAGCATGCACCCGGCCGATGCGGCCCGACCCGCACAAGGCGACGTTCAGCTTCTTCATGGGGATCCCTGCGGTCTCACAGGCCATCCGTGAGGCGGCGCCGGGCGGCGGCCTCCAGATCACGAAGCAGGGCATCAGGTTCGGCGTCTTCCTGGAGGCTCCGCCAGACCAGCTCAGCCTGCGATTCAGGGGCGATGCCTCCCACCGGCTGGTCGCGGTCAAGATTAGTGGGGAAGCCGTAGCCTTCGGCTGATGCGGCGATGACGTTGCGCAGGAACCTGTCGCTGGTGCCGTCCGCCTTGAGCTGCCGCAGCGTCGGGTACAGGGCAGCGGACATGGCGGTGCGGTCCACCGATTCCATGGCCCGGCCGAATGCGGAGGAAACCTGCAGCAGGTTTGCCATGCGGCGGATATCGGCGGACTTGTTGTGGCCGGCACCGTGGAACAGTGCGGGATTGAAGAATGCGGCATCGCCTTTCTCAAGCGGCAGCTGGACGTAGTTCTCCTCGAAGTAGCGGGTGAACTCGGGAAGGTGGAAGGCGAGATAACCGGCGTCGTACTTGTGGGAGTGCGGCAGGTACAGGGTGGGCCCCGACTCCACCGGCATGTCGCAATGAGCAACGGCGCCCTGCAGCGTCAGCGCAGGGGAGAGCAGGTGGATGTGGGCCGGATACCGGGCGGCCTGCTCGCTGGACATGAAGCCGAGGTGGTAGTCGCGGTGGGCGGTCTGCGCCGCACCGCCGGGGTTCACGACGTTGACCTGTGAGGTGACCTGGTAATTGGGGCCGAGCCAGGCCTCGGAAATGAGGGCCAGAATGTCGTTGGAGTAGTATTCGGCGAACACCTGAGGGTCGCGCACGGCCAGCTTGTCCAGCGCGCCCCAGATGCGGTCGTTTGCGCCCGGTTTGGCAAAGTGGTCTCCGGCGGCGGCGCCCGAAGCCTTCTGCTCGGCGATGATGCTGTTGAACGCCGCGGTGGCGCGGTCCACGATGGCGGTGTCGGCGAAGGCGCCCTTGAAAACGACGATGCCCGGCCCGGCAGTCAGGGCACGGATCAGTTCAGCCTGAACGTCAGCGCGCTCTTCGGGAGACTCCAGATAGTTGTGCAGGCGCTTGCCGTAAATGAGCACGTTCTGCTCGACAGCGTCAGCGTACGCGTAGTCATCCAGCTTCGTCTTTTCGCCGACGACGGCTACGAAATCCTCGAGCCGGCAGCTGTCATGGCCGAGCCACTGTGGAGCTTGGGTTCCGGGTGCGTGTGACGATGTGGTCGTGGTCATGGCGTTTCCTCCTTGAAACAGTGATGCGGCTTGAAACAGTGTTCGCATGAGCGCCGGTGCGGTTTCCAGCTTCTTTCATCCGATGAGCCCAGCGCAACGCTGAAATCCCTCAAGAATCCATCATGGCCAAATTCGGACTCCGAGCTTCTTGCACAGGGGCTCGGATCTCTTGCCAGCATGCGGGAACCGGTGCGAGAGTCTTGGTAGCCCTGAAACACCTCAGGAAAACATCATTGATCGATCGCAAGGACTTCGATGGCCCACCCGTACTCGATTAGGGAAATCGCCCGCCAGGCAGGGGTCAGCGACGCGACCGTGGACCGCGTCCTTCACAATCGTCCGGGCGTGCGGCAAAGCACCGCCGGCCAGGTACGCCAGGCCATCAGGGATCTGGAGGCCCAGCGGCTCCAACTGGAGCTGACGGGGCGGCGGTTCATGATCGACGTCGTTGCTGACGCCCCCGTCAGGTTCACCACCTCGGTGAAAGACGCACTGGAATCGGTGCTGCCGCTGCTGCGGCCTGCAGTGTTCAGGGCCCGGTTCCACCTGCACGAGCAGTGGAAAGCGGAGGAATGTGCGGCCGAGCTGGACAGGATCGGCAAACGGGGCAGCCACGGCGTCATCCTCAAGGCTCCGGACGTGCCGGTGGTTAGAGCTGCCGTGAGCCGGCTTGCCGAGGGCGGGATCCCCGTCGTCACTCTGGTCACCGACCTCCCCGCCAGCAGCAGGGTGGCTTATGTAGGCATGGACAACCGGTCCGCGGGGGCCACGGCGGCTTACCTGATCCACAAGTGGTTAGGGATGAGTCCGGGAGCGGTTGCCATCACGGTGAGCAACGACTTCTTCCGCGGGGAGGAGGAAAGGGAGATGGGTTTCCGTTCAGCCATGCGTTCCGTGGATCCCGGGCGGGCGGTCCTGTATCTGCCCGCCAGCGATGGACTGGATCAGACAACGCTAAGGCTGATGGGCGAAGCCCTGGACGCCCACCCCGACGTCAGCGCCGTCTACTCTATCGGCGGCGGCAACGCCGGCATCATTCAAGCATTCGAAGCGGCGGGACGGAAACCGCATGTGTTCATCGGCCACGACCTGGCCCCCGACAACACCGCCCTGCTGCGCTCAGGCACCATGTCGGCCCTGCTCCATCACGATCTCAAGCAGGACATCCAGCGCTGCTGTCGAATCATCATGCACGCACACGGCGCCCTACCGGAGGCCGACGCCGGCCACGCCTCCCAAATCGAAGTCATCACGCCCTTCAACATTCCCCACGGAGTCTGAGCCCGCCGTTCAGCCGCGATTTGCAGGAGTCGTCGCAGAAGACACGGCCAGGTGCAGGGCGGTGCATGGCGGCTCAAAGAGGTCTAGCAACGGCATACGGCCCGGTTTCCTGACGGACGATTCCGCTCAGAGAGAAGGAGGAGTGTCGTACGAAGCTCAACCTGACGTTTGTTGCCCTATTTCTTTTCTTGTCGGCGCGCCTTCTGTCATCGGCTTTGAACGCTTCCCATTTGAACGCCGATAACCGACGTTCCGTCGGTCTGGCCTCAGCCAGCCCTTCCTGGTTCGCCTGTGCGCGGTCGCCATTTCTGGGATGTCGTAGTCGTAGCGGACAAACGGCCATGCGGAGTGCGAGAGGACAACGTGGGGGATTGGTGCTGGATCAAGTAATCAGTGAACTCCAGCTGATCCGGGCGCCGGAGTCGGCGAATGGGGCAGCGAAACGGGCAAAGAAGGGTGTGCACATTGTGCACACTCTGGGCTTCGGACTGGGCCGTACATCGGCCGGATTGGCTCGGATTCGGTATGTTTTCTGGACTTCCCAGTGTTTTCAGGGGCTGGAATGCGGTTCGAGTCCCACCTTGGGCACAGCATGACCCCTCGTCAGAGGGGTTTTTGCTTTAATGTGTGGACATTGGCCCTCCCGCGGGCCCCTCTGACACTGGCCGCGGACTGTGCCTGGCGCCGCGGTGACCGATGAAATTGTGCGGGTGGCGGATTCAGGGTCCTGGCTGGTGTGCCCTCCGCCTGCTGGGTTGTGGGGTGATCCGTCCTCGTTTCTGTGGCTTGTCCTGGGTGGCCGTTGTTGGCCATCACTCATTCATTGCTATGGGTTGTGTGGACGACGTGACCAGGGGGAGATTTCTTCCCGCTTTTTCATCCAGCAGGTGCTCCCCGCGGGCTTGTCAGGGCGGTTGGCGGCGTGTTTGTCGGGCCAAACAGGTGTTGACAGTGTCAACACCTTGTCAACGGGTGGCCGGTATGGCTGAGCGCCCGTGAATCGGCGTTCATGCGTGCCGTGCTTTCTTTCGGTTGTGCCGCCGGCCTTTTCGGGCTGTCCCTTATCCATGCAATCGGCGGATGGTGCCGACATGACCGCCCGCCAGGATTTCCGCGAAGCTGCTCGGTGAGCGGGGACAAGATGGGGCTGGTGCGGGTCACCCGTATCTTTGTGCCGGGCGGCACATGGCCCGAAGTGTCTCTGCAGCCCATGGGCTCAGCAGGCACCGACCCAGAACCGGTGAGGAGTTATGGTGTGTGGGACTGCAGACCACCTACCGATCCAGTGTTGTCGCAGGTCAGACGCGTCTTATGCTAGGCGTGTGTACAAACTTCCCGAGAAGTGTGGACAGCGCACGACTTTACTTCAACACGGGCCCCCATCGACTGCAGCCGTAGACCTTCCATCTAAGTAATCCGATCCTTACCCGATGCTGCAGCGGGTTCACCGGACCGGGGGAGTTCATGTATAGGACCAGCCGGGCAGCCTGCAAGCCGGGGAGCGGAGAGCACAGCGGTGAGTCCAGATAGTCGAGCAAAGAACCAGCCCCTCAGCCGGCCTAGACACGTTGCTAGCACCGGATGTGCTTGGACTTTCTGGTCGGGCTGCCAACAAAGACCGGCCCCGGGCGGCGGGCTGTCATTTGGGATCTAAGACTCTTCGCAAAGGGAGTGTCGAAACGCCCTCTGGACCTGCTGCGACAGGGACGGCATTTGGGTGAAAGCCTGACGGCAGGTCGGGGTGTGGTCCAATCGGAAGTTCCTGGTTGACGGCAGCATAAAGTCCCTCGTGGGGGTCAGGGGTTGACTGGTCCATTCGTTGCCAGGTGTGCGATTTCAGAGCGGCGGGGGCATTGCCCCTGCTGTTATCAAGCAGTCCTGCGGTCACAGGTCAAAGTTTGGACATGTCCTAGCAGACAGGCCGAGCGCCGGTCTGAAAGGGATCGGGCGGTTGAGTATCCACGCTTGTTAACGCCAACCGAAAATAGGGCCAGTTTTGCCGACTGAAAACAGGGCCACTGGTTGCTGTTCTATTGTGCCTGAAGCTGGGTTCTTGTCTTGTTCCGGAGCCGGTAGCTGCTGCCGGTGAGGTTCAGGACTTCTGCGTGGTGAACGATCCGGTCGATCATCGCCGAGGCCACTGTCGCGTCGCTGAAGACTTCGCCCCACCTGCTGAAGGCGAGGTTGCTGGTAAGCACCAGGGAGGCGTGTTCATAGCGGGATGAGACGAGCTGGAAGAACAGGTTGGCGGAATCCTGGTCGAAGGGGATGTAGCCGACTTCGTCAACGATGAGCAGCTTGTATCGGCGCAACTTGGCCAGCTCCTGGGGCAGGCGGCCGCGGTCGTGGGCTTCGGCCAGTCTCGACACCCACCCGGTCGCGGTGTCGAACAGGACGCGGTGCCCGGCGCGCGCGGCCCGGATCCCGATCCCGACGGCCAGATGGGTTTTCCCGGTGCCGGGCGGGCCGAGCAGGACCACGTTCTTGGCTTCTTCCAGGAAGACCCCGGTGCCCAGATGCGCGACGAGGTTCCGGTCCGCGGCAGGCTGGTGGTCGAAGTTGAACTCTTCCAGCAGCTTGTGTCCGGGGAACCTCGCTGCCCTGATCCGCAGGGCGGCCCCGGAGGCCTCGCGTTCGGCGACCTCGCGGGAGAGGACAGCAGCGAGGTATTCCTCGTGTGACCAGCCTGCCTCCCGGGCCCGGTCCCCGAGGGTCCGGTAGCCGTCGGCGATCCGCGGGGCGCGCAGTGCTCGGGCGTAGTACTCGATGTCCTTCACTGCAGCGCTCACCGTCCTGCCCCGGAGAGCTCGCGGGCATCGTCGGGGATGGCGACGCCGAACAGTTCGTCATAGATCGACAGGTCCCGTTCCTCCACCACCGTGGACCGTCCGGCCTTGACGCTGCGGTGGATCCGTCGGAGGGAGGCGGCCTTGTCCACGTGCGCGGGGTCGGTGAAGATCTGGTGCCTGGCCCACCGCCGCTCGTGGCTGGCCAGCAGCCGGCCGTCTGCGCTCACGGTCACCTTTTCCAGGTCTGCTTCGACGTTCACGATCCGCCCGATCGCGCCCGGGTCCACGGAATAGTCGTTGGAGAAGACCCGCACGTAGTAGTCCCGTGGCAGCCGGACGCTGCTGCGGAAGGCGAACTCGGGCGCCACCGGCGTCAAGGGCCGCATCGCATCCCGGTCCCGGACGAAAAGCTCGACCGGACGGCCGTGCCGGGTCCGGGAGTAGCGGGCGTTCGCGCGCGGCAGCCAGTCCGCGAGCTGGTCGTTGAAATCCAGCGGGGCCGCGAACGTCCGACCGGGCATAAAGCCCTGGCGGAAGTAACGGTTCATCCGCTCCACGATGCCCTTGGATTCCGGATCCCGTGGCGGCAACTGCCGGATCTCGCAGCCCAGCACGCCGGCGAACGCCGCCGCCGGCTCGGTCAGCCGGCCCTGGCCGATCCCTGATTCGTTGTCCCAGACCAGCTGTTTGGGGACTGCACCGGCCTCCTGCAGCAGCGACCACATCCCGCCCAGCAGATCAAAGGTCGTGCGGGTCGGCAGCATCCTGGCCTGGATGTATCCGGAGAACGCGCTCGTCATCACCAGCACCGGAGGCTTGCCCTCCTGCCCGCGCCCCAGGGGCAGCGGCTCATGGGGAACCACAAATCGCACTGCATCGCCTGGCCCGGTTCATGGACCAGCCGGTCCACCGGATCCGCCGGCATATACTCGGGCCGGAGTCCACGGACCTTGTCCCGAAACAAGGATGCAGAGCCCGTCCAGCCGACGCGTTCGGCCAGTACCGAGGCCGGCATCGTCGGCGTCTGCACCAACAAGGCCCGGACCTGCGGCGCGTAACCATCGAAGCTCGATCCGGCCGGCTTCCGCTCATACTTCGGCGGCCGCTCCGCTTCCAACGCCCGGTCCACCGTCCCCCGGGAAACTCCGAGCTGTTTAGCCAGCTCCCTCTTGGAGATTTTCTCCGTCGCGTATCGGTGGCGTATCTGCGCCCAAACATCCAATGTGATCACCTTCCATAATGGTCAGTGGCCTCATTTTCAGTTGGCGTTATTGGCCCTATTTTCGATTGGCGTCAACAACGCTTCCAGCGCGTTTAGGCGCTAAGGCTTCAGTGACTCCCGCAGCTGTTGCAGCGCCACACGAACGACGGTCTCGGATCGATGGATCTCCCTCACATTCATCCCCGTAAATTCCTTCACTGCACGGCGCATGCTTTGCACATTGGTGAATCCGCATGTTGTCGCGATTTCAGAGAAGGTGATCCCGTGGGCGCCGGGCTGGAGGAGGAGTTCGAGGGCTTTGCGCGTTCTCAACGCGCGTATCCGCTCACCCAGGTGGAGTTCTTCGTTCTCGAAAATGTAAAACAGGGAGCGACGGGAGAGGTTAAACCTTTCGGCGACCATTGCCACGTCCAGATTGGGGTCGTCATAACTGGCTTCAAGGTATTTCTTCACTGCCCGGCTTAGGGCCGGTTTCTTCGCCTCATCGTCGATCGGCGTTTCGAGCAGGGAGCCCACCAAGGTTGCCATCACAGATCTGAGGATGTCTCCGGTCCCCGACGCCGCCCGGTCGATGCCCGGCCGCTTCCAACTCATGAGGGCAGGGATCACGAAAGTGCCCACAATTGGGTGTTTTGCTAGGTCAGGTAGTCGAAGTAGGGAGCGTAGTTCGGCCTCGCTCACATTTAGGCTGCTGCGGTCGATGTTAAGCTGCAAGGCGTGAAAACCTTCGGGCGCATCAAAACTTCCGCCCTGCGAGGTATCGATGAACCTGACGGAGCCTGGTGATACTGGCTCAGGAACACCGTTGAGAGTGAGCGTTAGGCCCGGCGCCTTGCGGAAGTAGGCCAGGCGCAGGTCGGCGGCGTCGGGATTCGGTGCCCACGAGCCCAACGCGGGGGCGTTGTGCATCTCTATGAGGCTGAAGCCCGGCCCGGCGAGATTAATGGCTGAAGGATTGAAGGACACAGGAGTCTGACGTATCGCTTTTTCCAACCGCATTGGGGTTTCGACGGCGCTGCCGTACCACATTCGCCAGTGTTCGAACCTTTGTTCGGGGTTCAGCCCCTCCTGCACTGCATATCGTCGCAGACGGCCGCTGTTCCCGTTACCAGATTGAGGCATGCCATCCTCCTTCACCAGCTGAACCATTATGGCGGACTTGGGAGATGCCGCGGCGCCTGAGGAAGCGGTTGCGGTGGCTCATAAGGCTGGCCGAAGGACCTCAGCTGTTAGGGCTAGTTTACTTCTATATAACGCTCTGATTGTGGCGTTGATGAGTTTGGTATGGGCACCCCACCCGACGAGTATTGGAGCCGCCTGGGCCTGCATGCCCTGGAATGCGCGGAGGCTGGGAGACATGACCCAACCTGTCGCTTTAGACCTTGGCGTTGCTGTCTTACGCACCTTCAGTGGGAGATGTGGTCAAGGGAATGTGTCCTGCAGTTGTTTGTCCAGCACGTCAGGGAGCGGCTGGGACATCAAGGAGGCGTCCTCCATTTTCTGAAGACGGTGAGTGTCTTCGTGTCCCTCGGAATGGAGCCTGATTGCGAGGTCGTTGACTCGGTGAGGGGCGAGGACATGTTCGACGGCCAAGATGCTGGCCCCAACCACGCCAGCTTCCGGCCCGGTTTCGGATTGGGTGATATTCAGGTGCTGGGTCGCCAGCGGCGTTGAGCGTGCATAGACCGTTTCGCGTATCCCGGCGATCAAATGTTCACCGGACTGTGCAAGCGATCCGCCCACGACAATGAGGGAGGGGTTGATGAAGCTCACGCACATGTTGAGCATTTCTCCGATGTCGCGGCCAGCCTGCCGGACGGCTTGAATGGCAGCCAAATCGCCGGAACGGACGAGCGCGACGACGTCATTTGCGGTGAAGGCCTCGAATCCTTTTTCGCGGAGTCGTGCGGCGACGGCCGGAGCGCCTGCAATGGCTTCCAGGCAGGCAGTCTTGCCACAGCGGCATCGAATTCCTGCCCCCGTGGAAACAGCAATATGGCCGACATCTCCAGCGACTCCTGCCGCGCCTCGCTGCAGTACGCCTCCACTGATCACCCCCGAGCCGATGCCGGTGGCGATTTTAAGGAAGATCATGTTGTCTTCCTTGGGCCAGCGTGTCGCCCGCTCGCCGAGGGCCATGAGATTGACATCGTTATCGACAAGTACGGGTACGTCTAAGGTCTGCCGAACGTAAGCGGGAACATCGAATCCGTCCCATCCCGGCATGATCGGTGGGCTCGTGGGCCTTCCGGTCGAGTGTTCAACAGGACCGGGTAGGCCGATGCCGAAAGCGATGATGTCCCTCGCCGGACGCTTCATCGCTTTCAAATGACCAGTCAGCGTCATTGTTAGCCAGTC
Source organism: Arthrobacter sp. KBS0703 (assembly GCF_002008315.2). Taxonomy (NCBI): domain Bacteria; kingdom Bacillati; phylum Actinomycetota; class Actinomycetes; order Micrococcales; family Micrococcaceae; genus Arthrobacter; species Arthrobacter sp. KBS0703. Next base: position 2,023,021 of record NZ_MVDG02000001.1, on the reverse strand, counting down.
CAGAACAGCTTCCGGTCCGCGCGAAATCTCAAGTCGTTCAGTGGTTTCCACGAGTACCCTTCCCGCCAGGTCCGTGAGAGCCACTGTCGCGTGTGTGGCTCCGACGTCGGCCGCAGCGGCCACTCTGGCACCGGGGTTGAAGGCTAGACGCGCCGACGGGCGGCCTCCGGTGGAAGCCGCATCCGATACGGGGACAACTAGCCCGAGTTTTAGAAGTGGCTCAAGACGAGAACTGACGGCACCTCGACCCAAGCCCGTAATCCGTGCAAGCTCTGCCCTGGTTCGCGGGCGTCCATCCCGCAGCATGTGCAAAAGTTCGCCTGGGCCTCCATTGTCCATGTCTCGTCTCTCCATTTCGGGGCTTGAAAAAGGGGAACGATGAGACTGAGGTCTTGACGCATCAGGCTCACAGGACCCCGATGGGTCTTCTTCTCCATTCAGTGTCAAGGTGCCCACTCGTTCTCGTCCACTCGTCGATGCCGTTGCGTCAAAAAGTGCAGCTTGGACGTGCATTGCATCTCCAACAGCGTCAAAAGGTGCAGACTTTTGTTGATTGCCTGACGAAAGCCAGGGGGTTCGTGTCACTGTTTCGGCATGGAAATCGACGGAGTCAGGGTAGCCCTTCCACCAAGGGTAGGTCTGTCGATGTCGACTTCATCGCTCAGGTTCGAAGCAGGGCCGTTCGGCAGCCAAAGCGGAAATACCGGCTGCGCGTCAGTCAGCCACGCCAGTGCCGCCCGCGCAACCGCTCGGCCGTCGTGTAGGCGACCCACCAGACGTCGTCGAGGGCGGCATGACCGACGTTCCGACGGCCTCTCGTGAGGCCGCCCGAGAGCCAGCAGCAGATACCCTCCCCCATCGGCAAGCAAAACGGCGAAACGAGAAAGCAATTCCTATGAGAGACACAATGACAGCAGTGCGACTTCACGCGCCAGGAGACCTTCGACTTGACGAAGTCCCAGTACCCGAGCCTCGCTCGGGTGAAGTTTTGATCAAGGTCTGGCGTAGCGGAATCTGCGGCACGGACCTGCACATCGCCAAAGGCACATTCCCCGCGCCCAACCTGCCGCTGACCCTGGGGCATGAATTTTCTGGAACCATTGCCGCCCTCGGTTTAAACACCGGTTCTCTGGCAGTGCATGACAACGTGGTCGTGGACATCAACATCGCTTGTGGCCAATGTTTTTTCTGCCGAAGGAGCCAAAAACTCTTCTGCCCGGCGGTCTCGCAACTCGGAGTCCATTCCTCGGGCGGACTCGCGGAATACGTCGTGGTACCTGTATCAAACGTCTACGTTCTGCCGCAATCCCTGAGCTTGGACGCAGCGGCATACGTTGAACCGCTTGCCTGCGCAATTCATGGCCAGGACCGGATCGGTATCAAGTCCGGTGAGCGCGTACTCATCATCGGGGGCGGCCCGATGGGGCTCGCTCACATTGCCTTGGCCAAACTCTCCGGGGCAAGCAACGTGATCGTCTCAGAACCGGATCCGGACCGTCGAGAGGTTGCCAAACGACTCGGTGCCGACAACGTTCTTAGCCCTTTCGACAGCGGCTTCGCCGACGAGGTGGCCTACATGACCGACGGTGTGGGGCCCGACGTGGTCATCGAAGCCGTCGGCTCCATCCCCACCTACGAAGCGGCGATTTCCCTCGTACGTCGCGGTGGCCGGGTGCTTGCCTACGGTGCGGCGCCTCAAACAGCCTCCATGTCTCTGCGGCCCTTCGATATCTATTCCAAAGAGCTCACCATCGTTGGCTCGTACGCGGGCACCTACGACACCTGGCCCCGGGCCATAGAGCTTCTCGCTTCAGGGCGATTCGACCCCGCGCTGATTGTTGACTCCGTCCGACCGCTTAGCGAAGCCATCGAAGCCATCCGCGGCCTTGAGACGGACAAATCGATTGTTAAGGTCCACATCCAAATGAGCTCTAACCCCTCTTAAGTCTCTACCAACCGTCCTATTTCGATGAAGAAAGAGAACAACATGAAAGCTAGCCAGAAACGAAGCGCAAAGCTGCGAATCGGGGCTCTCGGCGTGATTACCGCTGCGGCGGTTGCGTTGAGCGGCTGCGCCGCCGGCGCACCCCAGAACGACTCAGGCAAGAAGACGCTGAATGCCATTTTCCTCCCTGCCGACTGGGGCAAGGTTGTCCAGGAGAAACTCGCCCCCGAGTATGAAAAGGAAACCGGGGTGAAGGTGAATGTCGAACTCGTGGGTCGTGATGCGATCCACGAAAAGATGGCCACACTGTTCGCCGGACAGGACTCCAGCTACGACATCTTCAACGTTGACTACAACTGGATCCCGGAATTCGGCAAGGGCGGGCATCTGGTTCCCCTGGATAATGCCCTCCAGGACAAAGAGGACTTCCTGCCGTTGAGCCTCAAGGTCGCCACTTGGGATAACAAGCTCCTGGGAATTCCGCAGACGGTCCACCCGGCGACGCTCTGGTACAACGGCGCACTTTATGGCGACCAGACCATGAAAGACCAGTACCAGGCGGAAACCGGGAACGCGCTTGGTGTACCGAAGACGATGGACGAGTGGCTGACCCAAGTTAAGTTCTTCAACGGCAAAACCTTCAACGGCCAGAAACTTTCGGGCTGGGCCGCCCAGGCCGCCAAGGGCTTTGGCAACGTGCACACGTGGCTGAGCTTCGCCTATTCCTTCGGCTGCAAGCCGTTCAACGCCGACTTCACCAAATCGATATTGACGACGCCTGAGTGCATCGGGGCCACTGAGCGGTGGTCCGAAATGATGATGTACATGCCCGCGGGAGCCAACGACTTCACGTATGACAGTGTTACCACAGCAGCCCAGCAGGGTTCGATCGCTACAGCCATCCAGTGGTCCTGGGGCCAGTTCGCCACCGACAACCCATCCGCGTCCAAGACCATCGGCGACTGGCAGATGACGACGATTCCGACGGGGCCGACCGGCCTCAGTTCGGCTCATCTTGCAGAATGGGTGATCTCGGTGTCCAAGTACTCGAAGAACACCGAGGAGGCCACGAAGTTCGCTGTTTGGCTCGAGTCGAAGAAGAACGACGTCCTGCAGGCATCCAATGGCGGCGGCGACCCCGTGCGCGTCTCCAGCTACTCCGATCCGACGCTGACTGAGCAGAAGCTCGAGGGCAACGGAGCGGCCCGGTTCCGGCGTTTGCCCGTGACTTTGGAGGCCATGAAGACGGCACAGCCCAGGCCGTTCTTCCCCGGCGAAGAAACTTGGGAAACGGCCCTGAGTACCGAACTCAGCGCCATTTCGCTTGGCCAGCGCGGTGTACAAGATGGTCTCTCGCGCGCCAACGAAGCCATAGACAAGAACCTCTCGCAGTAATGACTACATCAATCACAGAGTCTCGGGTGCCCCGGAAAGTCGCTCGGCCTTCCGCAACACCTGGGGGGTGCCGGACCAAGAAACTCGGACGCTACCTCGCGATGTCTCCCGGCCTGCTCTTTTTGGCCGCGATCTCCCTTTACCCCACCCTCTATTCTCTCGTCGTCTCCTTCATGCGCTGGAACCTGTCGAGCGGTGAAGCCGCTCGCTTCGCCGGCCTGGACAACTTTGTCGGTCTGCTGACCGATGGGCTGTTCTGGAACTCGGTTCGCGTAACCCTGGTGTTCGTGTTCTTCTCGGTTCTCATAGAGCTCGTTCTCACCTTTGGGTTGGCTCTCCTCTTCTTTCGCGGCTTCCCGGGGGATAAGTTGCTCCGGGCCTTGATCATGATGCCCATGCTCTGCGCGCCGGTGGTCGTGGGCCTGCTAGCCCGCTTCAGCCTTGAACCGACGTACGGGATCGTCAATCAACTAATGCGTAGCATCGGTCTTCCAACCACGGAATTCCTTGGGAACGTCGACCTGGCGCTGCCAACGCTGATAGCTATTGATGTTTGGCAGTGGTCCCCGTTCCTGTTCCTCATCCTCCTCGCCGCCATGCAGGGTCTCCCCGAGGAGGTCATCGAGGCATCCAAGATCGACGGCGCTTCGTGGCCCCGCATCATCTGGCATCAGTTCCTTCCGCTCCTGCGCTACCCGATCCTTGTCGGTGTGCTCCTGCGGCTCATTGACTCATTCCGTGTCTACGACATCGTCTACATGACGACACGTGGCGGACCGGTCGATGCAACTTCGACCATGTCCTGGCAGATCTACGACGTGGGGTTCCGCGCTTTCAATATCTCGTATGCTGCCGCATTCTCGTGGCTGCTGCTCCTGCTCGTTCTACTAGCCGTCAATTCGCTCATCCGGCGAATGGTCGCACGCTCTTGAAGGGTTCAGTCATGTCCGTAGCGAAACGCCGCAACATCAACTGGAATGTGGGAGTGCGTGCTTCCGTGGCCGTCATCTCCACGTTTCTGTTCATCGCCCCAGTCCTGTGGATGGTCACGACGGCCTTTAAGACCGGAAACCAGGCATTCTCCGGAGAAATCCAGTGGTTCTTCACACCTACCCTTGAGAACTTCGCCGAAGTGCTTGGCGGCACCAGGCTCACCTACGCGCTGATAAACAGCCTGCAGGTATCAGTGATTTCCTCCATCGTGGCGATCTTGCTCGCCTCAGGCATCGCGTACCCACTGGCCCGATACGAGTTCAGGGGCCGGGACCAGATCGCGGGAACGATCTTGTCACTGCGCATCGTTCCTCCCATCGTGACCATCATCCCGCTCTTCCTGGTCATGCGGACCATCGGCCTGAACGGTTCGCTGCTCTCCATCATCATTCTTCACGTCTTCATGAATTTGCCGCTGGCTGTCTGGCTGCTGCGCGGCTTCTACGAAGACGTTCCCAAGGAAATTGAGGAAGCGGGGGCTATCGACGGCCTGGGCAACATCGGGATCTTTTTCCGGATGGTCCTTCCGTTGGCAATGCCAGGCGTCGCCTCAACCGCGCTGCTGTGCTTCGTCTTCTCCTGGAACGAGTTTCTCTTCGCAAGCGTCCTGTCCAACGCCGGCAGCCAAACCGTCACAGTGGCCCTGACCCAGTATGTGACCCCGGTGGGGACGGAGTGGACCCTGATCATGGCGGCGGGCACCGTAGTTGCGGTGCCGGTATGGCTGGCGGCCTTGGCCGCCCAGAAATACCTCGTCCGCGGCCTCTCCCTCGGCGCGGTCAAATAACGCGCCCCCTCCATAACCAGCCTGAAAGGCAGTTCACTCATGTTCCGTTATACCTACAACACCCTTGTCTATGGCGGCGAAGCCATCGAAACCGGCATCGAGCGCATCGCCAAAGCCGGCTATAGCGGCGTCGAACTGGTCGGAGAACCAGAACAACAGGACGAAGCCGCTCTCCGTTCTGCCCTCACCCAGCACCAGGTAGCTCCCTCGTCAATCGTCAGCATCTACACGCCGGAACGTGACATCGTCAGTTCGTCCCCGGAGGTCCGCGCAAACGCCATCAAATACGTTAAGGGAAACATCGATTACGCAGCAAGGCTGGGTGCGGAAGTCGTAACGTTCACCCCCACAGCGTGCATGAAGATCGTGCCGGAAGCAGACATCAAACAAGAATGGGCTTGGGCGGTTGACGCCGCAGGCGAACTCGCGGCATACGCAGGGGAGAACGGCGTGCGCCTGGCCCTCGAGCCGTGGAACCGCTACGAGACGTACCTCATCAACCGGACAGAACAGGCTCTGCAGTTCTTGGACGAAGTTGGCAGCCCCCATATCGGTTACATGGTCGACACCTTCCACATGTCCATTGAAGAACGGGACATCGCCGAGTCGATCCGCAAAGCCGGAAATCGCTTGGCGCACGTACACCTCGCCGACAGTAACCGGGCCGCTCCAGGATATGGGCACTTGGACTTCGAGCCCATCATCCAGGCCATCGTCGACGCCGACTACAAGGGCTGGATCTCCTATGAGCTGCTGCCCGCAGCGGGAGACGTCTGGGGAGTGCTGAGCGGTGCCGGAGCGCCGGAGTTCAAAGACGAATACACGGCAGCGGCAATCCAGCACACGCGGGCGATTGAACGTCGGTTAGGAGGCCTGTAAATGCCGGCCAATCCCATTGGGCTCAGCACCTTCATCCTCGCCTCGCCCTTCTCCCTCGAGGACGCGTGGGCCTTCGACCGCGTGGCGGAGCTCGGCTACGACGTCATCGAAGTGTGTATCGAAGATCCGCAGAAGATCACGTCAGAATGGCTCGTCCATGAATCCCAGAGGACAGGGACTGACATCGGAATCTGCGGCGCGTTTGGCCCGGACCGCGACGTGTCGGATCCCGATCCCCGCCGACGTGACAACGGCATGGCCTACCTTCGCGACTGCGTTGACGTAGCAGCAGCAGTCGGTTCCCCCCATGTCGCCGGGCCCATGTTCTCGGCGACGGGCCGGGCGGAACTCTTGGAGCCCGGTGAGCGTCAGGCCCGGTGGCAAAACGCCGCGGAAAGCCTTCGCGCGGTAGCCGACTACGCCGGCGACCGCGGAGTGCGTCTCGCCATCGAGCCGCTCAACCGCTTCGAAACGGACATGGTCAACACCATCGAGCAGGGGCTGAACCTATGCGATGACATCGGCAGGGAAAACGTCGGACTTCTTGTCGACACGTTCCACATGAACATCGAAGAAAAAGACATCGCCGATGCGGTCCGGGGGGCCGGATCTCGGATCTTCCACGTGCAGGTGTCAGAAAATGACAGGGGTACCCCTGGATCGGGTCACGTCCCGTGGGACAGTTTTTTCGATTCGCTGAAGGACATCAATTACTCAGGTCAGATTGTGGTCGAGTCATTCCTGCCCACAGTGAAGGAGATCGCCCGAGCCGTCTCCCTGTGGCGTCCCGTGGCGCCATCGATGGAAAGCCTCTCGGAAGACGGTCTGGCTTTTGTCAAAAGCATGCTTGGAGAAAGGTCCGAGCGATGACAGCAATAGCCGCAGGGATCATCAGCGGGGGCACAGTCAGCTCAAGCAGTCAAGAAACCCGTCGATAGCCTCAGCCAGATCCTGTCAGCGTTGCACACAATACCCTCGCGAACTCGCATGAGAAAGGACAAAACGATGTCCCCCCCAAACAACCCGCCCAGAACCCTGGGCGTGGCGATGATTGGCTACGCCTTTATGGGCAAAGCACACTCCAATGCCTGGCGGAACGTGGCCTCCTTCTTCGACGTCCCGGCGTTCGACCAAAAGGTCATGGTTGGCCGCGACTTCGACGCCGTTTCGGAGGCCGCCGCGAAGTACGGCTGGAAGGAAACGGCCACGGACTGGCGCACTGTGCTGGACCGCGACGACATCCACGTGGTGGACATCTGCGCTCCGGGCTGGATGCATGCCGAAATCGCCATCGCCGCCCTTGAAGCCGGCAAGCACGTGCTGCTGGAGAAGCCGCTGGCCAATACCCTGGCCGAAGCCGAAGCGATGGCGAACGCCGCCCGGGCCGCCAGGGCAAAGGGCGTGCAATCGATGGTGGGCTTTAATTACCGCCGGGTCCCGGCCCTGGCCCTCGCGAAGGAGCTCATCAGTGAAGGCAGGCTCGGCATGGTCCGGCACGTCCGGGCCGCGTACCTGCAGGACTGGCTCGCCGACGAAACAGGACCCATGACCTGGCGGCTCAAGAAGGAAACCGCAGGTTCCGGGGCACTGGGCGACATCGCCTCCCACGCCATCGACCAGGTCCTGTTCCTGCTCGGAGACCAGGTCAGGGAGGTCTCGGGCCGGACCCACACGTTCACCACCCAACGCCCGGGGCCGGCCGGGCTGGAAGACGTAACGGTCGACGACGCCGCCTGGGCCACGCTGTCCCTGGCCTCCGGGGCAATCGCCTCCGTCGAGGTGTCCCGGGTGGCCACCGGCCAGAAGAATTCGCTTAAGCTTGAGGTCTATGGCGAGAAGGGCGCCATTCTCTTCGATCTGGAGACCATCAATGAACTCGGCTTCCTGGACGCCACGGCGCCCGCGCGTGAGCAGGGATTCCGGCGGATCCTGATCAACGAGCCCGAGCACCCCTACATGGCCGCGTGGTGGCCGCAGGGACACACCATCGGCTGGGAGCACACTTTCACGCACGAGGTCCGTGACTTCCTGCTGGCGATCGCCGCCGGGACCCAGCCGTCGCCGTCGTTCGAGGATGGCTTAACCGTCCAGCGCATCCTGAGCGCCGTCGAAGAATCCGCCGCCGCCAAGAGTTCCATCATCCAACTGGCCAACGCCCCCGCAGAGGGAGCCTGACATGCCCCGCCCCTACACCCTCTTCACCGGCCAGTGGGCCGACCTCCCGTTCGAGGAAGTCGCGCGTTTGGCGTCCGGCTGGGGCTACGACGGCCTGGAAATCGCTGTCTCCGGGGACCATCTGGACGCCTGGCGCTGGGACGAACCCGGCTACGTCGACTCCAAACTCGCGGTCCTGGACAAATACAACCTCAAGGTCTGGGCCATCTCCAACCACCTCAAGGGCCAGGCCGTCTGCGATGACCCCATCGACTTCCGCCACGAAGCGATCGTCGGGTCCAAAGTCTGGGGCGACGGCGACCCCGAAGGCGTCCGGCAACGCGCCGCCGAGGAAATGAAGCACACCGCCCGGCTCGCCAAAGCCCTCGGCGTGGACACCGTCGTCGGGTTCACCGGCTCCTCCATCTGGCAGTACGTCGCGATGTTCCCGCCCGTGCCGGAAAAGGTCATCGAGGCCGGCTACCAGGACTTCGCGGACCGCTGGAACCCCATCCTGGACGTCTTCGACGAGTGCGGGGTCCGTTTCGCCCACGAAGTCCACCCGAGTGAGATCGCCTACGACTACTGGACCACCGTCCGCACCCTCGAAGCCATCGGCCACCGTCCCGCGTTCGGGCTGAACTGGGACCCCTCCCACTTCATGTGGCAGGGCATCGACCCCGTCTCCTTCATCTGGGACTTCAAAGACCGGATCTACCACGTGGACTGCAAAGACACCAAGCTCCGCCCCACCGGCCGGAACACCGTCCTCGGCTCCCACCTGCCCTGGGGCGACCCACGCCGGGGCTGGGACTTCGTCTCCGCCGGACGCGGCGACGTCCCCTGGGAATCCTCCTTCCGCGCCCTCACCGCCATCGGCTATAACGGACCCATCAGCATCGAATGGGAAGACGCCGGCATGGACCGCCTCCACGGCGCACCGGAGGCCCTGGCGGCGCTGAAGAAGTTCGACTTCCCGGCGTCGCAGACCAGCTTCGACGCCGCATTCAGCAGCAAAGACTGACAAAGGGACAGCCGTCCAGTGGTGGCCGGCCGCAATACCGCGCAGGCGCATTTGCGGCTGCACGGCTTGGTGAGCGTAACCAGACCCTCCGGTACGGGCGATCCAAATCTGGCCGTGGCGGCGTATGCCTTGCTTGGGGGTCACTGCCCCCTCCGCGGGCAAGGTCTGAGGATAGCGGCCGACGATGCCGGAGCAGAGTTCGCCTCCGTGCGCCATATCCTGCGCCTGCACCCTGACATCATCAAAACCGGAGCCTCATCGCCGGTGTCGACCAAGACTCCGGCCAACGCGCCTCGGCGCGGCCGTGGTCGAATTCGCTCGACAGATCAAAGGCACAGCTCGTCGCCGAAGTCATGGAAAGCGAGGCTGAGCAGGCAGCCGTGACCGGACTGGGCATGTACTCAGGTCAAGGATACGTTCTAGGCCGGCCCTCAGCAGAACCGCGGAAATGGGCCACCTGGAAAGCCCCCGCAAGGACGGGACATGCACACTAATCGCACGATTCGCTGCGGACGGTGGGCCGAGGCTGGCATTGATGCGCCCGAAGCAATCTTTACAACATGCGCGCCTTCGCCGCAGTTTGGAACGGCCGGAATCAATTGTCCAGACACCGTCTGGACAATTGAGGTGGAGCCACAATATTTCCCTCTTGAACAAGTAAACTGGACGACCACGAATTGCGCCAGCCGTTTGATCTGAAGGCTTTGAAGCGGCGAAAGGGGCGCGTGGACAATGTCCACAGATTGGGCTCCGGACTGGGTCGTATATCGGCCGGACTGGCTCGGATTCCGCATGTTTTCGCGGGTTCCCAGTATTTGCACGGGCTGGAATGTAGTTCGAGTCCCACCTCGGGCACGCATGACCCCTCGTCAGAGGGGTTTTTGCTTTAATGTGTGGACATTGACCATCCATGGGTCCCTCTGACGCTTTCCGCGGTCTGTGGCTGGCGCCCGCGATGGCCTCTTCGGTTGGGTGGGTGGCGGGTTCAGGGCCTTGGCTGGTGGGTCCTCTACTTGCTGGGATGTGGGGTTATCCGACCTGGTTGTGTTGACGAGGTGACCTAGGCGTGATTTCTCGACGATGTTCGCTTCACCGAGCAAGTCCCGGCGTGTGGGTCGGAGAGTGCCCTGAAGGAGGCGTCCGTACTGCCCAGAGTAGGTGACCACTATGGTCACCTACTCTGGGTTGCTGGGTGTCTAACTAGCGGCTTTCCACAGGATCCACGAAATCAGGGGCCGCAGGTTTCTCGTGTTACCTGGACGCAGCAAGCCCTGCATCCAGCAGGCCGGCCGCGACGGCGGGAGCAAGCCCCGGCGCCAGTGGAAGTCGCGGCACTACCAGGCAGTGCCAGAGGTGGTAGATGTCCGCCTTGCCCGACCACACAGTGGAGGTGACATTGCCGTGCTCGTCGAGTTCCTGCTTCCAGGATCCGTGCTCGTAATCGATGAACCAGTCGCGGGCGTGGTCCCAGATTCGTTCGTACCATTCTGAATACTTCTTCTCGCCGGTGGCGATGTACAGAGCTGCCGCGCCCCCGATTGCCTCGGCGGGAACCCAGCGGATGCGGGTGGTGACAACCGGCTTGCCTTCCCAGTCGACGGTGTAAACAAATCCGGGATGGCCGTCCGGCTGCCAGGCGTCGCGGATGGCGGCGTCGAACAGGCCCCGTGCGTCGTCCAGCAGCCAGGCTGGGACGTCCATGCCGCGGGCTTCGAGCCCGGCGCGGATGTGCAGGAGCAGGCGTGCCCACTCAACCCAGTGGCCGGGGGTTCCGCCGTACGCGCGGAACTGGCTGGCCCGGTCATCGGTGTTGTACTCCGGCATGGGGTTCCACTCCGGGTCGAAGTGCTCGAAGACCCGGTAGTTGTTGTTGCGCGCAAAGTCGTGGATGAGCACCTCGGCGATGTGGAGGGCCCGTTCGAGCCAGCGGTTCTCCCCGGTCACATCGGCGACGATGAGGTACGCCTCGACGGAATGCATGCTCGCGTTACCGCCACGGTATGCTTCAGTTTCCGTAAATTCCCGGTTCCACGAGTCGAAGCACATGCCGGCGTCGTGGTCCCAGAACCTGGTGTCAGCGATGCGCAGTGCCTCGTCGAGCAATTCCTTGGCGCCCGGGCGGTTGGCCGCAACGGCGCTGGCAGCCGCGAGGAGCACGAAGGAGTGCTGGTAACCGGACTTGGTGTCGTTTACCGGTCCGTTCCCGTCTACCTCGGCATACCAGCCGCCGAACTCATCATCGTGGAAGACTCCGTTGAGGGCGGCGATGCCGTGGTCGACGAGGGTAGCAGCGCCTGGCCGCCCCATCAGGGCAGCGACGGCGAAACTATGAACCATCCGCGCGGTAATCCAGAGGTGGGTCGGCTTGTCGGTGAACACCGCGCCGTTGTTGTCGAGCCAGCCGAATCCGGTGGGCACCTTTGAACCCGCGGCGAAATTGATCAGCCGATCGGTTTCGGACTCCAGCCATCGCGCGTGAGCGGCGCTGTTCAGCCACGTCATGTTATTTCCTTTCCATGGTGGGTGCAGATTGAGAATGATGCCTGATTAGTGAGTGCCGAAGTCGGTGTCTGTGTATGCGCCAGCAACTCTGGCAGTGCCCCCGCAGCTGCACTGCCCTCGAACATCAAGCTGTATGGTCACTGGAGCGCCCGCATCAAGCGTCAGGGTGACGGTCTCGCCCTTGTTGGTGGACACGCGCAGTGGGTTATCTTGTGGGGAGACGAGAGCCATGGCAGCCCTTTCGTTGATGGTTGAGGGGATGGGGTGGTGCAGCAGCGGCTGCTAGCCGATGGCATCGAGCACACCGCGGATGATGGTGGCAGCCGCTCCCAGGTAGGCCAGGACGATCAGCAGGACCTGGGCGGCCCGCGCCGGGACGAACCGGGCAGCGACGTCGCCCAGCACCAGGCCTGCGAGGCAGGCCACGGCGACGGCCACCCACATTCCCCAGGGCAGTGCGGGGAAGGTGGCCGGGGCAGTGAGGGCCTTGGAGATCAGGGAGAACACGCCGATGGTGAAAAAGTACGGTTGCATGGTGGCAGCGAAGGATTTGTGCTGCCACCGGGTGGCGATGGAGTACATGCTGACGGCAGGCCCGCCCACCCCGGCCGCCGTATTCATAAACCCGCTCAGGCCGCCGGCCGTGAACAGGTAGCGGCGGCGCGGAGGAAGCGTGGCGGACTTGAGGCCAAGCAAAAAGGTGAGCCCGACGGCGAGGAGCACCCCGATGGAGATCTCCAGCACCGCCGGCGGGATGAGCCGGATCAGGAAGGCTGCGGGGATGATTCCCAGCAGCGCCGACGCCGCCAGTGCCGCGTACCGCTTCCAGTCGATGTCCCGCACCACCCGGAAGATGATGGCCCCCGCGGTCACGGCGCCGCAGACGTTCACCAATACGACCCCCTCCACCGGGCCCAGGAGCAGTACCAGGAAGGGGGCTGCCACCAGGGCGAAGCCCATGCCGGTGATGCGCTGCATCCCGGCTCCCATGACAACGGCGCCCAGCACGAGCCCGGTGGTCAGCATTTACGGCCTCCAGGCCACGTACTGGACCTCCTCGAACTCCTCGAGGCCAAGGCTTGCTCCTTCGCGGCCCAGGCCGGACTGCTTGGCGCCGCCCATGGGGGCGAACGCCACGGAGGGGAGGGGATCGTTGACCCCCACGATGCCGGCTTCCAGGCGTTCGGGGACATCCCAGGCGCGCTTGGGATCGCGGCTCCAGACGTACGCGGCGAGGCCCATCTCTGTGGCGTTCGCCTTGCGGATGGCGTCCTCCTCGGAAGAAAAGGTCACGACGCCGGCCGCCGGGCCGAACACTTCTTCGCTCACCAGGGGTGCGTCGTCGGGGACGTCCGTGAGCAGTGTGGGGGCCATAAACGCGCCCTGCCGGGGGACATCGGTCCGCTGCGTGACGCGCCGGGCGCCGCGGTTCAGGGCGTCATCCACGAGGGCCTGAACGGCGGTCACCCGCTCGGCGTCGATCATGGGACCAAGGTCCGGGACCGTTGCGCCGCCCTCGGGGACGCCATGCCCGATGCTCATCGCGTCGAAGCGCGCGCCCAGCTTCCGGGTGAACTCGTCGGCGATGCTGTCCTGAACCAGGAATCGGTTCGCTGCCACGCACGACTGGCCGGTGTTGCGGAGCCGGCCCAGGACGGCGCCGTCGACGGCTGCGTCCAGGTCCGCGTCCTCGAAGACGATGAACGGTGCGTTGCCGCCCAGTTCAAGCAGCGGACGGACCACGCGTTCTGAAGCGGAGGCCATGATCTGACGGCCTACGCCGGTGGATCCGGTGAAGCTGACGGCCCGCACGGCGGGGTGTTGGAGCAGGGCTGCGGTGATTTCGCGCGAGGGTCCGTGGACCAGGTTAACGACGCCGGCGGGGAACCCGGCCTCGTGCAGGACCTCGAACAGTCCGGTGGCGGCGAGCGGCGCCTTTTCGGAGACCCGGCCCACCACGGTGCAGCCTGCGGCCAGCATTGCGGCGAGTTTGCGGGCCTGGATGGATACGGGAAAGTTCCACGGGGTGAGGCTGAGTGCCACGCCGATGGGTTTGCGGAGGCTGAGGTGGCGCCGGCCCTGGAGTTCGGGCGGGCTGACGGTGCCGGTGGAGCGGCGGACTTCCTCGGCGAACCAGCGGAAGTATTCCACCGAGAAGTCCACCTCACCCTGGGCTTCCGGGAGCCGTTTTCCGGCTTCCAGGGCCAGGATGTGGGCCAGTTCGTCGCGGCGTTCGGCCAGCAGGTCGGCGGCGTTCCGGAGCAGGTCTGCCCGGTGGCGCGCGGTGGTCCGGGACCAGGAACCGAAGGCGTCGGCCGCGGCGCCTGCAGCGGCAGTGGCGTCTTCGGCGGTGCCCCAGGCCACTTCGCCAACCGTGCTGCCGTTTCCGGGGTCGGTCACGTCCTTGGAACTGCCGGCCGTGTGCCAGGTTCCATTCACCAGGTGTCGGGCTGATTTCAGGTTCACGTATGTTGCCTTTCGTTGGGCTGGTGGAGGTCCGGGGTCCTCATCCCTTGCTTGCTCCGGCGGTAATCCCGGCAACGAAGTAGCGCTGCAGGAAGACGTAGGCGACCACCACGGGCAGGGACGCCAGGATGACACCGGCGAACAGGAGCGGGTAGTTGGTTTGGAACTCGCCCTGGAAGCTGAGCAGTGCCAGCGGCAGGGTCCGGTTGCCCGGGGACTGGATGAACAGCAGCGGATAGAGGAGTTCGTTCCAGTGGATGACGAACAGGAAGATCGCTGCTGCGGCCACTGACGGGGCGGACAGGGGGAGCGCGATGGAGACGTACGTCCGCCACGGGCCGGTGCCGTCAATGGAGGATGCCTCGTACAGCTCCTTGGGCAGGGTCCGCATGAACCCGCCGAGGATAAAGACGGCGATGGGCAGGGTGGACACGACGTTGGCCAGCACCAGGCCTGCCAGGCTGTCCAGCAGACCGAGCCGGCCGAACAGGACGTACAACGGCACCATGTTGGCCTGCGCCGGGATGGCCATGCCCAGGACCAGGAAACCGAAGATGGCCCAGGCCATAAACCCCTTGAGCCGGGAGATGGCGTACCCGGCCAGGCTGGCCAGGAATAGGGTCAGGGGGACGGAGATGGCGGTGACAATGACGCTGTTCATGAACGACGACCCCAGATCCTGGCCGCCGATCACCTCCGCGTAGTTGGCGGGTGAGAGGGACTGCGGCAGGCTGAACGGCCCGGCGAAGAGTTCCTGCGTGGACTTGAAGCTGCCGAACCCCACCACGGTCAGCGGAACGATGATGATGACCGCGTAGATTCCGAGAATTGCGCGGCGACTTAGTGAAGCGAGCATGCTGTCATTCCCCCTTCGGGGTCAGCCGGAGCAACCGGCGCTGGAGCCAGGTGACCAAGGCGATCATCGCCATAAAGATGATCGACTGGGCGGCGGCGTAGCCGAATTCCGAGTTGGCAAAGGTGCTGTAAATGCGGGTGGAGAGGATATCCAAGGACTGCTTGGGCGGGTTCCCCGCGATGCCCAGGATCAGGTCGAAGGCCTTGAACGACTGGACGGTGGTGTAGGCGACGACGATTGACGTTGCCGGGGCCACAAACGGCCAGGTGATGGACTTGAACTGCTGCCATTTCCCGGCGCCGTCCATCTCCGCGGCCTCATACAGTTCCCGCGGGATGGCCTGCAGGCCGGCGATGTAGACCACCATCATCTGTCCCGCGTGGAACCAGACCTGCGTCACGGCCACCCAGTACAGGGCCTGGGCGTTGTTTCCGAGGTAGGAACCCTGCAGGGCTTCCAGGCCAACTCCGCCGAGGACCGCATTGGCCAGGCCGAAGTTGGGGTCGTAGATGAACTTCCAGATGAAGGCCACGGAGACGGAGGACAGGATGGTGGGGAAGAAGAACAGGGCGCGGAGCAGGATGCTGCCGCGTGAATTCTTCGTCAGGAGCAGGGCCAGCACCAGGGAGAAGGCCGTCTGCGCGATGACCACCATCAGCACAAACTTCAGGTTGTTGGTCAGCGCGTTGGTGAAAAGCGAGTCCTTGGTGAAGGCACGGACGAAGTTGTCCAGCCCCACGTAGTTGAACGCCGCGGAGAAGCCGTTCCAGTCCGTGATGGCGTACTGGAACGCCTGCAGGGTGGGCATCACCAGGAAGAACGCAATGATGGCGACGGCGGGAAGCGGGAAGAGATACAGTGCCGGATTCGCCCGCGTGGGGGAGCGGCGGCGCCTCGTCGCTGCGTCGGTTTCAGTTCCGCCGTCCGGGGCCTTCCGTTCGGCAGCCATTTTGGTGTGGGTGCTCATAGCCGTTCGTCAACAATCTTCTGGGCGGCTTCGGCGGCCTGCTCGGGGCTGGTGCCCGAGACGACAGCCGTGGCACTGGCCTCCACCGCGTTGCGGACATCAAGGTTCTGGAACTGGAACCGGGCGGCCAGCGCCGTCTTTTTCTCAAGCCAGGGGCTCAGGCGCTTCAGGTCCGGGTTGGTGTACTCCACCTTGTCCACGGTCACGTGCTGGGCCGTCTGGTTGGCGTAGTAGCCGGCGTTCTCCGGCTCGGACAGAAAATCGATCCATGCTGCCGCGGCGGCCTGGTTCTTGCTGGCTGAGTTGACGCCCAGGATGAACGTGGCGTTGTAGGCGCCCTCGTACTTGCCGGAGCCGTCCGAGGTGTTGGGGAAGACGAGCTCGATGGGGAACGTTGCCCCCAGTCCGCGGACGGCAGCGATGTGGTACGAGCCGGTGGCGAGCATCGCGGCTTTTCCCTGGGAGAACAGGTTCTGCGCCGGCTCCACCGCGGTGCCGGTGGCATTGGGCTGCAGGTAGGGGATAAGTTCCTTGTACTGATTGAGCATCTTGATGAACCAGTCGTCGGTGACCTTGAGCTTGCCCTGCTCGATCTGGGCGCACATGTCGTCGACGGGGGCGTTGTTGGCGATCATGCAGTTGAACAGCTGGCCGCCGTTTCCCACGTCGCCGCCCGGCCAGGAGATCGGGATGACGCCGGAAGCTGCGAGCTTCTCGCACATGGCCAGGAACCCGTCCCAGTTCTTCGGTGCGATGTCCGCGCCGGCTTTGGCGAACAGGTCCGCGTTGGCCATCGGCATGGGGAAGACCACCTGGTACGGCAGGCCCAGCTGGCTGTCGCCGGACTTCCCGGCGGAAAGCAGGCCCGGCTGGTAGTTGCCTACTGCCTTGCTGTCCTTGAGCTCGGTGTAGATGCCGGCCTCGGTGAAGTTCTTGAACTGGGCGCCGCGGAAGGTCGCAAACGCGTCACCGATGGCTGCGCCGCGGACCTTCTGCAGGCCCTGGGCGTTGTAGTCGTTGGAGGTGGAGATGTCCTGGGCAACCTCCACGCCGTCGTGCTTTGCAGCGAAGCGCTTGATGAGTTCATCGAACACCGCCTTGTCCTCGCCCTGTCTCTTATACACATCTAGATGTGTATAAGAGACACCTTGCCGGTGACGGCGCCGGTGGACGGGGCGGCCGGCCCCGTGTCTCTTATGCACATCTAGATGTGTATAAGAGACAGGCCCGGCCCGGCGCATGCTGCCGCAGTTGCTCCGAAGCCCAGGGCTCCGAGAATCGCGATGGCCTGCCTGCGTGAAATCTGACTCACAATTTTCTCCTCGTTGAGTGTTTTGCTGTGCCTTGCTTGTTGCCTACGGAATGGCTGTCACCAGGAAGCGCTTGGCGCGTCGGGACTGCTCATGCACTGGTCTTTTGCGACGAGACCACGTCGTCCACCACGGCGCACAGGCGCTGCAGCCGCCGGACGGCGTCAGTGGACAGGGAGTCGACGACGTCGGTGGCGCCGATGCAGGACGCCCAGACGGCGCGTCCGGAGAGGAAGCCGCTGGCGCCTTCGAGGCAGGCCCACCGGACTGCGTCGGGGAAAACATCCTCGGGGACGCCGGAGGAAAGGACCACCCACGGGCCGTTGATGGCCCGCGTCAGGTCGGCGCAGGCTGCGCGCACGTCGGCTTCGGGAGCCTGGCCGTGGAAGGGAACCTCGGCCTTGTAGAGGTCGGCGCCCAGGCTCCCCAGTTCCTTGGCAGCGGCCAGGATGCCTGCGTTCCAGTCGAAGTCATCGCCGGAGAGTGGTTTGCGGGATACAGGTTCGATGATGCTGATGAGCCCGGCGGACTTACAAATCTCCACGAATTCGCGGACCATGGCCACGCGGCCGTCGGCGGGCTCGTCCGGGCGGTACAGCACCAGCAGCTTGAGGGCCTTGACGCCGAGGGCAGCGTATTTGTGCGGGTCCACCAGCCGGTCGATGGTCACTTCGCCCACCAGCTCGCCGTGCGCGGTTTCGAAGTGGTCGGCGGAGGCGATGAGTCCGCAGCCGGGGTCAACCACGTTGTCCTCGATGGCCTGGTCGAGGGCGAACTGCCTATCGATGAGGACGCCGGAGGCATAGGGGGTGAGGATTTTGGCGGCCTGGAGCTTGAAGTCCTGGAGGTCCTGGTCCGTGACGGGGTCTTCCTGGTGTTCGGCGATCATGTTGCGCATCGCCTCGCGCTGGTCCACGGCGAGCATCGCGAAGGCGCCGGACGGGCGCTGGAGGGGTGAGAGGTCTGTGAGGGTCATGTGCTGCTTCTTTCAGCTAGGGCTGTGGTTGGAGGCAAAGGCGGGGGTGATGGTCTGGTGCGGGATTTTGGAACGGCCGTCCAGTCCTTCGCAGGAGGCGGAGGCGGTGCGACCGGCGAAAGCTGCGGCGTCCGCCAGCGGCAGGCCGGCGGCAACAGCGGCGAGGAGGGCGCCGTGGTAGACGTCGCCCGCGCCAAGGGTGGAGACGATGGTGGCCGGTGTGGCCGGCACGTGGAGCGGGTCCGCGTTGCCGTCCCTGACCCAGGCGCCTTCAGAGCCGGCGGTGGCGACGACGGCGGAGGCGCCGTCGTCGACCGCTTTGCCCAGGAGCGCTTCGGGGGAGTGGTGCCCGCCGTACTCTGCGTGGAGCCGTTCAATGGTTGGGACGTAGAGGGCCACGCCCCGCGGGCTGAAGGACGCGATGGGGTTGCCGGCATCCACGCTGACCTTCAGGGTTCCGGCGCCGAAGGCCGGAAGGGAAGCGACGGCGTTCCAGCCCAGATGGTCCACGTGGACCCAGGCGGCCGATTCCACCAGTTCATGGAACCGGCTGCCGGCTGGAAAGCTGACCGGCGGCACGGGCCGGGTGACAATGGCCCGGCTTTCGGAGGCCTGGCTGACAACAATTACGCTCGCGCCGGTCTTGACATCGGGATCGCGGACCACCGCGGAGGTGTCCACGCCTTCTGCCTGCAGTCCGGCGATGATGCGGTCGCCTTCCTCGTCCGTTCCGAGGACGCCTGCGAAGGCTGTGTGTGCGCCCGCGCGGGCAGCCGCTACGGCTGCGGTGGCAGCCGGGCCGCCGCCTGCCGTCGCGAAGTCCATGGCGACGGTGCGGCTGTCCGCGGCGGGGTAATCCTGGACGACTGCAATGGAGTCAAGAGTGGCGCAGCCTACGAAGAGCAGGGTTCCGGATGATGGTTGGGACACGTTCCACCTCGTTGTAGTTACGGCTGATACTGAAGAAATATACACACGCTATGTTGGAATAACAACACTTTCGGTATACTTCTGTTTGGGATGCAACGCCGCGGTCCCCCAAAAACTCAACGTAGAGAAACGGAGCAGCTCATGTCATTGCCTTCTGTGGAACCGGTACGGACAATTCGTTATGGCCTCATCGGCGCCGGCCACATGGCCCGCGAACACGTCCGGAACCTCGCCCTGATCCCCGGAAGCCGGATCACTGCCGTCTCCGACCCCCAGGCGTCGTCCCTTGAGGAGACGGTGGCCGAGATCGGCTACGAAGTCCAGACCTTCCCGCACCACCGGGAACTGCTGGATTCGGGCCTCGTGGATGCGCTGGTGATCGCCAGCCCCAACGACACCCACCTGGCCATCCTCAAGGACATCTTCGCGAGCGGCACCAACCTGCCCGTGCTGGTGGAAAAGCCCGTGTGCACCACGGCGGAACAGGCCGACGAGCTTGAAGCGCTGGCGGCCGACTACACCGCGCCGGTGTGGGTTGCCATGGAGTACCGCTACATGCCGCCGGTGCAGGAGATCATTCAGGCAGCCCACGGCGGCAGGCTCGGCAACGTGTACATGCTCTCCATCGTGGAGCACCGCTTCCCCTTCCTGCATAAGGTGGACGCCTGGAACCGCTTCGCGGAGCGGACCGGAGGCACGCTGGTGGAGAAGTGCTGCCACTTCTTTGACCTGATGCGGCTGATCCTGCAGGACGAACCCGTCCGCGTCTACGCCAGCGGCGGCCACGACGTCAACCATATGGACGAGGTGTACAACGGCAGGGTGTCGGACATGATCGACAACGCCTACGTGATTGTGGACTTCAAGGGCGGACGCCGTGCCATGCTGGAGTTGTCCATGTTCGCCGAGGGCTCCAAGTTCCAGGAGCGGATCTCCATTGTGGGCGACGCCGCCAAGATCGAGACCCTTATCCCGGTGGCAGCCAACCACTGGATCGAGGGCGACGAGGCCGAGGCGACGGTGGAATTCAGCCCGCGCGCGCCGCTGGGGCCGGAGATGCACGAGGTTCCTGTGGACGAGGCCGTCCTCGCTGCCGGCGCCCACCACGGCTCCACGTACTATGAACACCTTGGCTACCGCAAGGCCATCCTGGGTGACGGGCCGGTGGAAGTTACGGTTGCCGACGGCCTGCAGTCAGTGCGCATGGGCCTGGCGGCCGAGCGCTCCATCATCGAAGGACGCCCCGTAGAGCTGACGAATGCCGGTGTCGGGCTCAGTCACTGAGTAGATTTGTGTTGGAATTGCAACACCCTGGCAGGCCTAATTCGCCCGATTAAGGGAAGCAGGAGAAGGGGATATGAGCAGCTCACCGAAAGAGGCGCCGTTGACGCCCCGCCAGCGCACCATCCTGGACCACCTCGAGCAGCGGGGCTTCATCTCCACGATGGACCTCGCCGAAACGTTCGCGGTCTCGGACATGACGGTGCGCCGGGACACCCGCGTGCTTTCCCAAAAGGGGCTGGCACGGGTGGTCCACGGCGGCGTCAGCGCCGTCAACGCCAGCGGGCAGAACGCGGACTTCGCGGCCCGGGTCCGGGAGGATGCTGACGCCAAGCAGCGGGTGGCCCGGGCCTGCGTGTCCATGATCGGCGAGCGGGACGCCATCATCCTGGACGCCGGAACCACCACGTACCAAATTGCTCTGGAGTTGCCGCCGACGTTCGCGGGCACCATCATCACGCACTCCGCGCCCGCCATCCAGCGCTGCCTGCAGCTGACGGCGGCGCGGACCATCTGCCTCGGAGGTGAGCTGCTCCTGGACAGCCAGGCGTTCAACGGTCCCATGACGGTGAGCGCCGCCTCCGGCCTCCGGGCCAAAACGGCGTTTATCGGGGTCAGCGGGCTCCACGACGAGGCGTTCTACATCGAGCGGGACGTGGAGCGCGCCACTAAGATCGCCCTTATGGACTCAGCTGAACAGGTGGTGGTGGTGGCAACGCACCAGAAAATGCTGCGGTACGCGCTGGCGCGGCTCGCCGCCTTCGACGCCGTGGACGTGCTGGTGACGGACGCGCCGCCGCCCCGGGAGATCGAGGACGCACTGGGTGCCGCCAACGTCAAGATCGTGGTGGCCGCGTGAGCGTGCCGCTGCGGGTGGCCCTGCCCGACCGGAAGATGCTGGACGCGCTCGATCCGATTGCCGGCGTCGAGTTTGTCCTGTGGGACCTTAGCGGACCGCCGCCGTCGGGCCGTTTAGACCTGCTGGTGCCGCCCTACATGGGCAAGCCAGCGGCGCTGGCCGCGCTGGACGGCGTTGAGGTGGGGCTGGTGCAGAGCCAGTCGATCGGCTATGACGGCGTGGCTGCCGTCCTGCCCGACGGTTGTGTTTTCGCCAATGCGGCCGGGGTCCACGAGACGTCCACGGCGGAACTCGCCGTGGGCATGATGATCGCCAGCCAGCGCGGGATGCCCGACTTCGTGCGGAACCAGGCGTCCGGGACCTGGGACAACATCCAGCGGCCCAGCCTTGCGGACCGACGCGTGCTGCTGGTGGGCTACGGGGGAGTGGGGAAGGCCATCGAGGCCACGCTCCTGCCGTTCGAAACGCAAGTGACGCGGATGGCCAGCGGGGAGCGGGACGATGAGCGGGGCCGGATCCACGGGATCGATGCGCTGTATGAACAGTTGCCGCTGCACGACATCGTGGTGGTCAGTGTCCCCTTGAGTGAGCTCACGCACCAGCTGGTGGACCGGAAGTTCCTGGCCGCGATGCCGGACGGAGCGCTGCTGGTGAATGTGGCCCGAGGCCCGGTGGCTGACACGGATGCCCTGCGGGCCGAAACGTCGTCCGGGCGGCTGCGGGCCGCCCTGGACGTCACCGACCCCGAGCCGCTGCCGGCCAGCCACCCGCTGTGGACCACTCCCGGCGTGCTCATCACCCCGCACGTGGGCGGGGCGAGCTCGGCGATGTTCCCGCGGATGGTCCGGCTGGTCAGGCAGCAGATCTCGTTGCTGCTGGCGGGCGAGGAACCGGTGAACGTGGTGTTGGGCCGCTAGGCCCGGATCTGCTGGAGGACGGCGTCGCGCACCTGGGCCATGGTGGCGGTGTCGGCGGCTTCGACGTTAAGCCGCAGCAGTTCCTCCGTGTTGGAGGCCCTCAGGTTGAACCACCAGTCCCCGGCCTCGCTGCTGACGCTGAGCCCGTCGAGTTCATCGATTACGGCACCGTTCGCGTAGCTGGCCCGCACGTCCGCCACCTTGCCGTCGACGCCGTCAACGGATGAGTTGATTTCGCCGCTGGCCGCGTACGGGTCGAACTCGCGGGCCAGTTCGGACAAGGGCCGCTCCTGCTCGCCGAGGGCGGCCAGGACGTGCATGGCGGCAAGCATGCCCGTGTCCGCGTTGTAGAAGTCGCGGAAGTAGTAGTGGGCCGAGTGTTCGCCGCCGAACACGGCGCCCTCCTCGGCCATCCGAGCCTTGATAAAGGAATGCCCCACCCGGGTCCGGACCGGTCGTCCGCCCGCGGCGGCAACAATTTCCGGCACCGCGCGCGACGTGATCAGGTTGTGGATGATCACCGGTTCGGCTTCCCCGGCGGCCTGGGCGCGGCGGATCTCCCGGACGGCAATCAATGCCGTAACGGCCGACGGCGTGACTGGCCTTCCGTTCTCGTCGACCACGAAGCAGCGGTCGGCGTCGCCGTCGAAGGCCAGGCCAATATCGGCGCCGTGGGCGATGACGGCGGCTTGCAGGTCGCGAAGGTTCTCCGGCTCAAGGGGGTTGGCAGGATGGTTGGGGAACGTCCCGTCGAGCTCGAAGTACAGCGGCACAACAGTGAGCGGCAAAGCAGGGTGGAACTGGTCCCCAAGGACCGCGGGAACGGTCAGGCCCGCCATGCCGTTGCCGGCGTCCACCACCACCTTCAGCGGCCGGACGGCATTCAAGGGCACGAGCGAGCGGAGCTTTCCGGCGTAACCCGCGAGCACGTCAAGCGTGGACACGGTGCCCTGGGCCGCGGCTGCGGGGATCCCGCGGTCGACATACTGCTGGGCCAGATCCCGTATGGCCGTGAGCCCGGTTTCTGCGGAAACCGGGACGGCGCCGCCCTTGGCCATCTTGATCCCGTTGTATTCCGCGGGGTTATGGCTCGCGGTGAAAATGGCCCCGGCTATGTCCAGGGCGCCGCACACGTAGTAAAGCTCATCGGTGGAGATAAGGCCCAGGGACTTCACGTCCGCACCGCGCCGGGCAGCACCCGCCGCAAAGGCGCCGCTGAAGCCGGGTGAAGAGGGCCGCATGTCCCCTCCGCAGGCGATGGTCTGGCCGGACAGGCCCAGCACGTCCACAAACGCGGCGCCCACTGCTTCGGCGCTTTCCTCACTGATGGAAACGCCGACGAGGCCCCTCACGTCATAGGCCTTGAAGGACGGTGACAGGTCCATATTGCTCCCGGGAAGTCGTGGCCATGTGCATTAGTAGCTATGCGAACACGGAGTGTTGGAATTTCAACACAACTTTAGCAGGTCAAGGTCACGTCTCACGGAAACGGCTCAGCACTAGCCCAGGGTCGCAGCAACGGTGCGGGTACGCCTGAGCGTTCCGGCGCCACGGCAGCGCCTCGGCGATCCCGAACGACGCCGGTCGTCGAATGACTGCGGCGAGCCCTAGTTGTACTCAGCCAGTAGGTTGGTTGCACCTGCTGATGGGTGGCTTGCCTCCGAGGCTGCCGTGGGGCCGGTGGTTGTTGTAGAAGTTTAGCCATGGCTGCAGGGCGTCGGTGCGCGCCTGGTTGGACGTGAATGGTTGCCGGTAGGCCCAGCCTTCCTGCAGGGTGCGCTGCGGTTGAAGCGTTCTGCTTTGCCGTTTTGCCAGGGATGCCGGGGTTTGATCAGGATGTGTTTAGCGCCCAGCGCAGTTAGGGCGTCCTGGAAATCGCGGGAGAGCCGGTAGGCGAATGCGTTGTCGGTCATGACCCGTTTGACCGGCGCCCCGTTGGCGGCCATGGCGGCCGCAGCTCTGGTGAGGAATCCGGCGCAGGTCGGGCCCTTCTCGTCGGGAAGGACCTCGGCGTAGGCGAAGCGGGTGTAGTCATCGACGGCCACGTGGACGTAGTCGAAACCCAGCTTCTGGTGTGATCTGCGGTGGTTAGCCGGGCCCTGGGAAGGGTCGGCCCGCCAGCCTCCGCCCTCGGGGATCCGCCCGAGTTTCTTGACGTCGACGTGGATCATGTCCCCCGGGCCGTCGCGTTCATAGCGGCGGCCAGTGGCACGGGAAGCGCGGATCCGGGCCCCGGTCACCGGGTCCAGGTCCCACAGCCGCGGCATGCCGGCACGGGCCAGAATCCGAGAGACCGTCCGGGCGCTGACCCCGCAACGCAATGCCAGATTGGCCGGCCCCTCGCGGTGCTCTACGCGTTTTGTCAGGACCTCGGCAACGACTTTCCCCGGAGTGGCGTGCGGGCATGACTTTGGTCTGGAGCTGCGGTCCTGCAGCCCTTCCCAGCCGTGGGCCCGGTAGCGGCTAATCCAGCGGTGGGCGCAGGTCCGCGAGATGCCCAGTTCTTTGGCCACATGGGCAATCGGACGGCCGTTCAGGACGCGTTCGACAAGGATCCGTCTACCGGTCGGGGTCAGGCGGGCATTACGGTGGATCATGAAGACCTCTTAGTCGTTGGCTGTGTGTGGTAACCACCAACCTAAGAGGTCTTCACCTATTCACGATGTAACCAACGTCCTGACTCAGTACAGCTAGGGGCCGAGCCGATGCCGGATGTGTTCGGGGTAGTCCTCGTAGCTGGCCATCAACCTCGAGAAGGTCAAGCATTGGCGGGAAGTCCTCGACGGGCTGGCGTTCGGCAAGGTAGACCGCTGTCTGTCTGACCAGCTCGTCCTCGTCCGCGTCCGCCAAGGCCGAGCGTCGTTGCAAGTGTCGGGCAGGGCCGTCCCGATGTCCTAGTTCAGCCGTCTGCCCGGTAGTCCACATATAACGTGGCGGGAGGCGGTCCCTGGAGCATGTCTGGCGTAATGCCACGAATCTCGGCGATCTTGCTACGGAACCACTCATCGAAGGGATCCTCGGAGGTGGCGGCCATTCGTAAAGCCATGGCGATGTCCTCCCCCTCCCGGAAGATGCAGGCGAAATCGCCTTGAGGCGTAGCCATATGGCTGACCACGTCCCGGACAATCCCCATCCGCTGCCGAGACAGCCGAAATTCTTCCTTCCGGGGTCCTTGGGTCTCGGCGTCCAGTTCCTTGAAGGCCTCAAGTTTGCCGGGAAGGATGGGCGCGAACCATGGCAGGCATTACATGTCTGTTTCCTCGTTTCAGTTGTTGTCAGAGAAGGCGCTGCCCCAGCCGACCGGCAGAATCGTAGTCCTTCGCGGGTGAGCGGGACAGAACCTGAGGGAAGCTGGACACTCATCTCAACATTGACTCACCAGCTAGATACACTGACCCGTCCACTGCCTTGTTCGTTCACCTGAGACCACCTGTTCCTTCGACTGGGGTTGACCGTCGTAGGGGCGGGGTGCTGACATTTCGAGGAGCCGGAAAACCCTGCGACGCCGCCGGGATTGATCAGGGACCTGTGAAGAAGTGCCTTCCGGTTATCCACCAGATATCGCCGGCGTATCGGAGCCCCGGGAATGTCGGCCGTGCAGGCGCCGCCAGCTCAATTGCCTGAGGCAACAACTTTACACAACGACCCCTATGGGTGTCCGGGCCGCGGGGTCAGTCACACTGCCCCCCGGACGACAGAGCAGGTCTACGGACACTTGATGCCGGAAGCCCTGCAGGCCCCATGCGGACGTGACGAAGCGCTCGATTTCGGGGTTTGTTCGCTGACGGGATACAGCTGCGGGGCTAAACTTTCGGCTGCTTTGGCAGTTTGTGATTCTGGACGCGAAAGGAACATGGCCAGGCATCCAAAGGCACGCGGGTAGCGTTGAGGCCGGACGAGTTCAAGTACCGAGAGGGGGGATAGACGATGAAACTAACACTGACGCAGTTCCTGACCCTGGATGGTGTTTCCCAGGGTCCTGGATCCCCAGATGAGGACACCAGCGACGGATTCAACAAGGGAGGTTGGTTCGTGCCGCACCTGGACGGGGAGTTCGTGAAACTGGCCGCGAACTGGCTGGGCCAGGCCGATGCGTTGCTGTTTGGCCGTCGTACCTACGACAACTTTTCGCGGGACTGGCCGCGGATTACCGACCCTGATGATCCGTTCACGGAAAAGATGAATGGACTCCCAAAGTACGTTGCCTCCCGCAGCCTGAAGACAGCGGATTGGGCTCCGACGACGATCCTGTCGGGAGAAATTGCCGCGCAAGTCTCTGAACTAAAGCAGCAGTCCGGCCGGGAGTTGCAGATTCACGGCAGTGCTACCTTGGCCCAGTCGCTTTTGGCCGCAGGGCTGCTCGACGAGTTGCGCCTGGTGATCGCGCCGGTCGTGTTGGGCAATGGCCGGCGACTCTTTCCTGAGGGAGGCGCCGCGGCTGGGCTGCGGGTGATCAGCAATGAGACGACGCCGGGCGGCTTGGCAGTTCACGTCTATGAGTTGGCGGGTCTTCCCAGGTACGGGACATACGAGCCGGGAGCGTAGATCCCCGGTGGTCCTACTGCTGCTCCTTCTGGGGCTGGAATGTCTCGCGGTGGAGGACCGTCTAAGAGGACCCCCACGGCCGTGCAGATGACGGGTGGCGTCAGCGCGGGAGGAGTCCTGAGAATTCATTGGTTTTGAAGACAAAGGGGTCGGCGGTGCTTCCCCATATGGGAGAAATACACCCCCAGCAGTCCCCGGAAATGGTGAATCAGCCGCCTGGCGCGAGGATGCCGATCCCCGATTCAGCGGCCGGTACGCATGCGATCACGGGCGCAATTCACAACGGCCGACAAGTCGAGCCCGTAGGTCGGCCCTTCGCCGGAACCGTACTCCTCGAGTCGGGCCGCGCCGCGCTCGAAGAGCCGGACCGCGCCAACGCTGTTCCCCCGGGCGGCGTGGGTGAGTCCGACACAGATCTGGGCGAGACCTTGCCACAGGTTGCGTTCTTCTGCCGGCCCAGCTTTCCAGCGGGCCTCGAGTACCTCATGGGCGGCGAACGGGCGGCCAGCTTCCACCAGACTCCGGGCCGAGACCAACGTCTGCGCCGGTGGCAGTGGCTCCTCCGAGACCGGCTCGACGCCGGCGCTTCCGTACGGCAGCGGCCGCCCAAGAGCGTCGCGTGGCCGGGCTTGCCGCGGGCGCCTTGAAGCATCCCGGTCCCTGTCACCGGTCATTGGCGTTTCCGCCCTAAGTGGCCCTGGACGTTACCAACCTTCATACGCCCAATGCTACGACCCGCACCGTATAGAAAGTTGCTTCCGCACGCTCGTCTGAGACGCGACTTTTGGAACAACCTATGAGACACGGAAATTACGCGGGCTCCCGCCACTTACCGCGTAGGGGACTGGCGGGCGCTGAACAGTCTCCGTTCCAAGGAAGTGGGACGACTGCTCTGACCCAAGATTGAAGTAATGGAGGTACTGCCCCACTTCAGTTGAACTTACCGGTGCCCCCGCTGTAGGCCCCTGACCAGTGCCTTGCCCGCCTCGAGCCAGATGCCGCGTCCAACGCTGTCTGCTGCCGCAGAGGAGGGCAAGGGATCTGCTTCCAGCTCAGCGGCCTGGGCGGCCAGCCAGTCACCGAAGTGTGTGATGTCCCGGCCAGAGGATGCCGCGACGGCATCGCAGGCGAAACCCACCGCTGACGACCCGTCACTGAGCAGCACAGATCCAAGCATCATGGGCTCGGGGAGCCCGGAGAGGAAAGAACCAAGGGCGGCCTCGGACAGCAGCCACCGCTCTGCCACCAGTTCTGCCCCATTGTCGGAACGCACAACGCCCGGTTTGGCGGGCTGTGTGTCCAGCGCAACCATCCTGTATCGGGGAGCCATACGAACCTGACCATCCCAGTGTGCGCCACGACCCTCCAGTTCGTGGACAAGCGGCTGGCCTTTGCGGTGGGCGCCAACCACCACGAGCGGCACTGCCGCCGAGCCGGCAGCCACGGGCCACGGCAGCCGGCATGCTGAGGCTCGGTTTGGTGCAGCACCGGAGGCAAACAGGGCCGGGAGGTCGGGTGTTGCCTCGATCCTTCGGGCGATGTCGGCCACGACGCCGTCGTCGAACGTCTTCCCCACCACGGTCAAGCCGAACTGGGCGACTCCATCGCCTTTGGCGTCTGCGACGGTACCGGCGGGCACCGCCACTGCGCACATGTCGAAAAGGTTGCAGAAGTTAGTGTAGGTTCCCATTCTTGAGTTGACTCCCACCGGGTCGGCCGCAACCTCGGCCAGCGTTGGGTGAAATGGCGTAGTGGGCACGATGAGGGCATCAAATCCCGCGAGCCGGGACAGGGCTTCCCGGCGTAGCTCCTCCAGTGCCGCGGTATCGCTGACATATTGGTGGGCGGGCACGCGGCCCGCCGCGCTGATGATGCCGGTGACCGTTGGGTCCAGCCCGACGGCGGACCCTCCTCCGGACCCGGCACTGGCAAGCGCGGCGTCGATGAAGTTTCCGACGGCGGCATGGCGTTCGGCCACGAGGGCGCCGTCGTACAGCAGCCTGGCCGCCTGGAGGAAGACGTCCAGTTCGATCGGCTCGGCGTCAACTCCGGTTGAGCGCAGCCGCTCGATCTGGGCGCCGAACTCGGCAGCCCATGCATCCGGCAGTGCCGGGAGCGCCGCCGGGTAGGCCACCCGCGGCCGTGCGGGTGCGGCCAGGCGGATGTCCGCAGGCCACGTCCGCGATTCCCCGGCCATGATCCCCATGGCCAGTTCCGCGGTATCCAGGTCACGGGCAAGGATGGTGGCGGTGTCCCAGGACCGGCAGGCGGGCACCATTCCCGCCGTCGACACCACGTTCAGGGTGGGCTTGATTCCCACGATTCCCTGCAGCCCGGCCGGGACCCGGCCGGAGCCGGCGGTATCCGTTCCGATGGCGATGTCCACGAGTCCCAGAGACACGGCCACGGCGGACCCCGAACTGGAGCCGCCCGAGATCCGCTCCGGCCGCCGCGCATCGCGGACTGCGCCGTACGGGCTCCGGGTTCCCACGAGGCCGGTGGCAAACTGGTCCAGGTTCGTTGAGCCCAGCACGAGGGCGCCGGCGGCACGCAGCCGCGCCACTGCCACGGCATCTTCCGCGGGCTCGTAGCCGAAACCGGGGCACCCCGCCGTCGTGATCACTCCGGCGACGTCCACATTGTTTTTGACCGCCAGCAGGAGTCCGGCCAGCGGCAGTTCGGTGCCGGCCTCCAGTGCGGCGTCAATGCGTGCGGCCTCTGCCAGAAGGTCGTCGCGGCTGCGGACCTTGATCCAGATCTCGGGCCGGTCGACGGCGTCGATGGCGGTGAGTGCCGCCGTCACGCGGGTGGTGGCAGATTCGTTGACGCCGCTCATGCCGCGCTCCCTTCGAGAACAAGGTCGTTTTCGTCCAGTTCGGCCGCTTCGAGAACCACGAGCGGCTCGCCCGCCACCACCTGGGATCCGGCGATGGGCAGTACCCGCTGCACGATTCCGTCGCTGGGTGCGGTGAGCACGGTTTCCATTTTCATGGCTTCGATGGAAACCAGCGGCTGGCCTGCCACCACCTTGTCTCCGGGGGCGACGTCCACCTTCCAGACGCTCGCCGCGAACGGCGAGCTGACCAGGGTTCCGCCGCCGGGAACCACAACATCTTCGGAAGGCGGGGCGATGGCGACGGCCTTTTCCGCGCGGTCGAACTCGCCGGCGTCTTCCCAGGCCTTGCGTTCGATGGCAAAGGCCTTTTCCTGTCGTGCACGGAAAGCGGCGATGGAATCGCTGTTTTCATCGAGGAAGTACTCGTGCTCGGCCAGGGAGAAGGTTCCGTCCTCGATCTCCACGCCCCGTCCTCGGCCGGCTGCCATGTCCGCCCGCAGGTCCAGGAGTTCCTCCGGGCTGACGGGGTACCAGGAGATCCGGTCGAAAAACCTCAGCAGCCACGGTGATCCGGGCTCGAACGGGGCGGCCGTTGCGTGCCGGGACCAGACCTGCGTGGTGCGCCCGACGAACTGGTAGCCGCCCGGACCTTCCATGCCGTAGATGCACATGTACGCGCCGCCGATGCCCACGGCGTTTTCCGGGGTCCAGGTCCTGGCGGGGTTGTACTTCGTCGTGACCAGGCGGTGCCGCGGGTCCAGCGGCGTGGCCACGGGAGCGCCCAGGTAGACGTCGCCCAGCCCGAGCACGAGGTAGTCGGCGTTGAAAACGGTGTCGAAAACGTCGTTCACCGAGTCCAGACCGTTGATCCGGCGGATGAACTCGATGTTCCACGGGCACCAGGGAGCGTCGTCGCGCACGCCCGCCATGTACCGCTCGATCGCCTCACGGGTGGCCGGATCATCCCAGGACAGCGGAAGCCTGACCGTGCGGCTCGGAACCACCAGCTCGGAACTGGCAGGCAAGGCTGCGTCGATTTCCCGCACGATGCCCAGCAGGCGCGAGGAGGGAAGAACGGACGGGTCAGCCTTGACCTGCAGCGACCGGATGCCGGGCGTCAGGTCCACGATGCCAGGGATCCGCAGCTTCTCGAGCTCCTGGTGCAGGGCGTGGACCCGGGCACGAAGGCCGAGCTCAAGCACCATGTCGCCGTATTCGACCAGGAGGTTGTCATCCCCGGAGCGGCGGTAGGTGACCGCCGGGCGGCCGTCCCCGGCAGGCACGCGGCCGAGCACGCCGTCGTCGCCGTCGCCGAGTGAACCGGAACGCCCGACGGCGGCAGGGATGTCCGTCAGGACGCCGGCGCCTGCGGGGCTTCCGCCGGGGAGGATCAGGTGCTGCCGGGTCGGTCCGAGCTCTTTGGCGGACGGCGCCTGGACGGTCTTCACCGGAACGAAGCGGACAATGTCACCGGGCCGGAGCTGGCCGAGCTTCCAGCGCTCGCCCGTCACAACGGTGACCGGGCAGACGAACCCGCCGAGGCTGGGACCGTCGGGGCCGAGCAGGATGGGCGTGTCCCCGGTGAAGTCCAAGGCGCCCACCGAATACGCGGTGTCGTGGATGTTGGAGGGGTGCAGGCCCGCCTCGCCGCCGTCGTTCCGTGCCCAGCGCGGTTTCGGGCCGATCAGCCGGACGCCGGTCCTGGCCGAGTTGAAGTGCACCTCGTAGGAGGATGCGAAAAGTTCGTTGATGTCCTCGCGCTGGAAGAACTCCGGGGCGCCGTGCGGTCCTTCCACCACCATGAGCTCCCACTGCCTGGTCAAGGCGGGGCGGCTTTCGGCCGGGACCGGCACGGGCACCGTGTCAGGTGCCGTTCCGCCTACAGTACGGATCACGTCGCCGGCGCGGAGCACGCGCCCGCCGTGGCCGCCGAACTGGCCGAGAGTGAAGGTGGAAGCGCTGCCGAGGTAGGTCGGTATGTCCAGGCCGCCCTCGAACAGGATGTAGCCGCGCAGCCCGGCACCCTCGGCCGACCCGACGTCGAGCACGCCGCCGGCGGGAACCGTGACCGGTTCCCAGGCCAGAACAGCTTGTCCGTTGACGGTGACGGTCACCTCGGCGCCGGTGACGCAGACGGTGGTGGCGTGGGTGACGCGCAGCGCCGGTCCGGCCATGGTGAATTCAAGTCCGGGCGCCCCTTCCGGATTGCCCAGCGCCTTGTTGCCCAGCCGGAAGGAGAGGTCGTCCATGGGGCCGCTCGGCGGAACGCCCACCTGCCAGAGGCCGGTCCGTCCTGGCCAGTCCTGAACGCTCGTTTGCAGGCCGGAGCGCTCCACGGTGAGGCGGGGTTCGGGGTCGCCCACGCTGTCCAAGGTGCTGGTGGAGTGCGTGGCGGTGCGGACCACGTCCAGTCCGGTGACGGAGCGCAGCATGCCGAGGTTGGTTTCGATGCCGTCCATGCGGGTTTGCGCCAGGGCGTCGGACAGGGAGTCGAGGGCTTCGTCCCGGCTAGCGCCGAAGGAGATGAGCTTGCCCAGGAGCGGGTCGTAGCTGGTGGACACCTCGCTGCCGGTTTCCACCCAGGCGTCAACGCGGACGACGTCGGAGCCCGGGTATTGGGCGTTGGTGACCGTTCCGGCGCTGGGCTGGAAGTTGCGGGCCGGGTCTTCCGCGTAAATCCGTGCTTCCACGGCGTGGCCGGTCACCGGGAGGCTGTCCGGGAGGCCGTCCAGCACGGGCTGCTGCTGCGCCAGGTTGAGCATCCATTCCACCAGGTCGACGCCGGTCACGGCTTCCGTGACCGGGTGCTCCACCTGCAGGCGGGCGTTCACTTCGAGGAAGGAGGCTTCCTGCCGCACGGGGTCGTAGACGAACTCCACCGTGCCCGCGGAGCGGTAGCCCACGGAGGCGCAGAGTGCACGGGAGCTGCGGTGCAGTTCTTCGCGCAGCCCGGCCGGCAGGTCCGGCGCGGGCGCTTCTTCGAGGACCTTCTGGTGCCGGCGCTGCAGGGAGCAGTCGCGGTCCCCGAGGCTGACCACGCGGCCTTCGCCGTCGCCGAAAATCTGTACCTCGACGTGGCGGGCGTGTTCGATGTAGCGCTCGGCGAAGACGCCGGCCGTGCCGAAACTCGAGCTGGCAAGCCGGGCCACCCGGGCGTAGTTCTCGGCCAGTTCGGCCTCGGTGCGGCAGACGGCCATGCCGATGCCGCCGCCTCCTCCGGTGGCCTTGAGCATCAGCGGGAAGCCGATCGTGGCGGAGGCCGCGACGGCTGCGTCGAGGTCTTCGAGCAGTCCCGAACCGGCGATCATGGGCACTCCGGCCCGCTGGGCGGCGTCCCGGGCAGTGTGCTTGGTGCCGAAGATCCGCAGCTGATCCGGAGCAGGGCCAACGAAGACGAGCCCGGCGGCTTCCACGGCCTCGGCGAACCCGGCGTCCTCGGACAAGAAGCCGTAGCCGGGGTGGATAGCGCCGGCTCCGGTGGCCGCCGCCGCGGCCAGGATGGCATCGACCCGGAGGTAGGACTCCTTGGCAGGTGCCGGGCCCAGCAGCACGGCTTCGTCGGCGAGGCGCACGTGCTTGGCGCCGCGGTCCGCCTCGGAGAACACGGCCACGGTCCGCAGCCCGATCTTCCGTGCGGATTCGATGATCCGGCATGCGATTTCGCCGCGGTTGGCGACGAGGAGGGTACCGAAACGGTTCATCGTGAGGCCTCCGGGCGGGTGACGATCATGCGGACGGGCGTGGGGTTGAAGCCGTTGCAGGGGTTGTTGATCTGGGGGCAGTTGGAGACAAGGACCAGTGTGTCGGCCTCGGCGCGGAGTGCCACGCGTTTGCCGGGCGCTGAAAGCCCGTCCACGATTCCGAGGGCACCGTCGGGGTCCACGGGCACGTTCATGAACCAGTTGATGTTGGAGACGAGGTCCGACTTTCCGAGGCCCCATTTGGAGCCTTCGATGAGGAAGTTTTCCACGCAGGCATGTTGTTCGTGCGTGTGTTGGCCGTAGCGCAGGGTGTTCGATTCCTGTGAACAGGCTCCACCGATGGTGTCGTGGACACCGAGTTCATCGGCCACGACGGTCATGAGCGCTTCGCCGCTGTCCGCTCTTAGCACGGATCCGGTGGTCAGGAAGATGGACCGCTGCGCGGCGATGGTTGTGGCGGCGGAGTAGCGCGTGGCGGTCTCATCGGCCGCGTAGAGGAGGCAGTCCACGGCCTGGTTGCCTTCAAGGTCCACGATGGTGAGGGCGTCCCCGGCTTCCACCACGGCAGACCACGGTCCGCGGGCTTCGACATATTCGTCCAAGACCACATGTCCGGGGACCAGGGCGGCGGTTGCGGCGTCCGGCTGGAGACCTTGTCCGGGCTGGCTTGTTTCCGGCTGGAAAGTAACGGTGCGGGTGTTCATGCGGAAGTCCTTGCAGTGAAGTCGAGTTCGGTGTTCTGGAGGGCGAGCAGGTGTTCGGGTCCGGGTTTGAATCCCAGGTTCCCCGCGGCGAGGGCTTCGAGGTCTTCGGGCGCCTGCCATGCAACGATGTCCACGGTGCTTCCCGTGAAGTCTGGCCGCGGGTCCAGCGGGTGGGCCGTGTTGGCCAGCACCAGAACCGCGTCCATGTGCAGGAGAAGTTCGACGGTAGTGCCGGCACCGGCGCTGCCGGTGAACCGGATGCCACCGTCCGCGTCGACAGTGATGCCCTTGAAGAAGGAAACCGATGGAGGCACTTCGCGCTGGCTGATGCCGTGTTTGAGGGCGCCGAGAGTTATCAGCTCGCGGCCAGCGGGTGACGCGCTGTGCGCGGAGCCTGCACCGTATTTCGCCTGGTTGCCTGCAACGTTGGTGGTTCCGGTGAGGGCATCGTGCCTTCCTGAGGAGTCGGCAACGACGGTCGCCATCAGCCGGCCGGCGTCGGAGAGCAGCGGATGGCCCGGCCCAAGGTAGGCCTGCCAGGGGACCTTTACGGTGTCCGCGACGTTGATCCGCTCGGAGCTCGCTCCGGCCCGGAAGAGCACGGCATGGACGCAGGCATCGCCGTCCGTATCGGTGAGCCGGATCCTGGTTCCGCGGGCCAGTTCCAGATGCGTGTACCGGCCGAACGCGAGCGACTCGGCCCAGATGAGTGACGCCGCGGCCTCAGCCGCCAGCCCGGCCGTCAGGCGTTCGGGTGCCGTGGCCGCGGGGACGTGGATCATGGTGCCTGCGGTCCGTCCGTGCTGGGCGCGGGCATGGGCGCGCGCACCCGCCGTGGTGGCGGTACCTGCGGCGGTCTTTCGGGATTCGCGGGTCTGTGTCATGTCAGTCATTTCTGTGTGGTGTTTGTTGATCAACAGTGGTAAGTGCCTACGCTGCGGGCACGCTTAAGGATTTGCGGCTGCGCACCCAGAGTCCCAGGAGCAGCACGGCCCCGACCATGAGCGGTGCGGAGAACAGCAGGAGCCCGTTTTCGCCGCTGGGGTCGTAGACCTCGGGGCGCGGCCAGGCGAGATTTACCACCATCAGGGCGCCGTAGAGGACGGCCAGGATGTTGACGGGCAGTCCCCAGCGTCCGAGCGAGAACAGCCCGGCTGGCATGGTCTGTCCCACCCGGTTCCAGTCTCCGCGCAGGCGGCTGAGCAGTTGCGGAACGGTGACCAGGAGGTATGCCACGTAGACCATGACGATGCAGACGCTGCAGAGCGTGGTGAAGAGGGAGGCGTTGCCGATGTTGATGGCGAGGACTCCGACGGCGAGGCCGCCAATGGCGATAGACGGCCACATCGGCGTGCCGCGTTTCGGGTGGACCTTCGAGAGCAGTGCGGAGGCGGGAAGCTTGCCGTCCCGTGCCATCGAGAACACCAGGCGGGATCCGGCCGTCTGGATGGCCAGGGTGCAGACGAAGATCGCGACGGCGACGTCCACCAGGAGGACCTTGCCCCAAAAGGTTCCCAGGACGGCGGTCAGCACGTAGGGCAGGCCCTCGGTGGCGAGGCGTCCGTCATCGAGGCTGGGTGCGGCCATGAGTGCGGTGATGATCATGAGCCCGCCGCCGATACCGGAAATGATCAGGGCCGAAAGGATGGTGCGGGGTGCTGTCCTGCGCGGGTTCTTCGTCTCCTCAGAGAGTTCCCCGGCGGAGTTGAAGCCGACCATGACGTAGGCGGCCATGAGGCCGGAGACGAGGAACGCCCCCACGGCCCCGAGGTCCGAGCCGGCCACCACGCTGACGTCCGCCACCACATCGGGTCCGCGCTGGGCGGCGGAAATCAGTGCGAGGATGACGGCGGCCACCCCGACGATTTCGCAGGTCACGCCGATGGAGTTGACGTGTGACATGAGTTTGACGCCCAGGCAGTTGATGACCGTGGTGACCACGAGGAGTGCGGCGCCGAGGACTACCGCGTTGGCGGCGCCGGTGACGGTGGCCATTGCGGGATCGCCGCCGACAAGCTGGAAGCCATCCCACAACTGGGGGAGGACCACCTGGAGTGCGATTGCGGCTGCGGCCGCGGTGACAACCTGGGCGATGGCCATGAACCAGCCGGCGAACCAGCCGACCAGTTCGCCACCCATTCGCCGGGCCCACTGGTAGACGGCGCCGGACAGTGGGTACCTGGCTGCGAGTTCCGCGAAGTTCAGGGCCACAAGCAGTTGGCCGATCAGCACAACCGGCCAGGTCCA
This sequence comes from Arthrobacter sp. KBS0703, assembly GCF_002008315.2. Classification (NCBI taxonomy): domain Bacteria; kingdom Bacillati; phylum Actinomycetota; class Actinomycetes; order Micrococcales; family Micrococcaceae; genus Arthrobacter; species Arthrobacter sp. KBS0703. The sequence continues at coordinate 1,986,747 of NZ_MVDG02000001.1, read as the reverse complement.
GAAGAACGCAGGCCCCGCAAATGAATAGCCGAAAGCGAAGAGCTGGAAGATCGTGGTCAGGATGGAGACGAACGAAAATCCTGCGGCGAAGGAAGCGTAGCGGCCAAGTTTGCGGTGCAATGCCGGCTGGTAGCCGAGCGACGTCAGGTCTGCATCGTCCGCGTGGACGGACGCCGTCGAAAGGGTGGAAGTCATCGGTTTCTCCGTGTCTGGAACGGGGGCTGGTGACCAATCGGGGTAGCCGCAGCACGGCCCCTCCGAAATACCGGTCAATTGATAGTTTTCCAGCACGGTGTCCCGATTCCGTTTCACCCCTGTAAAAGGTAGATTTCGCTGTGTTTCAAGCCCGTGAACAAATCCTCACCGGAATTCCGGCCCTGGGCAGGCGGCGCATGCTGGACCCATCTGCGGTGTAAGAATGTGGGGTGACTTCAGCCGGACCGGGACGACCCCGCAAGCAGCAGCCAGTTCGCCCGGGGGCCACCGCCCGGGACGAAATCCTCGATGCAGCCGCGGAACTCTTTACAGGTCAAGGCTTCGCGAACACGTCCACGAGGGCGATCGCCGATGCCGTGGGCATGCGACAGTCATCGCTCTACCATCACTTCGGCACGAAGGATGACATCTTGGGCGAGCTGCTGAAAGGCACTGTGACCGGTGGTCTGGACTTCGCGAGGGCCATCTGGTCGTCGCCGCGGCCGCCAGACGCGGTGACGGCGGCCGCCGCGCTGCACGCCGTCGCTCATTATGACGCGGGTCTGTTGTGCAATGCCCGTTGGAACCTCGGCATCCTGTACCACCTTCCGGAGGCGCGCGCCGAGCGTTTCGAGCCGTTCATGGCGGACAGGCGCGAGCTACGTCAGCTGTACCGGGACCTTGGCCAACGGGTTGAGAAACTTCTTCCTGCAGCCCGCGGCGCTGGCAGCGCGCCCCTCGGCGAGCTCGCATTCCGTCTGGTGGAGTCTGTCATCAATCTTCGCGCCGATGGGCTCGCCGACGCTGATTCGGCCTCCCAGACGGCCGACGCCGGCGTCGTGCTCGCCGGGCTCTCGGCGGATCTGGGGAAGGTCAGGGAGCACAGCGCGTACCTGATCAGGGAGTTTCGAGGCATCCAGGTTCCTTGACTCCCGGGTCCCGACTCCAATGGGTCTGGGATACCAACGACCCGGCCATGCGCGGGACAGGGCTGTTCCCCGCCACCGGTTGTCGTAGTTCTCAGTCATCGCAAAAATCGTCAGCGAGCATATAAGGACCGCCGTCAGGGAGGGTCCGCTTGGCCACGTCCGACATCGCGAGTTCGGGGTGGCAAAGGGACAGAGCGACGTCTGCCAGGTCCTGCCCGCGTCGTCGACGGCGCGGGCAGCGTGGTACCAGGAGTGCCGTTAGTCCCGCGGCCACCATGCCCGCCGAACATCTAGCGGACGGAAGCGGGCGCCTCGGGGATTCCTTGTGTCAACTACATAGACCATCCCAACTTCGTCCTCATTCCTGGGGACTTCGAGACGGCATCGTCGAGGACTATTTGCTGAGCCGGCTCAGCGATAACGCCCCTGATTACACGCGGGCAATCGTTGGTCTTGCCTACCGAATCACGAAGAACTTGAACCGCTTCTCGGCTGTGTACGTCCGGCCACTGAATGGGGTCAAGGTCGATCCTCCGCGACACCGTGGACAGCGAGCCGTGCAGTATTTCGCGCACCCGGAGTGGAACTTCGAACGCCGTCGCGAGGAGTACCCGGATGGTCGTTACAGGTCGGGATCAGACATCGACCCCGATGAGTGGAGAGGTGACTGCTTCCCGGATATCCGCACCAAGTGCGCCATCCAGTCCGGTGCCGGTGGCAGCATCCTGCTGATCCCGCGGGAAGGCGGCCACCTCTTCCGGATGTACGTTGACCTTGGCGAAGTGGATCCCAACGACAAAGGCGCGGTGCGCAACACCACCATCGAGAAAATTATTCAGAAGGCCGACGATATCCTTCACCCCTACACCTTGGACGTGCGCAACGTGGCGTGGCACAGCGTCTACGAAGTGGGGCACCGGCTCACTGACAGGTTCGACGACGTCCTGCCCGGGGATCGCGGTTCGCGGACGCCCCGCGTGTTTATTACCGGCGACGCGTGCCACACGCACAGTGCCAAGGCCGGCCAGTGTATGAACGTCTCCATGCAGGCCCATGCCCTCGGTGACAACGTAGATCTCCTCCAATGGGCGGCCGGGCTTAGAATGTGAATGCATGCCCTCGAAGCCTCCGGGCGGCAGCTCCCAGGTTTGCAATGCCACCGGCAATGGGGACCAAGGTCACTGTCAACATAGGAGCCGGGGCGGTCGTGTTGGCAATTGCAGCCCCCATCCAGCTGCAGCCGAACAGTCACTGGACTTGAGGACTCCGACTGGATATTCACGAAATCCTTCCCTTCGCTGCTGACCCGGAGGATGTTCTTGGCCGTGGTGCTGGGACATGTAGGTAACCTTTGCTATGCGTTGGTGGTGGGTTTGCCTAGGCGGCACGGGCAGGGAAAGTGGCGTGCCGCCTAGGCGGGTTCTTATTTACGGTGCGCGGCTGTTTAGTGTCTAGGCCGGGGACGCCGGGTCTCGACGGTTGGGATGCTCCCCGTGGGAGTCCCTCCCAGACAGTCCGAGTCGGGGCACTTTTCGGCGCGGTCGTGCTTTGTTACGAGGTCGAACTGCACGCCGCCGTGTTGTTCCACGCCGTGCGGATGGCCCGTTCCACTACGGACGTGGCCAGTCGGCGTCGCAAGGAGTAGGGGATGGCGACGCAGGTCCTTGGTGAGGGGGAAAGCAAACCGACATCATGACGATGACGAACAAGAGATCCACCAGGCCCGGTAGAAGATCGGCATTCGAATAAAAATCGAGGCTAGGCCACCGAGGGGTCAATGGCACTCAATAGAGGAGTGCCTTCCCGGGCCCAAGGGATTTCCATCGGCGAGTGGTTTCTTCGTCAAGACGACGCGGTCGGTGCACCACGCGCACGGTCTGGGTGGTGCACCGACCGCTCTCGCCTGTCTGGAGGGAACTCCCTCCTCTACCCCGGACTAGTTGCTGAGGTAGCCGTTCGGGTCTAGGACATACTTCGTGGCGGCCCCGGCATCGAATTCCGCGTACCCCCGCGGGGCATCCAGGAGCGAAATGGCCGTGGCGTTGACCGCCTTGGCGATCTGGATCCTGTCGTGCAGGATCGCCATCATCAGCTGCCGGTTGTACTTCATCACCGGGCACTGTCCGGTCGTGAAGGAGAGCGACTTCGCCCAGCCGGTGCCCAGGGTAAGGGACAGGCTGCCCTTCTGGGCCGCCTCGTCCGCGGCACCAGGATCCCCGGTGACGTAAAGGCCGGGAATGCCTACGGACCCGCCGGCGGCGGTGAGGTCCATCAGCGAATTGAGCACGGTGGCCGGCGCCTCCTGGGCCCCGGCACCGTGTCCGCGGGCCTCGAAACCGACAGCGTCGATACCGGCATCGACCTCCCTGACACCGAGAAGCTGCTCGATCTGGTCAGCCGGGTCACCGTTGGCCACATTGACGGTTTCGCAGCCAAAGGATCGGGCCTGGGCCAGGCGATCCTCATTGAGATCCCCCACGATGACCACCGCGGCTCCCAGCAGTTGGGCGCTGGCGGCCGCGGCAAGCCCGACGGGACCGGCCCCGGCAACATAGACGGTGGACCCGACGCCGACACCTGCCGTGACGGCCCCGTGGAAACCGGTCGGGAGGATGTCCGAGAGCATGGTCAGGTCCATGATCTTCTCCAGGGCCTGGTCCCGATCGGGGAACCGCAGCAGGTTCCAGTCCGCGTAAGGGACCAGGACGAATTCCGCCTGCCCGCCGACCCATCCGCCCATGTCGACATAGCCGTAGGCGGATCCGGGACGGTCCGGGTTCACGTTCAGGCAGATCCCAGTCTTGCCCTCCTTGCAGTTCCGGCAGCGCCCGCATGAGATGTTGAAGGGGACCGAGACGATGTCCCCGACCTTGATGAACTCGACGTCGGGCCCGGTCTCGATGACCTCCCCGGTGATCTCGTGGCCCAGGACGAGACCGGCGGGGGCGGTCGTTCGGCCACGAACCATGTGCTGGTCCGAGCCGCAGATGTTGGTGCTCACGGTGCGCAGGATGACCCCGTGCGGGACCTTCCGGCCGACATTGATGGGATTGACGCCGGGGCCGGCCTTCAGTTCAAAGGTGGGATACGGGGTATCGATGATTTCCACGATCCCCGGCGCCTTGTATGCAACGGCTTTGTTACCTGACATTGAATGGCTCCTATGGTTGGCGATCGAACCCTCACGGTGAGGCTGGTCGCATCCGATTGTCTCTGAGGTCGTTGTTGTCAGTCTTCCTGAAGGAAGTTGGGTCAATTGCTACTTACAGTGCATATCGTCATGGGGCCACGACGGCCGGCTGTAGCGATGGATGGGGAGCTGGTGGGCGGCATCGTAATCGCACACGCCGCGATCCGGTTGGTGCGTCTATGTCTCGGGAATGCATGAGGTGCGCGGGGGAGCCCGCGGATCCATAGGAGGCAAGCGAAAAGCCACACGTGGCATTCTCGCACTTGTATTCTTGCCGTGCCTTCAATCCCTACAGGCCTAGAGCAGCTGGAAGGGGCTACGCATCGATCACCAAATCGGTCCGCGCTGTGGAGCAGCACGGCAGGAACTTCCCTGCATCGATTTCCCGTGCCCGGATCCCTCCTTGGTGGTTCATCTCGACCTCCCCGGAAAGCTTGACGACCTTGCAGGAGCCGCACATGCCTTCCTGGCAGTTCGCGCCGATCCTGACGCCCGCACGCTGGGCCACACCGAGGATGTGTTCCGTGGGGTCGATCCGCACGTTGATGCCAGTGCGCATGAAGGACAGGGTCAGGCTGCCTGTTCCCACCGTGTCGAAGCTCGAGGCATCAGGGGAATCGGTCTCTTGCCCCATGCCCGAGCTGCCGTAGGAGGCATCGGAACTGGATGCGTCCGGGTCGACGGTTTCCAGCGGCAGCCCCGTGGCCTTAAGGGGCCCCTCGGCGTCGTAGCCGGGCTCGTAGAGCCCGAACGCCGTGGGCTGGCTTTCGTAGTAGCCCTCGGCGGAATCGGCGATTTCCTCGGCGATTTCTTCGGCAATGTCCACTGCCAGCGCGAGCTCCGCCTGGTATTCAAGGAGAGTCTGACGGTCTCCCGAGAAGAATTCCATGTAAATGGAGGTGTCGTCGACGCCAACCTTCCCTAGGAGCTCGGTGGCGGTGTTCAAGTAACCCTCGGGGCCGCAGGCATAGACCTGGCGGCCGTTGGCGTCGGGGGCCACCTCGTCCAGCATGGCTGCCGTCAGCCTTCCGCTGAGCCCTTCCCACCCCTCGGGTTTGCTGCGGTCACCCAAGGAGTAGAAGACCTTGATGCGCGAGTCCACGGAGGCGATGTAGGCCAGCTCCTGGTGGAAGGCAAAGCCTCCGGCCTCCGCTCCGTGATAGAGCACCACAACATCGGCCTGTCCGGGCAAGGAGTGAATGGTCCGCACCATGGACATGATGGGGGTAATTCCTGCGCCGGCGGCCAGCAAGAGGTACCGCGCCCGCCGGTCGGCATCCGGCAAGTGGAATGCGCCGACCGGTCCGAGCATCTCGAGGACGGTGCCGGGTTTGACATTCTCGTGCACCCACGGTGAAACCAGTCCTGTGGGGTCGCGTTTGACGCTGATGTTGAAGGTCCACGGCTCGGTTGGGGAACTGGACAGCGAATAGCTGCGGTCCACGGGATCCTGGTCCTCGCCGTTCACCGGAAACGCGACGTTCACATACTGGCCCGCACGGAACGCCAGGGGCGCACCGTCGCAGCGGCGGAACACGAAGGTCATCAAGCCGCCCGCCTCGGGAACGGTCTCCACACATTCGGCCATGAACTCCTGTGGATGCCAGGGGCCCAGTGCACGGGCAGCACGGGCGGGTGCCTCGGTGCTGCCCATTACCCTGTTCCACGGCATCTCAAGACCGCGAATGCGCTGTGGCTCCTGGATTGTCGTCTCTCTGAGGAGTTCAATCATGCCAAGTGCTCCTGCACGCGCTGCACGTACCAGTTGATGAACGCCTCCACCTGGTACTCACTCTTCATGTACGGGCCGGGCTCGTAGGCCGGGCTTCCGGCACCCTGCTGGCACAACTCCACGAACGCCTTGTCCTGCAGGTTTGTCTGCTTCCAGGTGTAGGTGAGTTTGTCCAGATCGTAGTCAACGCCTTCCACGGCGTCGTCAGCTACCAGCCAGGTGGTGCGTACCAGGGTCTGGTGTTCGTTGACGGGAAAGACGCCGAACGTGATGACGTGGTCGCTCTGGAAGTGGAACCAGCTGTTGGGCTGCAGGTGCATCGAGCAGCGGCCAAGGCGGAAGTCCGGCAAGTCACCGAGCAGCTTCTTGGAGAGTCTGCGCCCATCGGGCGAGAACGATTCGCCCTCTCCATCGAGCGATTCACGTGAGATGCGGATTCCGGCGATGCGTGTGTCGAGCTCCTCCACCACTTCGTAGGGAAGGCCATAGCGGCGGCAACGCTCCTCGAGCGAGGACTGGGCTTCCTTGTTGCGGTCCCACACTTCTTCGAGATGGGCCGGGATCAGGCCCTCCGTCAGTCCCCAGGTGGGAAAGAGGGAACAGGCGAGCTCCGGGTGTCCGTCGCAGTGGTAGCACTCACGGTTGTTCTCCATGACGAGCTTCCAGTTGCCCTCCTCGATGATGTTCTGCTGGTAGGCGACTTTAGTCTTCGACAGATCGTGGGGCGCGAGGTATGGCTCGAAGATCTTTGAGGTTTCGTCGAAGTCGGTTGGCGGTTCGTCGGCAATGCAGACGAAGATGAGCCCGGCGACCACGCGGCTGTGTGCGCGCTTGAGGCCGAAACAGCCCTTGTCGAACTTGGTTTCCCCCGGCGCCGAAGCATGGATCAGATTGCCCTCCGGGGAGTACGTCCAAGAGTGGTAGCCGCAGACCAGGTTTCCTGTTGACCCAGCGGGCTCGGTCAGGACGCGGGCGCCGCGGTGCCGGCATACGTTGTGCAGGACGTTCACGCCGCCATCGTCGTTACGCAGCACGATCAGGGAGTAGGGCCCGTAGTCGACGGTAACGTAGTCGCCCGGCTCCGGCAGTTCGGCGATGCTGGCGGCAAAGATCCAGTGCTGGCCAAAAATGGCTTCCATGTCGATTTTGAAAATCGTGGGATCGGTGTAGAAGGGGGCATCGAGGGAATATCCCTTGCGCCGGAACTCGAACAACCCGCTGATTTCCGCCAGCTGCTCTGCAGGCAAGGATGAAGCGAGTTTTCCGCGTGAGTTGAGGGGCAAGACTGGAGCAGACATGTGTTTCCTCCCGGGAGGCGTGGGTAAGTGTGTGTTTCGTCGGGACCACGGCTGCACGGGGTGCGAGCGGCGTTGTCAAAAACCTTGTACTCATGAGATTAGGGACGATTGAACAGCAACAAAAGCGCAACATTTGGAAGATAACCGTGCACAATAGGTGCATGATTGATGCGAGACTCATCACACTTCGGGTGTTTGCCCGGTGCGGCACCATTGGCGCAACGGCGGAGCTCACGGGTTATTCCCCCTCTGCCGTCTCCGCGCAATTGCGGGAGCTCCAGCGCCTGCTTGGAATGCAGCTGCTGACGAAGGACGGCCGGGGCGTGCGGCTGACCGCCACGGGCCGCTTTCTCGTGGCTGGCGCGGACACCCTCATTGCCGAATGGGAGCGCCTGCGCGCAGCGGCCATGGAGGCTGGCGACCAAGTGCCGTCCCGTTTTGGCCTTGGCGGATTCTCCACGGCGGCCGCCCAGTTGCTCGCGCCGCTGGCCGCCACCCTGCGCTCAACACGACCCCTGCTGGAGGTGCAGGTACTTGAGGCCAATCCGGCCCGCTGTTTCGACTTGTTGGTTGCCGAGCGAATCGACCTCGCGGTCATCGTCGCCATGCAGTCCGACACCTATGTTGAGGACGATCCGCGCTTCGAGCAGATGGTCCTGCTCGACGATCCCCTGGATGTGATCATTCCCTCCGACCATCCGTTGGCATCGCGGGAAACGGTGACGCTCGAAGAGCTAGCGTCGGAGCCCTGGATCACTGAGGCCGCCGGGTCCACCTACCATTCACTGTTCACCGCAGCGTTCACGGCAGTCGGGGTGACACCGAGGATTGCCCATGAGGCCGTTGAATGGGAAACGCAGATCGCCTTCGTTGGTGCGGGGCTGGGCGTGGGCCTGCTGCCGCGACTGGCACCCCTGCGTAGTGCCGAAAACGTGGTTCGACTGCGCATCACGGGCAAAGGGAAGCCCTCGCGCCGCATTGTCGCCGCGGTCCGGAGGGGCAGCATCGCATCGCCCCTGATCCAGGAGTCGCTCGGCATCCTGCAGGTCAGAGCCAAACGGATCCTCGCCGCCCGACCCGAAGACGATCTCTGAAATCGCAGGGCCGTGATTCGTTGCCTGCGGGCCGACAGAGGTCCAGAAGGTGGCGACGCGTCCGCGCGGCCGGCCTTCTGCGCCGCACTCGAGGGATCTGCGTCCCGTCTACACGGCGCCGTCGGAGGCCGCGGCCAAAAGAACGGTTCGCGGAAGTCTCGGCCACGTGGGGCCGGCGATGCCCGGCGGTGGCCCGGCTGTGGGAGAGCGCCCGGAGGGAGTTCGTGCCGTTCCTGGACTATGCCAACCGTGGATCCACCGTTTGCGGACACTCCCGACGCTACGGCATGACGAAACCACCCATCGCAATGAAGACTTGGTCGCATGGCTCACTAGCCTGCCGACAGGGGCCCAGTAGCACTAGGGACCTGTATCTTAACGACCCAACGCCCGCCCTCCGTAGATGGAAGGCGGGCGTTGGTGTTTGGCTAATGCGGGTTCGCGGTCAGGGACCGTGATTGCGATGGCCTGGGCGTCCCGGGGCGCAATCCGGGGCCGCACGTTGACGGGAGGCCGTGAGGACCGCAGCGCGCTTTCTGCTTAACGGGCCAGCGGCTGCCCCGCACAGTGAGGGTCGAAAATGCCCGGGCTGCTAGGCGTCTGGTTCCAAGGGTGGTCCGAGCGCTTTATGACATTTGTCTGTCTGTCGTGGATGGAGCCGATGTGTCAATGGTGCCGAGTTTGGCCCGCTGCCTGGCGTGGCTAGGAAGACCTCCACGGGAACCGCGGACTGTTGCTGAGAGCACGAATGTTTGATTCCTACTACGTTCTGGAGGATACCTGCCGGTTCTCTTGGCCAATGCTACGAGCGCACGCAACATCCCTGGCCGAAAGACTGTTGTGTCCGATGCGGCATGGTTGGCCAACTGGCAGCCCGCGGGCATCTTTCGTGCCTAGAGATCATCACCGTGGCGAAACGATTAGTCGGGCGAACAGGGACACCATCCGGAATGCCTAGAATACGCACAGGCTGCTGCAACTAGGGCCGTCCAGCCACTACTCAGGCCGGTGCTGCCGTTGTCAGCGGGGGCCAAGGTCGCTGTCGATATAGGAGGCGGGGCGGTTTTCGTTGTGGTTGCAGTTGCAGCCCCCGTCCAGTTGCAGTCGAACGGTCACTGGGTTTGAGGACTGTAGTTGGATGTCTACGGATTCCTTTCCTTCGCTGCTGATTCGGAGGGTCTGCTCTTGGTCGTGGCGCTGGGACATGTGGGTGACCTTTGTTGTGCGTTGGTGTGGGTGTGCCCGGGTGGCACGGGCTGGGATGCCGCGTGCCACCGGGGCGGTTGTGAGTGGGGGGGGTGAATCTATTTTCTGTCCCGGTCCGTTTGCCGGGCCTGGACGGTGGGGATGCTGCCGGTGTGGGTGCCCCCCTGGTGGGAGTCCGGGTCCGGGCATGAATCAGCGCAGTCATGTTTCGTGACGAGGTCGAATTGGACGCCGCCGTGTTGTTCGACGCCGGTGCGGATGGCGCGTTCGACGACGGATGTGGCCAGGCGCCGCCGTAGGGACAGGGGGTCGCGGCGTAGGTCTTTGGCGAGGGCGAAGCAGAGCAGGAGCATGACGATGACGAAGGGCAGGGCTGCGACGATGGTGATGCGTTGTAGGCCGGCGAGGGCTTCGGAGGGTTCGTCGCCTCCGGCCAGGAGCATGACCGCCGCCACGGCGCCCGTGAGGCTGCCCCAGAAGATGACTACTCCGCGGCGGGGGTGTTCGGCGCCGTTGGAGCTGAGGGATCCCATCACGATGGAGGCCGCGTCGGCGCCGGTGATGAAGAAGATCGCGACCAGGACCATGGCCAGGACGATGACGGCTGCGGTGAGCCATTCGGGCATGGAGAGGTTTTTGACCAGGTCGAAGAGGGCTCCGTCGAAGTTGACCGAGGGTGTTCCGTTGACGGTGGTTACCAGCCCGGGGGTGCCTGCCTTATCGGCTTCCTGCTGGACGTGGAAAGCGGCTCCGCCGAAGATACCGAACCAGATCACGCTGACGACGCTGGGCACCAGCAGGACGCCGGTGACGAACTGGCGGATGGTGCGGCCGCGGCTGATGCGGGCGATGAAAAGTCCGACGAAGGGCGTCCAGGAGATCCACCAGGCCCAGTAGAAGATGGTCCAGCTGGTCATCCAGCTCCGCAGTGCTTCATCGCCGACCGCTTCGGTCCGGGAGGACATTTCGGCCAGGTCGCGGACGTAGTCGCCGACGGAGGAGGGGATCAGGTTGAGGATGAACAGGGTGGGGCCGGCGATGAAGACAATGAGTGCCAGGACGACGGCCAGGACCATGTTGATGTTGGAGAGCCACTGGATGCCGCGGCTGATGCCGGAGACGGCCGAGGCGACGAAGCATAAGGTCAGGACGGCGACGATTCCGACGAGGATGGGGGTGCCGATTTCGCCGAACCAGCCGTTGGAGGTCATGCCGCTGCCGATCTGGAGGGCGCCCAGGCCCAGGGAGGCGGCGGTGCCGAAGAGGGTGGCGAAGATGGCGAGGATGTTGATGAATTTCCCGATTGGCCCTTCGACCCTCCTGGCGCCGAAGAGTGAGGTGAAGGCGACAGAGATCAGTTGGCGGCGGCCCAGGCGGTAGGTGCCGTAGGCCATGGCGATGCCTACCACTGCGTACATGGCCCAGGGGTGCAGGGTCCAGTGGAAGATGGAGGTGGCCATGGCGGTCTGGATGGCTGCTGGGGTGCGGCCGTCTACGGTTCCTGGCGGGGGAGAGATGTAGTGGTAGAGCGGTTCGGCCACGCCGTAGAACATGAGGCCGATGCCCATGCCGGCGGCGAACATCATGGAGACCCAGGAGACGGTGCGGAATTCGGGTTTTTCGCCGTCCTTGCCCAGCGGGATGTTGCCGAACTTGCCCAGGGCCAGCCAGAGGACGAAGACCACGAAGAGTGAGGCCAGGAGCATGAAGAGCCATCCGGTGTTCTCCATGACCCAGTTCAGGGCAACAGTGGAGGACGAGGCGAGGCTGTCACGGCCGATAAAGCCCCAGACCACAAAGGCGATGGCGATGGCGCCCGTGATCCCGAAGGTGACTTTGTCGAGCGTAAGTCTGATATTCCGGCGTGCCGAAACGGCGTGTTCGGTCCTGGCAGTTCGAAGCTCTTGCAGGATCTGTTCGTATTCTTCAGAGTCCGGCAGGCCCTCCGCGGCTCCGTCCTCCGGATCGAGGACTGCGGGGTTGGTGTTTTCTCCCGCGGGGACATCGATGACTGTTTTGGTCTTTCGCGTACTTTCGGGCTCTTCGTTGGGGGGAGTTGCTGCCAAAGCGTCGTCGGCGGGCAACTCCTCGGGGGTTAACGGTTTTAAGTCATTGCTTATAGCCATGAGCGAATCCTTTGCTCGGCGGATGATGGGCTTGCGGTTAAAACAGGGCCTTGAGGGTAAGCCCGGGGGGAATGTTGTGGGTCTCCCCCCGATTCAAGGACGGTGATGTTGCCGTCGATGATTTGCACTGGGCGCGGATCGGCAGTTTGGCCGGGGGCGCACCCAGGGCTCTGGTGCGGAGGTTGATCCTAGAGGCCTGAAGCGGGCACTCCACCCAGCAGTGCTCTACATAGCCGTCAGCCAGCGAGCGAGCTCACTGAGCGGGCAGGCATTGAGCATGGGGCACCTCTTTTTTGTTGAGGAAATTAGGTTCGCGCCAAGTGAGTTGCGACGGGATCGTTCCGCATGACTCAACGGTGATCGCACTAAGCAACAGGTTGCGCCTGAGATTAGCGGATGTCAAGGGTTTTCGCGGATTTGCCCGGAACGTTGACACGCAGCGTGCGATATGTCAGCTGTTGCATATCGCGAATGTTGTTGCGTAGAAGGCACCTGATGGGTGACATATGGGGACGCTTGCTGTCGTTGAAGCGTCGCTCGCTGCCTCTCCGCGCCCCTGCCTGCACATGGGCACCACCGTGGAGACACTCCACACCTCGAAAGGCAGCAAACTTATCTCAGGCGCCCCCGAACGACACGACCGACCGAGAGGTTGCCGGAGTCCTATTGGCTGACGGACGCCGAATTCCCGCAGATGCCGCAGTGCTTCCCGGTGGCTGCAGGCCACGCTATCGTCCAGTGTGACTGGTTGTACCTGACCAGCGTCGTTAAGAGCGGAAAGAACGTCCACCGTGTAAACCAACAAGACTTTGACCGCGCGAACGCTGCCACCAGCCATGGGATCAAAGATCTAGGCGAAGGGCGGGGACTGTTCCGAGCGAGCGCCACATCACGCTTTCCACGCTGTACTCAGGAAGTTGCAGGGGACGTTCATTTCGACTAGATATCCGTGCGTCCAATTGCCCTCCGATAAACCCGACCACTGCGGTCGGGGCTATCGGAGTCTGTAGCCCATTTTCGCGCTAATGGACAGTCCAGCCGCGCGGAGCCCCTCGATGAGTCCGGGATCCTCTTCCGGAGTGAACCGGAACGCAGGACCGGAGATACTCACGGAGGCGATTACATTCCCAATATGGTTATTGATGGGAACTGCGACCGCTGACAGGCCGATTTCGAACTCCTCGTGGACGACCGCATAGCCTTGCCGGGAAATTTCGAGCAGCTGCTTCTCCAGTTGCGCACGATTTGTCACGGTACGCGGGGTGCGGGCTGGCAGGCCCAATGTCTTGAGGATTGTGTCCCTTTCGTCGGCCGGAAGGGCTGCAAGCAAAACCTTGCCGCTCGACGTGGCATGAAGGGGTGTCAGGCTGCCGACCCAGTCGTAGGTTGCGAGCGTGGAGGGGCCCATGGCCTGGTCCACGTTGACGGCGTAATTCGATCGCAGGACAGCCAAATTCACTGTTTCCTTGTATCGCGCAGCGAGGCTCTCTAAGACGTCCCTAGCCTCACGCACCACGCTCAATCGGCTTGGGATGGACGACGCCAGTCGCAGGATTCCAAAGCCGAGCTGGTACTTGCCGCGTTCGCTGTTCTGGCGGACCAGTTCCCGGCCCACCAGAGACCCCACCAGGCGGGATACCGTGGATTTGTGGACGCCCATCTCCTCAGCGATCTCACTGACGCCGGCATCACCCTCACGCGCAAGGATATCCAGGATCTGGAGGGCACGGTCCACCGATTGGACGCCTCCGCCCTGTGCGTCTACGCCCTTATCCGGGTCGTTGCCTGCGGCCATGTCGCCTCGCGTCCTTGTCCATGCGGAGTACCCAGGCCTGGAAGTCCCAGCCGAACTGCCACCTCGTCATGTTTCATCCTAGACCGGCTCGGGCGCTGGCTCGTCAGCCGACGCCTCAGCCTTCACGGGGCCGAGCAAACCCAAGGTTAAGGAAGAAGGGGCACCCCAAATGCGGGGTGCCCCTTCGGTTGCTACGGACTAGCCGACTTTGTTGGCTGCTTCTGCGTCGGATTCGGTCTGGCCTGCGCCGAGGTTGGCGCGCAGTTTGGCGCCGAGTTCGGCGTCCACGTTGGTCCAGTACTGGATGGCGCGTTCCTTGATGCCCGGGCTCTTGACGCCGCCCACGGCGCCGGTGATGGTCTCCAGCAGGCGGGCCTTCTCGCCGTCGTTGAACACCTCGCGGTACAGCGCGCCGGCCTGGACGAAGTCGCCGTCCTCTGCGTGCAGGGAGTGCGCGGCGAGCGTCAGCGCGCCGTCGTTCTCCCAGCCGCCGGCCGGGCTCTGCGGCTCAACGGCAGCCGGACCGCCCACCGAGTTGGGGGCGTAGACCGGAACGGACGGGGCGTTGAAGTGGTAACGCCCGGCGCCGTCCTGGCTGTAGTTGTTGACCTGGTTCTTCGGCTGGTTCACCGGGATCTGGGCGTGGTTGGTGCCCACGCGGTAACGGTGTGCGTCAGCGTAGGAGAAGATGCGGGCCTGCAGCATCTTGTCCGGGGACGCGGCGATGCCCGGGACGAAGTTCGACGGCGCGAAGGTGGCCTGTTCGATCTGCGCGAAGTAGTTCTCCGGGTTCCGGTTCAGCTCCATGGTGCCCACCTTGATCAGCGGGTAGTCAGCGTGCGGCCACACCTTGGTGAGGTCGAACGGGTTGAAGCGGTAGGTCTTGGCGTCCTCGTACGGCATGACCTGGACGTGCAGGTCCCAGGAGGGGAAGTTGCCGGCGGCGATGTTTTCCTGCAGGTCGCGGATGTAGAAGTCCGCGTCCGAGCCCGCCAGCGCTTCTGCTTCGTCGCCGGTCATGGACTTCACGCCCTGGTTGGACTTGAAGTGGTACTTGACCCAGAAGCGCTCGCCCTCGGCGTTGATCCACTGGTAGGTGTGCGAGCCGTAGCCCTGCATTTCGCGCCAGGAAGCCGGCAGGCCGCGGTCGCCCATGAGCCAGGTGACCTGGTGCGCGGACTCGGGTGAGAGGGTCCAGAAGTCCCACTGCATGTCGGCGTCGCGGAGGTGCGTGCCCGGGAGGCGCTTCTGCGAGTGGATGAAGTCCGGGAACTTGATGCCGTCGCGGATGAAGAACACCGGGGTGTTGTTGCCGACGAGGTCGTAGTTGCCCTCGGAGGTGTAGAACTTGACGGCGAAGCCGCGGGGATCGCGCCAGGTGTCGGGGGAGCCGTTCTCGCCGGCGACCGAGGAGAAGCGGATCAGCATCTCGGTCTCCACGCCCGGCTGCAGGAACGCGGCCTTGGTGTACTTGGAGACGTCCTCGGTGGCCTTGAAGGAGCCGAATGCGCCGCCACCCTTGGCGTGCACCACACGCTCCGGGACACGCTCGCGGTTGAACTGGGCCAGCTTCTCGACCAGGTAGTGGTCGGTCAGGATGATGGCGCCGTCGGCACCGGTTGCCTGGGAGTGGGCGTCGGACGTGACGGGAGCGCCGGACTGTGTCGTGGACACTGCGGGCGCAGAGATGTTCGAAGTCATCTTTCTCCTTCTTGTTTGGGTTCTTGCTTAGTTTCGTTCGGCGGGAAGTTTTTGGGTGCGCCGACCCATTCCACGGTGCCGTCTGCGAAGAATTGCTCCTTCCAGATGGGCACACGGGCCTTGATACGGTCCACAAGCTGTGAGCACACCTCAAACGCCTGGCCACGGTGGGCTGCTGACACGGCACAGACCAGTGCAGGATCACCCACCTCCAGCATCCCGACGCGGTGGGCGGCCCAGATTCGGACCGGCTGGTCGGCCTTTCCGGCATGCTCCACGACCAATTCCGCCACGACTTCGGCGAAGATGTGATGCGCCGTGGGGTGGGCCGAGTAGCTTAATCTGCTGACAGCCATGCCGCCGTCGTGGTTCCGGACCACTCCGCTGAAGCTGATCACGGCCCCGGCTTCGTCGCCCTGGACGGCGGCTACGGCACGGTCCGCCGAGATGGGGTCATCGCTGAGCTCGGCGAGGACGACGTCAAAGCTTGGCATAGGTTTCCTCGCGGCCCACCTTCTGCGGACGGCCCAGCCTTTCGAGACCGGCGTAGACGTTCAGGCTGTGTCCCCGGCTGAATCCAACCAGCGTCACTCCGGCCTCGACGGCGAGGTCGGCGGCCAGGCTTGAGGGCGCGCTTACAGCAGACAGGACGGGAACGCCGGCCATGGCGGCTTTCTGGACAAGTTCGAAGGACGCGCGCCCTGACACCTGGAGGACGGTGCCAGTCAGAGGCAACAGGTTTTGGCGCAGCGCCCATCCCACCACTTTGTCCACGGCGTTGTGGCGTCCGACGTCCTCCCGGAGACAAAGCAACTCAGGGCTGGCGCCATCCACCTTGAACAGGCCGGCCGCATGGACGCCGCCCGTCTTGTCGAAGACCGCCTGGGCCTCGCGAAGTCGCTCGGGCAGTTCGGCGAGGACGTCCACGGGAATTTGCAGCGTGTCCTGGGATGGATCGAAGGGAAGGGTCTTGCGGACCGAGTCGATCGAGTCTGTCCCGCAGATGCCGCAGGAGCTTGAGGTGTAGACATGCCGCATGGTCTCAGGCATGGGTACATCCGGCCTCAGCCGGGCCTCGACCACGTTATATGTCTGTTCTCCTCCGGCATCGCCGGCGCAAAAGCGCAGCGATACCAGCTCGGAGTGGGAACTGATGATCCCTTCCGAGACCAGGAACCCGGCCACCAGGTCAAAATCGTCCCCCGGGGTCCTCATGGTGACAGCGAAGGAGCGGCCGCCGAGGCGGATTTCCAAGGGCTCCTCGGCGGCGAGTACGTCTTCCTTGAACCGCACCGGGAATTCGGTGCCGGAGCCGTCCAGGTGGAAGCGGTGGATCTTGCGGCGCTGTGTCATGCGGGCCATGCGGTGCTCCGTGCTCGTTTGGTGATGGAAAGGATTGTTTCGTTGGCCTGCGTCCAGGGGAGTGGGAGCACAGGAACCGGCTCGCCGGACTGGACTCCAGCAGGGGGAACGGCCATGACGCCGTCAGCCCAAGCCAGTCCACGCATCATGCCGGGCCCCGTATGCGATGTGGGGAAGGCAAGCCCCTCAATGAACGTGCAGGGAATCAGACGCGTACGGCCGGGGCACGGATCAACGTCAGCCGCGGAGGTCACCTGTCCAACAGCGCTCAGAGGCTTGCCACCGAGTGCCTCCAGCAGTGGTGCACCCATGGTGATGAGAGCCATCATTGCTGCCAGGGGGTTACCGGGCAGCCCGACGACGAAGCGGCCGTCCGGGAGCCCGGCCAGGACTGCCGGGTGGCCCGGCCGCATGGCGATGCCATCTAGCAACAGCTGTCCGCCGAGGGCAGCGATGGCGGTGCGAAAATGATCTGTCCCGGAACAGCCGGTTCCGCCAGTGGTTATGGTCAGGTCCGGCGTCCGTCCGGGGAACGCGTCAGAACCGCCAAGTGCCGCGAGCCACTCGGGGTAGGAATCCCCGATCCGCAGGGAGCCGGCAGGCGTGCCCCCCAGAAGGGAAATGACCGTCCCCAGCTGCGGACCAAAAGTGTCCCTGACATGTCCTGGTTTCGGAACGCCTGACGTGACCACTTCGGAACCGGTCAATACGATGCCGACCACCGGCTTGGTCTGCACCTGCAGGTTGTCGTGGCCGGCCACGGCGGCGAGGGCAATGTGGCCCGGGTTCAGTGTTGTGCCGGCGGGGATCAGCACCTCACCGGCAGCAGCTTCCTCGCCCGCCGGACGAATGTGTTGGCCCAGGCCCGGCTCGCCTTCCTTGGCGTTGTCAGTGAGCCGCAGGAGAAGGCTGCCGTCGGCATCGTGGTGGACCTGGCCACTTTCCTTGCGGAGGATCGACTGGGCGCCAACAGGTACGAGTCCGCCGGTGGCTATGACGCTGGCACTCCCGGGGCACAAAAAGGGTTCGTGGCCGGCAAGGATCCATGGACCGCCGCCGTTGATGGCCCAGCCGTCCATGGCAGAAGAGTCGTAATGGGGGAGTTCTTGAAGGGCGGCGACGTTGCGGGTAAGCGTGTGACCTGCTGCCAGTGCGAGGGGAACCTCCACCGGCGCGAGCGGGGCCGCGCAATCGAAAGCCAGTTGCCGGGCTTCGAGCCAGGTGGCGGAGTGATGTCCGGAAGGAAGCCATGCAGAGCGCAACTCCGAACTGCTGCCGCTGGTGGCGGCATTTTGGGCCAGCAATGGTGCCCCTTTCCTGAAGGTAGTGGCTTGAGTGCGGGGCCGGGGACCGTAAGGATTGCACCGCGTGGTGCCTGCCTCGCAATCCCAGGCCCCGTCAGCCGGGGGTGCTATGCCTTGACGTATCCGTTCGGGTTCAGTACGAACTTTGTTGCCGAGCCGGCGTCGAATTCGGCGTAGCCGCGCGGTGCATCCTCAAGCGGGATCGCTGTGGCGTTCACTGCTTTGGCGATCTGGACCTTGTCGTGCAGGATGGCCATCATCAGCTGCCGGTTGTACGACATGACGGGGCACTGGCCGGTGGTGAAGGACAGGGATTTTGCCCACCCTGTGCCCAACGACAGCGACAGGGAGCCGTGCTTGGCTGCCTCGTCAATTCCACCGGGGTCGCCGGTGACGTACAGGCCGGGGATGCCAAGGGCCCCACCTGCTGCGGTGATGTCCATGAGGGAATTCAGTACGGTTGCCGGGGCTTCGTGGGATGCGTCTCGGCCGTGCCCGCGGGCTTCGAACCCCACGGCGTCGACGCCGCAATCCACCTCGGGAACTCCGAGGATCTGCTCGATCTGGTCCTTCGGATCTCCGTTGGAGACGTTTATCGTTTCGCAGCCGAAGGAGCGGGCCTGCGCCAGGCGGTCCTCGTTCATGTCACCAACAATCACGACGGCGGCACCAAGCAGCTGTGCACCGGCGGCGGCTGCGAGGCCGACCGGGCCTGCGCCGGCAATATAAACGGTGGACCCGACGCCGACTCCGGCGGTGACGGCGCCGTGGAAGCCGGTGGGGAAGATGTCGGAGAGCATGGTCAGGTCCATGATCTTTTCCAGGGCCCGGTCGCGGTCCGGGAACCTGAGCAGGTTCCAGTCTGCGTAGGGAACCAGCACGTATTCCGCCTGCCCGCCGACCCATCCGCCCATGTCCACATAACCGTAGGCGCTGCCCGGCCGGTCCGGGTTGACGTTCAGGCAGATGCCGGTTTTGCGCTCCTTGCAGTTCCGGCAACGGCCACAGGAGATATTGAACGGTACGGAGACGATGTCTCCGACTTTGATGAACTCCACGTCCGGACCGACTTCCACCACTTCACCGGTGATTTCATGGCCGAGGACGAGGTCCTTGGGAGCGGTGGTGCGGCCGCGCACCATGTGCTGGTCGGAGCCGCAGATGTTGGTGGTCACCGTGCGCAGGATCGCACCGTGGGGTACTTTCCGGCCCACATTGGCCGGATTGACGCCGGGCCCGTCCTTGAGTTCGAACGTCGGGTAGTCGGTATTGATAATTTCGACGACACCGGGTTCCTTGTAGGCGACGGCTCTGTTTCCTGACATGGACACTCCTTTGGCTACGGGGGGGTGGTGCTGGGGTTTGGTGCCAGGCCTTCCATGTCGGATTGCCTTGCACTGGTCCGGCAAGTGCCGGCGCTGCCCCGTTGCCCGAAAGCGGTGCTTCGATGAGGATACCTCCCCAGGTTTCAGGTCATCGAAGCACCATTTACGGGAACGGGACAGCTCATCCTTCGCGAGGACGGAGGCTGTCAGTGGGATGCTGTGCCCGGTGGCACAGCATTCCGGTCATGCCTGGCGCTGGGCGGCCGCGCCTGCGGAAGCTACGGTGTGGTCGTTCTCCACGGTGCTGCCGCTGACACCGATTGCACCAATGACAGTGCCGTCCTCATCGTGCAGCGGCAGTCCGCCTGGGAACGTGATGAGTCCGCCGTTGGAGACTTCGATGTTGAACAGCGGGCCCTGGCTGGGACAGTTCGCCGATGGATCCGGTAGCCATGTCGAAGTAGCGGGCAGTGCGGGCCTTCTTGATGGAAATGTCGATGCTGCCGAGCCAGGCGCCGTCCATGCGGGTGAAGGCCTTGAGGTTGCCTCCGACGTCCACCACGGCGATGTTCATGGCGGTGCCGGTTTCGCGGGCCGACTCACGGGCGGCGCCCAGGACGGCATCGGCCTGCGCTTGGGTGATATCAGACATTGTTTCTCCCTTGAAGGTGTCTGTGTTGAGCGGTGGCGTTGAGCTTTGGCGGCTGGTGTCCTAAAGAGGCTGAGGCAGACTGCCCTGCGCTGAACGGAGCCAGGCAATTTTGTTGGCCGACGTTCGTCAGGCTGACGCTGATATTTTTTGTGGTTAATAAAGATATATCAGTTACATCGTATTGTAGCGGTGCGGGCATGTCCAGAGATTTCCTAGCGGCCGTGGATGAGGCTCAGTGCCTCGGCCCGGGCGGCCGGCAGGCGCAGTTCACCACGGACTGCGGACGTTATGGTCTTTGCCCCTGGCTTGCGGACGCCCCGCATTGACATGCACAGGTGCTCGCACTCGATCACCACAATTGCCCCCAGAGGCCGCAGCGACTTAACAAGTGCGTCCACCACCTGGGTGGTGAGCCTCTCCTGGACCTGCGGCCTTCGCGCAAAGACGTCCACCAGCCTGGCCAGCTTGCGAGGCCGGTCACGAGTCCCTCAGCGGACGGGATGTAGCCCACATGTGCCACGCCATGGAACGGCACCAGGTGATGCTCGCAGGTGGAGTAGAAGGGGATGTCCTTAACGATGACCATTTCACCGTGGCCGAGGTCGAAGGTCTTGTCCAGGACTGCCAGGGGATCCTCATGGAGCCCGCCGAACATTTCCGCGGCGGCGCGGGCTACGCGGGCCGGGGTGTCCGCCAGTCCCGGCCTTTCGGGGTCCTCTCCGATGGCCAGAAGGTATTCGCGGACGGCCCGCTCCACCCTTGGCCCGTCCACACCCTGGGTGACGGTTGCTTCCGTCGTCAGGGCAGGGGTCACGATTCGGCCCGCTCAAGCCGCACGATTACGGACTTGGAGGTCGGCGTGCCGCTGGTGTCGGCCACGGAGTCAAGCGGCACGAGGACGTTCGTTTCGGGGTAGTAGGCCGCCGCGCAACCCTTGGGCGTCGAGTATGACACGATGCGGAAGTTCTCGGCGCGTCGTTCGGTCCCCTGGAATTCGGAGATGAGATGGACCATGTCCCCGTCCGTGAACCCCAGCTCAGTAATGTCGTCCGCGTTGATCATGACCACGCGGCGCCCGCCGTGGATTCCGCGGTAGCGGTCATCCTTGCCGTAGATGGTGGTGTTGTACTGGTCATGGGAGCGCAGGGTCTGAAGGACGAGCCGTCCTGCGGGGACCCTGATGAATTCCAGTTCGTTGCCTGTGAAGTGGGCCTTGCCCAAAGCAGTATCGAACCTCCTGGCGTCCCGGGGTGGGTGGGGAAGCACGAACCCGCCAGGGTTCTGGATCCGCTCCTCGAAATTCTCGAATCCGCTGAGGACCGCTTCGATGTGTTTCCGGATGATGGAGTAGTCATCCCGCATGGCGAGCCAGTCGGCTTTGGGGGCATTGGGCAGCGGGAGGTTGTCGCTGCCGGTGAAGATCTTGTGGGCGATGTTGCACACAATGGCCACTTCGGAATGCAGGTGCTCGCTGGCGGGCTTCAGGCGACCACGGGAGGCGTGGACCGCACTCATGGAATCCTCCACGGTCACCCTCTGGTCGCCGGTGCGCTGGGTGTCCTTCTCGGTACGTCCGAGCGTCGGAAGAATCAGCGCACGACGCCCCGTCGATACGTGGGAATGGTTCAGTTTCGTGGAGATCTGCACCGTCAGGCGGGTGTTGGCCAGCGCCTGTTCCGTGACGTCGGAATCCGGGGCCGCCCGCACGAAGTTGCCGCCCATGCCGATGAAGACGCGGACCTTGCCGTCCCGCATGGCGCGGATGGCGGCCACGGTGTCGAAGCCATGCGCCCGGGGGGAGAGGAACCGGAACTCTTCGTCAAGCCGGTCGTGGAAGTTCTCCGGCATCTTCTCGAAGATGCCCATGGTCCGGTCGCCCTGGACGTTGGAGTGGCCACGGACGGGACAGACGCCGGCTCCGGGCTTGCCGATGTTGCCTTGCAGAAGCAGGACGTTGACCACGTCGCGGAGGGTGGGAACCGAGTGCTTGTGCTGGGTCAGGCCCATGGCCCAGCAGACGATCGTGGCGCTCGAGGCCAGGAGCCGCTCGCCCGTGGACCTGATCTGTTCCAATGTCAGCCCCGTGGCTTCGACGATGTCGTCCCATTCCGCCTTTTCGAGGTACCGCAGGTATTCGTCAATGCCAACGGTGTGGTCCTTGATGAACTCATGGTCCAGCACAGTGGGGAGACCGGGGGTCTTGCGCCCCTGGGCTTCGGCTTCGAGAAGGTATTTGCCAAGCCCCTGGAAGAGGGCCTGATCGCCGCCGGCGCGGATTTGGAGGAAGTCGTCGGTCAGTTGTGTGCCCACCACCATGCCGGAAATGTTCTGCGGATTCTCGAACCGCAGGAGCCCGGCCTCGGGAAGCGGATTCACGGAGATGATGACGGCGCCGTTCTTCTTCGCCTTCTCCAGCGCGCTGAGCATACGCGGGTGGTTGGTGCCGGGATTTTGCCCCGCCACGAAAATCAACGACGCCGTTTCCAGGTCCGTGAGGCTGACGGAGCCTTTGCCGATACCGATCGTTTCGACCAGTGCCGAGCCGGACGATTCGTGGCACATGTTGGAGCAGTCGGGCAAATTGTTCGTCCCGATGCCGCGAACGAGGAGCTGGTAGGCGAAGGCTGCCTCGTTCGATGTCCGCCCGGAGGTGTAGAAGACCGACTGGTCGGGGTGCTCCATGTCCCTGACCTCCTGGGCGATCAGGGCATAAGCGTCGTCCCACGCGATGGGCTTGTAGTGGGTTGCGCCTTCGTCGAGGAGCATCGGATGCGTCAGCCGGCCCTGCTGGCCCAGCCAGAAGTCATCGCGCGTCTTCAGGTCCGCAATGGAGTGTTGTGCGAAGAATTCGGGCGTGACGCGGCGGCGCGTGCCTTCTTCGGCCACTGCCTTGGCGCCGTTCTCGCAGAATTCCGCAGCATTG
This sequence comes from Arthrobacter sp. KBS0703, assembly GCF_002008315.2. Lineage (NCBI taxonomy): Bacteria > Bacillati > Actinomycetota > Actinomycetes > Micrococcales > Micrococcaceae > Arthrobacter > Arthrobacter sp. KBS0703. The sequence goes on along the minus strand of NZ_MVDG02000001.1, from coordinate 1,963,915 downwards.
CGCTTTTCGTGTTCCGGCCAGGCGCAGCCCATGCAGTCAAAGCCGTCAACCTGGTTGACAGCCATGAGTGTCTGGATGCTGCGCAGCGGGCCCATCTGCTCAAGGGAAATTTTCAACGCGTTCGCTACAGCCGGAAGGCCGACGGCCGTCGTCTTCGGCTTCGTCACGGTCAGTTTTGACTCGTCGATGTTCTGCTTGGGGGCTTTGGAAGCCATGTGATCTTCCCTTCAGATCTTGGCAGGAAACAATGGAATGGAGGTGCTGCCTGGGGCCAGCGCGGCGGTCGGCTGCAGTGTCCGCAGATCATCCAGAAGGCCACGCATGCGGCCGAGGTCGTTGAACGTGTAGACGTGGAACCCGGCAAAGAGGGGATCGCCCGCCAGCTCCTGGTGGACCTCGCGGATCAGGCGTCCGCTGTCGTAGCTCAGGAAGTCGTCCCCTCGCCAGAGGGCCCCCGCCATACCTGTCCCGCGGGCCAGCTTGAGGGAGCGGCCGACGCCGAGGCGCGCTCCCAGGGAGACCAGTTTCCTGATGGACACCGGGCCGGGGACTCCAACCCACACGGGTAGCTCTATGCCGGCCTCGCGGATTGACCGGAGGTACCGGGTGATTGCCTCGGCGGAAAAGCACATCTGCGTGACCACGGACGACGCCAAGGGCGCTTTCGTGAGGAGGCTGCTGCTGAGTTGTTCCCGGCTGAGCTGCGGGTGGCCTTCCGGATAACCGGCAATGCCTATGGAGAAGTCGGGCGAATAGGCGTTGACCGCCTCAAGGAGTTCTCCGCTCCAGCTGTAGGGGCCCGCGGGCGTGCGCCGGTCACCGGCAACGAGAAACAGCTCCGAGACGCCGGCCTCCTGCAGCTGGAGCAGCAGCGAATGGAGCTCTGCCTCACCCGTGATGCTGCGGGCTGCGAGATGGGGAACCGTGTGGTAACCCAGGCTCGCCAGGTTGACGGACGCCGCTACGGTCCGTGCAGGCCCGTGGTGCGGGAGGCACGTCACGCTGACGGATCCTGTGATGTCAAAGGCCGCAGGGAGTTGCGTGAGCAGATCGGCGGACGGAAACACTTCCAGCCGTATCCTTGCAACAGCTTCTGTGCTCATTGCTCTCCGTAAGGGTTGACATTTTTTTGATGGGATATTGATATATCAGTTCTAGGAATACTATGTACAGGAGGCCTTCGCGTCAAGGCTCAGCCGTGCATCGGGAGGAGACTTGGAAATGGTAAACGGTGGAGAACTACCGTCGGATATTGGAGGGCCCTTCCTGCCAGCAAGGCAGGAGGAGGAGTCCTTCGCCGACTTCGCCTACAGGGTGCTCTGTGATGAACTGATCGTTTTGGACATCAAGCCTGGCGAACCATTGAATGACGAAGTGATTTCCAGGCGGCTCGGAGTGGGAAGGACACCCATCCGGGAAGCCATGAAGCGCCTTGAGAGCGACCACCTGGTGGTGGCGTACCCCCGCCGCGGAACCTTCGCCGCCGGGGTGGACATCACGGATCTGGCTGAAATCTCCGAAATCCGGCAGCTTCTGGAGCCTGCGGCCGCAGCACGGGCAGCCCGGATGGCGTCGCCGCAGCTCCGCCAGGAGATCAAGGAATTTGCCACGGAAGTGGGCCAGCTCCTGCCAAGCACACACTCCCAGCGGGACCTGATGCGCCTGGACATGAGGGTCCACCGGATGATCTACAGAGCCACGGGGAGCCGGCATCTTGAGGATGTCCTGATCCGGTACGACAACCTTGCGACGCGCATCTGGAGCCTTGTGCTGGAGAAACTTCCTCCGGTATCCGAGCATATTGCCCAGCACATTGAGCTGCTCGAGTGCATCGCGGAAGGGGACTCCGAAGCTGCTGCGCGGCTGACCACCAAGCATGTGACGGACTTTGAGAACCTCATCAGGGCCGTCCTGTAGCCCCTTGGCAGGACACGGCCTTCGCGCCCGTTCAGATCACATGGATCTGCACGGGCGCGAAGACAACAACAAGTCCTAGGCGTAGCCGGGGAGCCTGCCGAGGATCACCCGGCTGTTCCCCGGACCAAGGCACGCGACTGTTCCCGCGCGGCCTCGGTGGTGTGCAGGAGAAGCAGGGACGTGGTGACTGAGCCGACGCCACCCGGAACTGGCGTTAGCGCCCCGGCGATGCCCCGGACGCTGGCTTCGTCCACGTCCCCCACGAGGGACCCGTCGGAAAGGACGTTGGTGCCGACGTCGATCACAACGGCCCCGGAGGAAATGTGGCCGCCGTTCAGCAGGCCGGTGCGCCCGGCGGCGACCACCACGACGTCGGCCGTCTTGGTGTATTTCTCCAGCGCCCCTGACCTGGAGTGGCAAACGGTGACGGTGGCGTCGCGTTCCATCAGCAGCAGGGACAGCGGTTTTCCGACGACGGCGGAACGTCCAATCACGACGACGTTCCGGCCCGCCACCGGGATGTCGAAGTGGTCAAGGATCTCCGTGACGGCCCGTGCCGTGGCAGGGGCGAACGAGGGCTGGCCGACAGCGAGGCGGCCAAGGCTCAGCGGATTCGCGCCGTCGATGTCTTTCTCGGGGGCGATGTGCCCCACCAGGGCATCTGCATCGACGCCGGGAGGCAAGGGCGTCTGCAGGATGATGCCGTTGACTGACGGCTCGGAGCTGAGGTCCTTCAGGACAGAGGCCAGCACCTGTCCTGTCGCGTCGTGGCCAAGGTCCACGATCCGGCAATTAATGCCGGCGCCTTCTGCAGCCCGTTCGATGGACCGCACATACCAGTGCGTGGAGCCGTCGTCAGTGGCCACAACCACTGCAAGGGTGGGGCGCAGGCCGTCAGTTTCGAGGTTCCGGGCTTCGTCGTGGGCCTTCTGCTGGATGAGCTTTGCCAGGTTTCGTCCAGAGAGGAGTGTGGTGCTCAACCGAGAATCCTTTCGCGTACGCGCTTCACCAGCGAGTCGGCCGCCAGGATGACCCTTTCCTCAAGGCCATCGGTCTGGGCAGCCAGCCGGGAACGTGTTTCGTTGTCCTTGATGGCCACCACGTTGATGTCGATGTTCACCCGTGCGGTGGTGGCGGCTGCCCGGGCAGCGTCGACGGCCGCGGCGACGTCACTGATCACGTTGGCATTGGCCACCTCGAACAGTTCCGTGGCAAGATCCACGACGGCGCCGGCTAGGAGGATCAGTTGTGCCGGTGTTTCCGCGGCCTGGACGAGCGCGTCCTGGATGGACGCTGTCCGTGCAGCCTTGAGGTCGTAAGTACCGGCGGGGAGCTTGTACGCGTCAATGACGCCTTGGAACGCGTGCTGGTCGGCGTCCGCGAGGCGCAGGGCCTGGGCCACCAGGCCGTCGGCGCTGCTAATGATCCTGGCGACGAGTTCGGCGTGCTGTTCGTATCTCGTGCCGGTGGTGTACCTGGCCACCATGGCGACAAGCGCCGCCCCCTGGGCGGCGTGGAGAGCCGCCGCTGCGCCGCCGCCGGGGGTGGGTTCGCGCGAGGCAAGCCTGGCGAGGTAGTCGTTTATTGTTTCTGAACTGATCATGTGTCTTCCTGGGGGCTGAAGCTCTAGTCGACTGGCCTGGGCATGGGACGGGCCATGGAAAAGCAGCGGCCCGGACTCTGGTTGCGAGGAAATGAGTCCGGGCCGCGTGCCCTTGAATGGCCCGGCGGCTGTTAGCCGCGGAGCCGGGTCATCGTGGGGTCGTACAGTGGATCGGCCGTGACCGTGGCCTGGATGCGCCGGCCAAAGTACTCGATTTCAACCGAGTCACCCAGGGAAACGGCGGCGGGCAGGTACGCGTAGGCAATTGGCTTGGCAACGGTGTAGCCATAAGCGGCGCTCGTGACGTAGCCAACTGCCTGGTCCTTGTAGAAGACAGGTTCCTTGCCCAGCACGATGCTGCGGCCGTCGTCGACCGTCAGGCAGCGCAGGCGGCGGGCGGAGTTTTCCTCGGTCCGGCCTTCCAGTGCTGCCTTGCCGACGAAGTTTTCCTTGGTCATCTTCACGGCGAAACCGAGTCCCGCTTCCAGCGGGTCGTGCTCGGTGGTCATGTCGGTGCCCCACGAGCGGTAGCCCTTTTCCAGGCGCAGTGAGCTGAACGCGGCGCGGCCGGCAGCGATCACGCCGAACGGCTGCCCTGCCTTCCACAGTGCGTCCCACAGGCGCTGGCCGTTGTCCGCACTGGTGTACAGTTCCCAGCCCAGCTCGCCGACGTAGGACAGCCGCATTGCGGTGACGGTGACGCCGCCGATGACTACCTTCTTGGCCCGGAAGTAGCGCAGGCCGTCATTGGAGAAGTCGTCGCTGCTGACCGTGCTGATCAGGTCCCGGGCGAGGGGTCCCCACAAGCCGATGCAGCATGTCCCGCCGGTGGTGTCGCGAACCTGGACCCAGTCACTGGCGGTTCCGTTTTCCGTCTGGTGGCGTGCGGCCCGCTCAAAGTAGGCCGTGTCGATGTTTCCATTGGCTCCGAGCTGGAAGGTGTCTTCGCTCAGGCGGGCCACGGTGATATCGCTTCGGATCCCGCCGGCGTGGTCCAGCAGGAGGGTGTAGGTGACCGCCCCCGGCTTCTTGGTCATGTCGGCGGTAGTCAGCGACTGCAGCAGCTTCAGGGCTCCGGGACCGGAGACCTCGAGGCGCTTGAGCGGGGTCATGTCGTACATAGCCACCGCGGTGCGGGTCTTCCAGGCTTCGGCGGCGGCGATGGGCGAGCTGAACATCCCGGACCAGGCGTCACGTGCCGGCGGCTGCCATTCGTCAGGCATCTCCTTGAGCAGTTCAGCGTTGGCTTCGAACCAGTACGGACGTTCCCATCCGGCGCCCTCCAGGAAGTAGCCGCCCAGCTGCTTGTGGCGGGCGTGGAACGGGCTGACGCGCAGGTTCCGCGGAGAGAGCTTTGGCTGCAGCGGGTGCAGGACGTCGTAGATTTCCACGAAGTTCTGCTGGGACGTTTCGCTGACGTATTCGGGAGTCAGCTGGACTTCTTCGAAGCGGTGGATGTCGCAGTCACCAAGATCGATGCTGGACTTGCCGGTGGTCAGCAGTTCGGCAACGGCGCGGGCGATGCCGGCGGAGTGGGTCACCCACACGGCCTCAGCCACATAGAAGCCGTCCACTTCCTTCGATTCGCCCACCAGGGAGCCGCCGTCGGGGGTGAAGGAGAAGATGCCGTTGAAGCCATCCTCGATTTCGCTTTCGCGGAGGGCCGGCAGCAGTTGCTTGGTGGCTTCCCACGCAGGAAGGAAGTCCTCCAGGGTGAAGTCCAGGCGCGAAGGCATGTTGTGTTCGCTGATGCTGCTGGGCTCGTAGCTGCCAAGCTCGTCAAGATCCACGGGCATGGGGCGGTGCGCGTAGGAACCAATGCCGTAGCGCTCGCCGTGTTCGCGGTAGTAGAGGTCCTGGTCCTGGTGGCGCAGGATGGGCAGCGAAGCGCCGTTGGGCAGTTCGTTCTTGCCCTTCTGCGCCGGCACGGGAGTGGTCTTGACGTACTGGTGGGCCAGCGGGAGGAGCGGGACGGACATGCCGATCATCTCGCCGATCTTGGCGCCCCAGAAGCCGGCGCAGGAAACCACGATGTCCGCAGGGATGACGCCTTCAGCGGTCTCCACTCCTGTGACCCGGCGGTTGGACTGTTCGATTCCGGTGACCTCGGTGTTGCCGATGTACTTAACCCCGGCGGCTTCCGTGCGCTTGATGAGCAGCTGGACTGCGCGGGCGGCGAGTGCCAGGCCGTCGCTCGGTACGTGGAGGCCACCCAGGATGTCTTCCTCATTGATGAGCGGGTAGAGCTCCTTGCATTCCTCGCGGGAAAGGATCTTGCCCTCGATGCCCCACGCGGCGGCGTAGCCTAGCTTCCGCTTCAGGTCCGCGAGGCGGGTCTCGGTAGTGGCAACCTCCAAACCGCCGACCTGGTTGAAGCAGCTGACGCCGTCCTCGCTCAGGGACAGGAGCTTCTCAACCGTGTACTTGGCGAAGGCAGCCATGGTCTTTGAAGGGTTTGTCTGGAAAACGAGGCCCGGAGCGTGGGACGTGGAGCCTCCAGGCATATTCAGGGGTCCCTGGTCCAGGACGGTGATGTTGTTCCAACCCCGCGCGACCAGTTCGTCGGCCAGGTTTGTGCCGACGATTCCCGCTCCAATAATGACAATGCTTGGCGTCGAAGCCATGTGGTTTCTCCTGCTGATCTTCGTGTGTTGTCTCTGCTGATGTGGTAGTCGTGTTTACCGGAACACGACAGTACTGGTTTGGTCCAACAACACACGGTGCTCGCAGTGCCACCGCACGGCGCGGGACAGTGCCAGCGCTTCCGCATCCTGCCCGACTGTTGACAGTGCGGTGGGACCGTAGCTGTGGTCCACCCGGATGACTTCCTGTTCGATGATTGGCCCTTCATCGAGTTCAGCAGTCACGTAGTGGGCAGTGGCACCTACCAGTTTGACGCCACGGTCGTACGCCTGGTGGTACGGGCGTGCTCCCTTGAAGCCAGGGAGGAAGGAATGGTGGATGTTGATGGCCCGGCCTTCAAGGGAGCGGCAGAGGTCATCGGAGAGCACCTGCATGTACCGGGCGAGCACAACGAGGTCGATGTTGTGCTCGTCGACGAGGTCCAGCAGGCGCTGCTCGGCGTCTGCCTTCGTCTCGGGGGTGACGGGGAGGTAGATGAAGGGCAGGCCGGCGGCATCGGCCATGGCCCGGTGGGTTTCATGATTGGACACCACGAGGACGATGTCGCCACCGAGGCTGCCGCCGCGCCAGCGGAAGATCAGGTCATTCAGGCAGTGGCCGAACTTGGACACCATGACCAGAATGCGCTGCTTGGTCTGGTCATGGAAGCTGAACTTCATCTCGAAGCGATCCGCAATGGCGCTGAACTCCTCCTGGAGCCGCTCCGGCGTGTACTCGGGGGAACCCGAGAATGCGGTGCGCAGGTGCAGCGTCTCGCGGAGCCCGTCGTCGAACTGCTGGTGCTCGTCGATGTTGAAGCCACGTTCGAAGAGGAAAGTGGTGACCGCCTGGACAATGCCGGCACGTTCGACGCACGACAGTGTGAGTACGAACTTCTGGGCCGTGTCCTTCACGCGGGGGTCGTTCTGAGTCAGCGTGCTGGTTGATGAGTCTGTTGCCACTAGGGTCATGTCTCCTCCTTAGGTATCTTCCCGTTAGATATATTCTCAGATTACCAACTGATATATTAGGGTTGGGAATCAGCGTATACTGGTCAGTGGGCGAGGTCAATAGCCTGTTTGGCTTGATTGGAAAGGGGTCCAGGTTATGGCAGTTGAAGCGTTGGCGATCGTGGAAGATGCAGCCAAGAAGTCGTTGGCGGACGGGGCCTACGAGCGTATCCGCGACCGGCTGCTGATGCTTGAGATCAAACCCGGCGATCTCCTTAATGACGACCACCTCGCCAAGGACCTCGGCATGGGGCGGACTCCGGTGCGGGAAGCTTTGAAGCGGCTTGAGCTTGACCGCCTGGTGGTTTCGTATCCGCGCAGGGGCACCTTTGCCACCCGCGTGGAGGTAACCGACCTTGCTTTCATTTCGGAAATCCGGACGCAACTTGAACCACTCGCTGCGTCCCGTGCCGCCAGGGTGGCCACGGAATGGCAGCGGGAGCAGCTGCGGGCTGTGATGCGGGCTGTTGAATCCTTCGATACCCATGCGGCCTCCGTCGTCGAAACGCTGCGCCTGGATGCGCGCGTCCATCAAGGCATCTACGCGGCGGCGGGCAATCCCCACCTTGAGGACGTCCTGATCCGGTACGACAATCTCGCAACACGCATCTGGTGCATGGTGCTGGATCGCCTCCCCGATCTTTCCCGCCACGTGCGTGAGCACCTGGACCTGCTCGGCGCTGTGATTGACGGCGATGAGGCGCGGGCCGCTGACCTGGCGAGGAGCCACGTCAGTGGATTCGAGGATGCCGTCCGCAAGGCGCTTTTCACCTGATCTGAACCCAGCCCCTCCACGTATTACCAAGAGCGCGGCCCTTCCAGCCGCGCTCTTGGCACCTCTGGGACACCCCTGGGACGGCAGGATAAATCTGTTGACACCCACTGGACTGGATAGCATACTTGAGTCACGAAACTAATATATCAACAGGATATTAGATAGCAGAGGAGAAAAGATGGTCGACGTTCTGACCCGTACGCTCGCAGAGACCGATCCTGCGATCCACGCAGCCGTTCAGCAGGAGCTCCTGCGCCAGCAGGGCACGCTGGAGATGATCGCCTCCGAAAACTTTGCGCCGACTGCCGTCATGGAGGCCCAGGGATCCGTACTCACCAACAAGTACGCCGAAGGCTACCCGGGCAAGCGCTACTACGGCGGCTGCGAACACGTTGACGTGGTCGAGCAGCTGGCCATCGACCGTCTTAAGTCATTGTTCGGCTCCGAATTCGCCAATGTTCAGCCGCACTCCGGCGCCCAGGCCAACGCAGCGGCGATGTTCGCCCTGATCCAGCCCGGCGACACCATCCTGGGGTTGAACCTCGCACACGGTGGCCACCTGACCCACGGCATGAAGATCAACTTCTCCGGCAAGCTCTACAAAGTGGTCCCGTACGGAGTCGGCGAAGACACCCATACCATTGACATGGCCGAGGTTGAGCGCCTGGCGGTTGAGAGCAGCCCGAAGCTCATCGTCGCCGGCTGGTCCGCCTACTCCCGGCAGCTGGACTTCGCCGAATTCCGCCGCATCGCGGACCTGGTAGGCGCCTACCTGATGGTGGACATGGCCCACTTCGCAGGCCTGGTGGCCGCAGGGCTCCACCCCAGCCCCGTGCCTCACGCCCACATCGTCACGAGCACCACCCACAAGACCCTTGGCGGCCCGCGCGGTGGCGTGATCCTGACCAACGACGCCGACCTCGCCAAGAAGGTCAACTCCGCGGTGTTCCCCGGACAGCAGGGTGGCCCGCTGGAGCACGTCATTGCCGCGAAGGCCGTGGCGTTCAAGCTCGCCGCTGAGCCGGAGTTCCGCGACCGCCAGGAACGCACCCTGGAAGGCGCCCGCATCATCGCAGAACGCATGCTGTCTGCCGACGTTGCAGAGTCCGGCGTGACGGTGGTCAGCGGTGGGACCGACGTTCACCTGGTCCTGGTGGACCTCCGCAGTTCGGAACTGGACGGCCAGCAGGGCGAAGACCGCCTGCACCGGATCGGCATCACGGTCAACCGCAACGCCGTGCCGTTCGACCCGCGTCCGCCGATGATCTCTTCCGGTCTTCGTATCGGCACGCCGGCACTGGCCACGCGTGGATTCGGAAAGGCGGAGTTCACCGAGGTCGCGGACATCATCGCCGCAGCGCTCAAGCGCGAGTTCAGCGACGAGACCGTGGCGGAACTGCGGCAGCGGGTTGAAATCCTGGCCGGAAAGTTCCCGCTCTACCCCAACCTCTCCTCTGACGCGAACCAGGTGGCATGATGGCCGATCTGCTTCCGGAGCACCCGGAATTCCTCTGGCACAACCCGGACCCGAAGCCTTCCTATGACGCAGTCATCGTTGGTGGCGGCGGGCACGGCCTGGCCACCGCCTACTTCCTGGCCAAGAACCACGGCATGACCAACATCGCCGTCCTGGAAAAGGGCTGGCTGGCCGGCGGCAACATGGCCCGGAACACCACCATCATCCGTTCCAACTACCTCTGGGACGAGAGCGCGGCCATCTACGAGCATGCGCTGAAGCTCTGGGAAATCCTGCCGGAGGAGCTCGAATACGACTTCCTGTTCAGCCAGCGCGGCGTCATGAACCTGGCCCACACGCTGGGCGATGTGCGCGAGAGCATCCGGCGCGTGGGAGCGAACAAGCTCAACGGTGTGGACGCGGAGTGGCTGGAGCCGGACCAGGTCAAGGAACTCTGCCCCATCCTGAACATCAGCGACAACATCCGTTACCCCGTCATGGGCGCCACGTACCAGCCGCGCGCCGGCATCGCCAAGCACGACCACGTGGCCTGGGCATTCGCCCGCAAGTGCGACGAACTCGGCGTGGACATCATCCAGAACTGCGAAGTCACCGGCTTCGTCAAGGACGGCAACCGCGTGGTGGGCGTCAAGACCAACCGCGGCACCATCAACACCGAAAAGGTGGGCCTGTGCGCCGCCGGGCACAGCTCGGTCCTGGCCGAAATGGCCGGCTTCCGGCTCCCCATCCAGTCGCACCCGCTCCAGGCGCTGGTCTCCGAACTGCACGAGCCGATCCACCCCACGGTGGTCATGTCCAACCACGTGCACGTCTACGTCTCCCAGGCCCACAAGGGCGAACTGGTCATGGGCGCCGGCGTGGACTCCTACAACGGCTACGGCCAGCGCGGGTCCTTCCACGTGATCGAGCACCAGATGGCAGCGGCCGTCGAGCTGTTCCCCATCTTCGCCCGGGCGCATGTGCTGCGGACCTGGGGCGGGATCGTGGACACCACGCTGGACGCCTCACCCATCGTGGGCACCACACCGGTGGACAACATGTTCGTCAACTGCGGCTGGGGCACCGGCGGGTTCAAGGGCACCCCGGCTGCCGGGCTCACGTTCGCACACACCATCGCCACGGGCACCCCGCACAAGCTGAACAAGCCCTTTGCGCTGGAACGCTTCGAAACCGGAGCCCTGATCGACGAACACGGCGCCGCCGCCGTTGCCCACTAGCCGCGCCCACTAGAAAGAAGACGCACATGCTGCTCATTTCCTGCCCCAACTGCGGCTCGCGCGACGAGACCGAATTCCACTACGGCGGCCAGGCCCACGTGGCCTATCCGGAAAACCCGAACGAGCTGAATGATCGCGAATGGGCCGAGTTCCTGTTTTACCGGGACAACACCAAGGGCGCGTTTGCCGAGCGCTGGCTGCACAGCACCGGCTGCCGCCAGTGGTTCAACATGCTCCGTGACACGGTCAGCTACGAAATCCAGGCCATCTACCCCATGGGCGCGCTCCGGCCTGACAAGGCCGCCCCGGCACCTGAGTTCGGCACTGCCAGCACCGCCCCGGACAGCACCACCACCGGGACCGCGTCTCCCAGCATCGCTGCAACCAGCATTGCCACAAGCACAGCACCCGCCAGCACCACCGCCCCGGAAGGAGCAACCAAGTGACTTCCCACAACGCCCGCCTGGCCGCCGGCGGACGCATCGACCGCACCATCTCCTGGCGTTTCACCGTGGACGGTGAGGAATTCACCGGCCACCCCGGAGACACGCTGGCCTCGGCCCTGCTCGCCAACGGCCGGATCGCCGTCGGCAAGTCGCTCTACGAGGACCGGCCCCGCGGCATCATGTCCGCAGGCGTGGAGGAACCCAACGCGCTGGTGAAGATCGCGCCGCGCTTCCCGGGCCACGTGGCCGAGTCCATGCTCCCCGCCACCACCGTCACCCTGGTGGACGGCCTGAAGGCTGAACTGCTTAACGGCCTGGGCCGCCTGGATCCTGAGGAGGACCGCGCGGAGTATGACAAGAAGTACGTCCACACCGATGTCCTGGTGGTCGGCGGCGGCCCCGCAGGCCTGGCCGCGGCCCGTGAAGCGGTCCGCACCGGAGCCCGTGTGATCCTCATGGACGACCAGCCCGAACTGGGCGGCTCGCTCCTCTCCGGATCCACGGCACCTGAACTCGGCGAGACCATCGAGGGCAAGCCAGCGCTGGAGTGGGTGGCGGACGTCGAGGCCGAGCTCGTCTCCGCGGCCGAATGCACGGTCCTGAACCGCACCACGGCCTTCGGCGCCTACGACGCCAACTACGTCATCGCCGTCCAGAACCGCACCGACCACCTGTCCAGCCCGGCAGCCCCCGGCGTCTCCCGGCAGCGGATTTGGCACATCCGTGCCAACCAGGTTGTCCTGGCTCCGGGCGCCCACGAACGCCCGCTTGTCTTCGAGAACAACGACCGCCCCGGCATCATGCTCGCCTCGGCCGTCCGCAGCTACCTCAACCGCTACGCCGTCGCCGCCGGCCAGCGCGTGGTCATCGGCACCACCAACGACACCGCCTACGCCCTGGCCGCGGACCTGCGCGCCGCCGGCGTGAAGGTCAGCGGCCGTCGTCGATGCCCGTCCCCGCCTCACCCCGGTGGCTGCCGCCGCCGTCGAAGCGGGGACCCGCGTGCTGATCGGCAGCGCGGTTGCCGACACCGCGGCCTCCGCGTCCGGCGCGGCCGGAACAAACACCGGCCGGCTGAGCTCCGTTACCGTCCGCAGCATCAGCGACGACGGCGAACTCACCTCAGGCATCGAAGAGATCGCCTGCGACCTGCTGGCAGTCTCCGGCGGCTGGAGCCCGCTGGTGCACCTGCACTCGCAGCGGCAGGGCAAGCTGCGCTGGGACGAGGATCTGGCGGCCTTCGTGCCGAGCACCGTGGTCCCGAACCAGCAGGTGGTCGGCTCGGGCCGCGGCAGCTTCGAACTCGACGATTGCCTCGCCGAAGGCATCTCCGCCGGAGCGTCGGCTGCGATCGCCGCGGGCTTCGAATCCGCCGTCGAGCCGGCCGTGATCGGCGAGCCGAAAGCATCCGGTCCCACCCGCCAGCTGTGGCTGGTCCCCGGGCAGGCCGGCACGCCGGATGACTGGCACCACCACTTCGTCGACTTCCAGCGTGACCAGTCCGTGGCCGACGTCCTCCGGTCCACCGGGGCCGGGATGCGGTCCGTGGAGCACATCAAGCGCTACACCTCCATCAGCACCGCGAACGATCAGGGTAAGACCTCCGGCGTCAACGCGATAGGCGTCATCGCCGCCGCGCTCCGGCAGGCGGGCGAAGCGTCCCGCGGCATCGGCGACATCGGCACCACCACCTACCGGGCGCCGTTCACCCCCGTGGCGTTCGCGGCACTCGCCGGACGCCAGCGCGGCGAACTGTTCGATCCCGCCCGCGTCACGTCCATCCACCCGTGGCACGTCGCACAGGGCGCACTGTTCGAAGATGTGGGGCAGTGGAAGCGGCCCTGGTACTACCCGCAGGACGGGGAGGACATGGACACCGCCGTGCTGCGCGAGTGCGCCGCCGTCCGCGAATCCGTGGGCTTCATGGACGCCACCACACTCGGCAAGATCGAAATCCGGGGCAAGGATGCCGGTGAGTTCCTCAACCGGATCTACACCAACGCCTTCAAGAAGCTTGCCCCTGGATCCGCCCGCTACGGCGTCATGTGCATGGCTGACGGCATGATCTTCGACGACGGCGTGACCCTGCGCCTCGACGAGGACCGGTTCTTCATGACCACCACCACCGGCGGCGCCGCGAAGGTTCTGGACTGGCTGGAGGAATGGCTGCAGACCGAATGGCCCGAGCTGGACGTGCACTGCACCTCGGTGACCGAACAGTGGTCCACGATTGCCGTCGTCGGGCCCAAATCCCGCGCGGTGATCGCCAAGGTGGCACCCGAACTCGCCGCCAACGGCGGACTCGACGCCGAGGCGTTCCCGTTCATGACCTTCCGCGAAACCACCCTCGCCTCCGGCGTGAAAGCCCGGATCTGCCGGATCTCGTTCTCCGGCGAACTGGCCTACGAGATCAACGTGCCTGCTTGGTACGGGCTGAACACCTGGGAAGCCGTGGCCGCCGCCGGGGCCGAGTTCGACATCACCCCGTACGGCACCGAAACCATGCACGTGCTCCGCGCCGAGAAGGGCTACCCGATCGTCGGCCAGGACACCGACGGCACCGTCACCCCGCAGGACGCAGGGATGGAATGGGTGGTCTCGAAGGCCAAGGACTTCATCGGCAAGCGCTCCTACGCACGCGCCGACGCCCGGCGCGCAGACCGTAAGCACCTGGTCAGCGTCCTGCCCATTGATGGGACCATCCGGTTGCCGGAAGGGACCCAGCTGGTGGAAAAGGGCATTCCTGTGAACTCCGCCTACGGACCCGTTCCCATGGAGGGCTTTGTGACCTCCAGCTACCACTCCGCCGCCCTGGGCAGGTCCTTCGCCCTGGCTCTGATCAAGAACGGCCGCAACCGCATCGGCGAGACCCTCGTGGCCGCCGCCGGAAACCAGCTCGTTGACGTTGTTGTCGCTGAAACCGTACTTTTTGACCCCGAAGGGACCCGCAAAGATGGCTGAAACAGCAGCACCCAAAACCTCCCGCGAAACAAACCTGTCACTCCGCACCAGCCCGGCTGCGCTGCTCAGGGCAGCATTTGAAACCGGCTCCGTCAGCGGCACCGTGGAACTGAGCGAAATCACCTTCCTGACCATGGTGGGCCTGAGGGTGGACCGGAACACCGACGCCGGAGCCCGGATCGCATCCGTCACTGGCGGGCTGCCCGCAGCGTGCGGCGCCGTCAGCGGCAGCGGCGACACCTCTGTACTCTGGCTCGGGCCTGAGGAATTCCTGGTGGTGGCACGCCAGGAAGCCCACGAGTCACTCGGCGGCGACCTCATCCAGGCACTGCGTGAAGCCCTTGTCGACGGCGAAGGCCAGGTGGTGGACCTCTCCGCCAACCGCACCACGTTCGCCCTGACAGGGCCTCGGTCCCGTGCCGTGCTGGAAAAGGGCTGCTCCCTGGACCTCCACCCTCGCGTCTTCAAGGCCGGTACCGCCCTGTCCACGGAAATCGGCAACATCCCCGTGGTCCTCTGGAAGACCGGTGACGAAAGCTACCGGCTCTTCCCCCGCGCCTCGTTCGCGGATTTCCTGGGCCGCTGGCTCCTGGATGCCATGCGGGAATACGCCTCCCCTGAGGTCCCTTAATGGCGCTCAGCGTCCTGGACTTGTTTTCCGTTGGCATTGGGCCGTCGTCATCGCACACGGTCGGCCCGATGCGGGCAGCGAAGCTGTTCGCCGACGGGCTCAAAAGCGACGGACACCTGAGCTCCACCAGGCGCGTGCAGGCCGAACTGTTCGGGTCTCTCGGTGCCACCGGCCGGGGCCACGGCTCCGACAAGGCCGTGGTCCTGGGCTTCAAGGGGCTGGACCCCGAAACCGTGGACACAACCACGGCGGATGACCAGGTGGCCGCGGCCGCGCTCGACGCCGAACTGTGGGTGTGTGGGGTCCACCGGGTGGACTTCAACTGGGATGAGGACGTGGTGCTGCACCGCCGCAAGTCCCTCCCGGCCCACCCCAACGGCATGACCTTCCGGGCCCTGGACCACGCCGGTACCGTGCTGAGCGAACGGAGCTTCTACTCGATCGGGGGCGGCTTTGTCGTTGACGGCGATGCCGACGGCGGCGACCGGGTGGTGGCAGACGCCACCGTCCTGCCCTACCCGTTCACCACCGCCGACGAACTCCTGGAGGTCTGCCGCCGCGAAGGCATGTCCATCTCGGACGTCATGCTCGCCAACGAACTCGTGTGGCGCAGCGAAGCCGAACTCCGGGAAGAGCTGCTGAAACTCTGGGCCGTCATGCGCGAATGCGTGGACAACGGCTGCGCCGCGGAAGGGATCCTGCCCGGTGGCCTGAACGTGAGGCGCCGGGCGCCGTCGTTGTTCCGCACCCTGACCGCGAACACCGGCGTCACCGACCCGCTCCGGGCCATGGAATGGGTCAACCTCTTCGCGCTCGCCGTCAACGAGGAAAACGCCGCCGGCGGACGCATCGTCACCGCCCCCACCAACGGTGCGGCCGGCATCGTCCCGGCCGTGCTGCACTACTACGTCAAGTTCGTGCCCGGCGCCAACGACGACGGTGTGGTCCGCTTCCTGCTGGCGGCAGCCGCCGTCGGAATCCTCTTCAAAATCAACGCCTCCATCTCCGGCGCGGAAGTGGGCTGCCAGGGCGAGGTCGGTTCCGCCTGCTCCATGGCGGCCGCCGGGCTGTGCGAGGTCATGGGCGGCACCCCCGAACAGGTGGAGAACGCCGCCGAGGTGGGGATCGAACACAACCTTGGGCTGACCTGTGACCCCGTCGGTGGCCTGGTGCAGATTCCTTGCATCGAGCGCAATGCCATCGCCAGCGTCAAAGCCATCAACGCCGCCCGCCTTGCCCTGCACGGCGACGGCAGACACAAGGTCTCCCTGGACAAAGCGATCAAGACCATGAGGGAAACCGGCGCCGACATGAAAAGCAAATACAAGGAGACGTCCCGGGGTGGCCTCGCGGTAAACGTCATCGAATGCTGACTCGGTGAAGTACGTGTAGCCCCGGGTGTGCACATACCCCCGGGGCAAGTCCCATTATTAGAATGCCTGGCTTCGCAGGCGCCCCGTCCCTTTGGAGCAAGAAGTGACCCTGCAACGACTCCCTTACGAACATATCGCTGTCACGGGCAGCAGCCGCGTCAAGCGCGGCATGGCTGAGATGCTCAAGGGCGGCGTCATCATGGACGTCGTCAACGTCGAGCAGGCCCGCATCGCCGAAGACGCCGGTGCCGTTGCCGTAATGGCGCTCGAGCGCGCTCCGGCCGACATCCGTGCCCAGGGCGGCGTGTCCCGCATGTCCGATCCGGACATGATCGACAAGATCATCGACGCCGTCTCCGTCCCGGTCATGGCCAAGGCCCGCATCGGCCACTTCGTCGAAGCCCAGGTCCTGCAGTCCCTCGGCGTGGACTACATCGACGAGTCCGAGGTCCTGACCCCGGCCGACTACGTCAACCACATCGACAAGTGGAACTTCAAGGTTCCCTTCGTCTGTGGCGCCACCAACCTCGGTGAGGCGCTGCGCCGCATCAACGAGGGCGCGGCCATGATCCGGTCCAAGGGCGAGGCCGGCACCGGCGACGTCTCCAACGCCACCGGCCACATGCGCCAGATCCGTTCCGAGATCGCCAAGCTTGCCGCCCTGCCCGAGGACGAGCTGTACGTCGCGGCGAAGGAACTGCAGGGCCCCGTACGAACTGGTCAAGGAAGTTGCTGCCGCCGGCAAGCTTCCCGTGGTGCTGTTCACCGCGGGCGGCATCGCCACCCCGGCCGACGCCGCGATGATGATGCAGCTTGGCGCCGACGGCGTGTTCGTCGGCTCCGGCATCTTCAAGTCCGGCAACCCCGCCCAGCGCGCCGCCGCCGTCGTGAAGGCCACCACCTTCTTCGATGACCCCGACGTCATCGCCAAGGCCTCCCGCGGCCTGGGCGAAGCCATGGTGGGCATCAACGTCGACGAGATTCCGCAGCCGCACCGCCTCGCCGAGCGCGGCTGGTAAAGCGGATCATGGTGGCTACGAGCCCAAGCCAGACCGTGGCCGGACGTGGGCTTCGTAGCGACTGGGCCCGGCTGACGGGCCATACGGTGGAGGTGTGGCTATCAGGGGAGCACATCATGACCGGTGTTGTCGAACAGGCCGCTGATGACGACTCCGTCCTCTGGATTGCGGCCGCCGGAAACAGCACGCGAAGGCTCTTCGATAAGCCGACGGGATACCGGATCCTGGCCTAGCCGTGGGCCTCGGAAAGGCACAGGTCAACCTGCCAAACCGACGCCACGCCGCAAAAGCAGGAATTAGTAACGCAGAAGATCGATCACAATCTCGATGAGGAGTGGAACAGCATGCAGAAGCTCGCGAACCGGCTCGAACGTCTGGGCACCGAAACTGCCTTTAGCGTCGCCCAAGCCGCGGCCGCTTGGAAGGCGAAGGGGAACCCTGTGTACCCCTTCCATCTCGGCGACATCAACATCCCGACGGCCCCGCATATTGTCGAAGGAATGAACCGGGCCATCGCCGACGGCTACACGGGCTATTGCCCCGGCCCAGGCATCCCGCAGTTGCGCGAGGCCCTAGCCGAAGATATCGGGGCCCGCCGGGGCATCGAGTTCTCCCCTGACAATGTCGTGGTGATGACGGGCGGCAAACCCGTTATCACGAAGTTCCTGCAGGCCGTCATGAACGCCGGCCAGGAAGTGCTCTACCCGAACCCCGGCTTCCCGATCTACGAATCGCAGATCGAGTACCTCGGTGGTACGGCCGTGCCTTACCGATACCTGCCCACGAGCCAGGGCTTCGCGATCGACCTCGACCAGGTGCGCGCGTCGATCACCCCTAATACTGTCGCCATCGTCTACAACGACCTGCAGAACCCCATCTCGGCCGAGTCGACGGCGGCCGAGCGTGAGGCCATCGCGCAGCTCGCCCAGGAGCACGATCTCTGGGTACTCTCCGATGAGGCGTACTTCGAGACCCGCTACGAGGGTGTTTCGAACTCCATCGTGTCGCTTCCCGGCATGGCGGAGCGCACCGTGATCCTCTACACCTTCAGCAAGAAGTTCGCCATGACCGGATCCCGCCTGGGCTGCGCCGTCGCTCCGCTCGAGATCGCCAAAATCCTCAGCACACTCAACACCAACGATGAGTCGTGCACCACGCACTACGTGCAATGGGCCGGCATCGAAGCGCTCCGCGGCACCCAAGAACCCGTACAGCAGATGCTCGACATCCTGCGCGGGCGCCGGGACGCCGCATGCGAACTCGTGAACGACATCTCCGGCATACACGTCGCCGTCCCACAGTCGACGTTCTACCTATTCCCAGACGTCACAGAGGCCATGGAGCGCATGGGTTACACGGCAGTCGGCGATTTCGCCTCCGCAGCCTTGTACGAAACCGGCGTCTCCTTCTGCACACGTGAACACTTCGGCCGCCGCCAGCCCGGCGAAGACCGCCAGTACATCCGGCTTGCCTACTCGGGCATCGACGTCGCCGACATCCGCGACGGCCTCGGCCGCCTGCGCAAGTGGATCGAGACGGCATGAGCCGGGTCGTCGTCACGGGACGTATACCCGAAACCGCACTCGAAAAGCTGCGCGCGGAGCACGAAGTCGATGCCTGGGAAAGTCCGGAGTCGATCGGCCGCGAGGAGCTCCTGCGCCGGGTAGCCGGGGCCGATGCCGTGGTGAGCCTGCTCACCGAACGCGTCGACGCCGAGCTCCTCGACGCCGCCGGCCCGCAGCTCAAAGTGGTCGCGAACGTCGCCGTCGGCTATGACAACATCGATGTGCCCGCCTGCACCGAACGGGGCGTGGTCGCCACCAATACACCCGGCGTGCTCACGGAGGCCACGGCCGACATCGCGCTCGGCCTCATCCTCTCGGCGACACGCCGGCTCGGTGAAGGGGAACGGCTCATCCGCTCCGGCCATGACTGGAAGTGGGGCATGTTCTTCCTGCTAGGCAGCAGCCTGCAAGGCAAGACCCTCGGCATCGTCGGCATGGGCGGCATTGGCCAGGCGACCGCACGCCGGGCCAAGGCCTTCGGCATGGAAATCATCTACCAGTCACGTCGCGAGATCGATCCCGGGGTTGCCGCCGAGCTGGGCGCCCGGCGGGTCGAGCTCGACGAGTTGCTGGCCAATTCCGACATCGTCTCCCTGCACTGCCCCTACGGACCGGCCACCCACCACCTGATCGGCTCCGGGCAACTCGCGGCTATGAAGGATTCGGCATACCTCATCAATACCGCGCGGGGCCCAATCATCGACGAAGCAGCCCTCGCCGCCGCGCTGCGCGAGGGGCAAATCGCGGGTGCCGGGCTCGACGTTTTTGAGAACGAGCCCAGCGTGCACCCCGGATTTCTCGAGCTCGAGAACGTGGTGCTCGTGCCGCACCTCGGTTCCGCCACAGTCGAGACCCGTTCCGCGATGGCGATGCTCGCCGCCGACAACGCCCTGGCAGTGCTCAGCGACGAACGACCGCCCGCGCCGATCAATTAGAGGCGACTGGCGCCACGAACGAGACGACGACGGAACCACCGTGGCCGCTGCTCTTCGTAGGCCGGACAGATCCCTACTGCCTCCCGGCAACAGCATTTACCGGGCATCGCATCTTAGAGAGAGAATATAGTGACACGTATTGGCATCGTGGCCGAGCTAGGTAACGAATCCCGGGTGGCAGCGACGCCCGTCACCGTGAAGCAGCTGTTGGAGTTAGGCTACGAGGTTGTGGTCGAGAAGGGTGCGGGGGAGTCCTCGTCCTTCAGAGACGACATGTATGCCGAAGCCGGTGCGCTGATCGTCGGCGCCGACGATGCGTGGGGCAGTGAGGTGGTGCTGCGGATCAACCCGCCCACCGAGGATGAGATCGGCCGTCTAGCCGACGGTGCGACGCTTATCGGGATGTTGAGCCCCGGATTGCGGCCGGAACTGGTGGAAGCGTTGGCGACCCGTCCAATCACGGCGCTGGCGTTGGACGCCGTGCCGCGGATCTCGCGGGCGCAGTCGATGGATGTGCTCAGTTCGATGGCGAACATTGCCGGGTACCGGGCGGTCATTGAGGCCGCGCACGAGTTCGGCCGGTTCTTTACCGGTCAGGTGACTGCAGCGGGCAAGGTCCCGCCAGCGAAGGTCCTGGTCGCCGGCGCCGGTGTCGCGGGGTTGGCGGCAATCGGCGCGGCGTCCAGCCTGGGCGCGATTGTGCGGGCGACGGACCCGCGGCCCGAGGTCGCTGACCAGGTCAAGTCCATCGGCGGAACCTACCTCAAGGTCGAGGTGGAGGAGGTGATGAAGTCCTCCGACGGGTACGCGAAGGCTACCTCGGAGGCGTATAACGCCCGGGCGGCGGAGATTTACTCGGAGCAGGCAGCGAATGTGGACATCATCATCACCACGGCCCTGATCCCCGGGCGTCCGGCACCGAGGCTGCTCACGGCCGAGGACGTGGCCGCCATGAAGTCCGGCAGCGTGATCGTGGATATGGCCGCCGGTCAGGGCGGCAATGTCGAAGGCTCGGTCGCCGGCGAACGCGTCGTGACGGATAACGGTGTCGTCATCCTGGGCTACACGGATCTTCCGGCCCGGTTGCCGGCCCAGGCATCCCAGCTGTACGGGACAAACATGGTGAACCTGCTCAAGCTCCTGACCAAGGACAAAGACGGGCAGCTGAATATCGACTTTGATGACGTGGTGCAGCGCTCCGTGACGGTGGTACGCGACGGTGAGAAGACCTGGCCCCCGCCACCAGTCCAGGTCTCAGCCGCCCCGGCTCAGACCGAAACCAAACGCGCCCAGGAGCGGGCTGCCGATAAGGCGGTGAAAAAAACCGGATTGGGCCCTGCCGGTGAGGCCGGGCTCTTTGCCGCAGGGATCGCGGTGCTGTTCGGGATCAACGCGGTCGCCCCGGCGCCGCTGCCCCAGCACTTCACGGTCCTGATGCTCTCCATCGTGGTCGGCTTCTACGTCATCGGGAAGGTCCATCACGCCCTGCATACCCCGCTGATGTCCGTCACGAACGCGATCTCGGGGATCATCGTCGTCGGGGCTCTGCTGCAGGTCACCTCCCACAATGTCGTGATGCAGGTGCTCGCCGCCGTCGCGGTCCTGCTGGCCAGCATCAACATCTTCGGCGGCTTCGCCGTCACCCGGCGCATGCTCGCCATGTTCTCGGCCGGGAAGGCACGTTCATGAGCGCCGCAGCCGAAGCAGCAGCCCGAATCGTCTCAAGGAGCTTTACCGTGTCTGAAACCGTCTCCGGTCCGTTGACCGCCGATTCCATCGCTGGGGCGGCCTACATCGTCGCAGCCCTGCTGTTCATTCTCAGCCTCGCCGGGCTGAGCAAGCACGAGAAAGCCCGGTCCGGGGTCATCTACGGCATCACCGGGATGATCATCGCCCTCGCGGCGACGATCTGGCTGACCCTCCAGGACGCCTGGGGCACCGGCGCTGGCCTCACCGGCCTGGTCCTGCTCGTCGCCGCGGTGATCGTGGGCGGGGCCATCGGGCTCTGGCGCGCCCGGGTCGTGGAAATGACCCGGATGCCCGAGCTGATCGCCCTGCTGCACAGCTTCGTTGGCCTCGCCGCGGTCCTCGTGGGCTGGAACGGCCACCTCGAAGCCCCGGACCTGTCACCGAACCTGACAGCGATCCACCACGCCGAGGTGTTCATCGGCGTGTTCATCGGCGCGGTGACCTTCACCGGTTCGATCGTGGCGTTCCTGAAACTCTCCGCCCGGATGAAATCCTCACCCCTGATGCTGCCCGGCAAGAACGCCATCAACCTCGGCGCCCTCGCCGCCTTCGTCGCCCTGACCGTCTGGTACGTCAACGACTCCCAGCTCTGGCTGCTGATCGTCGTCACCCTCCTCGCCCTTGGGCTGGGCTGGCACCTGGTGGCCTCCATCGGCGGCGGCGACATGCCCGTGGTCGTGTCCATGCTGAACAGTTACTCGGGCTGGGCTGCCGCGGCGGCCGGCTTCCTGCTGAACAACGACCTGCTCATCATCACCGGTGCCCTGGTCGGCTCCTCGGGCGCCTACCTGTCCTACATCATGTGCAAGGCCATGAACCGGTCCTTCATCTCCGTGATCGCCGGAGGCTTCGGCATCGCCGCCCCGGCCGCGGCGGACGCCGAGTACGGTGAGCACCGCGAAATTACCGCCCAGGCCACCGCGGAAATGCTGACCAACGCCTCGTCCGTGGTCATCACCCCCGGCTACGGCATGGCAGTGGCCCAAGCCCAATACCCCGTAGCCGAACTCGCCCACCAGCTCCGCGAGAAGGGTGTGAATGTCAGGTTCGGCATCCACCCTGTCGCCGGGCGCCTGCCCGGGCACATGAACGTCCTCCTCGCCGAAGCCAAAGTCCCCTACGACATCGTCCTGGAAATGGATGAAATCAACGACGACCTCGGCGACACCTCCGTAGTACTCGTCATCGGCGCTAACGACACCGTCAACCCCTCCGCAGCCGAAGACCCCGGCAGCCCCATCGCCGGGATGCCTGTCCTGCGGGTCTGGGAAGCCGAGAACGTCATTGTGTTCAAACGCTCCATGGCCGCCGGTTACGCAGGCGTTCAAAACCCCCTGTTCTTCCGCGACAACTCCCAAATGCTCTTCGGCGACGCCAAAGCCCGCGTCGAAGACATCCTCAAAGCGTTCTGACAGAAGGCACGTCATGGGCTTCTTGCAGTTCATCATCCCCCCGCACTGGCGGCGTACGTAGGATGACCCAACCCCCGGCGGAGATGAGGACAAAACCTCGCCCCAAGATCGAGCTCCGCACAACCGCATTCGCCAAGGCGCGGTCCGATTGTCTCCGTCCGCCCCGCCACAGACATGCGAGGTTTCTGCCGCGCGGGAAATGCCTAGTATTGACGCATTCGGCGCTTCACCCTGGGCTGGCCTTCACTACCGGCACGAGTTCCTGCTCCACCACCGGCACGAACTGCTGGCGCATCAGGAGGATGCATAACCCGGCAGGCTACTTGGCGAACACACCTGTGCTGCCAGAGGGGTGTCAGCGTGTTCGGTCGCTGATCACTGCGAGATTCTCGACGGTTACAGGCGAGCCCAGGGAAAGCAGGCGGGGCGTGCCTATGCAACCGGGGGTGACCTCCCCGTCCGAGGGTGTCCTGTATCGACTCGTCCGGCTGTTGGGTGGGCGGCCGGCACCTGCCCGGCCCACCTCGGTGACTTGATCAGAAGATTGTCCGCTCCCGCGCGGGGCGTGGCTCGTCACAGTGCTGTTCCGAAGTGACCTCTACCCGGACTGGTACCGGCCTGTAACGGCCTGACCATGTCCGCAAAACGAGGAAGGTGCCAGAACCGCTATGACTAGCGTTTCGCATTCCCACCCGTTTTCGTGGGTGTCGACACCCACGCCCGGAAGCACGTCTTCGCCATCATCGCCGCGGCAAACGGCGACCGGATCGAAAACCGGGATTTCCCAGCGACGGGGCCGGGGTCAACCGCGCCATTGCTTGAGTTGCCCGTCGCACCGAGGCCGATCTGGCCACTATGTGGGTGATTGAGGGCGCGGCTTCTTTTGGCGCCGTGTTGGCTGGTGCAGTCGCAGCTGCCGGCTACCGGGTCGCCGAAGCCACACGCATGGACGCCCTGCCGCGTCGTGGGGTTGGTAATAATGGGCACCGCTCAGTTTGGGGCGCGTTAGCCCGCCGAATGTTTCCCAGGTTGGATGCGCGAAGGATCCGGCCCAGAAGGCGGCGCGATCAAACTCTATTCCTCAGGACCCACGCTCTGATGAGATATGCAGGGAACTTTACGTAACGTCGACTACCATCGGGCTGGCCGGCGGGGGAGGGGCATTTCAAGCCCGTCCGGGGTCGCCGGCAGGCTTGGGAGTCAGGCCACGCGGGCGATGCTCCGGCGGGTCGGACGCAGGGCGGCGCCCTCGGAAAATAGCTACGGGGTGGCTTGCTGGATGCGCTGGACATCCTCAAAAACGCCTCGCAGGTGCAGGCGTGGCGAGCTGTCGGCGTCCGTCAGGTTGTTGGACTCGTTCTGACCTGTATGAAGCCGAATTCCTCATGGAACGGGTGTTCTTGCACCCACTTCTACTCCCGTTAATTTCCAAGGCCGATAACGGACGTCCCGTCAAACTATCGCCGCTTCGGCCACGGCGTAACGGCCGCGCGCCGGTAGGGGGAGGGGTTTCACCCCAGCTTGGCGTGGCGCAGGTACTGGTAGACCGTTTCCCTACTGATCCCGTAAGCACGAGCAAGGACGGCTTTCGGAGCACCGCTGCCGGCTCGTGAGATCAGCTCGGCGGCCCGTTCCGGTGCGAGGGTCTTTTTCCTTCCTTTGTAGGCGCCGCGCTGCTTGGCCAGGGCGATACCTTCTCCCTGTCGTTCCCTGATGAGCGAGCGTTCGAATTCACCGAAGGCACCCATGACGGAGAGCATGAGGTTGGCCATGGGGGAGTCCTCGCCAGTGAAGATCAGGCTCTCTTTGACGAACTCCACCCGCACGCCCCTGCGGGTGATGCTGGTGAGCATCCCCGGCGTCAGCCAGCGCGTCGCCGAACCATCATCGCCGAGACCGGGGCCGATATGAGCGTCTTCCCCACCGCATCGCACCTGCCATCCTGGGTCGGCACCGCACCGGGCAACAACGAATCGGCCGGACGCATCAAATCCAGCAATACCAGGGCCGGCAACCCGTATCTCAAGGGCGCCCTCGGGATCGCAGTGCTTGCGGGGTCGCGATCCAAGAAGGCGTTTTCGGCGCCAAATACCGGCGCCTCCCGGCCCGGCGGGGGCCCATAAAAGCCCTTGTAGCCGTCGAACATGCAATACTTACCGCGCTCTGGAACATGCTCAGGACCGGGGAACTCTACAAGGACCCCGGACCCGACTACTACTCCCGCCTGCAACCGGCCGAAACACGCTCACGCGCCATCAACTAGCTCGAAGCCTTGGGCTTCACGGTCACCGTCGAACCCACACAACAAGCCGGCCGACGGCCACAAGGGCGGGACGATCCATACTCGCCCACGCCGCCGCGCGCCATAATTTTCGTGAGAGAGTTTGACCGCGCCGTCGCCTTTGACACGCTGACCACCCCGCCAGACACACCGGCACCACAAAGGAAGCGGTCCCGGACAACCCGGCCCGGGACCGCTTCAACACGCCCTTGACAAAGGATCACTACATATCAGGTGAGCCAGGCGTTCACAGCATCCTGGTGGGCGTCCACCCACTTCTTGGCCGCAGCCTCGGGCGTCATGCCGCCCTGGATGTCCGTGGCCACTGAGTTCTGGTCCTCGTTGGTCCATTTGAAGGATTTCGCGAGCTTGGCTGCAGGCGATCCGCTGTCCGCGAACTTCGTCGAAATTATCTTGTTCAGCTTGTATGTCGGGTAATCGCAGGCCACTTTTTCCGCGTTCGCGTCGCAGCCTTTGGTCCAGGCCGGCAGATTGACTTTCTTGAGCGGCACTTGGGCCATGAACCACTGCGGTTCGTAGAAATAGCCCAGGATCGGCGTCTTGTTTTGCTCCGCCGTACGGAACGACTGGATCAGGGCGGCCTCCGAGCCGGAGAACACCACCTTGTAGTCCAGATTGAGATTCTTCACGAGGGCCTCGTCATTGGTGACAAATGCGGGGTCGCCGTCCAGTAACTGGCCTTTGCCCCCGGACTCAGACGTGGCAAGCATGGAGGCGTACTTGTTCAGGTTCTTGCCGTCCGTGATGTCCGGGTATTTTTCGGCCATCCATGGCGCCACGTACCAGCCGATGTGACCTTCATTGCCTGTGAGACCGGCGTCGACAGCGACTTTCTGATCGGTAATGTACTGCTTGGTCAGATCGTCGTGGCCCCAGTTTTCCATGACGACATCCACCTCGCCGGAGGCAAAGCCCTGCCAGGAGATCTGCTCGTTCAGGTCCTTCTGGACCACGGTGCAGCCAAGCTTGTTTTTCGCCACGTAGCTGTACACAGCAGCATTGGCCGTGTACCCTACCCAAGCGTTCATCGCTACATTCACACTTCCGCAGGGCGTCTCGGCGGCACCGGTGGCAGCAGCCACCTGGTTCACCGAGGCACCGCCGCAAGCTGCCAGGAGCAGAGCGGCAGCAGCGGCCCCTGCAACCGCCGGGACAGTTCGTTTCAACAGCAGTCCAGCTTTTTTCATTGTTTACGTCTCCTTGTTGGGGAATGCGGATCCTCCACGCCATGCGCGGGGCGCAAGGCGGTTATGCGGTCAGGCCGTCGAGGTTCGGGTTTTGGGCTAAGGGATTTTGATTTTCCGCGCCGGTGTGGCTGCGGCAGCCTGGGTCATCCTGTCAAGCAGGATGCCGAGGAAGACGATGGCAACGCCTGCGGCCAGGCCCTTGCCGAAGAGCGCGCTCTGGACGAAGCCGGCGACGACGTCGTATCCGAGGCCGCCTGCGCCTACGAGTGCGCCAACTACCACCATGGCCAGGACATAGATCAGGCCCTGGTTGGCGGCGAGGGCCAGGGTCTGCCTGGCCATTGGAAGCTGGACCTTGGTGATGACCTGCCACGGGGTGGAGCCGCTGGCAACGGCGGCTTCGACCACGGTGGGGGAGATCGCACCGATGCCGTCGGCCGTGATCTTGATGGCTACGGGGGCGGCGTAGATGATGCCGGCGATGATCGCCGTGAAGCGGGTGGCGCCGAAGAGTCCTAGGAACGGAACCAGGTAGACAAAGGCCGGCATGGTCTGCCCAGCGTCCAGCATCGGCCGCATGATCTGGTCCACCCGCCCGGACCTGCCCATGGCTACTCCGAAGATGATGCCCAGGACCATAACCACTGCTGTGGCCACCAGGGTTCCGGCAAGCGTGACCATGGAGTCGCTCCACAGGCCGAGGTAGATGATCACGCCCAGGCAGGCCGTGGTCAGGGCAGCGAGCTTCCACCCGCCAAGTGCGTAGGCCGCGATGGCTATGACGGCCACGAGGATGTAAAAGGGGGTCTCCGTGAGCAGTGACTGGAAGGGGTTAAGGATCCCCGTGGTGACGGCTTCCCGGAAGGACACTGTGAACAGCGAAAGGTTGGTCTGCATCCATTGACAGGCCGAGCCCACCGCCTGGACGATGGCCGGGCCGATGTTGAGGTCTTTCGGGAACGCCGCAGCCCACAGCATGGTCCGGGAGAACTGCACCATCGCCAGGGCCAGCACCAGGGCGATGCCCAGGAGGATGTACCTGGTTCTGGGGGAGACCCTTCGGTTCCGGGCCGCCCCCGGTTCCGCGCGGCGGCTGGCGGCGGTGGTCACCCGGTCCAGCACGATCGCGAGCAGGACAATGGAGAGCCCGGCGTTGACGGCCGTGCCGACATCCAGCGATTGCAGCGCCCGGACCACCACCTGGCCGAGCCCGGGAGCTGCGATCAGGGCGGCGATGGTGACCATGGACAGGGCAGCCATGGTGCTCTGGTTGATTCCCATGACGATGGTGCGGCGGGCCATGGGAAGCTGCAGGGTGACGAGCCGCTGCAGACCGGTTGTGCCCAGCGAGTCGGAGGCTTCGCGGGTGTTCTCGGGGATGCCGCGGATGCCGTGCGCCGTCAGGCGGATCACGGGCGGAGCCGCGTAGATCACCGTGGCGATGACGGCCGATGCCGGGCCGATCAGGAAGATCAGGGCAAGGGGGGCCAGGTACACGAATGTTGGCAGCGTCTGCATGAAGTCCAGCACCGGCGTGATCACTTTGGCGACGCGGCCGTAGATGCCGGCCAGGACACCGAGCGGGATACCGACCAGAAGGGTCAGCAGCACAGAGGTGAGGACCAGGGCGAAGGTGTACGTGGCCTCGAGGAACAGGCCCTGGAAGCCAAAGAACATAAAGGCGGCCACTGTCAACAGGGCGACCCGGGCGTTTCCGATCGCGAACGCGATCCACCCCAGCAGGCCCACCGTTCCGAGCCAGCCGACCTCCGGCAGGCGCAGGCCCGTGGAACTCGCCGCAAAGGTTGTGATAAACAGGTTGGCCACGGCGTCGACGCCGGCACGCAAGGGAGTGAAGACGTACAGGAAAACGGGGTTGTCCGCACGGTTTGCCGCCACCCAGGCGTTGAACTGGTTCAGGGACCGGTGCAGGTCCGTCAGCTCCGAGGCAGGCAGCGTCAGGGTGGAGGTTCCATGCAGGATAACGAATCCCAGGATCCAGACGGCGGCGGCGCCTGCCAACAGGATGGTGCGCAGGCTGGGCCGGCGGCGCGGCTCACGGACAGCGTCCGGCGCGGGCTGGACCGTGGCTCGATCACGGACGAGAGTGGACATTATGCCGCAGCTTCCGCGGGCTGCAGCACCGAAAGGATACTGTCGCGGTCGATTTGGCCGGTGATTCGGCCGGCATCCTCCACCAGCACAGGGCAGGAAGAGTGCATGACCGCCGCTATGGCATCCCGGATAATGATCCGGGAACTGAGGACCGGAGCGTCTCCCGGCGTGCCCGCGGCCACAGGCCGGGTGATCCATTTCAGGGTCAGGACATCCGCGCGTGGAACTTCGGACACAAAATCCTCAATGTATTTGTCCGCCGGGGACCCCACCAGCTCGTCCCCTGTGCCGCACTGGACCGTCTCGCCGTTGCGCATGATCAGGATGCGGTCTCCGAGCTTGAGCGCCTCGGAGAGATCGTGAGTCACGAACACCATGGTCTTGCCCATTTCCTTGTGCAGCCGGATGACTTCCGCCTGCATGTCGCGGCGGATGAGCGGATCCAATGCGGAGAAGGGTTCATCGAAGAGGATCGTGTCCGGATCCCCAGCCAGGGCACGGCCCAAGCCGACGCGCTGCTGCATTCCGCCGGATAGCTGGTCCGGGTAGTGCTGTTCGTAGCCTTTCAGGCCAACCAGCTCGATGATTTCCCGCGCCTTGGCGTAGCGTTCGTTCTTGGCCGCCCCGCGGATCTGAAGCCCGTAGGAGACGTTGTCCAGCACGGTGCGGTGGGGGAGCAGGCCGAAATGCTGGAACACCATGGACATCTTCCGCCGCCGCAATTCGCGCAGCTCGGCGACACTTGCCTGTAGGACGTCCTTCCCGTCCACCAGAACCTGTCCCGATGTGGGTTCTATCAACCGGGTCAGGCAGCGGATCAGGGTGGACTTGCCCGATCCGGAAAGCCCCATGACCACAAAGACCTCGCCCTTGGCGACGTCGAAGCTCAGGTCGCGGACAGCTGCCACGCAGCCGGTGCGTTCCAGCAGCTCCGCGGAGTTCAGGGCCGAGAGCCCTGGATTGGTGGGGACTTTATCGCCCCCGGGCCCGAAGACCTTCCATAAATTGTGCACTGAGATGTCGGGGCTGTTCATTGCTGTACTCCCTTTGGAGGTTCGAACCAGTGGCTGGGTTTGGGGTTGATGTTTTGCCGGATGTGCTTGGTCTTCCGGTACTCCGCGCGACCTTGGAGCCCTAGTTCGCGGCCGTTTCCGGACTTGCCGAAACCACCCCACTCTGCCGGGGGTACGTAAGGGTGGTAGTCGTTGATCCACACCGTGCCATGCCGGAGCGCCCCGGCCACGCGCTGCGCGCGCGACCCGTCCTGCGTCCAGACGGCAGCGGAAGACGTTGACCGGCGGGGTCGGGTCGGGACGGAGGGCGTTTCCGCGGGCCGGTACGGTGAGCGGGCACGCAGTGTGCTGATAAAACCGCCCTCCGCCTTAAGCGGGCTCAGCTCGTTCCACCGGTTGTGTAATCATCAACATAGGTCAGCATACGCAACACAGTGATGCACGCCACTCCCATTGTCAAGGATTCGGCCCGCACCAAATCGGACGCCGTGACAGCCCTGTCGCACCGCGTTTGCGGCACCTCTCTCGTATGCAGATTTTGCCGTCGCGCAATGCGCAACTGGGCGTTGCATCTTCAGGAAGCCTCGTCCTGATTGGCATAAGGAACAGGGGGCCTATAACGGGCCGCATGGTGAATGTCTCCACCCTGCGGACTTTGGAATCGCGCAGGATCTGGGCCCGATTCGGTCAAGGGAGACTAGGCCCGTCATCGTGGGGGGCTGGCTTCGTTGGCCCCCCGCTTGCCCCCACCGCCCGCGCGCTCGGAGTTGAGGGACCAGCGTCCGCTCGGGCGCCCGTTCGGGGAAGATAAGGCGGCGACCATGGCCGCGTTACATGGAATTAACGGGGCGGGGCGGATTTGTGACGCTACCGGCGAGTCCTATTACGCGGCAGTGACGTGGGCGCAAAGATCTCCGCCAAATGCAGGCCCTGGTCCCGAGAGAGCACCGTATCGCCTTCCACGACTCGATCCAGGAGGAGGTGGACGGCGTCAAGCGAGTTCGATCGCTGTCTGTGCTGACAGGCTGTCGAATTCAGGTTCAGCAGCCCAATCCGGCGGAAGCGGCTAACCGACCTGAACTGTGCACCGAGCGCTGGCTACCGGGGGGTGTAGCCCATTTTGGCACTTATCCGCAGCCCTGCCTGCTTCAGTGCTTCGAGAAGTCCGGGCGTCGTTTCGGGATCGAAGCGGAAGGCCGGACCGGAGATACTTATTGCACCAACCACAGTTCCCGTGTGGTTGTAGACCGGCGCCGCTGCAGCGTTCAATCCGATCTCGATTTCATCCCTCGTCACTGCGTATCCGTTGCGTGAGACGTCGAGAAGCTGGTTTTCCAGTTCGTCGCGGCTGGTGATCGTCCGCGGCGTCCTTGCAGGCAGCCCTGTTTCCTCTAAGATCCGGCCCCGTTCGTCGGCTGGAAGGGCTGCAAGTAGTACCTTCCCGCTGGAGGTGGCATGCAGCGGCGTCAGGCTGCCCACCCAGTCGTAGGTGGCAAGCATTGAAGGCCCCATGGCCTGGTCGACGTTGACGGCAAAGTTGGAACGGAGCACGGCAAGGTTCACCGTCTCCCTGTATTCCTCGGCCAGGCTTTCCAGTACCGGACGGGCTTCATAGACCAGGCTCAGCCTTCCGGGGATGGAGCTTGCGAGCCGCAGGATTCCGAAGCCCAGCTGGTACTTACCCCGTCCACTGTTCTGCTGGACCATGTCCCTGCTCGCGAGCGACGCCAGCAGCCGGAAGACCGTCGATTTGTGGAGGTTCACCTCCTCCGCTATTTCGCTCACGCCGGCATGGCCGTCCCTTGCCAGGATTTCCAAGACTGCAAGTGCGCGGTCAACGGACTGAACGCCCCCTTGCTGACCTCTGTCTGCTTCAACATCAGGTTCAGCATCATTGTTCGAAGGCATGCTGCACTCTCTCGAGTAGTTTCGTGGTCCGCAGCTTCATCGGCGCGGGATGCTTATCAGGCTAGGCAGGTGGACTCATATACCAGTTGTAATTCTATAAGATACCACTGCGCGTCTTTCTTCGTAAGCGTCCCAGCAGGGAGAAGTATCTCGAATCTGGAGTGTTGTCGTGCTGGGTTCGTCGACCGGCCATGATCGTTGCCAGTCCTTGGACAACTGAATATGTCAACGTGATTCAAGACCGGTGAGACGGCTTGAATCAGGACCACCCGCGACTCGCCGGTTGCTTGCAACGGGCCGGAGCGCAGCAAAGGTCCGTTTTACTCATGGTCCTTTAGGCTGAGCGCATGGACGAGTCCATCCCGGCGGTGAGCAGATTCAGTCCGCTGGCACGGTAGCGTTGCTGTTCGAAGGAACGGTCGCGGATCTTGCCGAGCCGGTTGAAGAACACCGCCCTGGCCAACGTGTGTTGCGGGCTTCGCCCCTGCAGGCTCCACGGCAGCTCGCAAATGGCCACGCCGACCGAATTCGAGGCGGTCCACTACGCGCCCCCGCAACTCGTTGACTGCGGCACGGAACCTACGCCGGTTCAGACAGACCCCGGTGAGAGTCGACGGGTACAACCAATTAACTTGTCAAGCTCTTGACGGGGGCGGATCGCACCCTTAGGGTTGTGATATATGAGTCGTATGTCACGTTTTACCGACCCCGACTCGAGGTTTTGATCTCGAGGAGTCAGCGCGAGGGTGGCGGAAAGCAAGGCCTTGCCGTAGCCATCTCGAAGAGCAGTGATACATGACGAACGCCGAAATCATCTCGCGAGTCCTGCGCGGCCATATCGGCTGGCATCGAGCGGCCTCGTCCACCGGTCGCTAAGGGCTGCGGCTGTCCGTGCGTCTATGAAACGGCACTCTGGTGCCGTCAGCGGTTGCGCTGAACCAAGAAGGGAACAAATCTCAATGACCCATCCGACCACGACGACGGCCTCCGTCGACACCTCCATATCAAAAGAGACCAGCTCCAAGTTCAAACGCCGCTTCATGGTGCGGCTTGTCGCTGTCTTCATCGGCGGAATGTTCCTCGACGGTTACATCCTCGGAATCATCGGCCCCGTCAGCGGACTCATGCGGTCAGATCTCCAGCTCGACGCACTATCTCTGGGAATGATCGCTGCAGGCCCGCTGGTTGGTATCTTCGTCGGCTCCCCGCTGGCTGGCTGGGCTACTGACAAGTTCGGACGCAAGCCTATGTTCCTCCTGGACATGGGCCTGTTCCTGATCGCCTCAGGGGCCCAGTTCTTCATAACCTCCGGAGACGGGGCCGTGATCCAGCTGGCCGCCATCCGGTTCTTAATGGGCGTCGCGATCGGCGGGGAGTACTCAATCGGTGGGCCATTGCTATCAGAGTTCTCCCCTCCAAAGCTCCGCGGGCGATTGCTCGGGCTGACTCTGATCGCCTGGTACGTCGGTTTCATGATGGCATTCATCATCGGCACGCTCCTGCACGACGCCGGCACGCCATGGCGCCTCGTAATCGGCACGAGCACGATACTCGCATTCGTCCTGTTCCTCGCCCGCTTGGGCCTCCCCGAATCGCCGAGCTGGCTCATTACGAAGGGACGGCACAAGGAAGCACTCGCGATAGCACGCCGATATGTCGAATCGCCCCAGATGCACGACAGCATCACCGGAGAGATGGATCTGAGGATGATCCAGGAGGCCCAAGCCGCGCAGAGTAGGACCAAAATCAAGGGCGCCTCCTTCGGAATGCTGTTCTCGAGGCAGTACTGGCGCACCACCCTCTTCACCTCAGGTTTTTGGTTCTGCGCGGTCACTCCGTACTTCGCGATCGCGACCTTCGCCGACGACGTGCTCAAGCAATTCGGCTTCGGCGGCTGGACCGGTGGAGTCGGCCTGTCCGCACTTGCGGCTGCGGGTGTTGTCACCACCGTACTTCTGATTGACAAGCTCGGCCGCCGAATCCTCACCGTGCCCGGGCAGTGGCTCTGCGCAGGCATCCTGCTGATCATCGGAGTCTGGGCGGACGCACCAGCGATCCTCGTGCTCGTACTGTTTCTCGCCTTCTCCTTCTTCAATGCCGGCTACACCACGATGACCCAGGTCTATCCGGCCGAGGTATTCCCCGGCCACCTACGCGGCATCGGTATGGGCTTCGCCGCGGCCTTCAGCCGCATCGGAGCCGCACTCGGCACCTTCGCCCTGCCATGGGCGATCAGCAACATCGGCTTGGGCCTAAGCATGGTCGTAGCCGCCGCCGTCGCATTACTCGGCGCAGTCCTCTCGCAACGGCTCGCGCCTGAGACGAAGGGGCGCACCCTCGCCGAGATCTCAGCAAACTTCTCCCACTGACACCGGGACCGCACGGTGACTTCGAGTCAGAGCTAAGGCCCTCGGGCGGATCATTGTCAGTTGGCAAATTCGCGCTTTGGGTGCCTCCTCGGAGGAAGGATCAGATACGTCAAGCAGGCACAGAAGTCGCGGGATGGTTGATTGCAAGATAATTCTCGAGCGCAGGCCTTTTATCGTCGTAATGGCTTTACTGCGGACGGCACGGAAGTCCTAGTCGAAGCTATACCCTCCTTCGTTGATATTCGCCTGCTCAGATCACCAACAAATTGGACGAGGTCGCCGCAAGTCCTCTGATGCTGTGGGGTTCACGATGGAAGCCGATCCCCGACTGCAGGCAAGCCCCAAACTTCCGTCAGGCGGGAATTGCGTTGGAGGGCTAAGCGTGTTGGGCAATGGTGTGGGCGAGTCGGTAGGAGTCTGTGCCGGTTTCGATGATGGTGCCATTGAAGGTGAGACGGTCTACGATCGCGGCGCAAAGGCGTGGGTCGGTGAAGGTTTTGGTCCAGCCGGAGAATGATTCGTTCGACGCGATGGCGATGGAGTTCTTTTCTTCCCGTTCGGTGAGGACTTGGAACAGCAGTTCGGCTCCGCCGCGGTCGAGTTCCATATAGCCCAGCTCGTCGATGCACAGCAGGTCGACGCGGCCGTAGCGGGCGATGGTCTTGGCCAGCATCTTGTCGTCCGCTGCTTCGACGAGTTCGTTCACCAGGCGAGTGGCGAGGGTGTATTTGACCCGGTAGCCCTTTTCCGCGGCGGCGGTGCCGAGGCCGATGAGCAGGTGTGATTTGCCGGTCCCTGAGTCTCCGATGAGGCACAGGGGTGCGCCTTTGCGGATCCAGTCACCGGACGCCAGGGTGTGGATGGTGGCGGGGTTGATGTTCTGGTTCGCGTCGAAATCGAAGTCGCCGAGCCATTTGTCCCGCGGGAAATTCGCGGTTTTGACGCGGCGGATCGAGGAGCGCCGGTCCCGGTCGTCGCTTTCGGCCAGCGGTAGCTCGGCCAGGAACCCCTGGTAGGAGAGTTGCTCTTTCCTGGCGACGCCTAGTGCTTCGTCCAGGACCGCCCGGACGGTGGGCAGGCGCAGCCGGCGGCAAGCCTGATCCACGGCTGCGACGGCGGCCTGTTCGGTCAGGCCGCGGCGTCGGCGCAGGGTCGGAGTGATCGTGGTGGCTGGCGCGGTGGGGCTCATGAGATGTTCTCCTTCGACGGTGTTCCGGCAGAATGCTCGGTGCGTTTGATCAGCAGCTCGTCATAAGCGCCGATCGATGGAAGCGGACGCGTATCGGGTGGGAGTCCCGCGATGACCGCTGCGGGGTCCATGAGCCGGCGTTGAGTCAGGCTGACAACCCGTTGCACATTTACTTCAGTAAAAGCGCCCGGACGACGGTCTGAATCGGACCAACCCCAGGCAGACGACGTTGCGTGTCTGCGGGCCTCGACCGCGACGACATCTGCACTGACAGCTCCCACGCCCAGCGCTGCGGCGATCCCTGCCTGGATGTCTCCGGCGTCCATGGACCGGTGAAGCAGCAGGACGTCGATGAGCTCCCGGGTCCCCTCGGCGTCGCCATTGACACGGCGGGAGGCAGCCCAAAAAGGCCTCGTGGGCACTGGTGAACGTCCCGGACTGCCGGGCCCGGGCCAGCGCGGTGGAACCGGGCAAGGCACCCGGTTTGGTTTTGGGGACCTCGAGGTAGTGGTCCAGCTGGACCGACTGCCCGGACCGGGCCGCCACGCGCGGATGCCGGGCCACCACAGCCCGACTGTCGAAAACCACGACCTCGGATGCCCGCAAGGAAACCCGGACTTTCTGGCCGATGAACCGCGCCGGAACGGAATACTTCACCATCCGCACGGTAATCAGCGAAGACCTGTCCACAGTCGGATGGAGCACCAGGCCAGGATCAAACTCCTCTGCTGGCAACGGCGCCGGGGACGGCTGTTTCTTGGCGATGTCCTGACCGATCGTGTGGATTCTGTCCATGATCCGCCGGTGCTCATCTTCGGCTTCCCACGCACGGATGCGGTCGTTGAGTTCTTTCAGCGACTCAGCGACCGGCATCGGGGAGAGCCGGTTCCGGCGGAACCAACCCACTTCACCCTCCACCCCACCCTTTTCGTGCGCCCCAGCAATGCCGGGCTGGTAGTAGAACGCATCAAAAGCCATAATGCGATTTGAACAGCACCCACCGGTCGTTCTCCTGCCGCTGCCGGCTCTGCCCAAACACCACAGCCGTCACGGCGCTGGTGAGATTGTCATAACGGATGTGCCTGACCGGCACGCCCCCGATCTCGTTGAACGCCTCGATATGGCCTTCCAAGAACGCTTCCTGAGCCTGCGTGGGATAGATCCGGTGAATGGCTTTGCCTGATTGGGAGAGCCGGAAGACGAACATGTGGCACTTCGTCTTCACACCATTGAGCACCACCCAGAGCTCATCGAAATCCACCTCGGCTTCAGCGCCGGGTCCGTGCTCCTGCGGCACGAACACTTCAACCCGGCGGGCGGCTTCCACATCGATCTGCGCGCGGCGGACCCGCACGTAGTCACGCACCGTCGAATACGAGAGCTCCTCCGCGCCGTGCTCCTCGATCAGCCGGGCCAGGACCCTGCGGGCGGTATGGCGCTGCTTTCTCTGCGCTGTGGTGTCCGCTGTCAGCATCGCGTCGATGGCTGGTTTGAACGGATCCAGCCTGGGTGATGACCTCACCGGTTTCCTCCGGGCTGGCGGGACATGATTCCGACAAGGCCTGTCGGACGGTGTCCCTGCCGACTTGGTACCGCTTTGCCAGCCCGCGGATCGACATGCCCTCCACGCGGGCGTCTCGGCGGATCTTGGCAAACAGCTCCATGCGCACCCTCATCCGGGACCTCCCGATGCTCGCTCTCAACAGATGAAAGCAACACTGGAGTGGTCCTGACTCAAACCGTCACAAGCAACCGGCAAGTCGCGGGTGGTCCTGATTCAAGCCGTCACACCGGTCCTGAATCAAACTGCCATAGTCAGACAACACTTGGCGCAAACGATAGGTGCCCTTCGCGGAGGGCAGGCAGTGGGCTCGTAAATTCGGTAACTGGCCCAAGCGCTGTGATGACTCGGCCCTTCGCGCAAGGAGTTGAACCGCATCTCGTCTGACGCAGCCATCGGATTCCAGGAGGACGGGATCCATCCATACCCGGGGGAAACGTGAACGTCACACCGCATCAGGGTCGCCACTGGCAGAATCGGTGTGATCGCCTAATGCCTGTGACGAGCACGCCGTCGGATAGGGAACGGGCTCGGCGAGCGGCTGAAGCCGCAGAACACCTCCGGCAGCCGGCCGGTCAGGCACTCGCCGTGCGTCACCGGTAGATCAAAGGAGGGTCCGGATCATCCAAGTGGACGTTGTCCGTCAATCGCCGTAAGCGGAACCAGTGAGGGTCTCAGCAACTGCTAGGTGGCAGGTTGTGTCAGGAAGGCCGGGGAATTGAACCGTCTGGGTATCAACGGCTGCCTCGGGCTGCTGGCCTGCCGAACGCATGCGAAGAAGCGCGACGGCGGAAATGAGGAACCACGCTATATTCGTCACCACGGAGGGCCATGCTTCGTGGAATGCGCCGTTGACAATGAAGGCACAAGCACCGAGGAGGTTTGCGGTCTGGAAGCGCTTGCCCGCCTTCACCCAGCCCATGGAGACAGCCAGATATGCACTTAGGATCGCAACCGCCCCTGCCCAGCCTGCGATTTCCCACAGCAGTTCCATGGTGTCCTTTCAGTAATGCGTTCCCGTGCTGCTAGCGGCCGTGCGGGGTGGTGGTGGATGTCTTGAGGAGTCTACTTGCGTTCGAGGCAGCTTTCGAATGGATCAAGCAGTTTTGGCTGATCCTTCGGCGCCGATATCGGATCCTTGTTCGCCGTGCCAGAGGGCATCTGATGCTACGGCAATGCTCTGAACTGGCCCAATGGTGTGTGTACATCGCACACACTTTGGGCTTCGGATCGAGTCGTAGTGGTGCCGGATTGGGTAGGATTCCTCAGGAACTGGCCATGACACAGCGCATGTCCCAAACGCTGCCAGACTTCGGCCGGGGGTTTGCTTCTATGGCCCGCCAGTATCACCTCGATGTAGAAGGCGAGAACTTCTACATCGACCTCCTCCCGGTGCACGTACCCACCAACAGATTTGTGGTCGTGGAGATTAAGGCAGGATAATGCAGGCCCGAACACTTGGGACAGCTCAAATTTTATGTCGCGGCCGTGAACAACCCAGTCAGGTTCCCGGGCACGGCCCCAACGGTGGGAATCCTTGTTTGCCGTTCAAAACACGAACCCACGGTGAGGTACGCACTGGACGGCTCATCCCAGCCTGTCGCCATCAGCTCGTACACATATGACTCCCTTATGCCGGAGGAGCGGGCCGCGCTACCATCCCCGGAGGCGATCACTGCGGCGCTCGAGCAAGGAACAGTGGCCGATTCCGGCGGGATGTAACCGCACGGGTGGCTGACCGGCGGTAGCAGGGGCGGAGGCCCGCGAATTCGTGGTTTTGGAAGACGAGGGGGATCTCTGGTGTTACCTGTGTTTGGCCCGAGGACACCTGCCACGACGAAGTCGTGATCGCCGGCCCTGGTGACGTTCTCGATCTGGCATTCCATGGATGCAACGGAACCAGTGACCAGCGGGGGAACCCCGGAATAGACACCGCCCTTGGGGTGATGTGCAAAACCGGGGAACGGTTACTCCTTATTAATACGGAGAGTGTCTGGTCCGCTCTTCCAGATGAGTACGTCCCGATTAAATGTCATGTCGATGGGACGCTTGAGAAATACAAGGAGCCACATGTGTTGTGCATGGAGGTCACCGTCGCATCCCACCGCACCCGTCGCGAGTTCTCCGACGGTCATGGTGGTCCCGGCTATGGTCACGGGACCACTGAAGGGTCCGCATTTGTCTTGGACGCTCAGTTGAAGGTCAACGCCCGCGGATTCCAACGGGCCGTGACCCGTAAGAGCGCCCCTTGTGAGGACTACCCAGACCAGGCGGCGCCCGGAAGATTCTCAGGCGTGGGAAATTTGAGGGCCTGGCTTACAAACAAAGAATGGCGGCTGTTCGACAGGTGCAAACGGAACGATCAGCCATTGCTTCCCGTAGAACTCCACATAGGAGTCGGAGGGGCAAAGTGCAAAGGCTTCATCCCGACCCATCCCGTCGTTCCTTTCCATAGTGTTCGTGCGCTTTCAGGTAAAGTCGGCGTCGAGTTCACGCATGAGCGCATCCCAAGCTTCCGGGTTGTTGGCCCGGGCTCGCACCAGCGCCGGCAATTGGGGGAGGATCGTCTGGGTGCGTGTACCGCTGAGGGCGAACGGGGGGATGATGACTCCGGAGCTGCGGCGCTTCACAGTTGACCTCCCCTGAAAGCGGGGGTGTCCACGCGTTGGTGGCGGGCGCTGTCGGGCGAATGACCGAAGCGGGCACCTACGCCGCGGAATCCACCGCCTGGCCCGAGCCCTTCGCGGGCGAGGTCGTGGAGCAACTGGTGGTAGCCAGAGAGGGCCAGAGGGGGCACCTGGTGGAGGGAAGCAATTGTCGCGCGGGGGCGGTCCACGCGGAACAGGACGAGGATCGCCATGTCTTCCTGCGCATCGCTCAATGTCCGGTAGGCGCCGATCGGGCAATCCGCTGTAAGCGCCTGTGCATAGAGGCTGAGGCGATCGACCGGCGTCGGATTTCCGGCTCGGTGCCAGATGTGGACGACATCCGTGCTATCCAACATGACCAATGACTCCTTGGCTGACGATCGAAGTGGTCGGGGACTCTTCCCCCTTCTGATACACTTAAATTTAGACCTTCAATGTTAGATGTCAATGGACATCTAAGATTAGATGTCAAAGTTTTCAATTATCATCTATACCGTTTCAGGAGCGTGAGCCATGGCCACCTGGAGAGAGCGACTCGCATTCGCTCCGTTGGAGACTGCCGAACGTGGTGAGGAGATCGCCCTTCGACTCCGTCATTCGATCGAGCTGGGCGTACTCGAAGACGGAGTCCAGCTTCCTAGCGAAAGCGAGCTCGCGGCAAGGATGCGAGTCTCCACCATGACCCTGCGAACCGCCCTCGCCGAACTTCGTCATCTGGGGCTTCTGGAAACAAGACGTGGCAAGGGCGGCGGAAGCTTCGTGAGGGCGAATACTGGAGACATCGCCAAGGCCCAGCGGGACACCCTTGCCGCGTACTCCCTTGAGGATCTGCGCGACATCCGAGAATACCGGGCCTTCCTGGCCGGTTCAGCCGCGACGGCGGCGGCCGGCCGATCGCAGCAGGTCTCCATCGCGCGCCTCGCTTCGATGGCGGCAATGATCGAGACGGCGCAAACGCCCGCTGAAATGACTCGAGCGGACAGTAGGTTCCACATACAGCTTGCGGCCACATCGGGATCCGTCCTGTTCACCCGCCAGGAGATTGCGATGCAGGCCGAGGTCGGGGCATTGGTATGGGCCAGCGCTTCTGACCGCCGAAGCGCGGCGGCGAAAGAGCACGGGATGATCGTGGACGCCATACGAGCCGGGGACACAACTCGTGCCCGAGACCTCGCCGAAGGCCATGTGCGCCAGGACATGAACCGCCTCATCGATCTGCGGATGTCCATGGAACCTTCGTCACCAGACTCGCCGCCCGGAAACGAAGGCATCGATAGCGCAGTTTCTGCCGTCGAATCGTTCGCTGTGAGCTTCGAAGGGACTGTGGCCGCGTCGATCCGCACCGTCGAGGAAGCCGCCCAAGCCGACCTTGACCGCGCAAAGAGCGGCACGCTGAACGAGTTGGAGAGCGTCTACGACGTAGCGCGCCAGAACCTGAAGGCCATGCCTGCACTATACGGGACGGGATTCGTGGCCGATCCATCCTACTTCGGCAAACCGGGCTCCATCTGGTGCTACCTCCCGTCGGGCCCGGAATCGCCGCAGCGGTTCGAATTTGAAATGGGCCCGGAGTTCTACGACTACTCGACAGCGCCATGGTGGCCCGCGGACGACGACGATGACAAGATCCACGCCAGCAATGCCTACATCGACGCCCTCGGAACCAACGAGCACGTCGTCACGTTCACCAAACGTGTCACGAGGGTGGGCAAGATGACAGGCGTCGCTGCCGTAGACGTCCTCGTCAGCCGCCTCCAGGCTGAATTCGCCCCGTTCCTGCGGTCCCTGCCGCCCAACACGTGCATCGTGGACCAGAACGAAGTCATTCTCGCCACCAACACGGCCAGCCTCGTCGGTGGAACCCTCTCCCGATCCCACCAGGCTGAACGGAGAATCGCTCTCCCATCGCTCCCGTGGGACCTCTGTTTAGATGTAAGCACCGGAATCAATGCCGCTGATGCAGCCCGTTGAACCGTGGCCGGCTTCCTTAGCGCTTGTCCCGGAGGGGATGGCGTGAACATGGCGCGTGCGGTGCGCGCCTCTTTCTCGGCGCATCCGGCCAAAGTGGTCAGTCGGCCCCGCCATCCCCATGGACCCCG
Source organism: Arthrobacter sp. KBS0703 (assembly GCF_002008315.2). NCBI lineage: Bacteria > Bacillati > Actinomycetota > Actinomycetes > Micrococcales > Micrococcaceae > Arthrobacter > Arthrobacter sp. KBS0703. The sequence goes on along the minus strand of NZ_MVDG02000001.1, from coordinate 1,922,812 downwards.
AGCGCATCGCTGAAACTTACTGGGACTCCACACTCAGCCGGCCAGCGAGTGGAGCGCCGAGACCGTCTTCGACGGCTGGCAGAAAGCGGTGAGTGGCGGGATCCTGCTTGTCGTCATTTTAGACTTCAGCGTCTGGAATCCTCGTTGGCGAAAAGGGTGGGGTATGGTCTTCGAAATGCGATTTAATAGACGGAGCTTCCGGGACTCACTCGTGGAAAAAGGGAGGACTGACGCCCTCGCTGAAGTCAAGGCCGCCCAGACGAGCTAAGAGGCTAAGGGAGGGCTGGTGCTCTTGCCGAGGTTACGGCCGCGCAAGACGAACTTGTGAAGCGACGGCAAGCTCAAGCTCTCGCTGAGGTGGAAGCGGCTCAACAGTCCTTGATTGATCAGGGGGTGACAGCCTTCCGCTGGCTCATCGTCAGTCCCATCCCTCAAGGATGTCCACGGCCCGGTCGTTCCCGGATCTTTTCAGATGAGGCAACGTACCCGGCTCCCCGGATGTCTCCGGTAGGATGCCCGTCCAGTCCACCGTCGCGGCCGCCCTCATGGCCGGCATGGTCGTGGTCCTGGCCATCGTTGTACTCGGGGCCTGGAAGAAGGGCGCGAGCAAGCGGGCCCGCGTCGAAAAGGCCGCCCAGTACCTGGGGCGCGGTAAATCCCTGGCCGCGTTCTCCGAGAGGGCGCGAAAGCCACGGCCGAGCGCCTCGGCGTGACAGGCACCCCGGGCATCGTGGTCGGCAAGGTGGTCTCCACCGGGCAGACGTTCATTCAGTCCTGGGAAGACCTCAGCCTCGATATCTGGGGCACCCGTACCGGTAAGTCCAGGTCCCGGGTCATGCCTGCGATCCTTCAGGCACCCGGTGCCGTCGTCCCGACGTCAAACAAGCGCGACGTAGTGGACGGCACCCGCAGCGTCCGGGTCCAAACCGCTCTCGTCTGGGTGTTTGATCCGCAGAAGATCGCCCAGGAAGAACCGGCTGGTGGTGGAACCCGCTCGCCTACGTCACCGACGAAGAAAAGGCCTACAAACTCACCCAGCACTTCGCTGCCGGCTCCCGGGTCCCGGGTTCGAAGCCGGATGCCTACTTCGACCCCAACGCCGAAGACATCCTCTCCTCGTACTTCCTCCCGGCCGCGCTCGGCAGACTGCCAATCACGCAGGTTTATGTGTGGGTGACGGAGCAGGTCAGCCGGGAACCCATCGAAATCTAATGAGAGGTCCCGTCGCTTTTGGCGCCGACGGCGTTTGGACCGGAGTGGTGAATGGCGAGCGTTGTCAGAGTCGGGACATGCAGATGTTCACACCGTGATCGTCTGGTGGAGGAACTCTATTCAGGCTTTCTTGGCCTCGACGACGGCAGGCTTATCGCCAGCAGGAGTCTCGTATCGCGATCTCTAGTCCGTGGTTTTTCAGCGAACCTACATGCGGGTTTCGCTCATCCAATGCAAGCCATGGCGATCGCCGATAACGGATCTTTTGTCACAACGGGGAAGCCCCTCCTGACACCCGTGTTTTGGAGCTGGAATATGGCAAAAATAGAGTGTGGACAATGCCCACACTTTTAGCTTTGGACTGGGCCGTACATCGGTCGGATCAGGCCGGATTCCGCATGATTCCCGGAGTTCCCAGTGTTCGCAAGGTCTGGAATGTAGTTCGAGTCCCACCTCGGGCACAGTGTTTCCGCAGGTCAGCGGGGTTTCGACCCCCACACAGGTCACGCGCCTATTCATAGGGACATACTCTCCTGCTGTTCCCGCTAGGAGAACGACTCGGGCAATGTGGACGCGTGCTCGTGACCTATTACAGGGATTAGCTGCTGAAACTTTACGAGCGCCTAATGGGCAACTGAAAAAATTGAGCCAGACCGAACCGTGACTGGAAGACGTCCTCCGGCCTGGCCGGAGCAAAACCCTGAACGGCACGGTCCGCGGGCCCGGGGATGTGGTTCGGCCTTCATGCACAACCTAATGCAGTACAGAGGCGTTCCTATCCGGCTGAGGACGAGGTTAGAACCACAATTACCTTGGTACCGAACACATCCTCTTGGGTCTGATCCGCGAGGGTGAGGGTGTTGCCGCCAAGCTCTTGAGTCCTTGAGCATTTCGCTCGACGGCGTCCGCGAGCAGGAACAGGAGATCATCGGCCAGGGCCAGAAGGCGCCCTCCGGCCAGATTCCCTTCACCCCGCGGGCAAAGAAGGTGCTGGAGGTGTCTGTGCTCCGGGCAGGTTGGTGATGACCTGGACCGAGTAGGCGGCAAGGAACACGGCCGCGGCGAGCAACGGCCATTCCGACACCCGGCGCCAGGGCCTGTTGGGGGTCGGGGCCGGGTCGACCCGACGCCGCAGCACACGGGCGGCGCCCCGGTCCCAGGGGACCGGACCGGACGTCGCTGCCTGTCCCGGTAACGGGAGGGGGCTTACGAGTCGTGTACCGCGTGGCCATCCTCCGCGGAGGGGGCGACCCTGCGCCTGCGGAGCGCGTCGAAGAGTTCACTTAGGCTCATGTCGGCCGCCGCCGCGACCTCTTCCGGGGGAATCTGCGCCGCCATTGCCTTGCACAGGGCCTGGACGAGGGCCTCGTGGGCCTGGTCGGTCTGCACCTGAAGCATTTCCAGGTCAGCGGACGCGGACCAGACACTAGTCAGATATTGGTCCACAATTGTCCTACTTTCTGTGAAGCGCAGACGGCCCAAGGGGCGTCAGGGTCAGTCATTGGATCCGGGGAACGAACATCACGGACTCCAATATCCGCGGCGCCGAGGGCGGCCGCTGCCGGCGAATGCGTCGTTTCGTGTTCGCGGACCCGTAGTTCGGGGTGGTGCAGGTCCAGTGCGGGGCGTTCGGAGCGGATCCGCGGCAGGGAAGTGAAGTTGTGGCGCGGCGGCGGGCAGGACGTGGCCCACTCCAGTGACGCCCCGAAGCCCCACGGGTCATCCACTTCGACCTTCTCCCCATTGCGTGCGGTGATGAAGACGTTCCAGAAGAACGGGATCAGGGAGGCGCCCAGGAGGAAGGACGCGCCGGTGGAGAACTGGTTCATCCAGGTGAAGTTGTCCTGGGGCATGTAATCCGCGTAGCGGCGGGGCATGCCTTCGACGCCGAGCCAGTGCTGGATCAGGAAGGTGCCGTGGAAGCCCAGGAACAGCATCCAGAAGTGGATCTTGCCCAGGCGTTCGTTGAGCATCTTGCCGGTCCACTTCGGCCACCAGAAGTAGAAGCCGGCGAACATCGCGAACACGACGGTGCCAAAGACGGTGTAGTGGAAGTGTGCCACCACGAAGTAGGTGTCGGAGACGTGGAAGTTCAGCGGCGGGGAGGACAGGATGATGCCGGTCAGGCCGCCGAAGAGGAACGTGACCATGAAGCCCAGGCTCCAGAGCATCGGGGTTTCGAACGTCAGGGAACCGCCCCACATCGTGCCGATCCAGTTGAAGAATTTCACGCCGGTGGGCACCGCGATCAGCATGGTCATGAAGGCAAAGAACGGCAGCAGCACCGAGCCGGTGACGTACATGTGGTGCGCCCACACGGTCACGGACAGGGCGCCGATGGAGATGGTCGCATACACGATGCCCTTGTAGCCGAAGAGGGGTTTGCGGCTGAAGACCGGGAAGATCTCGGAGGCAATGCCGAAGAACGGCAGCGCGATGATGTACACCTCGGGGTGGCCGAAGAACCAGAACAGGTGCTGCCAGAGGATCGGGCCGCCGTTTTCGGGGTCGAAGATGTGGGCGCCGAATTTCCGGTCCGCTCCCAGGGCGAACAGCGCCGCAGCCAGTGGCGGGAAGGCCATCAGGACCAGGATGGCCGTGATGAGCGTGTTCCAGGTGAAGATCGGCATCCGCCACATCGTCAGGCCGGGGGCGCGCATGCAGATGATCGTGGTGATGAAGTTCACCGCCCCCAGGATCGTGCCGAACCCGGACAGTGCCAGGCCGAAGACCCACAGGTCACCGCCGACCCCCGGGGTGAAGGTGGTGTTGGACAGCGGCGCGTAAGCGAACCAGCCGAACGACGCCGCACCCTGGGGAGTGATGAACCCGGAGATGGCGATGGTCGAACCGAAGAGGAAGAACCAGAACGCCAGGGCATTCAGCCGCGGGAACGCGACGTCAGGGGCACCGATCTGCAGGGGCATCATGACATTGGCGAACCCGGCGAACAGCGGGGTGGCGAACATGAGCAGCATGACCGTGCCGTGCATGGTGAACAGCTGGTTGTACTGTTCCTTCGTCACCAGGATCTGCATGCCGGGTTCGAACAGTTCGGCGCGGATGAGCAGGGCCATCACCCCGCCAAGGCAGAAGAACGTGAAGGACGCGATCAGGTACATGTACCCGATGGTCTTGTGGTCGGTGGTGGTGATCCAGCTGACCACGATGCGGCCCTTGGACCGGGGAACCACTTGGGCGGGGAAGGTGGTGCTCGTGGTCATGACGGGACCTCACGATCGGTGTTCTTGGCGGGCAAGGGTGCGTTGAAGGACGGGATGTCCGTAGCCCTGGCCGGGCTGCGGGCCAAGACGACGCAGTCCAGCGCGGGGCGGCGGTCCCCGGGAACGGGCCGGGACCGGGACTCGGCTGTGGCGATCTGGAGGCCGGCCGCGCTGGCCCACGCGGCGACTTCGGTGCTCTCGTGCAGCATGGAGGCCCGGGGTCCGGTGGCTCCTTCGCGTGGGTCGGCGGGATCGTGGCCGATAAACAGGAAGGTTCCCCGGGGGCGAGTGCCGGGGCGGTGCGCGCGATGACGCGTTGGAGGTCCGGTCCGGGCATGTCCAGGAAGGCTGCCAGGACCAGGTCCAGGCTCCCCGGGGCCGGGGTGTGCGCCGTAACGTCGGCCACCGACCAGGTGATCAGGCCGGTGACACCCTCGGCGAAGGCACGCTCCCGCCCGATGGCCAGGGCTTCGGTGGAAAAGTCCATGGCGCGCACGTGCCAGCCGCGGCCGGCCAGCCAGACCGCGTGGCGGCCGTCCCCGGATCCGAGGTCCAGGGCCCGCCCGGGCGCCAGCCCGTTAAGTGCCGAGCGCACGGACGAGCTGGCAGGGGCCCAGCCGTAGTCCGTTTCGGCGTACCAGCGGTTCCAGGCTTCCGCGTCCGCAGGGTAGCCGGGCCGTCCCCGTGCGTGCTTCCACGCCGGCAACGGCATGCCGTCCACGCTCACGTCCGGCTCCCGCCCGGACGAAGCGCTCTTGCTTCCGCGGGCCCGCCGCCGTTGCGCTGCCGGAAGGCGGCGATCCCGGCGGGGATGCCGACGGTGGGGCCGGTCAGTACCACCGCGGCCAGCCAGGCCGGGTTCGTGGGCCCGGCGAGAAGTGCCGGGCGGTCGAACAGCAGAAGGGCCGCGAGACTGAAACCCAGGAGGTACTGCCGCACGTGGTCCCGTTGGGGCCTGGATTCCAGGGTGGCTGGTGACGGCAAAGGTTGCTCCTAATCATTCATCGGACCGTGGTGTTGCGGGGCGTGGCTGTCGCGCCCGGGCGACGGACGGGGTCCCGGCCGGCGTCGGATTCCTTGTCCTGTGCCCGATGTTCTGCGGTACGGGCGGCCCGGGCGCGGGCGACGTGGCTGCGGGCGTGTTCCACGGCGGGGGGCAGTTCCGCGAACAGGTGTTTGTGGTGGCGCAGCGATTCCAGCACGCCGACCTTGGTGACCAGGGCCAGGTGGCGCTCCTGGATCCCTTTGATCAGCACGGTGATCCCGCGGCGTTCGAGGGAATTGACGATGTCGGTGATGACCCTGGCCCCGGTTGCGTCCAAGACCTGGAGCTGTGACATGCGGATGATGACGACGTCCACGTTGCGGATCGCGCTGACCCGGTCCAGGACGCGCTCGGCGGCAGCGAAGAACAGGGCCCCGTCGAGGCGGAAAACGGCGATGTGTTCGTCCCCGTCCTGGACCGGTCCGGGGATCTCTTCGCGGTGCACGCCGCTGGACTTGACCAGGGTGCGCAGGGCGAAGAAGGAGGCGACGGCGATGCCGATCGCCACGGCCTCGATCAGGTCGAAGGACACGGTAATCAGCGCGGTGACAAAGAACACCACGGTGTCGGCCCGGGTTGACCCGATCACGCTGCGCAGCGTGGCCAGGGAGACCATACGCGTGGCGGTGACCATCAGGACCCCGGCCAGGGCCGCAAGCGGGATCCGCGAGACCGGGCCCGTGGCCAGATACACCACGCCCAGCAGGACCAGGGCGTGCGTGACGGCGGCCAGCCGCGTCCGGCCGCCAGAGCGGATGTTCACCGCGGTGCGGGCGATGGCCCCGGTGGCGGGCATGCCGCCGAAAAACCCGGAACAGACGGAGGCCAGGCCCTGCCCCAGGAGCTCCCGGTCGGCGTCGTAGGGGCCCGTATCGGAGATCGACGCGGCAACCCGGGCCGAGAGCAGCGATTCGATCGCCGCCAGGGCCGCGATGGTCGCCGCCGGCCCGGCCAGGGCAGCCACGGCGCCCCAGTCCAGCGACGGTATGACGGGTGCGGGCAGCGTATCGGGAAGGGAACCGATCCGGGCCACCGGAAGGTCCAGCACCTGGGCGGCGATGCTGGCGATGATGATGGCGATCAGGGAACCGGGGATCTGCGAATGGATCCGGGGTGCGGCGATCATGATCACGGCGACCAGGGCCACCAGTGCCAGCGGGGCCAGGAGGGCGGCGGGAGACGTCGTGGCGAGGCCCTGGACGGCAGAGACGGCGGCGTTGCTGCTCGGGCCGGCTTTGACGCCGAACGCGGCCGGGACCTGCTGGAGGAAGATGATCATGGCAATCCCGAGAGTGAATCCCTCGATCACCGGCCAGGGCAGCAGGGTCACGACCCGGCCGAGCTTGAGCACACCGGCGGCGACGACGATGACCCCGGCCAGGACGGCCACCGCGGCCAGGGCCCCGGCGCCATGGGTTGCGATGACCGGACCCAGGACCACAACCATGGCCCCGGTGGGACCGGAGACCTGGATGTTGGAACCGCCGAAGACGGCGGCGATCACGCCGGCGATGACGGCAGTAATCAGTCCGCTGGCCGCACCGGCGCCGGAGCTGACCCCGAAGGCCAGCGCCAACGGGAGGGCGACGATGCCCACGGTGACCCCGGCGATGAGGTCCCCTTTCCACGTGCGGGGCAGATCTGCATAGTCCCTCCGGCCGGGCAGAAGCGCCCGGGCCGCGGTCAGGGCCTTCATCGTGTGCTGCCTATGGTGTCCCCTGCCGCCACGGGGGTGGCTGTGCCCGAGTACTCGAGCTGCTCGCGGGTGGTGTGCAGCATGTCGTTCAGCAGCAATCTGGCCACCGCGAGAAGGTCCGCGATCTGGGGATAAGCCAGCGAGTAGAACATCTGCAGCGCCCTGCGTTGGCCCTTCACCAAGTTATAGCGCCGCAACACCATCAGATGCTGGGACAGATGGGAGGCCTCCAGCCCGGTCGCGGCAAGCATGTCAGTAACCGACACCTCCGGCGCCGCCGAGAGCAGCTCCAGGACCCGGATCCTCACCGGGTGGGCCAGGCCCTTGAAAAGGTTGGCCTTCACCTCATACAAGGGTGCCCGGAAATCCGAGAATTCTTCCATGTCTGCCTCCCGGCCGATCACATTAAGCTCATAGTTGACTATTTTATAGATCCATCATCCAATATAACAGGGGGCGGAACATTCCGTCCCAGCCGGACCCGGGCTTTCCGGGACCCGACCTACACACCACGCCGGCCCGGGGCAAATCCGCACGCTTTCGCCCGACCGGGGAAAGGGGCGCCAATGCCCTGCCCGACGAAGATCCCGGCGGCCGCCACGGCCCGTCGGATGACAGAGGCCCGGCACTGGCGGTCCTGTCCCCGCGAAACGGGCGGCCCGCAGCGCGCCGCGGCCTTCAGACCCGCCGCCCGGACACATCCCGCACCGTCCGGGCAGCGGCCGGGGAGCGGGCTGTCTCTTATACACATCTAGATGTGTATAAGAGACAGGGACCGGTCCGCGCCGCTTCCTGCCCCCGCGCCTCCGGCTCCGCTCATCGCTGAGGTGTCGGTGGACACCTCCGGCCCGGACCTGCGCGTGGAATTAACTCTGCGGAACGGGCCGCCTGGCAGGGGAAGCTACCTGGTCGGGCTCCGTGCCGGCGACGGGGGACGGACCACGATCAGGCACCTCACGGTCAGTCTCCGTGGCGGGCGGGTCACGAGCCTGTCCACCTACGATTTCGGGACCAGCACCCGCACACTGCACCCGCGCGGCGGAGCGTCCTGCGCCGGTACGTCCGTCACGGCGCTCTTCCCGCGGGCCTCCCTGGCCGGGCTGGGGGAGGATCGCCGCATCACCGCGTACAGCTCCCTCAACGGACAGGAACTCCAGACAGGGATTCCCCTCACCCGGTTGGTGACGGGAGTCCCCAGAGCATGAGCGGACAGCCCGCGGATTTTTGCCGGCGCAACCCGGGTACCGGCACCGCCCGGGACTATGCAATCTTCTTCACCAGGGAACCGGCAGCCGGCGCCGCTGCCATGGAGCAACATCTCGATGCCCATCTGGGGCAGTGCAGCAGCCTCCGTCAATGGACCGCGGCCCGCGGCGCAACGCTCACCGACACCGCGCCGGGGATCGAAGCACTCGAGGACTCCTCGCCGGGCCGGACAGGAACCGGCCCGCGCCATGGCGCCTCAGGGTCGAAACCGGGCTCTTCCTCGGCACCGTCCTGGTCCGAAACCTCCCCGCGGCCCAGTGGTGCCTTCTGCCCAACGGCCACCCCGTCGTCCGCCTGGCCGAAAACACCGACCTGGACGTCATCGCCCTCGCCCGGGCGCGCCTGGAAACCGGCGCACCGGACCTGCGGACCGTCCTGCCCTACGCCCAAAGCCTGACAACGACACCCTAGATGCCCGCTGACCGCATCCCTGCCGTCGACGGTCATGGCAGCCCGCGGCACGGATACCGGGGATGGCACTGCGCATCTGCCGCGTCAGGTTCCGGCTCCCATCGGGTGATCTGCCGCAGCTCCGCGTCAAGGGGCGCTGAGCCGTCTTCAGGCGTCTCTGCCGTCCGCCCGTGACGGCGGTGCCGGTGCGGTCTGAGCCCGGGACCATGCCAGATGCTCCTGGTTGGTCTGCAGGACCGTTCAGCAGCAGCTCCCGTGCGGCGGCGAGCAGGTCCGGGACGTGGGGGAAGACAGTTCATAAGATACCTGCGAACCCCGCCGGGTGGACCTCACCAGATGATGGCGGCGCAGCACAGATAAGTGCTGGGACAGGTGGGAGGCTTCCATCCCGTGCTGGCAAGGAGGTCCGAGACGGGCACGGTGCCTTCTGCCGCCGCCAACAGCTCCAAAACCCTGACCCGGACAGAGTGGGCCAGACTCTTGAAGAGTTCGGCCATTACCTCGGACAGGTCCACCTGCCGGGCGGGAAATCGGTCCATCGGAACAGCCGCCTTCACTAAAATAATCCGCGGGCGAACGGTCAAGGCGGCCCCGGTCTGCCCGTGGAGGCATCTTCCTCCGCGGCAAAGTCCCCGCGCATGAAAAGGTGCCCCTCCGGGCGCTCCCCGACCTGCTTGATGTCGACCAATGCCGCAGCCCTGTTCCGGCAGAAACCCGGAAAACGGCGTGCGCATTCCGTTTCCGCTCCGGGCAACACAGCATGGGGATGTGCTCCACCTCGGCCGGCTGCTGGACTGCGCGGGGGTTCCAGCTGTTATTCACCATACTTTCTGATGCGCCAGCCGTGCCGTCCAGCCCCGGGGCACCATGACCACGCCGTGGGCAGGCCAGCGGGTTCGCCCGGGGGTTAGACGATGTGGCCGGTCTGGGCTGGTCAGCATACTTTGGGATAGGGGCCCCCGGCCCTGGGTCAGGATCAGGCAAGGGCTGCCTGGACGGCCTCGATGACATCCATTGCGGGGGCAAAACGCGCCCTGACCTCGCCGTCGCGGCCCACCAGGAACTTCTCGAAATTCCACTGCACCAGGTCCGGAAGTTCGCCGGTCTTGAACTTGGTCAGCTCGGCATAGAGCGGGTGCTGGTTCTCGCCGCGGATCTCTGCCTTGGTGGTCAGCGGGAACGTCACGCCGAAGTTGCGTTCGCAGAACTCGGCGATCTCGGCGTCGGCCCCCGATTCCTGCCCGGCAAACTGGTTGCACGGGACTCCCAGCACCGCGAAGCCCTGCTCCCGGAACTTGTTGTGCAGGGCCTTAAGCCCCGCGTACTGCGGCGTGTTCCCGCACTTGACGCGACGTTCACCACCAGCACCACCTCCCCTTGAAGCGGCCGAAGTCAGTGTCCGTTCCGTCGATGAGGGTGAGTGGAATGGAGTGCAGAGCGGTCATGAGGCATCCTCGCAAAGTTGTCGGTCCTAAGGGTCACGGTGACGGCAGGGCGACCCGCACCATTGAATGACTGTTATATTAGATGATGTATCCATCAAATAGTAAAGCTTTCGCCCGATTCCTCTATCGTGCGCGGACGGCCGTTGCTGATTCCTGTCAGCCCTGGCCGAGGCTTCACGAACATTTCCATGACTTTTCTAGGACCGCCCCGCCCGCCGTCAGTGCGGGGGAAGGAAGAGAACCGTGCACAACACCACAACCTCCAGCCTCCTGGACACCGCCCCCGTTGCCTCTGACCGGCTTCTGGACTGGGTCGGCGAGGTAGCCGCCCTGACCGGACCGGAGCGCATCCACTGGGTAGACGGATCCGAGGACGAATACCGTGCGCTCACCGACGGGCTCGTCGCAGCCGGGACGCTGACGCGCCTGGCCGAGGACAAGTTCCCCAACTCCTTTGCCGCCTTCTCCGACCCCAAGGACGTCGCCCGCGTCGAAGAGCGGACCTTCATCTGCTCCGAAGACGAACGGGACGCGGGCTTCACCAACAACTGGATGGAACCCGCGCGGATGAAGGAGAAACTGGGCGGGCTCTTGGCCGGCGCCATGCGCGGCCGCACCATGTACGTGATTCCGTTCGTGATGGGCCACCTCGACGCCGAGGACCCCAAATTCGGGGTTGAGATCACCGACAGCGCCTACGTGGTCGCCTCCATGCGCATCATGGCCCACACCGGTTCCGATGTCCTGGCCAAAATGGTCGAGCTGGACGCGGACTTCGTCCCCGCGCTGCACTCCGTCGGCGCGCCGCTGGAACCACGCCAGCAGGATGTCAGCTGGCCCTGCAATGACGAGAAATGGATCGTGCACTTCCCGGAGGAAAAGTCCATCTGGTCCTACGGCTCCGGGTACGGAGGCAACGCGCTGCTGGGCAAGAAATGTTACTCGCTCCGCATTGCGTCAGCGATGTCCCGGCAGGAGGGCTGGCTCGCGGAACACATGCTCATCCTCAAACTCACCAGCCCGGAAAATAAGGCCTACTACATCTCCGCGGCGTTCCCCTCGGCCTGCGGCAAAACCAACCTCGCCTTGCTGAACCCCACCGTTGAGGGCTGGAAAGTGGAAACCCTCGGGGATGACATCGCCTGGATACGTCCGGGCAAGGACGGGGAACTGCGGGCCACCAACCCGGAGGCGGGTCTCTTCGGCGTGGCACCGGGCACCGGATGGCAGACTAACCCGAACGCCATGGACGCCATCGCCAAAGGCAACACCATCTTCACCAACGTGGCCCTCACCGATGACGGCGGCGTCTGGTGGGAGGGCATGACCCGGGAGATCCCGGAACACCTGACCGACTGGAAAGGCCAGGACTGGACCCCGGCCTCCGGCCGGCCCGCGGCCCATCCCAACTCACGGTTCTGTACGCCCATCAGCCAGGTCGCCATCCTGGCCGAGGAGTACTACCAGCCCGAGGGCGTGCCGCTCTCGGCCATTTTCTTCGGCGGCCGCCGGAAGACAACCATCCCCCTGGTCACCGAGTCCAGGGACTGGGCAGGGGGTGTGTTCATGGGATCGACGCTGTCTTCCGAGACGACAGCGGCAGCCGCCGGTCAGGTCGGGGTCGTCCGGCGCGATCCGATGGCCATGCTCCCCTTCATCGGCTACGACGCCGGAGACTACCTAAGCCACTGGCTGGAGATCGGCCGGACGGCCAATCCCGCCCGACTGCCCCGGATCTTCCTGGTCAACTGGTTCCGCCGCGGCGCCGACGGGAATTTCCTCTGGCCCGGGTTCGGAGACAACTCCCGCGTCCTGAAATGGGCCATCGAAAGGCTCGAGGGGACAGCGGCTGCCATCGAAACCCCCATCGGCTTCGTCCCCGCACCGGAGTCCCTCGACATCGAAGGCCTCGACGTCACCCCCGGACACCTCAATGCCGCCCTGGCAGTCGATTCACAGGAGTGGGCCACGGAAATCGACAGCATCGATCAGTGGTACGGCCGGTTCGGTGACTTGCTGCCCCCCGAGCTGCCGGCCGAGCTGCAACACCTCAAGAACCGCTTCGCTGCCCGCCGGGGGACGCCGCGCGTCAGCTCCCGATAGGTGCCGGGGGTGGCGCCCGGTGACCGGAACTGTCCGTGCACCGGGCGCCACCCTTCGGTTCGCCTGTTCAGGGCACCGGACCGGCAGCGCGCGTCCGGAGAGTACGGGGCGATCCGGCGTCATCCCGGCCTGTCGCACCAACCCGCGACGTCAGGCTCACCGCCGGGGCTGCAGATGTCAGAGACCACCATCGGTGTGGGCATGGTGCCCATGAAATCAAAGAGGACCGTATGAACGAAAAGATCAAGGTCGCTGGCTCCATTGTGGAGCTTGACGGCGACGAGATGACCCGCATCATCTGGCAGTTCATCAAGGACCGCCTGATCATCCCCTATCTGGATGTGGACCTGAAACACTTCGATTTGTCCATCCAGAACCGTGACGCGACCGATGACCAGGTCACGATCGACGCCGCCAACGCCATCAAGGAATACAACGTCGGCGTTAAGTGCGCCACGATAACCCCTGACGAGACCCGGGTCGAGGAATTCGGCCTGAAGACGATGTGGCCGTCCCCGAACGGAACCGTCCGTAACATCCTGGGCGGCGTCGTTTTCCGCGAGCCCATCATCATCTCCAACATCCCGCGCCTGGTTCCGGGCTGGAACAAGCCGATCATCATCGGCCGTCACGCCTTCGGCGACCAATACATGGCGACCAACTTCAAGGTCCCAGGCTCTGGCACGCTGACGATGACCTTCACCCCCTCCGACGGAGGCGAAGAAATCAAGCAGACGGTGATCACCTACCCCAGCGGCGGCGGGGTGGCCATGGGCATGTACAACTTCAACGACTCCATCCGTGACTTCGCCCGCGCCTCCTTCGCGTACGGGCTGCAGCGGAACTACCCCGTCTACCTCTCCACCAAGAACACCATCCTGAAGGCCTACGACGGCCAGTTCAAGGATCTCTTCCAGGAAGTATTCGACGCCGAGTTCAAAAATCTGTTTGAAGCAGCAGGCCTCAGCTACGAGCACCGGCTGATCGACGACATGGTGGCATCGGCGATGAAGTGGGAAGGCGGCTACGTCTGGGCCTGCAAGAACTACGACGGCGACGTCCAGTCCGACACCATCGCCCAGGGCTACGGCTCGCTCGGTCTCATGACCTCCGTGCTGATGACCCCGGACGGCAAGACTGTCGAGGCCGAAGCCGCACACGGCACCGTGACGCGCCACTACCGCCAGCACCAGCAGGGCAAGCCCACATCCACCAACCCGATCGCCTCGATCTTCGCGTGGACCAGGGGCATCATGCACCGCGGCAAACTGGACAACACCCCTGCCGTCATTGACTTTGCCGTCACTCTCGAAGACGTCGTCATCAAGACGGTCGAAGCCGGCCAGATGACCAAGGACCTGGCCCTCTTGGTGGGACCGGACCAGGAATGGCTCACCACCGAGGAGTTCCTTGCAGCACTGGACGACAACCTCAAGGCACGCCTAGGCTAGTCCCCCGACCGACCGTTCCCGGAGATCCACTCGCCCGCTCGGGGGAACCGCCGAACGGGCGGTGCGCAGCTCGAGTTTGTCCGACCGGCCGCTTCCGTGTCCTCCGGGGCCGAGCCCGGGTTGGGGCGTGAAGGGCCAACGGGTTAAACCCGGCGCTAAGCTGGGCGCTACATCATCGGCGCAAGAACGTCGGATGAGGCAGTTGACAAGGCCAACGGTATGTCCGGGGCCGTGGAAGGACGATCATGCTCTCTGATGCGCAGTACCCCGCGGCGAACCTGAACCCGCATGAATGCTGGAAACTGCTGGGCGGTACCACCCAGGGCCGGCTGGCCGTGAGCGTGCATAACAAGCCTGATATTTTTCCAGTGGAATTCCACGCCCAGAACGGCAAAATACTGGTGCGAACGCCCCAGGGCGAGATGCTCGTGGAACTGACCATCAACCCTTCGGTGGCCTTTGAAGCGAACGGCCGGTCGGAAACGTCCGCCTGGACCGTTGTCGTCCAAGGAACGGCCCGCGAACTGCAGAACTGGTCGGAAATCGATACCGCTGAGCAGAAAGCCCAGCGCCCCTGGACGCCGACCGCGAAAGGGTCCTTCGTCGAGATTGTCCCCACCGGGATCACCGGCCGGCGGCGGCCCATCTACGCCCAGGAGGACGCCCAGGAGTAAGAGACGAGGGCCCGGGTCGCATCCGGCCTCCCCTGCACCTGGCGGGTTGCGGACGGCGTACCCAGTCAGCCATACCCGCTGAGCCTTCGGATGAATTCATCCGCCCGGGCCAGGGTGCGGGCCATGTTGGCCCTCTGGTGCAGCCTCTCAATGAACTCCGCGGCCGCATTTTGGGGATCGTGACGTCCGTTCCGCCGACCCCGAAGACTGACCCTCGTCTTCTTTGCTCGCGACTTCGCCAGCGCCAGAAGGCAATCCATGGACGAAGGTCTGAAAAGCATTCATCCAGCAGCCCTCGAGGTGGAAATGCTGGAGATCCGCGCCGACCGGGCCCACGAGGCCTTCATCCAGGCCGTATGTACGGCGTTGGCGGCTCCGGTGCCTCCTGAAGTGGTCGCGGCGGCCGTCAACATGAGCTTGGTGAAGTCCTCGACATCCTCCGCAAGCCTGTAACCGTTCCCTCACTGGAGAACAGCAACGCGTTCCACGGGGACTAAATCACCCGCCGCAGGACGGGGGGAAGGGAATGTCGGGAGTTGACAACATCAGTGCAGCAATTCCGCTTGCGTTAGTGGATGATGGATTAATAAATTAGTAACCGCGGGCGTGCATATTGCACCGGGAGGCAGGTATGGAAGAATTCTCGGATTTCCGGGCGCCGTTGTATGAGGTGAAGGCCAACCTTTTCAAGGGCCTGGCCCACCCGGTGAGGATCCGGGTGCTGGAGCTGCTCTCGGCGGCGCCGGAGGTGTCGGTCACTGACATGCTTGCCGCGACCGGGCTGGAGGCCTCCCATTTGTCCCAGCATCTGATGGTGTTGCGGCGCTATAACTTGGTGAAGGGCGAACGCAGGGCGCTGCAGATGTTCTACTCGCTGGCTTATCCCCAGGTCGCGGACCTTCTCGCGGTGGCCAGATTGCTGCTGAACGACATGCTGCACACCACCCGCGAACAGCTGGAACATTCCGGGGCACCATCACGTGAGTCTGTCCCCGCAGGCAGCGCCGGGTGAGGGTCGTGAACACTGCCCGCACGCCGCTGCCGTCGCAGGACCGGCATCTTGCGCTGGTTATCCGGGTCGGCGTGCTGGAATCACTGCGCCGCCACAAGCACGTGTTCGATGAGCTGGCTCCGGCTGTGGAACTCGCGCGCAGGCATGACCCGCCCTTATACCTGGGACGGCTCGGCACACTTCCCCATCCCGGCCAATCAGTTCAAGGAGACGCCATGCATGAACGGCTGCTGAAGCTCTACACCGCTGCGGGAGAATTGGAGATGCAGGAGATCCGCACCGAGCAGGCCAAAGCTGCCCTGGCGCAGGCACTGCGAGAGGCCATAGCAGCCGAGATCGAGCCTGACATTGCCG
Source organism: Arthrobacter sp. KBS0703 (assembly GCF_002008315.2). Taxonomy (NCBI): domain Bacteria; kingdom Bacillati; phylum Actinomycetota; class Actinomycetes; order Micrococcales; family Micrococcaceae; genus Arthrobacter; species Arthrobacter sp. KBS0703. Next base: position 1,906,919 of record NZ_MVDG02000001.1, on the reverse strand, counting down.
CCAAAGCGGCAGGGATGACCGTCCAGGAGATTTTCAAGGTGATCCGCAGCTCCCCGTCCAGCACCCAGGAACCGAGACTTGAAGAGGGCGAGATGAGTTGGCTCTGAACCCGACCCCCATCCGCCGATCACGACCACGGCTTGCCGTCACGTTTCCGGCGCCTCGCCGGGACCAAGCAACGGGTAGACACCAGCGATAAATCCCAAGCAGGTAGGCATCGAAAGTCCAAGCCCAGAGACGACACGTCCCGAAACCACGGCCGACGGGACCATTGGGCGGCCCGTCCGCCAGCGAATCCCTGACCGCTCCGAACATGAGGAACAACCATGACCACAGCAACGCGCAGCCGGGGACAAAACGTCTCCCCATCCCGCGGATCCCGCGTTACCGGGGTCGGTTCATACCAGCCTGACAGGGTCCTCACCAACGAGGACCTCAGCCTTATGGTGGACACCAGCGATGAATGGATCCGCAGCAGGGTCGGGATCCAAACACGCCGCATTGCCGACAGCGAGTCCGTTGCGGACATGGCCACCCGCGCCGGGCGGGACGCGCTCCGGCACTCCGGCATCGACGCCCGGGATCTCGATTTGATCGTCGTTGCCACTGTTACCGCCCAGGACCGCTCCCCGAGCACAGCCGGACGGGTCTCAGCTGCCCTAGGCGCCCGCAACCCTGCCGTTTTTGACCTTAACGCCGCCTGTTCAGGCTTCACGCATGCCCTCGCCGTGGCGGATCAGGCCATCCGCTCAGGAGCTGCCAAGCATGCCCTTGTCATCGGGGCAGAGAAGCTCAGCGACTTCACGGACTGGGGGGACCGGACCACCTGTGTGCTTGTCGGTGACGGCGCCGGCGCCATTGTGCTCACAGCCTCGGCCACCCCAGGCGTCGGACCTGTCCATTGGGGCTCGGTCCCGGAATTGTCCCACGCCGTTAGGATCGAGGAGCCAGATCACCGCTTCCAGCAGGAAGGCATGTCCGTGTTCCGCTGGGCCATCACCAAAGCAGCAGAGCTGGCCCGACGAACATGCGAAATGGCCGGTGTCCTGCCGGAAGAGCTCGTCGCCTTCGTCCCGCACCAGGCAAACCTGCGCATCATCGAACCCCTCGCAGACCAACTCGGCATTCCCCGTGAGATCACCGCGCGGGATGTTATCACCTCGGGGAACACATCTTCCGCCAGCATCCCACTCGCCCTGGCCAAGCTCGTCCGCGAGGGCCAGCTTCCCCCCGACCGCCCCGTACTGCTCTTCGGCTTCGGGGGAGGATTCTCCTACGCGGGCCAGGTCATCCACACCCCCTCCACGACAGAAACAAATACCCTGCCCCGGCCTAAGGCGAAGCACCAATCGCCCGCACCAAAAACCGTTGCCATGGAAGAAGGCAAGCATGCCGTCCCTGAATGAAATCCGGGCCCGGCTTCGTGCCGCCCACCTGCTGGTTCGCACCGCCGAAGAATGGGACAGCTCTCCACGGAATTGCTTCGTGCCTAAGACAGCAAGAACGACGAACTGATCCAGAAATCCCAGGAGACCTACCTGGCTACGTGGAAATCCGTAGCGCGCAACATCCTTACAGACACATATGAGCCCTTCGGCATTGCCGTGGGACCGGCCACACACCCTTGGGGTATCGCCACATTGGAAGCTGCAGGGCGCAGCTGTCAGCCGCTCCTAGCCTCCGTCGACGCCCGCGCTGCAGGAACAGCGGCCTCCGGCCGGGCATACCTACGGAGCTTTGATGATGTTATGGCCAATTATGACGCCTGTCTGCCCTTCCTGACGACTGGCTGACCTTCCATCACGGGAAACACGACCCTTCTCCTCGACGCGTTCCGCGCATCAGGCGGCGTTTCCCCGACCTTGGTATCGGATCTCATGCACGGATGGGACTGTCCGATTTTCGGTGGCTCCACGGTTGGCATTTAGTTGATTCTTCCGTTGAAGCTGATGGCGAAGGCGTTCAGGGCCGGCTTCCATCGTGTGGCCCATCGTGCCCTGCCTTTGCCGGTGGGGTCCAGTGCCCGGGTGGCGAGGTAGAGGCATTTCAGTGCCGCCTGCTCGGTGGGGAAATGGCCCCGGGCCCTGACCGCGCGCCGGTAGCGGGCGTTGACGGATTCGATGGCGTTGGTGCTGCAGATGACCCGCCGGATTTCGACGTCGTAGAGGCTGTCGCAGAATGGCGTGTCCCAGCCCGGGCGGTGACGAGGGGCCTGGGAGAATCGGGTATGGCTCAGAGCTATCGTCCTGTGCGGCGTGATCAGGTGTTTCTGCTTCCGCCGGATATGCGGGACTGGTTGCCGGAAGATCACCTCGTCTGGCTTGTCATCGAGGTCGTCGAGACGCTCGATGTGTCAGCTTTCGAAGCGTCGCGGCGGCGGGGCGGGGTCGGCGCCGCGGGATACGATCCGCGGATGCTTCTGGGGCTGCTGGTCTATGCGTACTGCCGCGGCGTGCGGTCCTCGCGTCAAGTCGAGCGGCTATGCCACACGGACATTGCGTTCAAGGTGGCGTGCGCAGGCGATGTGCCCGACCACGCGACGATCGCGAGGTTCCGTGCCGTGTCAGGGGAAGCGTTCGCCGGGTTGTTCGCTCAGGTGCTGCTGATCGCCGCACGGGCGGGGCTCGCCCGGTTCGGGACGATCGCGATCGACGGGACGAAGATCCCGGCGAACGCGTCCATCGACGCGAACCGAGGCCGGGACTGGTTCGACCAGCACGCCAAAGAGATCGCCGCCGATGTCGTCGAAGAGGCGCAACGCGTGGACGCAGCCGAGGATGCGCTGGCCGCCCGCGGGGCCGACGACGGCGGCGACCGTGTCCATGGAGCGCTGGCCGGGAGGTCGGCCAGAGCGGAGCGGATCCGTCGCGCAGCAGCGGAGCTTGCCCAGCAGCAGCGTCGACTGGACACCGATCGCGAGGCCCGCCAGACCGGGGCTCAGGCCCGGCTGCAGGCGTCCCAGGCTGGGCTGCCGGTGCGAGGCCGGATCCCCGACGGCCCGCTACGGCTGGCCGAGGCGAGGGCGCATCTGGAACGGGAGCTGCGCGACCACCAGGCCAAGCTCGATCGCAGGGCCGCATTGATCGCCGCGGGGAAGAAGCCGATGGGCGCCCCGCCTGTCCCGACCGAGGAGCACTCGCGGATCATCCGGGCACGCCGTGTCGTTGCTGCGGCCGAAGCCGCCGCGGCGCGCGACGAGCAAGCCCCGACGAGGGGCCTCCCCAAGGCCGTCGCGAACACCACAGACCCGGAGTCGCGGGTGATGCCCACGCGCCGGGGTTTCGTCCAGGGGTACAACGCGCAGGTCGCCGTCACCGGTGACCATGTCATCGCCGCCGTCGATGTGAACCAGCAGCCCAACGACATGCCCTAGTTCGTTCCCATGATGAGCGCGGCCACCGACGCGGCCGCGGGCCTGCATGCTAGGACCGGTTCGCCTGAGCACCAGATCGGGATCGTGCTGGCCGATGCCGGCTACTGCAGCAACAAGAACCTGGAGGCACCCGGCGCCGACCGGATCATCGCCTTGGACAAAGGGCGCGAACAGCACGCCAAAGCAGTTCGATCACCGGCATCTGGCGCGCCGCCGGCCGGGGCGAACGCGCGGGAAGCAATGGCCCACCGCCTCCGAACGCCTGAAGGGTCAGCGGCATACAAGCGCCGCGGCGCAACCGTCGAACCCAGCATCGGAACCCTCAAGACGATCCTGGGCAGATTCTCCCGGAGAGGCCTTGACGCAGCCCGCAGTGAGCTGAACCTCGCGGCCGCCGCCTACAACATCCGGAAGATCCACACGGTAACCGGCTGAGGCCTCGACCGCACGGACCCGTCAAGCGGACCCGCCGGCGCCCACTAACAGGCCCCTCGTACCGCCCGGGCTGGGACACGCCATTCTGCGACAGCCTCCGTAGTCCAGGAACGGCACGAATTCCGCCCAGGAGGACTCCCAGAGCCGCACGATTGCCGGATATCGCTGGCCCCACGCGGCCGTGAACTCGGCGAACCGGTCCTTCGCCGCTTGCTCTGACGGGGCCGTGTAGACCGGCTTGAGCGCCTTGACGATGCCGTCGCGGTGCTGGCGTCCGGCGTAGCGGAAGCTGTTGCGGATCAGGTGCACGATGCAGTGCTGCACCACCGTTCGCTCCCACGTGGTCGTGATCGCCTGCGGCAGGCCCTTGAGTCCGTCGCAGACCGTGATGCAGACGTCCTCCACGCCGCGGTTCTTGATCTCGGTCAGCACCGAGAGCCAGAATTTCGCGCCTTCGCCGCCGTCCCCGGCCCACAGCCCGAGGATGTCCCGTTCACCGTTGACGCTGACACCGATCGCGACATAGACCGGCCGGTTCGTGACCTGCCCGTCGCGAACCTTGACGTGGATCGCGTCGATGAACACCACCGGGTAGACGCGGTCTAGCGGCCGGTTCTGCCACTCGGTCATCTCCCCGATGACCTTCTCGGTGATCCGCGAGATCGTGTCTTTAGAGACCCTGGCGCCGAACACGTCGGCGAAGTGCGCCGCGATCTCACCGTTCGTGAGCCCTTTCGCGTTCAGTGACAACACGATCTCATCCACGCCGGTCAGCCGGCGCTGCCGTTTCTTGACGACCCGCGGATCAAACGTCGAGCCGGTGTCCCGCGGCACGTCGATCTCCACCGGCCCGATCTCCGTCAGCACGGTCTTCGTGCGTGTGCCGTTGCGGGAGTTACCGCTCCCGCGCCCGGACACGTCGTGTTTTTCGTATCCGAGGTGTTCGTCCATTTCCGCTTCCAAGCGGTCTCCAGGACGTTTTTGGTGAGCCGGTTCAACAGCCCGTCCGGGCCGACGAGGTCGATGCCCTGCTCCCTGGCCTGGGCCAGGAGCTGCTGCGCTAACTCTTGCTGATCCACATCAGTCGCCATGGGATCCATGATGTCGCTCATGATCAGTCCTCCCCGCCAGGCAACGCCCGGCGTGTCAGGCCAGCCACGAATCCACCGTTATTCCCAGTGTCACTATTTTGGTGTGCCGGTTGGTTCGCTCCATCGTTTTTCGCCTCCGTGGCTTATGTCTGTAGTGCGGCCGACTGGCACGGAGGGACCGGCCGGCCTGGCTTGAGAGGAGCGTGGCATCGCCCCTGACTGGGATATGCCGACCGACCGGTCCTGCACCCCGACCCGTAGACGGAAAGGAGACAAGACCATGGTGATCATCGGAATCGATGCGCACAAGCGCTCCCACACGGCCGTGATCGCGGACACGGTTGGCAGGCAGATCGCAGTCAAGACGATCGGCACGACCAGCAACGACCATCTCGCCCTGCTGGCATGGGCGAACAAGCATGATGATCAGGAACGGCTCTGGGCGATCGAGGACTGCCGGCATCTGAGCAGACGGTTGGAAAGCGACCTCCTCGCGGCGGGCGAACAGGTCGTGCGGGTGCCTCCGAAGCTGATGTCCCATGTTCGGGACAGCGCCCGCACGTTCGGCAAATCCGACCCGATCGATGCTCTCTCGATCGCACGTGCCGCCCTGCGAGAACCCGATCTGCCCGTCGCCCGTCTCGATGGCGCCGAACGCGAGATCCGCCTCCTGGTCGACCACCGCGAGGACCTCGTCGCTGAACGGACCCGCGTGATCAGCCGGCTCCGCTGGCACCTGCACGAGCTCGATCCTGCATGGGCGGCCCCGGCGAACTTCGACCGGGTCAGCGCGTTCGCACGCATCAAATTCCACCTGGACGACTTCGCCGGGATCGTCGCCGACCTCGCTCAACGGCTCCTCACCCATCTGCACCGCCTCACCGAGGAGATCGATGAACTCACCGCCGAACTCAGCCGCCGGATCCCAGTCATCGCTCCGGCACTGCTGGCGATCGTCGGCTGCGGGTCGTTGACGGCGGCGAAGATCCTGGGAGAGACCGCCGGCGTCACGCGGTTCCGCTCGAAGGACGCCTACGCACGCCATAACGGCACTGCCCCGCTGCCGGTCTGGTCGTCGAACAAGGCCCGCCGCCGACTCTCCCGAACCGGGAACAGACAGCTGAACGCGGCGCTGCACCGGATCGCACTCACCCAGGCCCGCTGCCATCCCGGCGCGCGAGAGCTTCTGGCCCGGCGCAAAGCAGGCGGAGACGGCGGCATGGAAGCACTGCGTATCCTCAAACGCCGACTATCCGACGTCGTATACCGAGCTCTGATCGACGACCACCACACATCCGCAGCCCGCACGCTCATCCTCGCCGCTTGACAGAGGAGCTAGGGACAGTCCCCACGTCACGACCTGACGCTCATTGAACTCACCGACCGCGACATTGAAAAACTCGCTCAGCGGGTGTTTGTCGGCCCAAAGGGGGTGTGCACGGGCGGCTTTCGGGCCCGCATGTTGGTCCCTTCCTCCTGGTCCTGCCTTCACCACTTCATGAAATTCTCTGTTTCAGCGACATGACTTGGCGGCCTGGATCGTCGGTGTCGTTGGATGTTCCGGGTGCAGCGGGGTATCTCTGGCTGGTACGAACCGTTGACAGAGTCCAGGTGTGTGGGATCCGGACTTTCTTCCGGGCAAGTCTGTTCGCGGCAGGGGAGCGGCCGGTAGAGCCACCGCCCCCTGCGGACACGACGCGACCCGAAGCCCTGAACTTCTCTGCCCTGGCCGAAGCGGTGGATCCCCACGGGCTGCCGGGAGTCCAATCCAGAGCCAGCGCCTCCATGCTGACGATGCCGCTTGCCCTGGCGAACCGCCGCTAGCTGCTCAAACAGGACCCGCCCGAACACGCACACCTGGTCCTGAATGAAGCAGCCCACCTCACCGCTGCCAAGGCACTAAAGATGCCGGTGGCAGCGCACCGTGTCGTCACAGACCGGAACGGGTTGCCGGGACTCCTAGTGGAAAGGTTGACCGCACTTGGGACGACGGGATGAAGCGGCTGGACCTGGAAGACGCCGCCCAGGTCCTGAACCTTCCGCCGGCATCCAAATATGCCGTCAGAGCCGAGGAAGTGGTGCTGGCCCTGTCCGGACTGTGCAAAGCCCGGGCGGTCACCCGTCAGGAACCTCTACCTGCAGTTCGTGCTCGTCTGGCTGACAGGGAACGGTGACCTGCACGCCAAGAACGCCTCGGTGCTCGAAGGCCGGCACGGAGGTTGGGTGGTGGCACCCGTCAATGACATCCAGTGGACGCTGCTCTACGGCGACGATTCAACGGCACTTACCATCAGCGGCAAGGTCAAGAACCTCAAAGTCAGACACTGGCAGGAGTTCGCCGCCAGCATTGGGCTCCTGGAACGAGCCGCCACGGCCACCAACAAAACTGCCCTCTCCGTGGCCCGGGCAGTGGACTTGAACGCGCTGCCGTTCACCGGCTCGCCCCTGAACGGTGCCGTGCGGGAGTTGCGGTTCCGCCGCTCCGAGCTGGGGGACTAGCTGGAATCCGGTTGCCGGGCATGGATCGACCCGGCACGCTGAGCTGAGGGCTGTCCGCCATTGGCTGTAGCGGTCGTCGGCGACCACGGCCTGGAGCTCGTCGTAGCTGATGAGGAGCGAGTCGAAGCCGGGAAACGGCTCCGTCTGCGGATCAGCAATCTCTATCGCCACCATAGGACTCGCCGTCCTGCCGGATTTGGCCCAGTTCACTGTGTCCGGAGTCCACTCGATAACAAGGCGATCGGTCAGAGCCGAAAAAACGGGCGAGGGCCGTAGATCGAAGAAGCGCCAAATATCGGTCCGCTCTTCAGGAACTTCGCCGTGGTTCTCGAAAGCGGTGATGAACCGGGCCCGCCGTCCGGTGGTGGCCAGGAAGTTCAGCCAGATCCTCGGAGGTGTTTTGCCGAGCTTGTTGTTGTGCCTCTGTTCGCGCGTGTAAGGCAAAAGGTTTGGCCCCAGGGCATCGGCCCGGGTTTTCAAGCCTCCCGGATTGAGCGTGTGCCGGGTGACAGCCACATCATCGGGAGCAAGGCCCGCGGCCTTGAAAAGATGCCCAAGTTTCAGGTCACCGGTGACGTCCTCGATCATGGACAGCCTTCGTTCGATTCAGCCCGGCATCATTCCGGGCTCCGCATCACAGATTACGGAAGCAATGACACGGCCGACGAATCCGTCCATCGGTGGCGCCTGGTCCGGGCTGATTTTGACGCCTTTGAGAACTGGCTAGCGGAGTTCCCGCCGGGCGGCGACGCCCTTCAGCAGGTCGCTGACGCGGGCGGGCACAAGGTCCTGGAGGAAATGCAACCCCTCCGGGGCTTGGGTCCTGGTGGCCGCTGCGGCGATGGCTTCCAGCGTCGACACCGCGGTCTGCCGTGCGTCGTCCAGGTCCAGGCCCCAGGCTGCGCCCTCACGGGCCAGGTGCTCCAGGGTGATGTAGCTTAGTCGGATCTGGCCATCGATGGAGTGGCCGGCGTTGTTGCTCGGTGCGTAGAGCAGCAACGTGGGTGCCACGTCGTACATCGGGGCGAGCAGCACTTCGCCGCCATCGCGCAGAATAAGGGAGTAGTTCTTGGAGTGCGCGTCTCCGTTACCGATCGCCAGGTTGAAAGTCACTGCCCTGAGCAGGTCCCGGCGGAAGGCGTCGTCATCGCGCGTGTGCGGTGCGGCTGCGTTGACCAGGCGGGTCAGCCGGGACGGCGGGGCTGAACTGCCCTCGTATTTCGCTTCGCTGGCCAGTGCCAGGGCTTGAGTGAAGTCCTCCTGGTGGAGCCGGCTGCCGTCCGGGGCACGGTCAAAGCGGTCCACGATGATCGCCTGGCGGGAGCCGAACTTCTCCAGGCGTGCCGTGGCTGCGGGTATTCCGGCCGCAGCCGCCGTCTTCAACGCCCAGTCCTCGGCGGCGAGGAGGGCCGGGATGGTCGACTCCAGGGGCTCAGGCTTGATGATGTGGGTGGATACAGCTCCACGGCCCGGCCAGGCCCAGCCGCCGTCGTGCCGGGTCAGCAGCACCTTGGACTGGACCCCGCCCAGGGAGGCTGTGATGAGGAAGTCATCGGGCAGGTCCCAGGTGGGGAGTGACTCGACAACCGTGGCGACTTCATCCTCGGTCATGGGAATGGCGGCGCCTGGTACGTCCGGGGCGTCCCCGGGTGGCAGGATTTGAACGGCGCCGGCACAGTCCGCACCGAGGACCCTGAGAAGACCGAACGCATCCGGGGTGGACAAGCCGTTCTCCTTGGCGATGTGGGAGCGCACCTGGCCTTCCGGCAACAGCCCGTCAAAGAAGTCGTACACTTCCGGGCCCCCGATGCTGTTCCGGCTCACGGGCATGGACAGCGACAACAGGATGGAGCCGGAGCCGTACTCGGCCACAGCTGCCCGGTCGTACTGGAAGGAAATGCGAAGTCCGCTGCCTTTCAGTTCGCCGATCCGCGTGCCGCGAAGGAAGACGTCCAGGGTTTTGCGTGGGCTCACGGGCGGACCTGAAGCTTCGAAAACCGCGGGACGAGGGCGACGTCACGGCCAAGGACCCTGATGGCCTGCATGGCCACGACCAGGGACACGGCTTCCCCGCGTTCGAGCCGGACGATGCTCCCGCGGGTCACCTTGAGCCGCTCAGCCAGGTCCTGCTGTGTCAGGCCGGCCTCCTTGCGGGCATCGCTGATGGCCCTGCCCAGCGAGGAAGCATCCACCGCACGGTAGAACGGGGTCGGCTCGTCGTGTTCCATATATCGATCATAATGCCAGACCGACCATTTGTTCTATATTTCAAACATCCGAAGCCTATACGGGAATGTTCGATATATCTGACATTGGCGTCCGGCTATCGCGGGCATCCTGGCGGCTGACCCCCAGGAGCGGCTTTTCGAGAGCCGGACCGGACTGGGACGTATTCGTGTCGATACCGCTACGAATTCGTCATCTGGTGCCGGTGAACCGTCCCGAAAATCATGCCGCCTGTTTGTTGGCGGCGTCGTCGGGTAACGGGCCGGTTTGTAGATCATAATATGTCTGCTGGTATTCCTCTGGCGTCTGGTGATACAGGGCGGAATGCAGGCGTTCGTTGTTGTACCAGTGGACCCACTCGAAGACGATCTCCATCACGTCGCTTTCGGTTTTCAACGCCCCGCTGCGGAACGGTGAATCCTTCGCGACGGCTTCGTTCTTGAACAACCCCATCACGGTCTCGTCGGCGGCATTGTCATAGGCATCACCCACGCTGCCAATGGACGGCTGCAGGCCCTCCAAGGCCAGTGTGTCGGTGTCACGGATGGAGGTGTACTGGCTGCCCGCATCGGAGTTAAGCCGAATTCGGCTTAATTCCGATTATGCCGAGGTAATCGTTAAGCCGAGGTTGGGGAGTTTGCCCTTGTGATTCCTGGGTCGCGGCCCTGTTTCCCGGCTTAACGTTTCGTGCTACTTCAGTGAGTAGAGCAGCCGAAGTTCGTCGTCACTGAGCGCCTCGGTGCTCATGTCGCTGATTGCCGGGGTGGCGGCATTCATTGCTGTCCGCATCATGTCGAGGGTGGCGAAGGCATAGAACACGGAAGTGGTGCTCATGCTTTCGTGTCCTAGCAGTTGCATGATGATCGGTAACGGTATGCCTTGCTTGTAGAGGTCCATGGCCTTGGTCTTCCGCAGCATGTGGCAGTGGAGGTTGCCCGGGATCGAAGGGCACCGTTCGCGGGCGAGGTCCCCAGCTTTCTTGAGCACCGCGGCGACGGTGTCGCTGGAAAGGGCAGTTGGTTGCCCGCGGTGCCAGCTATAGAACAGGGGCCGCGTCGCCGGCCGGGTTGTGCGTTGCGGGAGGAACTCGTCGAGATAGACCTTTGGATGTTCCACGGCTTTTTCTCCCAGGGGGACGACGCGGCTCTTGTCCCGTTTTCCCGTGAGGGTCAGGTGGGCCGGTCTTGCCAGTGCCAGGTCGTCAATGGTTAGCGCGGTGATCTCGCCGACGCGCGCACCGCTGTCGTAGAGCAGGATGAGCAGCATGCGGTTCCGGCGTGACTTCACGTCCTTGCCGTCGTAGGCGGCGAGAATCGCTGCCGTTTCGTTCTCCTGGAGGTATTCGATGGGTTTGCGCGGTGTGGCCGGTGCCTTGATGCTCTTGGCAGCCTGGTAAACAGCGACCAGAGTGAGGTCTTCCGCGGACGCGAAATTCAGGAAGGCCTTGACGGCGCTCAGGCGCAGGCCGATGGTTGCGGGCAGGTATTCCTTGGCTTGCCGCATCCATACCAACCAGTCCTTCAGGAATTGCCGGTCGAAGTGATCAAAACCGATGTTCTGGGGGCGGACCTGCTTCTCCGTGACCAGGTAATGGACATAGCTCTCCAGACTGATCCGGTATGCCTCAATGCTGCGCGGCGCCATTTCCCTGACGTTGGGCAGGAAGTCGTGCAGGTAGTTCCGTGCGTAACCCCAGAAATCAGGGGTCGGTTCGTGCGTTGTGCGTTTCATTCAAATCCCACCTCGGGAAATACGCCTGGACCGTCGTGGGTGAGTGCTGCGTAGCCATCCATGAAGTCCGGTGATGTATGGATGTAGTAGAAGGTGCTGTCCAGCGATGCGTGCCCCATGTAGCGGGCGAGGTAGGGCAGCATCGCACTGACGTCGGTGCCTTCGGCCATCCATCGTTCGATGTTGGCGTAGGCGAAATGGTGGCGGAAGGAGTAGGGGTGAGGCTGTCTGCCACCAGCTGCTCGCGGCAACCCGGCTTGGTCCCAGATCCGGTTAAACGTGACCCCGATCGATGCCGGTGATACCGGGGCTGCGGTCGAGGAGACGAAGAACCCGGGACGCTGTTGCCCGAACTTCTTGCGGGATATCCGGTCGCAGTCGGCGAGGATATCGATGATCTGGCCGGTGATTGGCAGGCGCCGGCTCCTGTTGCCCTTGGACCACAGCACATCGATTTCCCCTTTGTCGAGGTCAACATCCCGGGGTTGCAGCCTGCGGGTTTCGAAGGTCCGAAGCCCGCACGAGTGCATCAAGCGCAAAAAAGGCGACGGACTGCCATTTCCACGGCGAAGTGGTCTCCAGTTCAGTAGCGGATTGGAAGAACAACGAGATTTCTTCGCGGCTCAACAAGTACGGCTGGGAGCGGAAGAATCCGCTCTTCCAGGATTCGGCAAGCACATACGCTTCCGCGTTGCCGTGGGTCCGCAACCAGCGGCCGAAATCCCTGATGTATGACATCCAGGACGGGCTGGACCCGGGCTGGGACGACTTCTTGAAGATGACCCAACCCTCGATGGCTTGCTGGTCAAAAGACGCCCCCTCGTGTTCCGTGCGGTAGGTGTCGAAGCTGCGCAGGTACCAGATGCGCGAATCGCCGTAGCAGCCCATGCCCTGTTTGAAGGCAAGGTACCGCGTCAATTCCCGGGCGAACACGCTGGTGAATTCATACGTGCTCATCGCGCTGTGCCCCTTCCGGCAGCGGAAGGACACACGAGCGCAACCGCTCGGTATCCGCACTCAGATACACATTGGTCGAGTCACTATGGGCATGACCGAGAATCGCCGAAATCGCCGGCAACGCGGTGCCCGCCCGCAACAACTTGGACGCCGCGTTGTAGCGAAGGGAACGCGTTCCAACCTTCACAGCTTCCACCCCGGACGCACGAAAGACCTGGTTGACGATCACGTAAATCGCCGCATGGTCAGCCAAGGTGACATGCGGGGCCTTCAGCCTCAAGAACATCTCTTCTTCGTCGGAGACCGGCCGCTCGTCAAGCACGTAGTGCGCAAGCTTGGCCAGGACCAGCGCACCGGAAGGGTTCCTGGCGCAGGTTCCGGGTAGTCGAGCCCCGTCTTGGGGAGCGCGGCTGAAATGTGGCTGTGACAGGTTTGGATGGCCCCGGTAGGACGGTTATTTCTGGCCCCACTTCGTGACTCGCCGGGCACTTGTGACGGTTATTCGTGGCCCCACCTTCAACGTTGGATCCATCAGTGGATGGACGCGTCGGAGGGTGGGTCAGGGTGGAGTCGAGAGTGGATTTGTTCGCGCGGATCAGACGGGACGCCCGGGTCGAGGGCTTATCTGTTCGTGCGTTGGCGGCAAGGCACGGCGTCCATCGAAGGACGGTCCGGCAGGCTCTCGAATCGGCCACCCCTCCGGGACGCAAATCGAGGCAAGGGGTGTCGTGGCGGTTGGAGCCGTTCAAGGCTGCGATCGATGCCATGCTGACCGGGGATACGACGGCGCCGAGGAAACAGCGCCACACCGCCAGGAGGATACTGGCCAGGCTGATTGAAGAGCACGGCGCGCAGGAACTCTCGTATTCGACGGTGCGCGACTACGTCCGGGGCCGTCGGGCCCAGATCGATGTGGAGGCTGGCCGCCGGGTGGAGGTTTTCGTCCCGCAGGAACACGCCCCGGGCGCTGAGGCCGAGGTGGATTTCGGGGAACTCTGGGTTGTGCTGAACGGCGTGAAGACCAAATGCCACATGTTCGTCTTCCGGCTCTCCCACTCGGGCAAGGCCATCCACCGGATCTATCCGACGCAGGCGCAGGAAGCTTTTCTGGAAGGCCACATCGAAGCGTTCAACGAGATCGGTGGCGTGCCGGTCAGGCATATCCGCTATGACAACCTCACCAGCGCTGTCACCGCGGTGGTGTTCGGGCAGGGCCGGCAGCGCCAGGAGAACGAACGGTGGGTGTTGTTCCGTTCTTTCTACGGTTTTGATGCTTTTTATTGCCAGCCCGGCATCGCCGGCGCTCACGAAAAGGGCGGTGTCGAAGGAGAGGTGGGCTGGTTCCGGCGCAACCGGCTATCGCCCATGCCCGTCGTCGAGTCCCTCGATGAGCTCAACGACCGGATCCGGACCTGGGAGGTACTGGACGATCGGCGGCGGATCAATGACAGGATCCACGCCATCGGGCAGGACTTCGAGACCGAGCAGCCGTTCCTGGCGCCGCTGCCTGCGGAGGAGTTCGATCCGGGCCTGGTGCTGACACCCAGGGTGGACAGGTCTTCCATGGTTACGGTGCGGATGGTGAAGTACTCCGTCCCGGCCCGGTTCATCGGACGGAAAGTCCGGGTGTCCTTGCGCGCCTCCGAGGTCGTGGTGTCCGACGGCCATGCCGTAGTGGCCAGGCATCAGCGGGTGGCCACCCGGTCCGGGCAGTCGGTCCAGTTGGATCACTACCTCGAGGTCCTCAAGACCAAACCCGGCGCGCTGCCCGGTTCCACTGCGCTGGCCCGGGCCCGGGAGTCCGGGGCATTCACCGGCGCCCATGAGGCCTTCTGGGCCGCCTCCCGCAGGGTCAACGGCGACTCCGACGGAACCCGTGAACTCATCGACGTCCTGCTCCTCCACCGATCCATGGACCCCGTCGACATCCAGGCAGGAATCACCGCCGCGCTGGGAGTGGGGGCTGTCATTGCCGACGTCGTCGCGGTTGAAGCCCGCAGACACGCAACGATGCCCTCCCAGGGTGGGGCCGTTTCGGACCGTCATCTCGGTGCTCAAGACGAATTGAATGCGCAACGGGTTGTCAGCCTGACCCAGCGCCGGCTCATGGACCCGGCGGCGGTCATCGCCGGGCTCCCGCCGGACAGCCGGCCGCTGCCGTCGGTCAATGCCTATGACGAGCTGCTGGCCAAACGTGCCGAACACCCCGCAGGAACAGTGTCGAAGGAGAACATCTCATGAGCCCCACCGCAGCGGCCACCACCATCACACCGACCCTGCGCCGACGGCGGGGACTGACAGAACAGGCCGCGGTCGCGGCCGTGGATCAGGCCTGCCGCCGGTTGCGCTTGCCCACGGTCCGGGCCGTCCTGGACGAAGCGCTGACTGTCGCCGGGAAGGAACAACTGTCCTACCAGGGCTTCCTGGCCGAGCTGCTGCTGGCCGAGTGCGATGACCGGGACCGGCGCTCCTCCATCCGCCGCGTCAAAGCAGCGAACTTTCCCCGAGACAAATGGCTCGGAGATTTCGATTTCGACGCGAACCCGAACATCAACCCTGCCACCATCCACACCCTCGCCACCGGGGACTGGATCCGCAAAGGCGCACCACTCTGCCTGATCGGCGACTCCGGGACCGGCAAATCCCACCTGCTCATCGGCCTCGGCACCGCAGCGGCGGAAAAGGGGTACCGGGTCAAATACACCCTGGCCACGCGCCTGGTGAACGAACTCGTGGAAGCCGCCGACGAGAAAATCCTGGCCAAGACCATCGCCCGCTACGGCCGCGTGGACCTGCTTTGCATCGATGAACTGGGCTATATGGAACTGGACCGCCGCGGCGCCGAACTCCTCTTCCAGGTTCTGACCGAACGGGAAGAAAAAAATTCTATTGCGATAGCTTCGAACGAGTCGTTCTCCGGCTGGACCAAGACCTTCACGGATCCTCGCTTGTGCGCGGCGATCGTTGACCGGCTGACCTTCAACGGCGCCATCATCGAAACCGGCACCGACTCCTACCGCCTCGCCCACACGATTGCCCAACAAACCGCAGGCTTGCAGGGCGACCAGGCAAACCACCGCACAGCCAACCGTTAGCGCGACAGCTTCGCGGTGAGGCTCACCTTCGGAGTCGAAGAATCAGATAGAGCAACCGGATCGTCACTCCCAAAGCGAGCGAAGCAAGAAGCGAGTGCGGCAACAGCAGACCGACAGCGCTATCCCGTGAGTAGGGCGCACTGCTGTAGACCAATCGCAACGTTCCGGGTGTCTGAGTAACGCCGGCCAACCATAAGGCAGGTTCGATCAGCAACCACAATGCCAGCGCCGTGCAGAGAAGGCTGCCTGTGAGCATGACAATTGCCGGCAGAGCATCTTTGAGGACTTTCCTCGTTCCGGCATGCTTCGGTGGCTTTTGCCGCTCTCGGGGATGGCGAAACGTTGGTGGGTCGAAATGCCGGTTCTCTTCGGCTCCGCGCGGGTTTTCGCCGCTGATGAGACCGTACTCCTGGGTGGGGATGCCGGTTATTTCTTTCCGCAACAGTTCCAGGCTGTCCTCGTGGTGGCGAACGACAAAGCCGGCAAGCCCACTCCCGGGAGTCAAGAAGGCGGTTATCGGCGTGACCTGGACGTCTCCGTCGGTCCGCTGCCACACAAGGAAATGCATGGTTATGTCGAGGACATCCGAGCGCGGAACGGTTCTGTCACGGAAGAAACCTCTGACCGTGACTTCGGATTCCGTCAACGCGACGCCTGCCCGCCAGAGCCGCCAGCTCATCCACAGGAAAACAGCTGGAATCACCGCGAATGCTGCGACGTCCAGCGGTGAACCGAAAGAGGGCTCACCCCGAACGTCAGAAGAATGGGTGCATGCTTCAACCGTCAGAAAGCCCAGAAGCCACAGGGTGAAGCCAAACATGGCAATACGCGTGATGAACAAGGGGCGGAGCATCAACGTTCCTGACGTCATCAAACCCCCATCTCCCACTGCTCGTCGTCAGCCCTTGCAGACTACTAGGTACGGGGCAACGAGAAGGAACGAACCAGGGAGCTCGTAAATCGGCAATAGTTGGCTGTGAAGCCCGCTCCGAAATCAGGTCTGCCATCCCATCGGAGGCTTCAACGAGTGCCGCTCGACTACTCCGGACGGTGTCGTCCCAAAAGCTCTCTGATGAACTGCTTCAGAGTTCGCCGTGCCGGTCTAAAGCCCCGTCGCCAATCGAAAACTCGCTGTTCCAACGCGGCCTCCTCGTTGTTGCTTCTGGCTAACCACACAACTCCATACTCCCCGAGGACGTTCGCGGCATACTCATCCGCCAAGATATAGGAATCCAGGGGACCTTCTTCCAATGAGGAGCTGACGACTTCCGCCCATTGACCAGGCGTTGGCTCCGGATAGAAAAGAATCAGCCGGTTCGTGTACTCACCCTGGGTGATCACGCCGACGCGACCGTTTGGTTCCCACAATTCCTTGTCCGAAAGCAATGCCAGCAGGCTTCCTCGGTCGCCATTGCCCGCCGTCGTCATGACTGGCCACCTCATTAACTCTGGTTCTGGAGATGATCCCAATCTACCAACCGAATGTCTACAGGCGGGGTTGGCACGTTCCTGTAGCCCCGTTCTATCGAAGATGAAGCCCACCGATAGCAGTGACTACTGGTTCGTCTGCTCCCGTTCACGTGGTGCCCGTGAACTGCCTATAAGACGCCATCGTGCCACGTGGGCGAAACAAACCTCGGGGCTACGGGTGGGGCCAGATACGTCCGTCCAGCCGGGGCCAAGAAGGATTGACATAATCAGAAATGCTCTGGACTTGTTAAAAGTGGGTGTACATCGCGCCCTATGGCTCAAGGCGTCACGTAGGAGTTAGCTGGCAGCCATTTCGTGCGCGAACTCCAGGGACTCCACAGCAGCCGGGCGAAGCCGTGACAGCATCTTGGTGCTGGCCGCCTCCACAAAGCCATGGAACAGCGCTTTCTATTCCGCGACCTGTTCCGGGTGCCATTGCACCCCCACGCAGAAGCCGGCGCCGGGATGCTCAATTGCTTCGACTATCTGGTCTTCACTCCAAGCGGTGGCGATGAGCTTCGCCAAGGCGGTCCACGGCCTGGTGGTGCGAAACGGGAACGGCTTCCAGTGCGTCGGCCCCAAGGAGACGGCCAAGCCGGGAGTCGGGCCGAATGTCGACACGGATGGCATTGAACTGGTGGCCACCCAGCTGGTAATGCCCGGTTCCCAGGACGTCGGGCAGGTGCTGGTGCAGGGTCCCGCCGAGCGTGACGTTGAGCAGCTGTTCACGCCTGCAGATGCAGAGAAGAGGGACATCCTGGCGGATCGCTTCGAGGATCAGGGCGGCTTCCCACTCGTCGCGTTCCGGCCGGGGAGAGTCCGTTTCCGGATGCGGCTCCTGACCGTATCGGGTTGGATCGACGTCCCAGCCACCGGGAATGACCAGCCCGTCCAGCCTGCTGACCAGGTGCTCGATCATGTTCCCGGTCGTGAGCTGGGGCGGGAGAAGGATCGGAACTGCTCCGGCGTCAAGGAGGGGAGTGAGGCATTTTTCGGGGAGGAATGCGGCGCGAACGTTGCCGCAGCCGTCGGTGCCGGCCTGCTCAAGATATGTGGTCAGGCCAATGATCGGCTTGATTGCGGTGTCTGCGGCATTCATGCACATGTCCTACTGGGAAAATTCCTACTGCAAGGCTACGAACGGCGTGTGTACTCCGTGTTACAGGGCCGTCACTATTGGGTATCCATGCCAGGCCGCCACCAGTTCATTGCAGCGGCAGGGACTAACAGCAACCTGTTCCCGATCAACCCGGCGGCTGTGTCAAATTAGATCGGTGTGCCTGGACCCGCAGCACCCTTTGAAACCGCAGGCGGCTCAAACCCCGCAGAACTGAATGATTGCTTCGATCCGCCTTTGCGCTGCTGGTAAGTGCCGTTGGATACAGAACCGGAACGTCTCAGGACAGTTCAACGCTCGCTGTCCTTTGGAACAGTGCATTCATTTCATAGTGTCTCCGCCGGCTGTTCGCGAGGGATGCTGGTCGCCAGCTCGGCTGCCGGTGCGCATCCGATCGCGTGCGCAACTCACGACGGCGGGCAAGTCGAGCCCGTAGGTCGGCCCTTCGCCGGAACCGTACTCCTCGAGTCGGGCCGCACCTCGTTCGAAGAGCCGGAGCGCTCCAACGCTGTTCCCCCGGGCGGCGTGGGTGAGTCCGACACAGATTTGGGCGAGTCCTTGCCAAAGGTTGCGTTCTTCGGCCGGTCCAGCTTTCCAGCGGGCCTCGAGTACCTCATGGGCGGCGAAGGGCCGGCCAGCTTCCACTAGACTCCGGGCCGAGACCAATGTCTGCGCCGCCGGCAGCGGTTCCTCCGAGACCGGCTCGACGCCAGCGCTTCCGTACGGCAGCGGCCGCCCCAGAGCGTCACGTGGCCGGGCTTGCCGCGGACGCCTTGAAGCATCCCGATCCCTGTCACTGGTCATTGCAGATTCCGCCCTGAGCGTCCCTGGGCCTTACCGCCTTCATACACCCAATGCTCAGACCCGGCCATTCGAACGAAATCCCGGGCCTACGGTTCACCGAGAGGGGAGAGGTCGAAGTCCGTCGAATTCGCACCGGATGCGATTCGCCGGGTTCGAGAGAACATATGCGCTCTTATCGGCGTTTGGGCAGCGAATTCCCAGTGACAGCTGAAGTCTCTCCCATAGCTCAAGCCTTCGGAACAGAGGATCGCCGGCCGGGGCCTGGGCTCCTAGGAAAAAGAGCCAGCCGAGCTTGCGCTCAGGAATGATGAGCTCCGTCGCTAGCTTTAGAACCATGCCA
Source organism: Arthrobacter sp. KBS0703 (assembly GCF_002008315.2). Taxonomy (NCBI): domain Bacteria; kingdom Bacillati; phylum Actinomycetota; class Actinomycetes; order Micrococcales; family Micrococcaceae; genus Arthrobacter; species Arthrobacter sp. KBS0703. The sequence goes on along the minus strand of NZ_MVDG02000001.1, from coordinate 1,887,781 downwards.
TCAACGTGACACAGCCTGCGAAGCCCGTAGCCGTAATTCCCTCAGAACAGCGGCCAGGGCACCGCCGACATCTCACCACTCGGAGCCGGAAACCGCCCTGCCAAGCGCAACCGGGCGCAGCGCGCGGCGAGCGATGCAATTTCTTCGGCGCTGAGCAAGCCCACCAGGTTTCGGCCCAGCCCACCGTGCAGTCCTTCGCTGACACGATCGATGCCGTCGCGTTCCTCGGCGGTCAGAGCGTCTCCCAGCCATCCCCACAGCACCGTGCGCAGCTTGTGATCACGGTGAAAGGTGATTCCATGGTCCACGCCGTACCGGTGTCCGTCCGTCATGGCAAGAATGTGGTCGCCTTTGCGGTCGGCGTTGTTCACGACAACGTCGAACACCGCCACGCGTCTGAGCGCAGGAGAGTCCTCGTGTATGAGGGCCACCATCCGTCCGTTCTCATCCTGACCCTCGAGAACGTGTTTCCAACCAATCTCTGGTACGTCGTCCGACGCAACGAGGTCCACCGCGTTCTGGTCGGGGTCTGTCTCCTGCCACAGCTGCACCATCCCTTCGCCGAACGGACCAGCGCGCAGCCAGGTGCATGGCACCACGTTCCAGCCGAGGACCTCCGAGACCAGGTAGGCGGCAACCTCCCGGTGAGCAAGGAAGCCGTGGGGAAAATCCCACAGCGGACTTTCGCCTGCTATCGGCTTATAGACGACCGTCGTGTGGCCGATGCTGCCCAGGAAGGTGGCGTTCGACGCCGTCGTAATGCGGCAGGTGAGCGTCAGCTTGGCCGTCAACAGGTCTGGCGCCGGCATCAGACCTCGGGAAGAGTGCAGACGTGCCCGTCGGCGTCTACGGGGTAACCGCAGAGCGGGCATGCGGGACGCCCGGCGCCCACAACCTCACGGGTTCGCTTGGCGAATGCGCGGGCGGTGCCAACCGGCATCCGCACCAGCAGCATTTCGGGCACGTCAGCGCCGTCCTCATCAAGCGATCCGTCGTTGTCATCAGCATCGACATCAGTGATCTGGTAGGCCTCTATCACGACCTGCGCCGTCGTCGGGTCCCAACCTAAGCTCATGGCGCCGGCCCGAAACTGCTCCTGAACGGCCTCGAGCTGGTCATTGTCGACGAGTTCGATGGGAGTACTGGCGGGAACGCTGTGGGGGTTGCCCTCGACGGTCAGAAGCTGGTCGAGCATTTCGTCGATTTTGTCGGCGAGCAGAGCGGACTGCTGCTTCTCCAAGGCGATACTTACGATTTGAGTCCCTGTGCGCACCTGCAGATAGAACGTGCGCGCCCCCGGAAGGCCAATGGTGCCGACGACGACCCGATCAGGCCAGACAAACTCGTGAACACGTGTAGGCATGTCAGTATTTTAGGCACATGAGGTTCACGGCGCCTTCTGCCCTGCACCGCCGCCCACCGGCGCATCGCCACAGTGGGGCGTTCGACAGCCACGACTGGAACAGGTCAAGATGCATGCCGAGCGCGTCGGCGAGGATTGACTTGATGATGTCACCGTGACTCACCGCCACCCACACGCACGCTGGCCCGTACACGGCTTCGAAGGCTGTATCGTGGCGTCGAATCGCTGCCACCGACCGAGCCTGCAGCGCGGCCAGGGATTCACCGCCGGGAAAGACGACGGCGGACGGCTGCAACTGCACAACCGGCCACAAATCCTCGGTCGCAAGATCACTGAGCGTGCGGCCCTGCCACTGACCGTAATCGCACTCGGTGAGATCGGGATCGACCGGCGCGAACGGCGTGCCAGCCTGGCGATCGAGGATGAACTGGGCGGTCTGCTGACAACGCTCAAGCGGGCTCGACACCACCCCGACCACGGGCACGGCACGGCCGCGAGCCGGTCTCCGGTCAGAGCCGCCTGCCCGCTCGATGGCGGTGTGAACTGTACCGGGTCGCGCGTCGAACAGGCAGACAAAGCACTGGCGGAACCCTTCAAGCACGCCGACGCGCTCAAACCCGCCCAGAGGGACTCGGAACGTATTGACCAGCTCATGGACGACGCAGCGAAACCGGAAGAAGCGGCACAGCCAGAACCCCCGGCCGAAGTCGACCCCCGCATGGGGGACGTCCTGTACCGCTCCGCGTCGGATCCAGAAGTTCCCGCCCTCTCAGAGCGGGTCGTGTGCCACTGGTTGTGATGGCCCGGGACTGTGGCTAGCTCCTCTGTCAAGCGGCGAGGATGAGCGTGCTGGATGCGGAGGTTTTGTGATCGTCGATCAGAGCCCGGAATACAACGTCGGATAGTCGGCGTTTGAGGATACGCAGTGCTTCCATGCCGCCGTCTCCGCCTGCTTTGCGCCGGGCCAGAAGCTCTCGCGCGCCGGGATGGCAGCGGGCCTGGGTGAGCGCGATCCGGTGCAGCGCCGCGTTCAGCTGTCTGTTCCCGGTTCGGGAGAGTCGGTGCCGGGCCTTGTTCGACGACCACACCGGCAGCGGGGCAGTGCCGTTATGGCATGGGTAGGCGTCCTTCGAGCGGAACCGCGTAACGCCGGCGGTCTCTCCCAGAATCTTCGCCGCCGTCAAAGTCCTGCAGCCGACGATCGCCAGCAATGCCGGAGCGATGACTGTGATCCGGCGGCTGAGTTCGGCTGTGAGTTCATCGATCTCCTCGGTTAGGCGGTGCAGGTGGGTGAGGAGCCGTTGAGCAAGGTCGGCTACCATCCCGGAGAAGCCGGTGCCGAGGACGTCTGCATCCCGGTCTGCGACGGGCTCAAGGGCCTGCCCGAGGCCATCAGCACGGTCTGGCAGCTCACTGTCGTCCAGACCTGCATCGTGCGCCTGATCGGCAACACCTTCCGCTATGTCGCCCGGCAGTACTGGGACGAAATGTCCTGTGATCTGCGCCCGGTCTACACAGCGCCGTCCGAGGCCGCGGCGAAGGAACGCTTCGTGGAGTTCTCGGGCAAATGGGGCAGGCAGTACCCGGCGATCAGCCGGCTGTGGGAGAACGCATGAAGCGAGTTCGTACCGTTCCTTGACTGGCCTTCGACGGAAGAATCAAGTAAATGCCCACCGTGGATCAACCGTTAAACGGACACTCCCGTCTGACGAGACATAGGAGCATCAAACATCGCAGTTGCTTCTGGTGATTCATGGAGGTGGGGGAGTGGGGCGGCATGATTTCAGAGTGCAATGCCGATTGCGGTCCGCCGCGAGAACTGGTCGAATCTGTGCTTCGCTGACAGGTGCCAGTCCGTCTGCCGGTCGGGAATGAAGCCGCCGCCAGTTCCGGACGGTTTGTCGTCGTCAGTGTTGGGCAAGCGCGACTGGCCTGACGCGAAGGCGCAGTCCGCGTCGACGGTCACAAGAAGGTCGAACCTTTGAGGCCGGGCCGGTGCCGGGAACCGTCACCGGTCATCGTGTCGCGGCTATTCTTGATGGATGGATGCCGTCTCCCTGTCAGCCGTCGCCATGAGCGGCCACTTTGCCCGCGACTTTCCGGAGATGGCCATTGCGTGGCGGGCTGTGGGCATTCCCGACCCTCAATTATTGGTGCTCAACGAGCCGTTGGCCACCGAATTGGGCCTGGATCCTGACTTCTTAGGCAGTGCCGACGGGATGGGCCTGCTAACCGGGAATCGGCTCCCCGTTGATGCCACGCCGGTCGCACAGGCTTACGCGGGTCACCAGTTCGGCTGGTACGCCCCGCGGCTTGGGGACGGGCGTGCCCTGTTGCTGGGCGAGATCATGCACGCTGACGGTCTGCTACGGGACGTGCACCTGAAGGGGTCAGGGCGCACACCGTTCGGCCGCGGGGGAGACGGCCTGGCGGTTGTTGGACCGATGCTGCGCGAGTATCTCGTCAGCGAAGCCATGCACGCGTTAGGCATTCCCACCACACGGTCGTTTGCCGTTGTGGGAACGGGGCGTCTGGTGCAGCGTGAGACCGTGCTGCCCGGAGCCGTGCTCACCCGCGTCGCGATGAGTCATGTGCGCGTGGGCAGCTTTTCAGTACGCCGCGGCCATGGGGGGCACCGGTCTCGTTCGCCGCCTGGCCGAGTACGCGATCACCAGGCACTATCCGGCCGCGGCGGGAGCCGAAAACCCCTATCTCGCCCTGTTCCACGCAGTCGTTGCTGCGCAGGCGTCGCTGGTGGCCCGCTGGATGCTGGTGGGATTCGTCCATGGGGTGATGAACACCGACAACATGACAATTTCGGGCGAGACGATCGATTACGGCCCGTGTGCCTTCATGGACGCGTTCGATCCCGCTGCCGTCTACAGCTCGGTCGACGACAGCGGCCGCTACGCCTATCGGAACCAGCCAGTGGTGGCGGAATGGAATCTCGCCCGTCTCGCCGAGTCTCTTCTGCCCCTGCTGCATGAGGACCAGGAGATGGCCATCCAGCTCTCGGTGGAGTCACTGGATGATTTCCGCCGTCAGTACAGTGCTGCATGGGCGGCGGGCATGAACGCGAAGCTTGGATTCCGTCCTGGGCTCAGTGACAACGTGACCTGGCCCCTCGTCGAAGAGCTTTTGGCCCTCCTGCAGGAGGGACACGTCGACTACACCTCGATCTTCCGCAGCCTTGGCAAAGCGGCCCGCGGCCACTCGGAGCCTGCGCGGCAACTGTTTCCTGATGTAACGGCGTTCGATGCCTGGGCTGACCGCTGGCGTGCCTTGGGACCGGACGCCGACGCCATGGACCGGGTCAACCCCGCTTACATTCCCCGCAACCACCTGATGGAAGAGGCCTTGGCCGCCGCTACGAGCGGCGAGATGCAGCCACTGTTCCGGCTTCTGAACGCGGTCACCCGCCCCTTCGACTAGCGCCCCGGTCTCGAGCAATACGCAGTCGGCGCCCCGGAAGATTTCGGCGCCTACCGGACCTTCTGCGGAACTTGACCCCTTGCACCCGCTCCTTCAATTAGGGACTTGATCAGTCTCGCCCTGAACGCCCTTAACTGGGACTATCGTGTGCGGTCCCGGTGGGCCCATCAGATTCTTGGGCGGCTCCAGATGCTGGCCCGTCCGGGCACGGGCCTGCGGAATCTGAGCGTCAGGAGACCGGGCTAGGTCTCTAGGCAATTCACCGCTTCCTGCCTCTGGCATGGACACGCCTAAACGCCAGGTGGTCTCTGGATCTCACAAGCCGAGGGTTGCCATCGCGCCACCACCGACTATCCAGCCAAACTGACGCCGGCTCAATGCCCGGTCAAAATATGTCCTCGAACCAGAATCCATGACTGCCCCAATGCGTTCGTAGTATCCCCTCAGGGTGGGGTCGAAACCTACGAAAACCTTGGAATTCCGTTCGGGCGTCCCATGGCTGACGCGGCTGCGGTTCGCTGCAAAGGGCGGAGCCGGCGGAGGCATCGGCTTCGTCCCGGGCAGCGTCCCTTGTCGGCGCACACACGGGCGGAGGTTCGGTGCAAAGGAGTGGCCGGCGCCCCCGCCCGGCGGAAGAATCAGGGTGCTCTCTCATGGACCGGCAGGCAGTGACATGCAGTTATGGACGGACAAAGGAGCGTCTCCTCCCGGGATTCTTACATCCCTCGGGGTCCGGGTGATTGGCCGATCAGACGCCTCGCAGCTGGGCAGCTACCCATTCTCTGCGTCAGCGGCCATACTCAAAGAACCGCCGCCCGTGCGGTTTCGTTGTCCTTCAGGGCCTCCCGCCAAGGGGTTGTTGTCAGGGCCCTATGAGGAACGAGGCCGATGATGGCCCAAGAACCGCGTCTCTTGCCCTCGAGTGTTGTCGTAGACCGTCTGCAGGAACTTGTCCTGAAAACCGGGGATGTGAAGGAGATGCTGGACGAGCTGGCCGAGTTCTCCGCTCTCACCCTGGCTGACCCGGCCGCTGCCTTCTGCAGCATCACGCTGATACAGCGGAAGAAACCGGTGACCGTGGCCAGCACTATAGTGAACGCACTCCGGCTCGATGAAACCCAATACAGTGCCGGTGAGGGACCGTGCCTGACAGCAATCCGCGAACAGGCTATTATCCACGTCCCGGACCTTAACTGTGAGCGCCGCTGGCCCGACTACACTGCAGCCGCGCTGGGGGAAGGCGTGGAATCAAGCCTGTCCATACCGCTCCTGTTGGAGGGGGAAGCGGAAGCGGGTCTGAACATGTATTCCACCCGGTCCCATGGCTTCACCGGAGAGGACATCGACATGGTGGAAGCGTATGCCTACTATGCGTCCAAGGCCCTTCGACTGGCGGTGCGAATCAGCCAGCTGGCCGAGGCGAAAACCAACCTCGCCGCCGCCTTGGAATCCCGGACCACCATCGACCTGGCGACCGGCGCCATCATGGCGGAAAACCGCTGCAGCCAGAGACTGCCGTGAAAATCCTCAAAATCGCTTCAAACACCCGCAACGTCAAACTTCGGGACATCGCTGCATCAGTCGTCGCCTCAGTAGCAGACGACCCGAAGGGTCCGGACGCACTTCGACGCCTGATCCGCCCTGCGCCGGGAGCTCAAGGGTCCAAAGCGCCGGTCCCGGCCTGAGACGGTCCGTCAGCCGAATTCCTGCCGGGTTGGCCAAGGTAGTGCTTGGCGATTAGGCGTGAATCGATCAAACACGCCGTGACCGTGCACTGCCCGCGGTCCGGGCCGGCGAACCTCGTAGTTCCGACTTGCGGCGGGTAGATGGGCGCTCCTGCCGGAACCGGTCCGCTCGGGGGCGGATACAAGCCGCAGGCTCGTCACTTCCTTTGATCCGGACCGCAGGTGTGGGGGCGGGCGCGCCTAAGCCTGGCCCTGCAGCGGTCGTTGTCCATCTCCAGTTCCAGGAGCTTAGCCACGGCTGCCGGATTGAGCCCCTCGGCCAGGAGTTCACCGATCCGGCGCAGGACTGCAGATTCGGTGTGAGCAGGCGACGGCGTTCATAGAGCAGCATGGTTCCCTCCCTATCAGCGCGGACCTGTTCGCGGAAACGTGCAGTTGTCGCTGATGATGACGTTGCTAGTGGCGGCTGCAGTCGTGGGGGGATTCGGTCGGGTACGAAGTGGGCAAACACTTGGGTCCCGGTTCCTCGAGTGAAATTCAGTGGAAACGTTAGGTTAAGAATCGAACGGGGCTGACGCCGCCGCCCTGAGCCTTGCATCGAACGCTCTCTGGCGGGTTTCCCTTCCGAAAACTCTTGCATCGGCGTTGTACCAGTGCTAGAAAATCTATGGTGGTTGATATAGATCTGTGATGAGCGAACGAAGAGGGGAGCGGGCACATGCTGCAGGGAGCGGGCACCCGTAGCTCAGCCGGGAGAGCAGGGGACTTTTAATCCTCGGGTCGTGGGTTCGACCCCGCCGGGTGCACTGCCGGACATTCCGCCGGACTCCTGGCGGTCGGCGGGGATCCAGAGGAAAGGGCGGTGATACGAAATGAACCCAGAACTCCAGCGGCTTTGGGCGCTGGCGGCGGTCATAGCAACCGCCGAAGCCGCCCTGAACGTGGCAAGCCGGACGCTGCGGGAATCCTCGACGGCTCTGCTGCGCGCCGGGGATGCCACCCTGGCCGAGGTCAGCGAGGCGACCGGACTGGACCAGGGCGAACTGCTGGATTTGCTCAGCCGGAGTGTTCCCGGACGGGAACCGTCCTGGAAGCAACCGGGGATTGCAGGCCTGTCCTAGAGAGGCGTAGGTTCTGTTCGGCTGCGCTCCGGCGGTCCGAGAGTGGGTGGCACAGGCCCGGGCGGGGGCCTGTCCACGCCTGTTCGGCTCTGGGGCTTTTGCACCTGCCGGACTGGCTTCACCAGCACCCATCGGCGCCGCGCGCGGAACACGTTCGGCCCACAGGTTGCTTCCAGGCGCATATGCCTGGCCGGAGGAAGGCGTTTGTATCGACGTGGTGTGGGCAGGACGGCTGTGTAACCGCTGCCTGTGGGCTCCGTTTGGCAGGCTGGTCACGGGAGTGAGGGGCAACCCGAAAACCAGGCGCCGGGTACCTGCAGCCCTCTCCGGTTCGTGGCGGGCAGCTGGCCCTAAGCCGCGCGGAGGATGCGAGTTCCTTCACATGCTGTCGTCCGGGCGGGCGCTTTGCTCAGGATGGGCCGCTGCGCGGCTGCTGCGGGCGCGGACCCGCTGCAGCTGAAGCCGGAGCCGGGCGTTGTCCATTTCCAGTTCCAGCACCTTGGCCACGCCGGCCAGGTTGAGCCCGTCGTCCAGGAGCTCTCCGATCCGGCGCAACACCGCGAGGTCGGATTCGCTGTACTGGCGGGTGCCTCCTTCGGTCCGTTCCGGCGTCAGCAGGCCGCGGCGTTCATAGAGCCGGATGTTTTGTTGACCCGTTCCCAGGAGTTCTGCCACCACGGATATGGCGTACAGCCCGCGCCCGCTGCCGCGTTGGTTTGTCATGCGTTTCCCGTCAATTTGCCTGAATCTTCCTCTTGCACCATTTTGTCACCAGTGCTATAAGAAATCTATATCCACTGTCACAGATACCCGGCGGTGGGTAGCCATGAAACCTAGGTGTTGAAGGGAGTGGGAAATGATGCTTATCCGTACTGACCCGTTCCGTGAGCTGGACCGGCTCACCCAGCAGGTCTTCGGAACAGCAGCCCGCCCGGCGGCCATGCCGATGGACGCGTGGCAGGAGGACGGGGAATTTGTCGTGGCGTTTGACCTGCCCGGGATCACGCCCGACGCCGCGGATCTGAACGTTGAAAGGAACGTCCTCACTGTCCGGGCCGAGCGCCGGGACGCCACCCAGCCCAACGTGGAGCTGGTGGTTGCCGAGCGGCCGCGCGGCGTCTTCAGCCGCCAGCTCATCCTTGGCGACACGCTGGACACGGACAACATCAAGGCCAGCTACGACGTCGGCGTGCTGACACTGCGCATCCCCGTGGCGGAACAGGCAAAGCCGCGCAAGATCGAGATCGAGAGCAAGGGCCAACAGCACCAGATCGAGACGTAGCCCTCCGATGCGCCTGACGGGGCGGCGTCCGGATTCCCGTCTTCGGGCGTCTGCCGGAGGCCGCCCCGGACCGCTGCCACCGGCAACCGCAAATCCCAACACAATCCTGCAGCAGCAACAGGCTTCATGATGACCCGACCTGTCCCGGACTACTACGCGGTCCTGCACGTTTCCCGTGGCGCATCGCCACAGGAAATCGCGCGCGCCTACCGCGCCCTCATGCGCCGGCACCATCCCGATGTTGCCGGTGGAGAGGCTGCGGCCGCCGAACTGCAGCTCATCATGCAGGCCTTCTCCGTACTCCGTGACCCCAAGCGCCGCCACGCCTACGACCGGGAAGACTTCCGCGCCGGGCGCGCTGCTCCACCCGCCGAGCACAACCATCCGCGGGAACGTCCGGAAGCGAACGGCCAGGACACCCGCCAGGGCGCCGGAGGGCGGAACGGCGGTCCGCAGTTCATTCCGGTCCGGGTGGTTCCGCGGCGAGAGCCGCCACTGCGCGTCACTCCCGTCAGGTGGGAGAGCGGACCGTGGGCATAACCGCACACGAATCAGACCCAGAGGAGAACTACAACGATGAGCGACTGGCGCCGCTACGACTCACACCTGATCCCGGCCTTCCACGAGCGCTTCGAGCAGCGTTGGGGCAAGGGCACCGCCCCGTTCCTGGACCCCGAAACCCATGAGGAACCGCTGCCCCGCGCGCGGTGGATCAATCCCGCCACCGGTGCCGCCCTGGCCGTGGTGCCCATCTGGACCGACGACGACAGCCAGCACCGTTCCTTCGGCGTGTTCTACCTGCCACCTGCGGGGGACATCTGGATGCTTCGTCCGGGCTTTACCGGCTTCCTTGAGCCCGGCATGGAAGACATTGAACACCTGGTGGCGCTTCGGAATGACGCGTTCCGCAAAGCCGTAGCCCACGCCAACGAATTCCTCTTCGGCCCTCCACCGCTCGTGGACTAGCGTCCTTGCGGTCAGGCGAGCACGCGTCCTTGTCATCCAGCATGCCGTTACGGCAGCATGCGCGGAGTAGGGCAGGGCAGAGGGTCCATCCCTTATGCGTGGACAGGTACCATGCCGATGACCAGTGTTCCCTGGGCTGCGGCGGGGCGGATGTCGAGGCCATTGGCGGTGATGATGAGGTTGTCCCCGCTGACAACAAGGACGTGCCCGCCGCAAGCCGCCTCGAGCCACAGCGCGTCGTCGGGTTTGTCCGGGTGGAGCTGTTCGCCGAAGAGGCTTCTGCCACCGATGCTGAAGGTGACCAGACCCTGCGGCGTCACGGCGAACCTGCAGCTCGCCGGCGTTTCGACGGCGTCTTCCATGATGCTGGTGAAGTCCGGACTCATGGCCAACTGGAAGCCATGGGAGAGCAGGATCGAGACGAGAGCGGAGGTCAGGTCGCCGTCGTTCTCCCGGAAAGCCACGATCGGGACCAGCGTGTAGACCAGTACCGGCACCAGCCGTCCCTGTCCGTTGCCGGCCTGCCGGGTCAGGACCATCCGGACGGCCATGGGGGTGAGTTCGTTTGGCGCCCACTGGCACCGCTGAAAACTCAGGCCGGGACCGCTGCAGCGGCGGTGGCAGACGCAGTCGGTGAAGGTGACGTAACTTGTTCCGTCCGGTGCCGTGCTTTCCGTGACGTTTACCAGCAGTGAGAGCGCCTCATCGGACTCAAGGGGCGCCCGGCAGGCAGCACACGCGCTGGCCATGGAAGCAGCTGTGAGCACGTATTGGGTCGTGTCCCTGCCCTTGAAGGATTCCAAACGCCTGTCCCAGGCAACGTTGCGTGTGACTGGCATTGCAGTGAGTCCCGTCCTCCCTGTTATCCCGGGGTCATGCCCCTTCGTCGCGCGGTGTGGCTTCGTGGCGTGATGTGGCGCGGTCCCCGGGCCACCGGTACCGGGGACCGCGTTCGGGAGGGGCGCCTGGCCGGCTGATGCTGCCTGTGCGCGAATGACGCATTGGCATTCGTCGCTGAAGGCCAACCGCCCTACGACAGCATGGGGTTCGGTGTCCCGCCCTGCCGGTTAGGCGCTGATCTGCTGCTGGGCGCCTTGGCCGCTGGTGATTTCGATCTTCCGCGGCTGCGCCTTGGCAGCGACCGGGATACGCAGGGTCAACACGCCGCCGTCGTACCCGGCCGTAACGTTCTCGGCATCCAATGCCTCGCCGAGGACCAGTTGCCGGCTGAAGACGCCCTGCGGCCGCTCAGCGGCCACCAGCTCGGCCCCTTGGGGGGCGGTGTTTTTCCGCTCAGCCTTCACGGTCAGGAGGTTCCGCTCGACGTCGACGTCGATCGAGTCAACATCCATGCCAGGCAGATCGACCGAGATCACAAACTCGGTGTCCTCCCGCCAGGCATCCAACGGCATGGCGGCCGGGTGCGCGGCCGTGCCAAGCACCTGCTGGGCAAGCCGGTCCAGCTGGCGGAAGGGATCGCTCATCATCAACATGACATACCTCCTTAATTAGCATTGACAGGGGCGGATCTATATCCGCTGATACAGATTTTTTACCACTTCGGTTAACCGCTGGCAAGGGGGCGGGGCCTAGGAAATTTTGCCAACATGACCGGGACTGGGGAGCGGGCGGGGGCTTGCCACCTTGTTTTGCCGTGGACGCGAACGCCAGCCTCCCGAGCGTCAGGGACTCCTCAGATAGCGGTCCCCGCGTTGCCGGGCGTTGTCATTCACACCCGTCCGCGCAAGGCTTCATCTGGCACGCTGTCGCGTCCGCCAATACGGCCGGTTCCGAGACCTTCGCTGCCCGCCCACCTCCACGACTGGCAGTCACGGGAGGGCCTGCGCCCGGCATGAACGGCCGGGTCGGGCCGCTCCTCACCGGCGTACGCTGAGAGTCAGGCCGGCGGCGGTGGTCCACTGGTACCCGCAATCCCAGACGGACACCCAGCCCGTCGCCGGTCCCGTTCCTCCGAACGGCGTGGTTGTCAGTCCCCGAGCGGGGGCTTTGTTCCTGTACCCGACCACGGGGGCGGTCTTATGTGAGGGAAGGGCTGCGATTTCACCAGGTCCGGCTACCCTTTCGTGAAGGTCGCACCGCCATGATCTGGATATCTGGTCGTTAGGTGTCCTCCGACCGATCAGTCCGCCGGACCCGGCAACGCACTTCTCCCAGTCAGTGCCGGGTCCGGCGACCCCTAGTAATTCTGGCCATGGATCCGACCCGCACAGCGTCCCAGTTTTAAGGAACGGTGCCAGCGACCGGGGTCAGCCGGCTCCGCCGGGTTCAGAGATCTGTTGATCTCGCCGCGAAGATGCGTCGCCGCCTGGCGGCCTGCGCCGCACGGATCAGGAGTTTGGCGATGGCCGCGATGGTCAGCAGGGCGGTGAAGGCTGCGAACTGGCCGAGGAACATCAGGAACGCCACGCCCAGGGTGCCGGCATAGGTCAGGGTGAACACCAGGGTGGAGGAGTCGGGCATCTAGCTGCGGCCCTGCCGGCGGCCGCGCGGCGACCGGGGCTCGGCCGAGGAACCCGTGCTTGTGTCTTGGGTTCGCGCGGGCGGGGCGTACAACGGCTCTGACGGGCAGAGCCGTTGTACGAGTTCGCGGAACAAGTGGGGCCGCAAGGGTTTGGTTAGGTACGCGTCGGCGCCGGAGGCCACGCCGTTGAGCTCGTCGCCGGGTTCGGCCAAGCAGAGATAATCAGGATTGGTGCCTTCGAGTACGTCCGGATGTGGCGTGCCACGTCCAGACCGTTGAGGTCGGGCAGCCCCGGGTCCAGGGTGATGAGGGCTAGATCGAATCGAGTGTTCCGGCTGCCCGGAGTCCTGCCGTGCCGGTGGTTTCGGCGTGGACGACGAAGCCCATTCCGGTGAGGATGATGCAGAGCAGGTCCCGGATGTCCGGGTCGTCTTCGATGACAAGGCAGTGGCGTGAATTCATGTGGTCCCCCCGGCCAATTCTGCCCCTGCTCTACGCGGCCCCACTCAGGTGTAGCCGGTGAACCAAAACGCGCCCGCGACCGGGGACGGCGACGATGTTGTAGCCGGTCGCTCCTGCCCCGGTTGTGACATATCTGCCGGCAGCTGGCCCGGGCGGGGCAGATCCTTCGCATTACCCGTGATGCTGTCCCGACTCTGGCCGCCGGTCTGTCCACACGTGGTGTGGCAAACGACCATCTTCTGACTAATCTTACGGCTCGCCGAGAGCCCTGCGCGGTCCCTTGGAAAGCTGCTTGTGCGCCGATCCGAGGCTGAGCGGGCGCCGTCATCAGTGGTTGAGTGCGGGACAAGGGATGCCGGACCGGGGCCAACCTACGCGCGGCCGATTGCCGCCGCGACCCCTTCCAGGGGCGCTGCGATGATGCGAACCAGGCTCTCTGCAAGCTCGAAGATGGGGTCGTGGGCGCAACGGGGGCATTCATGGCCCTCCGCTGTCCCAATTGCTGCAGGCCCAGTGAGACGTTCATACCCGCAGGTGGGTGTGCCGTTCAGTGCCCGTGTTCGCCGCCTGCTGGAGATTTTCGAAGGGGAGCTATGTGCAATATCATCACTGCCGCAAACACTCCGGTACCTGGCAGGATGGAGGTCCTCGGGCCGAGGTGGCGGGGATGGGGGACCCGATCGGGGTCCCGCGGTCTGGCTTTAGCTCAATGCTCCCGCAAGGTCCCTCGACCCCGGGTAGCGGCCGTCGAAACCTACTTGGGGCTCACGCGGAAAGGCCCCGCGGCCTTGGAGGGGAGGCGGGGCTTTTCCTAGCGGCAGGACCGCCCAGTCTCTGACTCGGTGGGCCTGGTGTCAAAGCTAAGGGTCGTTCCTGAGAATTGCCTGCGAAACTCCGAGGAATTCGCCGCGTCCGGGCCGCATGCCCTGGCGGTGCCTGGATTTTTGTCAAGGGTTTCCGCAGGGTCGTTTCCTGATACTGGCATCCACGCCGGGCATGGACCGGTGTGCATCATCGGCCCGTTCTCGGCCCGGTGAAGTCTGGGGTCTCTGAGGGGAGTTTTTCATGAAATCTGAAAGAAATCGTCAACGGGTGGCGGCCGGTCTCGCCGCGGGTGCGCTTGCCATTCTGGCGGTGCAGAGCGCCGCGGTGCCGGCTTCGGCCGCTATTAACGCGGTGCCGGTCGCGCCGCATTCCATCCTTGTTTTCCCGGTCAGGGACTTCGTCTCCGCGTCAGGGTATGCCAGGACCGACGTGGCCACCGTTCAGGTGCTGCGTGGCGGTGCGGTCATCGGGACCGCGTCCGACCTCATCCCGCAGGACGATCCCGGGACGCCCGGTTTTGACGGTCTCGTGGAAGTCAACCACCCCGGCGGAGGCTGCTGGGACGGCGTCACACCGGACATCCGCACCGGCGATGTCGTCCGGGTTCTCACCGCCCCCACCGTCGGGGACGAGACCTTCACGGCGAATGTCAGCGTCACGCAGCAGACCACGAAGACCGGTCCCGGTACCGTGGTGATGAAGGGAACAGCTGTCGCCCCCGGCGGCGGACAGATTCCTATCGACCAGATTCAGGCCCGCATCGTGGCCAAGAACCAGTCCTTCGCCCTCAACGGCAAGCGCACCCTTCGGGCCAGCGCGGCCGCTGGCGACGACGGCACCCTGGCGTACGACGGGCCGGGCCTAACGACCTGGACGGCGACGTGGACGGGGCTCACTGGTGTCAGTGGATTCGATGGTCTTTCCGACGCGGACAGGGCATCGACCCCGGTCAACTCCGAAAGCCGCGGGATGTGGCTCGGCCGCAATCCCGCCCTCCTGACGGAAAACACGATCTTCGAGTTCGGGCAGATCGGCGGTCCCACCGCCCCTTGCACCGCGCCGCTGGCGAAGGGTCCCTCGGTTCCGGACATGACTGCCGCTTCGGACACCGGCAGTTCCGCCACTGACAACATCACGCGCATCACGTCGCCCACCTTCACGGGCGCTGTGGCGCTGCCTGATTCCACGAGCGCGACGCTGTACGTGGACGGGGCAGCCAGCGGCACGGCAACGGTCGCGGCAAATGGCAGCTTCTCGCTGACCCCGACCACGCCTCTGAGCAACGGCCGGCACACGATCACGGCCAGCGAAACCACGGCCGGGGGAACCGAAACCATGTCGGCCGGTTCCCTCGCCGTGACCGTCGATACGGTGGCGCCCCTCGTGACGGCGAAGGCCCCGGCACTTAACTCCATGGCGGTCAGCCAGACGGGCAATATCACAGCAACCTTCAATGAGCCGATTGCGGGTCTGAGCGCTGCGCGCTTCACGCTGAAGAACGCCGCCGGAGCCGTCGTGGCCGCACCAGTGACCTGGACGGCCGCAACCCGGGTCGCCACGCTGAACCCGGCAGCCACCCTCGCTGCGGACAAACGGCACACGGCAAGCCTCACGGCAGGCATCACGGACCTCGCCGGCAACCCGCTGGCCGCGTCCTCCTGGGCCTTCACGACCGGGCCCAGGCCAATCATGGCCTCCAGGACACCGGCGGTCAACGCCACCGGTGTCAGCCGGACCGCCAACGTCACGGTCACCATCAGTGAGGCCGTCAGCGGTGTCGCCAACGGAACCTTCGCGCTCAGGAACGCCGCCACGGGGGCGCTCGTCAGCTACGCGGTCAGCTACAACGCCACCACCCGGGTTGCAACACTGAACCCGAACGTGACCCTGGCCGCCAGCACGAGATACACCGCGTCGATGTCCTCAAGCATCAAGGACGCCGTCGGCAACACGCTCGCCGGTGGCTCCTGGAGCTTCACGACCGGCGGGTAGTACAGCCACACCCACCCGAGGTCAGCCCGGTGCCGCACGAGGAGTGCGGACCCGGGCTGACCTTTCGGCGCGAGCGGGCACTATACCGAGCACGCTTCCGCCGGGGCGACGGCAGGGTCGATGAATGCGACGTTCAACTTCCACGACCAGCCAGTGACAGGGTGCTGCTAAACGAACAGGCGAGGGCTCGCCCTGCAGGCCGTTACACGGGTGGCAGGAGAAGAATCCGAACTTGCTGAGCTAGGGGACGACGCTGATGAACCGGAATGGCGGGAGTCTCTCGGGGAGCTTTCGGAAAGGCTGCGGGCCGTCCCCTGCGGTAGCCAGCGTCCACCAAGCCTTCATCGGACTCTCACCTTTGGCTGGTAGTGTCCGGCCATGGACGAGCTGCTGCAGAACCTGACAGTCACCGCGAAAGACTATGCGGGCCGGAAAGGCTTCGACGAGGACTTCCTTGGCCAACACGTGCCGCTGCCGGGCCTGGCCGGGGTGGAAAGCGTCCTGCTGCCCTACACGCACTTCTCGGTGCTGATGCGCCGCGATAAGCGGCTGGCGGCCGTCACCGGTGTGGGTATCGACGGCAGCACGCTCATGGACCTGGACCGGGCGGGAATCTCTTGGAAGCTCGATCCCCGGCTTCCCGCGGAGCAGCAGACAGGGGAGCGGGTCTACACCCGGAACGACATCGACCGCGGCCACCTGGTGCGCCGGTCCTCCGCGGTCTGGGGCGACACCGTGGCCGAGGCCGAGTTGGCGAACGAAGACACCTTCCACTACACCAACGCCGCACCGCAGGCCGCCAAATTCAACCAGGGCCTGGAACTGTGGCTGGGCATCGAGTCCTACCTGCAGGAGCACGCCGCCCAATACCGGAGCCGCATCGTGGTGTTCACCGGACCCATTTTCAGCGCCCTCGATCCGGTGTACCGGGGCGTGGATATCCCGCTGCGTTACTTCAAGGTCGCCGCCTTCATCCACCAGGGCGGCCTGGCAGCCACCGGCTACGTGGTGGACCAGACCCCGCAGCTGGCCGATCTGCCCGACGTGTCCCGGCCAGGGGTCACCGAGGATGTCCCGCCGCTGGGCCCGTTCCGGACCTTCCAGGCACCCATCCGGGACATCGCCGAGCTCACCGGCCTTGACCTGGACCAGCTGGTTGCCGTGGACCGGATGCCCGTTGCCACGACTCTCGGCGCTGCCCGGGTCGGGTCCACCTGGCGGGAGCTGGGCGCCGCCGAAGACCTCGACCTGGACTTCGACCTGAAGGATTAGGCCCGGGACGCTTCTGGCCACGCCGGGTCAGGGCAGCTGGGCCTCAAAGACACGCCAAGCAAAGGAGCAGGACATGACGGCCACCGAACCCACCCGTCCGATGTCCGGGAAGGTCGCACTCGTCACCGGGGCCAGCCGCGGCATTGGCGCCGCCATCGCGGCCACACTGGCAGGCTCCGGCGCGCACGTCGTGCTGGCTGCACGCGACAGGGACGCCTTGTCCTACCTGGTCGAGACCCTTACATCCTCCGGCGGGCAAGCCACGGCCATGCCCGTCGACGTCACCGATGAGGACTCGGTGAAAAACCTGATGGCAGGGATCAGCGAGCGGTTCGGACGCCTTGACGCTGCGGTGAACAACGCCGCAGGCGGCGGACGCGCTCCGGCGCCCCTGAGCGACTGGGCCAGCGAGGACTTCGACAGCGCAATCGCGGTGAACCTCCGCGGAGTCTTCCTGTGCATGAAGTACGAAATCGAGCTCATGCTCGCTGCGGGAAGCGGTGCGGCGATCGTGAACATGACCTCCACGGCAGGCGAACAGGGCGTCGCCGGGCTGAGCGGCTATTCGGCAAGCAAATTCGGCGTTGCAGGCCTGACCCGGGTCGCTGCGCTCGACTACGCCGCCCACGGAATCCGGATTAACGCGATCGCTCCCGGGCCCATACTCACCGACCGGCTCGCCGCGGCGGGCCAAGCCGCCCAGAACCGCGTAGCCGCAAGCGTTCCGCTTGGCCGGATCGGCACCCCCGGCGATGTTGCTGCGGCAGCACTCTGGCTCTGCTCGGACCAATCGTCGTTCGTCACCGGCACCGTTCTCACAGTTGACGGCGGCAAGCTCGCAGGAACGCCCGCCTTCAATACCAGGAACTATGAGAAGGAATGAGGTCTACGAATTCTTCGACGCGGTCCTCTGAAGCGGACCTTATTACGGGTTGACCCCGGCGCCGGCGGCGGTGGGAGTTGTCCGCCGGGGAGGAACTGGAATCCCGGGGGAGGTGTAGTTGTTGATGAAGACGCGAGCGAGCTGCTGCATGGCGTGAATCCAACCGGATCGCGTTCGTCGTCCGCGACCTCGCCGGTTGTGGCCTGAAGACCCACAGCTGGAAGTCCACCACCGGCTCGCTGTAAAGCCGCAGGGACGAAGAAAAGGACGACGGCGGCACTTTCGTGCCGCCGTCGTCCTCCCAGTCGCTAACCGGTCAGTGGCAAAGCCCTCGCCGACTGTTATCTGTGGTTGTTCGAGACCCAGATGGTGACGGTGTTGCTCCTATCAAAATCGGACGACCCGTTCCTGTTGCCGCCCCGGTCGTCCTGCACCCGGATCCTGACGGTGTGGTACACCGTTACCGACCTTTCGCCCCGGTCGGCAGTCACCCTCTCCACATTGACGATTCTGTCGTGACCGGAAACCCATACGGTGTCCCAGGCATTCGGTGTCCCAAGGGTCGTGCTTCTGGAACATTCTTTGGTTGTAACGAACCTGGGCATCCTTGTCGCAGTGAATCCTGAACGGGAAACTAACCCTCACGGATTTGCGGTTCCCGTTGCGGGGATCGCCTCTCACGGCTTCACTGCCGTGGTTGGATTGTAGGGGTCGAGAGCCGTGACCGTGCAATCGGCTTTTCTGGAATGATCGGGCATTGCAGTGGCTGGCCCGGCCATGGCAACAGGACCCGCAAGCAGTCCCAAGGAAACTGTCGAGACCAGCCCGAACCTGGCCGAGAAGGAATGGCGGCTTCGGATCGTCGGAGTAGCAGTCATTTCTTGCTCCTGCATAACTATGCAAACTTCTTTGTAGCCGAGCAGCACTGGCCGATCACGTTGCGTTGGCAGGCTAAGTCAGCCACCTATGTCCGTAATTAAAAAAGGCTCCCGTAAAATGCGGGAGACCAGGGACCGGATTCGTTTCCAAAGCGGTGTCCTTGGATCCGGTAACTCACTATTTTACGCCTGACTCTCGGTTGGAGCGCTTGTCTCACCGAGATGTCGAACATGGCCGCCCGAGGATCGCGCCCTTCGGATCGGACGGTGCCCTCCAGCAGGTCAGTCCGCCGGACCCGGTAATGCATTCCCCTGTCAGTCCTGGGTGCGGCGACCCATGCAGGGTCCACCCTGGACCGAACACGGAGAGCCTCCGATTTCCAGGGAACGCAGCCGCCGACAGGGGCGGAAAGGCGCCGGCGTGATGGGCCTGTGGGCCTCGCCGGGGACATCCGGCGCCGTCCCCCGACGCCCGGGCAGCAAGAATCAGGAGTTTGGCGCTGGCGGCGCTGGCCAGCGGGGCGGTGAAAGCGGCCAGTTGGCCGAGGAACATCAGGAGCGCAATCCCCAGGGCGCCGGCGTAGGTCAGGGCGAGCACCAGGGTGGACGAGTCGTGCACCTAGCATGTGGGGCGGACGGGCTTTGCGAGGTAGGCGTCGGCGCCGGCAGCCATGCCGTCGATCTCTTCGCCGGGTTCTGCCCACGCGGTGATCATCAAGATCGGTGCCTTCGAGAGTGCCCGCAGGCCGCGCGCTACGTCCAGGCCGATGAGGTCCGAAAGGCCCGGGTCGAGAGTTATGAGGGCCAGATCCATTGTTCCGGCCGCCCGGAGACTTCCTGTGTCGGTGGGTTTCGACGCGGACCACGAAGCCCATTCCGGTAAGGACAAAA
Organism: Arthrobacter sp. KBS0703; assembly: GCF_002008315.2. Classification (NCBI taxonomy): domain Bacteria; kingdom Bacillati; phylum Actinomycetota; class Actinomycetes; order Micrococcales; family Micrococcaceae; genus Arthrobacter; species Arthrobacter sp. KBS0703. Next base: position 1,868,247 of record NZ_MVDG02000001.1, on the reverse strand, counting down.
TGCAGAACAGGTCCCGGATTGCCTGATTGTTTTCGATGACACGGCAATTGTCTGAATTCAGTTGTTCCCGGCCACGTCCGCCGCCACAATCCGCAACGAAACCAGCACAGCCGCACGCGACCCGTCCGTCCAACCCCATCGGCGGGTCTAAACAACAGCTCAAGCGACCCCATACGACGACCGGACCTCCGTCGGGAGCCCTGCGCTATAGACGACCTGCTGTTTTACTGGATCCACCACGGCCGCATCGGGGTGATCGGCCAGGGCATTGAGGCGTCAGCCACGAAGTTTCATGGTCTTTCTTCTGCGGTCTGCTCCCGCCTGGCTCGCTGACATCTTACCCCTTCATCCAATCATCGAGGCTTGTCAGATGCTAAGCACGCTGATCATACTCAGAGTATGGCCGGTGATGGCCGGCTGTTAGCTGACTGACAAGAAAGAAGTGCGTCATGGGAATCCTCGGATTTCTCGTTCTCGGCCTGATCGCTGGAGCCATCGCGAAGGCCATCCTTCCCGGACGGCAGGGTGGCGGGTGGCTGGTGACCCTGCTCCTGGGCGTTGTCGGTGCGATCCTCGGCGGGTGGATCGGTTCGCTCATCTTTGGCGGAGGGCTCGGAAGTTTTTTCAACCTCCGGACCTGGCTGCTGGCCATCCTGGGATCCGTCATCGCACTGGGGATCTTCGCCGCCGCAACGGGCGGAAGGCGGGGGATCTTTTCCCGGCGCAGGCTCTGAAGAGCCCAAACGGTCCGATAGCGGTCGGCGCCGCGGCGACCCCGAGCTTAGAGCCCGCCCTACAGCGCGGTGACTAGCTACCATTCGGGGACCGGCGCGGGGCTGATTTCCGCCGCCCTGTCGCCATGATCGGGCCACCTAGAGCTCCGTGCGGATGCGCTCTGTAGATGGCCCCCAGGGTCCGCAGCTAGGTGCTCACGGTGGTCGTGCTATCTCTGTTCTCGGCTGCGGCAGCGGAGATAATGATTTGCAGATCACCGGAGCTGGGCCGGCGGCGGATGAGCCTGCTGAAACCCAGGCGGAACCCCAGCCCGCCGCAGGCCCTTCGTAAGGCTGGCCGGTGATGATGCGTGCGTGATCCTCACCTCTGCGTGCCCGGCAGAGCCAATGGTGTGGCCGTCACGCACCACCCCGAGCACGCAGGGGACGGGCTGCGTGTGGGTTCGCGCCGATCTGACCTGAAGTCTGTGCAGCTTGGCGTGTTTAACCGTCGGCCGGTGGGAGCGCCGTGGCGGGACTCTCCGGCGTCCGATGCTCTGCAGGGGCCGCGCCTCTGTGCGGCGCGCTGCGATGCACTGAACGGGTCTGCTCGGGCGCCCCGACCTGCAAACCCGGGCATGATCGGTCTATTCTTAGCTGTGAAGAGCAGCTGTTCCGGTTCCGCGCGCAACCGGATTCTGCCACAAAGGATGATTCGGGATCTGAGGCTCACCATGGATGCTGCACACGCCGCCGAGGAGCCATTCCCGTTCCGCCAAGGCGTGTTCCATGGTTGATTCCACCGCTAGAGTGGGCGCCCGGGGTGACGCTGACCTGTGTACGCCGTTTCTGAGGCAGCTGCCTGTGAGCGGTGCCGCCGTGTCCATGTTCGGGGGAGCGGCGTCGGAGACCTTAGTATGCGCAAGCGATAAGCTGGCGGCCCGGCTTGATGAACTGCAGTTTGATCTGGGCGAAGGTCCACGGTGGGAAGCGCGCCACACAAGGCTCCCGGTTCTGGTCCCTGATGTTCGCGACGCCCACCCATACTCGTGGCCGGTTTTTAGTAAAGCAATCCTGGAGACCGAAGCCGCGGCGCTGTTTGTCTTCCCGCTGACCGTGGGCGCTTTGGATCTGGGAGTCGTCGAACTCCACCACACGAAACCGGGCAGCCTGAGCGAAGCCGATCGCGCGACCGCATCGGTGCTCGCCGCCCAGACGGCATGGCATCTGTTGCGGCGGGTTCTGTTGGTGAACTCGCCGGACACGGACCCCGCAGTGGAAACGGCACTGTTGTCCAGACGGGAAATCCACCAGGCAACGGGAATGGTCCTGGCACAATCAGGGACTTCCGTTGCGGACGCCCTACTGCTGATGCGCGCACACGCATTCGCCAATGCGCTGTCACTACGGGAAACGGCTGACGCGGTGCTGCAGGGAAGCCTGAATTTTGCCCCGCAGAATGACAGAGACGGCAATCGTGGTCTGCAGTAATATGGCCACACGGTGACGACAAGCCGCGCCGAGCGCGTCAGCGCGGCCTTCGTAAGAATCACGAACACGCTGGTCGCTGACTACGACGTGCTGGATTGGCTCCATGCGCTCGTCGAGGCAGCAGTCGATCTTCTTGATGCCGCCGCTGCCGGCTTGCTTCTGGCTGATCCGCACGGCCAGCTGCAGGTCCTGGCCTCCACCAGCGAACTAAGCCAACTGGTGGAGATACTTCAACTGGAGGCTGGCTCCGGGCCGTGCGTTGAGTGCTACCGGACAGGAACACTCGTGGTCGTGGAAGACATCCCCGCCATGAGCGGGCACTGGCCAGAATTCCAGGCGGCCGCCCTCTCACAGGGCTTCCGTTCGGTGCACGCGGTACCGCTCCGTGTTCAAGGCAGGACCATCGGGGCCATGGGCCTCTTCGGTGAACATCCGGGCACCCTGACCCAGGAGGATGTTGCCATCGGCCAGGCGCTGGCAGACGTGGCGACTATCAGCATTCTGCAGGAGCGCAGCATCCGGGAATCAGCCCTGGTCAACGATCATTTGCAACGCGCCCTGAACAGCCGCGTCCTCATCGAACAGGCCAAGGGCGTCTTTGCCTACACCGCGGGGGTCGATATGGACGAGGCCTTCCGACGGTTGCGCACCTTAGCGCGCGCCAGCAACCAGAACCTGCACGACACGGCAGCCCACGTCATCGACCGGACGCTGACTCTCTAGGCGGCAAAGGCCTTAGCCAGCAGCTCAGGTGGAAGATCCGGCAGTAGTTCGCGAGGAAAGTTTGCCTAGAGGAACCTTGCAGTCATCCCCTCCAATCTGGGTACTACTGGGTCACCGTCCGTGCCGAATTCCGCGCATATCCCAAGGGGCGCGGGGAAAACTGTGAGTGTCCTGGAGTTGAAGGTGCCGCGACCCGAGAAGCCAGAACAGCCGGGCCCGGCGCACTCCCCCCAGCCGCATCGGACCCGGCATCCAAAGACCCGCGCCAGGCCGGGGTGGCATGGCGGGCCACCTGGAGGATCTGCCCAGCCGCCGCTGGTCCGGCACGAGCATGGAACCGCGACAGCCGCAGCTGGTATGCCTTTTGAGTGTTTATGGCACGGCCCGAATGCGACAGCCACAGGGCGTAGCCACGGCATTCTTCCCTACTAACGAAGCGATCATCCATCACAACCCACACCTTGTTGTTTCCCCGACCGAGCTCGCAAGCGCGGATCATCGATTCGTCCGCCGCTCTCGAATGCCGTTCCTGCCCCTTGCGAGGTCATTGGCACCTCGGCGATTGACCCGTCGTCGCCGATTTCGATCGCTTCTACACGGAGGCGGCGGCGATACCGGCGAGGTAGTAGGTGTCGCCGATCCTTCTCATCGAGGAGCCTTCACTGAAGAAGTGCTCTTCTTCAGTGAGCAGCGGACTGCGTTGCGAAGCGACGTCGAGAGACATCATGTCATCGTTCAGCCGGGCGCCGTGGGCATGAATCTGGCCCCAGTAGTAGTAGGCGGCGCCGTGGTCATCGACGAAGACGGCCGGATCGATTCCCGTTGCCGGGAGCCGCACCGCGGTGCCGAAGGGCCCTTCCGTACGGTCGGAGCGGGCAACTCCCTCGCTTCCGCCTGAGAGGCAGAAGTAAAGGTTGTAGCTGCCGTTGCGTTCGATGGCATCGGGCGCGAACAGCATGCGCTCAGGCCGTTTTCGGAGGACGAGGGAGAGCGCCAGACGAAGCAGGTCCTTAGCCCTCGGCCCGGAGGCCCTGCGGTCCAGACCTTATCGGCAATGGTTGGCCAGGTAAGGCTGCGATTTAACCGCCAAACGAAGTTACAGTCACAACATATCTGCGCCGGCCCCGAAACTTCGGTCCATCTGCCCGTTTCGAAAGCGGCCGGTTTCAGGAAGCAGGAGCTTCACCGCACTTCTGTGCTCTGTGGTGTGGCAAGTCTCCGTGACTTAGGGCGATGGCTGTTGGGACGGTGCGAGCGGCAATGACCAACGTGAAGGCCGTTGCGAGGCCGAGAATCGTCCACGCGTAAATTTACCGGCCGGGGAGGTCGGTTGTTGCAAGCCAGCGGATGGAATAGTTCGCGGTGGCACCAACGGGAAAGGTGAACACCCAAAACATCTGCGTGAAGGGAAGCTTGCGGTACTCGGGGAGAAGCATGACCTGCGTCAGTGCCATGATCACCAGAACGCCTGTTAGGCCAAGCTGGACGGCCCCCACAGGGCCTGGATGTGACAGCATCCAGGCAATGTTGGCCGTTGCAGGCGCAGCCAGGTACGCGGACAATCCGGTCTTGGCTGCTGCTGTCAGCTCGCCGCCGGTCATCAGCCGGACAGTGACCACGGTTCCTACGACCAGCCAGAAGAACGCGCCAATGCCAAACGCGGCCGTGGCTGCATCACGGGCGTGGATGCTTGAGAATCCGATGCTGGCAACGAAGAATCCGGGCACGACGGGCAGCAGGTAGCCGGGATGGATGGACTGCATGGAGACCCCGCCGGTGACCCAGTGGGCGAGGAGCTGGGCGGCGACGATGGCAAGGGCGGCAATGAAACCCACGCACAGCCAGGCGCCCCATGGCGGCAGATACTGGCTGTAGTGGGACGAAAGCAGGATCCCCACTAGCGGGATGAAGGACGCGAAAGGCCCCGCCACTTCGTGTCGCAGGTCGGCCCGGAATGCTCTTTTCCGGCGAAGGCCCCGAAACACGTAGGCGGCGGTCAGGATCAGCCACAGCGAGCTGGCTGCCCCGTAGAGGATTTCCTCCGGCCACATCGGGGACCCGAGAGAGCTCCTCGCGGCGGACCAGCCACCGCCAAGGCCGGCGAGCCCCAAGGGCATGCCGAAGCGGCTCAACGCGGGCATTCCCGAAAGGGGGGCCGGGGGCAAGGCGCGATCCTGAGCGGCAGGTGTCAGGGCAACGGCGGTGCCGTTATCAGTCATGTTGTCAGAGCGCCCGGTTGGTGGGGGAAGATGAGCAGCGTGCTCGTGGCGGTGGCGAGGAGTTCTCCGTCGGCGGTGCTGAGGCGGCCTTCGGTGAAGATCACCCGCGAGCCGGCTTTTACGACTGACCCCTCTGCGCGCAGAGCACCCCTGTGAAGCGTGATAGGTCGCAGGTACTTGACCGCCAGATCGATAGAGGTGTAGCCGATCCCTGCTTCCAAGGTACTATGTGCTGCGCAGCCGAGTACCGTGTCGAGGAGCGTGCAGGCCAGGCCGCCGTGCACCATTCCGAGGGGGTTGTTGTGCGCTCCTCCCGGCCGGCACTGGAACTCGACGTGTCCGTACCTCGCATCGACGAGATCGAAATTCATGAGGGAAGCGATCGGCGGCGGCGCAATGCTGCCATCGCGGAGGCCGGAAAAGTAGTCCAGACCCGACAGCCGTGGCAGCTGTTCGAGCGCGACTGCCGGATCAATCCAGGTGAAGGTTTCCGAGCGTTGCGCCGAGGTGTTGATTGTCACCGGGGTTTCCTCCTTAGAGCTCTGCAGGCCTTTAGGGTTTGTCGCGGTCATACCGGTGTGTTGGCTGCCAGGGTCGGGTACAGATCCGAGATCGAACCAGACAGGCCGCGCTTCACGCCAGCGCTGATTTCGTCCACGATGACCTCGTACTCACCCTGCTCGAGCCCATTGAACGACTTCCGCGCGACTTCCTCGGGGAGATCTTCGGGGCATTCACGCCCTTGGCCATGGCTGTGTCCATGTAGCCGAGGTGAACGCCCGTGACCTGCGTGCCTTGGGGGGCCAGTTCCACGCGGAAGGAGTTGGTCGCCGACCACAGCGCGGCCTTTGATGCGCTGTAGGCGCCGGTGAGTGCGATCCAGCTGAGCACCGAGTGAATGTTGAGGACCGCTGATGTCCCGCTGGCGGCGAGCACCGGTGCGAATGCCCTGGTCAAGGCGACCGGTCCGAAGAAGTTGGTCTCCATGACCTCACGGATCTTCTCGTCGGGGAGTGCCAAGAACGTGTCCGATTCGACGCTCATGCCGGCGTTGTTGATCAGAACGGTGACGTCCTGGGCCTGGGTAACGGCGGCCCGGATCGAGTCAGGGTTGGTGACATCGAGGGCGAGGGGGACGACCCGGGAGTCGTTCCACTCTTCCGGGCGGCGGGCCGTCGCGTACACCTTCGCAGCACCCCGGGCGAGGGCCTGCTCCACGAGCTCGCGGCCCAGGCCTCCATTTGCACCGGTAACGAGGACGACGGCGCCAGATAGCAGTGGCATGGATTCTCCTGATCTCAGAAAGGCGGCGACGCGGTTGTCGTGACCTCAGAGCATCAGAGTAGCCGAGTGAGTTTGATTTTCCAACTGACTTGTATACTTGAAGAAAGTACCGAAAGCAGGTGAGCGATGAATCGGCCGACCGATAAGGCAGTAGATGCGCCCAGGGCGTGTTTCATCGCGGCGGGGCTCGACGTGCTCGGGGAGCGGTGGGCGCTGCTGGCGCTTCGCGAGATGTCCTTGGGCGTTCACCGGTTCGATCAGATCGCGCGTAATACCGGCGCGTCCCGCGACATCCTGACGGGCCGGCTGCGCACACTCGAAAGCCACGGCGTGATCGAGCGCGTCCAGTACTCCGAGCGCCCCCCGCGCTACGAGTACCACCTCACAACTTCCGGGGCCGAAGTCGCGCCCATCCTCATTTCACTCGCAGCGTGGAGCAGTACATGGATGCGCGACGAGACACCCCGTGCCTCCTACCGACACAGTTGCGGGGCCGACCTGAAACCGGTGGTGTCGTGTGCGGAATGCGGTGAGGAATTCACCCCAGGAAGCCTGATGCTGGGACCGCTTGTGTCAGCGGCCGGTACGGTCCCGGCGTCCGACCAGTAAGAACAATAACCGGACATAGGACGACGGCGGTATCTCCCGCCGTCTTTCTTGGGCCTCGGACTGCGGGTAGGTGCCGTGGGAGTGGTGCTCCGCTGAGTGGTCGTTTTCTTCATACCCTTTCAATTCCCTTGGGGTGGGATGGCTACATGCCAACGCCGCTCAAACGCTTGGTTTTCAGCCGAATGATCGTACGAATGACCTGGGCCAGGACGCTCGCTGACCCTGTAGCGGATGGTTTGAGTCTCCCTCATCGCCAGCCGCTTCCCGGCTCCCGACGCCATTATTCTGGTGCGGGCGTAGGTGCTCGGCGCCGTCGTGCCGAGGGAGGTCTATACGGAGGGTGGCGCCGATGTGGTTGGGGTCGACGCTGAGGCAGGCCAGGCTTTCCCTGGGCCAGAAGCCGCATGCACGGCGCCGAACACGGGTTCGGTACGTCGATCTGACGTCGTCACCCCGAAGAGGGCGTTTGGCCGTCTTGGGTGAGAAAATCACAAGGTCGAGTGAGGTTATCGCGACTTCGACGATCCGCCGGCTGCCGTAACAAGACCGAAAGCGATGAGCGGTGTATCCCGTTTCCAGCGGAGCGCAGTGTGAAGGTGTTTTTCTGCCATCTCGTGCGGCCGCTGGGGGTAGATCTCGCGGCGCCGCTGGGGTAGGTTGAGCGCAACTATCAGCGTCGGCGGGGAGTCAACCGTGACCAATAGCAGGCCCAAGAACAATTGGCATGTCCCGTCCCGCCTCATCATCGCGTTCGGCATCGCAACCGCAGCTGCATTGGCGATCACCGCGTGCACGTCCACGCCTACGCAGACCCCGGCGTCGTCCACTGCACCGCCGTCGGGGGCCACTCCAAGTAACGACACAACGGCTGGAGGAAAGACGGGATCTGCGACTCTGCGCGGACTGGACAAAGCCAGGGTCCAGGAGACTTTCCAGACTCTTGCCAAGGAGCTGCTCGTACCGGGAGCGGCCATGATGCTGCGCACCACTCAAGGCGACATCAACCTCACCTACGGCGTGACGAGCGCCGGAGGGACAACATCTGTCTCACTCGATGACCACATCCGCATCGGCTCCATCACCAAGACATGGACCGGGACCGTAATCCTGCAGCTCGTGCAGGAAGGAAAACTCAAGCTTGAGGACCCCGTTTCGAAATACCGCCCAGACGTACCGAACGGCGACAACATCACCATCGAGCAACTCCTGACCATGCGTAGCGGGATCTACAACTACTCGGAGTCGTACGAGCTCAGCAAGGCCCTGGATACCACGCCACAACGGGTCTGGACGCCTGAGGAACTCGTGGCCATCGCCCTTCCGCTGCCCGTCTATTTCGGCCCCGGCAAAGGCTTTCACTATTCGAACACCAACACGGTTCTGCTGGGGCTCATAGCCGAGAAGCTGGATGGCAAGGGCTTCGGCCAGATCGTGCGCGACCGGATTTTGGGACCACTCGGCCTGAACCAAACATCCTTTCCGGCGTCGGACTCTTCGGGCCTTCCGGAGCCTTTCTCCCGCGGCTACATGTACATGGACAACCTCCTCACCCTGTCCACGACCAAGCTTCCGGCCGACTTGATCGCCAAGGCACAGGACGGCTCATTGAAACCGAACGACTACACAAACGCCAACCCTTCTTGGACGTGGGCCGCTGGGCAGGGCGTCTCCACGGCGGGCGACCTCGTTACAATGGCCGAGGGCCTCACTGATGGCAGGCTGCTCAACCCGGACCTTCAAAAGAAGCGGATGGACAGCCTTGTGCCGGTCGACGCGGACAACGCAGGCGCGGCCCTGTATGGCATGGCACTGGCCCAGTTCGGCCCGCTCTACGGACACACTGGCGAACTCCCCGGCTACAACACCTTCATGGGCAGGGATCCGCAGAACAAAGTGACCTTGGTCGTGTGGACCAACCTTGCCCCTGCGCCGGACGGACGGGACCCGGCGTCGACCATCGCCAAGGCCATCATCGGGGACCTCTACGGCGCAGCGCCTTCAGGGCCAGCCACGCGGTCAACGTCAGATACGGCGCCGCCCGGCTGATGAGCCCTTGGCCCCGCGGGGGAAACAGCAGTCGGCGACAATTCTCGCGAGTTCCTCCTCTGTGAGCAATATTCTTCCGTGACTTGTTGCGACGCCTGCAGGCTGCCGGATCGCCGCCGGTCTCCGTCGCCAAGGGCAAAAGAAGGCCCACCATCAGGCCTGGAAGAGTCTGACACAAGGGACTTCAGATGTTTGGCCTCATCAAGCTTGGGGACCAATAGGGGCCGCGCCGTCAACAGTCTCTCATGAGCGAGGGCAAGCTCAACGCCAACATCACCCAGACGCCCGCCACGTATCCAGGCTCGTTCCATCCGTGTAGCTTCGCCCGTGAACGGGCGCCCTCATGCTTCTTTCCGAGGTCTGACGGCCAGCCCGACGACGGCTGCCAGCGCGAGGGCGGAGAGGATGGTCGCCGACCAGAACCCGGCCCGTCCGCCGGTCAGGAAGTCGCCGGGGGTGGCAAAGGCCGCGTAGGTCGAAGCCACGATGGCCAGTCCGACGGCGCCGCCAAGCTGCTGCATTGTCTGGAAAAGACCCGAGGCGGACCCTGCGTGCTCGGGTTCGACGTTGCGAAGCGCGAGCGTCGTGAGCGGCATGAACGTTATGCCAGCTGAGATTCCCGTCAAGAGAAGGGCAGCCATGACGATGGCGAAGGGGGTGTCCGGACTCAGTTGCGTGAGCGGCAGGAAGGCGACCACGCGAAGGGCCGTGCCGAAGATGACGAGGCGGATGGCCCCGAAGCGCTCGACCAGTCGCGGGACGATCCGCGACATCGCGAAGATGCTCAGGGGCATCGGCAGGAACGCCAGCCCCGTCAACAGTGGCGTGAGCTGCAGATCGTTTTCGAGGTACTGGACCATGAGGAAGAACATCGCCAGCATCCCGCCATAGGTGGCCGCCATCGCAGCCAGCGCCGCCACCCGGCTCGGGCTGCGGAGTAGCTGCGGGCGGAGGAGGGGGTGGGCCACCCTCCGCTCGGTGAAGGCGAGCACGGTGATCAGCGCTGCGCCGACCACGAGTCCGCCGATCGTGCGGGGACTGGACCAGCCGTCGTCGCCCGCTTGGAGTAGAGCCCACACGATGGCGACGGCGCCGCCCGTTGCGGTCACCGCTCCGAGCACGTCGAAGCGCCCGGGTCTCCGGGGAGTTTCGGCGACGAGGCGCGGCACGGCAAGGAGGACGACGACGCCGATCGGCACGTTGATGAAGAGGGTCCACCGCCAGTTGGCGATGTCGGTGAGCAGGCCGCCAAGAATGAGCCCGAGGGCGCCGCCCATCGAGGCGACGGCGGAGAACAACGCAAGTGCCCGGTTCCGCGCGCCGTCATCCCTCGCGCTCGTGGTGATGAGCGCGAGCACGCTCGGGGCGGCGAACGCGGCACCGAGGCCTTGGAGTGCGCGTGCGATGACCAGGAGCAGGGGTGAGGTGGCCAGGCCGCCGAGCAGCGAGAAGACCGTGAAGACTGCGACGCCCACCAGGAAGGTGCGGCGACGGCCGAAGACGTCTCCGATCCGTCCGCCGAGCAGCAGGAGGCCGCCGAAGGCGACGGCGTAGCCGTTCAGGACCCAGCTGAGCTGGGCGCGGGTGAAATCGAGGTCGGTGGCGATGTGGGGGAGTGCGACGTTGACCACTGTCGCATCGAGGACAAGCATGAGTTGGGCAAGCATGACCAGCCAGAGGCCAATGCTGCCGGCGCGGCGGCCGGATGGCGCGATCCCGGCGGGCGCTCGGGTGGCGATTGTGGATGTCATGGGGTGGTGTCCTGTTCTAGCCGATGGGCTGACGTACACTAAGAGGAGAGATGCTCCGGTTAAGACTATACGGAGACACTCTCCGTTTGGCAACAATGTTTGAAAGGTGTTTCTGTGCGCGCTGACGCCCAACGCAACCGCGATCGGATCGTGGAGGTTGCACGTGCGCTGTTCCGCGCCAAAGGCTTCGACGCCGTCTCAATGGACGAGGTCGCCAAAGGGGCCGAGGTGGGCCCCGGCACGCTGTACCGGCACTTCCCGACCAAAGAGTCCCTGTACGACGCAGTCCTCGAGGCGTGGGCGGAGAAGGTCAACGCTGCAGTCGACAGGGCGCTTTCGCTCGACGCCTCCGCGCGCGAGCAGCTGTTGGCCTGGCTGACCGACTATGCGGCGATGCTGACAGAACACAAGGGTGCGGCCGCGCGGATCACTGCTGCGCTGGGTGATCCCGGGTCTCCATTCGCAGCAAAATGCACTACTTACCTCAATGCGAATCAGCGCCTAATTGACGGGTTGGACTCGGCCCTGCGCCCCGGCGTCGAGGCAATGCAAATCAGTCGGCTTGTTGGCGGGATGGCTGCAGTGGCAGACAACAGCGAGCTTCCCGCCGAATCAGTGGCATCGATGCTCGCAATCGTCGCCGACGGACTGCTCGCTCCCTGACGGCTGCGGAGAACGCATTCGAATGATGAAGGGACGTCCCGCCAGAGAATTCCGATGGTCGATCCGGCCATTTCCCATCAAACAGAAGCACCAACTGCGATGGGCGGGCGGGCGTGTAAGGCCGGAAGCGAAGGCGCCGGTCGCCCTTGTCGTGGATTCCCGTCGTCGGACGACGGCGGTGAGTGCCCACGGGAACAGGGCGTCGACGCCGTCGATTGCCGCGACCTCCCGACATTGTCGATGGCGAGTTTGCTTTCGGCGGGACGGGTCGGTAGTCCGGCGCGACCGCTGGGGGTCTGCGCGCTGATCGCCCCGTGGAACTTCCCCACCAACCTCGGTCAGCAAACTGGCGCCGGCACTGCTGCGGGCTGCGCCGTGGTGATCAAGCCGGCGTCGCCCACTCCGCTGTCCATCCCGGTGATTATCGACGCCGTTGCCGCGGCCGGGGTCCCGGCGGGTGTGGTCAACCTGGTCACCGGTTCCGGCCGGCTGGGGATGTGCTGGTGAAGCACCAAGGCATGGATAAGGTGGCGTTCACGGGTTCGACGCCGGTGGGCCGGAAAATTGGCGCGGCCTGCGGTGAGCTGCTACGCCCGGTCACGCTGGAGCTGGGCGGGAAATCCAGCGCCGTTGTGCTGCCCGACGCGGATCTGGACGCCATGTCCAAGGTGCTGATCCGGTCCTCCATGCGCAACACCGGCCAGACCTGCCACGTCTCCACCCGGCTCCTGGCGCCAGCGAGCCGCTATGACGAGGTGGTGGACATGGTCACGGCCACGACCGCTGCCGGGAAGCAGGGTGATCCGCTCGATTCGGCCACCGTGTTCGGCCCCTGCGCGACGGAGCCCCAGTACCGGACCGTGCTGGAGTAGGTGTGACAGCTACCCGTAGGTCGTGAGGCGCTGACGGGCGCCGGCCACGATGACTGTGGCCGCAGTTTCCAGCTGGCCCTCGGTTAGTGAGGATCGCTCGCCGCGACGACGATCTTGCCTAGCGTGTGGCCGGACTCCACCATGGCATGTGCCTTGCGAAGATTCTCGGCGTTGATCGGGTGGAACGTGTGGGTATGCGTGCTGCGAATGATCCCCGCGTCGACCATCGAGGCGACCTTGTTGAGCAGCCGGTGCTGCTCAATCCTGTCCGGTGTTTGGAACAAAGAGCGCGTAAACATAAGCTCCCAGTGCCATGTGAGGCTTTTGCTCTTGAGATGTGCCACGTCGACCTGACCCGGATCGTCGATGGCCACGATCTCGCCGAACGGTTTCAGGATTTCCACAAAAGCGTCCAGTTGGCCTGCCGAATGCGTGGTGAAGATATAGTCGACGCCCTCTGGCGCGACACGCTGAACATCCTCCCGCAGAGCTTCTCCGTGCCTGACGGTCTCTTGGGCTCCGAGGGAGCGGACCCACTCCTGGCTTTCTTTTCGGCCGGCGGAGGCGATGACATGCAAACCCGGTATGAGGGCCTTGACCAGCTGGACCACCATGGACCCGACTCCACCTGCACCACCGATGATGAGCAATGTCCCTGAACTGTCCTGGGACAGGCCAAGTTTGACGAACAGTCCCTCCCACGCGGTGATGGACGTGAGCGGAAGTGCGGCGGCCTGCGCGAAGTTAAGGGTTTTCGGCATACCTCCAACGAGCCGCTCATCCACTGCCTGGAATTGTGCGTTGCTTCCCGCACGATTGATGGCCCCCGCGTAAAAGACGTCATCACCTGCCTTGAACAATGTCACGTCGGCGCCAACGGCGCGGACAGTCCCGGCTGCGTCGTAGCCAAGCACCTTGGGCCTGCCGGCAGGGTCATTGCCGGAACGTACTTTCACGTCAACAGGATTGACGGAAACCGCATTAACTTCCACCAGAAGGTCCGTCGGGCCGACTTCAGGCAAGGGGAGGAGGACATCTTCAAGGCTGGCATCATCAGAGATCGGAAGGTTTTTGGTGTAGGCAACTGCGTTCATGGTCTTGGTCATGAAGCCATAGTGATCCGAGCGGAGTAGTTACCGTCAAGGGCCCTTAATTCCTTTTGGTTACGATACGGATTTCTTAGACTCAGGACGTAGCGTCCAAACCGGATCAAAGCCTGGGTTGGCGGATCGTCGAGTAGTTGCCGCGTTGGCCCAATAAACCTGGCGAGAGGGCCTCGAATAGAGGGCTGTCGCCGACTGCGGCGGTCGTTCGGCGCCGCTAAACCATCCCAGCCCATGTCCGGGTCCACACCGCGTCGGACGGGTGGCGGAAAACGGCCGTCGGATAGCGCCATAGGGGATCTTCGGGCCGTTCCAATCAGACAGATCTGGCAGCAACAGCGGCGCTTCGCTTCCAGAAGGCAGGGCGAGCTGCCAAGGCTGCCGTCAGCGTACCTAGGACTTCATGCAGCACCCGATCCGTACGGACGCGTGATCGCCTCGAGGAAATGCCCGTCAGGATCCGCGAAGTAGACGCCACGTCCGCCGTCGTTGTGGTTGATCTGCTGCGGGCGGGACCGTCCCGGGTCCGCCCAGTAGGGGATGCCCTGGGCCTGGATCCTTGCGAAGATGCCGTCGAAGTCCTCCTCGCTGACCAGGAAGGCGTAGTGCTGCGGGGAGATGGGCCGGTCCGCCGTGGCGAAATCGAGGGCCACGCCGTGGTCGAGGGGCACGGTCATGAAAGACCACATGGCTTGGGGTTTCGGCAGTCCGAGCACGTTGGCCAGGAACTCCGCCGAACGGCGCTTGTCCGTTGCGTAGACGATGGTGTGGTTGAAAGTGACCGTCATGGTGACCTCCGCGGGTGTTTTGTTTGCGACCTTCTACGTCCAGCGCTCTTCAGATTTCAAGGGCACCCGCTACGTCCTTGGAAAGGCCTTGGCGATCGGCAGCACCAGCATGTAGCCGGTCGGCAGATTGCTGCTCCAGCGTCGCGGTTCGCGGACGACGAACTGCGTCGCCAACTGCTCGGGGGTGAGCAGGGTGTTGGGTGCGGGGGACCGTCCCCACTGCTGGTCGCCATACGGGTAGAGCGGATCTTGGACGCGGATGCCGGTGACCGAGAATTTCGGGAACTGGTCGGGGTCGCCGAGTGACGCGAAGCCGCTCATCACCCATACGTGGCGACCGCGCCACATGCCCAGCCCGACGGGCCGGCCTGTGTCAGCGATGGCGCGCGCCGCGGTCCGCAGCGCTTCCTCGTAGTCGGCGATGCTGACGACGGTGTACGGCCCCATCCCGACCTCGGTCAGCACTTTCGCCCAACCCAAGGGGTTGGCACCGTTGAACGAGTTGGACGACCGTGCCCGGGCCATCTCCCACAGCTCGCCCTGGTGAACGCGATCGGCCCACGTGCCGGCCCCCTTGTCGTCGATGAGGTTGTGCATGATCTGGATGCTCGCGGCCACACACCAGTCAAAGGTGTACTGCGGCACGAAGTCCCCCTCCTGGTAGAGGTTGAGGGCGTACGGCCGGGGCACCGGGGTCGGCGTGGGAACCGATGTCGGGGTGGGGGACGGGGGCCGCTGAGGACCGGGGACGACATCGCGCGCGGCTGGTGGGGCCGAGGAAGTCTGGACCGGCTGACCGGTGGCGGCCTCATCGAGGCTGACAGCTGGAACGCAGGCCGAGAGGAGGGTCGCTAATGTGACGAACCAAGCAAGAAGACGGAGCGGGACGCCGTTCATGACCGGTCCAGTTTATCGCGACGCGGCGGGAATGCGTCGTGCAGGGGATGGCACCCATGAGCCTCAAGGCCACCAGCGACCCGTGATGGAAGAACTCGCACATCTGCTGCGCAAGACAGGTTAGCGGGAAGGTCCATTGGGCTGCTAATGCTGCAGGTGACAGACCGATTGAAGATCTAGGAGCCCGGTCTTCCGGGGCAATCAGGGAACTGCTGCGGCGTGCTGCTCTGCATACGCGGCAGCTGTTCGGACGTCACTTGGAATGTGGCAAAAAGGAAACCGGGGCCGGCGACGAGACTGAAGCCTTCTGAGACGGGGCTTAGGTACCCCAGCTGGCGCCGGACCCCTGGCTAATCCCGATCTGCTCATTCCCCTCGGCGATGGGGCTTACGGCAGGACCTCCCGCGGAGGCCCTAGCTTGCTCGAGCACTTGGATTCACCGCCCTGGGCTGGACCGAGTGGGAAGCGGCGTCACGAGCCTGCTTTCGGTGCCACGGAACTCTTGCTGGCCGGCGGTTTTCCCCCGGTATCCGCTTTGTGTGCCGCGTCCTCGCCTTTAGGTGGCGCTTCGTCCGGCTTTGTCCCGGCCGGGCTCCATTGGTCCAGTCCCTTGAGCGGGCGGCCGATCAGCAACAGCGTTGCCGGAGACACAGCTGCCAGAGTGAAAACAAACGCGAGTAGGGCCAATTCGGTCCCGTTCATTCGTCCTGCCCGCACCAGGTCAAGACAGCTAACGATCAGTACGACACTTATCAGGGACATGACAGCGAGCATGGGGACGACCTGTTTGGACAGGTCTGTCCACCTCTGGAGCTGTTGGTTGATTGACTTGCTGACGTCCACGGCAGCTAACAGCATGAGATTCCGGGCCCTGCGTGCTGCCGCGTGTTCGGCGGTAATCCCCCCGGCTTCTTCGAGCAAGCGTCGTGCTATGTCTGCCCGTTCATCGTCGTTCGTCAGGTGTGCCAACAGCGCGTTTTCTCGTGTCGGTAGCCAGGCGGCGCGTCCCTTCCGGTCGGTTTCGAAGACCACGGCCTTCTCAATGAGGGTCTTTGCCGCAACCTCAGCGTCGGCTTTTTTGATCGCAGTCCACGCCTCGGCCGGAATTTTGGGTACGCCGGCCAGTACTTCGTGCGGCGCGGGAGGTGCCGGTGCTGGTGCCGCAGGCGGCTTGGGTTCCGGGGTGTCGCGGCCGGCGGCTGGAGGCTGGACGGCTGTCTTGGGACCCGCTTCATGGTCGTTGTTTCCCGCTGACAGGACCTCCGACAATATGTTGACGAAGCCGTCCATCAGGGTTTCGGGTGCACCGATCTTGGCCCCGCCCGTTTGGTCCTTGCGATAGAAGATGCGGTCCGGGCTTTTCAACCGTGCCTCACGGACGTCGAACGGGCTCGCCTCGACTATGGCCAGGTCCCTAACGACTGCTGCGTCGTCAGTCTCAAACGTGCGTGCCACCTCGACGTCGAGGGAGTCCATCCCAGGAGGTGACGTCCGCTCCCAGCCAGCGGCCGTAAGTGCCTCGATGGTCTGGCCCTGTTCAAGCCGGAGTTTTAGGTGGACAGTGCGCGGCATGCGGTTCTCCCAGTGGCTTCGGCGGGAAGGTCCAGCGGACTGGATGAGCGACAATGTAAGCCCGGTGTCGGGAGTTTGGGAAGTCCCCTGGCGGAGCCGTGCAGCGGACACAAAATTCAGGTGACGTTCGGCGCGCTGGCCAGGATGTAATCGGTCGCGGCGGGACCGGTCATAGCCAAGGCGTTGCTCGTGGGACTGATGCCGTGCAGGTCCTTGAGCGCCTTGAATAGCACCCTGGGAGGCGCGGCGGGGGAGTGGGTGATCAGGCACCAGCTCGTGTACAGGCCGTACAGTGCATCCGGCCCGAGTCCTGGCCCTGCTTCCCGGTCAGCGGCGATGGCTTCGTCGAGAAAACGGCCAAAGGGTGAAGCGGCAGCCACGCTGCTCATCGACACCGTAGAAGCATAGGGCCGGTGCCCGCCGGGACCGCCTACGCCAAATTCGGCTCGGTGCCGTGACCAATCGGCCGCAGACCACACAACCGGGTCAGGCCACGGCCCACTCCCAGCCAAAAGAAACGGATGCGGGGCCCTGGGCTCCGGGATTTCAGACATTTGGCTGCTCCTCAACATGGAAAAGAGTGAGTAGCCAGGGTCCGGGGCGACATGATCAGTTTAGAGGTCAGGGTCGACGGATCCATAGCCAGCAGTGCGGCAGCGGCAGTGATTCCGTAGGCCAGGTGAGGGACAATGTCGCTGATCCAATCCGTGCGGGACCAGCGGCGGGGATCGGTCACTCCGAGAGCTGTCATAGGTCCGTTGCCTACTACAAGGGCTCCTGCCGTGGCGGTCAGGAAGGTGCCCAGTAGGCCGGGCCGGTATCCGGCAGCGCGGGCCAGCCCGAGGGCGCCGCCGAGGCCCGTTCCCGCCATGATGCCAAGCAACGGGCCCAGCCCGGCCAGGCGGTTGCTGCGTTCCTCGTCGCTTCCGGGGATTGCAGTGCCAGCCAGGTCGGACATCCTCTGAACGGTTGCTTCCGGTGTGGTGCTGGCAGGGCGGGCCCGCCAGACCATATCCAGATAGGCGACGGCGTTCAGAGCAGAAGTGCCGGCAGCTCCGGCAGCGGCCCCGGCAGCCAAAGCTCCCAGCGGAGTCAAGGGGAGGCCCGCCGGTGCTACTAGAATGTTCCGAGCCATGAGTCCTCCCGCCAGTTAGGACCCGTGCCGGTCCATCCGCCGCTGTCTTCATGTGCCATCATCGTGCTCCCGGAAGGGCCGGAGGGCAAGAGGGCTCCAGTGCGCGGTGCGCCTTCCGGTTCAGGGGGTCGTTGAGTTTCATCGTTTAGCATCCGGAGATGATTCATGTGCGGGAGGAGCAGTTGTGTGGTGGGATAAGTTCTCTTCTGGCGCCCCTGAGTGGCCGGGTATCGTGGCCGGCGAGCTGGGACGCGAGTAGAATTTTGGCAGGCCGGCGGCGGTATATGAGCCGCATGTGTCCCCCATGCCTGCTGGCTCATCCCAGCCCGCCACCGGCCCTGGAACGTTGCCCGCGCGCCGGGAATCCGCCGGCACTTTTCGCGTTCGACGGCAAGTGGGATCATCGCTGTATGAGCGAGAAAAGGGACAAAGATGCCCCGTTGCCCCTCGCGGCTTCAACGGTGGAGCGCAGGCCGGACCACGGAATATACGCGGGACCTCTCTCGACGCAGGTGCTGCGAACCGTGGGGCGGCGCCGGAATGATGCCGAGGCATAACTGGAGCATCATCTGGAAGAGGCCCGGCACAAGAAGGAGCGCCTCGGTTAACCAGATGCCTGGACGACCGGGGTCAGGTGCCCGCCCGGCCGAAGACCTTTGCTCGCCTCCGTTGCGGAGCAGTGGAACGGGGCTCCTGGACCTTGGCTTCTGCGGGCTGGTGTTCGGGCCGGGCCAGGTCAGTGGCTCGCGTTGAGGCTATCCCGTCTGCAGGAGGCTGCGGGCGGCGGCGGTGATGTGCCGAGCGGAGATGCCGGCGGCGTCGAGCAGTTCCTGCGGTGTGCCCGAGGTGGGAAGTCCTTTGACGGCGAGCAGGGCGGCGTGGAGTTCGGGCATGTCGGGGCCGGCGAGGGCTTCGAGGATGGCTGCGCCGATGCCGCCTTCGGGGTAGTGGTCTTCGGCGATGACGATCCTTCCCCCGGTCTCCTGGCAGGTCCGGCGCAGGGTGTCCGTGTCGATGGGTTTGATGGAGTAGAGGTCGATGACGCGGGCATTGATCCCGTCCTCGGCGAGTTGGGCGGCGGCGGTGAGGCATTCGTGCAGGGTTACTCCGGCGCCGATAAGTGTCAGGGCGTCGCGGGATCCGGCGTGGTGGACCTTGCAGCCACCGAGGGGGAATTGTTCGTCCGGACCGTAGATGACCGGGTAGGCGCCCCGGGTGGCGCGGAGGTAGGAGATGCCAGGGGTGTCTGCCATGGCCTTTACGAGCTGGGCGGTGGAGGGGGCATCGGCCGGGTACAGCACACTGGAGCTGTGCACGGCCCGCATGGCAGCGATGTCCTCCAACGCCATTTGCGACGGGCCGTCCTGGCCGATTTCCACGCCGGCATGGGTGCCGACGAGCCGGACATTGACCTGGGAGACTCCTGCCATCCGGATAAAGTCGAAGGGCCGGGAGACCAGGAAAGCCGCGAAACTCGCGGCGAACGCTGTGTAGCCGCGGACCGAGAGCCCGATCGCGGAGGCGACGAGTTGTTGTTCAGCGATGAACATTTCGAAGTACCGTTCCGGGGCGGCGTCTTGGAATTCCCCGGCGTGGGTCGAGTTGCCCACCTCCCCGTCCAGGACAACGACCTCCGGGCGGGCGGCCAGCGCGGACACGGCGGCGCCGAAGGCGGCCCGGGTTGCCACCTCCTCACCCGGCTCCCATCGGGGCAGACTGACAGCTGCCTGTGCGTTGGGGGTGATCGCAGGGGTGCCGTCTTCAGGGAGGGCCGTGGTGATCCGGAGGTTACCGGGGCCACCGAGCGCTGCCACGGCGCGGTCGGCCATGTCCTTCGGGAGCGGCTTGCCGTGCCAGCCGTTCCGGTCTTCGATCTCGGGAACGCCTTTACCTTTGATGGTTCGGGCGAGAATGACTGTTGGCTGGTCGGGCCGGGACCGTGCCCGGGTGAGCGCGTCGTCGATCGCCGTATGGTCGTGGCCGTCGATGATGAGGGGATGGGCACCGAAGGCCTCCACACGGCGGGCGTAACGCTCCATGTCCCATTGGAGCTCGGTGGGGCCGTTCTGGCCCAGGCGGTTGACGTCCACGATGGCGGTCAGGTTGCCCAGCTTGTAGTAGGCGGCCTTGTCCACAGCCTCCCAGACGGATCCTTCGGCCAGTTCACTGTCTCCGCACAGGACCCAGGTCCGGTACGGCAGCCGGTCCAGGTACCGTCCGGCCAGAGCGACGCCGACCGCGGCCGGCAGGCCCTGGCCCAGCGAGCCGGTCGCGACGTCAACCCAGGGCAGGGCGGGTGTGGGGTGTCCCTGGAGCCGGCCGCCGAACTGCCGGTAAGTATGGATTAGTTCGTCCTCCTCGACCACACCGACCGCCCGATACATGGAGTACAGCAGCGGGGAGGCATGGCCCTTGGAGAAAATGAGGTGGTCGTTCGTCGGCAGCGACGGCTCGTCCCAGTCATAGCGGAGGTGCCGTTCGAGCAGGACAGCCATGAGATCCGCAGCCGACAACGAGGAGGTCGGATGACCGGAACCGGCCTGTGTACTGCACCGGATGGAATCGACGCGCAGTTGCGCCGCAAGCCGTCCGATGAGCCCGGACTGCACCGCCGTCATCGGCGCCAGGGCCGGTTCCTGAGATTCGGTCATCGTAATTACCTTTCACGCGTTTAAAAGAGTTCCCGTTTCCGGGACGCCGGATCCACCATTGCCCCGGAAGCCGGTTCCTCCGAAGCACCCGGGGAGTTCCGCGGCGGTGGGGCCTGCGTTCCCGGTCAGGCGGCGCCGGCCAACCCGGGTTTGGTTGTTGCGGCCCGGTGCAGCGCCCTGTCGCGGTATGCCCCGGAAGGCTGCCCGGAATGCGTACGCGCTGGTGCAGGGCCGTCCGAGTGAGGCGGGCAAAGGTCGGTGATGTGACCCATGCCGGCGTATTCACGGACCGCGGCTATGCCTGCAACGGCGGCGGGTTTGTCGTCAAACGGTTTGGAGACGGCCATGACGGTTCCATCGGGTGCTGTGAGCCGGAACCTGACGTGCGACTGTGCGTCAACGAACAGTTCAAACAAGCCGGCCATAGGGGTCCTCCCGTTCTGTGGGCTTCCTGCCCGGGCGGCGACATCGCCGCGGAAAGGTTCGACGGCGCCTTCGCTGTCCGCTCTTGAAATCACTTCACCAAGTGACCAACAGATTGCCGCAGGCAACCAGCGTTGCGCAAGGGCCCGGGGATAATCCACAGGCAACGCCCATGGAAGTCACAGCGAACGTGCCCCTTGGCGGCCCGCGCAGCGCACAGGGCATCCGCATCCCCGCAGCATACTTCGTGCACGCGAACCGACGCCGACTATGCCTGCCCGAACAGAAGGTACTGGGCCATGGGTGGACTACCCCTAAGTCGGGCCGCTCTGGACGGCCCGGATCCGTGAGGGATTGTCGCATCAACGGGGTGCCCGCTCCAAGGAAACGGAACGTCGTAAGAGGGGTGTCAGGATTCCCGGTCGGAGCGGATGATGGACATAGGGATGGCGTCTACGTCGCCGCCATCGGCAAGGCCGGTGCCGTTCGCGAGGCAGTAGTCATCCCTAAGTCTGAGAACCAGGAGTGCTCAACCCCCTGGTCGCCAGGGACCAGGGATCGAGCAGCCTTATTCGCGGGCGGGACCCGGAGGCGGCGCGCCAGACTTGTCTTACGGAATGCGGACGCATCTACGAAGGGACCAGCAACGGAGCAGCAACGTCAGGCCTCACCGAACAGATCAGGCACAGCGTCAACAACCCCCTGACTTCTACTGACTTCGACTTCACAGCAGTTCTCGACGACGTGCTGGGCACTGTCGGTCTCAGCATCAAGGACGCTGGTGGGGACGTGCGTTTCTACGGCGGAGCGGACCCGTGATCGCCAGTCCGTTCCTTTTCGGGTCTGCGGCTGCGGTGGCGCTCGGCGCCAAGGGTGTTGCTGCTTCAGCGATTTAACGCGAACGCGGTGTCGGCGGCCAGGACATCGCCATCGACGTTCGGAGGGCGTTCCAGCGGTTCTCCGGATTCGCGGACGGGCGGTGGGAACAGGTCAACGGACGGCCGCCGTCGCTTAAGTGGAATAAGTACAACCCGTTCGGCGAAGTGCCGTTCTTCCGCGCTACCCGGGCCGGGCGGCATGTGGTTGCGCTCAACGTCTACCGGGGCTGCACCAGAGGGCCCTGACGTTCCTGGACTGCGCGGACAACGTCAAGTCGGTCCACGAGGCCATCGCGAGGCGGGACGCAGATGAGCTCGAGGAGGCGGCCGCTGATGTCGGCATCATCATCGCCAAGGTGCGATCGACCGAGGAGTCCTTCCAGGAGCAGCAGTACCAGCATGTGCTGCAGCACATGCCACTCATCTCCGTCGAGAAGATCGCTGATGGCGATCCGCAGCCGCTGGCGGCCGGTGCGTCAACGCCGCTGGAAGACATCCGGGCCTTGGGAATGGGGCATGTCATTGCCGGCTCCGGGATCGGCGTGGATCTGGCATCGTTCAGGGCTGACGTCCTGAACGTGTGGCGCCCCGACGACAGCGAGGTCGAAATGTTTTACTGGGACACACAGGTAGGCATGCGATCGGCGTACCTATCCGATACCGGCGACGATCGTGCCAAGCTGGACGAGCTTTTGCGGGAAACTGACGTCTTCTTCTCCAACCGTCACCCTGCCCACCTAGAGCAGGTCGGCCTGACGGCCGAGAAGGTCGCCACCGGCCACCGGGGTCTGATCCATGCGCAGGTGCTGCTGCACGGCGCCGAGGGGCCGTGGGCGACACGCCCGGGATTCGACGAGATCGGCGCTTGCGTCAGCGGGATCTTCGCTCTCGGCGGCACGCTCGAAGGCCCCAGGATGCCACCGCTGCTGCCCATAGTCGATAACATCGTCGGCTGGTTCGGCACGGTCGGGATAATGGAGGCGCTCCGCCGCAGAGCCGCCGAGGGCGGCTCCTACCGAGTGCGGGTCTCACTCACCCGCGTCTGTCTCTGGCTGATCTCCCTGGGGATCTTCGACAAGGAGTTCGCTACCACCACAGCGGGGAGCACTGCGGAACACTCGGTCATACCGCCCGAGCTGTTCACCGCAAAGACCCCCCTCGGCACCTACCAGGGAATGACCGATCAGATCGAATTCTCTTCACTGCCGCAGGGATTTACCACCACGGTGCTGCAGCCGATGGGCGCCGATCAACCGGAATGGTTGCCGCGAGTAGCTCATCCGGCCTGATCCGCAATGGGGCTATCGATCGGCTGCAGCTATGGCACTAGGCGTCGATGGCCGGGGCCCGCTATGCTCCGACGCCGGTCCGGCCGCGAAGCCGCGGAGCTGGAAGCCAGCTGCCAGCAGCAGAACGCCCATCAGGAACGCGAACATTGCCAGCAGTCCGAGGAGGCTGAGGACACCGGCGCCCGGGAGGATTAGGACGTAGAGGCCGAACAATGCGGTTACAACACCGCTGGCCAGCCAGGTCCACCAGGATTTCAACGTCTTCTTCGCCTCAAAGGAGAGCGCGATCTGGGTGACGCCCAGAACGAGGGCCCAGGCGCCGATCACCAGTGCCAGCGACAGGGCTGTAGGGCCCGGCCAAACGAAGGCGAGGACGCCAGCGAGAACGGACACGACGCCTCCGACGAGTGCCCAGACGGACCGGCGGGGGCGATCGGAGAAGTAATGGACGATGTTCGCGATTCCATCCACGCCGGCGTAGAAGCCGAACAGATAAATCAGGGCCAGGACGGTAACGCCAGGCCAAAGGATCACAAGGATCGCGAAGAGGATGGCGAGAGCGCCGCGGACGAACAGTGCAGTTCCCGCTCCCTCGAAAGATTTCTGTTCCGCAAAGTAGGACATAGTTTCACCTCACGGTGTGCTGAGCCTTTTATGTGAACCTGCCCACGCTTGCCAGCGTGGGGGCGACGGCCGGGGCCTTCTCGCCTGGCCCCGGCGGTGGGACGTTCTCGGCCGCCTGAAGAACTGCCCAGGCAGCTTCAAGGGGTTGCGGTCCTCATTTCCAGTATTGACCTTGGGGCACAGGAACAAAAGAGGTTTGTGGACCGCCAAGGCTTCATCTCGCAGCGCAGGAGTCCGCAACCCGAGGCGGCTGCCTCTCTGAGCTACGCGGTGCTCCGCCAGCAGCCAAAACAACTGGGGAGAAGGGAATCTGGCCGGTCACCCGAGTTGCCCCACCCACCGAATCCTGAGCAATGGACACGAGAACCCATGTACACAACGATGCGGCCTCCCAGGTCCTGTAGCCGTCCAATTTGCGCTCGGATAGCTTCCCGCCGGGCAGCGCCGTGGCGGCATTGTGGTGACGGCAAGGCCAGCGCGACCTTGACCGGCGAGGCAAGGGCCGACGGCTGCCCTGTCCCGCGCATGATTTTAGCCGGGACGTCCTGGCCCTTCCAGCGTCTGCGGACCGTCCGACACATCCGCGGCAGCTTGCGCCTCGGCGTCCGCGGCGGCGGAAGCTGAGTTTGTATTACGCGCGGGACCTGCCACGGATGAAGTGGAAGATCAGAACCACCACGGCAATAACCAAAAGCAGGTGAATTAACCCGCCGCCGATGTTGCCGAGCAAGCCGAGAAGCCAGAGAACAGCGATGATGATGGCTATCCAAAGCAACATGAGAGTCTCCCTTGTTTGTCTGCGGATGGAAATGCTGATTCTGCGCCCCGGCCGCCCCGCGTACATTGGCGCGCAGCAGGAATGACGTGGGGGTCAGAGCCGCACCGAGGGCCAATGCCGGTAAGAATCATCTTCGTACCTCTCCCTCTCATCAACCCTGACGCCGCATCAATTCCCCTGCCGTGATATCAATCCAAGTTCGTGATTCCGGCCGATGGCCCACGCGGAGTATCGTGTGGTGCGCTTCACCCTATGTCAGGATCGGGTTCTTGGAAATGGCAAACATATTGGCGGATCGAACTCAAAGTAACGGCCTGAGCGGGACCAGGACGGCTTCGCTGAACCGGGCGATCATTTGCCGATCCTGCCATTCATCCAGGGTCAATACGCGGCAGTTCTCGCTGTCTACGTCGAATATTTTCTGCATGTCCGAGGCAAAAGTGTCGTCATGGATTTCGAGGTTGATTTCGTAGTTGCCCGTCAGGCTCAGCCTGTCGATATTGGCGCTGCCCACGGTTGACCAGCTGCCGTCGATCGTGGCCGTCTTGGCATGGATCATCGCGTTTCGGTAGAGCAGGATCGTCACACCCTCCTCGAGCAGAGACCGGTAGAACCCGCGGGAGAGCCAGTCCGAGAGGATGTGGTTGGAATCTTCGGGGAGGATCAGCCGGACATCAACACCCCGCCTGCTGGCAGCGAGCAATGCCCTAAGGATCTGCTGGTCCGGTATGAAGTAGGCCATGGTGATAAAAATGTGGTCTTGCGCCCGGTTGATCGCATCCAGGTAGACCCCGCGGATCGGATAGACAAGGTTCGACGGAATGTTGTTCACGGCGCGGATCCGCGGCTCCCAGACGTCCGGGGTTGTGTGAGGTATCTCGGGCAGGGACCCGGAAGAGTGGTCATTCCAGACATTCACGAAAGCCTGGCGGAGATCCCACACGGACGGTCCTATGAGTCGGAGGTGCGTGTCCCGCCATTCGGTGGCGTACAGGGAACCGATGTTGTAGCCGCCCACGAAACCGATGTGATCATCGACGATAAGGAGCTTGCGGTGGTCCAGCCCGGTGCTGCGAAGAGTCTTGAAGAACATTGAAGGTCGGACCACCGGGAAACGGTACACGTGGATGCCTGGGTGGAAACGGAAAAACGAGGGTGGCACGACCAAATTGGCGAACCCGTCGTAAATGACAAAGACCTCGACTCCGCGGTCCGCCGCTTCATCCAGGGCGTTCTTGAACTTCCGGCCGGTGTCGTCGTCCTTCCAGATAAACGTCTCAATCAGGATCCGGTCTTTTGCTTCGCCGATCGCCTGGATCATGTCACGGTAAAGATCGGCCCCGTAGGTGTACGTCGTGACCTGGGAGTCGGAGACGGTGCTCTCAAAAATGCCCGGGTGCGGGAACCCCTTGCGCTTGCTTCGATCCCGTTTCTTCGCCATGTCCAATAGGACGAGCCCGGCAATTACCGCCCCCTGAACCGCCGCGACAGCCAAGAGTGAGCGGACCACAGTCTTTTTAGCCACGGCCGCGACGGGCTCCGGGAGCAATTCATCCATTGGCACAGCCTAATGGGCCGCCGTGGTGCGTAGGAGCGGGTCCGTACCTTCCCGCACAATTCCCGGCTGCAGCAAGAAGGGTGCACTCCCGCGGGAGATGCACCCTTCCTTGCGTTCAGGTCAGTCCTTTTTGAAGGCGTCCTTGACCTTCTCGCCGGCCTGCTTCAAATCGCCCTTGGCCTGGTCCGCCTGACCTTCGGCCTTCAGGCTGTCATCGCCCGTGGCCGCTCCGGCGGCTTCCTTACCCTTGCCGCCGGCCTTTTCTGCAGCGTTTTCGATCTTGTCGCCGAGTCCCATGGTGTTCCTCCTCTGGTTGGCGGCCGTTCGATTCGGCCTTAGAAACATAATAAGCATGCTTAGCAACCAGCACCACTGCTCATTCAGACCTGCGGGGAACGGGGGAGCCCTGGTCTGCCGGTGTGGAACTCGCCGTGGTTCCGTAGAATTGCTACCGGCTGAAGCGGCCGGTGCTGCACCCGGCGGTATCGTCGTTCATCGCATCCCAGTAATTCCTTCCGATCCCTGCGGTGGCGCCGTACAGTGCGACGGCCCGGGTGCGCTCACGGCCCTCCGGGAAGCTCGCCGTGAGCAGGGACAGCGAGGCGGGCGCGACGATCGCGGCGCCAATACCCTGGACGGCGCGGCCGGCGATCGCCCACCAGCCCGCCGGCGCCAGTCCGATCAGAAGTGACGCGATCGAGAACACCACCAGCCCGAACACGAAAACCCGCCGGCGTCCGAGCAGGTCTCCTGCCCGGGCGCCGAGGAGCAGCAGGCCGCCGAAGACCAGCGTGTACGCATCCTGAACCCAGGAGAGCTCACCGGTGCTCAGCTGCAGGTCTGCCTGCAGACTCGGCAGGGCGGTGAAGATGACCGAGTTGTCCAACAGGATCATGAAGTAGCTGACGAGGATGATCGCCAGGATCGCTGCCCGGCGGGGAGCGGTTGCGGGTTCAGGTTTCATGCTTCTAATGCAACCGTGAATCCTTATAGGCCGGGAGTCACTGTCGTTCCGGGTAACGCCAGTGCCTCCCTCGTCCCATCGACGGCGCGTAGCGTGGATGCCATGACCCACAGCGACGACGTGCGGAAATTCCTGACCTCCCGCCGTGCAAGGATCACGCCGGAAGAGGCCGGCCTGCCGGTCTACGGCGGCAACCGGCGCGTTACCGGGCTGCGCCGCGAGGAAGTCGCCATGCTCGCCGGGATGAGCATCGATTACTATATACGCCTTGAACGAGGGAACCTCTCCGGCGCCTCGGACAGCGTCCTCGAAGCCCTCGGGCGTGCCCTGAAGCTCGACGACGCCGAAACGGCCCACCTTTTTGACCTGGCCCGAGCCGCCACCGCCTTCCCCCGGGTGCGGCGCAAGCGCAGCCCGCAGACGGTGCGGCCGAGCGTGCAACGCGTCATTGACGCGATCACAACGGCGCCGGCCTGGGTCCGCAACGACCGAGGGGATGTCCTCGCCGCCAACGAACTGGGCCGTGCCCTTTATCTGGACATGATGGCAGAGGGGCCCAATCCGCCGAACAGCGCACGCTTCACCTTCCTGAATCCGAAAGCGCGGGAGTTCTTCGCCGATTGGGAACGCGCTGCGGACGACGTCGTCGCAGTCTTGCGCTCCACGGCCGGGAAAAACCCGTACGACAAGGACCTCACGGACCTGATCGGTGAACTCTCCACCCGCAGCGAGGAGTTCCGCGCCCGGTGGGCCCGTCACGACGTGAAATACCACCGCGCCGGCCGCAAACGGCTCCACCACCCGATCGTTGGCGACTTGGACCTGAGCTTTGAAGCGCTGGAACTCCCTGCAGCCCCGGGACTGCGCATCAACGTGTACACAGCAGATCCCGAGACAGCCTCCGAGGACGCACTGAAAGTCCTCGCCAGCTGGGCCGCCACCCAGCGTGAAACGACAACTGCCGCGGTCAACGAGAAAAAATGAGCCACCGTCCCTCCACTGCTTGCCAGGGATGTTTAGGGCAGACTGGTGGCGTGAACGGAATCCGGTGGGTGCTGCACGTCGATCTCGACCAGTTCATCGCGGCGGTCGAAGTGCTCCGGAGGCCGGAGCTTGCGGGCAAGCCGATCATTGTCGGCGGTCGAGGCGACCCCACGGAACGAGCGGTGGTGTCGACCGCATCGTACGAAGCCAGGGCGTTCGGGGTGGGTTCCGGAATGCCCTTACGCCTTGCGGCCCGCAAAGTGCCCGACGCTGTGATCCTGCCCGTCGATCATGAGGCTTACCTCGCGGCGTCTGAAACGGTGATGGCCACCCTGCGCGCGCAGCCCGGCGCCACCGTGCAGGTGCTGGGTTGGGATGAAGCCTTTGTAGGCACTGAGACAGAGAATCCGGAGGCCTACGCCCGGCAGGTGCAGGCCGCTGTCCTGGAGCGAACGCAGCTGCATTGCAGCGTGGGCATCGGCGACACCTTGGTCCGAGCCAAGGTCGCCACCGGTTTCGGCAAGCCGGCCGGCGTCTTCCGCCTCACTGCCGGGAACTGGCTCGACGTCATGGGCAATCGGCCCACCAAGGACCTGTGGGGCGTCGGGACGAAAGTGTCGGGCCGGCTGGCCAAGCTCGGCATCAACACAGTCGCCGAGCTCGCCGCGTCCGACCCCCAAGATCTGGTCCCGGAGTTCGGCCCCAGGTTGGGTCCCTGGTACGCGGAGCTCGGACGCGGGGACGGCGCCAGCGTTGTGGACGACACCCCGTGGGTTGCCCGCGGGCATAGCCGGGAAACCACCTTCCAGCGGGACCTGACCGAGCCCGCCCAGGTGGACGACGCCGTGAGGGAGCTGACAGCGCGTGTCCTTGAGGATGTTGTGGCCGAAGGACGGCCCGTGGTTGGGGTGACCCTCAAGGTTCGGTACGCGCCGTTCTTCACCAAGACCCACGCGCGGAAGATTTCCGAGACAATCGACCGGGACGAAATTCTCGCGCGGGCCTTGGACCTCGCGGCCGGAATCGAAGCTGGCCGTCCGATCCGGCTCCTAGGCCTGCGGGCCGAAATGGCAATGCCCGATGATGCCCGAAAGGGACATACGCCGACGCGCGGCGGTTGGTGATGGCGTCGTTCCCTTCCTTACCAGCGCGGATTAATCGCTTCGCGGAAGTAACGGTCGTAGATGCGCCGCTGAACGGGCACCAGGATGACCGTGGTGTCGGCGTCCTGCGCTTTCACCCGCGCGCCACAATCACCTGGCCACTTTATCCGTGTAAGCCTCGGACGCGGCAATCGGCGGGCACAAAACAGCACCACGGAGAATACTCCGTGGCGCGTGTTTGCTGATGAATTGCTTGACTTTATGAACTGCTCGACTGCAGTGGATTGCGTTCCGAAATGTGCTCCACCAGTTCGCCCACACGCTCCTCCGAGTAGTTGCGCGCGATGTCACCCTGGCTGATGATACCGACCAACTTGTGGTCAGCAATGACCGGGAGCCGCCGGACCTGGTACTTTTCCATCATTTCGATGGCGGCGTCAACGTTCGCATCGGCATCAATCCAGCGCGGCGCACCGGTGGCGAGGTCGCGGGCCACCATCTCGCGTGGATCCCGGCCCACGGCAACGCACTTGAGAACGATGTCGCGGTCAGTGATCATGCCCTTCAACTTGCCGTCGTCACCACAGATCGGCAACGAGCCGCAGTCCAGATCCAGCATCATCCGTGCGGCATCTACGAGGGACTGGTTCTCCTTAATACACTGTGCATCCGTAGTCATGAATTCACGTACGGCACTCATTGGTCCTCCTTCATCGATTGAGGTATCGACGCAGAGTCACCGGGCACATGCGCCGATGTTGCCAGCGTACGCCCGGGCCAGCGCCGATGTCGACGGCGGGTTCCTCCCCTGTTTGGGAGCTTCCGGACGATGCCGTGCAGAGCCTCCCTGATGGATACCATCACCATTCCTGAACCGCCGGCCACCCGCTGCCGGTTGGCGGCCACGCCCGCCCCCGGCTGGATCTTCCCTGAAACAATCCCGTTCTGACCCGGTCCGGACGCCCGGTATGGCACTAGGGTGGGACGGTCGGCATTCGCCGCGAAAACCCTCAAGGAGGGTGCATGACTTCCAGCCAGTCCAGCTCCGACCACTTCGGGCAGCATTTGAAAAGCGTCGGTGGTTCTGAGGCTGACGTCGGCGGTTCCGGGTATGTCGTCACGGCGGATGACACCGTGGAGAGCGTCGTCTCGGGCCTGCGCATGAAACAGCAGGAGAATGGCAATCTGGCCAGCGAGCCCTCCATCCTCCATGCCTCGGCACAGGTCCTCATCAGCAGACGTGATGAAATGGATCCGACCCATCACAGCGGGACCTCCCAGCCGGGGGAGTATCAGCTGGACATCCATTTTGGCGGGGACCACAGCACCCGGGAGCCTATCCCCGAGAAGGATCTTGAAGCCGCCAAGATCTGGGCCGGGAAACGGATCGAGTCCGCGGGCGCCGGTTTCGGCGCCATCTACTTCCCCTCCGGCGGCGGACTCGCCCCCGGAACGGGTGCACTGGAGTGCAGCTATGACTCCGCGCTGGGTTGGAACCGGTAAGCTCCCTGCCCCTTGCTCCCGCGTATTGGTGGCGTCCCGTCCCTCTTCGAAGAATCTGCTTCCGTGAATGACGAAGGCGAACTGTTGCCGGCCCACAGGATCGCGGAGGCGGTGCGGATCTGCTACGCAAGCCCTCGACTGTTGATCGGCGCACCATCATGGTGAGCGTCACGCGCGCCCGAGACTAACCCGGGCCGTCGGAGATTGCTCCACCACCTCTGCCGATCGGGGAATCCTGGTTGCAGTTGCTGCGGGCGCGGGATTCAGGATTCCCGCTTCCAGTCCGGAGGACGATACTGGGGTAGTGAGGATCGACGCCGGATCAGGGGCCCAGGGGCGGCGGCTAGGGGCAGGCACGAGCCCGTACCCGCCGATCGCCGACTATGGGTTTTTGTCTGACTGCGAAGCCAGCTGCCTGATCGCATCGAGCGGGCAGGTGGAGTGGATGTGCGTGCCGCGTCACGACTCACCGAGCGTGTTCTCCGCTATGCTCGACCGCGCCGCGGGTGGCTTCAAGGTGGCGCCGTACGGCGTCCGGGAGCCCACTGCGCGCCGCTATCTCCCCGGCAGCCTGATCCTGGAGACCACTTGGCAGACCAGGACCGGATGGCTGATCGTGAGGGATGCCCTGGTGATGGGTCCGTGGCACCACACCGAAGAGAGGGCCGAACGATACCGCCGCCCGCCGATGAACTACGAGGCGGAGCATTGCCTGCTGCGGACCGTCCGGTGCGTCAGCGGTGCAGTTGAGTTGTCCGTGCTGTGCGAGCCGGTCTTCGACTACGGCCGGCGCCGGGCAAGGTGGGAGTTCTCCAGCCCCGCATACGGGGAGATCGTGACGGTCAGCGGCGACGGGGAGGATCCGCTGCTTCGTCTGACCACCGACCGCCGGCTGGGCATCGAGGACTCGATCGCGGTCATCCGCAGCCGGATGACCGAGGGCGAGCAGGCTTTTATCGCGCTCTCCTGGGGGTCGCTGCCCCCGCCGCGGACGTGGGATGAAGCCACGCGCAAGCAGTGGCAGACCACTGAGTTCTGGAGGCAATGGATCACCGGGGGCGAGTTCCCCGACCACCCGTGGCGGGAGCAGCTGCAACGCAGCGCGCTGACGTTGAAGGGCCTCACCTACGCGCCCACTGGAGCTCTGGTCGCGGCGCCCACCACGTCGCTGCCCGAGACGCCCGGGGGAGAGCGGAACTGGGACTACCGGTATACGTGGGTGCGCGATTCCACGTTCGCGCTATGGGCCCTGTACACACTCGGCCTGGACCGGGAAGCCGACGACTTCTTCGCTTTCATCCGCGACGTCGCCGCCGAGGAGGACTTGCAGATCATGTACGGCATCGACGGCGAAAGGGATCTTCCCGAGGTCACTGTCGAGGGGCTCGGCGGCTACGACGGCGCCCGCCCCGTCCGGATCGGCAACGCTGCCGCCCGCCAGCGGCAGCTCGACGTCTGGGGCACCATGCTGGACTCCGTCTACCTTCACGCCAAATCCCGTGACCAGCTCCCCGAGCCGCTCTGGCCCGTCCTGCTCCGCCAGGTCGAGCAAGCCGCCGCCCACTGGCGGGACCCCGACCACGGCATCTGGGAGGTCCGTGGCGAACCGAAGCACTTCACATCCTCAAAGCTCATGTGCTGGGTGGCCCTGGATCGTGGTGCCCGGCTGGCGCGCATGCACGGCCAGGCTGATTACGCCCGGAAGTGGGACACCATCGCCGAGGAGATCCATGAGGACATCTGCCGCAATGGTGTCGACGACCGCGGTGTGTTCGTTCAGTCCTACGGCACGACGAACCTCGATGCCTCACTTCTCCTTGTCCCGCTCGTCCGGTTCCTGCCCGCCAACGATCCACGCGTGTGCGCCACTGTCCTGGCCGTCGCCGACGAACTCACCCGGGACGGGCTCGTCCTGCGCTACCGCCCCGAGGAGACCGACGACGGACTCACCGGCGTGGAGGGGACCTTCACGACCTGCTCGTTCTGGCTTGTCTCAGCCCTCGTCGAGATCGGAGAAGTGGTACGCGCCAAGGCACTGTGCGAACGTCTGCTGTCCCTCGCCAGTCCCTTGGGCCTTTACGCTGAGGAGCTGGATCCGGTGAGCGGCCGGCATCTCGGCAACTTCCCACAGGCGTTCACCCACCTGGCCCTCATCAACGCGCTCGTGCACCTCATCCGCGCCGAGGAAACCCGCCGGGCGGCGCAGTTCGCCCCGGCGCACCGCAGCACCTGACAGCAGCGACGGAAACTGACGGTGCCGTCAGGACCTCTTGTTTGCCGGGTCGTTCGGGTGGGGATTGAGGGGCGTGATTTCCACTGTCATCCATTTGTGCAGAGGGAGGGTGGCGAGAATGCCCTTCAACTCTGTCTCACTGCCTGCTCTCCAGAGGCCAAGCGTTCGCCATTCACCCGGCTCGACCGGAGGCCTCCACAGCCGGAGCAGGTGACCTTGCTCGGCCAGCTCTGCGGCCCTGAGCGCTTCCCGTGATCGGGTGTCGCTGACGATCGCGTCCGATGTTCCGTCGGGAACGTTTGTAATGAGGGTGGTCAGGAATTCCATTTCCTTGATCCTTCTTCAACAGATTGGTGAGGGGTGTCGGGCTGGATGGGTGGTGGGGGAGACCCCGGCGTCACCTTCTGCGGGCGATGGATGTGGTTCTTACTCGTGGCCAGCCATCGCCTGCTCCCCGGCGGTTGGCCGCTGTCGCCGTTCCGCGCGGGCCGTGGCGATGAGCAGGAGGATCGACTTCGCCGCGATCGACACCACAAGTAGCGTAACGGCGCCGAGCACCGCAATTGTGATGGCCTGCCAGGCAAACGGTTGGAGCAGATGCAACCACGTGATTGCGAGCGCAGCGACAGTCGCCACAGGGAAGGTGAATGACCAGAATCCGAGCGAGAACGGCAGCGCGCGGTAGCGCGGCAACAACATCACCTGGATCAGCACCATGAACGCCGTCATCGCCGTCAACCCCTCGAAAACATGATCGGGTCGACCGCCAGAGATGGTAAGCCATGCTGCTGACGCAACGGCCGGGGGAGCGATCATGATCGCGAGTGTCGGGACAAGTGGTGCAGGCATGGCTGGACGGACCGCTAGCCGGAGGAAGAAAAACACGGAGATCACCAGCCAGAAGAAGATGCCGACCGCGAAGCTTCCGACGGCGAGCCAGTTAAGGCCCGTCTCTGCGGCAGCGAGGGCACCGACGAAACCGGCGGCACTGATGGGCAGGAAGTAGCCGCCGTGCACGGATTCGAGCGGCATTTCCCCGCGCATCCAGAAGCTCAGAATCCATGCGCCGAACGCGGCAGCGGCGGCGAGGGAGATCAAGGTCAGCACGGTCGCGGCAAGCGGAACCGTGCGGTGAAGGCTCGCTCCGAGCAGCATCGCGGCGATGGGGAGCAATGCCGCCAGCGGACCCTGAGCGAAGTGCGTGAGCTGATGCGAGAGCGGTTGATCGGTGCGCGTGCCGCGATGCACGTGCACCGCGATGGTCCAGATCCAGGCGATCGCGGCGATCAGCCAGAACGCCTGCCCGACCTCGAACGGGATGCCGAGCGCGGAAGTCGCCACGGACCAAACCTGGGCGAGGCCAGCCAAGCCCAGCGGGATAGCAAGCGTGTTCAACGGGACCCTCTTGCGCAAGCGGCTCGCAGGGGCGGCGTGCGCCAAGTGCGGTTGAGCGGACAAAGGAATGCCTTCCTGAAAGGGGTAGGGGGACCCGGCGGGTGGTCATCGGCAGTTTTTGACCTTGAAGTACAATATCACGCAAGTTACGCTTTTCCCATGGGCAGACCGATGCAGTTTGAAACGGACGCGGCCGTCGACAGGGCGATGGACCTGTTCTGGCGCCAGGGGTACGCCGGAACGACGCCGCAGGAGCTGGCCAGTGAGCTGGGGATCGGAAAAGGTAGTCTCTACAACACGTTTGAAAGCAAGCACGCGCTCTTCGTGCGTGCTCTTCGGCGCTACAGCGAGAGACGACTCGAGTACCTGACCGAGCTGTTCTCAGCGCCGGGGCCGATCGGGCCGCGCCTCAAAGCTGCGGTGACTGTCCTTGCCGGCGTAGGCGAGCACCAGCGGGGCTGCGTCATGGTCAATGCCGCCGCAGAGCTCGGCACCGCCGACGACGACGTGAACCGCATCGCGGACGACCTCTTCACGCGGATCGAAGCGGTGTTTCGTCAAGCAGTCGCGCAGGGACGGGAGTCTGGAGAATTCAGCGTGGATCGGGATGCCGAGACCGCCGCCAGTCAGCTGCTTGCTTCTGTGGTCGGGCTTAGCGTGCTCGTCAAGGCGGGTGGGTCATCGGAGAGGTTCGGCGCAGTCGTCGACGGCATCGTCGACGGACTATGACGTCGGAGAGAGAATCCCCGATTAGACCTGGCGGGCGCGCGCCGGGTCACGCTGACGCGGCGAAGAGTTCGATGCCGGCCGCGATTGCGACTTCGCGGTAGGCGTTTGCCAGGTCAGCGAGGCTCGCGTGTTTGTTCAAGCCGCTCGGGTTCGGGACCACCCAGACGGGGGAGCCGCCGAGAGGATCCGGCTGACGGCCGGTCCTCGCCTGCGGCCGGGCGAAGGCCGTCCGGTAGGCAGTGATTCCCAGTACCGCCACCACTGCCGGAGCGATGCGTTCGACGCGCTCGGAGAGCGCTTCCGCGCCGGTCACGAGTTGCTCTGCGGTTAGTTCGTCCGCGCGCGCCGATGCTCCCGCAACGAGCGAGGTGATGCCGAGGCCACGCTCACGCAGATGTGCGAGGTCTTCGGGAAGGAAGCCCGCGGAAGCATCTATCCGCCGATCGACGATGCCCGCCAGGTAGAGAGCGGGATAGAAGCGGTTGCTTCCGCCGCCGAAATGCGCCTGCACTGCGACGGCGCGCAGGCCGGGATTAATGCCGACGAACAGAAGTCGCGTGTGGTCCGCGAGCAGGTCCGGCAGGCTCCCGCCGCGGAACGAATCAAGCGCAGACCGAGTAAACCTCAAGCCGAACTACTCTTTTCCAAGCCGGTTCCGGAGTTGCTGCGGATAATCGTCGTAAGCGGCAGCGATGTCTTCAAGATCGATCAACGGCGGGAAATCGATCACCGGCTGATGCTCGGCGAGGAAACGGGCAGTTTCCTCCACAACCCGTTTCCCATCGGCCTCGGCCAGCCCGATGCTTTCAAGAAAACCGGGATCGGTTCGGAAAAGCGACTCCACCGACTGTCCTTCTGCTTCCGACCGCACAGCGTACTCGTTGTCATTGACCAGCTCGATCTCGAATGTGTTGTCCATGAATGCAGCGTACGCCCGGACGCCGACCACTTCGACGTTCGGACACAGAACTCCCGCGCCCCTACCCGGGCAGCGCGGCGGTCGCTTTGAGTTGCTCAAAATGGCCAGGGACAGGATGCTGGCGCCGTCAGCAGATTGGGCTTCGGATCGGGCCGTGCATCGGCCGCATTTGCTCGGACTGTCTGTGTTTCCGGGACTTCCCCGTTTTGAGCGGAGGAGCCGAACAGAACAGTTGGAGATCGGCGACCAGCCGGAAATACCGGTCGGATTCGAGCGCGGCGAGTGCCGTCGTGTAAGCCGCAGCGTATCCGTCTCCCTCGGGAGGCGTGAAATGGCTGAGCGGGCCCAGAGCCACGGTGAGCCATTCCAGCTCCGCAAGGAGCCTGTTCACTGTCGTCGCGTCCAACAGCCTGCGGTGGTTCGCGAGGTCCAGGCAGACCCGGCCGGTGGCGGCCATCATGGCGCGTGAGGCATCCTGTGCTCCGGATCGTACGCCGGGGTCGTAAGCGAGCAGCGCCGAGACCTCGTCGAGAAGGAACGCTGATGCGACCGGTTCGACGTGGTGCTTCCGCAGCGGCTTCCAGTTGCTGCGCCCGTGCTCCGGCCACTGAAGGTTTCCGCGCCTGCTGTGGGACCCGGATCCCCGTCCTGGGCGGTCGGAACTGTCGAATATATCGTGGGTTTCCTCCAAGGTTTTCAAGGTCACATCTCCCGCTATGGAATGCTCGGACCCTGCTGCGAGAGCAGCACGGGTGAGGGCGCCACAAACACCGGTGAGGGCCGGAACCTTCAGCATCCTCTGTCCCGCCTGTCACGATGCCCGGGTCCCGAAAAGACCACGAACGTTTCGTCGTCTTTGACACCTTCCATGCTGGCCTGCAGACGTGAGGCAGCCATGAGAAGCCGGTGAGGGTCTTCTCATGTACGCCGTCGCCGGACGAGTTTGCCTAGCTTCGCAGTGCCGCCAGGGCTTCGGCCAGCATTGAGTTGCCGCCAGCGCCGCGGCGGGGCCCGGACGATGACCTGACCGAACGTGACTTGGTGCTTTTCCCTCCCTTGGACATGGGCCAGTTCTTCCGGGCGCTGAGGAATGGGATTCCCTCCGGCGTCGCGCGCTCAAACACTCGTTCTTTGGATCGCGATTCTCGCCTCCTTCGTGTCCTTTTTGGACAGCGGCGTCATCAACGTCGCATTACCGGCCATTTCCCGTGAACTGGGAGGCGGCCTGACCACCCAGCAATGGGTCGTGGACGCCTACCTGATCACCCTCGGTTCGCTCATCCTCCTTGCCGGATCGCTCTCTGACGTTCTCGGACGGATCCGCATTCTCCGCGTGGGCCTGGTCGGTTTCGGAGTGACGTCCCTGATGTGCGCGTTCGCACCCGCCGCCGAGGTTCTGATCATTGCCCGGGCCCTGCAAGGCATTGCCGGGGCTTTGCTCGTGCCCAGTTCCCTCGCGCTCATCACCTCACATTTTGACGGGGCGGCCAGGGCCAAGGCCATTGGCCAATGGACCGCCGGTACCACCGTGGCTTTCATCGCCGGACCGCTCCTGGGCGGCATATTGGTCGATTCCGTCGGATGGCGCTGGGTGTTTGGCATCAACGTTCTGCCGATCGCGGTGATCCTGTGCCTTCTGGCCGTGTTGCACGCGACGGACGTCCGCGAGGCGGGGGTTCGCATTGATTACCCCGGGGCGGTGCTGTGCGTTCTCGGACTGGCCGGACCCGTGTATGCCCTGATTGAGCAGGGCACACGCGGATGGGGGAGTCCGGCCATCCTGCTGCCCTTGATCCTCGGAGTACTCTGCTTGGCGGCGTTCCTCTGGCGGCAGGCAACAGCGAAACAGCCGCTCATGCCGCTGAGCCTCTTCGCCGTCAGGAACTTTGCGGCCGGCAACATAGCCACGACGTTCATCTATGCCGCGCTCTCCGTCGGCGGATTCATCATCGTGCTCTTCCTGCAGCAGGTGGCCGGATTCCCGGCGACTTTCGCCGCCCTCGCCCTGCTGCCGGTCAGCCTGCTGAGCATCTGCTTGTCGTCATGGTTCGGTTCACTCGCCGGCCGGTACGGGCCGCGGTGGTTCATGTCCTTGGGTCCGGCCGGCGCCGGCCTCGGCTACCTCTTGATGGTCTCGTCGCAGGCGCCCCTCAATTACTGGACTCAGCTGTTGCCGGGAATCATCCTCTTCGGGGCCGGGCTCTCGGCCACGGTGGCACCGCTTACCGCAGCCATCCTGGGCTCGATCTCCGAACAGCAGTCCGGGATCGGCTCGGCAGTGAACAACGCGGTTGCCCGGGTGTCGGGTCTGATTGGCATCGCCCTCGTCGGACTCCTTACCGGAACGCAGCTTGACCTGGCCGGATTCCACCGGGTGCTGATCGCCGTCGCCATCCTTCTGGTCATCGGAGCTGCGGTCTCAGCCTCCGGAATCAGGAACCCGCCACGGAACCCCGCGCCGCGGACAACGCCGCCACCCAGGCTCGGCGTTCGAGTCATGCGCACGCCGGACAAACCCAAGGGCATCCAAAACCCTTAGCGTGGTCTGTCGGGGCGTTGCCCGGGCAGCGGCAGGTGATGACCGCGGATGGACGCTTTTTCGGGGACCGCATCCGCGGTGCAACGCACAGGTATGCGCCCCGGGAGCCGAGTGGCAGAATTCTTGGGAAGGGACCGCGCCCCCGCAGGGGTCAGTGCAGACGGTCCCCGGAAGCTGAAGTCCGGACGGCGGAGGACCCTGCGATGGACTATGCGGAAGCTGCCGACGCTCGCAACGGGTGGCCCCGGCTTCGTGTGGCTGACTGGGCTGAAACCCGGGATACGGTGCACATGTGGACCCAGATCGTGGGCAAGATCCGCATGGCCCATGCGCCGATGCTCAACCACTGGTGGCACGTGACCCTGTACGTCACACCGCGCGGGCTTGCGACCTCCAGGATCCCGTATGGCCACGGCGCTTTCGATATCGAATTCGATTTTTGTGACCACCGGTTGCACAT
The DNA here is from genome assembly GCF_002008315.2 of Arthrobacter sp. KBS0703. Taxonomy (NCBI): domain Bacteria; kingdom Bacillati; phylum Actinomycetota; class Actinomycetes; order Micrococcales; family Micrococcaceae; genus Arthrobacter; species Arthrobacter sp. KBS0703. The sequence continues at coordinate 1,829,351 of NZ_MVDG02000001.1, read as the reverse complement.
ACGCTCCAGCGACGGGACTGCCGAGAGCGTCGTCCTCGAAGCCAAATCGGTGGCCGAATTCCATGCCGAGGTATTTCAGGCATTGCGGAGGCTCGGCATCAACACGTCCATCCGGGCGATTCCGAACGAGGTGGATCCGGCCATACCCTTCGCAGCAGACGACCGGCATGCCTCCTACGACGCCCAGGCCGTCCGGCTGTTCTGGCACCAATTGGTCCAGACGGACCGGGTCCTGAATGAATTCAGGTCCTACTTCAGCGGGAAGGCGAGTCCCGTTCACTTCTTCTGGGGATCGATAGATCTGGCATACACGAGGTTCTCCGGGCGCGCGACGTCGACCCAACCGGGCGGTGCCCCAAACTGCCCCGACTGGGTCATGGCCGAGGCCTACTCCCACGAAACGAGCAGCTGCGGGTTTTGGCCGGGCGGAGGTGAGGAAGGCGCCTCCTACGCCTATTCGTTCCCCGAGCCGGCCGGTTACTCCGAGTACGTCACCGAAGCGGACGGTACCGTCTACAGCAAAGCCGACAAGCTCTACCTGCTTCCCTATGAGAACGTCCGCACCGCACCGGATCCGGACGGGACCTTGTCTCGGTTCCTTCACTCCACTTACGAGGCGGCCGCCGAGACAGGCCGCTGGGACCGGGCAGGTCTTGAAATCGATCCGGACCGCTGGCGGCAGCACCGTCACCACCGGCAGCCCCCGGGGCAGGCGCGCGGCGCCGCCTCGCCCTGACCCCGGGCCTTTCGCGACCCGACGTCGGACCGACAGGACAAGGACCCTCCATCGGCCCAGGCATGGATCTGGACGTAAAATAGTGCGCGGGCGACGGCGCCCGAATCCGAGGAGAAGCCAAATGAACGTGGTGCAGGGCATTGATGTCTCGGTCCCGCCCAGCGGTGCCGGATGCATTGAATGCGACGCCAGCGGAGGCTGGTGGCTGCATCTTCGCCGGTGTGCCCAGTGTGGCCACATCGGCTGTTGCGACAACTCGCCGGCCCAACACGCCTCCGCTCATGCCCGATCCACGGGCCATCCCGTCATCCGCACCTTCGAACCGGGCGAAGCCTGGTTCTACGACTACCCCCGCTCCACTTTTTTCGACGGACCGGACCTGGCGCCGCCGGCCCATCACCCACTCGATCAGAGCGTCCCGGGGCCGGCCTCGCGAGTCCCCCAAGACTGGCGCCACAAGTTGGCCTGACCATGTGCCCTGGCAGAACCGACCCCCAGGTAACCCCTCAGCATCCCGTTCCGGGGGAGGACTTCCCTAGACGGGCGTCGGCGGAATGTTGTGGTGAGGCGGAAGAGATTGTGGGTCGTAGCGGTCTTTGAGTGCAAGGAGGCGCTGATATTTCTCCTGCCCGTAGGCCCGGCGCGCGGCGTCTGCGTCGTGGGGTCCGAGTTCGGCGCCAAGGAAGTTGACGTATTGGCCTTCCTCGGAGAATGGCTGCATGAGTGCGTAGGCCTTGCGGGCAAAGGCGGTCAGCCGGTCGTCCTCGGATGGGTCGTGCCAGAACCCATAGACGTTGAGCCAGTAACGCGCGGACCGGTTCGGGAACGCTGTGGCCACTTCCGGCACCCGTCCGAACGCGCCTTCCAGATGGTGGACGTCTATCCCCGTGCCCTGCCAGGTCAGCTCGGAGGCTAAACCAACCAGTACGTCGATGACCTCCTGGTCGAGGCTGGAGAACGCAACGTTCTTCCAGTAGCCGCGCGAGCCCTTAGGAAACACGGTGTCCATGGCGCCCTGCCAGCCCACCCACGAAGTCGCGCCCACTTCCTCTTGGTCGGGAGGAGCCTCTAGGCGCAGTTGCTCAAGGAGCTTGAGGCCGGCTTGGTGGTCGTCGGCAACCCAGGCGAATCCGACAATCATCCACGGCTCGTCGCCCATCCCGAATTCGGGCTGGAGTACGAGGATCGTCCCTCCGCCGCTGCGCACGTGCTCGCCGGCGGCCGTCCGGGCAACGGCACGAGGATGGACATTGACCATGCCGTTCCATACCGCCCGGGCTTCCTCATAGAGCGGATCCTGTGGCTCGATCAATGATCCCGACAGCCGCCCGCGTAACTCCTGCAGAGCTGTTGGATCTCAAGTTCCGGATCATGTTGATGAACTGTGTTCATCGGTCGATGCTTCCGGGTCAAAGGGCGAAACCCTTGGTCAATTTTCCTTGGATGTGGTCGGCATCGGCGCCCGAAGGTCACCAGATGCGGCTCTCAGACATTCGTCTGAACTCCCGTGAGTTGTCCCGATTTTAGGTTCGCCACCTGAGCTGGGCAACAACTTATTTGTCTAACGCGCCCGTAGGGCGACGAGTCCAAGTCCTGCGTCACGTCGTCCCTGGTCGGACGCGAAGGTGCCCGTCGCCGTCGTCGAACGTCCGTGCGTCGACGGAAGGAATGCTGGTGCACGGCGCTACTCGGCGGGCGGACGCCTTCGCTGCTGTTTCGTCGCCGCCCGCTGTTCCTTCGCAGCGCGGTGCCGACGGTTCGAACCCCGGGTGGGTTTAGTCGCCCGGCGTTGAGCAGCTTCTGGAGCAAGACCCTCGGCCACGAGGTCGGAGAGCTTGGCCAGGGCGATCTCGCGGTTACGCAGCTGAGAGCGATGCTCGGAGGCGGTCACGGTGATGACCCCAGCGATGAGGCGACGGCCGAGACGCGTGACCAGCATCAGGCGTTGGCCGTCCGAAAGCGCAGTCGAGTCAACGACGTTCCACGACAGCTCGACGCGGGTGTCCGAGGTGTTGACGTGTTGCCCGCCTGGCCCGGATGAACGCGAGAACCGCCAGCCGAGTTCCGACGAGGGAATCGTGAGCGAGGGCGACACTTCCAGATCCATGCAACCAGCCTTGCACGTTGTGGGCGCGGTCGAAGCCCCCGACATCCACCTGGCTCGGTCATCCAGCGACGGGCGAGGCTACGGGATGGCTCAGAGGCGGAGTTCCATGAAAACGCTGTTTGGATCCAGGGCGTAGCCGGCAAAGGGCGGACACTCGGTGAATCCGTGGCGGGCGTACAGCCGCCGGGCGGGAGCGAAATACTCCTCTGTTCCTGTCTCAAGATAGATGCGCTTGAAGTCCCGGCTTCGGGCGTCGTCCAGGATGTGCCTGAGCATGAGGGTCGCGACGCCGCGCCCCCGGGCACGTGCTGTGGTCCGCATGGACTTGATCTCGCCGTGCTGTGCAGAGCCGGGCGGGGAGTCGAGGAGTTTAAGCGCGCCACACCCCAGGAGCTCGCCGTCCTCGCGGGCCGTCCAAAGGGTGATGGACGGCCCGGACAGGGCTGTGGGGTCCAGTGCGTGCACACTTTCGGCCGGAGAAGTGGCGAACATGTCCGCCAGGTGCTCGCTCAGGAGTTGGTGGACATCCTCGCGGGCGGGGTCATCGGGGTCAATGTGAATCATCGCCTCAAATCTACCGGTTCCGCCAACTAACTAGAAAGTACGGGCGCAAATGCCCTGTTGGAGAATAAGTCCAGTGTCTATTCTGTTGGTTAGGACCGCCGCGACACACGGTCCACAGGCCGCCGGCACGTCCCGGGAAGCCTTCCCGCTGCGGGGCCCGTCTCGATGAGGAGGCGTCGATGTCCATTCCTGATGCTCCAACGCGCGGGCCGGCAAGACCTGGTCCGTACGTCATCGCCGGAATACTGTTGGCAACCGCCATTGTGGTTCCGTTGTTTGTGCCGGCGTATTCAATCGATGAGCCGCGCTTGGCCGGTATGCCGTTCTTCTACTGGTATCAGATGATGTGGATTCCGGTCACCGCGGGCCTGGTGGGGTGCTCTTACTGGCTGATCACCAAGGAGGATCGGCGCCGTCGCGAAGCCGTGCGGGGAACGACCGGTGCAGAGGATGAGCGATGAGCGGGCTCACCGTGCCGCTGGCCGTTCCGGACCGGCCCATTAACGGCGTTGCACTCACTATTGTGATTATTCTCTTCGTCTTGGTGGCTGCCTTGGGGTTCTTTGCGGCGCGGTGGCGCCGAGAAGAGGCGACTGGGCTCCACAGCCTGGACGAGTGGGGCCTTGGAGGCCGCGGTTTTGGAACCTGGGTGACCTGGTTCCTGCTGGGCGGCGACCTCTATACGGCCTATACCTTCGTGGCAGTCCCGGCTGCGATGTGGGCCACGGGAGCCGTCAGCGGTTTCTTCGCAGTACCGTACACGATCGTTCTGTACCCGATCGTGTTTCTCCTTATGAGCCGTCTGTGGTCCGTTTCGCACCGGCATGGGTTCGTCACGCCGGCCGATTTCGTTGGCGGCCGCTACGGCAGCAAGGCCCTTACCGTTGCCGTCGCCGTGACGGGCATCGTCGCGACCATGCCTTACATCGCGCTGCAGCTGGTTGGCATCAAGGCTGTGCTCACGGTGCTGGGCCTGGGCAGTGCGGAGAACGTGCTGCTGACGGATCTGCCGCTGATCATCGCGTTCGTAGTCCTGGCCGCCTACACCTACACGTCGGGTCTGCGGGCTCCGGCCCTGATCGCAGTAGTCAAGGACCTGCTGATCTATCTGGCGGTGATCGTTGCGGTGATCTACCTGCCGATCAAGTTCGGCGGCTGGGGCACCATCTTCGACTCGGCTGAGGCGAAACTGGGTGCGGTCAACCCGGCAACCGGCAAACCCGCTGGAGTATTCATTCCGGGCGCCGGCAGCTACTCCGCGTACTGGACGCTGGCTTTGGGCTCGGCCTTGGCGCTGTTCATGTATCCGCACTCGATCACGGGCGTCCTGGCGACGAAGAGCAGGAACACGATCCGGAAGAATGCCGCGGTGCTGCCGCTGTACTCGTTGATGCTGGGGTTCCTGGCGCTGCTGGGTTACGCGGCGATTTACGCCGGTACCAAGCCCATCGACTTGAACGGCGCCATTAACCCGCAGCTGGTGGTGCCGCAGCTGTTCCTTGACCACTTCCCGGACTGGTTTGCCGGCATCGCCTTGGCCGCCATCGCCATCGGCGCGTTGGTCCCGGCCGCGATCATGTCAATAGCCGCCGCCAACCTCTTCACCCGCAACATTTACCGCGATCTGATCCGACCTGACGCCAAACCCAGGCAGGAAGCCAAAGTCTCCAAGATCGCATCGCTGGTGGTGAAATTCGGTGCACTGATTTTCGTCATCGCCATGGACCAGTCGGCAGCCATTAATATGCAGCTCCTCGGCGGCATATGGATCTTGCAGACTTTCCCGGCAATCGTGGCAGGGCTATACACCCGCTGGTTCCACCGGTGGGCGCTGTTCTGCGGCTGGGCAGCCGGAATCATCTATGGCACTATCGCTGCCTACAACGTGGTCAACCCAGTCACGAAAGCCAACTTTGGCGGCTCCATCGCGGCCATCCCCGGTACCGACGTGCAGGTCTACATCGCTGTCGTGGCCTTCGTGATAAACCTTATCGTCGCTGCCGGCCTGTCTCTGGTACTCCGTGCATTCAAGGTCCCTGATGGAAAGGACATCACGCGCAGCTCGGACTACGGCGCCGACGAGAACGATCCGAAGGTCGCCGAGATCCAGCGTGAGTACCCGCTCGGCGAGCCCGGCGGCCCCGCCTTCTGACACGTATTACAACGGAATTCCGCGCCACAGTAATAGGTTTCCGGAGTTTCCGTTCTAATGCTCCGCGTCTGGGCCAGCGGGTGGAATCGACCGGCTGAGGCCGTCAAGAATGAGGTTCAGCCCGAAGTCGAACTCATCCCCGAAGTCGTAGCCGGGTCTGAGCACGTGTTCGGTGGCAATCTCGACCAGGTGGGGGTACTGACCGGTTGAAAAACTCTCCACGATCGGCGTCGTGGTTTCCGCGGCGGTGTCCGGGCCGGTAAAGGGCAGGGCGGCTTCCTGGAGGGCGAAACCGTAAATGTAGCTGTCCAGCAGGGCGTAGGCGTGGGCCGTGAGCTGAACTGAAAAGCCGGCGGCTCTTAGCGTGCCCAGCGTCGCGTCGTGGTGGCGCAGGGTCGCCGGGCCGGGGGAGGTGCGGGATTCCAAGAGTCCGACCGCCCACGGGTGGCGCCTGAGCGCGCGGCGCATCGCGTGCGCCCTGCGGTGCATTTCGTCCCGCCAGTCGCCCGCGGGGGAGGGCTGTTCGATTTCGCCGAAGACAATGTCCACGATGCCGTCAAGAATCTCTTCCTTGTTGGCCACGTAGTAGTAGAGCGACATGGGTTTGGTCCCCATGCTCTGCGCGAGCGATCGGATGGTCAGTGCGGCGATTCCGGACTCGTCGGCCAGGCCCAAAGCGCACTCAAGCACTTTCTCCCGGCTGAGCGGAAGTCTCTTCCCAGGGACGGGCGGCGTGGTGGTCGACAACGAAAACTCCTTGGCCGTAGCGGTTTAGTACATTGTACGATACTCTTTTTAGTACAGCGTACGAATCAGTGGGCTGCACACTCCAAGTGTTTGAAAGGAACGGCCATGACCTCTGGTCAACAAGCTAAGGGGACCCCTCGTCCGGGCGGCTCGCCGGGCGGCTCGCCGGGAGGCGAGGTCACCATGCGGGCCATCGTGCAGGAGTCCTACGGCTCCGCCGGTGTCCTGCACATGGCGCAGATTCCCAGTCCGGGGATTGGAGAGGACGAAGTGTTGATCCAGGTCCATGCCGCCGGGCTGGACCGGGGCACCTGGCACGTCACCACGGGCCTGCCGTACGCGCTGCGCCTGGCCTACGGCATCCGCGCCCCCAAAAACCCCGTTCCCGGGCTGGACCTGGCCGGCACCGTCATCGCGGTCGGAGCGGCCGTGACCCGGTTCTCAGCCGGGGACCACGTCTTCGGCGCAGGGAAAGGCCCCTTCGCCGAGTACGCCACCGCCCGCGAAAGCCAGCTCGCCCGCAAGCCGGCGAACATCAGCTTCGAACAAGCCTCGGTGGTTCCTGTGTCCGCCTGCACCGCCCTGCAGGCCCTCCGCACCGCCGGCCCGATAACGCCGGGGCAGAAGGTGCTGGTCCTCGGCGCCTCGGGCGGGGTCGGCAGCTACGCTGTGCAGCTCGCCAAGGCTTCCGGCGCAGTGGTCACCGGAGTTTCCAGCACCGGCAAGATGGACCTGGTGCGTTCGCTCGGCGCCGACCACGTCATCGACTACACCAGGCAGGACTTCGCCGACGGCAGCGAACACTACGACCTGATCCTGGACATCGCCGGCAACCCCGGCCTGGCGCGCCTCCGCCGGGCGCTCACCCGCACCGGAACGGCCGTCATTACCGGCGGCGAGGAAGGCGGGCCCTGGACGGGCAGTATTGACAGGCAGTTCCGGGCGCTGGCCCTGTCACCGTTCATCAGCCAGCGGCTGACCATGGTCCTGGCCAAGGCGGAGGCAGCGGACCTCGAGCACCTCGCCGGACTCATCGAAGCAGGAACCCTGACCCCTACCCTCGACCGTACCTATCCGCTGGAACAGGTCCCCGATGCAATGCGCTACTTCGATGCCGGCAAAACCCGCGGGAAAATCGCCATCACCATTCCCAAATCAGGTTCTTGACCTTCCCGTTGCGTCAACCTTTAGAGTCGGCTTATCGGCGCGGAGGTGCCGCGGAAGGAGGAACGCATGGACTGGTCGATCCAACAGATCGCCAGGATCGCCGGCACCACAAGCCGGGCGCTGCGGCACTATGACGACATCGGCCTGCTTAAGCCGAGCCGGATGGCCCCCAACGGCTACCGGCACTACGACCAGGCGGCGCTGGTCCAGCTCCAGCGGATTCTGCTGTTGCGCGAGCTGGGCCTTGGCCTGTCGGTGATCGGCGAAGTGCTTGGCGACGAGTCAGACGCCGTCAAGGCCCTGAGCGGCCACCTGAAGTGGCTGCGCCAGGAGCAGGACAGGCTGAACCGGCAGATCGCATCGGTCCAGCGCACCATCGAGGCAGTGAAAGGAGGTGGAGAGCTGATGGCAGAGAACATGTTCGACGGCTTTGACCACACCCGGTACAAGGATGAAGTGGAGGAACGCTGGGGCAGGGATGCCTATGCCAGCGGCCACTCCTGGTGGCGTGGAATGGACGCCCGGGAGAAAGCGGCCTGGAAGCAGCGCTCGCAGCAGCTCGGCAGCGACTGGATCGCCGCGGCCGGTGCGGGCATCGCCGCCGATAGCGACGAGGCGCAGGACCTTGCCCGGCGGCAGGTGGAATGGCTCCGGGGAATTCCAGGTACGCCGGCGGCATCGGGAGGTGACGTGAAGGGTTACGTGATCGGGCTCGGCGAAATGTATGTGGCCGATCCTCGCTTCAGCGCAAACTATGGCGGCGAGTCCGGCGCAACTTTCGTTCGGGACGCCCTGCGCGTCTACGCGGAAGCGAACCTGTAGCTGCGGCCGAATACTGGAAAAGCCCCCTCGGCGAGGGGGCTTTTCCCGTTGCCGGAATCAGTGCGGCGATGGGTTCAAATCCACTTCGGCGCGGCCGGAACCGCACCGTTGGTGGCTGCCATGCCGGTGGCGGTGACGCCGCCGAGCCCCCGGCCGGCGGCCCATTCGACGACGGCGGCCAACGGCCCGGAGACCACGGTGGGGGACGCCGACGTCGGATCCCCGAACGTGAGATTGCGGTCCGTCACTTTGACCACCAGTCCCGCGTCGGTGCCGCGGGTGTGCCACGCACCGGTGATGTCCTTGAGCAGGCGTTCCAGGACGGGCGCCGGGATGTCGGCGAAGGAGGCGCCGTTGTCCAGGTCGACGGCGTGCATCCAGACTTCGCGGGTGCGCATCCAGACCGTTTCCGTTGCAGGCACCTCCCGGCCCTGGATGGTCCGCACTTTGTGGTGCCAGGCATCTTCGGGGAGGTCGCGCCATTCGACGTTCAGGTGAACGGCGGAGTGGTCGAACAGGTTCCGCAGCGCGATCGGGCTGAGCGTGGCGCCGAAGTTGATTTCGTGGTCCCGCACCGACGTGGAGGCGTACATGGGTGTCTCCACGCCGGTGCCCGCCCACTCGACCAGCCGCGCGATGGCCCGCGCGTTGTAGCCGATGTGGGCCGTCACGTGGCGGCGGGTCCAGCCCCGCAGCAGCGAATCGCCGTCGAGCTCCTGGTCGCTGAGTTCGTTGAGTTTGCGGGCGAAGAACGCGGTGCCCCGCCGGGCCTGCAGCAAACCCTCGAGCAGCTGCGGGTCGGTGGTCTGGTCGGTGCGGGCAGCCATCAGGCTTCCTTGACCACGCGGTTGTTCAGCTGGCCCAGGCCCTCGATGGTGGTGACCAGGAGCTGGCCTTCCTGCAGGTAGCGCTTGGGGTCCTGGGCGTGGCCAACGCCTCCCGGGGTGCCGGTGGCGATCACGTCGCCGGGGTTCAGCGTGATGATGGTGGAGATGTAGGAGACCAGGAACTCCGGGGTGAAGACGAGGTCGCCGGTGGGGGTCTGCTGCTGGATCTCGCCGTCCACGGCCGAGGTCATGAGCGGGCCGGCGGTGAATTCGTCGCTGGTGACCAGGGCGGGGCCGAACGGGGTGGACTTCTCCCAGGTCTTGCCCTGCAGCCATTGGATGGTGCGGAACTGATAGTCGCGCATGGACACGTCGTTCAGCACGGAGTACCCGGCGATGTGGTCCTTGGCGTCGGACTCGCTGATCCGGCGGCCCTGCTTGCCGATCACCACGGCGAGTTCGGCTTCCCAGTCGACGGTGTCGGATTCCTGCGGCAGTGCCAGGTCGTCGTTCGGGCCGATCAGGGATTCCTGGTACTTGGCGAACAGGGTGGGGTACTCCGGGATCTCCCGGCCCATTTCCTTGATGTGGTTACGGTAGTTGTGGCCCACGCAGATGATTTTCCCCGGGAAGGGCACGACGGCGGCGAGGTCGGCGCCGTCGAACGGGTGCGTTGCGCCGCTGGCTGCCTTCGCGGTGTCTTCCCAGCCGTCGCTGCGGAGGAGCTCTCCGACGTCGGCGAAGCCGTCGATCTGGGTCAGGGTGTCGCCGTCCTGGCGGACGGCCGTCGTCGTTCCGTTGCCGGTGCGGAGGGTGAGGAGTCTCATTACTTGTTGCGTCCTTCGGTGTAGGTGCGGTTGAAATTCAGCCGTTCAAAGATGGGTGCGTCGCTGAAACGGAACAGGTCGAACTCGGTGTCCGCCTGCAGGGACCATTCCTGCCAGGACGGGACGACGAACAGGTCGCCCTTGTCCAGGGTCCTGGTCTCGCCGTTCAGGACCACCGAGCCGAACCCTTCGAAGACCTGCCACACGCTGGAGCCGACCTCCCGGACGGCCTCGGTGCTGGCGCCGGCACGGAGGCGGTGGAACTCGGCCCGGATGGTGGGCATCACGTCCCCGCCGGTGGTCGGGTTGGAGTAACGCACCGCGGCGTGGCCCTGGGAGACCGTGGCCGGGTGGCCTTCGTCTTCGAGGAGCAGCTGCTCGGTCAGGGCACGGTCGGTGTGTTCCCAGCGGTACGCGGCGATGGGGGAGTTGGTGGTGTCATCCAGACCCGAGAGCGGGCGCAGGCCGGGGTGGGCCCAGAGCCGTTCGGAGCGGGAGATGTCCGGGGTGGCCTCGTCGGTGACGCGCTCGGTGCCGAACTCGAAGAACCCGGCGTCGGCGTAGTGCACGAACGGGATGTCCAGGCCGTCGATCCAGGCCATCGGCTGGTCAGTGTCGTTATGGTGGCCGTGGAAGTTCCAGCCCGGGGTCAGCAGGAAGTCCCCGCGGCGCATCGCGACCGGGTCCCCGTTCACCACGGTCCAGACGCCTTCGCCCTCGACGACGAAGCGGAACGCGTTCTGCGAGTGGCGGTGTTCCGGCGCGGTTTCGTGCGCACCGAGGTACTGGATGGCTGCCCACAGCGTGGGCGTCGCGTAGGGGGTACCCGCCAGGCCCGGGTTGGCCAGTGCAATCGCGCGGCGTTCACCGCCCCGGCCCACGGGAACCAGGTCGCCCGCCCGGGCGGCCAGCGGATACAGGTCACTCCACCGCCACACATGCGGCACGGCTTTCGGGGACGGAACCATCGGCATCAGATCCGCAATCTCCGTCCACAACGGGATCAGGTTCTCGCGGTCAAAATCCCGGTACAGCTGCTTCAGCTGGGCTGCCTCTTCAGGCGTGGGCTCCGGCAGGGCGTGGCTGGCGGCCACTGAATCATGGGTCGTGCTTTCGGCGCTGATGGACACGAGGGCCTCCTCTAGGTCAGAACAGTTCGTTGGCGTAGTTCGACCCTACGGACGGAGCAGTGTGACCCCCAACATATTCTGCTGGTCAGAATTAGTTGGTCGAGGCTGAATTCTCGAGACCGACGGAGCCTTAGTCCGGCTCGGCCGGATTTGCCGCGATGTCGATCTCCAGCTGCCGGCAGGTTTCACGCAGGGCGGCGACGAGTCCGCCGTCGAACACCCTGCGGAACCGGGTCGCGGGAGTGGCGACGCTGATCGCGCCCACAACCTGACCGTGCCTGTTGTGCAGGGCGATTCCCAAGGCGCTCACGCCCTCCTCCGTGCCTTCGAAATTGGCGGCGAAGCCGTTGCTGCGGATGGACTCGAGTTCGCGCAGGAACGCCGGATACTCCGTGGCGGGAATCGTGTCCCCGCCGATCTCGGCGTTACTGCTGCGGAAGAGCTGTTCGATCATGTGCGGTTCCAGTTCGGCGAGCATGGCCTTGCCCCCTGAGGTCTTGTTGGCTGGCATGACCGTCCCCTGCCGGTCGCCGACACGTAACACATTCTCTCCTTCGACGGTGGCCAGGAAGCGCACTTTCGTCCCGACCCGCACCATCAGATTGACGGTCTCGTTGAGCCGCCCAGAGAGCAGTTCCATGTGCGGCTGGGCGAGCGAGCGGAGCAGCCTGGTCCAGCCCAGGCCGGCCGGACCGACGCCCATGGCCGGACCGGGTGCGTAGCGGCGGGTTTCATCCTGCACGGCGAACCCCCGGTAGACCAGCATGGCCAGGAGTCGGTGGGCGGTGGACGGGGCCACGCCGAGCTCCTCGGCGGCGTCCTTGAGCCGCAGCGCCCCGCCATCGCGGAGCAGCTGGAGAAGCTGCAGCGCGTTGTCGACGGCCTCGATGGAATAGGTCGGCCGCTTCTGCACGGGCTTCCTGGCTGATCTGGGTGCTGGGTTGTTCTGCACAACAGAATTCTATGGTGCTTCACCTGCGGCGGCCACGACAGTAGTGGGATGAATCACACACTTCCCGATGCAGCGCCGCACCGGTTCCCGCCCGGGGTTCCCGCCCCCACTGCCGCCGATGGGCCTGCATCGCGGTTTTCCAAAGGCTCCGCAGCCGCCGTCCTGGTCTGCTGGCTCCTGGTGGTCTTCGATGGCTACGACCTCATCGTCTACGGCACCGTCCAGTCCTCCCTGATCTCCGAGACCGGCTGGGGACTGACCAAGGCCACCACCGGAACCATCGGTTCCATGGCCTTCGTCGGCATGATGATCGGGGCAATCTTCGCCGGCCGGATGGCCGACTCCTGGGGGCGCCGCCGTACCATCCTGGGCTGCGCCGTCGTTTTCTCGATCTTCACCATCCTCTGTGCCTTCGCCCCGAACGCCGCCGTCTTCGGGGGGCTTCGGCTCCTGGCCGGCATTGGCCTCGGCGGCCTGGTGCCCTCAGCCAACGCCCTGGTCGCCGAACTGGTTCCCACGAAGTGGCGGTCCACCATCGCCACCCTGATGATGTCCGGCGTCCCGATCGGCGGATCCATCGCCGCCCTCGTCGGCATCCAGCTGATCCCCGCCTTCGGCTGGGAGTCCATGTTCCTGGTGGCCGTGCTGGCCCTGATGGTCGTGGTGCCGCTCGGGCTGAAATACCTTCCGGAGACGCTGGCCCCGGTCAGCGCCGCGGATAGGGCCACGCGCAAGACCAAGGAGCCGGCAGGCTTTTCCTCCCTGCTCCGCGCCCCGTACCTGGGGGTGAGCCTGCTGTTCGCCCTGGCGACGATCGCCACCCTGTTCGCCTGGTACGGGCTGGGAACGTGGCTGCCCAACCTCATGCAACTGGCCGGCTACAACCTGGGGTCCGCCCTGACCTTCGCTTTGGCCCTCAACCTGGGTGCGGTGGCAGGCTCGGTCATCACGGCCTGGGCCGGGACCCGTTTCGGTCCGATTCCGACGGCGATAGCCGCGGCCGCCGTCGCCGCCGGTGCGCTCGTCGTCCTGGTCACGGGACCGCCGGTCACCGTCGTGTACCTCATGCTGGTCCTCGCCGGCGTCGGCACCCACGGCACGCAGTGCCTCATCATCGCCGCCGTCGCTAGCCACTATCCCGGACACCTGCGCGGGACCGCGCTGGGCTGGGCGCTGGGCACCGGCCGCATCGGCGCCGTCGCCGCACCCCAGGTAGGCGGCCTCCTGTTGGCCGCCGGCCTGGGCGTCAATTCCAATTTCCTGGCCTTCGCCGGTGCAGCCGCCATCGCCGCGCTGCTGCTGGCCGCCATCGGCCTCAAGCTGAAGTCAAAATCCTCAATCTCTCAAGGAGCAAGCAATGTCTGAGCACGCCACGTCCACCGATGTCCTCGTCATCGGAGGGGGTATGGCCGGACTGGCCGGAGCCCTCGCGCTGCGGGAGAACGGCGCCAACGTCACCCTCGTGGAGCGGGCCCCGGAATTCGGCGAAGTCGGCGCCGGGCTGCAGATGGCCCCCAACGCTTCCCGCGTCCTGCGCCGCTGGGGCCTGCTGGAAAAGGCACTGGAGATCGGTGTCCAGCCCAAGCACCTGGTCTTCCGCGACGCCGTCACCGGCGAGGAGCTCACCCGCCAGACGCTGGACGGCGAATTTGAGGAACGCTACGGTGCGCCGTACGTCGTGATCCACCGCAGCGACCTGCACCGGGTCCTGCTCGAAGGCTGCGAGGCGGCGGGCGTGAAGCTTGTCAACGACGTCATGGTCGAAAGTGTTGAGACCGTGAACGGGCGCGGCGTGGCCCACACCGCCGCCGGCGTGGACTACGAGGCCGACGTCGTGATCGGCGCCGACGGACTCAAGTCCACCCTCCGTCCGCTCGTGGCCGGCGACGAGCCAGTCTCGTCCGCTTACGTTGCCTACCGCGGCACGGTGCCGATCACCGAAAACACGCCCAAGGCGGACCTCGAGGACGTCATTGTCTACCTCGGCCCGGACTGCCACCTGGTGCAGTACCCGCTGCGCAAAGGCGAGCTGCTGAACACCGTGGCCGTCTTTAAGTCCGCGTCCTTCGAACGCGGCGAGGAGCAGTACGGGGGAGTGGACGAGCTCGAAGCCGCGTACAAGGATTGCGTCCCGGCCGTCCGGGAAGCGCTCGAGAACCTGGGTACCAGCATGCGCTGGCCCATGTACGACCGCGATCCGATCGAAAACTGGGTCGCCGGCCGGATGGTGCTGATGGGTGACGCCGCGCACCCCATGCTGCAGTACCTCGCCCAGGGCGCCTGCCAGGCGCTCGAGGACGCGGCCGTGCTGCAGGACGCCACCAGCGGCACCGTGTTCACCCCGAACGGCGTCAACCCGGGAGCCTGGGATGACGCTATCCGGGAATTCAACATCCTCCGCGCCGGCCGTACGGCCCGGGTCCAGCGCACCGCCCGCATCTGGGGCGAATCCTGGCACGTCTCCGGGCTGGCCCGGACGCTGCGCAACCTGCTCTTCAAGAGCCGGAAGGACAACAACTTCCAGTACAACGACTGGCTCTACGGCCAGGACGGCGACGGCGTGCCGGCAGCTCGGGCCGCCGACTCCAGGCTGGCGGACCGGATTTCCGCCTGATCCGGTGACGGGTCCCGGCCCTGCTGCCGGATGAGCGATCACGTGCACCGGACCGGCTCCCCCAAGGAGCCGGTCCGGAGCACTGCCCCTCCATCGCGTCAGTCCGGCTGTCTTGAAGGCTGCCTGAAGGAAGGGCAAAGAAATTTCCGGGCCCGTGTCGATCTGCCCTCGCGCCGTTCGACCTGTGGGTGAGAAGGTCGAAGGGCGGCCTTCCAAAACCTAGGAGATTGATTGAAATGGCAAAGTACATGTTGATCATGCGCGGAACCGACGAGTCTTACGCCAACCTTGAGAAGGCCGACTTCAACGAAATGCTCGAGACCATGGGTAAGTTCAATGACGAACTGATCCGCGCCGGCGTCCTGCTGGCGGCCGAGGGCCTGGACGATCCGAAGGAGGGCGTCGTAGTGGACTTCACCGGCGAAACGCCAGTGGTCACCGACGGGCCCTACGGCGAAACCAAGGAGCTGTTCGGCGGCTACTACATCCTGGATGTGGCATCGAAGCAGGAAGCCATTGAGTGGGCCAAGCGGGCACCCATGACGGCTGGAACCAAGACCGAAATCCGCCGGGTACCCTCGATCGACGAGTTCCCCCAGGACAACGAATGGATCCAGAAGGAACGCGCGTGGCGCGAGCAGACCGGCCAGCTCTGAACCGGCCAGTTCTGACCCGACAGCTTTGATCCGGCAGTGAGCAGCAACGAGGCAAGGGCCGCCGTCGAAGCGGTGTGGCGCATGGAGTCCGCCCGCATCGTCGGCGCCCTTGCCCGCTACACGGGCGATTTCCCGCTGGCCGAAGACCTCGCACAGGAGGCGCTTGCCGAGGCGCTGGTGTCCTGGTCCGTGAATGGAGTCCCCGCGGAACCTGTGGGTTGGCTGCTGGCCACCGGCCGGCGTCGTGCGATCGACACCTTCCGGCGCCGTGCCGCCCGGGACGAAAAGTACGCGTTACTGGCCCGGGACCTCTCGGAGGAGGAGCCGGGCGCGGATTCCCTCTTCGATCCCGAAGCGATCGACGACGACGTCCTGGCCCTGATGTTCATCTCCTGCCATCCCGTATTGTCCAAGGAGGCGCGGATCGCGCTGACATTGCGGGTAGTGGGAGGCCTGGGCACCGACGAGATCGCGAAGGCGTTCCTGGTTCCGGTGCCCACCATCCAGGCGCGCATCACCCGGGCGAAGAAGACACTGGCCGCCGCCCACGCTCCCTTCGCCGTTCCCGAACCGCAGGAGCTACCGGCAAGACTTGGCTCTGTCCTCCAGGTGGTCTACCTGATCTTCACCGAGGGTTCCTTCGCGTCCGGCGGTACCTCCTGGATGCGAACGGACCTGGCCAGCGAAGCACGCCGCCTGGCCCGTGTGCTCGTGCGGCTCGCGCCCGAACCCGAGGTGCATGGCCTGCTGGCCCTGATGGAACTCACCGCCGCGCGGTTCCCGGCGAGGCTCGACTCGTCTGGCCGGCCCGTCCTCCTGGAGGACCAGGACCGACGGCGGTGGGACCAGTCCGCGATCCGGCGCGGCCGCGCGGGGCTTTCGACGGCCATAGCAGCCGGCCGCGGGCTGGGAGCCTACGGACTGCAGGCCTCCATCGCCGAATGCCACGCCGTGGCCCGCTCGGTTTCGGAAACGGACTGGCAGCGGATCGTCATCCTCTATGAGGCGCTGGGGCGGCTGTCACCGTCGCCGATTGTCGAACTGAACCGTGCTGTGGCGGTGGCCATGGCATCAGGCCCGGCTGCAGGGCTGGAACTGGTTGACGCAATCGACAGGCGCGGCGAACTCAACGGCTCGCACCTGCTGCCGGCGGTCAGGGGAGAGATACTGATCAGGCTCGGCCGGGCCGGCGAAGCGCGGGCGGCCCTGCAGCAGGCGGTCAGCCTGTGCACGAACGCGGCCGAACGCGCAGCCCTTGAACGCAAGATTGACGAGCTGGCCCGCGGGTAGGCCCCGGAACCATGGCGCCGTGCGGTCAGCGTGGCCTGTCGAGCACGGTGACTGTCCGCGGAGCCTGGAAGGACAGGAACCGGATCCATTCGGGCTCGTGATCGCTCAACTGGATGCGAGGCAGCGCCGCGGCAGCTTCCTGGACGGTGACGGCCGCCTCCAGTTCCGCGAGCTTGGCCCCGAGGCAGCGGTGGATACCGGAGCCGAACACGATGCCATAGCCGGTTGATTGTCCCTTGGCCGTCTCCGGAGAGGCCGCCTGCGCGGACCGGGACTGACTCCCAGGTGCGGACGCCGGTGTGATCTTGTTGCCGCTCAGTTCGAGGAGGATCTCCGTGCCTGCGGGGATCAGTTCGCCGCCGAGGTCCGTGGCGTGGGCTGCCACACGGCGCCAGGTCGGGACCGACGATTCGCTGTTGAGCACGTGCCGGACCGTGGCCTTGGAGCCTGCTTCGGACGCCGCGTCCTTCCAGCCCGCGGGCGCGGACCCTTCCATGAGGCGGAACAGGGTGGTGCTGATCAGCTGGGTGGTTGTTTCCTGCCCGGCGATCAGCAGGAAGTATCCGAGCGAACACATCTCGGGCGTGGACAGGCCGTGTTCTGCCAGCGACTTGAACAGGTTGCGGCCGGGAGCCGCCCTGGTTTCCGCCACGAGCTTGCGCAGCCAGGCGTAGAAATCTGCGGCGCTGTGGGCCAGTGCCAGTTGCCGGTCCGTGTCGGGCCAGCCCCAGAACAGCTCCATGGAGTCAAGGCCCCACCGCTTGAGGTCCGCGAGATCCCGGACGGGCAGTCCGAGGAGCTCGAGCATCACGACGGCCGGGGGAAACGCCGCCACCGTCTGCACGAGGTCCGCATGGCCGAAATGGCCGATCTGGTCCGCGGCGTTCCGTGCCGCTTCCCGCGCCAGCTCCCGGATCCGCGGCTCCATGGCCGCGACCGTGGCAGGGGTGAAGAATCCCGCCACGACCTTGCGGATCCCGGCGTGCGTGTCTGTGTCGTTGCTGGCCAGCACGGGTGGCAGCGCAAAGCCCACGCGCTGCAGGACGCGCAGGGCGGCCCCTTCCAGGGGCGTCACCGCGACCAGGGCATTCGCCGGGCTGAAGTCTGCAGGCCGGTGCAGCACGTCACGGACGGTGTCCGGGTCGCGCACCACGAGGTACGGGCAGCGGCCCTGGCCAGGCACTTCCGCCCGGTCAGCGCTTTCCACCTGGTCAGAGCCCTCCGCCTGCCCGACCCGGTCCGTCCACGGCCCCGCCGATCCGGCCGTCATCGCCGGGTTCATGCGGGCAGGCCGTTCAGCCATGCAGCTGCCCCCGCACGGAAAGCGGCCGGGGACAGTTCCGCGGCCTGCTCGGGCAGGGCGCCGAGGAAGGGCGCCGGCAGCGATCCGAGCACCTGCCGGTTGCTGCGGTGCACGAATTCAGGGTTGACGGGCCAGCTGCCGAGCACCACACCAACGACCCGCAGGTCCCGTGCCTCCAGTGCTTCGAGGGTCAGGGCGGTGTGGTTCAGGGTGCCGAGCCCCGGCCGGGCAACGAGGAGGAATGCGGCCGCCAGGAGAGATCCGAGATCCGCCAGGGTGCCGCCGTCGGAGTCCAGCGCCACTAGCAGGCCGCCTGCGCCTTCAACCAGGACGTGATCGTGGGACGCGGCGAGTTCGCGGACCGTCCCGGCGTGCACGGCCACCGTAGGGAGCGGCGTTCCATCGATGGCGGCAGCGGCGACGGTGGCCAACGGCTGCTGCAGGACGACCCCGGTTTCCGCCGTCACCGCGCCCGCGAGCCGCATGATTTCGCCCGCGTCGGAATCGCCTGCGGCGGCCCCGGACTGGCAGGGCTTGTACACGGCGACGCTGCGTCCCCGGCCCCGGAGGGCGGCGGCGAGGGCCGCCGTCGTGATGGTTTTTCCGACGCCGGTGTCCGTTCCGGTGACCAGAATGATGCGGGGCAGGTTCATGGAAGTTCCTCCAAAATGCCGCGCAGCACCTGTCTCTTATACACATCTAGATGTGTATAAGAGACAGGGTGGCGCGGGCGGTGAGCCGCAGGCGTGAAATTCCGTCGGGAACGGACGGCGGGCGGAAGCAGCCGACCCGGACGCCGGCCGTGCGCGCGGCCTCGGCAGCTGCCAGGGCTGATTCCGCGGACGGCATGGCGATGGACTGGACCGCCCCCGCCGCCCGGTCTACGGCGGCGCCGCCACCGGCGGCAGATCCGCGGGCTGCAAGGGCCGGGGCAGCCCGGCGGACAGCGCCGCAGCGTTGCTTCGGACGGATCCCGCGCGCCACGGTTCGTCCCGGATGATCCGCACCGCGGCGAGGGCCGCCGCTGCCGAGGCGGGCGCCAGGCCGGTGTCGAAGATGAAGCCCGGGCCCGGTTGACGAGGTGCTCCCGCAGCAGGGCGGATCCCAGGACCGCTCCGCCCTGGCTGCCCAGGGCCTTGGACAGCGTCGCGGTCACGATCACGTTCGGATGCCCCGCAAGGGCGGTCCCGGCCACCGAGCCACGGCCCTGGACGTTGCCGGTGCCGGTGACTCCCAGGCTGTGGGCCTCATCGATGAGCAGCACGGCGTCGTGTTCCTCGGCCAGTGCCAGTAAGTCCCTGAGCGGGGCTTCGTCACCCAGGACGCTGTAGACCGATTCGACGGCGATGATCGCGCGGGGTTCCGGACGGTCAGCGAGCAGCCGGCCGGCCTCCGCCACGCTGTTGTGGGTGAACGATTCGGTGCGGGAGCGGCTGAGCCGGAATCCGTCGATCATCGAGGCGTGGCAGTGTTCATCCGCGACGATCAGGGTTCCTGGGCCGCCCAGCGCCGTGATCACACCAAGGTTGGCCAGATAGCCGGAGGAGAACACCAGCGCCGACTCCATCCCGGCCAGCAAGGCCAGTTCCTCCTCGAGGTCCAGGTGCAGCCGCGTGGTTCCGGCCACCAGACGCGAGGATGTGGCGCCCGCGCCCCACAGCGACGCGGCCGCCGCAGCAGCCCCCGCAACCCGCGGGTCCGCCGCGAGGCCCAGATAGTCGTTGCTCGCCAGGTCGATGAACCGTTCGTCCGCGGTGCGGGGGAGCGGGCGGCGGACCAGGCCCCGGCGGTCCCGGACAGCGGCCTGGCGCTCGAGCCACTGGTTCATCGAGGCGTTCATGCCACGCCTCCGGACCGTGCCGGGACGCGTTCGTGGACTTCGGCGACGGCCGCCGTCATGCCCGCGGTGATCTGTTCAACATCAGCCGCTGTGCTGATGTACGGGGGCATCGTGTAGACGAGGTTCCGGAACGGCCGGACCCAGACGCCGTGCCGGATCGCCGCGGCAGTGACCGCGGTGACGTCGACGGCGCCGTGCAGCTCGATGACTCCGACGGCGCCGGTGGTGCGGACCTCCCGGACGGCCTCAAGGTCCCGGGCGGGGGCCAGCCCGACGCCAGGCCCGCGGCGATCCGGGCAACGTCGGCCCGCCACCCGCCGTCGCCGATCATGCCAAGACTGGCGTTGGCCACCGCACATGCCAGCGGGTTGCCCATGAAGGTGGGGCCGTGCAGCAGGGCCCCGGCCGCGCCGGCCGAGACGGCAGCCGCGATTTCGCCGGTGCAGAGCATGGCGGCCAGCGTCAGGTAGCCGCCGGTCAGGGCTTTGCCCAAACACATGATGTCCGGCACGACGCCGGCATGATCGGCCGCGAACAGCTCGCCGGTCCGGCCAAATCCGGTGGCGATCTCATCGAAGATGAGGAGCAGGCCGTGCCGGTCCGCCACCTGCCGCAGCGCGGTCAGGCATTCGGCCGGGTAGGCGTGCATGCCGCCGGCACCCTGCAGGACCGGCTCGACGATGATCGCGGCCAGCTCCCCGGAATGCGCAGCAGCGATGTCCCCGAGCCCGGATGCCCACTCCCGCACGGATTCGGGCGTGGCTGACGATGCCGCCGGGGGACGCGGCGCAAACACGTTGCCGGCCAGCAGGCCCGGGAAGGAGGAATGCATGCCATCCACGGGGTCGCAGACGCCCATCGCCGCGAAGGTGTCCCCGTGGTATCCGCCGCGCAGGCTAAGGAACCGCTGCCTCCGCGGGCGCCCGGCTGCGGTCTGGAACTGCACCGCCAGCTTCAGTGCGACCTCCACGGCCACCGAGCCCGAGTCCGCGAGGAACACCCGCTCCAAACCCGGCCGGCCCGGGGCAGACGGGGCCATGTCCACCAGCCGTTCGGCCAGTTCAACGGCCGGGGCGTGCGTCAGTCCGCCGAACATCACATGGCTGAAATCCGCCAGCTGCCGCCGTGCAGCGGCGTCCAGCACCGGGTGGCGGTAACCATGGATCACCGACCACCACGAGGACATCGCATCAACCACGTCATGGCGGCCGCCGTCCTCACCCCGAAGCCGCAGCCGCACGCCGTCGGCCGCCTCAACCTCCCAGAGCGGAAGGTCCGGGGACGCCGGTGCGTATGGGTGCCACAGCCGCGCACGGTCCCGCTGGATCAGGCCCATTGGCGTGTCCGTCATGGTGCGAGCACCCCGTGGCGGGAGCATTCCGCCGACCAGCCCAGTGGCGTCACCTGGACTTTCATTCGGCGTCGGCACACGGCGCAGTACCGCGGCGGTTCCATCGCGAGGCGCTCGGCGCAGCGGCGGTGAACGTCCGACGTCGGGCCGGCGCCGCCGTCGGACGGCTCGCCGCAGTGCCCGCAAAACTCAGCGGTGGTTGCGCTCGTGGATACCCCGTTGCTCGCGCCCGTGGATACCCGATTCATAGTGTTTTCTGGAGTTCCTTGATGGGCATGTTCAGCTCGACCAGCAGGTTCAGGTCGGCGGTGGCCGGGCGGCCCAGGGTGGTGAGGTAGTTGCCGACGATGACGGCGTTGATGCCGCCCATCAGGCCTTCGCGGGTGCCGAGGTCGCCGAGGGTCAGTTCCCGGCCGCCGGCGTAGCGCAGCACGGTGCGGGGCATGGCGAGCCGGAACGCGGCGATGGCGCGGAGGGCGTCCTTGCCGTCCATGATGCCCTGGTTTTCCAAGGGTGTGCCGGGGCGGGGGTTGAGGAAGTTGAGCGGGACTTCGTGCGGTTCCAGGGCTGCGAGCTGGGCGGCGAGTTCGGCGCGCTGTTCCAGGGATTCGCCCATGCCGATGAGGGCGCCGCAGCACAGTTCCATGCCGGCGGCTTTGACCATGTTGCAGGTGTCGAGGCGTTCTTCGTAGCTGTGCGTGGTGACCACTTCGGGGAAGTAGCTGCGGGCGGTTTCGAGGTTGTGGTTGTAGCGGTGCACGCCCCATTCGGCGAGCTGGTCCACCTGGCGTTGGGTGAGCATGCCCAGGGAGCAGGCGATGTTGATGTCCACGGCTTCGTTGATGCGGTCGATCGCGAACTTGATCTGGTTCATGAGCTTGATGTCGGGTCCGCGGACGGCGGCCACGATGCAGAACTCGGTGGCCCCGGTGGCGGCGGTTTCCTTCGCGGCTTTGACGAGTTCGGGGATGTCCAGCCAGACGCCGCGGACGGGGGAGTCGAACAGGCCCGACTGGCTGCAGAAGTGGCAGTCCTCGGGGCAGCCGCCGGTCTTGATGGAGATGATGCCTTCGACTTCGACGTCCTCGCCGCAGTGCTTCAGGCGGACCTGGTGGGCAAGTTCCAGGGCTGCGGGGAGTGCTTCATCCGGGAGGCGGAGTACTTCCTCGAGCTGGCCCTGGGTCAGGCCGATGCCGTCCTCCAGGACCTGCCGGCGGGCGGTTTCCAGGATTTCATAGGTCGTGGCGTTGCTGACCGCTGGGCTTGTTTTGTCGCTTGCTTCGTCGCTCGTGGCGACGTTTGCCTGAATCGTCATTGATGGGTCCTTTGCGCTTGGTGGCTGCGGATGTTCCTCCGAACCGACGCTAGTTCCCCATCGGAGACAGGATTTTGTTGGGTCTCGACAAGCAGAGGGGCGTGACTTTAGACCGTTCTGCAGTGGTCTTCTTGAAAGGTGAACGCTGGCGTCAACGGATCCGCCTCACGGCAGCACAAGATTTGTGAGTTCTGACCGTTGGCCGGTTTCCAGGTCCTCAATGAGGACCAGCGAGCTGACCTTGGGGCAGTAGTACTTATGTTCCCTGGAGTTTTTCTCAAGCGGCGTCCAGTCGTAGACCTTGACGCAGTCGGTGTATTTGCCGGACTTCGTGGATACCGTCAGGCCAGTGGCGAGAGTGTCCCGCATATCTTCGGCCTGTCCCAGGTAATATTCCTGCCTGTAGGAGTCGCCCACCCGCTGCTCGGCCTTCATCCAAATACCGGCTTTTGCGCCATCTTTTCCATGAATGAAGCTGCCGGAATGATTGAGGAGATTTCCGTTGAAAAAGTTATTTACGTCCTCGCCGAAGTACCACACGTCTCCGTTTTTGTGTTGTGCCAGGTAATCCCTGGTTTCCTCGACAAGCTGCCCGTTGCTGTAGACCTTGTCCAGGTAGATGGCCGTCTCAACATCCTCAATGACCTTTGATTCATTGAGGATCTCAATCTCGATTCTCTCGGTGATTCCGCGCAGGTCCGTACTCTCATACGTCATCTTCTTGCCCGCGGGAAGGGCGAAATACTTGTTGGTAATATTGGTGGTGAAGTCTGCCGGTTTGATCTGCGGATTGTACTCGCTTGCCATGCTTCTTAGGTTGGCAAAATACCACAATGCCCCGCCGGCTATAACCACCACTAAAACGATGATTCCCGCGAGCATTCTGGTTCTTGGATTCATGCGATTCCCGCCCTTCCGAATAGGCCATTTATCGATTGAGCGTAGAGCGTTGATCTGTGCCTGTTCGTGGCGTGCTCAGTTTCTGACCGCGTGTCCGAGGCTCGTGAGGAGGCGGGTTATGGCGTCCTCGGCGGTCGGCACTGCGCCGAAGACTTCGCGCTGCCGGGTGGTGTCGGCGACGTAGCGGCCGGACTGGAACCAGCCGGCCATCGCTCCCATGTCCTTGGCCAGCGGGTTGATCGGTCCGAGGACGGTGCCGACGGCGCGGATGAGTCCGGTGGGGATTGTCCGGACCCGGATGCGTTTGCGGAGGAGCCTGCCGGAGATCTCTGCGATTTCCTGCATGCTGACCGGCCGGTCCCAGCCGATATCGATGCGCTGCCCGTCAATGCCGGGCGAGTCCGTTGCGGCTGCCAGGTAGCCGGCAAGGTCAGCCGTGAGGACGAAGGTCAAGGGAATGCGCGATGACCCGAGCCAGGTGAGGCGCCCGTTGCTGAAAGGGTCGCCGCCGTAACGGGTGACCTGGTCAAGGAAGGCCCCCGGCCGCAGCGCCACGAACGGGACCCCGAGTTGCTCGAGCCGGTCCTCGGTCAGCTTCTTGTGCCAGAAGTGCGGAACGTGCGGAGTCTGGTCACAGGTGAGGATGCTCGTCAGCACGAATCTGCGGACGTGGGTGCGGCTGGCCGCTTCGGCCAGGTTGCTGTTGCCAATGGTGTCGGTTTGAGGGGTGTCGCCCTTGCGGTGACGTGTGTAGCCGGCCGCCGTGGTGATCACGCTGTCGGCGCCCTCCATCGCGCGGATCAGCGAGCCAAGGTCCATCATGTCGCCGCGGGCGATGGCTGCCCCGGCGGCTTCCAAGCGGGTCGCGTCGGATCCCTGGCGCACGAGGGCCCGAACTTGTTTTCCATGCGAGAGCAGGTCGGCCACCACTTGGCTTCCCAGCATGCCGGTGCCGCCTACCACTAGCACCGGTCCGTCACCAGACATCGTCGCCTCCAGTGCAGTCGAAACCGCGGACACCCTGTGTGAAGCAAATGTACTCAGCCGCGACGATGCCGCAAGCCCCGGCCGGGACTGGTTGGCCCGGGCGGCCGCCCGCTGGGTTTTGGCCGGTGCGCCCTGCATCCAAGGGGATGGCGTCAGCACTGGACGGTGCCGGTGCCCCAAGCCATGATGGGAGGAAGCGCGAGGGCCGGAATGTCATCCGCACGTGGCGGTGGCACCCCGCGGCGGAGGTGCGGTGGCATGTCAGACAAACCGGGGCCCGGGGAGCAGGCCGGGTCCGACGTACTCCGCAAGGCAAGCGAAGTTCTCCTGACCGACTACTTCGCGAAGGTGCCGCCGGAGGATCTGCGGAGCTACAGTCCGGAGACTCTTCGCATGCGGGTGGCGCACCACCTCAAGGTGGCGTCGTCGCGCGCGCCCGGTGAGACCGCCGTCGGGATCCTGAACGAAATGGACGCCAGCATCGTTGCGGTGGTGACCGAGGACATCCCGTATCTGGTCCACTCAGTCACGGCGGAGCTCGCACGCGATGATGCCGCGATCCGGCTGCTTGTGCATCCGAGCTTTCAGGTGCTGCGGGATCCGGTTTCCCATGAGCTGTTGGACGCCTGGACCGGTTCTTCCCCGGAGGGCGTTTTGGGAGGCCGAGCCCGCGGAACAGGCACAACCGAGGTATGGATTGCGGCCGAGATCGGAAGGCTGGCGGACGACGCGGCCGCAGCGGAGCTGACAGCGAACCTGCACAGGGTGCTGGACGATGTTCGGGTTGCCGCCGAGGACGCCGCTGCGATACACGGCAAGGTGGCCGATGCCGTCGCCGTCGCGGTCGGAGTCCCGCGCACTGTTGTTCCGCCACTGGAAGAGATTCGCGAGCTGCTCCTCTGGCTTGTCGACGGCAACTTCCTGTTCCTGGGCTACGACGAATATGAGCTCACGACGGCGGGCGGCGGCCCGGAGCTGCTTTCCGAGCGGCCCGGTTCCGCGCTGGGCCTGCTGAGACGGCCGCAGGCGGACACCTCTGCCGGAGGGCCGGCGCCGGGGCGGCCCGTGATACGCGGACCCGAGGCGCTCACGCTGACCACTTCGGAGGAAAGGTCTACGGTCCTGAGGCGGTCGTACCTGGATGAATTGCGTCTGCGGGTGTTCGACGGGGCCGGCGAAACCATAGGGGAACGGCGCTTCGTGGGGTTGTTTACCGCCGGCGCCGCGCATCAGTCCGTCCGGCGGATTCCGGTGATCCGTGAAAAGGTCCAGGCTGTTAGCCAACGCCTGGGATATGCGCCCCGGTCCCACCACGGCAAGGAAGTCCTGGCCATACTGGAGACCTTCCCGCGCGACGATCTCTTCCACGTCGATGTGGATGATCTCACGCGGCTGGCGGACGAAGTGCTCCGCGCCGAGATGCAGCGGCGGACCCGCGTGTTCCTCCGGCCTGACAGCTTTGGCCGGTTCATGTCCGCGCTGGTCCTCTTCCCGCGCAGCCGCTACAGCACGGCCGTCCGGCTGCTGACGGAACAGGAGCTGCGGCAGGTCTTCAAAGCGAAATCCATTGAGTTCGATGTCCGGCTGACGGAGTCGCCGATGGCCCGGGTCTTCTTCCGGATCCACATGGCCGGCACGGCGTTGGACGCATCGGAGTCCACGACGGCCGACGTCGACCCTTACGCACTGGAACGGCGGCTGATCGCGGCCACCCGGCCATGGTCGGAGGGCCTCGAGGAAGTGATCCGCGAGCGCTTCACCGCGGCAGAGGCCACACGGCTGACCGAGCTGTGGTCAGAGGCCTTCCCGCCGAGTTATCGCGCGGACCACGAGGCGGAAGCCGCGATCGGGGACATCCTCAACTTCGAGAAGTTCGACCTAGACGGCACGGGCGGCCGTCCCGACGGGGATCCGCTGCTCACGGTGTACGTCAGGCCGGGCACGTCGCCCACCCTGGCCGAGGACGCACGGATCCGGCTGTATCTCACCAAGCCTAGAAGCCTCACGCAGATCCTGCCGTTCCTGCATAACCTCGGGCTCGAGGTGCTCGACCAGCGACCCTTCCAGCTCCGAAGGGGGAGCGGCCGGGATGTGTTCTTATACGACCTGGGCGTGAAGTATCCCGGCGGCGTTGACCCCGAAGCAACCAGCGAACTGATCGCTGATGCCTTCGCCGCTGCCATGCGGGGCGACATCGAATCCGACCGGATCGACGCACTGGTCATCAGGGAGCGGGTGGGCTGGCGGCAGGCGGCGATACTGCGAAGCTACGCGAAGTACCTCCAGCAGTTGGGAACAACCAACTCTTACGGTTTCATCGCGGACACGCTGTTGACCAATGCCCGGGCAACTCAAGCACTCCTGGACTTGTTCCAGGCGAAATTCGATCCCAGGCTGGACGCGCCCGCCCGGCTCGAGCGCACCACAGCTGCCCGGGAGGAGCTGCTGGCCGCCATTGACGAAATTCCCGTCCTCGACGCAGACCGGCTGCTGCGCACCTTCATGAACCTCGTGGAAGCCACACTGAGGACCAACTACTTCCTGGATAAGACACACCTGAGTTTCAAACTGAATCCGGCCGCGATCGCCAATGCCCCGTTTCCGCGACCAAGGTACGAGATCTGGGTGTACTCCCCACGCGTTGAAGGCGTCCACCTCCGTTTCGGTGCCTTGGCTCGCGGCGGGTTGCGCTGGTCCGACCGAAGCGAGGATTTCCGGACCGAGGTCCTGGGGCTGGTCAAGGCGCAAAACGTGAAGAATTCCGTCATCGTGCCGACGGGAGCCAAGGGGGGGTTCTATCCCAAGCGTTTGCCCGACCCTGCCGCGGACAGGGAGGCCTGGCTTGCCGAGGGACTGGAATGCTACCGGATATTCATCAGCGGGCTACTGGACCTGACCGATAATCTCGTAGTCACGGACCGCGGTGAAACGGTTGTGCCGCCCGAAGGCGTAGTGCGCCACGACGGCGACGACTACTACCTCGTGGTGGCGGCCGACAAGGGAACGGCCACCTTTTCCGACACAGCGAACGCTCTCGCAGGGGACTATGGGTTCTGGCTCGGGGATGCCTTCGCATCCGGTGGGTCCGTCGGCTATGACCACAAGCAAATGGGAATCACGGCCCGCGGGGCGTGGGAATCCGTGAAGCACCATTTCAGCGAGCTGGGCATTGACTCACAAACCGAAGACTTTACTGTCGCCGGCATCGGAGACATGAGCGGGGACGTGTTCGGCAACGCTATGCTCCTCTCGCCGCACATCCGGCTGGTGGCGGCATTTGACCATCGCCACATCTTTCTTGATCCCACACCCGGTGCGGCATCGTCCTTCCGGGAACGCAGGCGACTCTTCGGCCTGCCCCGTTCGTCCTGGGCGGACTACGATCGCTCGTTGATCAGCCCGGGCGGGGGCGTCCACTCCCGCCGCGCCAAGACCATCGACATCACTGAGGAGGTCCGGTTCTGCCTCGGCCTGAAGCCAGGAACCGCATCGCTGCCGCCGCACGCACTCCTGCAGGCTATTCTCCGTGCGCCCGTAGACCTGCTCTACAACGGGGGCATCGGCACCTACATCAAAGCCTCCACGGAACAGCAAACAGACGTGGGTGACAAAGCCAACGACGCCATCAGGGTCAACGGCAATGAACTGAGGGCCCGGATAGTGGTCGAGGGCGGAAACCTGGGCGTCACCCAGCGCGGACGCGTCGAGGCAGCCCTTGCCGGCGTCTTGCTCAACACCGATGCGATAGATAATTCGGCCGGCGTGGACTGCTCGGACCACGAGGTCAACATCAAGATTTTCGTGGACCGGATGATCGCGGAGGGAAAGATGCGGGCCGCGGAACGCGCAGCCTTCCTGCAATCCCTGACCGATGAGGTCGGCCGGCTGGTCCTGGCAAATAATGCGGACCAGAAGGTCCTCCTGTTCAACGACCGGCACATGGCGCCGGAGCTGAGCCCCGGCTTTGAGCGGATCATGGACTGGCTGGAGGCCGCCGCGGACTTGGACCGCAGCCTGGAGGGACTGCCGAGCACGGACCAGCTCCGGGACAGGCTGCAGTCCGGCAACGGACTGACCGCACCGGAATTGTCGGTGCTTGCCGCCTACGCCAAGATCGAATTGGCCAAGGAGCTGACCGCCAGCGACCTCGCCGATGATCCGTGGTTCAGGAGCGTGCTTCGCGGCTACTTTCCGCACCAGCTGCCCGAACGCTTCGATGCTGAGCTGGACGAACACCCGTTGCGCCGGCAGATCATCTGCACGGTGGTGGCCAACGACATGATCAACCTCGGCGGAATCACTTTCGCGTTCCGCGCCATCGAGGAAACAACGGCCACTGCGGCTGCAGTGGCCAGGGCCTTCGTGGTGGTTCGCGAGGCCTATCAGCTGCAGTGGTTCGTGGACAGGATCGCCGCCCTGCCTCCGGGCTTTCCAGCGAACACGCCGCCGCTGTGGTCCAGCCGCTGCGCAGGATCATCGACCGCGCGACGCGGTGGTACGTGACCCATGACCACCGCGACCAGCCCGTCGGCGAAGCCCTGGCGAGGGTCGCTCCGACCGTGGACCTGCTGCGGACGAGGACCTCGGACTTTCTGCGCGGCTCGGATCTGGACCGCGCCAAGGGGCGGCTGGCGCACTGGAACGACGTCGGGATGCCAAGCGAGCTGGGGCGCCGCGCCTCCGACCTGCTGGAAAGCTTCGGACTGCTGGACATTTCACTCGTGTCGGAGCAGGTGGATGAACCCCTCACCACGATCGCGGACATGTACCACACGGTGATTCACTGGGTCGGCGTGGGAACGTTGTTGCTGCGCGTCACTGACCTGCCGCGGCAGAGCCGGTGGGAGGCGCTGGCCCGTGCCGCCCTGCGGGACGACGCCTACTCCGCCGTCGTCGATATTGCGATTTCCGTGATGCAGACGACCCGGGGAGCACCGCCACTGCTGTGGAACGCATTGTGGAGTGGGAGCGCGGACGGCAGGAGCAGCTGGGGCGGATCAAGGACACCTTCGCGGAGGTCACCAGACCCGGGCAGGTGGACCTGGCCTCGATCTCCGTGGCCCTGAAACTCCTCCGGACCCTGGCGCGGCGGTGACCTCGGATTCACGAGTTCTTCGGCCCCGTCTGATGCGTAACCACGCATTGGACGGGGCCTTGTCGGGGCGGCGGTACGGGCGCGCACCTCACGGACGCCGCAGGTCATCGAGGAGCCGTTGCACCTGCTTCGGCCGCTCGATGTTGGCGAAGTGGCCGCAACGCGGGATCGTCGCCGTCTGGACGTGCGGGACTATTTCAGCCAGCCGGAGCAGGTCCGACGCCGGCGTGAACACGTCGCGGTCCCCGCGGATCGCCAGCACCGGGCAGAGGATGCTGCGCCACTGGGCAAAGTCGTAGTGCGCCGCGTCCCGGGCGGCCGCGGAGAACCCGGCCGGCCGGGCGTCATCGCCGAGCCTGCGGATCACGGCGTTGGATATGGCTGCGGGATCGGCGAAGAAGGGGGACATTAGCGGTCCCATCACAGGGGTGGTGGCGATTGCACGGATCAGCGCCGAGCCCGCCGGACCAAGGGCGGCCATGGACCGCATGGCCAGCAGCATGCCGGCGAACGCCGGGAACCCAAACAGGCTGCGCAGTGGCCCCCTCGCCGCCTCGGACACGCCGAATGTGGTGGCCGAAATGGTGGCCGCGCTGGCTGTCCGCTCCGGCCAGGCCGCGGCAAGGTGCAAAACCAGGAAGCCTCCCATGGAGTGGCCTATGAGGTTCCACCGCGAGTAGCCGAGCGAGTCCAGCACCTCGGTGACCGAACGCGCCATCGCCTCGATGCTGAACTGTTCCAGCCGGGCGCCCGCCGTGGACTCACCCCAGCCCGGCAGGTCAATCAGCACCCGATCTTGGCCGGGCGCTCCGGAAAGCAGCGCCCGGAACGTAGTCCAGGATCCCGCGGCGCCGTGAAGGTAGACGTCCGGTGTACTGAAGGCAGGCCAGCGTCCTCCGGTGCCCTGCTGGACACGCACCGTGCAGGGACCCAGCTCCGTGGGAATAATCTGCCGCCGAATCGTGGCGGCCCCCGTGGCGGCGGGTTCCTGCTGGACGCTCATGGCCACCTTCCGTTCGTGTTCTCCGCATCTGGTTCGGAGCCGCAGGGATGCCGGATGGGACTAGCAGACCCGCCGGCCGTCGGCAGGAACGCGGTCTGGCACGCAAAGGCGAGGGAGGCCAGAATAGGTATGTGCTGCATCTTCGCCGAGGGGCGGACGGCAGCGCGATGAACGCCGCCGCCCGAAAGACCCAGCGGATCTATCTCACATTGACGCTGGGCAATACCCTTGCAGCCTCGTTCATCTGGGGGATCAACACCCTCTTTCTCTTGGACGCCGGACTAAGCAACCTCGAGGCCTTTGCCGCCAACGCGTTCTTCACGGCCGGCATGGTGCTGTTCGAGGTGCCCACCGGAGTCGTGGCCGACGGTTGGGGGCGCCGGGTCTCGTTCCTGCTGGGTACCGTGACCCTGGCGGCTTCCACCTACCTCTACTACATGCTCTGGCAGCTTTCCGCGCCGTTCTGGTCGTGGGCAGTGGTGTCTATTTTGCTCGGCCTGGGTTTCACATTCTTCTCGGGTGCGGTCGAGGCCTGGCTTGTCGACGCGCTGCGCTTCGCGGGATACGAGGGCGGGCTGGAAACGGTGCTCGGGCGCGGACAGATGGTGGGGGGCGTCGCGATGCTCGTCGGCTCGGTGGCCGGCGGCGTGATCGCGCAGGTCACCAATCTGGGCGTGCCGTTTCTGTTACGCGTCGGCGTCCTGGTCGCCATGTTCGCCGTCGCGTTCTGGCTGATGCATGATGTCGGATTCACCCCTGAACGATCGGCCCGTCCTCTTCAGGCCACCCGTGCCGTACTCGCTGCCTCAATCGAGAACGGTCTCAAGAACCCGCCGGTACGATACGTGATGCTGGCCGCGCCGTTCAGCGCCGGCGTCGGAATCTATGTGTTTTACGCCCTGCAGCCGTACCTGCTTGAGCTCTTCGGCGACCCGCGCGCCTACTCCATTGCGGGCCTGGCGGCGGCGATAGTGGCCGGAGCCGAGGTGCTCGGCGGCTGGCTGGCGCCGCGGGTCCGTGGCCTGGTTAGCAAACGCACCACGGTGCTGATCCTGAGCAGCATCGTGGACGCACTCATTCTGGTGGTCCTCGGGTTCGTTCAGGAGTTCTGGGTGGCGTTGGCCATGTTGACGTTGTGGGCTTTGGTCGCCGAGGTGGGCATACCCGTGCGCCAGGCCTACGTGAACGACATGATCCCTTCGAAGCAGCGGGCAACGGTCCTGAGCTTCGACTCACTCATTGGATCAAGTGGCGGCGTGGTGGTGCAGCCGCTGCTCGGACGGACGGCCGATATGTACGGCTACCCGGCCTCGCTGGCGATCGGCGGCGTGATCGGGCTGATCGCAGTGCCTTTCCTGCTGGCGAGTCGCGGGCAGCATGCCCAGGCCGATGAGGCCAACGCCTCGACCAGCACGCCCAACGCGGAGTCCCAGCCATCCTAGCCGGCGGCAACGCGAGTTCTCGCGGTAGCGGCCCAGGTCAGCGCGCACGAAGGTAGGGCATGCCGCGCCCAGCGGCCATCCGAGGCATGAGCAGGTGTCGTCACGCCATCAGAGTCGGCTGGCTTCGTCAGTGCCAGAACCCGGTGAGCTGCTCGGCAAGGGCTCTGCCCTGGTTGTAACCGGCGCGAGCAGCGGGCGGACGCAGCGAAAGATCCATCGCATTGGCGCCGAACATGTGCTCGGAGTCGCCATCCGGGAAGATTGTTTCCACTCTGCTGCCCCCTGCGCGGAGTTCATCGACCTGTGTTGCGAGATGCATGCCCCAGTCCACCGGAGTCCGTGATCTGCCACCGAATGGTGACAGCACCAACACCCGTGCGTATCCGGCTGCCAGATCGGCATTCTCGGCGTTGGATCGGTAGCCGCCGTCGATGTATCGGCTGCCGCCGATACCGTAGGCGAATGCACTGGCACAGCTGGCGGCCACGGCGTCCACCAGGTCGACCCCGCTGTGGCGGTCGAACACCACCGGTTCACCGGTATCGGCATTGACCGCCGTGATGAGCACCGTTCGTTCCGGCCAGCGCTGGCTGGGCAGCCGGGCGGCGACAGTATCGCGCCACCGCGTTTGACCGGAGCCGTCCGACGCCGCGTCCAGTTCGAGCGCCGACGCACCCATTCTGCGGCGCATATCGGCCGCATCCTCAGCGGCGGCGATGATCCGGCCCGTTCTCTCCATGTGGCTCGCCGCCGGCCCAACGCGACCGCGTCCGCCGTCGGATCTCACCGGAGCAGTCCGTGCCTGGGGTGCGGCGGAAAGGAGGGCGGCAAGCAGTTCAGCCGGGGTCGCGCTAGTGATCTGGGCCGCGGACGTCGATCCGGCCGACGTGCCGATGATCAAGTCGGCCCCGGTCACATCCAATCCGGCATCGAAGAGGCCGGCGATGACGCCGATCAGCCAGGCATTGCCTGTCGATCCGCCGCCACCGAGGACCAACGCTCGCTCGCCCGCGGCGCGTACCCGCCTTGTGGCGTCGACCTGCGGCTGATCCAGGGCGGACCCCGGCAGGTCGGACGCCGTCTTCGAAGTGGAGTGCAGGGGTGAAGAAGGTGTCGTGTTCATGGGAGTCGCCTTTCGCGAATTGCCTGTCGGGCGCTCCCGGGGCGACTACCTGCGCCGCGCGATCGTGGACTGCAGGGGAGCGCCCACTGTGGATACTGCGTTCATGGGTCTTACCTCCTGCCGATAGATCACGATCACCGGAAAGCTAGCACGCCGGCGATGCGGTGCGCAACAGGCCGCGCCATGCCGGTTGCAGTGTCGCTGCAGAACGCGCTGCCGGACGCTCCGCACTCTGCTGTGATGGGCCGGCAATTCCGTGCTGGGAAGGGGTGGGACGGCGGTTATAGGGTCCAACGGGAATTCCTAAGGTGCCGTTGGCAGGCTGTGAACACCTGGTCGAAACCGTTGCCCCCATCAGCGCTTCGATCAGCCCGCCGGCCAGGCAATGCACTCCCCCCTCCGTACTGCCTGGCCGGCGGCCCTGGGCCCGACCGGAGCCTGAGCCCTCCGGCCGGGGCCAACCTCACGCCGCCAGCCGCAGCGGTGAGCCAAACGCCGTCGTCGGCTAACACTTTCAACGAACGCCCGGCCGCTGACTGAACCCCGGCTTCAGTTGGCCGGTGCCGCGGGCACGTCCGAGGTTGGCAGGGCGGGGGACCGTGACGGGTAGGACGGTATGCCGCCGCCGGAGCCCGCCGCTTCGAAGACCCCGACTTTGGTTGCTCCGTCGCTGAGGTACACCGGGACTTCCCGCGGCGGACGCGGCGTGCTGAAGTTCTTCAGGGCGTCTTCCGGGCTGGTGGGCATGGGCCCGCCATAGAGGTCTTTGGCGTACACGTAACCGGAACTGCCGCTGGTCGCAACGACGGCGATCAAATCCGGAGTTCCGTTCTCCTCGCTTTCAATGCCGTAGGTTTCGCCCTTGGCGTTGACACCCAACTTGGTTCGCACCTGTTTCACGTACTTGGCGGTGAGCTGCCAGCGGGTTCCGGCCCCGGTTTGATCGTTACGCTGTGCTGCCCCGGAGCGAGGCTGACGGTGTGGCCCGACGTATTCGCGCGCGTGTCAGCCTGGAGTTCGCGGAAAGTGTCGCTGGCGCCGTCCGGGAACTCGAACGAGCCGGCGGTGAGGGCGGTCAGCGTCATTTCGATGCCGGTGGCATCCTGCGGGGGCTCACCGAGCTCGACCGTGGCCGTTCCTTGTTCGGTTCCGGGGATCACGAACAGCCCGGCGGCCGCCGCGCCGATGCCTCCTAGCAGGCCCGTAGCGGCAAGGGCGCCGGCGGAAAGCCATAGCCTGGTGCGCTGGCGGGTCCGGGCCGTTGAGGATTTCTGGACCTGCGCGACAAGCTGTGCCCGGAGCGCGCTGCTGAACCGGTCATCGACGCGAAGCTGGTTCATGACCGTTCTCCTTCCATAGTTCTTGACGCCGGCAAGAACGTTGTGGCGCGTTCGGGATCGTCCCTTGAAGTCGGCGGGGGCGGGGCCGACTCGTTCAAGGACACGTGGACCGGGCGCGACTGCGCCAAGGGCAAACTCTGGATGGTCGGCGGACCCCTCGGCGGCGGCCAGCCGTAACCGGCAAGGCAGGGGTCTATCAACACCGATTTGGCCGTGCGTCTTGCCACGGACGTTCACCGCCAATTTGGAGGGTCTGCAGCGGATCGGCACCAGCTTTTTTGCAGGGTTCGCAACCCACAGTTGTCGCCTGGGGGAATTGCGCAAAAGACTTAGCCCACGGGACAAGGAGGTCCTCGTGGTCAAGATTCGGGTCTCGGAACCGCATGAAGGTGACGACCGGGGCCGCTGTGTTGACGTGTGCCCCACGCCAAGGAGGCACAGACCATGTCCGAGGAATCTGCAGAATCTAGCGGGGTCGCCCGGCGCACGATACTGCGCCTGGGGGCGGCCGGGGGAGCAGGGGCCGCACTCGTGGCGGCGCAGGCCTGGGCCGCTCCGCTGCTGGCTCAGCGGGGCTGCTCTCACCGGACGGCGCCTTCGCCGCCGCGTCGACGGCGCTAAGTGACGAGTTGTTCTACATTGAAAAATTCCCCACGAGCCCGCTGATCATCTCGCCGTTCAGCGACCCGCTGCGCATCCCGAAGGCGCTGGCACCGGTGCCGAAATCCGTCTTCAGCGCCTGGCGGAATCCGCCGGGACCCGGACCGGGCCAGCAGAACTCGCTGCGCAACGAACGGCACCAGGTCTGGACGAGCCAGGTCGGCCTTCCAGACCCGATCGTCTACAAGATCGATGTGCTTCTGCGGACCCACTCGTTCACAACCTCCCAAGTTCTGCCGATCGACTCGGACGGAAAGCCGGCTGTCTCGTTCGATGCTTCCGGCAGAAAATTCGCCGCAGGCACGAAGCGGGCCCTGCCTCCGAGCACGATCTACGGTTTCAACGGCATGTTCCCCGGGCCGATGATCAACGCCGAGTACGGCAGGCCGGTCCTGGTCCGGTTCGAGAACCACTTGGACGAGAACCCGCTGAACCTGGACCGCCAGGACTTCGGATCTCCCGACTTGTCGTTCCTGACCCACCTGCACAACGGCCACACCGCGCCCGAGAGTGACGGTAACCCGCATTACTCGATGGTGGCAGGGCCGAGGCACCCGGGCTTCAGGCCGCAGATGTCTGTCGACAACCTCTACCTGAACCGGCCCGCCGGCGGGGGACGACCGCGAGAAGCAGAGCTTCTTCTGGTTCCACGACCACACGATGGACCACACCGGCTCCAACGTGTACAAGGGCTTGGTGGGCCTCTACCCGATCTATGACCCGAAGAACGGCACGGATATGGGTGACGAGCGGCAGGGGCTGCGGCTGCCGGGGGTCCGCACGAACAACCCGGACGGATCCTTCGACGTCAAGTACGATATCCCGCTGGCCTTCACCGACTTCCGGTTCGACGACGGCGTCACCATGCACAAGGACATCCACGATGTGCAGGGCGAGTTCCCGGCCGCCAAGAACCCGGCGACCCATCCGGAGTGGTGGGGCAAGACGTTCTACAAGCACTTCCCCAACCACGGATTCGTCGGCGACGTCTGCACGGTCAACGGCACTGCGTTCCCGGTGCTGACGGTGAAGCGGCGCAAGTACCGCTTCCGGTTCCTGGACGCCTCCGTCTCCCGGATTTACGAGTTCAAGCTGATGAGCTCGACGCTGGGCCCCAAATCGTCGGCGTCGCTCGGTTACGAGGACGACGAGCTTGAGGGCCAGTACCGCATCGAGGACGGCCAGCAGTGCATGCAGTTCACCCAGATTGCCACGGACGGCGGGCTCCTGCCGATCCCCATCAAGCGGGATTCCTTTGAGCTGTGGCCGGCCAAGCGCCGCGAGGTGATCGTTGATTTCACGCGGTACCAGGACGGCACGCCCACCACCAAGGGCGACGTCGTCTACCTGACCAACGTCATGAAGATGCCCAACGGCCGGATGTGGTCGAATTCGTCCCGGTTCTTCCCCGACCCGAAGTACAAGGTGCCGGTCCTGAAGATCGTGATTGGCGATACCGCGCAGGATGACAGCCAGATACCCGCTGCCCTGCGTCCGCTTCCGCCGCTGCCGTCCAACTGGCAGAGTCTGCTGGATAACCGCATCATCTTCGAGGTGAAACGCGGGAGCGTGGGCGGCGAGACCGAGTGGCTCATCAACGGCAAGCCCTTCGACCCGGCGAGCGTGCTGGCGAGCCTGAAAAACCCCGCCGGCCGCACACCCCTGGCCCGGCAAAAGAAGGGCAGCTTCAACCTCTGGGAGCTGCGCAACGGCGGCGGCGGCTGGGTGCACCCGTTCCACCTGCATATGGAGGAGCACCGGACCGTCATGCGCAACGGCAAGGACGTGACCCGCACGGTGGATCCGGGGCACCCCGATGACGCCTCGAAGGAAGATCTGGCAGCGCTCGATCCCGGCGAGTCGGTCATCGTCTACCGGGGCTTCAGGGACTTCACGGGACCCTATGTGGCGCACTGCCACAACCTTGCGCACGAGGACCACGCCATGATGTTCGGCTGGGCAATCACACCGTGACCACCTAAGCCAAAAGCCCTTTTCGCCCACCTCTAATGGTGGGCGAAAAGGGCTTTTGGGTGCAGGACCGAGCTGGCCCAGCGGGACTCAGACGTGCTGATCCACGAGAACCGGATTGCCGTCGGGATCCAGCACAATGAAGCTCGCCGGCCCCGTCGTGCCCTCGTCTGCTTCCGAAACGAAGTGCGTGCCGTGGGCCCGGCCCCAGTCGGATCATGCTTGGTTTTCGTTCCCAAACGCCGTGGCCTGCGCTACGGAGTGAGAGGTGCAGCCAGGCCGTCCGTCGACGTCCGCGGGGACAGGCGGCTGCCGCCGGTGACCGGGAAGGGGAAGCCAAGGACCGCAAGCCGTCCCCGTACCTGGTTCTGTGCCTGGCAGTCACTGACGCAGTCGGTCGGGGAGTTGGCCACTTCCACGGCGTCTTCACCTGTGACCATTCCCATTCGTCCACCGCTGGCCACATCCCAGACGGACATCCCGCCGCAGTGGTCCCGGGTCTCGGCAAGGCCCAGGCTGTTGGCGAAGTCCGGACCGCATTCGGGCTGCCGGACGCGGGTGGCTACCTGGGCGCTGTCCCGCACGACGAACTTTGCAGACACGTCATTGCCGATGTTCACCCGGGGCCTGACCTGGACGCAGAACTGGCTCGGCGGCCCGGTCTGGACGCTGGTGCACGCAGAGCCTACGAACTGACCCAGCTGGGCGCGGAAATCGGCATTGTCAAAGTAGAATGCACCGGCCGCCAACCGGTGCACGATGCGTGTGGCGGTGGCATCGCCACGCTCGGGTTCCATCTGGAAGAGGCCCCCGGAGGCGCAGTCCTTTGCCTGGATAGTCATCGACAGGCCGCCGGTCCCGGTACGGGACAACGCGACGTCGGTGTCCTTGACTTCCAGCGACACGGCACTGGTCAGCGTGAGGCCGCGGTGGTCAGGAACCTTGCTCTCAAACACTGGGGTGGCACGGCCGCCGGTGAGGTCCATTTCATTGGCCGCGCCGGTGAACACGTAGTTGTAGATGGCGAAGTTCGCCGGGTCCACCTCGAACCGGACGTACTTGCCCTGGACCAGGAATCGGGTACCCGGCGAAGCGACGGCGCCTTTGAACCCAGCGGCCTTCCCCAAAACGTGAAACCCCCCGCCAACACAGCCCTTCGACGATGCCGCCTGCGCCGGTCCCGAGAGACCCACGAAACCGATTGCCGATGCTGCGAGGGCCACGACAGCCGCAGCCGACCGGAATTTCAAGCTTGGTTTGCACCTCAAGGCGCTCATCAGATCCTCCCTGCTGGCCGGCATCGCAGAACTCAAACTTTGAGTTTCATCCCGCCAACCGAGGAAAGACTATGACTCGGTCTTCCCCGCAGGAACGGAGGTGGACCATTACTGCACGACTCTTGGATAAACCTTGGAATTTCCTCCACGTTTCCTTGGGGCACTTCCTGCGGAGTCCAGCCCTCCGGGTTTCACCGGAGTGAATGCCCGACGCCGGCGCTGGCTCTGTCCCGTTATTGGGCGGAGCGGCGGTTGCGCGCTTGGCGCACCAAGCGGGTGAAGGCAAAGATGAAGACGGCCTCGATCAACACCATCAGGCCGAGCAATAGCCATTGGCCCTCGCCAATGAAGGCAATGGCCCCGATAAGGACAAGCACCGTTCCGAGGACCAGCGCGTACACGGCGAACCCGAAGGCTACCCTGGCACTGCGCACACCAGTCCGGAAGCCAAAGCCCAAAGGCTCTCCTCCGGGGTACCCCGCAACGCGGTCTGGGCCTGCGGGCTTGAGCCTGTCGAACTCATCCCAAAGGTCCCGGTCCTGATCGGTCATAGTCCCATTATCCCGCAATTCCACTGGCCCTGTGATCCGTCGTAGTGGCGGGGGCGAACCTCGTCGTTGGGACTCTTTACGCGCCCGAGGGCTGCGGGTTGGCTGGTCGCTGAGCGAGGAGTACTGCCTGGGGCGACTTCTCGCGGGGGCCGGGGCCGCGTGACATCTGAGCGACCACGTTGAAGCCAATGTGCTCCAGCTGTTGGGTGACGGCTGCCGGGTGGAAGAGCTGGGCGTCCATCGACACGTCATGACCGTAGGCGCGGGATATATGGCGGGGCCCTTCACCCACCTGGAAGCTGACCAACGCATACCCACCGGGCGCAAGGACCCGGAAGAACTCTGCAAACACGCGTGGGAGTTCGAGCGGCGCCAAATGGATTATGGAGTACCAGGCGAAGACGCCGCCCAGCTGCAAATCTTCATAGGGAAGGTTCCCGAGTTCTGGCGAACCCTTCGATCATGGCGCGATCCGCCGGCGCCTCGAAACTGGCATCGGGCAGCAACGCCGCATAGCTCTCCGCAACCACGTCATAGGTTGACCGGACGAGGGCAAGACGGTCATCACGTTGCATCTGTAAAGGCTATCGCGGCCGGCCATTGCCGTCAGACCGTTGGTGCGGGGACGATTGTTGCATGGGCGGAAATATCAACACGTCTTGTCTTGGGAGCCATGCGGTGTGCTGAATGTTCCCCGTGAAGGCCCGTGGCCGCAGGCGGTTGTGGCCCGTGGTGGTGGCTGGAGCGGCCGTACTCCTGCTGGCCATTGGGCTGGCGGTGTTCAAGCCGTGGCTTCTCTTCGTCGACGTGCGCGTGGATGAACAAATCCCTACCGTGGCTGCATCTCCCGAAAATGCGCAATCCCCGCCCTCCGCTTCATCGGGCGCTCCGTCGCCGCCCGCGACCGCCCCCCACCCGGCAGGCGCCTGCCGGGTCGGTCCAAGTTGCCGTGGGTTCCTTGATCAGCCACGAACACACGACGTCGGGGACGGTTCGGATCCTGAGGCAGCCGAACAACGACCGCGTACTAACCCTGGAGAATCTGGACACGTCCAACGGGCCGGACGTGCACGTCTGGCTGAGTGCTGCGGACGTCGTGGAGGGAACGGGCGGTTGGTTTGTCGCCGGTGCCGCCGATCACTACGACCTCGGCGTCATCAAGGGAAACCAGGGCAATCAGGTCTACGCAATCCCCGCCGGGGTTGATCTGAAAAGGTACAAGTCCGTCGATCTGTGGTGCGTGCAATTCAGCGTGTCATTCGGAGCGGCCAAGCTGACCTTCTGAGTAACGTGCGGGACACGGCGCGGCATCCGAGCATGACTTTGTCCTGGTTGCGCCGGCCCTGTCCGTAGCCGGGTTCGTCCTGGTGAACGTCACTTAGCGGAGCAATCTGCTGTGCCCCGCGGCGACCCCGCAATTGGGGGCACTGTATTGGGGGACTAGGCCCACGCGTCCGGTCTCGCAGCGATGCGGTTCACGAAGTCCAGCACCGCCGGATGGGCGGGGTTGATGATATGTCCGCCAGCCACGAGCACCGTGCGGGTGAACGGCAGAGCCCCGGACAGCCGGGCGTTCACCAGCCGGCAGGCCGCGGGCGATTCCTCAGCGGAAACTATCAGCGTGGGCTGTCGGATCCCGGCCAGTTTGTCTTCCTCCAGCTCCAGGGCGTCCTCGCTGAGGTCCATGCCATGACCGTTGATCTCGGCGAGGACGGCGTACGCGGTGCCCGCCAGCATGTTCCTGAGATGCTCCGGCAGCGACTCCCCGGCCCCATCGCCAAGGGTCTCCCGGATTACAGCCTCCGCAACCAGCCCGTGCTGACCGGCCGAGTGCTCCAGCACCCTGAGGCGAAGGTTACGGGCCCAAGCATCGGCCTCCGGGTCGATGGTGAACAGGGCCGGCTCCAGAAGGACCAGCGCCTTGACTTTGTCCGGGAACCGGCGGGCGAGCTCGATGGCGATGAGGCCGCCCGTCCTGCGGCCGATCACTACGGCCGCGCCCGCGTGCAGGGCGGCCAGCACGCCTGCCGCGTCGTCGACGTGCTCGACCAGGTCCAGCGTGGCGAACGGCGCCGGGGGAGCGCTGCGGTGGAATCCCCGGCGGTCATAGATGATGCACCGGCCACGCCTGGCCAGTTCCTCGGCGGCATCCGCCCACATCGCGGCTGAACCGGGCGTCTCGTGCACGCCCAAAATAGGGATCCCCTCGCCGCGTTCCTCATAGTAGAGATCGACGCCGTTGACGCTTAGTCGGGACATATCCTCAGCGTAGGTTGCACCCTCATTCGGTGGAAGGGACGCCGTCTTCAGCGTCAAGCGCGGGCAGCAGCTGGCGGTTCCGAATGCGCGATTCGCCGAAATCGATCGTCACCGGTTGGATCTCCCAGGTGCGGCCGTGCCTGGTAATCGGACTCCCTACGGCAACGTGGGGCGTCCAATGCGGATACCGGAAGCCAAGAGCTCGCGAGCTGAGAATGAAGTCATCGACGTTGTCCACGAGCAACTCGGCCAGCAGCTCGTGCAGTGCCTGCACGAGTGAGACCTGGAAGTCCCGCACGCTCGTGGGCACGTCCACTTCGAGTCCGCACACATTGCCGCCGCCCAGGACGATCAGCTTTTCGGCCCGCCCCGAGAAGCCTTTCATTACCGGCAGCCGCTTCACCCACGAGGCCGTCATCCTGGCGGCTGCAACGGGACTCGTGATGCCTTTGGTCCACTCCGAGACGTCCTGGGCGAAGTCGTCCAGCACGCCGATGTGCAGTAGCGTCATATGCAGGCCGTGCTCCCGGCGCAGCGAGCGCACGTAGCTGCCCAGCCTCTCGTAGTCCGCAGCCCCGGACCCGACTCTCAGGACCGGTACCTCGACCGTGATGCGCGGGACCGTGTACATCCGGACTCCTTCGTGCCCGTGGTTCTTGTCTGGCTGACCGTTGACGTCCGATGCAATTATCCTCCCGGAGCGGGGGGCTCGTTGGGGAGCTCTACCTCCATTCCTTGCCGTCGTTTATCCGAGGGTAGCGAGCGCGCGGTGTGCGGATTCCACCACCACCGGCGTGCCCGCCGCCAGCGTCTTCACTTCGCCGTCGAACTGCAGGGGAACGGATTCCGTCGTCCGGAAGCTGTAGCGGCTGACGCCGGGTTGGACGCCGAGCCCAATCGTCACGGCGCGAAGTGTCATGAGCGCCATCCGCCATCTACTGGCGTGAGGCAGCATGATGACCTCGAACAGCCCGTCGTCTGGGTCGCCGGTTTCACTGATTCTGCCGTACTTCGCCATGGCCGGGACATTGGCCAGGATGAGGCTGTCGAACACAGCGCGGGCGCCGTCATCACGGATGATTTCGAACGGCTGCAGCCGGGTCAGTGTGTGTACGACAGAGACGAGCTCCTTGAGAACCCCCTTGTTGCCCCGCTCAATTCCGATGGCCATCGCGGGAGTCAGCCCCAGGCCAATGTACGAGTGGGCGTAGTGCGTCCAGGCAGCCTTTCCCACCCCATGGGTCAGCCGCAGCAGATCGATTCGACTGACCTTGCCCCGGACGATTGCTTCGATCAGCGGAATCCGAGGGGTGCTGCGGTGGTGGTCGTTGGCGTTTCCGCTGGCCAGTACCGCGCAGACCGCGCGGCTTTCGGCGACGTCCATTACCCCGTTGACCACCTCGTTGTACCCGCCGTCACCGCTGACAGACACGATCAGGGGTCGGCCGGAGGCCGCCGCCGTCCGGGCGAGCTCACGCGCGTGGCCGGGGAACTCACTTGGCTCCAAACGAACGGGCATATCGGGTAGGCGGCGGCTCACTTCGGCGCGCAGCTGCTCGGCCAGTTGGGCAGGGTTCCGGCTGCTGACCGGATTAAAAATCAAGATGATCCGGTCAAACGGTACCGGGGACGATGAAGCGACCATGGAGTTATTCCTTCGACTAGCCGTCCCACATTGAACATCAACTTCTAGAGTGAGTTTATCGGGGACAACCCGGACTTCAGTTCTTCCAGGCCGGGGTGGTGGGAGGATTTGTGTATGAGCGAAAATGCAGGTACCGGCTCTGAGCAGCAAGCCTCTGCCGCCGCGGAAAAGCAGGCTCAAGGCCAAGCTAAGAGTGAACAGTCGGCGCCGCACACCGGCCAGATACGAACGGTGGGTCAGCGTCGCAGGGATTCTGAAGAAAAGCTTGAAAAACATCAGCAGGAAGCACGGCACAAACCCACGGACTAAGAGCCAGCCGACTCGGAGAACGTTCAACGATTCAGCAATCGGATTGTTGTGAAGCTCGTGTAAATTCGGAGGTATGGCCCCTGTGAACCCGAACGCCGAGAATTCCCGCTTCCACGAACCTGCGGCGGCCCCTCACGGCGGAGCGGTATCGCCGGGCGGAATGTCCAGGCTGCGCGTTGCGGTTCCCTCCGTGGCGACCCGCGTCGCGACTGAGCTGCGCCTCCAGATCGCGGAAGGCGCCCTCCTGCCGGGATCGAAGCTCAAGGAGGAGGCCCTGTCCGAAGAGCTCGGCGTCTCCCGCAATACTGTGCGTGAAGCGTTCGCCGAACTTGCCAGCGAGCGGCTCGTGGTCCGTCAGCCCAACCGCGGCGTCTTCGTTGCCAGCCTGGGTGTCAGCGACATACATGACGTCTACACCGTGCGGCGGGCCATCGAGGTCAGTGCCGTCCGCGGTGGCGGCAGTCCGGAAAGCATCGCATCCGTGCGGGCCGCCGTCGAGGAGGGCAAGCGCGCAGCCGCGGCGGGGGACAGCGAAGGCCTCGGCAGCGCCAACCAGCATTTTCACGGCGCCCTCGTCGCAATGGCGTCCAGTGAACGCCTCAACACCATCATGTCGCAGGTGCTCGCCGAGATGAGGCTCTTTTTCCACAAGGCGTCTGTCGACAGCGGCTTCTACCAGGATTATCTGCAGGACAACGAGGAAATCTGCAAAGCTCTCGAGACCGGCGACACCGAGCTGGCAGCCGAACGCCTGCTGTCGTATCTCGACCGGTCCGAAGAGCACCAGACTGCGGTGCACGCCTCCTAGCCGCAACCGCCTCCGCGCCGGAACTGCCTCCGAGCAGGAAACCCGGCCTGCGCCAGTCCGGCTCCTGTCACGCGTGACCCTCCCTGGTTCCTCCCTGCCCTCAACCACGGATTTTTTGTCGAACCTTGACGGTGTGACCTACGTCGCGTAAATTGTTCAACAAGAATGAATTGTTGAACGATCTGACAATTCAACACACGCTAGGTTTCCGGCCACGCTGGCGGCAAGCCTCACACAAACTGCTTCTGTGCCCCACCTGTCATCGTCGCAGGCCTGGACACCACGGGCAGCAAGCATCATCCGTCGCAGCAGCCGATGAATTCCACACTCTTCATGGAGGAAACATGGCCAATCAACCCGTAATGGCCTCCGGGACCCAGGCACCCTTTGTAGGGCGCAAAGGCATGTACAAGGCATTCGCCGCCAGCCTGACAGGCACGGCCCTTGAGTTCTACGACTTCGCCGTCTACTCTGCGGCAGCGGCGATCGTTTTCCCGCTCATCTTCTTCCCGGCCTCGGACCCGGTGACCGGCACTCTCCTCGCCTTCTCGACCTATGCCGTGGGATACATTTCCCGCCCGGTCGGCGGCATTATCTTCGGCCGGCTCGGGGATGAAATCGGCCGCAAGAAGATCCTGGTCTTCACCCTCATGCTGATTGGCGTCGCGACCTTCCTCATCGGTCTGCTGCCCACGTACGACAACATCGGCGTCATCGCACCGGCCATCCTGGTGTTCCTGCGTTTCGCACAGGGCGTCGGCGTCGGCGGCGAATGGGGCGGCGCCGTGCTGCTCTCCAGCGAATTCGGTGACCCCAACCGCCGCGGCTTCTGGGCGTCCGCGGCGCAGATCGGCCCGCCGGCCGGCAACCTCATGGCCAACGGCGCGCTTGCCGTGCTGACGCTGGCCCTGTCGGAGGAACAATTCCTCGACTACGGCTGGAGAATTGCGTTCCTGATCTCCGCCCTGCTGGTCGCTTTCGGCCTCTGGATCCGCCTCAAACTCGAGGACACCCCCATCTTCAAAGCCATGGAGGCCAGGGGAGACAAACCCAAGGCCCCTATCAGGGAAGTCCTCACCACCCAGCGCCGTCCCCTGCTGGCCGCCATGCTCAGCCGGATTGGCCCGGACGTCACCTACGCACTGTGCACCGTCTTTACACTCACCTACGGCATCCAGGAGCTTGGCTTTGACCGCGGCCA
This sequence comes from Arthrobacter sp. KBS0703, assembly GCF_002008315.2. Taxonomy (NCBI): domain Bacteria; kingdom Bacillati; phylum Actinomycetota; class Actinomycetes; order Micrococcales; family Micrococcaceae; genus Arthrobacter; species Arthrobacter sp. KBS0703. The sequence continues at coordinate 1,784,380 of NZ_MVDG02000001.1, read as the reverse complement.
GGTGCTCGTGGCCGTCCTCATCGGGTCGGCACTCCAGCTGGTCACGATGCCGCTCGCAGGCCACATCTCTGACCGCATCAACCGCCGGCTCGTGTACGGCATTGCCGCTGCGGCGGCCGCGGTGTGGGGGTTCCTGTTCTTCATCGTCCTCGAAGGACGTTCCCCGGCCATGCTGATCGTCGGCACGGTCCTGGGCCTGCTCTGCCACTCCTTCATGTACGGGCCGCAGGCAGCCTTCGTTGTTGAGCAGTTCTCCCCGCGGCTCCGGTCCACCGGCAGCTCGCTGGCCTACACCTTTGCCGGAATCATCGGCGGCGCCATCGCGCCCTTCATGTTCACGCTGCTGCAGAGCACTTTCCACAGCTGGGTCCCGGTGGCTGTATACCTCAGCGTCGCGTGCCTGCTGACCCTTGTGGGCCTGGCGCTCGGCCGGGACTCCAACGTCGCCGAGGACGAGGAGTACCTGCAGGCGCCAGTTGAACTGGCGGAAAGCGGCACGCGATGAACCAGTCGAACGCCGCTGTCGCGCCGGCCGAAGCGCGCCGCCAGTTCCGCGACGGCCTCGTGACGCCCACCTCCGGATGGAGCGACGGCTTCACCCAGGCGAACCTCATAGCAGTGCCCGCCGACTACGCCGACGAATTCATCGAGTTCTGCCGGCTCAATCCGAAGGCCTGCCCTGTCATCGACATCATCCCCGCGGGCAGCCACGAAAGTGCACTGGCGGCCGGCTCCGATATCCGCAGCGACATTCCGGCGTACCGACTGTGGAAGGACGGCGTCCTCGCCGACGAAGTCCCCAACGTTTCTGCGGTCTGGCGCGACGACATGGTGGCCGTGCTCATTGGCTGCAGCTTCACGTTCGAGGCCGCGCTTGCCAGCGAGGGCATCCCGCTGCGCCACACCGAAACCGGCCGCAACGTTCCCATGTACCGGACAAATGTGGAGTGCACTCCCGCGGGGCGCCTCCACGGGCCGATGGTCGTCTCCATGCGCCCAATGCCGGCCGAGATGGTCGAAACGGCCATCAGGGTCACTTCACAGGTGCCCAAGGTCCATGGCGCACCCGTCCATGTCGGATCCCCCGAGGAACTGGGAATTGCCGACATCAACCGCCCCGACTTCGGAGATGCCGTGGAAATCCGGCCGGGGGAGGTGCCGGTGTTCTGGGCCTGCGGCGTGACACCGCAGAGCGCAGTGATGGCATCCCGGCCACCGTTCGCCATCAGCCATGCTCCGGGGCACATGTTCATCACTGATGTTCCTGAAAGCAGCTACCGGGAATCAGCGGGAGAGGAATAAGCAGTGAAAAAGCGGATTCCGGCGGCCGAGAGGATGGCCCAAAGGATCGTCAGGCCGTCGGGGCCACGGCAACAAACCACCGGCACGCACTGCGAACTCTCGGGGATCTGGCAAGGCCCCGCGGGAGTGCAGATAGCACTACGGGAGGGCCAGCTCGTCCCGAGCGATTCGGGCCGGCCGTGCCTGTGGACACGCATCGGCCTCCTGGTGCCCAACGAAATTTGATTCCCGAATGCACGGCCGGGCAGTGGTAACCACTGCCTGGCCGTGCATTCTTATTCCGCAGCGTCCATCCCTTCCTGCATGAAGTGCGTGTACAGCCGCTCCTGATATCTGTAGTGCCCGGGGCTGCCTCGTCGCGACCGCGGACCGTCTGGCCTGCCACCGGAACACCATTGTCAACCGGTTGTCGGCGTTCGAGAACTACACCGGCCCGGATCTCCAGAAACCTCACGACGCGGCGCTGGCACTGATCGCCGTCGGGCGTTAAGACCCCCCCCAATTTGGGGAGCCACGGAGCGGGGGCACTCCAAGGAAACTCCAAGGTTTTTCCAATTAGCCGGATCGAACATTGGCCCAGCGTTACCCCGACATCTCCAAAACCACACGACGTCCCAGGTCTTCAGACACTTCCCTCTGCAACGGTTGCGACTAAGACCGGAACAAGACAGTGAGGATCTGCCATGAGCAATCTAAGGAAACTGGGTGCGATCGGAACCCTCGGGCTGCTGGTTTCCAGCTCCCTCATCTTCGGTTCCGCCAACGCGGCCGTGTCGGCGACCTGCCGCACCGGAACGGCCGCCCCTTCCAGCCCGCTGTCGGGCAGGCTGCTGACCGCCACCAACTTCGAGGGCAACTCGCTGTCCCCGTTCGTCACGACGACCTCGGGCAATGGAACGGCGGCTGTTGCCAGCCCGAAGGCGCACTCCGGGACGTGTTCGGCCAGGCTTCACGCCACGGCGGATGTCGGTTCCGTGGCAAACATGGGCATGGCGCTGCCCGCCCGGACCAAGAGGGCCGGCGCAGACGCCTGGATTAACATCGCGACGGCCGGGCTCCGCGGGAACAACGTGCCCTATGTCAGGTTCTTCTCCGGCGCCACCCGGGTCGCGGACGTGTTCCGGGACAACGCCACCGGGCAGCTGTGGCTGCGGGTCACGAATCCCGACGGTACGTTCACGTTCACCAGGCTGTCGACCAAGGGCATCCCGTTGAACACGTGGCACAGGGTCCAGATGCAGGTCAGGGCGAATGGTGCCAAATCCACCATCGAAGTCTGGTTCGACGGCGCATCCGTCTTCTCCAAGGCGGTGAGCATCGGTGCAACGAGCCTGAGCAGGGTCCAGTTTGGCGCCGAGCACCCCCGTCAGATGGGTGACAGCTACATCGACGACGTCGTGGTCAGGCGGTAGTCTCAGCGGGAGACGGGTTCCTTCGCGCCGAGCAGGTTGAGTTCGCCGCGGCGCGGGAAGCCTTCCCAGTCTCCGGGGACCAGGCAGGCGAAGGCCCCGGTTGCCGCTGCCGTCTGCAGCCTGTCCTCCGGACCCCGGCCTCCGATGAATTCGGCCAGGTAGCCGGCGACGAACGCGTCGCCGGCGCCAACGGTGTCCACCACGTCGACGGCGACCGCGCCCCGGCGGAACAACTGCCCGTCGATGATCGCCAGGGCCCCTGTCTCTTATACACATCTTGACCGCCTGGCCGGGCCCGAGCGCGGCTATCCGCCGGGCCAGCTCCTCCGGCGCGCCGGCACCCACCGCTATGGCGGCCTCGTCGTCGCCGGCGAACACGATGTCCGCCAACGGAATGATGTCACGGTAGACGCTTCCCGCATCTTCGCGCGACCACAGGTTCCCGCGGTAGTTGAGGTCGAAGGACACCGGCACGCCCGCCGCACTGGCGGCGTCAATCGCGTACCTCAGGGTCGCTTCCGCCTGCGGCGACAGGGCTGGGGTGATGCCGCTGACGTGCAGCAGGCCGGCCCGGGTGATGAGGTGTTCGTCGACGTCCCCGGGCGCGATCCGGGACCCTGCGCTGCCGGTGCGGTAGTAGCTGACGCGCTGGGTGGCCGGTGTCCTCCGTTCCTTGATCATCAGTCCGGTGGGGGCGGAAGGATCGAGGGCGATGCGCACGTCTACGCCTTCGGCGCGGATTTCGCGTTCGACCAGCTGGCCGAGGCCGTCCGCCCCGACGCGGCCGCACCATACCGCCTGCACGCCGAGACGCTGGAGCCCGATGGCGACGTTGGATTCGGAGCCGCCGATGCCGAGGCTCATGGTGGAGGCATGGGCGAGCGGGCCGACCTGGTCGGCGCGCATCAGCGCCATGGTCTCACCGAAGGTCAGTACGTAGGGCGCCGTGCTCACTTGTTGCCACCCATCTGGTCCGCCGTCCGGTCGATCAGCTCGCGGACGCGCCGCGCCCTGGACGTCAGCTCCCGCAGATCGCCGCCCTTGAAGGCGTCGCCAAGCAGCGGCCCGCCGAGGCTGACGGCCAGGGCGCCGGCCTTGATCCATCCGGGCACGTCGTCGATGTTGACGCCGCCGGAGGGAATCACCTCGATGTCCGGAAACGGGCCGCGGAGCTGTGAGACGTAGCCGGCGCCGACAGTGGAGGCGGGGAAGACCTTCACGGCCGTGGCACCCAGTTTCCACCCGGCGTGCAGCTCGGTGGGCGTCAGCCCGCCGGGGTAGACCGGCACGCCGCGGCTGACGCAGGCGGTGATGACGCCGGGATCCGTGACGGGGGTGACGATGTAGGCGGCGCCGAGGTCGAGGGCCGCCTCAGCCTCGGCTGCGTCGGTAACGGTCCCGACGCCGATCTCCAGGGCGTCCCCGAAGCGGTCCCGGAGGATGGGAAGTTCGTCCCAGACGCCCTGCGTGCTCAGCGTGAGTTCGATGCTGAGCACGCCGCCGCGCTGCAGCGCCTCGATCACGGGTGCGTAGTCCGAGGCGTGGCTTGCCCGCAGGACTGCCACTGCCCGGGTTTCGCGGAGGACGGCGGACGGGGCCGGCCGTGAAATTGTGCCGGGGTTAGCGAGGCGGGGCATGGGATTCCTTTACTTGGCGGTGCGGGTGGTGGCTAACGCGGCCGCCGCCTCGGGCGCCGCCACAAGGCGGCGGTTCCGGTCGGCGTCGTTCGGGTCGGTCAGGTCGCGGTTGAGCGTTTCGGGCGAAAGCCGGGTAGCGATGAAGCTGACCAGCATCGTGAGGGACATGTAGATGGCAACCGGGACCCAGGAATTGCTGAAGAGGCCCAGCAGCCCCGCGCAGACCATCGGGGCGATGCCGCCGCCGATGATGGAGGAGAACTCGCGGCCCAGGGTGACGCCGGCGTAGCGGTAGCGGCTGCCGAAGATCTCCGGGAAGTAGCTCATGTGGACGCCCACGACGCCCTGGCAGGCCAGCATGAAGCCCACGATGATGACCAGCACGATGGCCACGGGAGAGCCGGTGGTCAGCAGCATGAAGGCCGGAGCCGGGAAAAGGACCAGCGCTGCGGTGATGAGCGAGACGACGCGCCGGCGCCCGATCTTGTCAGACAGGATTCCGAAGGAAACCGCCGCAACACCGCCGCAGAGGGCACCGATAAGCAGCACCGGCGGGATGAACTTCGGGTCGGTTCCCACCACGGTGATCAGGTACGACGCCATGAACACCTGGATGGTGTACGACTGGGTGCTGACGCCGAAGTTCATGAGGACAACGCGCAGGACGTTGGCCTTGCCGAATTTCGCGACTTCGCGCAGCGGGGCCGGGGGTTCGGTGCGGGCCTGCTTGATTTCTTCGAAGACCGGGGATTCGTCCAGCTTGCGCCGGATGATGAGCGCGGCGACGGTGACGAAGATGCTGGAGAGGAAGACCAGCCTCCAGCCCCACGTGAGCATGTCATTGGGGGCCAGTGACTGTGCGGCGATCCATACCAGCGCGCCGAGGGCGGTTCCCGCGGCGGCGCCGACCATGATCAGCGAGGCCAGCTTGCCGCGGGTTCCGGGAGTGGCGGATTCGGTCAGCAGCGTGGCGCCGCCGGACTGTTCGGCTCCGGCACCGAAGCCCTGGGCTGCGCGGCACACGCACAGCAGGATCGGGGCGAGCAGGCCCACCTGGTCGAAGGTCGGCAGCAGGCCGATGGCAAGCGTTGCACCGCCCATCAGCAGGAGCGTGACAACCAGAATCCACTTCCGGCCGAGGCGGTCTCCGAAGTGGGAGAAGAAGATGCCGCCGAGGGGGCGGAACAGGAACCCGACCGCGAACGTGGTGAAGCTGGCGAGGAGAGCGGCGGTGGGCGAGATGTTCGGGAAGAACAGCTTGCTGAAGACCAAGGCCGAGGCGGTGCCGTAGATGACGAAGTCGTAGAGCTCCAGGGTGGTGCCGATGAGGCCCGCGACGGCGGCCTTCCGGACCTTGCTTTGATCCACTGCCCCGGGGGGAACGTGCGCTGCTGAGGTCATTTCCATACTCCTTTGAATGGATGTCCGTTGGTGATCAGGCCTGCCGGGATTCGGTTCTTGGTTTCGACAGGCTCAACCCAGCGGTCTGGTGCCGGTGAATTAGTAGGTGATGAGTACTTTGAGGTTGGTCGGGTCCGTCACGGGGGCTGTGAGCGCGGCCGCGGCGTTCTTGAGGGGGTAAGTGCCGGTGATGATGGACCGAAGGTCCACCGTCCCGGAGGAGGCGAGTTCGATCGCCGTTGGAAATGCGTTGGCGTAACGGAACGCGGTCACAAGGTCGATTTCGTAGCGCTGGAGGAACCCGAGCGGGATGCCGTCCACGGTGGGACGGGCCTGGCCGACGACTGTGGCGCGGGCTGCCGGGGCCAGCGTCCGGATGCCGTCGGCCAGGGCCTTCGTGTTGCCGGAGCATTCGATCAGCCGGTCTATCTCGGTGAGGTCCAACGGTGCGGATGCGGTGTTGATGGTGCGCGTTGCGCCGAACTTCGTGGCGACGGCGAGCCGGTCGTCATTCACGTCCGTCACCACGATCTCACGGGCGCCTTTGGCGGCGGCGACCCGGGAGACCAGGAGGCCGATAGGTCCGGCACCGGTGATCAGCACGCGCTGCCCTTTCTGGACCTGTGCACGTTCGACGGCCCAGACGGCGACGGCGAGCGGTTCGATCGCGGCCCCGATTTCCGCCGGGATCGTGTCCGGGAGTGCGTGGACGGCCCGTTCCGGCACCACGACGTGCCGGGCAAAGAGGCCGTCCGTGGGCGGGGAGCCGAAGCAGGTTCCGGCCGGGCAGAGGTTGTACCGGCCCGAGAGGCAGGTGGTGCAGTGGCCGCAGGGGAGGGCCGGTTCAATGACGACGGCGGTGCCGGCGGCGACCCTGGCCTGCGAACCGGCGGCGATGACTACGCCGGCGCCTTCGTGTCCCAGGACGGTGGGCTGGCGGAGCACGTTGGTGCCGTTGCGCCCGTCGGCGTAGTAGTGCATGTCCGAACCGCAGATGCCGCCGGAGCGCATCTCGACCAGGAGGTCGTTCGGGCCAAGGGCCGCCAGCGGCCGGTGTTCGATGCGGAGATCGCCGGCGCCGTGGAGCACTGCTGCCTCGGTGCCGGAGGGAAGCCCGGCAGTGTGCGTTGCGGGAATGGTTTGGGTGGTCATGGTGTGCTCCGGGTTGTGGCGGTACTCAGGGCGGAGCGGGCGCTGGCTTCTGCGATCGCGGCCAGCGGGCCCGCGGAACGGATGATGTCGATGAATTCGCCGGTGCGGTCGATGAACTCGGCGCGTTCGGCCAGTTCCTCGCCGAGCAGGTGGTGGTCGCCGAGGACCTTGCCGGCCAGCTCCCGGCCGGAGCGGGCTCCTGCGGCGAGGCCGGACAGAAGGCCCCGGGCGGGATCTTCCATTGCTTCGGCCTGCGGGCCGGGGCGGAACCCTGCGAGCGGGGCGATGCATGACAGGTACGCGGCGGTGGTGAGGGCCAGCAGCTGGGGCATCCGGCCGTCGTCGAGCATCTGCAGTGCCGGCAGCGGGATCCGCTGGCGCAGTTTCACCGAGCCGTCTGAGCCCACCTGGCTGGTGCGGTGGCCCAGCGCGGTGTTCCGCCAGCGGGAGAAGAGCTGTTCCTCGTAGGCGGTGACGTCCACTCCTGCCGGAACCGAAACGCTGGGCAGGTACTCGTTCCTGAGAACCGAGCGTGCGGCCAGTTCAATATGGGTGTGGGAGACGGATTCGGGGATGGTGACCGCGCCCGACAGGGCACCGAGATAGGCGATGAGGGAATGGGTGCCGTTGAGCAGGCGGACCTTAAGCTGCTCGTAGCCGGCTACCTCATCGGAGAACACGGCGCCGCCCGACTCCCAGGCGGGGCGTCCAGCGATGAAGTTGTCCTCGACGATCCACATGGTGAACGGTTCGGCCGGCACCGGGATGCGGTCCGTGTAGCCGCGCCGGTCGGTGACCAGCCTGCGGTAATGATCGGTGGTGGCGGGCACAATCCGGTCCACCATGGAGGACGGAAAGCTGGTGCGCGTGTCGATGAAGGCCAGGGTTTCGGCGGCTTCGGCCGACGGCAGCCGGGAGGCAAACTCGCGGACCAGCCGCTGCGTGTGGTGGCCGTTGTCCGCCAGGTTGTCGCAGCTGAGGATGGTCACCGGCTCGGCGTGGGTGCGGGACCGGTGCTGCAGGCCGCGGACGATCTGTCCGATCGGCGTCCGCGGTGCGGCGGGGTGCAGCAGATCGTGCTGGATTGCCGGGTCCAAGGCGTTCAACGAACCGGTGGCCGGCGTGTAGTTGTAGCCGTTCTCCGTGACCGTGAGGGACACGATGCGGGTGGCGGCGTTGCCGATGGCCTTGATGACCCGGTCCGGGTTGCCGGCCGCAGTGAAGGCGTCCGTGTGGACCCGGGGGACGGAGAACTTTGACCCTTCGGGCGAGATTTCGACGACAGTGTAGAGCATGTCCTGGGCGTGCATGGCGTCCGGGATGGCCGAGGACCGGCTGGCGACCCCGATGATGCCCCAGTCCCCGCCGTGGGCGGTGACGGCGGCGTCGGTGTAGACGGCCTGGTGGGCGCGGTGGAAGTTGCCGAGGCCCAGGTGCACGATCCCGGCAGCCGGGGCGGCCGGCCGCCGCAGGATTCCGGGCGTCTTCGATGACAGCGGGGGAATGCCGGAGGTACCCACGGTCACCAATCCTTCATGGAGCCGTCGAGCTCCCGGGCGATGGGCAGGTACGCCTGCTTGTACGGAAAGCGGGCGGCTGCCTGCTCGTCCACCTGGACGCCGAGGCCGGGCTCGTCACCGGGGTGGAGGTAGCCGTCCTCGAAGCGGAAGCTGGAGCGGAAGACCTCGGACACGAGCGGGTCATAGCCCATGTATTCCTGGATGGCGAAGTTGCTGGTGGCCAGGCCGAGGTGCAGCGAGGCGGACAGGTTGATCGGGGAGACGTCGGAGGGCCCGTGCGGGGCGCCCTTGATCTGGTAGACCTCAGCGAGGGCGAGGATCTTGCGGACGTGGGAGATGCCCCCGGCGTGGACGACGGCGGTCCGGATGAAGTCGATGAGCCGTTCGGTGATGAGCTGCTCGCAGTCCCAGACGGTGTTGAAGACTTCGCCGATGGCCAGCGGAATGGTGGTCTGCTGGCGCAGGGTGCGCAGCAGCCTCTGGTTCTCGGCCGGCGTGACGTCCTCAAGCCAGAACAGGTCCACGTCCTCGAGGGACCTGGCCAGACGGGCGGCTTCGGTGGGGTTGAGCCGGTGGTGGACGTCGTGGAGCAGCTTCAGTTCCGGGCCCACGTGCTCACGCACCGCGGAGAGGATCTTGGGGGCGTGACGCAGGTAGGCCGAGGTGTCCCAGTCTTCTTCGACCGGTCCGGCGCCGCGGCCGGCTGGTTCGTAGCTGGCGGCTCCCCTGGTGACGCCGTAGACCTTGTCCAGGCCCGGAACGCCGGACTGGGCGCGGACTGCCCGGAATCCCTGTTCGCGGCGCTGTTCCACGGAGTCGAGGAGCTCGGGAAGGTCCCAGCCGGTGGCGTGGGTGTAGGTGAGGATCTTGTCGCGGGCCGCGCCGCCGAGGAGCTGGTAGACGGGGACGCCCAGGGCCTTGCCCTTGATGTCCCAGAGTGCCAGGTCAATGGCGCCGATGGCGGCCATGGTCACCGGCCCGCGGCGCCAGTACGCGCCCCGGTAGAAGTACTGCCAGGTGTCTTCGATCCGGTCCGCGTCCCTGCCCAGCAGTGCCGGGGCGAGGTGGTCGCGGAGATAGCTGGCGACGGAGAGCTCGCGGCCGTTCAGGGTGGCGTCGCCCCAGCCGACGATGCCGTCGTCGGTCGTTATTTTCAGGGTGACGAAGTTGCGGCTGGGGCTGGTGATGAGGACGTCGACGTCGACGATTTTTCGGGTCATCGGGAGATCACTACATTCTTCAGGGGCTGGTTCGCGGACAGGCGGGTAATGTTTTCGGCGATTTCGCGGGCGCGGCCGCGGAAGGTCTCGGCCGTGACGCCGGAGGAGTGCGGGGTCATGATGATGTTGTCGAGCCGGCCGAACGGCTTGGCGGCGGGTTCGCCGCGCCCGTCGGTGCCGGGGTACTGGTACCAGACGTCGACGGCGGCGCCGGCAATCCGCCGGTCCTTCAAAGCCTCGTAGAGTGCGATTTCGTCGACCACGGGTCCGCGGGCGACGTTGACGAGCTGCCCGTGGGGGCCGAGTTCGTCCAGTTCGGCGGCGCCGATTAAGGACGTGGTGCCGGCGTCAAGGGGGATGCTGACCACGAGCACGTCGGATTCGCTGAGGGCTTCGCGAAGACGGTCTGTGGTGCCGGACCAGCGGAGTGCGTGGTCCCCGGGGTTGACCGAGCCGCTGCGGGTGATCGCGATGCCTTCGGCGCCGAAGGCCTGAAGGAGTCTCCAGGCGGCGCTGCCGATGTGGCCGAACCCGAGGAACGTCACCACCGCTCCGCGCAGTGTCTCCGGCTGGGGGATCTCCGTGGAGTAGACCGACGAGGCCCAGAGTCCGGTGCGGAGGGCGGCGTCCTGGCCCAGGAGGTTGCGTCGGAGCGCCACCAGCACGGTGGCGATGTGTTCGGCGATGGAGCCCTCGTGGTGGAAGGTGTTGGCGCAGACCGCCCCGGCGGGCAGGGCGGCGGCGTCGATGCCGTCGTAGCCCGCACCGGCGACGTGCACGAGGCGAAGGTTCCGCGCCTCTGCGCCCATGGCGGCGGTGAACTTTGGCCCGACGTAGACGTCGGCGTCCTTGAGGTCGGTCAGCACCGAGTGCTCGTTCCAGCTGTCGTGCCAGGACGTGACGGTGCCGTTCGGGAGCTCTTCCTCGAACACTGCCCGCTGGGGCATCAGGTTGGGGTCTGCGATGACGATTCTCATGGTTACTTTCCCTGGAGGGTGTGGTCGGCGGTGCGCGCCGCGAAGGTGGAGCCGCGCACGATGAGCTGTGAATTGAGGTGGACAGCCTCGGTGGCCGTCGGTTTGCCGGCGATCTGTTCGAGGAGGAGTTCAAGGGCGAGGGAACCGCTGCGGCTGATGGGAACCCGCACGGACGTGAGCCCGGGTTCGGCGGCGGCGGCAATGTCGAGGTCGTCGATGCCCACCACGCTGATGTCTTCCGGGCAGTGGTAGCCGAGCGTCCGGGCGCCGGCGAGCATGCCGATTGCCACGAGATCGTTGTAGGCGATGACGGCGGTGGCGCCGCTGGCGACGACCGATGCGGCGGCGGCCAGGCCGCCGTCGACCGTTGCGTTCTGGTTGCCCACGGTGACCAGTTCAATGCCCCACTCGTCACAGAGGCGCGTGATGGCGGAAACGCGCTGGCCGTTGGCCCATGACGATGCCGGTCCGGGGATGTAGGCGAGCTTGCGGTGGCCGAGCGCGTGGAGGTGTTCCACGGCCTGGCGGAGGCCTTCGCCGGCCTCCATCAGGACGCGTGCGGCGTGGTCGGCCTCGCCGTTGATGACCACGAGCGGTGCGCTGCCCGCGAGGTTGTGGATCTGGTCCGAGGGGAGACGCGGCGAGCACAGGATGATGCCGTCCACCCCGGTGGCGAAGGCTGCGAGGTGGTCCCGTTCGCGGGCGGAGGATTCGGCGGTGTCGGCCAGCACCATCCGGTGGCGGCCGTGCCAGGCCTGGTCCTGGATGGCCTTGATGAGGGCGGCGAAGACCGCGTTGGAGATGTCCGGCACGACGACGCCGAAAGTCCGGCTGCCCGTGAGTCCCGGCACTTCGTAGCCGAGCTGGACAGCAGCGTCCATCACCTTCTGGCGGGTTTCTGCCGCCAGCCGGCCGGGGTCTCCGAACGCCCGTGACGCCGTGGCGAGCGAGACGCCCGCCAGCTTTGCGACGTCGGTGAGTTTGGCCGCCATTGGTCCTCCAGTTGCCTCGTCGAAACCCTTGCCCCTCCAGTATGGAAAGAGTTGTACAAGTTTGTCAAGGTTTTTCCATGACGTGGCTCACAGGGTCGTCGAGGACGGCGGGCGCGTCTGTAGGACGGCGTAGGGGAGTTGTTGGGCGCAGATCGCTGGCCCTGTGCGAGGGCATCCTGCGGCGGGGTTGGCCGCGCCTCTCTCGTGGCGACGCGGGCTCAGTTGTGGCTCCATCGCGCGGCGCCGCAGGGACTGCATCTGGTCGGCGACGGGCTCGCGCGCTGGCTGCATGGCAGCGTCGCGGCCTCGCGGTGCTAGTTCTATAGCTTTTCAGGAGGAGGCCGTACAGGCCTTCGACTCCACAAATTATGGCTACCGGCCCGGTATTTGGCGGGTAGCTCGTTGGCCGGGAGCGCCCTGCCGGTACTATTGCTGGCCGGCGGGGCGGGCACGGTATTCGGGGGTTGCTGGAGCGGCGGTCTGCGGTCTGCGGCCTACCGCCGGCGGTCCAGGCGGCGGCAGGCAGGTGCCAGCGCAGCACTTGTTCCGGGCCGCCTTCCCAGGGGAGGCGGCCCCGCAAAACTACCCTGCGGTGCGGCTGGAAATTCGCAGCCGCGCCAGCGGGAGCCTAGCCTTCACATTCGATGCAGTAAGCGTGCCCGTTCTTTTCGCGGGCGATCTGTGACCGGTGCCGGACCAGGAAACATGAGTAACAGGTGAACTCGTCCTCCGCCTGGGGGACCACCTGGACCACGAGTTCCTCGGCCACAAATTCACCACCGGGAACGATGGAGTCGTCCATCGCATCTGCTTCATCCAGCTCACGGACCACGCTGCGGGCATCAGGGGCGTTTGCGGACTGCAGCGCCTCCAGGGAGTTGTCCTGGGATTCCTTGACGTCGGAACGTACTTCGTCGTAATCGGTTGCCACTTAGGTGCTTCTCTTTTCTGGCGTTCTACTCTGACGGATATGCAACCTACACCATTGCGCCGATATTCCCTTGTCATGAAGACCAGTGGGTGTCACGAAGACCAGCGGGCGTGGTTGGACAGCTTACCTCAGGCAAGCTATGGCTTCTCACAGGAACGGCCGGAGCGCCGGGCACCCGGCCCAAGGCTTACCGTCCTGAGGACAATGCGCCCAAGGATTATAGGCACAATGGACGGGTGACTTCACCGGCTAGGCCTCCTGCACCCGTTCCTCCCCACGGGCCCTTCGATTTGGGCGCCATCGAAACGGGGCTGGTTTTCGCGGATTCGCTGGGGCTGCTTGCAGAAGCGCTGCGCGCGCAGGGCGCCGGCGGAACGGCCGTGGTGCAGGCGCCCCCGGGCACGGGCAAGACCACCCTGGTCCCGCCCCTTCTCGCAAATATCGCCGCCAGCGCCGCACGGAAGAACGGCTGTCTCTTATACACATCTAGATGTGTATAAGAGACAGCCGCGCCGAGTGGCCGCGCGTTCCGCGGCGCGGCGGCTTGCCACCCTGGACGGCAGCCGGCTGGGAGACCGCGTGGGGTACACGGTCCGCGGTGAACGCCAGGCCGGCTCCAGCACGGTGGTCGAGTTCGTCACCCCGGCATCCTGCTGCAGCGTCTGCTCTCGGACCCCGGCCTGGAGGCCGTGGACGCCGTCATCCTCGACGAGGTTCACGAACGCGGGCTGGAGACAGACCTGCTGATCGGCATGCTCGCCGAGGTCCGCCAGCTGCGCGGCGACCTCACGCTGGTGGCCATGTCCGCCACGCTGGACGCGCCGCGGTTCGCGGCCCTGATCGGCGATGCTCCGGCGGGGGAGAACGACGGCGGCGGCCCGGCTCCCGTCGTCGACTGCCCCTCCGCGCTGTACCCCCTGGAAACCCGCTGGGCGCCACCGCCGGTGCCGAGACTGGACCCGCGGGGCGTGACCCGCGCGTTCCTTGACCATGTGGCCGACACCGCCGCGGCCGCGCACTCCGAAGCGCTGGCACGCGACCTGAACGTTGACGCCCTGGTGTTCCTCCCCGGCGCCCGGGAGGTCTCCCACGTCGCGGGCCGCCTGCGCGGCCGGGTTGGAACGGGCACCGAGGTGCTGGAGCTACACGGACAGGTCAGCCCGGAGGCGCAGGACCGCGCCGTCTCAGGGCGGGACGCGGGCGGCCCGCCGCGGATCATCGTTTCCACGGGACTCGCCGAATCCTCCCTCACGGTTCCGGGAGTCCGGCTGGTCATCGATGCAGGGCTTGCCCGCGAGCCGCGCAGGGACTCCGCGCGCGGCATGTCCGGCCTGGTGACAGTGTCCTGCTCCCGCGCGTCCGCCGATCAGCGCGCCGGACGCGCCGCACGGCAGGGCCCCGGGCAGGTGGTCCGCTGCTACGACCAGAAGACGTTCGAGCCGCGCCGCCCACAGGACACCGGAGATCTCCGTGGCCGACCTGACGGGTGCGGCCCTTGTCCTGCCTGTTGGGGAGCACCCGGCGGGCGGGGACTGGCCCTGCCCGACGCCCCGCCGCGGGCGGCGATGGACGAGGCCGTTGAAGTGCTGCGCGAGCTCGGCGCGGTGGAACCGGACGGGCACGCCACGTGCCTCGGCAAAACCCTGGCCAGGATTCCCGCGGACCCCGGCTGGCCCGCGCCCTGCTGGACGGTGCCGCCGCCGTGGGCCACCGGACGGCGGCGGAGGCGGTCGCCCTGGTTGCCGGGGACCAGCGCGCCCCGGCGCCGACCTGACGCGGCTGCTGAGCACCCTTCGGACGGGGGCCGACCCGGCGGCGCGGCGCTGGGCGGAGGATGTCCGGCGCATGGAATCGATCGCGCGCAAGGAAGCCGCCGGCGTCGCGCCTTCCCAACCTGCTGTCCCGGTGACCGGCGCAGCGGCCGTCGGGTTCGTCGTCGCCCTCGCGTTTCCGGACCGTGTGGCGCGCCGCGTGCCGGGGCAGGGGCCGGAGCGCTACCTGCTGTCCTCCGGCACCAGGGCCGGGCTCCCGGCCGGCAGCCCGCTGACCGGGCACGAGTGGCTGGCCGTCGCGGAGGTGTCGCGCGCCGAAGGACGCGACGCGGCCGGGACCGGCGCCGTCATCCGCTCCGCGGCGCCGCTGACGGCGGACACGGCAGAGGCCGCTGCCCGGCACCTCATGGAGGAAACGGTGGAAGCGGGGTTCAACCAGGGCCGCGTGACCGCCCGACGGGGACGCCGGCTGGGAGCGATCGCGCTGTCATCCACGCCGGTCAGGCCGTCCATGGAGGAGGGGCGGGCGGCGGTGGCCCGCGCGCTGAAGAAGGAAGGGCTCGGCACCATCGGATGGTCGACGGCGGCAGACGGCTTGCGCCGCCGCCTCGCCCTGCTGCACCGGGAACTGGGGGAACCCTGGCCGGACGTTTCCGACCAGGCGCTGCTGGGGCGGCTGGACGAATGGCTGGCGCCGGAGCTGGAGGCCTTGGCCGGCGGGGCCGCCACGAACGGCATCGACCTGGCAGATCCTCTCCGCAGGCTGCTGCCGTGGCCAGACGCCGCCCGCCTGGGCGAGCTGGCTCCGGAGTGGCTCGAGGTGCCCAGCGGTTCCCGGGTGCGCATCGACTATCCGGACGCAGCGGACGACGGCGGCCGGCCGGTGGTGGCGGTCAAGCTGCAGGAATGCTTCGGCTGGGCAGCGACGCCGCGGCTGGCGGGGGAGAGGGTGCCGGTGCTGTTCCACCTGCTGTCGCCGGCCAGGCGGCCCCTAGCGGTCACGGACGACCTCGCCTCGTTTTGGTCCGGACCCTACGCGCAGGTCCGTGCCGAGATGCGCGGACGCTATCCCAAGCACCCCTGGCCGGAGGACCCGTGGACGGCACCGGCGACGGCAAGGACCAAACGCAGGATGTGACCCGGCTCCGGTCCAGGGGCCGGCCATTGGCGCCCGTCATTGTGGGGGCCCGCCCGCGGGCATACGCTGGGAGATATACGAGCGGTGGACGCTGCTGCCGCTTTGAAAGGGCGCTGCATGGACGCCACATCCATCACCGACACCTTCCACCGGCCCCTCCGGGACCTGCGGATTTCAGTCACGGACCGGTGCAATTTCCGCTGCGTCTATTGCATGCCCCGGGAGATCTTCGGCAGGGATTATGTCTTCATGCCCCGGGAGCAGCTGCTGACGTTTGAGGAAATCACCCGGCTGGCGTCGATTGCCGTGGCCCACGGAGTACTGAAGATCCGGCTGACCGGCGGGGAACCCCTGCTGCGGAAGGACCTTGAGGTCCTGGTCCGCACGCTGGCCCGGCTGCGGACCCCCGACGGGCGGGCGCCGGACCTGGCCATGACCACCAACGGCTCGGTGCTGGCGCAGAAGGCCCGGATCCTCAAGGACGCGGGGCTGAACCGCATTACCGTGTCCCTGGACTCGGTCCGGGAGGAAACGTTCCAGGCCATGAACGACGCCGGCTATCCCGTGGCCAAGGTCCTGCACGCCCTCGACGCCGCCCACGAGGCGGGGCTGGGGCCCGTGAAGATCAACATGGTGGTCAAGCGCGGGAAGAACGACCAGGACATCGTGGACACCGCCCGGCACTTCAAGGGATCCGGGTTCATCCTCCGGTTCATTGAGTACATGGATGTTGGGGCATCCAACGGCTGGAAGATGGACCAGGTTGTGCCCTCCGCCGAGGTCCTGGCCCGCATCGGCGCGGTGTTTCCGCTGGACCCGGTGGCGCCGAACTACCCCGGCGAGACGTCCGAGCGTTGGCGCTACCGGGACGGCAGCGGTGAAATCGGGGTCATCTCCAGCGTCACGCAGGCCTTTTGCCGGGGCTGCACGCGCGCGAGGCTGTCCGCCGACGGCAAGCTCTTCACGTGCCTGTTTGCCACGGCCGGCACTGACCTGAGGGCACTCCTGCGCGGCGGCGCCTCCGACGCCGACCTCTCCGTGGCCTTGTCCTCCCTCTGGGGCGGCCGCGCGGACCGCTACTCCGAGCAGCGCAGCGCCGACACCCCCGCTGTGGCGGACGCCCCCGCGGCCCGCAGGATCGAGATGTCGTACATCGGCGGATAGGGCCGGGCCGGATCACCCGGGGCCGTGTCTGGCCGCGTCAGGGCGGGCGTCATTTAAGGGCTGACTCGGTGGCCAGCGGCTCCGCCGCGCGGGCGAGCCACAGGGCGAGGAGGATCGGCGCGCCGATGGCCAACAGGGCCAGGTGGATGCCGGTGAGGTCGCCGAGGAAGCCCAGCAGCGGCGGTCCTGCCAGGAACGCCACGTAGCCAATCGTGGAGACGACCGACACCCTCGCCGCACCGTGCCGGGGGTCATCGGCGGCCGCAGACATGCCCATCGGGAAGGCCAGGGCGGCACCCATGCCCCAGAGCGCTGCCCCCGCACCGGCCAGGACGAGGTTCCCGGCGAAGACGAACAGGGCCAGCCCCACGGCGGCGGCTGCCATGCTGGCCCGCAGCACCGCCACGCGCCCGAACCTGTCGATCGCCCGGCCGCCGAGGAAGCGCATGAGCGTCATTGCCGCAACGAACAGCGCGAACAAGAGCGCGCCGGTGGACTCCATGGCGCCCAGGCCGTCCACGGCAGCCTTGGCGATCCAGTCGTTTCCGGCGCCCTCGGTGAGCGTGGCGCCGAGCACCACGACGCCGATGAGCAGGGTGCGGCCGTCCTTCCAGGCGGTGGGGGCCTTGGCGTGCCGTGCGGGGGCGTCCGCCGCGGGGCCGGAAACGCCGGCCGGTTCAGCAGGCAGGAAGTAGCGGGGCGCGGTCAGGGACAGGACAACCACGATGACCGCAATGACCAGCAGGTGCTCCGGAAGCCCGACGCCCAGGGCGGACAGGGCCGCCCCGATCACGGCGCCGAGAAAGGCTCCGCCGCTGAAGGCGGCATGGAACTGGGGCATGACGGTGCGGCCCAGCTGGTGCTCGACGTCGGCGCCTTCGATGTTCTGCGCGACGTCCCACAGCCCGATTCCCATGCCGTAGAAGAAAAGGGCCACGGCGGTGGTGGGCACGGAACCTGCCATGAGGGCGAAGGCGATGCCCGCTGCGGCGGCAGCCGCGAGCAGGCCAGCTCCGCGGATGGTGTTTGCTGTGCCGATCCGGCCCACCACCCACCCCGCGGACGGCAGGGCAACCAGGGATCCGACGGCGATGCACAGCAGCAGCGTGCCCATCTGTCCGGAAGTCAGGTTCAGGGTCTGCGTTACGGCCGGGATGCGCGCCGCCCAGCTGGCGAACACCAGCCCGTTCATGCCGAAGACCAGGAAGGTGGCCACCGTGGCGGCCTTGACGTTGGTGTTCAAGGTGAGGGTCATTCGGTCAGAACTTTCCGGGAGCGTCGTTTGGGCTTGAGGGTACGGCCGTGATGCGGTTGACGGCGTCCACCGTGATGGAGCGGTCATGGGGTTCGGTATCGAGAGCGGCGTGGATGAAGTGCCCTTCGATCAGCGCGTCGAGCATCCTGCTGGTGGCAGGGTCAAAATGGCGCTCCAGGGCATGCCGGCTCCGGCTCATCCAGTCCCGCGTGATCTCGCGGAACACCGGCTCGCGGGCGGCGAGCGTGTAGAGCTCGAGCGTGAGGACCAGGTCCCGCTGGCTGTCCAGCAGGTCGACGTGGATCAGGTCCACCACGGCCTGCCGTGCCGCATCCGCATTGGCCGCGTTGCCCAGCCGGACCTCGAAGCCGTCGGCGACTGTTTCCGCAAAGCGCCTGAATGCTTCCCCCAGAAGCTCGTCCATGGCCGTGAAGTGATACGTCATGGAGCCGAGGGGCACTCCGGCATGGTCGGCGATCTTGCGGTGCGACGTGCCCGCCACTCCGCGGGCAGCGATGACCTCGAGGGCCGAATCGATGATCCGGTCCCGCCTGTCCGGATCAAACCGGCGCGTCGCCACCGGGGTCAGATTTCGCGGACAACGCGGGCGGGATTCCCTACCGCCACGGAGTTCGCCGGGACGTCCCTCGTGACCACCGCCCCCGCGCCGATTACGGAGTTGTCACCGATGGTGACGCCGGGCAGGACGATCGCGCCGCCGCCGAGCCACACGTTGTCGCCGATGGTGATCGGCTTTGCAGCTTCCAGGCGGTCCCGCCGCGGCTGGGGCTCGACCGGGTGCGTCGGCGTCAGGAGCTGCACGTTCGGACCGATCTGGCAGTCCTCGCCGATGATGATCGGGGCCACGTCCAGGGCCGTGAGGTTGTAATTGATGAACGTGCGGGCCCCGACCGTGATGAACGTGCCGTAGTCGACGTACAGCGGCGGCTTGATGTGCGCGTCGTCGCCCAGGGAACCCAGAAGGTCCGCCAGGATGGGCCGCGCCCCGTCCGGGTCCTCCGCATAGGCTGCCGTGTACTCCGACTGCAGCTTCACGGCCCGTTTGGATTCGCGCTCGTTGTCCGGGTCATCGGAAATGTACAAGTCGCCTGCGAGCATCCGCTCCCGGTTTGTGCGCGGATCATCCGCGAAGTAATTCGCCATGTGTACGAGCGTACACAACGTTGCCCTCTTGCTCAACGCCGTCCGAGGGTGTCGAATCTTTTACAAAGGCCGCACGGCGGCTGACCACCAGGATGCCAGGAGACGACGATGTCTGTGAAAGGCACTAATGGCCGGGGCAAGGGCCCCGGCCGCGGCAGTTCCGATCTCCGGCGGCCCGATGCGTCCGCGGGCGCACCGGCAGACACGCCGGAGAAGATCCGCAACGTGGCGCTCGTGGGGCACTCGGGGGCCGGCAAGACGATGCTGCTCGAGGCGCTGCTCGCCGCCGCCGGAACCATCACGCGGATGGGCTCGATTGTTGACGGCACCACCGTCAGCGACTCCGAACCGTCCGAGGTCCACCAGCAGCGCTCCGTGGTGCTCTCCGTCGCGCCGCTGGTAGTCGACGGCATCAAGGTGAATTTGCTCGATACCCCGGGCTACGGAGACTTCACCGGCGAACTGCGCGCCGGGCTGCGCGCCGCTGACGCAGCACTGTTCGTGGTCTCGGCCCTGGACGACATCGACGCGGCCACCACTGCCCTGTGGGCGGAATGCGATCAGCTTGGTACGCCCCGGGCAGTAGTGGTCAGCCGGCTGGACCATCCGCGGGCCAACTATGAGGCCGCCGTCGCCGCGTGCCAGCGTGCCTTCGGCGACTCGGTGGTGCCGGCATACCTCCCCATCCGTACGGAGGGTACGACGACCGGCCTGCTGGGGCTCCTCTCCGGGACCGTTTCGGACTATGCCGAGGGCGGTGCGGAGCCGGCTGTCCGCGATGCCACGCCGGAGGAGCTGGCCGCCGCGGAGGAAGCACGCGGGACGCTGATTGAAGGGATCATCTCCGAGAGCGAGGACGAGTCGCTGATGGACCGCTACCTGGGCGGCGAGCAGATCGACGTCGACGTCCTGGTGGGCGACCTGGAAACGGCCGTGGCGCGCGGATCGTTCTTTCCGGTGCTGGCCGCCTCTGCGGAGACGGGACTGGGCATGACGGAGCTCCTGGACATGCTCATCCGGGCGTTCCCGTCGCCGCTGGAGCATGACCTGCCGGCCGTGACGGACCTTGCCGGCTCGCCGGCCGGCCCGCTGAGTTGTGATCCCGGCGGCCCCCTGGTGGGAGAGGTGGTGCGCACCACGATCGATCCGTTCCTCGGACGAATCTGCCTGGTGCGCATCTTCTCGGGCACCCTGCGGGAGGACGCGGCCGTGCACGTGGGCGGGCGCGGATTGGCGGAGCGTGGCCACGAGGACCACGACAGCGACGAACGGCTCGCGCATCTGTACTCGCCGCTGGGGGCGAGCCTGCGGCCGGTGCCGTACTGCGTGGCCGGTGACATCTGCGCGATCGCCAAACTGGGCAACGCCGAGACCGGCGATACCGTCTCCGCCAAGGAGACACCGCTATTGGTGGTGGCCTGGGAAATGCCGGAGCCGCTCATGCCTGTCGCCGTCGAAGCGGCCACGCGCAGTGACGAGGACGCCCTCGCCAAGAGCCTGGGCAAGATTGCCGCCGGGGATCCGACCCTCCGCGTCGAGCGCAATTCGGAAACCCACCAGCTCATCCTGTGGTGCATGGGCGAGGCCCATGGCGAGGTGGTGCTGGACCGGCTGCGCGATCAGGGTGTGAAGCTCCAGACCGTCCAGGTGGTGACGCCGCTGCGGGAGACGTTTGCGGCGCCGGCCACCGGGCACGGGCGGTACGTCAAACAGTCCGGCGGGCACGGCCAGTATGCGATCTGTGACATCGAAGTCGAGGCGCTCGAACGCGGCGCCGGCTTCGAGTTTGTTGATAAGACCGTAGGCGGCGTCATCCCCGGGACGTTCATCGGGTCGGTCGAGAAGGGCGTCCGCGCCCAGATGCAGAAAGGCGTCTCGGCGGGATTCCCGGTGGTGGACATCCGCGTGACGCTGGTCGGCGGCAAGGCCCACAGCGTTGACTCTTCGGATGCCGCGTTTCAGGCGGCGGGTGCGCTCGCGTTGCGGGAGGCCGCGGCCGCCGGCCGGATACAGCTGCTGGAACCCGTCTCGGCGGTCACCATCAGCACACCGGACGAGTACGTCGGTTCCGTGATGAGTGACTTGTCCTCCCGCCGGGGGCGGGTGACCGGAACGACGTCGGCGGGCGGCGAAATCACGGAAGTCACCGCCGAGATTCCGGACGAGGAATTGTTGCGCTACGCCGTCCAGCTCCGCGGCCTCACCTCGGGTACCGGCCGGTTCCGCCGCACGTACCTACGGCACGAGCCCATACCGGGCAACGTGGCGCCGGCTGCCGCGAATGCGTGAGTTCGCGAATTGGGGTCTCCGCGTTCAGCTGCTGGCGCGCATGAAGGCCGCGACCGGGGCCGCGAGCGAGGCCCCGACCTCTTCGGCGCTGCGCTTGGTGCCGGCCACGGCGAAGGAGTGGTCGCCGCCCTCGCACCACTGCAGCGTCGCTGCCGGGCCGATCCGCGAGACCACACCCTCCAGCAACTCCCGCGTGGCGAAGGTGTCGCGGGTTCCCTGGAGGAACAGCATCGGCGTCGTCAGTCCGTACAGGTGCTCGTCGCGGAGCTTTTCCGGCTTGCCGGGCGGATGCAGGGGGTAGCCGAGGTAGACCAGGCCGGCGGCGGGCATCCCCTCGGCCACCGCCATCGACGCCATGCGCCCGCCGAACGACTTCCCGGCCGCCCACAGCGGCTCCGCTCCGGAATGGGCGGCAGACCGGGCCGCCGCTTCGGCCATGACGGCCCGCCAGGCGGCGATCGCGGCCGGCGGCCGGTCCGGGAACTTCCGGCCCGCTTCGCGGTACGGAAAGTTGAAGCGCAAGGTGGCGACGCCGTCGTCGTTCAGCGCGCGGGTGAAGCCGCGCAGGAACGGATGCTCCATGCCGGCGCCCGCTCCGTGGGCAACAACCAGGGTGGCGAACGGTGCGTCCGGCCGGGCATAGGCTCCGGAAATTTGGACGTCACCGACGGCGATCGTGACGGGGGATTCAGCGATGGGCATGAGTCCATAATGCCGGATTGGCGTACACAGCCTGCACACAGACCAGCGAAAGTTGCAGGCTAGCTCCGGGCGGGAGAGTGGAGGCAGAAGCCCGAACCGCCAGGAGGAACCATCATGATCACGTACCGACCCATCGCCCCGCTGACTGTTGGAAGCGGAACGCTCCGCTCGGTTCTTGCCGCCATGGCGGCCGCCGTCTTTCTGGGCACCGCTGCCTTCGGCGCCGACGCCACGCCGGCGGGCACCGAGGCGCAGGCATGACAGCCGCGGCTGCGGCCTCCGGCACCGGTTCCAACCTGGACGGGATCTCCCGGTGGGTGGTCGACGTGATGGAAGCCGTCGGCGCGCCCGGGGCCGGATTCGTGGTGGCCCTGGAGAACCTGTTCCCTCCCATACCGAGCGAGGCCATCCTTCCGCTGGCCGGCTTCACCGCCTAGCCTGCTGGCATAACCCGGAGCCAGGCGTAATCCTGCGGGCGCAGGACGATGCCCTCGTCGATCCGGACCGTTGTGCCGGAAAAGAGGTCCAGTGCCTCGGCGGC
The DNA here is from genome assembly GCF_002008315.2 of Arthrobacter sp. KBS0703. Classification (NCBI taxonomy): domain Bacteria; kingdom Bacillati; phylum Actinomycetota; class Actinomycetes; order Micrococcales; family Micrococcaceae; genus Arthrobacter; species Arthrobacter sp. KBS0703. Next base: position 1,761,811 of record NZ_MVDG02000001.1, on the reverse strand, counting down.
GAATCCGGACAGCGTCTCCGCCGAGACCACCTGCGGATCGTCGCTGAAGTTGGCCAGGGCAAGGATCCGGGTACCCTCACCGGGTCGCTGGTAGCCGAGCACGCCGCGGTTGTTCGTGGCGAACGGAAGGAGGCGCGTTCCGGCCAGCTCCGGAGTGCCCGAGCGCACCGCCGTCATCCGCCGCAGGCCTTCAAAGACTGCCCCCTCCGGAGTGGCCGGGTCCGTCCGCTTGGCGTAGCGCTCGGCAGGGAACTGCGGCCGGTGCACCCAGCGGCTGTCGGCCTCGTGGCCGTCCTCCATGGCGTACTGGTAGTCGTTGAGCTGCCCCACTTCGTCGCCCAGATACAGCAGTGGGATGCCGCCGGTGCTGAAGGCGACCGAGTGGGCCAGCAGGATCCGGCGGATCGCCTCGGGGGAGCCGTCCTCCAGGCCGCAGAGGGAGGCGGTGGTCCCTGAAATGCGGCAGTCTCCGGTGCGCGGGTTGTCCTGGAACGGGACGCCCTGGGCGAAGCTGCCCGGGAACCGGTTGACGTAGAAGGAATTCAGGAACCGCCGGTGGTCGAAGCCGTTGATCCCGAGCTCGGCGGCGTCTTCATCGGCAAACGTCCAGCCGATGTCGTCGTGGCTGCGGACGTAGTTCACCCAGGTGGTGCCGTCCGGAATGTTGTGCCTCCGCTCCAGGGCCTGCGCGAGCAGCGACACGTTCCGGGTGGCCATGGCCTCCCAGATCAGCGCCATCTGCAGCGGGTTGTAGGAGAGCTGGCACTCCGCCGGATCGATGTACAGCGCCACTTCGTCCGGGTGCACGATCGCCTCGGACTTGAAGAGCAGGGACGGAGCCGCGAGCCGGCAGACAGCGTTGAACGCCTGCAGCAGGGTATGGGCCTCCGGCAGGTTCTCGCAGGAAGTTCCGAGCTGCTTCCAGATGAAGGCCACGGCGTCCATCCGCAGGATGTCCACGCCCAGGTTGGCCAGGAACAGCATCTCCCCGGCCATGGCGCGGAAGACTTCAGGGTTGGAGTAGTTCAGGTCCCACTGGAAGGTGTGGAACGTTGCCCAGACCCACCGCCCGTCCGGCAGCTCTACAAAAGAACCCGGGTGGTCCTCCGGGAAGATCTCGCGCACGTTCTGCTCATAGGCGTCGGGCATGGCGCGGTCGGGGAAGATCCAGTAGTAGTCGCTGTAGCGGGGGTCCCCCTCCGCCGCCTTCCGTGCCCACTCGTGCTCATTGGAGGTGTGGTTGAAAATGAAGTCGACCACCAGGCTGATGCCGTTGGCCCGCAGCTCGGCAGCCAACTCGCGCAGCTGTTCCGTGGTGCCGAGCTTGGGGTTGACCTCCCGGTAGCTGGAGACGGCGTAACCCCCGTCGGACAGCGGTTCGGGGGCCAGGAACAGCGGCATCAGGTGCAGGTACGTCAGGCCGAGTTCCTTGAAGTACGGGATCCGTGCGCGGACGCCCTCGAGGTCAGCCGCGTACCGGTCCACGTAGCAGACGCCGCCGAGCATGCGGTTGGACTGGAACCAGTCGCTGGTGCCGTCCCGCTCGGCGTCGAGGACCTTCAGGTCGGCGGGCCGGTCCTTCCATGAGCGGGCGGTCTCCACCAGGAGTGACGTCAGATGCTCCTGCCAGTCCGGCCGCGAGCCGTAAAGCTGGTGGAAGAGCCGGAACAAGTCAGGGAAGTGACGGTCGAAGCGCCGCTCGTAGTCTGTCCAGTCCGGGTCCCCCAGCCGGATGCCTGCCCGCTCGGCAGCGACGCTGAGCAGTTGATGGCCGGGCAAGTGGTCTCCGGGCGCTTGGTCGCCGGATGCCTGGTCCAGACTCGCGGATTCAACCATGAAGTGGGTCCCCTTTGACGATTTTTCGGCGGCCAGCGGCGCCCGGTCAGTTCACATCCTTACAGATGCACCGGCGCGCGCCAAGGTACTGACGTCGCGGGCCGCGCAGGGTAGGTTGTCCCCATGGCCAGCGAACAGACCATCCTCACCGTCGACGGACCCAACGGACCCCGGGACATGCGGATCTCAAGTCCCAGCCGCGTCCTCTGGCCGGAGCTGGGCCTGACCAAACTGGATCTCGCCCGCTACATCGTGGATGTCGGCGAGGCCTTCATCGCCGCCAACGGCGACCGGCCGGTCTCGCTCCAGAGGTTTTCGGACAACGTGGACGGCGAGCAGTTCTTCTCCAAGAATCCGCCCAAGGGGACGCCGGACTTCATCCGGTCCGTCAAGGTGATCTATCCCAGCGCGCGCTCGCATCCCCAGCTGGTCCTGGACGAACCGGCGGCCGCAGTGTGGGCAGTGCAGATGAACACTGTGGTGTTCCACCCGTGGCCCTCGCGCGCCGAAAACTCCGACAACCCGGACCAGCTCCGCATCGACCTGGACCCGCAGCCCGGCACGGACTTCGACGACGCCGTCCCTGCGGCCCTGGAGCTGCGGAAAGTGCTGGCCGAGGCGGGGCTGAACGCTTTCATTAAAACGTCCGGGAACCGCGGGCTGCACGTATACGCCCCGATTGAACCGACGCACGAGTTCCTGGACGTGCGGCACGCCGTGATCGCCGCCGCCCGGGAGCTGGAACGGCGGATGCCGGACAAGGTCACGACGAACTGGTGGAAGGAAGAGCGCGGGGAGCGGGTTTTCCTGGACTTCAACCAGGCCAACCGCGACCGCACCATTGCCGGCGCCTACAGTCCTCGCGCTCTGGCCCATGCCCCGGTTTCATGTCCGATCACCTGGGACGAGCTCGAGAGCGTCAATCCGAAGGACTTCACCATCCTCACGGTGCCGGAACGGCTGAAAACGGTGGGGGATCCGTGGGCCGGCATGAATGCGGATCCGGGCACCGTCGCCCAGCTGCTGGAGTGGTGGGAACGCGACCTCAACGACGGTCTGGGCGAGCTGCCGTTCCCGCCGGACTATCCGAAGATGCCGGGCGAGCCGCCGCGGGTGCAGCCGAGCCGGGCCAAGAAGCCGGAGTAGTCCGGCGCCTATTCAAACCGCGACGGATCGCCGGTTCCCCGGCGCACCACCTCGGCCACGCCGCTGGAGAAATCGACCACGGTGGTCGGCTCCGCGCCGCAGTCGCCGGAATCGACGACGGCGTCCACCACATGGTCAAGCCGCTCCTTGATTTCCCAGCCCTGCGTGAGCGGATCCTCCTCGTCCGGCAGCAGCAGCGTGCTGGACAGCAGCGGTTCCCCCAGCTCGGCCAGGAGGGCCTGCACGAAGTTGTGGTCCGGGATGCGCACGCCCACCGTTTTCTTCTTCGGATGCAGGAGCCGCCGCGGCACTTCCTTGGTCGCCGGCAGGATGAAGGTGTAGCTGCCCGGCGTCACGGATTTGATGCTGCGGAACACATCGTTGCCGATGTTCACGAACTGCCCCAGCTGGGCGAAGTCGCGGCAGACCAGCGTGAAGTGGTGCTTGCTGTCCAGCTGGCGGATGGTCCGGATCCGGTCCAGTGCCTCCTTGTTGCCCAGTTGCGCGCCGAGGGCGTAGCACGAGTCCGTGGGGTAGGCGATCAGGCCGCCCGAATGAAGGAGATCCACGATTTGGGAAATCGCGCGCGGCTGTGGGTCCTCGGGGTGAACATCAAAGAATCTCGCCATGCCACGAGCCTACGGCCCAGCAGCGGTTCCCGCACTCATCCCACGTGGACCCAGGGCCGCTTTGTGACGTCGGGCTCGGCTTCGCGCAGCACTTCGCGGGTGACCGGTGCGATCTCGCCTTCGCCCAGGAACAGGAAGCGCAGCAGGTTCACCACGGGATTTCCCTCGGTCCAGCGGAAGTAGATGTGCGGCATGAGCCCCGTGACGTCCCGGATGTGCAGCAGCACGGAGGCGATGGTGTTGGGCACCACGGGCCCGTGCACCTCCAGGATCCGGTAGCCGTGCCGGACCACTCCGCGCACCTGCAGTTCGGTTTCGAAGTCGGAGGAATCGTCCACGATCACTTCCAGGAACAGCGCCTCGTAGTCGACCGGCAGGTGGCTGACCTCTATGGCGGACGTCAGTTTCTGCCGGTACGCGTCGGCGCTCAGCCTCAGGGGTTCGTGGGCGATGATGCCCATGGGGCCGTCGTCGTCCGCCGCCACGAATTCCAGGGCGGTCCTGTCCAGGCGGACATGGGTGGCGTGGAGTTCGAAGGACCGCCCGATCCTGGAAAGCAGCGAGATGACAATGATGCCCACGATGAAGAACCCGGCGATCCGGATCCCTTCGGGCCGTTCCACCACATTGACGATGGTGGTGTAGATGAACACGAGGGCGATCAGGCCGAATCCGAAGGTCCGTTTCCGCTGCTGGCGGCGGCGGGCCGAGAGCGCCACGGCAACAGCCGCGGACGTCATCAGCACCAGGACGCCGGTGGCGTAGGCGCCGCCCTGGGCATCGACGTCGGCCTCAAAAAGGATGGTGACCAGGAAAGCGATCACCGCGAACACCAGCACCAGGGGCCGGACGGCCTTGGCCCACTCGGGCGCCATCCCATAGCGGGGGAGGTATTTGGGGACGAGGTTCAGCAGCCCGGCCATCGCGGACGCGCCGGCGAACCACAGGATGGCGATGGTGCTGACGTCGTAGACGGTGCCGAAGCCCGACCCGAGGTACTCGTGGGCCAGGAACGCCAGGGCACGGCCGTTCGCCTGCCCGCCCGGTTCGAATTCGGGGCCCGGAATGAGGATCACCGTGATGAAGCTGCTCGCGATCAGGAAGGCGCTCATGATCAGCGCCGCCGTGGTCAGCATGCGGCGTGTGCCCTGGATGCGGCCGGCAGGGTTCTCCAGGGTATCGGTCGCGTGGCCGCGGACCTGCGGCATCACCGCGACCCCGGTTTCGAAGCCGGACAGGCCGAGCGCCAGCTTGGGGAACACCAGCAGGGCAATGCCCACGGCCAGGACCGGATTCCCGTGGGACGTGGCCAGGGCCCGCCACCAGTCACCGACGGCGGCCGGATGGGTCAGGGTCTCGACGGCGGTCCTCGCCACCACGACGACGTTCAGGCCCAGATACACGGCCACGAGCACGACGGCGATGCCGATCGCCTCCTTGAACCCGCGCAGGAACACCGCGGCGAGCAGAGCCAGCAGGACGAGCGTCACCGGGATTTCCTGGCCGTGGAGCCAGCCGGGGGAGTACGGGTTCTGGACGAGGTGCGCTGTCGCATCCGCGGCGGACAGGGTCATGGTGATCATGAAGTCCGTGGCCGCGAAGCCGAGCAGCACCAGGACGAAGAGTTTGCCGCCCCACCGCGGCAGCAGCCGCTCGAGCATGGCAATGGATCCCTCGCCGCGGGAGCTCTCGCCGGCTACCCGGCGGTACACGGGCAGTGCCCCGCAAAGCGTGACGGCAACCAAGACAAGCGTGGCCAGCGGAGAAATGGCTCCGGCCGCGAGCGCCGCAATGGCCGGCTGGTAACCGAGCGTGGAGAAGTAGTCCACCCCGGTCAGGCACATGACCTGCCACCACGGGTGACGGCGCTCGTGCGCCGCGGTCAGTCCGCCGGGCCCCTGGTGGGATCCCTTGCTGTCCTGCAGGCCCAGGAGCAGCCAGCTCTTGAGCCGCGCCTGCCGGTGGGGCCGGAGCGCCGAGGGGTCCGCGGGCGGACGGGTCATGGTGGTCATGGGGCCTTTCAGCACGCAGCACGGCGCCGCGGGCACAGCCGAAACTAGCACCGGACCCGCGGGACTCCGCCGGTTTGTTCGGTATCTTGACGGATCCTTAACGCCGGTGTGAGGCACGCCATGCTGCCGGCCCGCGCCGGCCGGCCCGCGGGGCCACATGAACCCGCACTGGTGAAAGAATGGCGTCATGGCACGGGAACGGATTGTCATTGGCTTGTCCGGTGGAGGTGAGGGGGAGATCCTGATCCGCCGCGCGGCCAGGATCCTCGGTGCCTCCGGGGAGGGGGAGCTGATCGCGGTCCATGTCCGTTCCGCCGGCGGCGTCTCCGGCGAATCGCCCCAGGCCCTCGAAGCCCAGCGCCGGCTCATCGTGGAGCTGGGCGGCAGCTACCACACCGTCGCGGCACCGGATCCTGCCCGGGCGCTCCTCGAGTTCGCCGCGAACGTCGGCGCCACCAGGATCGTCATCGGCCAGTCCCGCAGCCGGAGGATGGCCCCGTTCGCGTCCGGCGGCTCTGAGTCCCGGATTGTCCGCGGGGCCGGAGACATCGATGTGCAGGTGGTGCCCCATCCCCAGGCCGGCCGCGGTGCAGGCCGAACAAGGCAACGGGATCTCGGCCGGGTCCGTGTGGGCGTCGGGTTTGTCCTCGCAGCCGCGGTTCCCGTACTGATGCAGCTGCTGCTGGCCTCCTTCGATCACAGCGTGGCCACCGCCGCCCTGCTCCAGCTTGCCGGTGCCGTGGCCGTCGCCCTGGTCGGCGGCTTGTGGCCGGCCGTCGCCGGTGCGCTCTGGAGCAGCCTGCTGGTCAACTACTTCTCCACGCCGCCCGTGGGCGACCTCGCCATCCACGACCCCCAGGACCTGCTCTCACTGGGCGTGTTCGTCGGAGTGTCCGTGGCAGTGGCCGGCGTGGTGGACCGGTCCGCCCGCCGCTCCAAGGAGGCCGCCCGCGCCCGGGCCGAAGCGGCAACGCTGGGCGACCTCACCCGCGGGGCGACCCGGTCAGAGGACACTGTGGCCAGCCTGCTGGAGCAGGCGCTGGACGTCTTCGGGGTGCGCGCCGCCGCGGTGTTCACCGGGGCGGCGGGTTCGCCGCCGCAGCCGGCTCAAGTGCGGCCGGTCCAGGTGCGGCCGGCTCAACCTCAGCCGGTCATGTCGCCGGCAGCCACCGTGCCCGGGGGAATCCGGACGGCGGCGCGGACCGTGACGTCCGGCTGCTCGCGAGCGCCGGGGCGCTGACAGAACCGGAACGCGAGGGACGGGACTTCGCCGGACATACGGTCGAGCCGATCGACGGCGGCACCTGGCTGGTGCTCTTTGGCCGCGCAGTGCCGGCCGCGGATAGCCGCCTGCTGGGTGCCTTCGCGGTGCATGTGATGGCCCAGCTGGAGCGGCAGCAGCTGGCTGCCAGCCGGCTGGAGGTTCTGCGGCTTGCCGAAGGGAACACGATGCGCACGGCCATTCTACGGGCCGTGTCCCACGACCTGCGGACGCCGCTGGCAGGAATCAAGCTGGCCGTGGGCGGCCTCCTGCAGACGGCGGTCACGTACACGCCGGGCGAACAGAAGGAACTGCTGGAAACCATCGATGAATGCACGGACCGGCTCGACGTCCTCGTGGGGAACCTCCTGGACATGTCGCGGATTACCGCGGATTCGGTCCAGCCGCTCCTCAGGCCGGTCCGGTGGTTTGAGGTGGTTCCTCCCGCCCTGCGCGGCCTGCCCGCCGGAACCGTGCGGGTGGACCTGCCGCCCAACATGCCAGCCGTCGACGCCGACCCGGGCCTGCTTGAACGTGTCATCGCCAACATCGTTGAAAATGCCGTCAAGTACGCGCCAGGGTCCGACATCACTGTCGCCGGCTCCGCCGGAGGCCTCAGCACTGCCACCCTGGACGGGCATCCCTCCGGCGAGCTGAGGATCATTGATCACGGCAGCGGCGTGCCGGCCAGCAACGTCGTGGCCATGTTCCGGCCTTTCCAGCGCCTGGACGACATTGCGCGGACCTCCGGCGTGGGCCTGGGCCTGGCGGTTGCCAAGGGGTTCGTCGCCGCGATGGGCGGAAGCCTGACGGCGCAGGAAACCCCAGGCGGAGGCCTCACCATGGTGATCCGCCTGCGGTTGTCGACCGGCGTCGGCGCCGGCCCGGTCTCCGCCGGTTCCGCTTCCTCGGCCCTCTCCGCCGCTGCGGCGCCCGGCGGCGCGGCGGATGGTCCTGCGGAGGCCGCACCGTGACCAGCATCCTCGTGGTGGACGATGATCCCCACCTGCTGAAGGCCCTGAGGATCACCCTGCAGGCGCACGGGTACAGCGTGGACACTGCCCCGGACGGCCGCTCGGCGTTGCTGGCGGCCACCCGCAACCCGCCCGGCCTGGTGGTTCTGGACCTCGGGCTCCCCGACATGGACGGGGCCGCCGTGCTGACAGAATTCCGCCGCTGGAGCAGTGCGCCCGTGCTGGTGCTCTCTGCCCGGCACGGGTCAGCCGACAAAGTCGACGCCCTGGATGCCGGGGCCGATGACTACATCACCAAGCCGTTCGGCCTGGAGGAACTCCTCGCCCGGCTCCGTGCGCTGCTGCGCCGGGCCCCGGAGGCCGCAGAAGCGCCCACCGTCACCACGGCCGAATTCACGGTGGACCTCGGCCAGCGGGTGGTCACCCGGAACGGGGAGTCGGTGCGGCTGACCCCCACCGAATGGAGCATCCTGGAACTCCTGGTCCGCAACCCCGGAAAGCTCGTCACCCAGCAGCAGATCCTCTCGACCGTGTGGGGTCCCGCCTACGCCAAGGAAGCCAACTACCTGCGCGTCTACATCGCCCAGCTCCGCCGCAAACTGGAAGCGGACACCGGCAATCCGCGCCACCTCCTGACCGAGGCGGGCATCGGCTACCGGTTCCGGCCCTGACGCCGCGGGGAACGTGACGCCGCGGGGAACCGGGAGAACCCCTATGAACGCGGCCGGGTTTGGGGCAACATTTGTAGTGCTTCACTTCCGTCACACAAGTTCCGCCACATAAGGAGAACCGACCGTGTCCACGCTGCTCAACCCGTACATCAGCTTCCGTGACAACGCCCGCGAGGCCATGAACTTCTACCAGTCCGTCTTTGGCGGCCAACTCACGCTGAACACCTTCGGGGACTTCAACGCCAGCGAGGACCCGGCCGAGGCGGACAAGATCATGCACGGGATGCTGACTGCGGACAAAGGCTTCGTTCTCATGGGGGCCGACACCCCCAAGTCCATGGACTACACGCCCGGAACCAGCATCTCGGTATCCCTCAGCGGAGAGGACGAAGGCGAACTGCGCGGCTACTACGACAAGCTGTCCGGTGACGGCGGCACCGTCACGGTCCCGATGGAACGCGCGCCGTGGGGCGACATCTTCGGCATGTGCACCGACAGGTTCGGCATCGCGTGGCTGGTCAACGTCAACGCCCCGGGCGGACAGGCAGCGCCGGCTTCCTAGCGGCGCCATCGCGCGGGTCGGAGCAGGCGTTGCCCCGGCACGGCGACTGCACCCTTGAGGTGCGTGCGGGGCGGTGCGACCATTGACGAATGCAGCCCCTTTTTGACTTCATCGGCCACTTCTGGTGGCTCATATTTCCGTTGAGCGGAGTCGTTGGCGGGTGGAGCAAGGCGTGGTCGAAGGCCAGCGAACAGCGGCACCAGCGCAGGGTGGAGCTCTACCGGCTCCGGAACCAGGCGCTCTCGGCGGAGCAGGCCGGCGAAGCCGAGGTCGCGGCGCTGCTGGCCGCGCACGATGACGTCAACCGGCGCTGGCTGGACTACGAGCTGGACGTGGGCAAACTCATCGACTTCCCCGTCATGACGGACGTCCGGGAACCTCTCACCGTGGCGTTCCTGCGGGCCAAACGGGAAGCCGACGGGCTGCGGCCTGCGGATCCGGCCCGCATGGGCAACAGGACCCGCCTGGACGAATACCGCGCAGCCGTTCGCAGTTTTGAGCTCGCGTTCGACATCGCCGAGCGCGAAGCCCGGCGCATCAGGGACAGCAACTTTTCAGCGGAGGAACGCCAGAAGCTAGCGACGGCACGGAAGCTGCTGCGGATCGCCGAAGATGAGGCCGCCACGCCGGCCGAACGGCAGACGGCGTACAAGCGCGCGCGGCACGAGCTGGAGGGCCTGATTGTCCTGCCCGATGCAACACGTGCGGCACTCGAGGAGAAAGTCGCCCGGATGCTCGGGACAGGGCGGTCGGCCGCGACGTGAACCGCGGTTCCACCTGAATTGGGAGAGCCAGCCTAGCCCGGCGGCGTCCAGGCCCACTCGCGGATCTCCGGAAGGTCCTCGAAGTGCTCGCGGATGTACTCGGCATGGGCGTCCAGCTGCCGGTTGCAATGGTCCGTGAGCGCTTTGGCGCCCGGAAGCTGCCGCGGCATGCGCCGGAGCGCCTCCAGGGCCAGATGGTAGCGGCTCATGCGGTTGAGCACCACCATGTCGAAGGGCGTTGTGGTGGTTCCCTGCTGGCTGTACCCGCGGACGTGGAAGCGTTCCGGGTTCGGGCGGCCGTGCAGCAACTGGTGGAACGATCGTGCGTAGCCGTGCCAGGCGACAACCACATCGCAGCTCTCCGTGAACAGCGAACTGAACGTCCCGTCGTCGAGACCGTGCGGGTGGGTGTCCCTGGGCGGAAGGACCATCGCGTCCATGACGTTGACCACCCGCACACGGGCGTCCGGGACGTGCCGCTGCAGGAGCCACGCGGCGGCCAGCGTCTCCTCGGTGGGGATGTCCCCAGCACAGGCGAGGACGATGTCAGGGCCGGCGGTGCCGCCCTGGTCCTCATTCCCGGCCCAGGCCCAGCGCGATGCTCCGGCTTCGGCATGGGCACGTGCTTCCTCAAGGGTGAGGTACTGGGGATGGGCCTGCTTGTCCACCACCACGAGGTTGACGTAGTCGGTGCTGAGCAGGACGTGCTCCGCCGTGGCCAGCAGGGTGTTGGAATCCGGCGGGAGGTAGATCCTGGTCACTTCGCCCGAGAGGGAAAGCACGGTGTCGATCAGGCCAGGACCCTGATGGCTGAACCCGTTGTGGTCGTTTCGCCAGCACGTTGACGTCAGCAGGATGTTCAGGCTCGGAACAGGGGAGCGCCATTCGAGCTCGCGGGCGTGCTGCAGCCACTTGGCGTGCTGGACCGTCATGGAGGCGCTGACCATCGCAAACGCCTCGTAGCTGGCGAAGAACCCGTGCCTCCCCGTCAGCAGGTAGCCTTCCAGCCAGCCCTGGCACAGGTGCTCGGAGAGCACCTCCATGACCCTGCCGTCCGGCGAGACGTGGTCGTCCGCGGCGTCACCGCCGTGCGGGGGAAGGAGCAGGCACCGGTCCGTGGCTTCGAACACGGCACCCAGCCGGTTGCTGTTGGTCTCGTCCGGGCAGAACAGCCGGAACCGGGGGTTGTCCGCCGTGCTGAGGTAGAGGTCCCTGAACAGTTCGCCGAGCGGTTTGGTGGTCTCGCTGCTGGTGGAGCCGCGCTCGCCGGGGTTGACGGCATACTGACCGAGGTCAGGGATCACGAGCGGGACGGCCGGCTGGCCGTTGGCCGGGGGCACGGACCCCATCCGCAGCCGGCCCTCCGGCGCCAGCGCTGCCAGTTCGGGTACGAGCCGGCCGGCGTCATCGAAAAGAGTTTCCGGCTTGTAGGAACGCATCCACTGTTCAAGCAGCGCGAGGTGCTCCGGATTGTCCTTGACGCCGGAGAGCGGCACCTGGTGGGCGCGGAAGGTTCCCTCGACCGGGCTGCCGTCCACGGTTTCAGGGCCGGTCCACCCCTTGGGTGTCCGCAGGATGATGGCGGGCCAGCGGGCGGCGTCCGCCGTGCGGCCGCCGCGGGCCTGCTCCTGGATGTCCCGGATGTCAGCGTACGCTCGGTCGACGGCCGAGGCCATCGCCCGGTGGACGTGACCGGGCCGGTCTCCGGAAACCGTCACCGGGTCCCAGCCGTGCGCTCGCAGCAGGGCTTCCACGTCCGCGTCTGAGCGGCGGCCGAGCACCGTGGGCCCCGAAATCTTGTGTCCGTTGAGGTGCAGGATCGGCAGGACTGCGCCGTCCCGTGCGGGGTTGAGAAAGAACGGCGCCGTCCATGATGCTGCCAGCGGCCCGGTTTCGGCCTCGCCGTCGCCAATCACGCAGGCGGCGATCAGCCCCGGGTTGTCCATGACCGCCCCGGTCGCGTGCATGAGTGAATAACCCAGCTCGCCGCCCTCATGGATGGATCCCGGGGTGGCCGGGCCCACATGGCTGCCCACGCCGCCCGGAGTCGAGAATTGCCGCGCGAGCCGCCGCAGCCCGGCAACGTCCTGCCCGACGTCGGGGTATATCTCCGAGTAGGTGCCCTCGAGGTAGACGTTGGCCACGACGGAGGGGCCGCCGTGCCCCGGTCCGGCCACGAACAGAACCTCTGCGGACGTCCGCCTGATCAGCCGGTTCAAGTGCACGTACACCAGGGACAGGCCCGGACCGGTTCCCCAGTGCCCCAGCAGCCTCGGCTTGATGTGGTCCGGCTCCAGCGGCTCCCGGAGCAGCGGGTTCTCCTGAAGGTAAATCTGGGCCACGGTCAGGTAGTTCGCCGCATCCCAGTACCGGTTCAGCAGCTCAAGTTCGTCGTCGGAGATTTCCTGGCCTGCTTCGGTGCTGCCCATGCACGTGCCTCTCGTCGGTCCTGCTACAGCGCTGACGGGCACAGTCTACCCGCGAGGAATCCGAGCGCTCCGGGACTCCGTGCCGGGGCTGAAGGACGCCCCCGCGTGGGGCCCAAAGCCCTTACGCGGGCAGCAGCGGGCGGAGGAAAATGAAGGTATCAGCGGCCCCTCGGCCTGCTGACCACGGGCTTTGCGATGAAGCAAGGCAGTGCGATGGAGCAGGGCAGGTTTCCGAAATGAACAAACCAATTGTCGTCGGCGTCAGCGGGTCGGCGGGCAGCGAGGCCGCAATGGCGTGGTCCCTCGATCGCGCAGCCCGGCTCAAGCTTCCCGTGATCGCCATGCATGCCGTGGATGACCGGTGGATAGCGCAGGAATTCCAGTACCACGAGATGATCAAGGAGTCTGCCCTGCAGCTCCTGCGGAAAGTTCAGCAGGACGCAGCCCTGCGGGCGCCCGGCGTCGACGTCCAGATCCAGCTGCGGCACGGCGGCACCGGGTCGGCACTTAAGGAGATGTCCAGGGACGCTTCCTTGCTGGTCATCGGATCACACGACAGGTACTGGGCCGACGGCGGGCCCATGACCGACAGGGCGCTCCAGATTGTCACCGCATCGGACAGCCCCGTGGCGGTCATTCCGCACCTCCCGGGACCCGAACGGCGGGGAGTTGTCGTGGGCGTGGACGGCTCCGAGGAGTCGAGCCAGGCTGTTGCGCTTGCGGCCGCCGAGGCTGACCGCGAAGGGGACGAACTGACAGCGGTCCTGGCCTTCCGGCAGCCCGCCAGATGGATACCGCGGGGACAGCCCGCCAGCAGGCTCGCCGAGGCGATGGAGGAAGAAGAGAAGGTTGTCCTCGCCGAAAGCGTCGCCGGGCTGGGCGACAGGTTCCCCGACCTCGTGGTGCATCAGCGGCTGGAAAGCGACATGGACCCGGCCAAGGCGCTCGTTGAGATGGCGGCGGATGCCCGGATGCTGGTGATCGGCAGCCGGGGACGGGGCGGGTTCAGCAGGCTCCTGCTCGGTTCGACGGCGCACGCGGTCCTGACGCGCGTGCCATGCCCCACGGTGGTCACCAGGGTGCACAAAATCCACCACGACGAGTAGCTGAGGGGCCTTGCCTGTCCGGACGCCGGTTCCGTAGCGTGGGCCGCAGAATCGAAGTTCGGCTTCCGGAGGGAACGCCGTGGGAAATGTCTCATTGTATTTGGACGTGGACGGCGTGGTGTGCCCCTTCGGTGCGACGGGCGGCACGCCGTGGGGCACCGCCTGGCGGTACGCGTACGCCGGAATGCTCGAGGTGGCGTACGCGGCGGAGCTGGTGGAGGACCTGAACCGGCTGGTGCCGGTGCCGGGCCTCCGGTGCGTGTGGCTGACCAGCTGGGAGGAGCTGGCTCCGGCCATCCTCTGCCCGGCCACGGGGCTCAACGGCAGCCGGTGGCCCGTGCTCACCGCGGACGGCGCGGGAAGCGGCGCGGAGTGGTGGAAGCTGGAAGCAATCCAGGCCGACGTGGGCATAAGCACCCCTGAGCGGATCATCTGGGTGGACGACCAGCTCGCCTATGAGGGCCGCGCCCAGGCCTGGGCGAGGATCCTGGGAGCGCGGGCACTGCTGGTGTCGCCGGACCCGCGGACCGGCCTGTCTCCGCAGGAGCTCGAAACCATCCGGATCTTCGCCCAGGGTCCGCCGTGACAACACCCCGCGCCGGATCCCGCCGGCCGGCCCCCGCAAACCCGGTTGAGTGCGCAGGTTGGAGCTCATGGCCAAGGCGCGTACGATCTATAGGGTTTCAAGCCCGTTCTGCAGCTCTGCAGCTCCCGCCGTATTAACTTTCGGTGAACTATGCTGTGCAGGGCAGGCAGGGGAAGTGGAACTGCTGAACGTCGACTCTGCAGATTGGGCAACAGGTGGATATCACCTTCATGGTGGCGCTGGTCATTGCGCTGGCATTATTTTTCGACTTCACGAACGGTTTTCATGACACCGCGAACGCGATGGCCACGCCTATCGCCACCGGTGCCATCAAGCCGAAGACTGCAGTTACTCTCGCGGCGATCCTGAACCTCGTGGGAGCGTTCCTGTCCACGGAAGTGGCCAAGACGGTCTCCGGCGGCATCATTCGCGAAGGCTCCGACGGCGTCCAGATAACACCGGACATCATCTTTGCCGGTCTCATGGGCGCCATTCTGTGGAACATGGTGACTTGGCTCAAGGGGCTGCCCTCAAGCTCGTCGCACGCACTCTTCGGCGGACTCATCGGCGCCGCGATCGCCGGCATCGGGTTCAACTCCGTGAATCTGGAGACCCTCCTCCAGAAAGTCATCCTTCCGGCCGTCTTTGCGCCCCTGATCGCCGGCATCGTTGCCTACGTCTGTACCCGACTGGCCTACGCCCTCACCTCCCGGCATGATCCGGAGACCGGCAGCAAGCTCACCCAGAAGCGCGGGGGCTTCCGCACCGGCCAGATCTTCACGTCAAGCCTCGTGGCCCTCGCCCACGGAACCAATGACGCCCAGAAGACCATGGGCATCATCACGCTGGTCCTCATTTCGGCCGGCAGCCAGCGTCCCGGTTCGGGTCCGCAGATCTGGGTCATCGCCGCCTGCGCCCTGGCCATTGCTGTGGGCACCTACGCCGGGGGCTGGCGCATCATCCGGACGATGGGGGCGGGGCTGACCGAGGTGAAGCCCGCGCAGGGCTTCGCGGCGGAGACCAGCACGGCGTCCGCCATCCTGGCTTCCTCGCACCTGGGCTTCGCGCTGTCCACCACTCAGGTGGCCTCCGGGTCCGTCATCGGGTCGGGGATGGGCCGGAAAGGCACGTCCGTCCGCTGGGGCATGGTCGGAAAGATCGCCCTCGGCTGGCTCTTCACGCTGCCCGCCGCCGGCATCGTGGGCGCCCTGACCGCGCTGCTCGTCAAGACCGGGGTTGTGGGCGTGGTCATCGCCGCCGTGGCAGGCACCGCCGCCGTGCTCTACATGTTCGTGGTTTCCCGCAAGTCCCAGGTCGGCCACCACAACGCCGTGGAGGTCGAGGAGGCCGGATCGGCCGTCCGTTTCGCGAAGAAGAAGGCCCTCGCCAGGGCCCGCGCCAAGGCAAACGAGTCAAAGGATACGCAGCGATGAAGTGGTTGGAACTCCTCACCGTAGCCGGCGCCACGCTGGTGTCCGCGGTGACGGTGGTGGTTCTCTATGCACTCGGCGTCCGGCTTACCGCCATTGCCGGCGACCAGCGGACAACCGCGCCCGGGTGGCTCCGTTCGCTGGCTTACGCGTGCTTCGCCCTGTGCGGGCTCGCCGTGCTGTTCGGGCTCTACCTGATCATCCCGTACTTCAGCAGCTAACAAGCCGGCAGGGCTGTCAGTGAACTCTGGGAACGCCGGACCGGAATCGCTAGGCTTGGGCCATGCCCAGTGTCCAGTATTACGTTGCGGCGTCCCTCGACGGGTTCATCGCCACCCGGGATGACGATCTCGCGTGGCTGTTGCAGTTCGACGGTTTCGAAGGCGGCAAGGAAAGCTACGACTCCTTCATCTCCGGCATCGGCTGCATCGCCATGGGCGGGACCACCTACCAGTGGCTCATGGACCACGAACCGGGCCACTGGCCGTACCCGGACACGCCCTGCTGGATCTTCACGCACCATGAGTTCGCTGCGCCGCCCGGCGCCGATATCGCGTTCGTGCGCGGCGACATCAGCGAATTCATCGATGACCTCAGGCGCGACGCCGCGGGCAAGAACATCTGGGTGGTGGGCGGCGGCGACCTTGCCGCCCAGTTCGCCGGTGCCGGGCTCCTGGATGAACTGATCGTCTCTGTCATCCCGGTGCTGCTCGGGGACGGGAAACGGCTGCTTCCCGTGAAGGGCCCGACGCCGCCGCTTGAGTTGGTGGAATCGCAGACCCTGGGGCGGGGGATCGTGGAGCTCCGGTACCGTTTCGGGGCCGTGCCAGGATAGGCGCCTACGCGCTGATGTCCCGGATGAGGTTGGTGATGCGGGCCGTCGACAACCGGCGGCCCTGCTCGTCGGTCATGACGATCTCGTGCGTGGTGAGCGTGCGCCCCAGGTGAATGGCTGTGCACGTCCCGGTCACGGTGCCCGCCGCGATGGCCCGGTGGTGGGTCGCGCCGACCTCGATGCCGAGTGCCTGGCGCCCGGGCCCGGCATGCATGCCGGCCGCAAACGATCCCAGCGTCTCCGCCAGCACCACGTGGGCACCGCCGTGAAGGATTCCTGCCACCTGGGTGTTCCCCTCCACCGGCATGGTGGCCACCGTCCGCTCAGGGCTCATCTCCAGGAAACGGATCCCCATCTTCACCACGAGGGCGCCGATGCCGAACTCGCCGAGCCAGTCATGGAGATGGTCCGGGACCCCGGCGGCGACCAGTTCATCCTTGAACCGCGCCTCGTCGGCGGACCGGGCGGGCGTGAAATTGTCCATCATGGCAACTAGGCTGGCACCTGTGAGTGAAACTACCAAACCGGCCCCTTTCCCGTCCGCAAGCGAAACACTGCAGGAAGTCGCGGTCCCCACACCGCCCAGCCGGTCGGTCTCGGCAACCGAGGCCCCGGTCATTCCCCTGACGGACCAGCCCCGCCTCCTGGTGCTGGACGGGCACTCCATGGCGTTCCGGGCCTTCTTCGCGCTGCCGGCGGACAAGTTCTCCACTGCCAACGGGCAGCACACCAATGCGATCCACGGCTTCACGTCCATGCTCATCAACCTGATCAAGGAACAGAAGCCAACCCACATCGCGGTGGCTTTCGATGTCTCGGATGAAACCACCCACCGCAAGGCCGAGTACAGCGACTACAAGGGCGGCCGCAACGAAACGCCCCGGGAGATGACCGGCCAGATCGACCTCATCGACAAGGTCATGCAGGCGTGGGGCATCAAGACCATCAAAATGCCCGGTTATGAAGCTGACGACATCCTGGCCACACTCGCCGCCATGGGAGACAAGGCCGGCTATGAGGTGCTGCTCGTGACCGGGGACCGTGACGCCTTCCAGCTCATCACCGACAACGTGTTTGTGCTCTACCCCCGGAAAGGCGTCAGCGACATTCCCCGGCTGGACGCGGCCGCCATCCAGGAGAAGTACTTTGTGACGCCGCCGCAGTACTCGGACCTCGCCGCGCTGGTGGGGGAGTCCGCGGACAACCTCCCCGGCGTTCCCGGCGTCGGCCCCAAGACGGCCGCCAAATGGATCAACCTGTACGGCGGGCTGGAGGGGGTCCTGGAGCACCTCGACGCGATCGGCGGCAAGGTGGGGGACGCCCTGCGCGAAAACGTTGAGGACGTCAAGCGCAACCGGCGGCTGAACAGGCTCCACACGGACCTGGACCTCCCGGTAACGCTGGACGAACTCGCGGAGCCGCGGCCCGACGAGGCCGCCTTGGAGCAGCTGTTCGACGACCTTGAATTCAAGACCATCCGCACCCGGCTCTTTGCCCTCTATGGCAGTGACGAAGTGGAACCCGCCGAGCGCGAGAACATCGACACGCCGGACTTCGTGACCCCCGCCGCGGCGGCTGAGCTGAGTGCCTTCCTGGCGGCAGGCACCGGGCAGCGCTCTGCCGTGGCCGTGGACCTGGTGCCGGGACGGCTCGGCGAGGACGCCGCCGCGCTGGCGATCGTCCGGGACGGCGCCGCCGCTTATATCGACCTCGCCGGCCAGGACGCCGACGCCGAGAACGTGCTGGCGGACTGGCTCCGGGACGAAAATTCACCGAAGGTGATGCACGGGTACAAGGCCGCACTGAAAGCCCTCACCGCCCGTGGCCTGGAACTCGAGGGCGTGGTGGATGACACCTCGATCTCCGGTTACCTCATCCAGCCGGACCGCCGCACCTACGAGCTCGCGGAACTGGCACAGCACCACCTGAACATCGCACTCTCCTCCGAAACGGCGAAGGCCGGCCAGCTGGAACTGACGTTCGACGACGACGACTCCGCGGCGGCGGGCGCGCTGGTCCAGGTCGCCGCCGTCGTTCATTCCCTGAGCCGCTACTTCGAATCGGAACTGAAGGAGCGGAAGGCCGAGGAGCTGCTGACCACCCTTGAGCTGCCGGTCAGCCGGGTTCTCGCCGACATGGAGCTCGCGGGCATCGCCATCTCCATGCCGCTCATGGAGGATCAGCTGGCGGACCTGTCCAAGGTAATCGACAACGCCCAGGAGCTGGCCTTCGCCGCGATCGGCCACGAGGTCAATCTGGGCTCTCCCAAGCAGCTCCAGAGCGTCCTCTTCGACGAACTCCAGCTGCCGAAGACCAAGAAGATCAAGTCCGGCTACACCACGGACGCCGCGTCGCTCAAGAACCTGCTGGAAAAGACCGGGCACGAATTCCTGGTCCAGCTGATGGCGCACCGCGAGTCGTCGAAACTGCGCCAGATGCTGGAGTCGCTGAAGAAGTCCGTCACGGAGGACGGCCGGATCCACACCACCTACGCGCAGAACGTGGCAGCCACGGGCCGGATCTCCTCCAACAATCCCAACCTGCAGAACATCCCGATCCGAAGCGAGGAGGGCCGGCGCGTCCGCGGCATCTTCGTGGTCAGCGAGGGCTACGAGTGCCTGCTGTCCGCGGACTACTCGCAGATCGAAATGCGCATTATGGCCCATCTCTCGGGGGACGCCGGCCTGATCCAGGCCTACAAGGACGGCGAGGACCTGCACCGGTTCGTGGGCTCCAACATCTTCCATGTGCCTACCGACCAGGTGACCAGCGCGATGCGGTCCAAGGTCAAGGCGATGTCCTATGGCCTCGCCTACGGCCTGACCTCCTTCGGCCTGTCCAAGCAGCTGGAGATCACCGTCGACGAGGCGCGCACGCTCATGAAGGACTACTTCGACCGGTTCGGCGCCGTACGCGACTATCTCCGGGGCGTGGTGGACCAGGCCCGTGTCGACGGCTACACCGCCACCATCGAGGGGCGGCGCCGGTACCTCCCGGACCTCACCAGCACAGACCGCCAGTTGCGCGAGAACGCGGAGCGCATCGCGCTGAACTCTCCCATCCAGGGATCCGCCGCGGACATCATCAAGCGCGCGATGCTGGGCGTGCACGCTGAACTGAAGGCCCAGGGCCTGAAGTCGCGGATGCTCTTGCAGGTCCACGACGAACTGGTTTTGGAAGTAGCGGCAGGGGAGCGTGAGGCCGTGGAGAAGCTTGTCACCGAGCAGATGGCGGCCGCCGCGGACCTGAGCGTACCGCTGGACGTCCAGATCGGCGTCGGCCCCAGCTGGTACGACGCCGGCCACTAGTAATTTCAGGATGCGCAGGGCGCCCTCGCCGGCGCCTTGCGCAAGTCATTCGGCCGGGCTCCATTGGCTTGGCTTCAGTTCATTTTCGGTTCAAGGGGGAGCGGCACGTGGCAGACAACTATGAGATCCGGCGGTTCAGGGCAGCGGACAAGGGCGAGCCCGGCTACGCCCAGGGAACGGACTGGATCCAGGCCGTGGGCTTCGGCTTCCACGACACCCGCCGCAATGACGAATTCGTCGGGAAAATCATGGCCATGTACCGGTCCGACGACCGTGAGCTGACGGGCGTCTACCAGACGGGCGAGGTTGCAGCGCGCTCCCTGGGTGCCGACATTCCCGTGGCCACGTTCGGCACGCTGCGCAAGAACATGAACGTCGGCTACGGCCGGCAGCTCCGGACCCACATGGTGACTGCGGTGACAGTGCGCGGAACGCACCGCCGCCAGGGCCTGCTGCGCCGCATGATGACTGAAGACCTCACCGCGGCGAAGGCGGACGGGCTGGCGATGGCGGCGCTGACCGCGTCGGAAGGCTCCATCTACGGCCGCTTCGGCTACGGGGTGGCAACGTTCGAGCGCAGCGTGAAGGTGGACACCGGGCCGCGGTTCCGGCTTCGCCACGTGGCTTCGGGGTCCGTGGAAATCGCCGACCGGAAAGTCCTGCTGGAGCTGGCGCCTGAAGTGTTCGAACGCGTGCACCGGCACACGCCGGGCTCGATCGTCCGGCAGGACGCCTACCGGCAAAGTGTGTCCGGAACCGTTGGCCGCGACGGCAGCGAGGACGAAGCAATCCGATGCGCGCTGCACTATGACGCCGCCGGAACGGTGGACGGATACGTCTCATACAAGTTCGCAGGCTGGGACGCCAAGCCCTACACCATGGAGATCGTGGACCTCGCGGCCGCGACCGACGCCGCCTACCTGGAACTGTGGCAGTTCCTCGGCAGCATCGACCTCGTGGATCGGATCAGCTGGCAGGATGCGCCGGTGGACGACCCCCTCGCCTGGGCGCTGGAGGATCCGCGGTGCATTGAGTCCTCGGACCACCGGGACATGCTCTGGCTCCGGGTCCTGGACACCGCCGCGGCCCTGGCCGCCCGGCAGTACTCCGCGGACGGTTCCCTCGTGTTTGAAGTCCGGGACACCCTAGGCTATGCCGGGGGTGTGTTCATCCTCGGCGTCAGCGGCGGGAAAGCGGACGTCACGGAGGCTCCGGCGGGCTCGGAGCCGGAACTGTCCCTGGACGTCGCGGACCTCGGCTCCATCTATCTGGGTGCCGTCTGTCCCGTGACCCTGAAAGCCGCCGGCCGGATCACCGAGCACGCACCGGGGGCTGCGCTGAAAGCGCGGCTCATGTTCGCCGTCGAACGCTCGCCGCACTGCCTGACGCATTTCTGACGGCATTCCGGCAGGTCACAGGCCTCCGGAGTAGCCGCGGCGCTTTGACCGGCGTTGGCGAGTGCGACTAGAATAAACGGGCGTGCACTAGGTGCACGTATCTAAAATCCACAAAATCAGGATGACCCGGCAGATCCTCGTGATATGCCGTACTTTGCGCCTGCGTTCCATAACGCGGGCGCGATGGTTTGCCTGACCGACTAACTATCCACAACGGAGCCCCTACTACATGACCATCACCTCCACCGAGAAGCCCGGTACCCCCGTAGTCGCCATTAACGACATCGGTACCGCTGAGGACTTCCTCGCAGCAGTCGACGCCACCATCAAGTACTTCAACGACGGAGACCTCGTCGAAGGTACCGTCGTCAAGGTCGACCGCGACGAAGTTCTGCTCGACATCGGTTACAAGACCGAAGGTGTCATCCCCTCCCGCGAGCTGTCCATCAAGCACGACGTTGATCCCGGAGACGTTGTCTCCGTTGGCGATCAGGTCGAAGCCCTGGTGCTCACCAAGGAAGACAAAGAAGGCCGCCTGATCCTCTCCAAGAAGCGTGCTCAGTACGAGCGCGCCTGGGGCGACATCGAGAAGGTCAAGGAAGAAGACGGTGTCGTCACCGGTACCGTCATCGAGGTTGTCAAGGGTGGTCTTATCCTCGACATCGGTCTGCGCGGCTTCCTGCCCGCATCCCTCGTCGAGATGCGCCGTGTGCGCGACCTTGCTCCGTACATCGGTCAGCAGATCGAAGCCAAGATCATCGAGCTGGACAAGAACCGCAACAACGTTGTTCTTTCCCGCCGTGCATGGCTCGAGCAGACCCAGTCCGAGGTGCGCTCCACGTTCCTCAACAAGCTGGAAAAGGGCCAGGTCCGTCCCGGCGTCGTTTCCTCCATCGTCAACTTCGGTGCCTTCGTGGACCTGGGCGGCGTGGACGGCCTCGTTCACGTTTCCGAGCTGTCCTGGAAGCACATCGACCACCCGTCCGAGGTTGTCGAAGTTGGCCAGGAAGTCACCGTCGAGGTTCTCGAGGTCGACCTGGACCGCGAGCGTGTTTCCCTGTCGCTCAAGGCTACGCAGGAAGATCCGTGGCAGACCTTCGCCCGCACCCACGCCCTCGGCCAGGTTGTTCCGGGTAAGGTCACCAAGCTGGTTCCGTTCGGTGCGTTCGTTCGCGTCGAAGACGGCATCGAAGGCCTCGTTCACATCTCCGAGCTGGCTGTCCGCCACGTTGAGCTGGCCGAGCAGGTTGTCTCCGTTGGTGACGAGCTGTTCGTCAAGGTCATCGACATCGACCTCGAGCGCCGCCGCATCTCCCTCTCGCTCAAGCAGGCTAACGAGGGCGTTGACGCCGACAGCACCGAATTCGATCCGGCTCTCTACGGCATGGCCGCTGAGTACGACGAAGAGGGCAACTACAAGTACCCGGAGGGCTTCGACCCGGAGTCCAACGAGTGGCTTGAAGGCTACGAGAACCAGCGCGCAGCCTGGGAGCAGCAGTACGCTGACGCCCAGACCCGTTGGGAAGCCCACAAGAAGCAGGTTGCCCAGCACGCTGCCGACGACGCTGCAGCTGCAACGTCCGGTGACAGCGATTCCGGCACCACGAGCTACTCCTCGGAGCCGGCTGCAGCCGAGACCGGTGCAGGCACGCTTGCTTCGGACGAGGCCCTCGCAGCACTGCGTGAGAAGCTGACCGGCAACTAATTGCCGCAGGCGCCCGGCTGCAGGTCCCCCCGCGGGCCTGCAGCCGGCACGCTGAAATAGCACACAAAAGGTGGCCGTCCCTTCGGGGGCGGCCACCTTTTCTGTTGAAGTTCCGGGGGTCGCCCGATGAGGTCAGGCGGTCTGGCCCGCGTGCTCGCCCTCGGCGATTTCCTCCAGCAGTTTGTCGTTGAATGCTTCCAGGTCGCCCGGCTTCCGGCTGGTCACGAAGCCCTGGTCCACCACCACCTGTTCGTCCGTCCAGTTCGCGCCGGCATTCCGGAGGTCCGTGGCGAGCGTGTGGTAGGACGTGAGGTTCCGCCCCTTCACGACGCCCGCATCGATGAGGAGCCACGGGCCGTGGCAGATGGCGGCCACCGGCTTGTGCTGCTCAAAGAAGCTCCGGGCAAAGGCCTGGGCGTCCTTGTCCACCCTGAGGTGGTCGGCGTTGACGACGCCGCCGGGGATCACCAGGGCGTGGAAGTCGGCGGCGTTGGCCTCTGACAGGGTCAGGTCGACGTCGAACGTATCGCCCTTGTCCAGGCCCTTGAATCCCTGGAGCTTCCCGCTCTTGGGGGCCACGAGGACAGGTTCGCCGCCGGCTTCCTTCACGGCATTCCACGGGCTGGTCAGTTCGACCTGCTCCACGCCGTCGGTCAGCACAAAGGCGACCCTCTTGCCTGCGATGTGGTGTTCTGACATCCGTCCTCCTTCTTTCCCGGTGTGATTCCTTGCACCAACAACCCTAGAAACCGGGGGAGTGATAAGCAAGCTGATGATTGCGTCCCGGGCCCGGCCGTCAGCGGTTCAGGGGAACGTCAATCCACGCTGTTCCCTCGGGCTGAAATACCGCGCTTCCGGCCGACATGGCGGCCAGGCGTTCTGCGGCCTCGGCCAGGGCGTCCGGCGAGTCGGGCAGGGCGACCCGCAGCACGGTTGAGCGGGCCTCGTAGCCGGTCTCGGCCATGACGTAGCCCGCGCCGCGGAGATCGTTCTCTAGGCGCCCGGCCGCGGCGTGCGGCACCCGGACGGCGCACATGCGCAGCCGCCGTCGCTGGACCAGGGGAGCGAGCTCCAGGGCAGTGGAGACCGACTCGGAGTAGGCGCGGACCAGCCCGCCGGCCCCCAGCAGGATGCCGCCAAAATAGCGCACGACGACGGCACTCACGTCACTGAGGTCCGTCACCCCGGGCGACGCGGTTTCGCGCCGGAGCAGGGCTTCCAGCATGGGGATCCCCGCCGTTCCGGACGGTTCGCCGTCGTCGCTGGAACGCTGCACGTCCCGGTCCGGGCCCAGGACGAACGCGGAGCAGTGGTGCCGGGCGTCGTGGAATTCCCTCCGCAGCCCTGCCGCCAAGGCCCGCGCGTCGTCCTCGTTGTCCGCGCGGCGCAGCACCGTGATGAACCTGGACCGCTTGATGTCTATCTCATGGCGGAAATCGGGCCCCGCGGCCAGGGAGGTGTAGGCCGCCGTCCTGCTCTCCGGGGGATCTGACGCGTCTGCCACCGGTTCAGTTTAGTCTTGGGGAGTGCTGAAGATCGGGTTGACGGGCGGCATCGCCTCAGGGAAGTCCATGGTGGCCGCTCGCCTCAGGGAACTGGGGGCCGTGCTGGTCGACGCCGACGCGATCGCCCGGGACGTGGTGGAACCGGGCACCCCGGGCCTTGCGGCCGTCGTCCGTGCCTTCGGGCCGGAAATCCTGGACGCCGGCGGCCGGCTCGACCGGCCGCGGCTCGGCGCCGTGGTGTTCCGGGATCCGGCAGCGCGGGAGGAACTGAACGGCATCGTCCACCCCCTGGTCCGGGAGCAGGCCGCCGCGGTGATCGCGGGCGCGCCGGAAGACGCCGTCGTGGTTCAGGACATCCCCCTCCTCGTCGAAACCGGACAGGAAAGCAGCTTCCACCTCGTGGTGGTGGTGGACGCGCCTGACGGGACGCGCGTGCAGCGGATGATTGAACGCCGGGGGATGACCGAAGACGAGGCCCGCTCCCGGATGGCGGCACAGGCTCCGCGGGACGTCCGGCTCGCCGCGGCCGACGTCGTGCTGGACAACTCGGGGACACCGGAGGAACTGCGAAACGCTGTGGACCGGCTTTGGGAGGAGCGGCTCCGGCCGTTTGCGCTGAACATCGAGGAGGCCCGCGTTGCCGAGCGGTCCGGCGGGCCGGTCCTGGCGGAGCACGATCCCGGGTGGCGCCGCCAGGCAGACCTGCTGTCCGCCCGGCTCAAGCGGGCCGCCCCCGACGACGTCCTGGCCGTTGACCATGTCGGGTCGACGGCGGTGCCGGGCCTGGACGCCAAGAATGTCATTGACCTGCAGCTTGCGGTCCGGGACCTGGACGCCGCGGACAGGATCGGTCCGCTTCTTGCCCGGGCCGGCTTCCCGGTCTGGCCGGGAATCCTGCTGGACAGCCCCCAGCCCGGACGTCCGGATCCTGCCGCCTGGTCCAAGCGCCTGCACGGAAACGCCGATCCCGGCCGGCCGGTGAACGTCCACGTCCGCGTTGCCGGCTCGCCGGGGTGGAGCTTCGCCCTGTGCTTCAGGGACTGGCTGACGGCGGACCCGGGTGCGCGGGCCGCCTATCTTGCCGAAAAGCGCAGGCTGGCTGCCCTGCATGCGGCGGACGT
Organism: Arthrobacter sp. KBS0703; assembly: GCF_002008315.2. NCBI lineage: Bacteria > Bacillati > Actinomycetota > Actinomycetes > Micrococcales > Micrococcaceae > Arthrobacter > Arthrobacter sp. KBS0703. The sequence continues at coordinate 1,736,534 of NZ_MVDG02000001.1, read as the reverse complement.
GACCACGGCCGGGTACGCCGCCGGCAAGGAAGCCTGGTTCACGGAGATCGCCTACCCGGGAATGGAAGCGTGGGCCGGGAGCAGCGGCTGGCAGCCGCCGTCTTACGGATCCGGAAGCGCCGCCGGCGCCGGATCCGGTGCCGCCCAAAGCTGAATCTGGAATTCCTGTCAGTGCCCGGCGGTAGATTAGTTACATGAGTCTTGCGCAGGAGATCAACCGCGTCGTTGCCCCCTTCGAGGTCATCAGCGAATTCAAGCCCGCCGGCGACCAGCCCGCGGCCATCGCCGAACTCACCGAGCGGATCAGGGGCGGCGAGAAGGACGTGGTGCTCCTGGGCGCCACGGGTACCGGTAAGAGCGCCACCACCGCCTGGCTGATCGAGCAGGTCCAGCGGCCCACGCTGGTGATGGTCCAGAACAAGACCCTCGCCGCGCAGTTGGCGAACGAATTCCGCGAGCTGCTGCCCAACAACGCCGTGGAGTACTTCGTCTCCTACTACGACTACTACCAGCCAGAAGCCTACGTGGCCCAGACGGACACCTTCATCGAGAAGGACTCCTCCGTGAACGAGGAAGTGGAACGGCTCCGGCACTCGGCCACCAACGCGCTGCTGACCCGCCGCGACGTGATCGTCGTCGCCACCGTCTCCTGCATCTACGGCCTCGGCACGCCGGAAGAATACATCGCCGGCATGGTCACCCTCCGCAAGGGGGCGGAGATGAACCGCGACGATCTGCTCCGGAAATTCGTCTCCATGCAGTACGCCCGCAACGACATGGACTTCCACCGCGGCACGTTCCGCGTCCGCGGCGACACCGTGGAAATCATTCCCATGTACGAGGAACTCGCTATCCGCATCGAGTTCTTCGGCGACGAGATTGAGAACATCTATACACTGCACCCGCTCACCGGCGAGGTGATCCGGGACGAAACCGAGATGTATGTCTTCCCGGCCTCGCACTACGTCGCCGGTCCGGAGCGCATGAGCCGGGCGATCAAGAGAATCGAAGACGAACTGGCCGAACGGCTCGCAGTGCTGGAAGGCCAGAACAAGCTGGTCGAGGCCCAGCGGCTCCGGATGCGCACCACGTACGACCTTGAAATGATGCAGCAGATGGGGTTCTGCAACGGCATCGAGAACTATTCCTCGCACATCGACGGCCGCGCCCGCGGGACGGCGCCGCACTGCCTCATCGACTACTTCCCCGACGACTTCCTGCTGGTCATCGACGAATCCCACGTCACCGTGCCGCAGATCGGCGCCATGTACGAGGGCGACATGTCGCGCAAACGGAACCTGGTGGACCACGGCTTCCGGCTGCCCTCGGCGATGGACAACCGCCCGCTGAAATGGGACGAGTTCCAGGACCGCGTGGGCCAGACGGTCTACCTGTCCGCCACCCCGGGAAAGTATGAGCTCGGCAAGGCGGACGGTTTCGTGCAGCAGATTATCCGTCCCACCGGCCTCATCGATCCCGAGGTCGTCGTCAAGCCCACCAAGGGCCAGATCGATGACCTCCTGGGTGAGATCCGGACCCGCACGGAGAAAAACGAACGCGTCTTGGTCACCACCCTCACCAAGCGGATGGCGGAGGACCTCACCGACTACCTGCTGGGGCACGGCGTCAAGGTGGAATACCTGCACTCGGACGTGGACACGCTGCGCCGCGTGGAACTGCTCCGTGAGCTGCGGATGGGCACGTTCGACGTCCTGGTCGGCATCAACCTGCTCCGCGAAGGCCTTGACCTGCCCGAGGTGTCGCTCGTGAGCATCCTCGACGCCGACAAGGAAGGCTTCCTTCGGTCGTCCACCTCGCTGATCCAGACCATCGGACGCGCCGCCAGGAACGTGTCCGGCCAGGTGCACATGTACGCGGACCGGATCACGGACTCCATGGCGCACGCGATTGACGAGACCAACCGGCGCCGCGCCATCCAGGTGGCGTACAACACCGAACACGGCATCGACCCGCAGCCGCTGCGGAAGAAGATCGCCGACATCACGGACCAGCTGGCCAAGGAGGACGCCGACACCCAGGAACTGCTGACCAACAACCGCCTCGCCAAGGGCGGAAAACGGGGAAAGTCGGCGGCCAAGGGTGCGGCCACCGTGCGGGCGGACGGGCTCGCGGCGGCGTCCCCGCGCGCCGGCAGCTGTCTCTTATACACATCTTGGGGCTGATCGAACAGCTGACCGAGCAGATGCACGGCGCCGCGGCCGAGCTGCAGTTCGAGCTGGCCGCCCGGCTCCGCGACGAAGTCAGCGAGCTGAAGAAGGAACTCCGCCAGATGCACGCCGCCGGGCACGCCTGAGTGTGACGCGGCCGGGCACGGCGTGGGCGCGGCAGGGCCGCCTCTAGGGTAAAGTTGAGGTCACGTAGGGGAGTATCCCAAGCGCTACGAACGTCAACACGCAAGGCACAGATGCCTTGCCGGGCGTAGCGGGCAACCACATCAGCACCAAGTGCACAGGTTCGCCGGAGAGACTTACACCGGTTTTCTGTACCCTGCGAAAGGTATCCCTGTGCAACTTCCCGTCTGGTTTGAGGTCGGCGCATTCGTCGCCCTCGGCATCATCCTCCTGTTAGACCTGCTTCTGGTGCTGCGGCGCCCGCATGAGCCCTCCATGAAGGAAGCCGGCCTGTGGGTGGCCTTCTACGTTGCCCTGGCCCTCGTGTTCGCCGGTGCCATGTTCATGTTTACCGGCGCCGAGTACGGCGGCCAGTTCGTAGCGGGCTGGGTGACGGAATACAGCCTCAGCATCGACAACCTCTTCGTCTTCATCATCATCATGGCGCGCTTCTCCGTGCCCCGTAAGTACCAGCAGGAAGTGCTGATGGTGGGCATCATCATCGCGCTGATCCTGCGCGGCATCTTCATCATGCTCGGCGCCATCGTGATCGAACAGTTCAGCTGGGTCTTCTACATCTTCGGCGCCTTCCTGCTCTGGACGGCCTGGAAGCAGGCCCAGGACGAGGGCGAGGAAGAGGAGGACAAGGAGAACGCGATCATCGCGAAGCTCCGCAAGGTCATCCCCATGTCGGAGAAGTTCGACGGCGGCAAGCTCCGCACCGTGGTGGACGGCAAGAAGGTCTTCACCCCCATGCTGGTCGTCTTTGTCACTATCGGCATGACGGACCTGCTGTTCGCCGTGGACTCCATTCCAGCCATCTTCGGCCTGACCCAGAGCGCGTTCATCGTCTTCACCGCGAACATCTTTGCGCTGATGGGCCTCCGCCAGCTCTACTTCCTGCTCGGCGGGCTGATGAACCGCCTCGTCTACCTCAAGCACGCGCTGTCCATCATCCTGGCGTTCATCGGCGTCAAGCTGGTCCTGCACGCCATGCACGTCAACGAGCTGCCGTTCATCAACGGCGGGCACCACATCGAGTGGGCACCGGAGATCCCCACCTACGTCTCCCTCGCGGTCATCGTGGGCACCATCATCATCGCCGTGATCGCCAGCCTGGTCAGCTCGGGAGCGCAGAAGGCAAAGCTGGACGCCCGCCTCGAGGAGGACGCCAGGAAGAGCCTCAGCGACGTCGACTAGCAGCCCCGCTGTGCACTGACAACCCCGGTCACTTTTGTGGCCGGGGTTGTCCGGTTTTAACCCGTGTTTGCCGAGGCCAGTGCGGACTATGCTCGGAAGATGGCTACCACTAGCCGGGCGGAGCCGGACCAGCGGCAGGTGCAGCGGCGCACCGTGGCGCTCCTGGGATCCGCCCAGCTCCTTAGCGGAATCGGCACCGGCGCCACCGTTTCCATCGGGTCCCTGCTGGCCGTCGATCTGACCGGTTCCGAATCGTGGGCCGGTTCGGTTGCCACCATGATGACCCTCGCCGCCGCCCTGGCGGCGCTAGATGTGTATAAGAGACACGCGCTTGCCGAACGCCGCGGCCGACGCGTGGGCCTGGCCACGGGCCTCGCGGCAGCCCTCGCCGGCGCCGTGCTGATCGTGGTGTCCGTGGTTTCGGGGATCTTCGCTTTCCTGGCTGTCGGCGCGGCAGGCATCGGCGTAGGCACGGCCGCCAACCTGCAGGCCCGGTTCGCCGCCGTCGACCTCGCCGACCCCGCACACCGCGGCCGTTCGCTGTCCGCCGTCGTGTGGGCCATCACCATCGGCGCAGTCGCCGGGCCCAACCTGATCCAGCCCGGCGCCGTGGTGGGCCAGGCCCTAGGCCTCCCGCCCATTGCCGGGCCGTTCGTGATCTCGGCGGCGGGACTGCTGCTGGCCACGGCGCTGCTGATCGTCGGGCTCCGCCCTGATCCGCTCCTCTTCGCCCGCCGGCTTGCGGCCCAGGGACAGACAGCGGCACCGGCAGCGGCGGCCGGAAGCGCCGCATACGGCGCGCCGGGCGCGGGCGCCGCAGCAGGTCCGCTGGCAGGGCCTCCGCCGCCCGGCGGGTCACTCGGGAGTTCACTCAGCAGGGGCCTGCGCGCCGTCCGGCAAGCGCCCGCCGCGATCCTGGCCCTGGCCGCCGTCGTCGGGGCCCACGCGGTGATGGTGGGGGTGATGTCCATGACGCCGCTCCACCTGCAGGCACTCGTCGCGGGCCCCGGCGGCGTCCACGGCAGCCACACAGCGGGAAACGATGCCCTCGTCATCATCGGCTTCACGATCTCGCTGCACATTGCGGGAATGTTTGCGCTCTCGCCGGCACTTGGCTGGCTTACGGACAAGGTGGGCAGGGTGCAGACCATCGCCCTGGGTCTCGGCACCATCGTGTCGGCCGTCCTGGTGGCCGGCTACGGGCAGGGTTCGGCCCGGGCCGTAGCCGCCGGCCTGGTGCTCCTCGGCGTGGGCTGGTCTGCTGCGACCATTGCCGGCTCAACCCTCCTGGCGGAAAGCGTGGACCAGGAGGAGCGCGTGGTGGTCCAGGGCGTCTCGGACATGCTGATGGGCGCGGCCGGCGCGGCCGGGCGGGGCGGTGTCCGGTCTGATCCTCAGCTGGGCCGGGTACCTGGGCCTCAACCTGGCCGGCGGCGTGCTCGGCGCTGCGGTCCTGGCCGCCGCGGTCTTCGTCCTGGCTACCGGGCGGCTCCAGCCCGCCGCCGAGAGCCGGCCCGCTGCACGGGGGTCTGGTGGTAGTCTGTCTCTTATACACATCTAGATGTGTATAAGAGACAGGCCCGGGACTGACCGGAGCTGCCGCGGCGGCTCAGCCCCGGACTGACCGGACCATGCCCAGGAGGCGGCCGAAGATCGCTTCGCCGTCGTCGGCAATGCCATCGTGGTGGAAGTCGCTGGATTCCCACGCCTGGAGCCCGCGCACCGCCGCTGCGGTCTCGAGGGATAGCCCGTGCTCCACGTAGATGTCCTCGTGATACACGGCGGCGGCGGCCGGCACGGTATTGGCAGCAAGCTGGGCGGAATCATAGAGCGGTTTCCAGTCAGCCTTGGCCGCCAGCAGTTCCGCCACGTCCTTGAGCGGGCGGAGCGCCGTGTCCTGCTCGAAGTACCACGGGTAGACCATTTCGCCGGTCAGCAGCACCTCGGGGGCTTCGGGACTGAACTCGGGGAACTCCTTCAGGACCCGCCAGGCCGCCCAGTCCGTCGCCGTGCCCTGGCCGTAGATGGATTCGTGCATCAGCGCGTAGAGGGGGTTGGTGGCGCGCGACACGAGCGAGCGGACCTGTTCAAGGAATGCATCCGACAGCCGTGCGCCGTGGGCGGTTTCCACGAAGGCGTCCTCGAGCAGGTTGTGCAGCCCGTCCACCCGGGTGTTCCCGCCGAGGTAGGAACCGACCATCTGGAACCTTTCCACCGTGAGGCGTTCGCCGCCGGGCAGGAACTCTTCCGTGCCGCGAAGGTGGGCCGCGATCCGGTTCACTGTCTCCCGGTCCTCCGGATACCAGCCGAAGTACTGGGCATTCCGGGACGCCACGCGCTTGAATGTCTCCCGGTAGACCCTGTCGGCGGGCCCGTCGAGCGGTGCCAGTCCGCCGGTGATCAGGACTTCCCTGAGCCCGGCCGGTGCGAACGACAGGTAGGTGAGGGCGCAGAATCCGCCGTAGCTCTGGCCATAGATGCTCCACGGCTCCGAGCCGAGCGCCTCGCGGATCAGCTCGGCGTCGGCCACGATCGAGTCGGCCCGGAAGTGTTCGAGGTAGCGTGCCTGGGCGGCGGCGTCCCCGCGCGCCGGCAGCGTGTTGCGGTCGACGGGGGAGGACAGCCCCGTGCCCCGCTGGTCCAGCATGAGAATCCGGAAATCCTTCGCGGCGGCCTTGCTCCAGCCGCCCAGGGCGGTGAACCGGTTGCCGCGGCCGCCGGGCCCGCCCTGCAGGTATAGGAGCCAGGGCAGCGCTGCCGCGGCGGCTTCGCTGTGCTCCGCGGACACGTATTCCCGGGCGAACACCGTGATGGTTTCCCCGGCCTCGGGGGCGTCCGGCGACGCAAAGTGGTCCAGGGGGACCGTGAAGTAGTGCTCGGCCGTGCGCATGCCCCGGAACTCGTGCCGGGCGCGGACGGTGTGGACGGCCGCTTCCACGGCTGCCTCAGCCACGGACGCCCGCCTCAGTGCGCGTTCCGAACGCGGTCAGCTCGGGGCCGGTGAGCCGGAACGTGGACCATTCCTCCATCGGGACCGCCCCCAGCTTCCGGTAGAAATTGATCGAGGGCTCGTTCCAGTCCAGTACGCTCCACTCAACGCGGGCATAACCGCGCTCGACGGCGGTCGCCGCCAGATGCTGCAGGAGCGCCTTTCCGTGGCCCTCGCCGCGCGCGTCCGGAGTGACGTAGAGGTCCTCCAGGTAGATGCCGTGGACACCTTCCCACGTCGAGTAGTTCAGGAACCACAGCGCGAAGCCCCGGAGCTCGCCGGCGTTGTTCTCGGCCATGGTGGCGAACACCCGCGGGTTCGCACCGAACAGCACGTCCGTGAGCATTTCCGGCGTGTTCCGGACGGCGTCCGGCTCCTTTTCATAGATGGCCAGTTCGTGGATCATCTGCAGGATTGCCGGGACGTCGGACGGAGTTGCGGGACGGATTACGCTCATGCTCCGAGCTTACTTGGTCGTTCCCGGGCAGAGCTGTCTCCGCCCCTCACGGCTCTGCCTGGTGCCTGCAGGGGGCAGTCGGTCAGAGCCTGTTGACGTCGGTCACCCGGACCACGGCGGTGCCGGATTCGTCCGACGCGGCAAGGTCAACCTCGGCCGAGATGCCCCAGTCGTGGTTGCCCGCGGGGTCTTCAAAGATCTGGCGCACCTTCCACACGTCGGGGCCCTCGGTGATCATCAGCAGTCCCGGCCCGCGGGCGTCGGGCCCGGTGCCGATGTCGTCGTGTTCGTCGAAGTAGTCATCGAGCACGTCCTCCCAGCGGTCCGCGTCCCAGCCGGCATCGCCGTCGAGCCCGCCCAGCGCGGCGGCGTCCTCGTCCGCGAAGAGCTCCACGCGCCGGAACATCTCGTTCCGAACCATGACGCGGAAGGCGCGGATGTTCGACGTCAGCGACGGCGGCGGGGGAGGCGGGGCGTCGTGCGGCGTCGGTGCGGCCCCGGACGTCAGTTCCTCCCACTCGTCCAGCAGGCTGGAATCGACCTGGCGCACCAGTTCGCCGAGCCAGGCGATGAGGTCCTCGAGGTCTTCGCGGAGGGCATCCTGCGGAACGGTCTGCCGCAGGGCCTTGAAGCCGTCGGCGAGGTAGCGCAGCACGATGCCTTCGGAGCGGGCAAGGCCGTAGAACTGGACGAATTCGCCGAAGTTCATGGCCCGTTCGTACATGTCCCGGATGATCGACTTCGGGGCCAGCTCGAAGTCGCCCACCCACGGGGCTGCCTTGCGGTAGACCTCGAAGGCCTCGCCCAGGATTTCGCCCAGCGGCTGCGGGTAGGTGACTTCGTCAAGCATGGCCATGCGCTGCTCGTACTCGATGCCGTCGGCCTTCATCGCGGCGATGGCTTCGCCCCGGGCCTTCTTCTGCTGGGCGGAGAGGATCTGCCGCGGCTTCTCCAGCGTCGCTTCGATCACCGAGACCACGTCAAGGGCATACGACGGCGACTCCGGGTCCAGGAGTTCCAGGGCGGCCAAGGCAAACGGCGAGAGCGGCTGGTTCAGGGCAAAGTTCGCCTGCAGGTGCACGGTGAGCCGCACGGTGCGCCCGTCATGTTCCTGCTCGGCAGCCGGGATGCGTTCCACCACTTCGGCGGCAAGCAGCTCGCGGTAGATGGACAGCGCCTTCTTCATGAGCCGGAGCTGGGAAGACCGCTGTTCATGGTTCTCGGTGAGCAGGCGGCGGGCGGCGGCAAAGGGGTCCCCGGGCCGTTCCATCAGGTTCATGAGCATCGCGTGGGTCACCGTGAAGCTTGATGTGAGCGGCTCCGGGACGGACTCCACAAGCCGGTTGTACGTGGGCTCTCCCCATGAGACGAATCCCTCCGGCGGCCTCTTCTTGACCACCTGGCGCAGTTTTTTCTGGTCGTCGCCGAACTTGGCGGTGGCCTTGGCCATCGCCTTGGCGTTCTCCACCACATGGTCGGGTGCCTGGACCACCACGGTTCCCGCGGTGTCGTAGCCGGCGCGGCCGGCCCTTCCGGCGATCTGATGGAATTCGCGGGAATTCAGCAGGCGGGTGCGCACGCCGTCGTACTTGCTCAGTGCGGTGAGCAGGACGGTCCGGATGGGAACGTTGATTCCCACGCCCAGGGTGTCAGTGCCGCAAATGACCTTCAGGAGGCCCGCCTGGGCGAGCTGCTCCACGAGCCGGCGGTACTTCGGCAGCATGCCGGCGTGGTGAACGCCGATCCCGTGCCGGACCAGGCGGTTCAGCGTCTTGCCGAACCCGGCGGCGAAACGGAAATTCGCGATCAGCTCGGCGATCTTGTCCTTCTCCTCACGGCTGCAGACGTTGATGCTCATCAGGGTCTGGGCACGCTCGATGGCTTCGGCCTGGCTGAAGTGCACCACGTAGACCGGGACCTGTTTCGTGGACAGCAGCTCCTCGAGCGTCTCGTGCACGGGGGTCTGGTGGTAGTAGTAGTGCAGCGGGATGGGCCGTTCCGCGGAGCTGACCGTCGTGGTGGGCCGGCCGGTGAGTTCGGTCATCCCCGCCTCGAAGCGGCTGACGTCTCCGAGCGTCGCGGACATCAGCAGGAACTGGGCCTGGGGCAGTTCCAGCAGCGGAACCTGCCACGCCCAGCCGCGCTGCGGATCGGAATAGAAGTGGAATTCGTCCATGATGACCGCGCCGAGATCCGCCGCGGCTCCTTCGCGCAGCGCGATGTTGGCGAGGATCTCCGCCGTGCAGCAGATGATCGGCGCGTCCTGGTTCACGCCGGAGTCGCCGGTGATCATCCCCACGTTCTCGGCGCCGAAGATATCGCACAGGGCAAAGAATTTCTCCGAGACCAGGGCCTTGATGGGCGCGGTGTAGTAGCTCCGTTCCCCGCGGGCCATGGCCTGGAAATGGGCGGCGATGGCCACGAGTGATTTGCCCGAACCCGTGGGTGTCGCCAGGATCACGTTGGCGCCGGAAGCGAGTTCCATGATGGCTTCGTCCTGGGCGGCATAGAGCGCAAGCCCCCGGCTTTCCGTCCACTCCACGAACCGCATGTACAGCGTGTCCGGGTCGTTGCCTGTTCCCGTGGTGATCCGTGCGGCCGGGGCGGGGAGCTGTTCAACGAGTTTCATTGCTTTCCAGCTTAGTGCCAGCGCCTCGGGCGCGTGCGTTCTGACCGGTGCCGCATTAGGCTCGCAATATCCGAGCCCTTGGCGCAGGGCCGGCCGCCCGTGCCGCGCCAAGGTACCCTTTCCGACCAACCGGAGGCCATGTGCAGTGGGATCCCGCCAAATACGTCCAGTTTGGTGACTATCGTCAGCGCCCGTTCTTTGACCTGACCGGCCGCATCGAGGCCGCCGCGCCGCGGGAGGTCGTTGACTTGGGATGCGGCCCCGGCAACCTGACGGCCACGCTCGCCGCGCGCTGGCCCGGCGCCCGTGTCATCGGCCTGGACTCCTCCGCGGACATGCTCGCCAAGGCCACAGCATACGCGGAGGCCGCGCCCGGACTCGAATACCGCCTCGGCGACATCGCCACGTGGGCGCCGTCCCCGGAGACCGACGTCGTTGTCAGCAACGCCGCGCTGCAGTGGGTCCCGGGGCACCAGGAGATGCTCTCCCGGTGGCTGAAGGAGCTGACGCCGGGGGCGTGGTTCGCGCTGCAGGTGCCGGGCAACTTCACCTCCGCGTCCCACGTCCTGATGCGGGAGCTCGCGGAGTCCGGCACCTGGGCTGCCAAGCTCGGCGGCCGCCTGCGCCACGATGACGCCGTGGCCGCCCCTGCCCGCTACCTCGAGATCATGCTCGACGCCGGATGCGCTGCCGACGCCTGGGAGACCACCTACCAGCAGGTGCTTGCCGGTGAAAACGCCGTCCTGGAATGGGTGCGGGGCGCAGGCCTCCGGCCGGTGCTGGATGCCCTTTCGCCAAGCGACGCGGCGGCGTTTGAAGCCGAATACGCGGCGCGCCTCGCCGAGGCCTACCCGGCGTCCGGATACGGGACTGTCTATCCGTTCCGCCGGATCTTCGCAGTGGCGTGCAAGCTGTGAGAAGATGTGTATAAGAGACAGGCCTTGTAGCCGGGCGGGCGGCGCGGGCCCTGTCTCTTATACACATCTAGATGTGTATTAGAGACAGGCGCGGGCCCGTCCGGCGGCCCGCGCCACACCCCGAGCCACACCTGAGCCACCTCCGGATCGATGTGATGTGGCTTACAATGACGGAGCGGCTATGGGGGCGGTCAAGAAGGCTCCGGGTCGGTCCTATCGATGGAGGAGGTGCGGTGCTTTTTGGCCTGATGATCCGACTCCTCGGAGAGCACCGGGCCGCAGTCTGGACCATCATTGTGCTGCAGGTGGTGCAGACGGCCGGGAACCTGCTGCTCCCCACGCTGAACGCCAGCATCATTGACGACGGCATCCTCGCACGCCAGCCTGACGTGATCATCCGCCTCGGCGGCTGGATGATGGCCCTGACCGCCGTCCAGGCCGGCGCCGCCCTGGGTGCCGGCTACCTTGGCGCCGTTGTGGCCATGAGGATCGGGCACCGGCTGAGGCGGGAGCTGTTCGGCAGGGTCCAGGACATGTCGTCCCAGGAAGTCGGCTCCTTTGGCGCCCCGAGCCTCGTGACCCGGGCCACGAATGATGTCCAGCAGATCCAGACCTTCGCGGTGCTGGTCTTCACCATGCTGGCCGCTGCCCCCGTCATGGGCATCGGAGGAATCGTCCTGGCGATCCAGCAGGACGCCACCCTGGCCGGCGTCGTCATTGCCATTGTTCCGCTCCTGGTGCTCATCATGTACGTCATAGTCCGCCGCCTCATTCCGCTGTACCGGCAAGGCCAGGCCCTGATCGACGGCATCACCAGGATTCTGCGTGAACAGATCATTGGGGCCAACGTCATCAGGGCGTTCGTCAGGCAGCGGCACGAGGCATCCCGCTTCGCCGAGGCCAACCGAAAGCTGACCGGCAACAATCTCCAGTCGGCGCTCCTGGTGGCAGGCATGCTTCCCATCATCATGATTGTGGTGAACCTGTCCTCGGTGGCTGTGGTCTGGTTCGGCGGCCACCTCATTCAAAGCGGCCAGATGCAGGTGGGCGCCCTTACCGCCTTCATCGCCTACATCCTGCAGATCCTGCTCGCCATCATGATGGCGATGTATGTGTTCATGACCGCACCCCGCGCGGCCGTCTGCGCCGAACGCATCCAGGAAGTGCTCGACGTCGTTCCGTCGCCTCCCGTCCGCGGGCATGCGGGGCGGCACGCCGCCGCCGCAGGCCCGCCATCACCGCACTCTCCGGCTGTCGGGAACGTCGGCACCGGGAGCCGATTCGGCGGACACGCCGCCGGCGGAACCGTGCCCCAGGGAACCGTGGAATTCCGTCGCGTCTCCTTCGCCTATCCGGGGGCCGAGTCGGCCGTGCTGGCCGACATCTCCTTCACCGCCCGCCCCGGCACCACCACGGCCATCATCGGCGCGACCGGCAGCGGCAAAACCACGCTGCTGAACCTCCTGCCCCGGTTCCTGGAAGCCACGGACGGAGAGGTGCGGTTTGGCGGACGGGACGTCCGGGACGTGGCCGCCGACCACCTGCGGGCCCGGATGGCCGTTGTGCCGCAGAACTCCTACCTTTTTTCGGGCACCGTCGCCGGGAACCTCAGGATGGCGGCACCCGACGCCACGGACGACGACCTGTGGCGGGTGCTGCGGATGGCGCAGGCGGACGACTTTGTCAGCAGCCTCCCGGGCGGGCTGTATGCCGCCGTCGTCCAGGGCGGGGCGGGACTGTCCGGCGGCCAGCGGCAGCGGCTGTGCATTGCCCGCGCGGCGCTGCGGAAGGCGGAGCTCTTCCTGTTCGATGACAGTTTCTCGGCGCTGGACTACGCCACCGAGGCTGCCGTCCGGTATGCCCTGGTGCCTGCCCTGGAGGCGGCCACCGTGATCATCGTCGCCGAGCGGATCCCCACCATCATGCACGCCAGCCAGATCCTCGTCCTGAACGACGGCCGGCTGGTGGCCCGGGGTACCCATGCGGAGCTTCTCAGCACCTCGCCGGCCTACCGGGAGATTGCCGAGCTGCAGCTGGCTTTGGACGAGCAGCCATGAGGGGTGCGCACCTCGCCGAGAGAAAAGGGGGCACCTTCCTTCCGGCGGCCAAGCGACTGGTCGGGCTGCTGCGCCCTGTCCGGGGCCGGATGGTCATAGCCGTTGCCTCCACATGTGGATTCGCGGCGCTGAACGTGGCGGCACCCAAACTTCTGGGCGACGCAACGGACGTCGTCGTCGAGCCACTGGTGGGCGGCACGTTCGACGAGGGACGGCTGGCAGGGCTGCTGCTGGTGGTGGCGCTCATGTACCTCGGCACGTCACTCTTCAACTGGATTCAGGGAGCCCTGACCGCCACCGCGGTGCAGCGGCTGGTGTTCGGGCTCCGCTCCGCCGTCGAGGAAAAGCTCCACCGGCTGCCGTCGGCGCATTTCCAGGAGCAGACCAGGGGGGATGTGCTCAGCCGGGCCACCAACGACGTCGACAACATCTCGCAGGCCCTCAACCAGCTGCTGACACAGCTCATCATGTCCGTACTGATGCTGTGCGGCTCGCTGGCCATGATGCTCTGGATCTCCCCGCTGCTCGCTGCCATCGCCCTCCTGTCGGTTCCGGTCTCCACCCTCATCACGGTGTGGATCGCACGCCAGTCGCAGGTCTACTTCACGGCCCAGTGGGCGTCCACCGGCGATCTCAACGCGCACATCGAGGAATTCGTCACCGGCCATGAAGTGATCAAGGCCTTTGGACAGCAGGAAGAGGCGGCCGCAATCTTCGGGCGCAGCAATGACCGGCTGGCCCGCACCAGCGAACGCGCCCAGTATGTGTCCGGGGCCGTCCAGCCGCTCATGGTGTTCGTGGCAAACCTCAACTACGTGGCCGTCGCGGTGGTGGGGGCCCTCCAGGTGGCGGCGGGGGCCATGACCATTGGCGGCATCCAGGCGTTCATCCAGTTCAGCAGGCTGTTCACGCAGCCCATGGGCCAGATCGGCGGGATGCTGACGCTGATGCAGTCCTGCGCTGCCTCGGCGGAACGCGTGTTTTCCCTGCTGGACGCAGCCGAGATCCCGCGAGAGGATCCGGCGCAGCTCCGGCCGCAGGACCTCCGCGGCCGGATAGAGTTCGAGGACGTGACGTTTGGCTACACTCCGGAGGTCGAGGCGGTCAGCGGGCTGTCCTTCTCGGTCCGTCCGGGCGAAACCGTCGCCATCGTGGGACACACGGGAGCCGGCAAGACCACCGTGGTGAATCTGCTCATGCGCTTCTACGAGCTGGATTCGGGCCGCATCACCATTGACGGCACGGACATCGCCTCCGTGCCGCTGGATTCGCTGCGCTCCAACTTCGGCGTGGTGCTGCAGGATGTCTGGCTGTTCAGCGGCACCATCAGCGAGAACATCGAGTACGGCGCGCCGGGGGCCAGCGACGACGAGATTGTGTCCGCGGCCGAGGCCACCCACGTTGACCACTTTGTCCGTTCCCTGCCGGCCGGATATTTCACCGTGCTGGGAAACGACGGCGACTCCCTGAGCCAGGGGCAGCGGCAGCTCATCAGCATCGCCCGTGCGCAGCTCGCGGGCCGCAGCGTCCTGATCCTGGACGAAGCCACGAGCTCCGTGGACACCAGGACGGAAGTGCAGATCAGGCTGGCGATGAGCAGGCTCCGGCAGGGCAGGACCAGCTTCGTTATTGCCCACCGTTTGTCCACAGTGCGTGACGCTGATCTAATCTTGGTCATGGATCACGGACGCATCGTTGAACAGGGAACCCACCGCAGCCTGCTGTCCGTGGACGGACACTACCGGCGCCTCTACAACGCCCAGTTCCGCGGTGTTGACGTGGAAGAGCCGGGCCTGTGAGCCCCGGGGACGCCTTCCCGGGGCAGTGGAAGCCCAACCACGGCAGCTCCGTGGCGCTCTACGAGCAGCTGCGGCTGCACATCATCGAACAGGCCGACCAGGGAAAGATTGCCCCCGGAACCCGGCTGCCCGCCGTCAGGAACCTGGCCGGGGTCCTCGGCGTGGCCCCGCACACGGTCGCCAGGGCCTACAAGGAGCTCGAGGCTGCCGGGGTGGTGGCCACCAAGGGCAGGAACGGCACCGTGGTGTGCGCCCGCGACGAACGGTGGGGCGTGTTGTCGGAGGCCGCCGCGGAATATGCCGCCGCAGCCAAATCCCAAGGCGCCACGTTCGCCGAGGCTGTCCACCTGCTGGCGGCGGCCTACGACGCAGGATAGCGGAGCCGCATGGATATTCGAAGAAGTTTTCGATTAGCATTAGTCCGTGCCTAAAGCCGTAGCTGAAGAAACAGCCCTTGATGCCCACTCCGCCGTCGTGCCGCTGAACCACCCCAAACCGGCGCGCCCGGATCTCTCCCGTCTGGTCGTCAAGGGCGCGCGCGAACACAACCTGCGCAACGTCGACCTCGATCTTCCCCGCGACGCCATGATCGTCTTCACCGGACTGTCCGGGTCGGGCAAGTCGTCCCTCGCCTTTGACACCATCTTCGCCGAGGGCCAGCGCCGCTACGTCGAGTCCCTCTCGGCCTATGCCCGGCAGTTCCTGGGCCAGGTGGACAAGCCCGACGTCGACTTCATTGAAGGCCTCTCGCCGGCGGTCTCGATCGACCAGAAGTCCACGAGCAAGAACCCGCGCTCAACGGTCGGCACCATCACGGAAATCTACGACTACATGCGCCTCCTGTGGGCACGCGTGGGCCGCCCGTACTGCCCTGTCTGCGGCGAGCCGGTCATCAAGCAGACACCGCAGCAGATTGTGGACCAGCTGCTGGAACTCGAGGACGGAACACGCTTCCAGATCCTCGCGCCCGTGGTGCGCGGCCGCAAGGGTGAATTCGTGGACCTCTTCAAGGAGCTGACCGCGAAGGGCTACTCGCGCGCCCGGGTGGACGGCGAACTCATCCAGCTCAGCGAGCCCCCCAAGCTTGGCAAGCAGTTCAAGCACACCATCGAGGTGGTGGTGGACCGGCTGGTGGTCAAGGAAGGCATCAGCCAGCGTCTGACGGACTCCATCGAAACGGCCCTCGGCCTTGCCGAAGGGCGCGTGCTGGCCGAATTCGTGGACCTGGACGCCGATGATCCCGGCCGCCTGCGTGCGTTCTCCGAGAACCTTGCCTGCCCCAATGAACATCCGCTGGCCATCGATGAAATCGAACCGAGGTCGTTCTCGTTCAACAACCCCTTCGGCGCCTGCTCCGCCTGCAGCGGCATTGGCACCAAGCTCGAGGTTGACGAGGAACTCATCGTCCCCAATCCGGAGCTCTCGCTGGCTGAAGGTGCCATCGCCCCGTGGTCGCTCGGCACAGCCACCACGGAATACTGGAACCGGCTCCTCGACGGACTGGCCAAGGAACTTGGCTTCTCCATGGTCACGCCGTGGGAAGAGCTGACGGACGACGTCCGCCAGACCGTCCTCCACGGCAAAGACCACAAGGTCGTGGTCCAGTACCGCAACAGGTTTGGCCGGGAGCGCAAGTACAGCACCGGCTTCGAGGGTGCCATCCAGTATGTCCACCGCAAGCACGGCGAAACCGATTCCGACTGGGCCCGCGACCGCTACGAGGAATACATGCGGCAGGTACCCTGCCCCGCCTGCAACGGGGCACGCCTGAACCCGGCGTCGCTGTCGGTCCTCATCAACGGCAAGTCGATCGCGGAGGTCGCGGCGCTGCCCATGCGGGACTGTGCCGAGTTCCTCAACAACCTTGTGCTGACCGGACGCGAGGCGCAGATCGCCCACCAGGTCCTCAAGGAAATCCAGGCCCGTCTGACGTTCCTTCTGGACGTCGGCCTGGAATACCTGAACCTGGAGCGCCCGTCGGCCACCCTGTCCGGCGGTGAGGCGCAGCGCATCCGGCTCGCCACCCAGATCGGTTCCGGCCTCGTGGGCGTCCTCTACGTCCTCGATGAGCCCTCCATCGGCCTGCACCAGCGGGACAACCGCCGGCTCATCGAGACCCTCACCCGGTTGCGGGACATGGGCAACACGCTCATTGTTGTCGAGCACGACGAAGACACCATCCACGAAGCCGACTGGATCGTGGACATCGGGCCGGGGGCCGGGGAGCACGGCGGCCAGGTGGTCCATTCCGGTTCCTACAAGGCCCTCCTCGAGAACACGGAATCGCTCACGGGTGACTACCTGTCGGGCCGCAAGAAGATCGAGATCCCCAAAAAGCGCCGCAAATACGACAAGAAGCGTGAGCTTAAAGTCGTCGGCGCACGCGAAAATAATCTCATCAACGTCGACGCCGCCTTCCCGCTTGGGCTGTTCACGGCGGTGACCGGGGTCAGCGGCTCCGGCAAGTCGACCCTGGTCAACGAGATCCTGTACAAGGTCCTGGCCAACAAGCTCAACGGCGCCAAGCAGGTGGCGGGGCGGCACCGCACGGTCCAGGGGCTCGAGCACCTGGACAAGGTGGTCCATGTGGACCAGAGCCCGATCGGACGCACGCCTCGCTCCAACCCGGCCACCTACACCGGAGTGTTCGACAACATCCGCAAGCTTTTCGCGGAGACCACCGAGGCCAAGGTCCGCGGTTATCTGCCGGGCCGCTTCTCCTTCAACGTCAAGGGCGGGCGGTGTGAGGCTTGTTCCGGTGACGGCACGCTGAAGATCGAGATGAACTTCCTGCCCGACGTCTATGTCCCCTGCGAGGTGTGCCACGGCGCGCGGTACAACCGCGAGACCCTCGAGGTGCACTACAAGGGCAAGACCATCGCGGACGTGCTGAACATGCCCATCGAGGAGGGTGCAGAGTTCTTCGCAGCATTCTCGCCGATCGCCCGCCACCTGAACACGCTAGTGGACGTCGGCCTCGGGTACGTCCGCCTGGGCCAGCCCGCCACCACGCTGTCCGGCGGCGAAGCCCAGCGCGTCAAGCTTGCCGCCGAGCTCCAGAAGCGCTCGAACGGGCGCAGCGTCTACGTGCTTGATGAACCGACCACGGGACTGCACTTCGAGGACATCCGCAAGCTGCTGATGGTGCTGCAGGGCCTGGTGGACAAGGGCAACACCGTGATCACCATCGAACACAACCTGGACGTCATCAAGAGCGCGGACTGGATCGTGGACCTCGGTCCCGACGGCGGTTCCGGCGGCGGGCGGATCGTAGCGTCCGGCACGCCGGAGCAGCTTGCCAAGTCAAAGGAGAGCCACACGGCCGCGTTCCTGGCCGAAATTCTGGCGTAGGAGCCGCGGGGGTCCGGTCTGCAGCACGGCGCGGCGGGCGGGGCCCATCGGCCGCGCTGAAGTATTCCGCGGACGGCATGTGAGTTTGTGCAGGGGTGCTGTCGTGAGAAACTAAGCCGGTGACTTCAACAATAGTGCCCGTGATCTTCGACCTGGACGGCACTCTTGTCGATCCGGCCGGCGGGATAACAGACGGAATTGCGTCGGCCCTCACGGAACTGGGACTGCCCGTCCCGGGCCTGGACGTCCTGAACGCGATGATCGGGCCCAAGCTGAGCGACTCGCTGCTGAACATCGCGGGGGTTCCGGCGGCCCGGTTGGCGGACGCGGTCCGGATCTACCGGCGGCACTACCTTGAAAGCGGCATAGCGCAGAGCCGCCTGTATCCTGGCATTGTTGAGCTCCTCGACGGCTACGTCGCTGCTGGCCGTCCTGTCGCGGTGGCCACGCAGAAGCCGGAAAACCTGGCAAACCTCGTCCTTGAACACCACAGGATTGCCGACCGGTTCCTCTTCATCAGGGGCTCCGCGGCGGACGAGACCGCAGCTGCCGCAGGTCCCGTCGGGAAGACAGAGATCATCGCGGCCGCACTGGCGGATCTCCGCACCCAGCACGCCATCATGGTGGGGGACAGGGCCCAGGACGTGGCGGGGGCCTTCGCCAACGGTATCGACTGCATCGGCGTCAGCTGGGGCTTCGCGCCCGACGGCGAGCTGGAAGAAGCGGGCGCCGTCGCGGTGGTCCATGACACCCTGACCCTGCGCAGCAAAATCGAGGAGCTGGAAGCAGTCCGGGCTGCAGCACTGAGCGAGGTGCGCAACGATGGAGCTGTTTGACGGAATCCGCTGGACCACGCGCGGGCTCATCTCGGGAACGTGCCGGCCCACGGTCATCGGACTCGAGAACGTCCCCAAGGAGGGCCCGTTCATCGTGGCCCCCAACCACCTCTCGTTTCTTGACAGCGTGATCGTGCAGGCCCTCATGCCCCGCCCTGTCGCCTTCTTCGCCAAAGCGGAATACTTCACCACCAAGGGCGTCAAGGGACGCGTCATGAAGTCCTTCTTCGAAGCGGTGGGATCGATTCCGGTGGAACGCGGCGAGCAGGCAGCCAGCGTGCAGGCGCTGAAGACCCTCCTGGACATCCTGGAGAACGGAAGGGGAATCGGAATCTACCCCGAGGGCACCCGATCCCGCGACGGCATCCTCTACCGGGGCCGGACCGGCGTCGGCTGGCTGGCCCTGACCACCGGCGCGCCGGTGATCCCGGTGGGGCTGATCGGCACCGAGAAGCTGCAGCCCGCGGGCCGCAACGCGGTCAAGCCGCAGCACTTCACCATGAAAGTCGGCGAGGCGCTCTACTTCGACAAGACCGGGCCGGACCACTCGCTGCCGGCGCGCCGCCAGGTGACCGACCGCATCATGGACGCCATCGCCGAACTCAGCGGGCAGGAACGCTCCACCAGCTACAACCAGAGCAAAACCGTCGAGTAGAACCATGGCCGGCGCCCCGGGCATGGCATTTTGCCGGCCGCCGGCTCAGTAGACTGGAACCGTGGCAGATCCAACGAGTTACCGGCCCCAGACGGGTGAAATTCCGACCAATCCGGGCGTCTACAGGTTCAGGGATCCCCACGGGCGGGTCATCTACGTCGGCAAGGCCAAGAACCTCCGCTCGCGCCTGAACACGTACTTCGCGAACCCCGCCGGCCTGCTGCCCAAAACGCACGCAATGGTGCACGCGGCCAGCAGCGTCGAGTGGACGGTGGTGGGCAGCGAGCTGGAATCCCTGCAGCTGGAATACACCTGGATCAAGGAATTCAAACCGCGGTTCAACGTGGTCTTCCGGGATGACAAGACGTATCCGTACCTGGCCGTCACCATGGGGGAGAAGCTCCCGCGGGTGCAGGTCATGCGGGGCGAGCGGAAGAAAGGCACCCGCTACTTCGGCCCCTACACGGCCGGCGCCATCCGGGAAACCATGGACACCCTGCTCCGGGTATTTCCCGTGCGCAGCTGCAGTGCCGGCGTGCTGAAGCGTGCCCAGGCCAGCGGCCGGCCATGCCTGCTGGGCTACATCGACAAGTGCTCGGCCCCGTGCGTCGGGCGCGTCACCCCCGAGGAACACCGGGCCCTGGCCGAGGACTTCTGCGCCTTCATGGGCGGCGAGGCCAAGCGGTTCATCAGCCGACTGGAAAAGGACATGGCGGCGGCCGTGGCGGAACTGGACTACGAACGGGCCGCCAGGGTCCGCGACGACATCGCGGCCCTCCGCAAGGTCTTCGAGAGGAACGCCGTGGTGCTGGCCGAGGACACGGACGCCGACGTCTTCGCGCTGCACGAGGACGAACTCGAAGCGGCGGTCCAGGTTTTCCATGTCCGTGGCGGCCGTGTCAAAGGCCAACGCGGGTGGGTGGTCGAAAAAGTGGAGGACGCCACCACACCGGACCTGGTCGAGCACCTGCTCCAGCAGGTCTACGGCGAAGACGCCGAGACCCAGGGGCGGCTTCCCCGGGAGGTGCTGGTGCCGGTCGAGCCCAGCAACGCCCACGACCTGGCCGTGTGGCTGGGCGGTCTCCGCGGGGCAAAAGTCGACATCCGGGTTCCGCAGCGCGGCGACAAAGCCGCCCTGATGTCCACCGTCCGGGAGAACGCCGAACACGCGCTCCGGCTCCACAAGACACGGCGCGCGGGCGACCTCACGGTGAGGTCCCAGGCGCTGCAGGAACTCCAGGAAGCACTGGAGCTGCCGGTCCCGCTGCTGCGCATCGAATGCTACGACGTCTCCCATGTCCAGGGGACCAACGTGGTGGCGTCGATGGTGGTGGTGGAAGACGGGCTGCCCAAGAAATCCGACTACCGGAAGTTCTCCATTACCGGAGCGGCGGCAACCGATGACACCGCCGCCATGCACGACGTCCTGACCCGGCGCTTCCGGCACTATCTGATGGACAAGACCGCGCAGGTGGAAGCCTCCCAGCTGGAATCCCCGGAGCCGGTCCCCGGGGCAGAGGCGGCCGGTCCCGGAAGCGGTCCTGCGGACGCCAGTATCGCGGACACCACCACCGCCGCTCCGCGGTCAAAATTCGCCTACCCGCCCAACCTCGTGGTGGTGGACGGCGGCAAGCCGCAGGTCAATGCCGCCGCCCGCGCCCTGGCCGAACTGGGGGTCGACGACGTCTACGTCGTTGGCCTGGCCAAACGGCTGGAAGAGGTGTGGCTGCCGGACAGCGACTTCCCGGTCATCCTGCCCCGCTCCTCCCAGGGCCTGTACATGCTGCAGCGCATCCGCGACGAGGCCCACCGCTTCGCCATCTCGTTTCACCGGCAGAAGCGCGGCAAGGCCATGACGGTCTCCGCCCTGGACAGCGTGCCCGGGCTCGGCGAGTCCAAGCGCAAGGCGCTCCTGGCCCAGTTCGGCTCGGTCCGGAAAATCAAGGCGGCCACCGCCGAGGAACTCATGACGGCCAAGGGTGTGGGCCCGGCGCTGGCAGCGGCCATCGTTTCCCATTTCACTGCGGGCGGAGCCGGCGGCGAGGCGGACGATGCGATGCCGGCCATCAACATGACCACCGGAGAAGTCCTCGAAACTTAGCTAGCGTCCTGAATGTTAGCTAGGGTAAGTACGGAATCCGACGTGTCCTGAAGTGTGCGCAGCACACGGGCAACGGCACACAAGAAGCAACGGCAGGAATGGGGCTGGATTTAATGGCAGAGTCGACGGCGGGATCCGGCGCGGACGAGGACGGCCTGACGCCCGTCAAGCCCGTCGAAGCGGAACTGCTCGTGGTGACGGGAATGTCCGGTGCCGGCCGCAGCACCGCATCGGATGCCCTCGAGGAC
Organism: Arthrobacter sp. KBS0703; assembly: GCF_002008315.2. NCBI lineage: Bacteria > Bacillati > Actinomycetota > Actinomycetes > Micrococcales > Micrococcaceae > Arthrobacter > Arthrobacter sp. KBS0703. The sequence goes on along the minus strand of NZ_MVDG02000001.1, from coordinate 1,714,944 downwards.
CACGGCTGGTACGTCGTGGAAAACCTGCCGCCGCAGATGCTGGGCACCCTCGCAGAGCTGGTGTCCCACGCCCCGCAGTCCATTCCCAGGCTCGCCGTCGTCATGGACGTGCGGAGCAAGGCGTTGTTCGCGGACATCCGCGCCGCCCTCGGCGCCCTCGCCGCGAGCGGCGTCACGTTCCGGGTGCTGTTCCTCGACGCGAGCGACGACGTCCTGGTCCGCCGCTTTGAACAGGGGAGGCGCCCGCACCCGCTTCAGGGCGGCGGCCGGATCCTGGACGGCATAGCCGCGGAGCGCGAACTCCTGACGGAACTGCGGGATTCAGCCGACCTCGTGCTGGACACAACATCGCTCAACGTGCACGGGCTCGCCACCGCGGTCACGGAACTCTTCTCGGAAACGGGTCCGGTGGCCCTCCGGCTCAACGTCATGAGCTTCGGCTTCAAATACGGCCTGCCCGTGGACGCGAACTACGTCGCGGACGTCCGGTTCATTCCCAACCCGCACTGGGTGCCCAAGCTGCGGCCGCACACCGGCCTGGACCAGGACGTGAGCGACTACGTCCTCAAGGCCGAGGGCGTGCCAAGTTTCGTCGAGCGCTACGTTCTTGCCCTGGAGCCGGTCCTGGACGGGTACCGGCGGGAGAACAAGCACTACGCCACCATCGCCGTGGGCTGCACCGGCGGAAAGCACCGCTCGGTGGCTGTCGCCGTCGAGCTGTCCAAGAAGCTAGCGCAATATCCGCGCGTTACGGTGACCACGACGCACCGGGATCTGGGCCGCGAGTAATGGGCATGCTCACCGGCCCGCTGCCGCTGGTTCCACCGGCCGGCCTGGCCGGCTCCCAACAGGCCAAGGGCCCCTCCGTGGTGGCCCTCGGCGGAGGCCACGGCCTCTCGGCGTCGCTGTCGGCACTTCGGCTGCTGACCTCCGAACTGACGGCGATTGTCACAGTTGCGGACGACGGCGGATCCTCCGGCCGCCTCCGCCAGGAGTACGGTGTCCTTCCCCCGGGCGATCTGCGTATGGCGCTCTCCGCGCTGTGCGACGACACCGACTGGGGCCGCACCTGGCGCGACGTCATGCAGCACCGGTTCCAGTCGCCGCGCGGCAGCGGCTCGCTGGACGACCACGCCATGGGAAACCTGCTCATTGTCACGCTCTGGGAGCTCCTCGGTGATGCGGTGGCCGGGCTGAAGTGGGCCGGGGCCCTGCTGGGAGCCCGCGGCCAGGTCCTGCCCATGTCCACGGTGCCGCTGACGATCGAGGGCGACGTGCGCGTCGCTGCCCCCGACGGCAGCAGCACGCTCACCACCATCAGGGGCCAGGCGCGGTGCGCGGTGGCCGGCTCGCTCGAGAGCGTCCGCCTGCTTCCGGACCATGCGCCGGCATGCGTGGAAGCGCTGACCGCCATTGAACTCGCCGACTGGGTGGTGCTGGGTCCGGGCTCCTGGTACACGTCAGTGCTCCCGCACCTGTTGCTGCCTGAAATGAGGCAGGCCCTGTGTGACACTCCGGCCAAGCGGTGCCTCACCATGAACCTCGCCATGGACACCAAGGAAACGTCGGGGATGTCCGCAGCCGACCACCTGCACGTGCTGCGGGATTACGCGCCGGAATTCAGCGCGGACGTCGTGCTGGCGGATCCCGCCTCGGTTTCGGATCTGCGCGAATTTGAGAAGGCTGCCGGGATGATCGGAGCCGAGGTTGTCTTGGGTAAAGTAGGGGCTTCGGGTCGGCGTCCGGTCCACGACCCCCTGCGGCTGGCTACGGCTTACCAGGATATTTTTGGGAACAGTTAGGAAGGTGCCATGGCACTGACAGCATCAGTCAAGGAAGAACTGTCCCGCCTGGACATAAAGAAGTCATCGGTCCGGAAGGCTGAAGTGTCGGCCATGCTCCGCTTCGCCGGCGGGCTGCACATCATTTCGGGGCGGATTGTCATCGAGGCCGAAGTGGACCTGGCCTCCACGGCGCGGAGGCTCCGGGCTGCGATCGCCGAAGTCTACGGACACCAGAGCGAAATCATCGTCGTGTCCGGCAGCGGGCTTCGCCGCGGGAACCGCTATGTGGTGCGCGTGGTCCGGGACGGCGAGGCATTGGCGCGGCAGACCGGCCTCCTCGACGCCCGCGGCCGCCCGGTGCGCGGCCTGCCCTCAGTGGTGGTCAACGGTTCTGCCGCCGACGCCGAGGCCGTGTGGCGCGGCGCCTTCCTGGCGCACGGGTCACTGACCGAACCCGGCAGGTCCTCGTCCATGGAGGTCACGTGCCCCGGACCGGAATCTGCGCTGGCCCTCGTCGGCGCGGCGAGGCGGCTCGGTATTCAGGCCAAGGCCCGCGAGGTCAGGGGAGTGGACCGCGTGGTGATCCGGGACGGCGACACCATCGCTGCGCTGCTCACCAGGATGGGCGCCCACGACGCCCTCATGGTCTGGGAGGAACGCCGCATGCGGAAGGAAGTCCGTGCCACCGCCAACCGGCTCGCGAACTTCGACGACGCAAACCTGCGCCGTTCCGCGCAGGCGGCCGTGGCGGCAGGAGCCCGGGTCGACCGCGCTCTGGAAATCCTCGGCGACGACGTCCCGGAGCACCTGAAGTACGCCGGCGAGCTCAGGGTGGCCCACAAGCAGGCAAGCCTCGACGAGCTCGGCCGGCTCGCCGATCCGCCCATGACCAAGGACGCCATCGCCGGCCGCATCCGGCGCCTGCTGGCCATGGCGGACAAACGCGCCACTGACCTCGGCATTCCCGGCACGGACGCCAATGTGACGCCGGAAATGCTGGACGAGTAAGTGCGCCCCTAGAATCAAGACCAGGTGGCGGAAATACCTTGGACGGCCCGGGAGTTACGGGTCGTGGAGGGTGGCCCGCAAGGGACCCGCCACCGCAGACTTCCGGGTGACCCGTCATCCGGATGCACAATCCGAGAGTTACCGAACCGGACAAACTGTCCACGACATTGGAGGATTTTGTGACCGAGTACGTTCTGCCCGAACTCAGCTACGACTACGCAGCGCTGGAGCCCCACATCTCAGCGAGGATCATGGAGCTGCACCACAGCAAGCACCACGCTGCCTATGTGGCTGGCGCCAACAACGCGCTGTCCCAGCTCGCCGAGGCCCGCGACAAGGGCGACTTCGCCAACATCAACCGGCTTTCCAAGGACCTGGCCTTCCACACCGGCGGCCACATCAACCACTCCGTGTTCTGGAACAACCTTTCCCCGGACGGCGGCGACAAGCCGGAAGGCGAGCTGGCTGCCGCAATCGACGACGCCTTCGGCTCCTTCGACGCCTTCCGTGCCCAGTTCTCCGCGGCCGCCCTCGGCCTGCAGGGTTCCGGCTGGGGCTTCCTCGCCTACGAACCCATCGGCGGAAACCTGGTCATCGAACAGCTCTATGACCAGCAGGGCAACGTCGCGCTGGGCACCACCCCGCTGCTGATGCTCGACATGTGGGAGCACGCCTTCTACCTCGACTACGTCAACGTCAAGGCTGACTACGTCAAAGCGTTCTGGAACATCGTCAACTGGGCCGACGTCGCCCAGCGCTTTGCCGGAGCCCGCGCGAACGCCACCGGCCTCATCACGCTCTAGCAGTGTGATGCGGCGTACATGCGCCAGTAACAAACTTCACATTCGGCTTCTTTAGGGCCGAATTGTGGACGGTCCGCCCCCGCACTTGCGGGGGCGGACCTTCTTAAACGTAAGATGGATCACGGAAGGCGGTTAGCCTTCAGCAATGTGGCTGGTCGCCCTCCGATCTGGTAATCATCTCTGCCCAATGGCGTGCGGGATCTGTTAGTTGGCTTGAACGCCCGCTCAACTAGTTGTGCTTCACAAGCACCAAGGAGACTGAAAAAGTGACCACCCGTATTGGTATTAACGGCTTTGGCCGCATCGGCCGTAACTACTTCCGCGCAGCGCTTGCACAGGGTGCGGACCTTGAAATCGTTGCCGTCAACGACCTCACCAGCCCCGAGGCACTGGCCCACCTGCTGAAGTACGACTCCGTCGGCGGCCGCCTGAAGGAAACCGTTGAGGTCAAAGAAGGCAACCTGGTCGTCAACGGCAACGCCATCAAGGTCCTTGCCGAGCGCGATCCGGCCAACCTGCCCTGGGGCGAGCTCGGCGTGGACATCGTCATCGAGTCCACCGGCTTCTTCACCAAGGCCGCTGCTGCCAAGAAGCACATCGAAGCTGGCGCCAAGAAGGTTCTGATCTCCGCCCCGGCCTCCGACGAGGACATCACCATCGTGATGGGTGTGAACCACGAACTGTACGACCCCGCAGCTCACCACATCATCTCCAACGCGTCCTGCACAACCAACTGCCTCGGCCCCCTGGCCAAGGTCATCAACGACGAGTTCGGCATCGAGCGTGGCCTCATGACCACGGTTCACGCCTACACGGCCGACCAGAACCTGCAGGACGGCCCGCACAACGACCTCCGCCGCGCCCGCGCAGCCGCCATCAACATGGTTCCCACCTCCACCGGTGCTGCCAAGGCAATCGGCCTGGTGCTCCCGGAACTCAAGGGCAAGCTCGACGGCTACGCCATCCGCGTCCCGGTCCCCACCGGCTCCGCTACGGACCTCACCGTCACGGTTTCCCGCGAGACCACGGTCGAGGAAGTCAACGCCGCGCTGAAGAAGGCTGCCGATTCGGACGAGCTCCAGGGCATCCTGACCTACACCGACGCGCCCATCGTCTCCTCGGACATCGTCGGCGACCCCGCTTCGTCAATCTTTGACTCCGGTTTGACCAAGGTCATCGGCAACCAGGTCAAGGTTGTTTCCTGGTATGACAACGAATGGGGCTACTCCAACCGACTGGTGGACCTCACGGAGCTCGTCGCAGCAAAGCTGGGCTAGGGTTAGCTTCATGACATTTCACACCCTCAACGAACTGATCGCTGAAGGTGTCCGCGGGCGGTACATTCTGGTCAGAAGTGACCTGAATGTGCCGCTCGACGGCTCTACAGTGACTGACGACGGCCGCATCAAGGCCTCACTGCCGGTCCTGGGAAAGCTCACGGACGCCGGTGCCCGCGTGCTGGTAACAGCCCACCTGGGCCGCCCCAAGGGCGCCCCGGAAGACAAGTATTCGCTCCAGCCGGCCGTCACGCGCCTGGCCGAGCTGGCCTCCTTCCCGGTGTCCCTCGCGCAGGACACTGTCGGACCGTCAGCCAAGGAGCTCTCCACGTCGTTGCAGGACGGCCAAGTGCTGGTGCTCGAAAACGTACGCTTCGACGCCCGCGAGACCAGCAAGGACGACGCAGAGCGCGGCGCCTTTGCCGATGAACTGGTGGCCCTGACCGGGGAAAACGGCGCCTACGTCGATGACGCTTTCGGTGCCGTGCACCGCAAGCACGCCAGCGTGTACGACGTCGCCACCCGGCTTCCGTCGTACCAGGGCGACCTCGTCCACACGGAGGTGGAGGTGCTGCGCAAGCTGACGGCAGACACCCAGCGCCCGTACGTCGTGGTGCTCGGCGGCTCAAAGGTTTCCGACAAGCTCGCTGTCATCAACAACCTGATCGGCAAGGCGGACACCATCCTCGTGGGCGGCGGCATGCTGTTCACCTTTCTCGCAGCCGAGGGCCACAAAGTGGCCGGCAGCCTGCTGGAAGAGGACCAGATCCCCGTGGTTCAGGACTACCTGAAGCGTGCTGCTGACGCAGGCACGGAATTCGTGGTGCCCACCGACGTTGTGGTGGCAGCGAAATTCGCCGCCGACGCGGACCACGAGACCGTTCGTGCAGAGGCCATCGAAAGCAGCCGGTTCGGCGCGCAGGGCATCGGCCTGGACATCGGCCCGGAGTCCGCGCAGGCATTCGCCGAGCGGATCAAAGGCGCCAAGACGGTGTTCTGGAACGGGCCCATGGGCGTGTTCGAATTCGAGGCCTTCTCGGCCGGCACCCGTGCCGTGGCCCAGGGCCTGACGGAGACGGACGCATTCACCGTGGTGGGCGGCGGAGACTCGGCCGCGGCCGTCCGCACCCTCGGCTTCTCCGATGACCAGTTCGGGCACATTTCCACCGGCGGCGGCGCCAGCCTGGAATACCTCGAAGGCAAGGACCTCCCGGGCCTCACCGTCCTGGACCGCTAGAAGCACACACCAGCCGGCACGGCGCCTTCTTCCGCACGACGGAAGGCGCCTGCCGGCTGTTTCACATGACAAGCACATTTGACCTGCACTTTTTGGAGAACACGTGACAACGTCAACTAACGGCACCTTTGACCGCACCCCTCTCATTGCGGGCAACTGGAAGATGAACATGGACCACGTCCGGGGCATCACCCTCCTGCAGAAGCTGGCCTGGACCCTGTCCGACGCCAAGCACGACTACAGCCGCGTGGAAGCCGTGGTCTTCCCGCCCTTCACCGACCTCCGCGGCGTCCAGACCCTGGTCCAGGGCGACGAACTCGACATCTCGTATGGCGGGCAGGACCTGTCCGAGTTCGACTCCGGTGCGTACACCGGCGACATTTCGGGGCAGTTCCTGAACAAGCTCGGGTGCAAGTACGTGCTGGTGGGGCACAGCGAACGGCGCACCATCCACAACGAGTCCGACGACGTCCTCAACGCCAAGGTCAAGGCCGCCTACCGCCACGGCATCACCCCCGTGCTGTGCGTCGGCGAGGGCCTGGAAATCCGGCAGGCCGGCACCCACGTCCAGCACACCCTGAACCAGCTCCGCGCCGACGTGGAAGGCCTCAGCGCAGAACAGGCTGCTGAACTCGTGGTCGCCTACGAGCCCGTGTGGGCCATCGGAACCGGTGAAGTTGCCGGTCCGGAGGACGCCCAGGAAATGTGCGCCGCCATCCGCGCCGAGCTCACGGAGCTCTTCGGCACGGACGTCGCCGCCAAGGCGCGCCTGCTGTACGGCGGATCCGTCAAGGCCAGCAACGCCGCAGCCATCCTCCAGGAACGCGACGTCGACGGCGTGCTCGTGGGCGGCGCCAGCCTCGACCCGGCCGAGTTTGCTAATATTGTCAGGTTCGAGAGTCACCTTGTGACGGGCTAGTCCGGACACTGGCAAGACTCCCGTATTTCCTACCCTTCGAAAGGCCGTCGTGGACGTTCTTCATGTCATTCTGCAGATCCTCCTGGGCATCACCAGCCTGCTGCTGACGCTGCTCATCCTGCTCCACAAGGGACGTGGCGGCGGTCTGTCAGACATGTTCGGCGGCGGAATGAGCTCGGGCCTGAGCTCTTCGGGTGTCGCCGAGCGCAACCTGAACAGGTTCACCATCATCCTTGGCATCACCTGGGGCGCTGTGATCATCGCGCTTGGGCTGCTGATGCGGTTCACGGGTGTGGCTGACTCCTAAGTAGCTGACTCTTAGCAGCGAAGGCCCGGGCGGGTCCGGATGTATTCCGGACTTGCCCGGGCCTTTTTCTGCCACCGTGGGCAACTCCGCACTAAACTGGGGCTATCGAGCCTAACGGCAGCGTCGCCATTAGCAGCGAGGAGTTCCCATGGTGCATTCCACGTCAGGATTCCGGGGTACCCGTGTGGGTGTTACCCCTGTCTCTTATACACATCTAGATGTGTATAAGAGACAGGGTGACGATCCTCTGGGGGAGCCCTTGCCGCGTATTCACGTCTCCTATTGGTGCGCCATGGGACATGAGACGCGGCCTGTTTTCATTAAGCTGCCCGACGAGGAGATTCCCGCCCTCTGGGACTGCCGGCGGTGCGGCAGGCCCGCGACTCGGCATCCGGGCGCCGCGCCGGCGCAGGAGACGGCAGAAGACGGCTTCAAAACCCATCTCGAATACGTTAAAGAAAGACGCTCCAGCCAGGACGCCGAAGACGTTCTGGCCGGAGCGCTGCGAAGGCTACGAGCCGGCAGGAGCCTTCCGGACTAGCTGCTGGGGCACGCGCGCCGCGGCTGTCTCTTATACACATCTAGATGTGTATAAGAGACAGCCGCGGGCCCGGCGGCAGGAACCTGGACAGGGTTAGCGCCGGCCAGCGCCAGGCCCACAGCCCCGGCCTTGTCCTCGCCGGCCACCACCATCCACACTTCGGCGGCGGTGTTGATCGCCGGAAGCGTCAGTGAGATCCGCTCGGGCGGCGGCTTAGGGGAGTTACGCACTCCCACGACCGTTCGCTCCTTCTCGCGGATGCCCGCCTGCTCCGGAAAGAGCGACGCGACGTGGGCGTCCGGCCCCACGCCCAGCAGGACGACGTCGAAGCGCGGAAGGTTCCCCGGCTCCTCCGGCCTGTCATCAGAGGTGTCCGCGGCGTGCTCGGCAGCTGCAGCCTCGCCGAGCCTGCGCGCATAGTCCTCGGCGGCCTGCTCAGGGGATTCGAAGTCGTCGGTCGAACCCGGCTCGTGGATACGGTCCGGATCGACATCGATGTGCTTCAGCAGCGCGTCCTGCGCCTGGAGCGCGTTGCGGTCTGGGTCCTTGGACCCGACGAAACGCTCGTCGCCCCACCAGAAGTTGACCTTTGCCCAGTCCACAGCCGGCGCAGCAGGGGAATCTGCCACGGCCTTGAGCGTGCCGATGCCCACCGTGCCCCCGGTCAGCACCACCGTTGCTTCACCGAATCGGTCCTGGACATCCACAAGCTTGGTGATCAGGCGGGCCGCGATGGCGGCCATGAGTACGGAAGAGTCTGGATGGATGCTTACTCTGGGGTCAGCGCTCACTGGGTCGGACACTCCTTAGATTGGTACGTGGCAGTCCAATAGTAATCACTTCGCCGAAGACTTCGTCGGGATCCAGGCGCCGCAATTCCTCCGCCAGGCAGTCCCGCAGGCTGCGGCGGGGCAGGGAAATCCGCTGCGCGGGCTGGCCCGGCTGGGTCAGTTCGGCAACGGACAGTCCGGGGCGGAACAGCTGGACGTCGCCGCTGGCCCTGCTGAGCCGGACGCGCCGGATGCCGGTTCCCGCGGGATCAGCAACGATGGTCACCGGAGCGTCGAGGGAGAGTGTCAGCCACGCCGCCAGCAGGATGGTGCTGGGGGAGTCGGAGGCGCCCTCCACCGCCACGGCCGTGACCGGAGACGCGTCCACCTGGTCCAGGACGGCCGCCAGCTGGATGCGCCAGTTGGTGAGGCGCGTCCAGGCGAGGTCGGTGTCGCCTGCCTTATAGGTGTTGCGGATGTTCTCGAGTGCAACCTGCGGCTCGGCTTCGTTCGCGGAGTCGGTGATGCGACGGTGCGCGATCCGGCCGATCGAGGTTTCGCTCGCGTTTTTCGGCGCGCCGTGCGGCCACCAGGCCACGATTGGCGCGTCGGGCAGGAGGAGCGCGGCCACCAGGGATTCGCTCTCCTCGGCGAGTTCACCGAACCCGCGCAGCACTATGACCTCGGAGGCACCGGCGTCGCCGCCAACGCGGATCTGGGCATCGAGCCGGTTGGGCGCGGACGAACCGGCGTCCGCGAGCACGATGATCCGGCAGGGGTGCTCCCGGCTGGCCTCGTTGGCGGCCTCAATGGCCTCTTCCTCAAGGCCCGACTTGGTGACCACCACGAGGGTGAGCACGCGGCCCAAGGCGATCACACCTCCCTGCTCCCGCAGGGACATGATCTTCTTGGAGACCTTGGAGGTGGTGGTGTCAGGAAGATCTACAATCATGGCCTTCTCCAGGTTCGTCCGTCGCGGGCAAGGAGCTCGTCAGCGGAGGCCGGGCCCCAGCTGCCGGGTGCGTACGGTTCGGGCTGCTCGCCCAAGCCTTCCCAGTAGTCCTCGAACGGATCCAGGATCTTCCAGGAGAGCTCCACTTCCTCATGCCGCGGGAAGAGCGGCGGCTCGCCCAGCAGCACGTCCAGGATGAGCCGTTCGTAGGCTTCGGGGCTGGATTCCGTGAAGGAGTGGCCGTAGCCGAAGTCCATGGTCACGTCACGGACTTCCATCTGCGTGCCGGGGACCTTGGAACCGAAGCGGATCGTGGCGCCCTCGTCCGGCTGGACGCGGATGACGACGGCGTTCTGGCCGAAGTCGTCCTCGCCGTGGTCGCGGAACAGGAGGTTGGGGGCGCGCTTGAACACCACGGCGATTTCCGTGACGCGCCGGCCCAGGCGCTTGCCCGCCCGGAGGTAGAACGGCACGCCGTGCCAGCGCCGGGTGTTGATGTCCACCCGGATGGCGGCATAGGTCTCGGTGGTGGAGTCGGCGGGAATGCCTTCCTCCTCGAGGTAGCCCTGTACCTGCTCGCCGCCCTGCCAGCCGCCGGCGAACTGCCCGCGGGCGGAATGGGTGGACAGGTCCTCCGGAAGCCTGACGGCGGCCAGCACCTTTTCCTTCTCCGCGCGCAGGTCATCGGCGTTGAAGGAGATGGGCTCCTCCATGGCCGTCAGCGCGAGCAGCTGGAGCAGGTGGTTCTGGATGACGTCGCGGGCGGCACCCACGCCGTCGTAATACCCGGCGCGGCCGCCGGTGCCGATGTCCTCGGCCATGGTGATCTGCACGTGGTCCACGTAGTTGGCGTTCCACAGCGGCTCGAACAGCTGGTTCGCGAAGCGCAGCGCCAGGATGTTCTGCACCGTCTCCTTGCCCAGGTAGTGGTCGATCCGGAACACGGCGTCGGGCGGAAAGACGGACTCCACGATGTCGTTCAGCTGCCGGGCCGACTCAAGGTCGTGCCCGAACGGCTTCTCGATGACCACGCGGCGCCAGTTGTCGCCCTCAGCCTGGGCCAGCCCGTGCTTCGAGAGCTGCCGGCAGACCTGTTCGAAGGCCTTCGGCGGGATGGACAGGTAGAACGCGTGGTTGCCGCGCGTGCCGCGCTGCTCGTCGAGTTCCTTGATGGTCTCGCCGAGCCGCTCAAATGCGGAGTCGTCGTCGAACTCGCCCTGCACGAAGCGGATGCCTTCGGAGAGCTGGTTCCAGACGGCCTCGTCGAAAGGTGTCCGGGAGTACGTCTTGACGGCGTCCTTCACCTCTGCGGCGAAGTCCTCGTTGTCCCACTGGCGCCGGGCAAAGCCCACCAGGGCAAAGCTGGGCGGCAGCAGTCCACGGTTTGCGAGGTCGTAGACGGCGGGCATCAACTTTTTGCGGGCGAGGTCGCCCGTGACTCCGAAGAGCACGAGCGACGACGGTCCGGCAATCCGGTTCAGACGGCGGTCCCGCGGATCCCGCAGCGGGTTCCCGTTCCTGCCTGCTGACCTTCTGCCGTTCAGGGTATCTGGCATGGTTGGTTCGGTGCCTTAGCTTTCAGTGGCGGATGTTGCCTGGCCGGCAAGCGCGGAAACAATCTCCTGGAGCTGGGCCACGCCGGCCGCACGGTCGGTGAGGTGCAGGCGCAGGACCGGGCGGCCGTGTTCGCTGAGCACCTGGGCGTCGCCTGCGGCCTGCGCCGAGATCAGCTCGCCGAACGTGAACGGCCGGTCCGGAATGGCCAGGTCCTGGCTGGAAGCGGCCGTGACCTGCAGGAAGGCGCCGATGGCGGGTCCGCCCTTGTGGAACTGGCCGGTGGAGTGGAGGAAGCGCGGTCCCCAGCCGAAGGTGACCGGACGGCCGCTAACCGCAGCGAGTTCGTCGCGGATGCCTTCGAGTCGTGCGTAGGCCAGCCGGTCAAAGTAGGCCTGCACGCTGAGGTACCCGTTGCTGCCCAGCTGGCCGAGAAGCGCGGAAACAGCCTCGGCCACTGTGGCCGAGTCGCCGAGCCAGTCGCCGCCGCGGACTTCAACGGCACCGTCAACGAAGGCTGCCGGTGTGGGCTCCGGCTGGGCATCCAGCAGGCCACGGGCCGCGACCTTGGCTGCTTCGACGTCGGGCTGGTCAAACGGGTTGATGCCCAGGAGTCGGCCGGCCACCGCCGTGGCAAACTCCCACACCATCATCTGGGTGGCGAGTCCGCCGGCAATGGCGACTTCGTTTTCGCCGAGTTCGACGTCGGCATCCGGGCTCACGAGCCGTACTACGAGTACGTCTTCGGCGCCGGAGGTAACCTCCGGTGCGGACGTGCCGGCGACCACGGGGAGGACGCCGGTGCCGAGCTTTCCGGTGGATTCGGCGATGAGCTGCTCGGCCCAGTCGGCGAAGCCCACAATTCCCGAGCCGTCCTCGGCAATGACGATCTTGTCGCGCAGCGGGTTGGTGCCGCCGAGTGCCGTTCCCAGGGCCAGCCCGATGTTCTCGGGCGCGTCCTCGTTCAGGATTTCGGCGGCTTCCTCGGCCTCGTCCAGGAAGGATTCGATGTCGACGCCGGCCAGGCCCGAGGGCACGAGCCCGAAGGCGGTCAGGGCGGAATAGCGTCCGCCCACGTTCGGATCCGCGTTGAAGACGGCACGGTAGCCGGCTTCGCGGGACGCCTTGTCCAGCGGCGACCCGGGGTCGGTCACGATGATGATCCGGCTCTTGGCGTCGATGCCGGCTTCGTTGAAGGCGTGCTCGAAGACCCGCCGCTGCGAATCCGTTTCAAGGGTCGAACCCGATTTCGAGGAAACCACGATCGCGGTCTCGGCGAGACGGTCCGCGAGGGCAGCACCGACCTGTTCGGGGTCGGTGCTGTCCAGCACGGTCAGCTCGACGCCAGCGGTGCCGGCGATGACTTCAGGAGCGAGCGAGGAGCCGCCCATGCCGCAAAGGACGATGCGCGTGACGCCGTCGGCCTTCAGGGCATCGCGGAGCTCCAGGATGCCGGCGACGAGGGGCCGCGCGACGGTGGCCGCCTCGACCCAGCCCAGGCGGACTGCGGACTCGGCCTCTGCATCGGGACCCCACAGCGTGTGGTCCTTCGCGAAGATACGGGTGGCGATCCGGTCCTCCACCAGGGCGGGCAGGTGCTGCTCAAGAGCCTTCCGGGCGGCGCCGGTGGCGTCGTAGCTGAGTGTGCTCATCGTGTATTAGGAAGCCTTCCGTGCGGTGGCAAGGGCGCCCTCAACGTCGGCCAGCAGTTCCTTCCAGCTGGCAACGAACTTGTCGAGGCCTTCGGATTCGAGCAGGGCCACAACCTCGTTGTAGGACACGCCCAGCGCGTCCAGCGCGTTGAGGGTGGCGTTCGCGTCGTCGTAGCCGTTGGTGACAGTGTCGCCGGTGACCACGCCGTGGTCGAACGTGGCGTCGAGGGTCTTTTCCGGCATGGTGTTCACGACGCCGGGTGCAACGAGTTCGGTGACGTAGAGGGTGTCCGGGTAGGCCGGGTCCTTAACGCCGGTGGAGGCCCAGAGCGGACGCTGCGGAAGGGCGCCTGCGCCGGCCAGGACTGCCCAGCGCTCGGTCGAGAACTGCTCTTCGTAGACCTGGTAGGCGAGGCGGGCGTTGGCAACGCCGGCCTTGCCCTTGAGGGCCTTGGCTTCGTCGGTGCCGATGGCGTCAAGGCGCTTGTCGATCTCGGAGTCCACTCGGGAGACGAAGAACGAGGCGACGGAGTGGATCTTGGAGAGGTCGTGGCCGTTGTCCTTGGCCTGCTCCAGGCCGGACTGGAAGGCGTTGATGACGGCGCGGTAGCGTTCCAGCGAGAAGATCAGGGTCACGTTGACGCTGATGCCCTCGGCGAGGGTGGCTGTGATGGCCTCGAGGCCTTCGAGGGTGGCAGGGATCTTGATGTGCACGTTGTCCCGGCCGACCTTCTTGTACAGGTGCTTGGCTTCGGCGATGGTTCCGGCGGTGTCCCAGGCCAGGCGGGGGTCGACCTCGATGGAAACGCGGCCGTCAACACCCTTGGTTGCCGCAGCGACCGGGGCGAAGAGGTCGCAGGCGTCCGCGACGTCGGTGGTGGTGATTTCGAAGATGGTTTCCTCGATGCTGGCGCCGGCTGCTGCCTGCTTGGCGATGGTGGCGTCGTAGTCGTGGCCGGTGGTGATGGCCGCGTGGAAGATGCTGGGGTTCGTGGTGACACCGACAACGTTCTTCTCTTCGATGAGCTTCTGCAGCGTGCCCGTCTTCAGGCGGCCGCGGGAGAGGTCATCGAGCCAGATGGAAACGCCGGCGTCGGAGAGCTGCTGCGTGGGAGTGGTGGTCATTTCATATCTCCTTGAAACTGTAGGTGCTGTCAGGACTGGATTCCGGCGAGGGAATCCTTGGCGGCGGCGGTGACAGCCTCCGCGGTGATGCCGAATTCCTGGAACAGGCGCTTGTAGTCGGCTGAGGCGCCGAAGTGCTCGAGGCTGATGGAGCGTCCGGCGTCGCCGACGAACTCCCTCCAGCCCAGGGCCAGGCCGGCTTCGACTGAAACGCGGGCCTTGACTGCGGCGGGCAGGACGGCCTCGCGGTACGCGGCGTCCTGCTTGTTGAACCACTCGACGCAGGGCATGGAGACCACGCGGGTGGCGATGCCCTCGGCCTGCAGCGCTTCGCGGGCCTCGACGGCGAGCTGGACTTCCGAGCCCGTGCCGATGAGGATGACCTGTGCCGGCGCGGTCGCACCGTCCTTGGAGGCCTCGGCCAGGACGTATCCGCCCTTGGCAACGCCGGCGGTGGAGCCGAAGGTGTCGCCTTCCGCTTCGCCTTCGCCGCGGGCGTAGGTGGGGATGTTCTGGCGGGTCAGCACGATGCCGGCCGGGTTGTCGTGGTTCTCCAGCATGGACTTCCATGCCGCCGAGACCTCATTGGCGTCACCGGGACGGACGACGTCCAGGCCCGGAATGGCGCGCAGGGAGGCCAGCTGTTCCACCGGCTGGTGGGTGGGGCCGTCTTCGCCCAGACCGATGGAGTCGTGGGTCCAGACATACAGCGACGGCACGCCCATGAGTGCGCCGAGGCGGATGGCGGGGCGCTGGTAGTCGCTGAAGATCAGGAACGTACCGGAGAACGCGCGGGTCTTGCCGTGCAGGGCGATGCCGTTGACGATCGAGGCGGCCGCGTGCTCGCGGATACCGAAGTGCAGGACGCGGCCGTAGGGGTTGCCCTTCCAGGCCTCGGTCTGCTTGGACGCCGGAACGAACGACGGCGAGCCTTCGATCGTGGTGTTGTTCGACTCGGCGAGGTCGGCGGAGCCGCCCCAGAGTTCCGGCATGACCGGGCCGATGGCGTTCAGGACCTTGCCCGAGGCCGCACGGGTGGACACGTCCTTGCCGGCCGGGAAGACGGGCAGCGCAGCGTCGAGTTCGGACGGCAGCTTGCGTGCTTCCACTCGTTCCAGAAGGGCGGCGGCTTCGGGGTTGGCGGACTGCCAGGCCGCGAAGGACTCCTCCCATTCCTTGCGTGCGTGGGCGCCGCGGTCCACGACGGCGCGGGCGTGGGCCAGCACTTCCTCGTCGACCTCGAAGGTCTTCTCGGGGTCGAACCCGAGGACCTGCTTCAGTGCCGCCACTTCTTCGGAGCCGAGGGCCGAGCCGTGAATCTTGCCGGTGTTCTGCTTCTTCGGCGCGGGGTAGCCGATGATGGTGCGCAGCGAGACGATGGACGGCTTGGACGTCTCGGCCTTGGCCGCCTGGAGCGCCGCGTGCAGCTCCTGGACGTCTTCCTTGTAATCGCCGGTCTTGGTCCAGTCCACGCGCTGGACGTGCCAGCCGTAGGCTTCGTAGCGCTTGA
This sequence comes from Arthrobacter sp. KBS0703, assembly GCF_002008315.2. Classification (NCBI taxonomy): domain Bacteria; kingdom Bacillati; phylum Actinomycetota; class Actinomycetes; order Micrococcales; family Micrococcaceae; genus Arthrobacter; species Arthrobacter sp. KBS0703. The sequence goes on along the minus strand of NZ_MVDG02000001.1, from coordinate 1,699,505 downwards.
GGACGTCCTCGGTGAAGGCGATGTCGGTGTCGTCTTCAATCGAGATGTGGTTCTCGTCGTAGATCACCACGAGGTTGCCCAGTTCCTGGTGGCCGGCCAGCGAGGAAGCCTCGGAGGTGACACCTTCCTGGAGGTCGCCGTCGGAGGCGATGACCCAGATGGTGTGGTCGAACGGGCTGGTGCCGGCGGCAGCGTCGGCGTCGAACAGGCCGCGCTGGCGGCGCTGGGAGTATGCGAAGCCGACAGCGGACGCGAGGCCCTGGCCGAGCGGACCGGTGGTGATCTCGACGCCGGCGGTGTGCTTGTATTCCGGGTGGCCGGGTGTCAGTGAACCCCAGGTGCGCAGCGCCTGCAGGTCCTTCAGCTCCAGGCCATAGCCGGAGAGGAACAGCTGGATGTACAGCGTCAGGGACGTGTGGCCGGGGGAGAGGATGAACCGGTCACGGCCGATCCAGTCCGGGTTCTTGGGGTCGTGGCGCATCATCTTCTGGAAGAGAAGGTATGCGGCCGGGGCCAGGCTCATTGCGGTGCCGGGGTGGCCATTGCCCACCTTTTCGACGGCGTCCGCGGCAAGGACACGGACCGTGTCAACCGCGCGCTGGTCCAAACTGGTCCATGTCAGTTCTTGCTCTTTCAAATGTGGCACGAAAACCGGGCCCCTCTCTGTGCTAACGGCAAGCGGTACGGACAGGTCGCGGCAAGGCACAGGTCGGTGCCCGCTGCGTTTTTGTCTACCAGCCGTTCACCATTGAAACGTTGATCTTCATTCAGTCGCTGGACGGGATGGGAATGCGGTTTCTAGCCGTTTCCCAGTGTGCGCTGATCTGCAGACAGCTTAGCTCTATTCCACACTTCGGGCGGCGAAAATCTCACCAATTGGACGCAATTTCTCTTTGTGAATCACTCTTGGCGGGTGTCTCCGGTGAGGCTGCGTTAATGTGCTCGATGCAAGCTCGAAGGAATCATTTTCAGCGATTTGGCCAAGTCGGGCGGTGCCAACGACCCATGCGGGACCGCGGTATGATATCGGGAGGCCACCGGCGGACAGGCAGGGCACGCGAAGAGCACTTTCAAGCCCGTCGACCGCCGTTGAGGGATCATTCCGGACCCAGGATTCGGGCAGATCAGTCAGACAACACAGCCAGACAGAACAGAGTGACTGCCAACGTGAGCACAACAGATACGCCGCTGACCTCCGCCAGGGTCCACGCAAGAGCCGGACTAGCCCGCAAGGCGAAGGCGTACCTTGCTCTCACCAAACCGCGGGTCATCGAACTTCTGCTGGTCAGCACGCTCCCCACGATGATTTATGCCCAGCGCGGTTTTCCGTCCCTCGGGCTCATCCTTGCAACGCTGGTGGGCGGCGCGTTCGCCGCTGGCAGCGCCGGAGCCTTCAACTGCTACATCGACCGCGACATCGACAAGCTGATGCACCGTACCGAAAAGCGCCCGCTGGTCACGGGTGAGGTCACGCCGCGCGAGGCCCTCATTTTTGCGTGGCTCCTGGGCGCGGCTGCCATCGCCATCCTGTGGTTCGGCGCGAACCCGCTGTCCGCGTGGCTCGGGCTCGGCGCCATCGTTTTTTACGTCGTGATTTACACCATGATCCTGAAGCGGCGCACTGCCCAGAACATCGTTTGGGGCGGTGCGGCGGGCTGCTTCCCGGTTCTCATCGCGTGGGCCGCCGTCACCAATACCGTCGAGTGGCCGGCAGTCGTGCTGTTCATGGTGATCTTCCTGTGGACGCCGCCGCACTACTGGCCGCTGTCCATGCGCTACGGCGAGGACTACCGGAACGCCAACGTGCCCATGCTCGGCGCCATCGCCGGCGCCAAGGTGGTTTCCGTGCAGGTGGTCCTCTACGCCTGGGCCATGGTGGTGTGTTCGCTGCTCATGGTTCCCGCAGGGGGTGCCGGCTGGGTCTACACCGTGACCGCTGTTCTTGCCGGTGCGTGGTTCCTGTACGAGTCCCACGCCCTGTATAACCGGGCGCAGGGCGGGGACCTCTCGGACAAGGGCGCCATGAAGGTCTTCCACGGCTCCATCAGCTACCTGACGCTCCTCTTCATCGCCCTGGCGGTGGACCCGTTTGTCGGTTCGCCGCTCATGGGCTGACCGCACCCGTCGCGGTTCCGGCCTCCAGGACGTTCTCCCGCTTTTCGCAACAGCTTCTGCAATGCTCCTTCACACCATGTGGAGGAGCCATTGCCTTTGCCTGCGTGCCTGCGTGCCTGCGTAGGTGGAGAGTGAGTCGCGGAAAGTGTGCAGGGCGCGGGAGGGCGTCTGTACAACTACGTCAATACAAGTAGAAAGTACCCCGGTCAGTGCGGACCGGGGTACTTTCGTCTGCTGAGCTGCTTTGTGCCGGACTGCGTCGCGCCGGACTGTTTGGCGCGGACTGCTCCGCGCGGCTGCCTTACCTGGCCTGGCTGTAGCGGGCGATGTCCCAAACATTGGTTGCGGCGCTCATCAGGAGTGCCGCGCCCAGCATGTGGGCGCCCACGAGGAGCGCCGGGATGCCGTTGTAGTACTGCGTGAAGCCGATGACGGCCTGAAGCAGGGTGACGCCGAGGAGCAGGAGCACGGCCGTTCGGAACGGGCCGGAGATGCCGCGGCGGAACACCAGGTAGGCGGCAAAGAGGGTTCCTGCGGTGATCACGTAGGCCGGAACAGCGTGGATGTGGGAGAAGAGGTCCCAGTCGAGGTTATTGCGGGGTGCGTTGGCGTCGCCGGCGTGCGGGCCCGCGCCGGTCACCACCACGCCCAGCATCACCGCCACGGCGGAGAAAACAGCGACGGCGGCCGTCACCGGCCGCAGGACTCCCGGCAGGGACGCCAGCGGGCGGGTGAGGATACGTCCGGTCCTGCCGTACGCGCGGTTCACCAGGAGCGTGGCGAAGACCACCAGGGCCATGGAAACCAGGAAGTGGAGGCCGACCACCCACGGGTTGAGGCGCGTCAGCACCGTCACGCCGCCGATGATGGCCTGCGCGGGAATGCTGGCCAGCAGGCCCAGGGCAAGCAGGAAGAGGTCCTTGCGTTCCTTGCGCAGGTTCCACAGGTAGACCAGCATCATCGCCGCGACGGCGGCGAGGGCGAAGGTCAGCAGCCGGTTGCCGAACTCGATGAAGCCGTGGATGCCCATTTCGGGGGTGTTGACCAGGGATTCGTTCGTGCAGCGCGGCCAGGTGGGGCAGCCCAGCCCGGAGGCGGTCAGCCTGACGGCGCCGCCGGTCACCACCAGGAGCGTCTGCCCGATGAGGGACAGCACCGCGAGGCGGCGGACGGTTGAATCAACGGTGACGGGAAGCTTTGATGCCAGGCGGCCGACGATCTGGGGGAGGCGCGAAGCCGTGCTCACGGTATTTCTCAATTCCACTTGAACCAACGGATGGCTGCCGCGCCGGCGACAACCAGCCACAACAGCAGGATAAGGACAGAGGCGCCGTCGACGGCACCGTGCAGGAACGCATCGCGCAGTCCTTGGCCGAGGGCTCCGGACGGCAGGAAATGCACGGCATCCTGGGCCGGTCCGGGCAGCCGCGGGGCGGGGATGACGATGCCGCCGAGGGCCCCGAGGAGGATCCACAGCAGGTTGGTGATGGCGAGTGTGGCCTCGGGTCGGACTGTCCCGGCCACCAGCAGGCCGAGGGCCGTGAACGCGGCCGCGCCAAGTATCAAAAGTCCCATGCCCGGCAGCCAGCCGGCCGGATCGGGCCGCCAGCCGAGCGTTAGGGCTATGCCGGAGACGATCAGCACCTGCAGGAACAGGACGGCCAGGACGGCGATGATCTTTCCGGCGATGAGGCCGGTGCGTCCCAGCGGTGTGGTGGAGAGGAAGCGCAGCACGCCGTAGCGGCGGTCGAATCCGGTCGAGATGCCCTGGCCGGTGAAGGCGGTGGACATGGCGCACAGCGCGAGGATGCCGGGAACGGCCACGTTGATCCGGCTGTCGCCCAGCCCGTCCAGCAGCGGCGTCACGGTGAGGCCGATCAGGGCCAGCAGCGGCAGGACGATCGCGAGGATCAGCTGCTCTCCGTTCCGGAGCATTGTCATCGCCTCGTACTGGCCCTGCAGCAGGATCCGGCGGAGCAGGGGAGCGGGAGCGCCGCCGGTCACTGTCGTCATCGGACTTCCCTTCCGGAAATGTCGAGGAATACGTCTTCGAGGCTGCGGGCCTCCATGCTCATGGACCCTGGCATCACGCCGTGGGCCGCCCACCACGCCGTCAGCGCGGCAAGGTCCGCAGGGGTGAGCACGCCGGTGGCCGAGTAGCTGCCGGCCCGCGTCTCCCTGACCTCCACCTCGGCGGGAAGGACACCCGTGAAGTCCAGCCCGGGCAGCGCCTCGAAATGCAGGGTCCGGATGTGGTCCTTCCGGGCCATGTCCGGGGTGTGGTGCTGCAGGAGCTGGGCGACGGTGCCCTCGGCGACATTCCTGCCGGCGTCAATGATGTACACGTAGTCGGCGAGGCGCTGGGCATCGTCCATCAGGTGGGTGGTCAGGATGATGCCCATCCCGCTGTTCCGGAGCTCCGAAATCAGCCCGAAGACAAGCTGGCGCGACTGCGGGTCAAGGCCGGCGCTCGGTTCGTCGAGGAACAGCACTTCGGGATTGCCGATGAGCGCGGCGGCGAGGGCCAGCCGCTGCTTCTGTCCGCCGGACAGCCGGCGGACACTGGTCCGGCTGAACGCATCGATGCCGAGCCGCTCCACCAGTTCGTCGAGCGGCCTCGGATTGCGGTACATGCCGGCGATGTGGCGGAGCAGGGGAATGGGACGGGCCGACGGCGGGAGGCCGCCGTCCTGGAGCATGACCCCTACGCGGGACCGCAGTTCCGCTCCGGCGCTGCCGGGATCCTCGCCCAACAGGGAAATTGTGCCGCCGGTGCGCTTCTGGAGGCCCTGCGCGCACTCGATGGTGGTGGTTTTGCCGGCGCCGTTGGCTCCGAGCAGCGCCGTTACCTCGCCGCGTCCGGCGACGAGTGAGACGTCGCTCACCACCCTCAGCATCCTGCCATCGAGGGTGGGCAGCGGACCGACGTCCTTAATGAGCCCGCTGATGGACAGTACGGGGGATTTGGGGGATCGCACCCCAGCATTCTACGTGAAGTAGTACGGGCTCCGATGTGACCGCCCGGAGCAGCAGGTCAGCCAAGCCTTACTGGATGGGCGGAGTAAATTACGACATGATTGTGTTGTGTATTCCATGAGTAATCCCACTTCCCTGCCTCTGGCCGGGCACCGCGCGCCGCTTAGCGCGCTGCGCGGTGGAAAGCGCGATGCCCTGGCGGCCGTGCCGCCGGCAGCCGACGCTGACGAGCGCACGCGCGACCGCGTCCTCAGTGCGGTACTCGAACACGGACCCGTCAGCGCCGCGGAACTGGGCGACCTTCTCGGCTTCACGCCGGCCGCCGTCCGCCGCCACCTGGACCATCTGTCCCGTGCAGGCGTCATCGAAGTCAAGCGTGTTGCCCGTGCCGGCGCCGGCGCCGGACGCCCCGCCCGCCGCTATGTCCTGAGTTCACAGGGCCAGTCGACGCTCGGTGACGACTACCTGAACATCGCCAGCACCGCGCTCAAGCAGCTCGAAGAAATGGCCGGTACCGAAGCAGTGCGGAAGTTCGCCGTCGAGCGTTTTTCCGAGATGGAACGCCGCTACGCCCCGGAGGTTGATGCGGCCGGAACCGACATCACCGCCCGGGCGCAGGCGCTTTCCGCCGCGCTGTCCCGGGACGGCTATGTAGCCTCCACCGCGTCCATCGAGGCCAGGGCGCCGCTGCCGGCAGCGCTGTCCAGCGTCCAGCTGTGCCAGGGCCACTGCCCCATCCAGCAGCTCGCAGCACAGTTCCCCGTTTTCTGCGATGCTGAAACCGAGACGTTTTCCCGGCTGGTCGGCGTCGACGTGCGGCGCCTCTCCACCTTGGCGCGCGGGGGCCATGTCTGCACCACCCACATACCAACAGGCCGTCCGGCCGCAACGGTGGCGGAAACCACCCGAGCCGTTACGGACAACCTGGACGAAATATCCAACCATCTGCAAGAAAGGCCGTGATGACGGACCAACTATCAGAGAAGACGGTTGCCGAGACTGCTGTGATTTCGGAGATTCTGGAAAAGAATCCCGAGCTCCACGGAATCGGCACCTACGAGTACGGCTGGGCCGACAAGAACGACGTCGGCGCCAACGCACGCCGTGGCCTCAACGAGGAAGTCGTCCGCGACATTTCGGCCAAGAAGAGCGAGCCGGAGTGGATGCTGGACCTGCGCCTGAAGGGCCTGAAGTACTTCGGCCGCAAGCCCATGCCCACCTGGGGTGCGGACCTGTCCGGCATCGACTTTGACAACATCAAGTACTTCGTCCGTTCCACGGAGAAGCAGGCCGCCACGTGGGAAGACCTGCCCGAGGACATCCGCAACACGTATGAGAAGCTCGGCATCCCGGAAGCCGAGCGCAGTCGCCTGGTCTCCGGCGTGGCAGCCCAGTACGAGTCCGAGGTGGTCTACCACCAGATCCGCGAGGACCTTGAGGCCCAGGGCGTCATCTTCCTGGACACGGACACCGCGCTGCGCGAGCACCCGGAGATCTTCCAGGAGTACTTCGGCACCATCATTCCCGTGGGAGACAACAAGTTTGCCTCGCTGAACACGGCCGTGTGGTCCGGCGGTTCCTTCGTGTACGTGCCCAAGGGCGTCCACGTGGACATTCCGCTGCAGGCGTACTTCCGCATCAACACGGAAAACATGGGTCAGTTCGAGCGCACGCTGATCATCGCGGACGAGGACTCTTACGTCCACTACATCGAGGGCTGCACCGCGCCGATCTACACGTCGGACTCGCTGCACTCCGCTGTCGTGGAAATCGTGGTCAAGAAGGGCGCCCGTGTCCGGTACACCACCATCCAGAACTGGTCCAACAACGTGTACAACCTGGTGACCAAGCGCGCGATCTGCGAAGAAGGCGCCACCATGGAATGGATCGATGGCAACATCGGCTCCAAGGTCACCATGAAGTACCCGGCCGTCTACCTCACGGGCGAGCACGCCAAGGGCGAGACCCTGTCCATCGCGTTCGCCGGCGAAGGCCAGCACCAGGACACCGGCTCCAAGATGGTCCACATCGCGCCGAACACCAAGAGCTCCATCATCTCCAAGTCAGTGGCCCGCGGCGGCGGACGTGCGGCCTACCGCGGCCTCGTCCAGATCCGCGAAGGCGCCAAGCACTCGGCCAACACCGTGCGCTGCGACGCCCTGCTGGTGGACACGATCAGCCGCTCGGACACCTACCCCTACATCGACATCCGCGAGGATGACGTCCAGCTGGGTCACGAGGCAACTGTCTCGCGCGTTTCCGAAGAGCAGCTCTTCTACCTCATGTCCCGCGGCATGCGCGAAGACGAAGCCATGGCCATGATCGTGCGCGGGTTCATCGAGCCGATCGCCCGCGAGCTGCCGATGGAATACGCCCTCGAGCTGAACCGCCTCATTGAACTCCAGATGGAAGGATCCGTCGGTTAATGACTGCCGAAATTACTACTGAAAAGGCCCGCATCGGAGCGCCTTCCATCGCAGGCTTCACCGAGGAAGGCGAGGGCCTGGTCTCCGCCAAGGTGGACCACAGCCACAACCACGGCGTCACCGTGATGTCCTCCCGCGCCGAACGGCTTACGAGCTTCGACGTCGCCGACTTCGCACTGCCCACGGGCCGCGAGGAAGAATGGCGCTTCAGCCCGGTCCGCGGACTGGCCAACCTGCTCTCGGATCGCGCGACGGATGTCGATCCGGATCCGGCCGCCGCATTCACCGTGGACGCACCGGAAGGCTATGTCCGCACGCCCCTGGCCCACGGAGCCGCCCCGCGCGGATCCGTGCTGACCCCGGCCGACCGTGCCGCCGTCGTCGCCTCCGCCAACACGGACGAGGCACTGCACGTGGTCATCCCGGCGGAAGCCGAGCCGGCTGAGCCGGTGCGGATCCTGGTCCACGGCGCGGGCGCCGGACGCCGCTCCAACGCACACTACGTGCTGGAGGCCGGCGCCAACTCGCGCAGCGTCGTGATCCTGGAGCACACCGGTGCGGCCGACCACAACGGCAACCTGGAAGTCATCGTCGGCGAAGGCGCCAAGCTCACTGTCATCTCGGTGCAGCTCTGGGAAGACGACGCCAAGCACCTGGCCCAGCACGACGCGCAGGTGGGCAAGGACGCTGTGTACAAGCACATCGCCGTGTCCCTCGGCGGATCGATCGTGCGCCTGAACTCCAACGTCCGCTTCGCGGGTGAAGGTGCCGAGGCCGAGCTGCTGGGCCTGTACTTCGCCGACGCCGGGCAGCACCTGGAGCACCGGTCCTTCGTTGACCACAACGTGGCCAACTGCAAGTCCAACGTGCTCTACAAGGGCGCCCTGCAGGGCAAGAACGCGCACACCGTCTGGGTGGGCGACGTCCTGATCCAGAAGCAGGCACTGGGCACCGACTCGTACGAGAAGAACCAGAACCTTGTGCTGACGGACGGCTGCCGCGCGGACTCGGTTCCGAACCTCGAGATCGAAACCGGCCTCATCGAAGGCGCCGGTCACGCGAGCTCCACCGGACGTTTTGACGACGAACACCTGTTCTACCTCATGGCACGCGGCATTCCCGAAGACGTGGCACGGCGGCTCGTCGTCCGCGGCTTCCTCAACGAGATCATCCAGCAGATCAAGGTCCCGGCACTCGAAGAGCGCCTGACCGCGGCTGTTGAGCGTGAACTCGCCGCGACCGAAAACTAAGCAGCCCGGAGAGTACAGGACATCGGATGACTGAACAGCCAAAGGGCGAGCTCGTCTGCAACGTGGACGAGATCCAGCCCAAGCAGGCGCTGCGGATCCTGATCGATGACTATCCCGTCGCGATCGTCAAGGACTCCATGGGAGAGATCCACGCCATCGGCGACACCTGCTCGCACGCGGACATCTCGCTCTCGGAGGGCGAGGTCGAAGGCTGCGCCATCGAATGCTGGGGCCACGGTTCGCAGTTCGATCTGCGCACCGGCGAGCCTCTCCAGCTGCCGGCCTACGATCCCGTGCCCGTGTTCGCGGTGGAGATCGTCGGGGACGAGGTCTACGTGGACTTCACCAACGTCCTGAACGGCGCCGAAACCCCGAACTTCAGCTAGCCAGGCCTGTACCAGAACTTATTACCTTCCAGACCAAAGACCGCACCGCCGCCCCAACGGCACGGTGCAGAGGAGAACAAGACACATGTCTACTCTTGAGATCAAGGACCTGCACGTTAGCATCGACACCGAGCAGGGCACCAAGGAGATCCTGAAGGGCGTCAGCCTGACCATCCGGACCGGTGAGACCCACGCCATCATGGGCCCCAACGGTTCGGGCAAGTCCACCCTTGCGTCCACCATCGCCGGCCACCCGCGCTACAACGTCACCGGCGGCACCATCACGCTGGACGGCGAAGACGTCCTGGCGATGAGCGTCGACGAGCGTGCTCGCGCCGGCCTCTTCCTGGCCATGCAGTACCCGGTGGAGGTTCCCGGCGTCACAATGACCAACTTCCTGCGGACTGCCAAGACCGCCATCGACGGCCAGGCGCCTGCCCTGCGCACCTGGACCAAGGACGTCAAGGCCGCCATGCAGCAGTTGCGCATCGATGCGGACTTCGCACAGCGCAACGTCAACGAGGGCTTCTCGGGCGGCGAAAAGAAGCGCGTGGAGATCCTGCAGCTCGAGCTCTTCAAGCCCAAGTTCGCCGTGCTTGATGAGACCGACTCCGGCCTGGACGTCGACGCCCTGAAGATCGTCTCGGAAGGCGTCAACCGCGCCCACGCCGAAGGCAACATGGGCACCATGCTCATCACGCACTACACCCGCATCCTGCGCTACATCAAGCCTGAGTTCGTCCACGTTTTCGTTGACGGCCAGATTGTGGAAGAGGGCGGCCCGGAGCTCGCAGACCGCCTCGAAGAAGAAGGCTACGACCGCTACGCCACGGGCGCCGGAGCAGCCACGATCGCTGCCGCTGCCGCCGCAGCACAGGCCTAGTAAGGACACGCCATGACAGAAATCGACGCAGCCCGCACAGGGCTGGAGGATGTCGAAGAGGCACTCAAGGACGTCATCGACCCCGAGCTCGGGGTCAACATCGTGGACCTCGGGCTGCTGTACGGCCTGAAGTACTCGGAGGATGACGGCGCCCTGCTCATCGACATGACACTCACCACGGCGGCATGCCCGCTCACCGACGTGCTCGAGGAGCAGGTCGGCAAGGCGCTGGACGGCGTCGTGGACGAGTGGCGCCTGAACTGGGTGTGGATGCCGCCATGGGGCCCGGAACGGATCACCGATGACGGCAAGGACCAGATGCGCGCCCTCGGGTTCAACATCTAAAGCAACCGCTTTAAGTACGACGACGGCGGGCCACCTCCAGGTGGCCCGCCGTCGTCGTTTCAGTTAAAGGGTGGCGGCTAAAGGCTGGCGGCGCTGAAGGTATCGCACTGGTTGATGTCGCCGGTTTTGTAGCCCTGGTAGAACCACTTCTGCCGCTGGGCACTCGATCCGTGGGTCCAGCCCTCGGGCGAAACACGGCCGGTGGCTGCTTTCTGGATCCGGTCGTCGCCCACGGCGGACGCCGCCGAGAGGGCGTCGTTGAGGTCCTTCTGCGTCAGCGGCTCGAGGAAGGGCAAACCGGACTTGGGATCCTTCTGAGTGGTGGCGTAACGGGTCCAGAGCCCGGCGTAGCAGTCCGCCTGCAGTTCCACCCGAACGGCCCCGGACTCTGCACCCTGTGGATCCTGCTGGGCCTTGTCCAGGTCACCAAGGATGTTCTGGATGTGGTGGCCGAACTCGTGGGCAACCACATACTCCTGCGCGAGCGGGCCGCCGGACGAGCCGAAGCGGTCCACGAGTTCCTGGAAGAAGCCGGGGTCGAAGTAGGCCGTGGTGTCGGCCGGGCAGTAGAACGGGCCGACCTCCGACGTCGCGGCGCCGCAGCCGGTGGGGGTACCGCCTTCGAAGAGTACGGTCCTGGGCCGCGGGTACTTGACCTTGTAGTCGGCGAGGTAAGCGGGCCAGAACGCATTGAGGCTGTTGACGGTGCCCTTGATGCGGCAGTCGAGCCGCTGGTCAGCGTCGGCGCCGGTCTTGCAGGCCTCCGCGGTGGTGGTCTGGCCAGCACCGGGCTGTTCCTGCCCCGGACCGACCAGTCCTTCGAGCAGTTGCGGATTGATGCCGAACAGCGCCGCGAGGAGGAGGACGATGCCCCCGCCGATGCCGCCGCCGATCTTCGTGCCGCGGCCCATTCCGCCGCCGCGCCGGTCTTCCACCTGGGATGGGTCCAGCTCGACCCCGTCGTTGAAGCTCATGTTGTCACAATAGTCTTTGCCAGAGGGCGAAGAGACGCATCCGCCGGTAAAGTTGGTCCGATGCCTTTTCTCAACAGACTCCAGCGCTGGGCTGATGACCGGCCCGACGACACCGCCGTCGTCGTGGCAGGACAGCGGCTCACGTGGGCTGCCCTCCGCGACGCCGCGGAGGCCGCTGCGGCGGACAATACAGCCGATGTGATGGTGCTCGCGCAGCACAATTCCACCCGGTTTGCGATTGACTTCGCCGCGGCCGTGGCGGGGAACCGGCAGTGCGCGGTGCTGGATCCGACGTGGCCGCGGCCCATGCGGGAGGAAATCGTCCAGCGGCTGGGCGCTGCAGCGGTCGCAGTCCCTGGCGGCCCCGGGTCACCGCTCAGGGACGGGGATCCGGCGTCGTCGTTCCTGATCGGGCTGACCTCCGGCACCACGTCCGTGCCAAAGGCCTTCACCCGTTCGCGGCAGTCCTGGCAGGAGTCCTTCGAAGCCTCGATGGAGTTCTTCGGCCTGGGCCCGGAGGACAAGACGCTGGCGCCAGGACCGCTCGCCGCGAGCCTTAACCTGTACGCCCTCGCCGAGTGCCTCTACGCAGGTTCGGAGTTCCACACCCTCGAATCCTTCGACGTCGGGGACGTCCACACTGCCATCACCTACGACGGCATCACACGGCTGGTGCTGGTCCCCACCATGCTGCGGCTTCTCAGCGAACGCGGCCTCACCGGAGGCGTCGACGCCTCGGGCGTGCGGACCATCATCTGTGCCGGCTCGAAGCTGGACGCCCGTACGCTTGAGGCGGCCCGGCGATGGGCCCCCAACGCCACCATCTTCGAATACTACGGCGCCTCGGAGCTGAGCTTCGTCTCCGGCACCGGCCTTGCCGCCGGGGAACCGCTCGACGCCGGCGGCACGGGCATCGGACGGCCGTTCCCCGGCGTCGACGTGCGGATCCTGGATGACACCGGAGCCCCGCTCCCGGACGGCACCGCCGGGAACATCAGTGTTCGCAGCGGCATGGTCAGTAACGGCTACCTGTGGGGCGACGACGGCCAGGCACTGCGGTGCTTCGACGGGTGGTTCACGGTAGGGGACCAGGGCTACCTGGAGGACGGCGAACTCCACATCCTGGGCCGCCGCGCGGACATGATCATCACCGCGGGCAAGAACGTCTATCCGCACGAAGTCGAACTGGCCCTCGCATGCGTGCCCGGTGTGGCCTCCGCAGTGGCGGCCGGCATGGCCGACGACGTCCGGGGCCAGCGCGTCGTGGCCGGAATCGTCCCGTCGCACGGCGGCGTCACGGCCACCCAGCTCAAGGCCGGGCTGGAGGACATCCTGGCCAGGGACAAGCGGCCGCTGCAGTACTTCGCCCTCGCCGAGCTCCCGCTGACGGACCGCGGGAAGGTCAGCCGGCGCATCATGCTGGACTGGATCACCGCCCGGGACTCGCGGGCCCGGCGCCTTGTCTGACGTGCACCTGGAGACGCCGGCGGCGCTCCCTGCCGAGCGGCAGCCGGTCATCATTGCCGCCCTGCGCACCCCCATCTGCCGGGCCAACGGCCAGGTCAGGCATCTCCGCGCGCATGAGCTTCTCGCCCCCGTGGTCAACGCCCTCCTGGCCCAAACCGGCGCGGCACCGTCAGAAGTGACCGACGTCGTGATCGGCAACGCGGTGGCCGGCGGCGGCAACGTGGCGCGGCTGGCGGCCCTCGAGGCCGGGCTTCCGGTCAGCGTCCCGGGACTCACGGTGGACAGGCAGTGCGGCTCCGGCCTGGACGCCATCGTCCTCGCGTCCCGGCTCGTCGCCGCGGGCGGCGGCGTGTATCTGGCCGGGGGAGTGGAAAGCATCAGCACCGCACCGCTGCGCGCACACCGGAACGACGACGGCGGCCCCGCCTTTTTCGCCCGGGCCCAGTTTGCGCCGCACAGCCTGGGCGACCCGGACATGGGGGTGGCCGCGGAAAACGTGGCGGCCGAGTTCGGCATCAGCCGCGCCCGGCAGGACGAATTCGCCCTCCGGAGCCACCGCCGGGCTGTGGCCGCTGCCGCGGACGGTGCCTTCAGCCGGGAAATTGTCCCGCTTGCTGCTGACTCCGGAGAGGTGGCGGCGGACGACGGCCCCCGTGCCCGGCTCAGCGAGGCCCTGATGGGCAGGTTCCCGGCAGCCTTCGTGGAATCCGGAACGGTCACGGCCGGAAACTCCTGCTTCGACGCAGACGGTGCCGCCGCCGTCGTCGTCACCTCGCTGGCCCGCGCGCGCGAACTCGGCGTTCGGGACGGGCTCCTCGTCGTGGGGACGGACACGGCCGGCGTGGAGCCCCGGCTCCTTGGCATCGGTGCGGCGTCGGCCGCACGGCGCCTGTTGGCCTCGCAAGCCGTGGCGGCGGAGGATGTGGATCTCGTGGAGTTCAACGAGGCATTCGCCTCCCAGACGCTCGCTTGCCTCGACCGGCTCGGCATCGAACCGGAGCGGGCCAACGCCGACGGCGGTGCGCTGGCGCTCGGGCATGCGTACGGGGCCTCGGGCGCCGTCCTCGTGACGAGGCTGCTGGCTCAGGCCCGGCAGACTCCGGACCGGAACAAACTCGCGCTGGCCATGATCAGCATCGCCGGCGGAATGGGCACAGCTGCCCTGTTCCGGTACGTCAGGCTGTAGCCGGGCCGGCAATCTTTCCGCCGGCGGCGCGTGCAGCCGCCTTCCGAGGGTGCAGGCGTTTACTCTGGTCGTTGCCGACGCACACATGAAGGACAAGACCATCGCACGCCCTGCCACCACGACGCTGACCATTCTCACTGCCTTGCTCCTGGCCGGAGGACTTGCCGGCTGCAGCCCGGCCGCATCGGCCGCCCCCGGAGCGCTGAAGCCGGAAGCAGCGGCCGTGGCGATTGCCCAACTCGGCACCATTCCAGTGAAGGGCCGCGCCCCCAAGACCGGGTACAGCCGCGATCAGTTCGGCGCGGCATGGGCTGACGTGGACCACAACGGATGCGATACCCGGAACGACATTCTTGCCCGCGACCTGACCGGGGAGACGTTCAAGCCCGGCACGCGGAACTGCGTGGTGGCTTCGGGCACGCTGTCAGACAAGTACACGGGGACGACCATTAAGTTCGTTCGTGGCAGCCAGACCAGTTCAGCCGTCCAGATTGATCACATCGTTCCCCTCAGCGACGCTTGGCAGAAAGGTGCCCAGAAGATCGGCGCCGAGCTGCGCAAGCAGCTCGCCAACGACCCCCTGAACCTGATGGCCGCTGACGGCCCCACCAACTCAGCCAAGTCCGACAAGGACGCAGCCACCTGGCTGCCCCCGAGCAAGCCTTTCCGGTGCGAGTACGTAGCCCGCCAGACAGCCGTCAAGGCCAAATACAAGTTATGGGTCACCCAGGCCGAACATGACGCCATCGCCAACATCCTGAAGTCCTGCTCCTGACAACGGCTGCACCGTACCTCGCCGCGCGATGAGTAACTCCACCGGAAGGGCTCTCAGTCGTCGTCCGGCTCGCCCAGGCCGCGCGCGGCCAGCGCGTCCCCGGTGTGGCGGGCGTAGGCAACGGTGGTGATGAAGACCGGCAGGACCAGCGCGCGGGGGTTGCGTTCCAGGCCCCTGGCCCGGGCTGAATCCCGGACGTCCCCGAAGGCCCCGGCGATGAACGGGATGCTGCGCAGCATGATGGCGATGGTGAGCGCAAACCGCTCAGGGTCCGCGCCGAAGCGCCGGAACGGACGAGCCAGGGACACCACACCGTCGAGAAGCCGGTGCAGCGGCGTGGTTGCCGTCAGCAGCGAGGCCGCCACCACGCAGAGCAGAATGTTGAGGACAATGCGGGCCGCCGTTGGCGCCCCGAGCTGCCACCACTGGAACAGGCCGACGGCCAGGAGGACGGGCAGCAGCGGCCGGACGGCGCGGAAGAGGCGGGCCGGCCCCGCACCGCTGAGCAGGAACAGCGCGCACATCAGGGCAACCGCTGCGGCGGCCAGGCGCCAGTCCACGATTAGGAATGAGGCCATGCCGCAGGCGAGGACCACCAGGAACTTGAGCCAGATCGGCATGCGGTGCATCACCGACGTCCCTGGCACGTAGTTGGCGAGCAGGACGCCGCCGCCCCTCACCGGGCGCTCCCGCCGGTCGGATCAACCCTGTTCGCCACGCTGTGTCCGCCGGGAGCCTCAAGGCTGTTGGCGCACAGGGCGCGGTAGTGCGCCACGGCGGCGGCAGCACCGCCGTCGTACGCTATCCGGCCGGACTCGACAACCAGGACGCGGTCCATGTCGAGGGCAAGCTCAAGGTCGTGAGTTGACATGACGATCTGCTGGCGGAGACCGGAAAGCGTGCGGCGTAGCAGTTCGCGGTTCCGGAGGTCCAGAAGCGTGGACGGTTCATCGAGGACCAGCACGTCCGGTTCCACTGCCAGCACCGCGGCCAGGGCAAGGAGCTGCCGTTCCCCGCCCGAAAGCTCGTAGATGCTCTGGTCCGCCAGGTGGAGGAGACCGAAGCGGCTTAGTGCGGCGTCGGCCTGGCGGCGGCGTTCCGGGCCATTCCGTACGGAGCGCCGCAGTGACAGTTCAACGTCCTCGCGGCCCGTGGGCATGACCAGCTGGGACAGCGGGTCGGTGAAGACAAAGCCCACCTGCTGCCGGACGGCACGAACATTCCGGACGGTATCCGAGCCGTTGACAGTGACCGTCCCGCCGGTCGGTGCCACGAGGCCGTTGAGCAGGCGCAGGAGCGTGGACTTGCCGGAACCGTTGGCGCCGATCACGCCGATCCGCTGCTCGGTCAGGCTGAGGGTCACGTCCTGGAGCAGGACCTTGGGGTCCGGGCGGCCGTCGACGGCAACCCGGACTTCAACGTCGCTGAGGGCGACTGTGCTCACTGCTGCGGAGTGGCTTGCTGCGCCGCGCCCTGCGAGCCGGCGGCTGAAGCAACCGGTGCGCCCAGCGGCCGGACACGCCGGACCAGCAGGTCAGGGAACGCCTTGTGCAGGGCGAGGGCGACCGTGACGGCCAGGACGTTCTTGATGATGTCGCCCGGGTAGTAGGCGAGGTCTGCGAGGAAGGCCTTGGACAGTTCAAGCTTGGCGTTGACCATCATGCCGAGCACGCCGAGCCCGTGGACCACCACGATGCTGGTGACCATGGCGGCGGCAAACAGCAGCACGCCCCGGTACTTCACGGTCCGGCGGATGACGACGGCGGCAAGCCAGCCGACCGCTGCAGCAGCAAGGGGGAACGCAACGATGTAGCCGGCAGACGGGCCGGCCAGGATGCCCAGCCCGCTGCGGCCGCCGCTGAAGATGGGGAGGCCGGCGAGACCGAGGAGCGTGTAAAGACCGACCGCCGCGAAGGCCCGGCCCGGGCCGAGGGCCAGTCCGGTCAGGATCACGGCGAGCGTCTGCAGCGTGATGGGGACGCCCAGCGCGCCCACCGGGATGGCCGCAACGAGCGCCGAGCCGCCACAAGCGCGGCGAAGACGGCGATGAGTCCGAGGTCGGTGGCGTCCCAGCGGCGGCGTTTGGCTTGCTGGCCGGTGGCGGACGAATGGGTCTGGGTCATGGGAGGTCCTGTCGGAGGGGTACAAACAATTATCGGCTGATGTTGACGTTACTGGCCCGGGAATAAGCCCATTTTGTAGTGGTCCTACAAGACCGGGCCGCCGGGGCTGAATGCACGGCACAAATGAAGGCGCTGCGTCCGGCGCAAGTGGCGTGTAGCGCGTCGCCCAGCGCCCGGTTATGTAGCCTTGCTGCGCCCGGTAGACTTGTAGGGGCCGTTCTCCCGGCCGCACCGCCCCGGCACCCACCAGATTCCATCCGCTGTGCCGCGGCGTTCCCTGTTGTGAAAGGCCTTACCTGCTTTGATTACCGTCCAGGATCTTGAACTGCGCGCCGGCGCCCGGCTGCTCATGGACCAGGTGAGCTTCCGGATCGATAAGGGAGACAAGATCGGCCTCGTGGGCCGTAACGGTGCGGGAAAGACCACCCTGACCCGCGTCCTTGCGGGCGAAGGCCTTCCGGCGGCCGGCAAGGTGACCCGCACCGGCGAGATCGGGTACCTGCCGCAGGACCCCCGGACCCCGGACATGGAACAGCTCGCCCGGGACCGGATCCTCTCCGTCCGCGGCCTGGACATCGCCGTCGGCAAGCTCCGTGTGGCCCACGAAGAGATGGCCAGCGAAGACGCCGCGGTCCAGCGCAAGGCGATGAACCGCTACGACCGGCTCGAATCCGAGTTCCTGGCCGCCGGCGGCTACGCTGCCGAAGCCGAGGCCGCAGCCATCTGCTCGAACCTCGCCCTGCCGGACCGCCTGCTGAACCAGCCGCTCAAGACCCTGTCCGGCGGTCAGCGTCGCCGCGTGGAGCTCGCCCGCATCCTGTACTCGGATGCCGAGACCATGCTCCTTGACGAACCCACCAACCACCTCGACGCCGATTCCATCTCCTGGCTGCGTGAGTTCCTGAAGAACCACCAGGGCGGGCTGATCGTCATCAGCCACGACACCGAACTGCTCGAAGCGACGGTGAACAAGGTCTTCCTGCTCGATCCCAACCGCGCCCAGATCGACTTCTACAACATGGATTGGAAGCGCTACCTCACCCAGCGCGAAACCGATGAGCGCGCGCGCAAGCGTGAGCGCGCCAACGCGGAGAAGAAAGCCCAGGTCCTCTTCGACCAGGCCAACAAGATGCGGGCCAAGGCCACCAAGGCCGTCGCCGCGCAGAACATGGCCAAGCGTGCGGAACGCCTGCTGGGCGGCCTCGAAGCCGTCCGCGCGCACGACAAGGTGGCAGCCCTGCGCTTCCCGGATCCGTCGCCCTGCGGCAAGACCCCGCTCACCGCCGATGGCCTGAGCAAGTCCTACGGCTCGCTGGAAATCTTCACCGACGTGGACCTCGCCATCGACCGCGGCTCCAAGGTGGTCATCCTGGGCCTCAATGGCGCCGGCAAGACCACCCTCCTGCGCATGCTCGCCGGCGTCGACAAGCCGGACACCGGCGAGGTCGTTGCGGGCCACGGCCTGAAAGTGGGCTACTACGCCCAGGAGCACGAGACGCTCGATGTGGACCGCACCGTCCTGCAGAACATGCGATCCTCCGCCCCGGACATGAACGACGCGGAAGTACGGAACATCCTGGGCTCGTTCCTGTTCTCCGGCGACGACGTCGACAAGCCCGCAGGTGTGCTGTCCGGCGGCGAGAAGACCCGCTTGGCGCTGGCCACCATCGTGGCCTCGAGTGCGAACGTGCTGCTCCTCGACGAGCCCACCAACAACCTGGACCCCGCCAGCCGTGCTGAAATCCTCGGGGCCTTGAGCAACTACACCGGCGCCGTCGTCCTGGTGAGCCACGACGAAGGTGCTGTCGAGGCCTTGAATCCTGAGCGTGTTGTCCTGCTGCCCGACGGCATCGAGGACCACTGGAACGAAGACTACCTGGACCTGATTACGCTGGCTTAAGCCTCGCTTGTTGCGGCTGGCGGCGTATGGTGCGTCCGCTTCGCAGCGCGCGTAATTTGCCGCGTGCTGGCTCGTTCTCCCCACCGTCTCCCTAACCTCGCAAGCTCGGCCAGGGAACCCTGACGGCGTGGGCCCACGCCTTTGACGCACGCTACGCAAATCACCCTCGCCGCTGCGCTAGCGGTCATGTCACCCCCTGCGGGAGCTAACGTACCTGGAGTTCCTTGGCTGCGGTAATTCTTAGCAACTCTTTGTAGGTGATGGAGAACATTGAGTTGTGGTCTCCGGCTCCTGCCCAGAGGAGTTCGTGGCTTTTGAGGGATTCGTCCAGGAGTGTCGTGATTTTCTCCGGGTGGCCTACCGGGGCCACGCCTCCTACTTCCTGGCCTGTGTGGCGGAGGACGAAGTCCGGGGCGGCGCGGCGGATCTTGCCGCCGCCCAGCTGCGAGGCCACCAATCGCACGTCCACCTTCGCCGCTCCGCTGGCCAGGATCAGCAGGGGAGCGCCGTCGAGTTCGAACACCAGGCTGTTGGTGATGGCCGCGACGTCGCAGCCGAGCGCGGCGGCCGCGGCGGCCGCCGTCGGGACTTTTGAATCAAACACCGTCACGGTGTCCTCGGCGCCCAGGGCGGTGAGGGCCTGCTTCACGTTGGCCACAGGTCCGGGAAAGGCATCACGTGTCATCGCTCAGTAGCCCTGGGCATCCAGGATCGCGTCTTCCTCTTCTTCCGCCGTGGGGTGCTTGCGCTTCCGCGGTGCCGGCGGACGACGGCGGGCCCCCGCATTGGCGCCGGAGGCCGAACCGACGGCGCCGCCCGCTGCTTCGGCGTCCTCGGCGTCGATGACGGCGTCCTCGGCGTCGATGACGGCGTCCTCGGCGTCGATGACGGCGTTCCGGGCCTGCTGGCGGGCGGCGTAGCCGAACCCCACAAACATCAGGATGCCGAAGGCGAACCACTGGAGCGAGTAGGACAGGTGCGTCCCCTCCTCAACCGACGGCATCGGGAACGCCTGCGGCATGTCCGCCACGGGCGGTGTCTCGGAGGCGAGCTGCCCGTAAGCTCCCGTCAGGAGCGGGTAGCCCAGCTGCGCGGAATACGCCGACAGGTCGATGGAGGCGAGCTGCCCGTCGGGAGCGCCGCGCTGCAGCGCGGGTTCGCCGTGCTTCAGCCGGACAACGGCGGTGACCTGCCCGGCAGGCGGGGCCGGAATGGAATCCGGGCGCCCCGGGTTGTTGTTTCCGATCGGCAGCCAGCCGCGGTCAACCACCACGGTTTCGCCCGAGACGAGCCTGAACGGCACCACCACTTCGTAGCCCGGCTGCCCGTTGAGCGGACGGTTACGCACAATCCGCTGCCCCGATATGTCGTAGCTGCCCCGGAGCTCCACCTGCGCCCATTCACGGTCCGGATCAAGCTGCCGGAAGTCGTTCCTGGCGTCGGTGAAGCTGATGGGCGTGGCCGAATAATTGGAGGTGACGCGCTGGATCTCGGCGAGCGTTTCGGCGCGCCGGTCCATCTGCCAGCGGCCCAAAAAGACACAACCCGCGGCAAAAATCGCGGCCATCAGGAGATACCCCAGCCATTTGCTGGAGAACAGAAAGCGGTACATTCAGCCGTTCCCGCCGGTCGCCGGTGTGGGCTCAAGCGGGACGGTGTCCTTCCAGAGTCCCCGCGTCTGGAGATAGTCCTCCAGCCATTCCCTGTGCTCCCCGCACGCGAGCCAGACCTTGCGGCGCTCCGGCGTGTGGATCTTCGGGTTGTTCCAGAGCAGCTGCCATGACGCTTCGGCCCGGCAGGCCTTGCGTGAGCACATAGCCGCGGACGCCGGCCCGGCAGTCTCGCCGGTTCCGCCGCCGAGGTTAAAAAGGTTCATGAAGCTTTCTGTCCCCGGTCGTCGTCGTCTTCATCGCTGATCAGTTCGCCCTGCAGCACCGCCGGCGGGTCTTCCGGATACCCGGAGCCCTCCGCTTCCCCGGCCCATTGGCCATCGGCTGCTTCCAGTTCAGCGTACGGAGCGTAGTCGAGCAGGGAGTCGCTGTGGATCTCGGCTTTGTCGGAGCCGTTGGCGATCACCACGGCAATCCACGGCAGGAAGAGGGCCCCGGCCACAGCAACGAGCTTGAACCAGCCATCCACCACGAAGATCAGAACCAGGCAGACCATGCGGATTCCCATGGCCACCGCGTACTTGATCATCCGCTCCCGCATGTCTTCGGAATGCGCTGCAGCCGCGTCCGTGATGCTGTGTACCTCCGGATGACCGGATGCGGCGTCACGCTTCTCGGGCATCGGCTGTCCGGGCTGGTGTTCAGGTGTCACGGCTGTCTCATCACGCTCCAATTGCTACCCCAATTCTCTCACCATCCGGGGGAGCCTCCCAAACGGGGGCTAAGATCGGAGGCAGTAAAAATCCAGCCACCACAGCGGAGCCAGGCTTCGCGGAAACCCGGAGCACTCATGTCTGAAGCAGCAACCACGGCCCGAAGCGTCCTCATCACCGGCGGCAACCGCGGCATCGGACTGGCCATCGCGGAGGCCTTCCTGGCCAACGGCGACAAGGTGGCCGTGACCTACCGGAGCGAATCGCAGCTGCCGGAAGGCATCCTGGGGGTCAAGGCCGACGTCACCGACGAGGCATCCGTTGACGCCGCGTTCGCAGAAGTTGAAGCCGCCCACGGTCCCGTCGAGGTGCTGGTGGCCAATGCGGGCATCACCAAGGACACCCTCCTGCTGCGCATGAGCGAGGACGACTTCACCTCGGTGATCGACACGAACCTCACTGGAGCGTTCCGCGTGATCAAGCGGGCCTCCAAGGGCATGATCCGGCTGCGCAAGGGCCGCGTGGTCCTCATTTCCTCCGTCTCCGGCCTCTACGGCGCCCCGGGGCAGATCAACTACTCGGCCTCCAAAGCCGGGCTCGTCGGCATCGCGCGGTCCCTCACGCGTGAACTGGGCTCGCGCGGCATCACTGCCAACGTGGTGGCTCCGGGCTTCATCAACACCGACATGACCGCCGAGCTCCCGGAAGCCACGCAGAAGGACTACCTCTCCAAGGTGCCCGCCGGGCGCTTCGCCGATGCCTCCGAGGTGGCCAACGTGGTGCGCTGGATCTCCAGCGACGAGGCCGCCTACATCTCCGGTGCGGTCATTCCGGTCGATGGCGGACTGGGCATGGGCCACTAACCGCCGCTGACTTTTCCTGCCTTGCCCGCGCCACGTCGGCGGCAACCTCCGCATGCCCCCGGGCGGCAAGTCCTGCCACCACGCCGTCGACGTCGGCGTCGGGCCGGTTCTGGCTGAGTTTCTTCTTTGCCTCGATCCGGGTGATGAGCAGTTCGACGCCCACGATGGCGCGCAGCTGGCCCGAAATGTAGCGCTCCGGTGCGTCGTCCACGGTCCACGGCTGCTCGGAGCCTGCTTCGTGGAGGTCGGTCAGGCGCCGTACCTGCCGGTTGAGCCAGTCGGCGTCGTCATGAACGGCGAGCTTTCCGTAAACGTGCGCGGTGGAGTAGTTCCAGGTCGGCACCACCCGTCCGTGCGCTGCCTTCGACGCGTACCACGACGGTGAAATGTAGGCATCGCCGCCCTGAATGATGACGAGTGCTTCGCCGATCACAGGTTCAGACCACTGAGGGTTGTTGCGGGCAAGGTGTCCGAGCAGCGCGCCGTGTTCGCCGATCGAGGGGTCGTAGACGAAGGGCAGCATCGTGGCGAGGATTCCTTGCGGGGTTGCGGTCACCAGGTTGGCCGCCGCAGGCCTCGCAAGGCGCTCCTGGACTGCATCGGGGTGGACTGCAAAGTGCTCTGGTGTGTACATGGGATGTCCTTATCCTGGATGAAGAATTCTCGTGGTGGGGGAGCGTCAGGGATTGGGCTGCGTGGTCTGCGGGCTTAGCCGCACGCGGACCGCGGCGCCGGCACAGAGGATGACCGCCAGGCCGCCGGCAATGGTGCTCCAGGTCAGGGCCTCGCCCAGCAGGAGTCCGGCCCAGCAGATGCTCAGGACGGGCTGGACCAGCTGGATCTGGCTCACCTGGGCCATAGGGCCGATGGCGAGGCCGCGGTACCAGGCAAAGAACCCGAGAAACGCGCTGACGATGCCCAGGTAGGCAAGGGCGGCCCACTGCACCGGCGTGCCGGACGGCGGCTGCTGCGCGATGGAGAGTGCCGTCAGGGACGCCATCAGCGGCGATGCGATCACGAGCGCCCAGGACACGGTCTGCCAGGCGCCGAGTTCGCGTGCGAGCAGGCCCCCTTCGGCGTATCCGACGGCGGCCGCCGCGACCGCGCCGAGGAGCAGCAGGTCCGCCCAGTGCAGGTGCCCCAGGCCACCTGACTGCGCGAAGGCAAAGATGATCGCTGCCAGGGCGCCGACTACCGTCGCAATCCAGAAAGCCCGCCTCGGACGCTCGCGCCCGCGGAGAACGGCGGCGGTTGCGGTCGCGGCCGGGAGCAGGGCAATGACGACGGCGCCGTGGCTGGCAGGAGCTGTGGCGAGCGCATAGGACGTGAGCAGCGGGAAGCCTACGACGATCCCGCCGGCCACCACTGCGAACCGCGCCCATTGCGCACCCCGGGGAAAACGCTGCCGGGTGAGTGCGAGGGCGAAGACGGCCAGGGCAGCCGCCAGGAGTGCACGGGCGGATCCGATGAACAACGGGGACATGTTGGCGACGGCCACCCGCGTGAACGGAACGGTGAACGAGAAGGCCGCTACTCCGAGGAGGCCCCACCAGACGCCGCTGGACTGCCGCTCCGGTATCACTGGCCGAATAAGGATAGTAGCGCTACTCTTGTCTCTCATGAGTAACGATAGCAGTTCGAGGATTGCGATGCGACTGCGGGAGTGGATCGCCGGGGCCGCCCCCGGAGCCCGGCTGCCGTCCACGCGGTCGCTGGTTGCCGAGTACCAGGCCAGCCCCGTCACGGTGCAAAAGGCCCTGCAGACCCTGACAACGCAGGGCCTGATCGAGAGCCGGCCCGGCGTCGGTACCTTCGTCCGGGCCGTGCGGACCGCGCGCCCGTCCGACTACGGCTGGCAGACTGCGGCGCTGGGCTCGCCGCAGGCACCTCTTCGCAATGCCTCAGCCGCGATGCGGAGCGCACCGAACGACGTCATCGCCTTCCACTCCGGCTACCCGGACCGCGAACTCCTGCCGGAGCGCCTGGTGCGGGCCGCGCTCACCCGGCCGCCCGCGGCGACGCTGCCTTGTCCCGTCCACCCGCGGCAGGGATGCCGGAGCTGCAGTCCTGGTTCGCGCACGAACTCGGCGCCGCGACCCCGGTCGGGGTCACCCCGCCCGCACCGAGCGACGTCATTGTGCTGCCGGGAAGCCAAAGCGGGCTGAGCTCCATTTTCAGCGCACTCGCCGGCCGGGGGCAGTCGCTGCTCATGGAGTCGCCGACCTACTGGGGAGCCATCCTGGCGGCCTCCCAGGCCGGTGTGCGTGTCGTTCCGGTTCCCAGCGGTTCCGACGGTCCCGATCCGCAGGAGCTGTCCCGGGCCTTCGAAGAGACCGGCGCCCGGATGTTCTACGCGCAGCCGAACTATGCAAACCCCACCGGAGCGCAATGGGCGCCGGGCCGGGGCGAAGAAGTCCTGGACGTCGTCCGCAGGAACGGAGCTTTCCTGGTTGAGGACGACTGGGCGCATGACTTTGGCATCACCACCACCCCGGTTCCCGTGGCTGCCCACGATGATTCCGGCCATGTTGTCTACCTTCGGTCGCTGACCAAGAGCGTTTCCCCGGCCATCCGCATCGCCGCCGTCATCGCCCGCGGCCCGGCCCGCGAGCGTATTCTGGCCGACCGCGGTGCCGAGACGATGTATGTCAGCGGCCTCCTCCAGACGGCAGCGCTCGACGTCGTCACCCAGCCCGGCTGGCAGACGCACCTGCGCGGCCTCCGCCTTCAGCTTCAGGCGCGCCGGGACCTCCTGGTCACCAGCCTGCGGGAGCACGTGCCGCAGGCCCACATCACCCACGTGCCCAAGGGAGGGCTGAACCTCTGGGCGCGCCTGCCCGACGGGACCGACCTCGAACGGCTCGTCCGCGACTGCGAAACCGCGGGGGTGATCATCGCTGCCGGCACTGATTGGTTCCCGGCCGAACCCGCAGGGCCCTTCATCCGGCTCAACTACGCCGGGCCAAACCCGGGGGCGTTCGCGGAAGGGGCACGGATTGTCGGTGCGGTCCTGGAGCGCAACAGCCGCTAGGTACCTGACCTGTCATGGCGGGAGCCGGCGCCGCGCCTGTTCGGGTAGCCAACCGGCCCCGCGGAAACTAGCTGCCCCCACCTTCTTTGTCGCGATCCGACAAGCGGATCGGGCACCTCCGCTGGCATGATGGACTTCAGACCTTCAGTGATTTAGACGTTTGGAACAAAGGAGCTCATATGGGACTGCTGGACAACAAGACCGCCATCGTGACCGGATCCTCGCGCGGAATCGGCGCCGAAGTGGCCAAGATCCTCGCTGGCGAGGGTGCCGCCGTCGTCGTCAACTACCGCCAGAAGGCGCCGCGCGCCAACAAAGTGGTGTCCGACGTCGAGGCTGCGGGCGGCCGCGCAGTAGCGGTCGGCGCCGACCTGACCACGGTTGAGGGTGTGCAGGCCCTGGCGAGCGCCGCCATGGAGAACTTCGGGTCACTGGACGTGCTGGTGCTCAACGCATCGGGCGGCATGGAGTCGGGCATGGAAGAGGGATATGCCCTCAAGCTGAACCGGGACGCGCAGGTCAACATGCTCAACGCCGCGGTGCCCCTCATGAAGGCGGGCTCCCGCGTGGTGTTCGTTACCAGCCACCAGGCTCACTTCATCAACTCGGTGCCCACCATGCCGGAGTACGAGCCCGTGGCCCGCAGCAAGCGTGCGGGCGAGGACGCGCTCCGCGAGCTCCTGCCGAGCCTGGCGGACAAGGGGGTCTCGCTGGTGGTCGTGTCCGGCGACATGATCGAGGGCACCGTCACCGCGACACTGCTGGACCGTTCCAACCCGGGCGCCATCGAGGCCCGCCGCGCCGAAGCCGGCAAGCTGTATTCCGTGGCGGAGTTCGCTGAAGTGGTCGCCAGCATGGCCACCGCCGACGTCGAGTCCGGCCACACGGAGTACGCCGGCGGCGCCGACTATTTCGGCAAGAGCGCCGAGTAGAGATTCCCCGGATCCCGTAGAGGCCGTTGCCCGGGCGACGGCACTCCTCACCAAGAGCTCCGGGCAGTATTGCTGTCCGGAGCTCTTGCCGTCGACGGGGCACCGCCCACGTCCCAGGCGTTGTCACGTCACGCAGGGCCGTTTACGGTTTTATGCATGGAACAGCAACCAGAGGCAATCAGCCGGAGCTATCCGTCAGGTGTTCCGTGCTGGGTTGACACCCAGCAGCCCGACGTGGCGGCCGCCATGGACTTCTACGGCGGGCTCTTCGGGTGGGAGTTCGAGGACGGCGCCCCGCCCGGCACCGCCGGCAGGTACGTGATAGCCCGGCTTGACGGCCAGGAAGCCGGCGCGATCGCCGGCCCGGGAACCGGCGTCCCCGCGTGGCACACGTACGTCGCCGTCGACGACGCGGATGCTGCCGCGCGCCACCTGCTATCGGTCGGCGCCACCCTGAAGTCCGCTCCCGCCGATGCCGGCTCAGGAGGGATCCAGGCGGTGCTGGCCGACCCCGAAGGCGCCGAGTTCCGCATCTGGCAGGCCCGGGAACGGCTCGGGGCGCAGGCGGTCAACCTGCCGGGCGGATGGAACTTCAGTGACCTCCACACGGCCAATATGGACGCAGCGGCCGCCTTCTACGCCAAGGCATTCGACTGGCAGTTCGACACCCTCGACTTCGGAACGATGATCCGCCGCCCCGGTTATGGTGACCACCTGGAGGCCACCGTCGACCCCAACATCAGGGTCCGCCAGTCGGGCGACGCCGTACCCCGAGGATTCGAGGACGCGGTCGCCTGGCTCGTCCCCGCTGCCCCCGGCGAGCGGCCGCTGTGGCACGTGACGTTCACGGTCGCCGACCGGGACCGCACGGCCAGGGACGTCGAGCGCCTGGGCGGCCGCGTCCTGCGGCAGGACGACACCGAGTGGACACGCACCGTCCTGATCCGTGATCCTGGCGGAGCGGTATTCACCGCGAGCCAGTTCACCCCGCCGGCCGGCTGAACCGGGCCTGCTGAACCGACCCGGTCATTATGCCGGGCGCGGTTCAGTCAGGCGCGAAGCAGCCGCCGCCTGCGCCGGCTGCTGCTCAGACGCCGGCGATGTGCCGCACGGCGTCGAGGTACGGCATATTCACGGCGGCGTCGGCCACCGCGCGCACCGCGGGCTTGGCGTTGAACGCCACGCCGATTCCGGCGGCACCGAGCATGTCGAGGTCGTTGGCGCCGTCGCCCACGGCAATGGTGTGCTCCATGGCCACGCCTTCGGCAGCGGCCCACTCGCGCAGGTACTTCTCCTTCGCGGCGCGGTCGATCACGGCACCGAGCACCTTGCCGGTCAGCGCGCCGTCGACAATTTCGAGCTCGTTGGCGATCCAGTAGTCCAGGCCAAGATCCTCGGCGATGGGGCGCAGGATCTGGTTGAAACCGCCTGACACCACGGCCACAACATGGCCGGCAGCCTTGAACGCCGCCACCAGCTCCGCCGCTCCCTCGCTGAGCTTCACTTCTGCCCGGACGGAATCGACGACGGCGGCCGGCAGCCCCGCGAGGACCGCCACCCGCGCGTGAAGGCTCTGGGCGAAGTCCAACTCACCGCGCATGGCGGCTTCCGTGACGGCAGCCACTTCATCGCGCTTTCCGGCATAGGCGGCGAGCAGCTCGATGACCTCCTGCTGGATCAGGGTGGAGTCCACGTCCATGATGAGGAACTTGCGTCCGGCCTGGCGCAGCTCGGCCGGCACGATGGCAGTGTCAACGCCGGCCCGTCCTGCGTCCTCTTTCGCCGCGGCGACGCGGTGCCGCAGCCCGGCGATATCGGCCGCAGATCCGGACGGCACCGAGAAATCAACGGTGCAGACGTCATAGCGGCCGTCGCCGCTGCTCGAGGCGGCTCCGAATGTCGCACCGGAACCGGCCAGCAGGGACCGAAGGCTTTCCGGTTCCGAGGGGGACAATTGCACGCCGTAGCTGACCGCGGTCACGTTCGAACTCATGGCTGCAATCTTAGCCAGCGCAGCGGTGCCGCCCGAATTCGTTTCGCGGACCGGCCCCGGGCCGGGTCCGGTCCAGGGCCGGTCCGCAGGCGTACGGCCGACGCACCGGCGGGGACAACCGTTTCAGTTATCAGTCGCACCGCGTTTTGTCCTAGTGTCTACTTCTATGAGTGATGTTCTTGAAATGGCCGCCGTCAGCGTTGTCCGCGGAGCCAAAACGCTCCTGAGCAAGGTTGACTGGCAGGTCAAGGAAGGCGAGCGGTGGGTAATCCTCGGACCCAACGGCGCCGGCAAGACCACACTGCTTCAGATCGCCGCCGCCAGGCTCCATCCCACGAGCGGCATGGCAGGCATCCTGGAGGAAATCCTCGGCTCCGTGGACGTCTTCGAACTGCGCCCGCGGATCGGGCTCTCCTCTGCGGCACTCGCCAACCAGATCCCCGAGCACGAGAAGGTCCTCAACGTCGTCGTCACCGCGGCCTACGGCGTGACCGGCCGCTGGCGCGAAGGCTACGAGAAGGACGACGAACGCCGGGCCTTTGCCCTGCTAAATGAATGGGGCATGGGTCCGCTGCTGAACCGCCCGTTCGCCTCGCTGTCCGAGGGTGAGCGCAAGCGCGTCCAGATCGCCAGGGCGCTCATGACGGACCCCGAACTGCTCCTCCTGGACGAGCCCGCAGCCGGGCTTGACCTTGGCGGCCGGGAAGACCTCGTGCACCGGCTCAGCCAGCTGGCCATGGACGACACCGCTCCCGCGATCGTGCTGGTGACGCACCACCTTGAGGAAGTCCCGCCCGGCTTCACGCACGCAATGCTCATGCGCGACGGCGGCGTCGTGGCCGCCGGGCCGGTGGGCGAGGTCCTCACCTCCGGCAACCTCAGCGAGACCTTCGGCCTGCCGCTCGACGTGTCCGTCAATTCCGGCCGATACACGGCAACCGCCAGCCGCTGACAGGGCGGCCGGCACAGCGTGGAGTTTTTCAGCGGCATACTTGTGTTCATCGCCGGCCTCTGGGCCGGCACCATCAACAGCGTTGTCGGATCGGGCACGCTCGTCACTTTCCCGGTGCTGATCGCTCTGGGGCTCGCACCCGTCACAGCGTCCATGAGCAACGCCATGGGCCTCGTGGCGGGAGGCGCGGCGGGAGCCTGGGGATACCGCCGGGAGCTGAAAGGCCGCGGTCGGCAACTCCTGCGGCTGCTCCCGGCTTCGCTCCTCGGCGGCATATCCGGTGCGTGGCTGCTTCTCCACCTTCCCGAAAAAGTGTTCCACTACGCCGCGCCGGTGCTGATTGTCCTTGCCCTGCTCATGGTGGTCTTTCAGCCGCGGCTGCAGCGCTGGGTGCGCAACCGCGAAGAGAACCCGGAGCATGCGCTCCGGGACAAGCACCACAGCGTGCTCCTCGTGATCCTCGTCTTCCTGGCCGGCGTCTACGGCGGCTACTTTGTTGCCGCCCAGGGGATTCTGCTCGTAGGCATTCTCGGCATCTTCATGACCGGCACCATCCAGAACGCCAATGCCATGAAGAACATCCTGGTGCTCGGGGTCAACCTCATTGCGGCGATGTCCTACCTGATGTTCGCGTTCGACCGGATCAACTGGACCGTGGTGGCCATCATCGCCGTCAGCTCGCTCATTGGCGGCCTCGCGGGCTCCAAGGTGGGCCGCAGGCTGTCGCCGCCGGTGCTGCGGGGCGTCATCTTCGCCCTCGGGCTGGTGGCGCTCGGCTTCATGATCGCTAATCTGCTGAAATAATCGGCCGGTGACTTTCCACTATCTCGAATCCGCTGACGATCCCCGGGTTTCCGACTACACGCAGCTGACCGACGTCCACCTGCGGAAGCTCCGGGAACCGGCCGAGGGCATGTACATTGCGGAATCCTCCCGGGTCCTCCGGCGGGCGCTGGCGGCCGGCCACCGGCCGCGGTCGTTCTTCCTCGCCGAAAAGTGGCTCGCGGATCTGGCCGACATTTTTGAGCTGTATCCGGACGTGCCCGCCTACATCGGGGGCGCCGGCCTGCTCGAGGAGATCACCGGCTTTCACCTGCACCGCGGGGCCATGGCCGCCATGCACCGGCCCGCGCCGGTTCCGCTTCCCGAGCTGCTGGCCGGGGCCCGCAGGGTGGCGGTGCTTGAAGACATCGTGGATCACACCAACGTCGGGGCCATCTTCCGCTCGGCGGCAGCCCTCGGCGTCGACGCCGTCCTCGTGTCGCCGCGCTGCGGTGATCCGCTGTACCGGCGCAGCGTCCGCGTCAGCATGGGCACGGTGTTCCAGGTGCCATGGGCGCGGCTGGAGTCCTGGCCGGCGGACCTTGCCGTCCTCCGGGACCAGGGATTCACTGTGGCGGCAATGGAGCTCACCGGAGACGCCGTGGACCTCGACGACCTGGCCGCGCGGAATCCGGAGAGGCTCGCGCTGGTACTGGGGACCGAAGGTGCCGGCATGAGCGCGGAGACCCTTGCCGCCGTCGACCTCGCCGTGAAGATCCCGATGCGCGCCGGAGTTGACTCGCTCAATGTGGCGGCGGCGTCGGCCGTGGCATTCTGGGAGCTTCGGCCGCGGACGTGACGGTGTTCGTCACGCGCCCGCGGATCCGCTATTATTGATAGCTGGCCGCCCAGCGTCTTTTGCTTGCTCTTGATGCGGACCGCGGCCATCCCATTCATACCTGGCAGCTGGCAAAATCCAGCGCTGTGAACAAAGGTCCCACTATGAAGTCTGATATCCACCCGAAGTACGAAGCTGTTGTTTTCAACGACCTGGCTTCCGGCGTCAAGTTCCTGACCAAGTCCACCGTGTCTTCCAAGAAGACCATCGAGTGGGAAGACGGCAACACCTACCCGGTCATCGACGTCGAAATCTCCTCCGAGTCCCACCCGTTCTACACGGGCAAGCAGCGCATCATGGACTCTGCAGGCCGCGTCGAGCGCTTCAACGCTCGCTTCAAGGGCTTCGGCGGCAAGAAGTAACTTACTTCTCCCCAAGGTTCTCTGGAAAAGCCCGCACCGGCAACGGTGCGGGCTTTTTGCGTTCGTGGGGCAGGATGGAACTCATGACTGGCACGCCGCTGAACGCAACCGACTCTGACGCCCCGCGCCTGCACGGCGAGTACAAGGTCCCCGGCGGCAAGCTCGTCGTCGTGGATCTCGACGTCGCCGACGGCGCCTTCGCCGACGTCTCCCTGAGCGGCGACTTCTTCCTCGAACCCGATGAGGCGCTGCTGGACATCAACTCCGCGCTCGAGGGACTCCCGGAAAGCTCGACGGCGGCCGAGATCGCCGCCGCCGTGGTGGCGTCGCTTCCGGCGGAGGCCGTGCTCTTCGGCTTCTCCGCGGAGGCGGTGGCCGTGGCGGTGCGCAGGGCGCTGTCCAAGGCAACCCACTGGAGCGACCATCACTGGAACATCATTGCGCCCACCGTCCTGCCGACTCACATGAACGTGGCGCTGGACGAGGTGCTCACCGAAGAAGTCGGCGCAGGCCGCCGCAACCCCACCCTGCGCTTCTGGGACTGGGAGGAGCCGTCCGTGGTGATCGGCAGCTTCCAGTCGGTCCGCAACGAGGTGGACCCCGACGGCGTGGCCCGGCACGGGATCACTGTGGTCCGGCGCATCAGCGGCGGGGGAGCGATGTTCATGGAGGCGGGCAACTGCATCACCTACTCCTTGTACCTGCCGCAGACCCTTGTGGACGGCATCAGCTTCGCGGACTCCTACGCGTTCCTGGACGCCTGGGTGATGGCAGCGCTGAAGCAGCTCGGCATCAACGCCTTCTACGTGCCGCTCAATGACATCGCCACCGATCAGGGGAAGATCGGCGGCGCCGCGCAGAAGCGGCTGGCCAACGGAGGCATGCTTCACCACGTCACCATGAGCTACGACATCGACGCCGACAAGATGGTGGAAGTGCTCCGGATCGGGAAGGAAAAACTCTCGGACAAGGGGACGGCCAGCGCCAAGAAGCGGGTTGATCCGCTGCGGCGACAGACCGGCCTGGCCCGGACAGAGATCGTCGCCGCCATGATGGACGTGTTCTCCGGCAGGTAC
Source organism: Arthrobacter sp. KBS0703 (assembly GCF_002008315.2). Lineage (NCBI taxonomy): Bacteria > Bacillati > Actinomycetota > Actinomycetes > Micrococcales > Micrococcaceae > Arthrobacter > Arthrobacter sp. KBS0703. Next base: position 1,667,507 of record NZ_MVDG02000001.1, on the reverse strand, counting down.
GGTGCCACGCCGTCGGAGCTCACCGGCGCGGAACTGGAAACCGCCCGGCAACGGGTGGCGTCCAAGTTCGGTACCCACGAGTGGCTCTACCGCGTGCCGTAGGCGTTCCGGTTTAGCTGGGCAGGCCGGCGAGGGACGCGGCCTGCGCCGTGAGCGCGCGGTGCAGGTGCTGTCTCTTATACACATCTAGATGTGTATAAGAGACAGCGCCCGCGGCGCGTCCGGGCGGGCCGCCAGCCAGGCGTCCGTGCGGGCGATCACCGGGTGGTCTTCCGGGGAACCGTCAGCCCGGGCCAGATCACGGGACGCGGGGTAGAGCCCGCGGACAATCCGGCTGGCGATCTCGATGCTCCGTTCCGCCCACACCGTTTCCAGGCAACTGAAATACGGTTCCACGAAGGGATCGAGCAGCTCCTCGGCGCCGGTGTTGAAGCCGGCGATGGTGGCGCTGAGCAGCTGGTTGGACAGTTCCGTGCTCCGGACCGCCGCGTCCCAGGCGGCCGCCTTGACAGCGGCGTCCGGCCTCGCCGCGAGTGCCGTGGCGTGGCCGGCGCGGCCCGACGCAGTGGTGTCCCGCGCCAGCTCGGCGTCCAGTTCGGCTTCGCCAGCCATGCCGTGGGCCGCCAGCGCGTGCCACAGGCTCCACCGGAGTTCCGCGTCGACGGCGAGGCCGGGCACGGCGGCCGTGCCGTCCAGCATGCCGCGGAGCAGGTCCAGCTGGCCGGCGTCCGTGCGGCTGAGCGTGGCGAGCGTCCTGGCCCATGCCAGCTGCTGGTCGGAGCCGGGCGCGGCCCTGCGCAGCTCCGTGGCCGCCGCGGCCACGAATGCGGCGCGCACCTCGTCACGCTCGTCAGCCGGCACATAGTGTTCCAGGGCGGTGGAGGCGTTCCCGAGGACGTTCAGCAGCACGCCGATACCCGTCTCGGACGGGGCAAAGCGGCGGACGGCCTCCACGTAGCGGACCGCCGGCGTGACGCCGTCCCTGGCCGAATTCCACAGGGCGGTCCAACACAGGGCACGGGCCATGGGGTTGCTGATCCGGTCCAGCGAGGCCCGGACCGTTGCCTCCGAACCGGGATCCAGCCGGACCTTGGCGTAGCTCAGGTCCTCGTCGTTGACCAGCAGCAGGGCCGGCCGGGCCATGCCTGCCAGCCCCGGAACTTCCTCCGCTGCCCCGGACAGGTCCGTCTCCACCGACCCCGTGCGGACCAGCATGCCGTCGGCGTCAAAGTTGTACAGCCCGATCCGCAGGCGGTGCGGGCGCAGCTCCTGCCGGCCGGACGCGGGGTCCGGGGCGTCCTGCAGCAGGGTGACCCTGTCCAGCACACCGTCACGGGCCTCCAGCTCGACGCTCAGCGTCGAAATCCCGGACGTCTGCAGCCACTGCCGCGCCCACACGGCAAGGTCCCGCCCGGACGATGCGCTGAGGGCGCCGAGCAGCTCCGCCAAGGTGGTGTTGCCGTACTGGTGGTCCCTGAAGTACTGCCGGGATCCCGCCACGAAGGCATCGAAGCCGACGTACGCCACGAGCTGCTTGAGCACCGACGCGCCCTTGGCGTAGGTGATGCCGTCGAAGTTCTGTTTGGCGGCCTCGAGGTCGGGGATGTCGGCGACGATCGGGTGGGTGGTGGGCAGCTGGTCCTGGACGTACGCCCAGGCCTTGCGGTTGTTTGCGAAGTTGACCCAGGCCGTGTCCCAGGCCGTGGCGCGGTCCACCCCGAGAGTTCCCATGTAATCGGCGAAGGATTCCTTGAGCCACAGGTCATCCCACCACTGCATCGTGACGAGGTCGCCGAACCACATGTGCGCCATCTCGTGCATGAGCGTATTGGCGCGGCCTTGGTACTGCGAGTCGGCTGCCCGTGAGGTGAAGACGTAGTTCTCCGTGAAGGTGACCAGGCCGGGGTTCTCCATGGCGCCCAGGTTGTATTCCGGCACGAAGGCCTGGTCATACTTTCCCCACGGATACGGGAAGTCGAAGAGGCCGTTGAAGAAGTCGAGCCCCTGTTTGGTGAGGTTGAACAGCTCGGCGGTGTCGAACGACGCCGCCATGGACGCCCGGCAGTAAAGGGCTAGGGGCACGTCCAGCCGCGTGCCGTCGTCGAGCGCTTTGCCCCAGTGGTCGGCGGCCTTGAAGTACGGGCCTGCCAGGACGGTGGTGATGTAGGTGGACACGGGCAGGGTCGGGGCGAACTCCCACCGGCTGGCGGCGGCGTCATCGGCCAGCGCGAACCGCCCCGACACGGCACCGTTGGAAGCGACCTCCCAGCCGGAAGGGGCGGTGACGTGGAAGGTGAACCGCGCTTTGAGGTCCGGCTGCTCGAAGTTCGCGAACACGCGGCGGGCGTCGGCGGGCTCGTACTGCGTGTACAGGTAGCACTGGCCGTCGGCCGGGTCGAAGAAGCGGTGCATGCCCTCGCCGGAACTGCTGTAGAGGGCCGTCCCGGTGACGGTCACCTCGTTCTCGGCCCGGAGGTCGTCCAGCCGGATCCGGGAACCGTCAACGACGTCGGAGACCGCCAGTTCCGTGCCGTTAAGGACCACGCTGCTGACGTCCCGGCATATGAAATCCAGGAAGGTCGAGGCGCCGGGCTGGCTCGCCGAAAAAGTGATGGTGCTTCGGCTGGGGTAGCCGGAGACGTCGGGATCCGCCGCGTTGCGGACGTCGAGGGAGACGTCGTAGCTGTGCGTGGAAATCAGGGACGACCGTGCTGCCGCTTCATTGCGCTTGAGGTTCTCATTCGACACTCAGCTATTGAATCATGAGCAGCGCGGCTCCCAGGCCGAGGACCGCGATCAGGAGCCATGCCACGAGGGCAGCCAGCAGCGCACGCAGCCCGGTGTGGAGCAGGGTGCGGATGCGGACCGCGGATCCCAGCCCGAAAAGCGCGGCTCCCAGTAGAAGGTCCTGCAGTCCGGCCGCCGCGTCGAGCCAGCCGGCAGTGAGCCAGCCCGTGGACCGGAGCGCTACCATCGCCACGAAACCGACGACGAACAACGGCACCACGGGCGGCAGCGCCTCGGCCTCGGTCCCGGCTGCCGCGGAAGGCTGACCCGCCGCTCCCCTGTCTCTTATACACATCTAGATGTGTATAAGAGACACCGCCGAGCGCTGTCTCTTATACACATCTAGATGTGTATAAGAGACAGCTGCAGTCCCGCGGCGGCCGCCATGGGCGCCAGCAGGATCACGCGCGTCAGCTTAACAACGACGGCGAGGCCCAGCGCCGCCGGCCCGGCGGTCTGCGCTGTAGCCACCACCTGTCCCACGTCGTGCACAGACGCGCCGGTCCACGCGCCGAAGACCTCGGCGCTGAGGTTCAGCGGATGGACCAGCAGCGGCAGGGCACCGATGGCCAGCGTGCCGCACAGCGTCACAAGGGCCACCGGCAGGACGGTATCGGCATGCCGGATACGCCGCACAGCGGCCATGGCCCCGATCGCAGACGCACCGCAGATCGAGAATCCCGTGGCAATGAGCAGGGAGGCCTCCCGCGGAAGCCGGAACAGCCGGGAAATGCCGTAGGTCCCTGCGAAGCTGGCCAGCACCACCGCCGTAATCAGCAGCAGTGACCCCCAGCCGAGGCCCAGGACGTCGGTGATGCCGACCTTGAGCCCCAGCAGGACGATGCCGCCGCGCATGAGGTGCTTGCCGGCGAAATCCAGTCCTGGCCGTGCCCGCCCGGCCGCCCAAACGGCCGTAAACGGCAGATTGGCGGCCAGCAGCCCCAGGACCACGGCCAGGGTCATGGCAGGCAGGGCCGGGACGCCGGCGTGGAGGGCGAAGGCGAGTGCCAGGGCCACGAGGGCCGTCAGCAGTCCCGGCAGAATGCGGGTAAAGTTCTCATGCATCACCCCGCGCAGCTGCCGCCGCATCGGCGTCGGGAATCGAAAGTCTGGCACGTCCCAACCATGCCGGACACCGGCGGCAAAAGACCAACCGGGAGGACCCCTCCAACACGCCACGGACGGGTCCGGTAATGAATTCGCAACAAAAAGGTGGTTGGCTTATGACCATGTCTGACCTATTCCAGGATTACTCCGAGGCGGCCGGCCGCACCGGCGCCTACGACGAGATGTTTGCCCCTGGGCAAGTGGCCCGCAAGTCCTACGGGCAGGTCGCGATTGCCCTGCGCGAGCTGTCACTGGCTGACGTGAGCGCCCGGGCGGACTCGATGGCACGGACGTTCCTGGACCGTGGCGTGACCTTCGATTTCGCGGGGGAGGAGCGCCCGTTCCCGCTCGACATCGTGCCGCGGGTGATCCCCGCCGACGAGTGGGACGTCCTGGAGCGCGGGGTGGCGCAGCGCGTGCGGGCCCTCGAAGCGTTCCTTAATGACGTCTACGGCAAGATGACGGTAGTTTCCGACGGCGTGATCCCCAGGCAGCTGGTCACCACCAGCGCACACTTCCACCGCGCCGTGCACGGCTTCGAACCGGCCGGCGGCGTGCGCGTGCACATTTCGGGAATCGACGTCGTTCGCGACGCAGCCGGCACCTTCAGGGTGCTGGAGGACAACGTGCGAGTGCCGTCCGGTGTCAGCTACGTGCTGGAGAACCGGCGTGCCATGGCCAAGGGCCTCCCCGAAGCCTTCGGCCAGCAGCTCATCCGGCCGGTCGAAGAGTACCCGCGCAGGCTCCTGTCCGCGCTGCGGAAAACGGCGCCGTCCGGCGTCGACGACCCCACTGTGGTGGTGCTGACCCCCGGTGTCTTCAATAGCGCGTACTTTGAGCACACACTGCTCGCCGGCCTGATGGGCGTCGAACTCGTCGAGGGCCGCGACCTCATCTGCCGCGGCAACCGGGTCTACATGCGCACCACCGCCGGTGAACAGCGCGTCGACGTGATCTACAAGCGGATCGACGACGACTTCCTGGACCCGCTGCAGTTCCGCGCCGATTCCATGCTGGGCTGCCCGGGCCTGGTCAACGCTGCGCGCGCCGGCGGCGTGACCATCGCCAACGCCGTGGGCAACGGCGTGGCGGATGACAAGCTGGTCTACAGCTACGTACCGGACCTGATCCGCTACTATCTCGGCGAAGAACCCGTCATAGCCAACGTGGACACCTTCCGGCTGGAGGAAAAGGAAGCCCGCGAACACGTCCTGGACCGCCTCGCCGAACTCGTCGTCAAGCCCGTGGACGGCTCCGGCGGCAAGGGCCTCGTCATCGGTCCGGACGCCTCCAAAGACGAGCTGGAGGCCCTGCGCAAGCGGGTCATCGCCGACCCCCGCGGCTGGATCGCCCAGCCGGTTCTGCAGCTGTCCACCGTGCCCACGCTCAGCGGAGACAAGTTCGGCCCCCGGCACGTTGACCTCCGGCCGTTCGCGGTCAACGACGGCGACGACGTCTGGGTCCTTCCCGGCGGACTGACCCGCGTTGCGCTGAAGGAGGGCTCGCTGATCGTGAACTCCAGCCAGGGCGGCGGGTCCAAGGACACCTGGGTGCTCGCGGATTCCCCGCAGGTGCCGGTAGAGCGGCTGCCGCGGCAGTCCGTCACCGTCCGGGAGCGCGTGTCCGTGTGGCCGGTCGAGAGCAACTGGCGCGACCGCCAGTCGGAGCAGCAGCAGTGACGCCTCCAGTTTTCATGCCCACATCCACCACCATGCTCGCGCAGGAGGTAGCCGCACATGCTTAGCCGAATCGCCGAGTCCCTTTTCTGGATCGGCCGCTACGTTGAACGGGCAGATGGCACAGCCCGCATCCTCGATGTCCACCTCGAACGGCTGAACCACCTGCCCACCGAGGAGCGGCGCAGCGTGGCCCGCGAACTGCTGGCGGTCATGGGGGCGCGCCCGCAGAGCGAGGACTTCGGCCTCGAGGAGCTGCTGCACGCCCTCGCCTATGACAAGCACAGCGCCACGTCCATCGCCGGTTCGCTCGGTGCTGCCCGGGAGAACGCCCGGCGTGCCCGCGAGACCGTCTCGTCAGGCCTGTGGGAGAGCCTGAACACGACGTACTACGGGCTGAACCAGCACCGCAAGGACGTGGTGGGCACTTACCGCTTCTGCCATTGGGTCCTGGAACGGACCGCCATGGTCAGCGGCCTGGCGGACACCACCGTCAGCCACGATGACAGCTGGCTGTTCCTGGCGCTGGGCCGCTCCCTGGAGCGCGCCGACATGACGGCCCGCATGCTCTCCACCCGAGACGTCCTGTCCGCGGGCATGTCCTGGGTGAACATGCTGCGCTGCGCCGGCGCCTACGAGTCCTTCCTGCGGACCCGCCGCGCGGCCTTCGGCGACCAGCACGCGGCCGAGTTCCTGCTGCTGGACCGGCTCTTCCCGCGCTCCATCGTCTACGCCCTGCGCGACGCCGACGAGTGCCTGGCGAAGCTGGATCCCTCGGCCCAGCGCGTCGGCTTCATCAACGACGCCCGCCGGATCGTGGGCCAGGCCCGCACGTTCCTCGAGTTCCACCGGACGGATGACCTGATGTCGGAGCTTCCGGAGCACATGGAGCGCGTGCAGAAGGCGGTTTCGCAGGCCTCGGACGCCATTTCCCGTAAGTACTTCAATCAGGCGGACGAACTGGCCTGGGTGGGAGAAGTTTCATGACCCGGCTGAGCATCGTTCACAAGACCGGCTACAACTACAACAAGCGCGTCACGCTGTCCTATAACGAGGCACGCATGACGCCGCTGACGGATCCCCAGCAGGTGGTGCTGGAGTCATCCATGAAGGTGTCCCCGTCCCAGGCGGCGGTCAGCAGCTACCGCGACTACTGGGGCACCCGGGTCACCGCGTTCGACATGCAGATGCCGCATGAGCACCTGGAAGTTCTGGCAACCACCACTGTCGAGGTCCACCGCTCCGTCCGGATTCCGTCAGAAGCGGACATAGCGGGCTGGGACGTCATCACCTCGCCCGAGACGCTCAACCAGTTCAGCGACTGGGTTCCGCAGTCCCAGCTGACCGGCCCGGGGGAGGAAGTGCTCGACATCATCCCCGGCGTCGTGGCGGACAAGAACCCGCACGAGGCCGCCATGGCAATTTTTGAGTGGATGCGCGGCGAGATGACCTACATGAAGGGCACCACCGGCGTCACCACCAACGCCGAGGAGGCCTGGAGCCAGCGGCAGGGGGTGTGCCAGGACCTGGCGCACCTGGCCATCGGGTCGCTGCGCAGCTGCGGCATCCCGGCACGGTACGTCTCCGGTTACCTTCACCCGCGGTCCACGGCGGATATCGGCGAGCCGGTGGCCGGCCAGTCCCACGCGTGGCTGGAATGGTGGGACGGGGAGTGGCGGAGCTGGGATCCCACGAACCACAAGCCTGCCGGGGACTTCCACGTCACGGTGGCACGCGGCCGGGATTACCGGGACGTGGCGCCCCTTAAGGGCATCCTGTCCGGCGGCGGCGGCTCCACGCTCAGCGTGAGCGTGGTAATCACCCGGCTGGCCTGACGCCTTTTGTTGCCGGCGGCGCCTACTCGGGGGAAGACCTGACGGCGCCGCTGAGCTGCGTCCACCATGTGAGCGGTGGTGTCACCTTGAACCGCCTGCCGGTCACCGAATCGGGAGTGATCCGGACGAAGTGGTCCTTCTGCCCGCCCTGCCACGGGAAAAGGTAGAGGGACGCGGTTTCCAGGACTCCCTCAATGCCGGTGACGGCGGCGGCTTTGCCTTTGACCACCACGCTCCAGGCCATCCCGGTGGCGGCATCAACGCCGTCCGCTTCCAACGCCACGGGAATATCGCCGAGGGCGCCCCCAAGTTTGGTTCCCACAGCAGTCCGGAACACTAGGGTGCCGTGGTCCACCGCGTAATTGAGCGGGAAGATATCCGGATGATCCTCCACCCATACGGCCAGCCGGCCAACCGAAACCTGCCGGAGAAGGTCCCAGCACTGGCTGGATTCCAGGTGTTCCAGGGGTTCGTTGGCCGCTGCGGCGGGCTGCACATTACTCATGGACCAGAGCCTACGCCCGCTCCGAGAGCCTTGCCAGTGCGTCGCCTCCCGCAGGGCCGCAGGGGCCACCAACCGCCGCCGGCAATTCGTGCGGCCGCCGGGATGGGGCGAGGCTACTCAAAGGACGCTCTGCGCTGGTCGCCGAGCCGGGTGTTCCAGACATCCGGGGCGTTGACCTTGAACCGCCGGCCGGTCAGGACTTTCGGCAACAGCCGCACGTAGTGGGATTTGGTTCCGGGCTGCCACGGCTCCAGGCCCAGGGCGTCCGCTGCAGCGCGCTCGGCGGGGTCCTCCACTGCTACGGTGCCGCCCCTCGCCACAACGCTCCAGGCCTCTTCGGTCTGGGGGTCGTAGCCGTCAATCTCGAAGGCGGCGGGCTCCTCCTTCATGGAGCCCCACAGCTTCGTCCCGCTGGCGGTGCGGAACACGATGCTGCGGCGCTCAATAACGAAGTTGACCGGGAAGATTTCCGGATGACCGTCCACGATGAGGGCCAGTCTGCCGACAGTGGCCGAGGCCAGCAGCTCCCAGCAGTCGTCGAAGGTGAGCTTTCCGTCGTGCGGTGCAGTATCCATGGACACATCGTACGGCCCGCGGCCGCACACGTGGAGGCATGACCCGGAGGACGGCCTGTTACCAGGGGCTCGGCTTGTAGTCCTTGAGGAAGACGCCGTACTGGTCCTCGCCGGTTTCGCCCATGACGATCGGATCGTAGACCCTGGCCGCGCCGTCCACGAGGTCCAGGGGTGCGTGGAAGCCTTCCTCCATCAGCCGGACCTTAGTGTAATGCGGGCGTTCGTCGGTGATCCAGCCGGTGTCAACAGCCGTCATGAGGATGCCGTCGGTGTCCAGCATTTCCTGCGCGCTGGTGCGGGTCATCATGTTCAGCGCCGCCTTGGCCATGTTGGTGTGCGGGTGGCCCGGGCCTTTGTACGCGCGGGAGAACTGCCCTTCCATGGCGGACACGTTCACGATGTACTTCCGCCGGGCCGTCGAGCGCTTCATGGCATCCCGAAGCCTGCTGACAAGGAGGAACGGCGCGGTGACGTTGCACAGCTGGACCTCGAGCATTTCCAGCGGGTCCACCTCGTCCACCACCTGGGTCCAGCTGTTGATCGTGGCGAGGTCAGGCACCAGCCCGCCCGCGTCGATGGCGGTTCCGGACGCGATGCGTTCCAGCGACGCCGAACCGGTGGACAGGGCCAGCGAGGTGATGGCGTCACCCGCAAGGACCGGATGCTCGGTTACGCTGCTTGCGAGGGCCAGGGGGTGTTTGTCGTGGGCGTGGCCGAAGGTGACCAGCTCGGGTCCTCCGTTGGCGGGTTCGAGGGCCGCGGGCAAAGGCTCGTCCTCAGCGTCAACGAGCGGCTTGTAGGCGTTGCCCGTGCGGCGCACGGTCTGCGCAGCATTATTGATGATGATGTCCAGCGGGCCTGCGGCGCTCACCGAGTCGGTGAGGGCCATGACCTGCGAGGGGTCGCGGAGGTCGATGCCCACGATCTTCAGCCGGTGCAGCCAGTCGGCGCTGTCCTCCATGGCGGCGAAGCGTCGGGCGGCATCCTTCGGGAAGCGTGTGGTGATCGTGGTGTGGGCGCCGTCGCGCAACAGCCGCAGCGCGATGTACATGCCGATCTTCGCTCGGCCGCCTGTGAGCAGGGCACGGCGTCCGGTCAGGTCCGTCCGGGCGTCGCGCTTGGTGTGGCTGAACGCCGCGCATTCCGGGCAGAGCTGGTGGTAGAAGGCGTCCACCTGCGTGTAGTGCCGCTTGCAGATGTAGCAGGGCCTGGATCTGATCAGGTGGCCGGCAACCTTGCCGGTGGCCGAGGGGGCGAGCTTATTGCCGCGGGTCTCGTCGTCGATCCGGTCCGGCGCGGCCGTCGCCGTCTGTGCAATGACGGCGCGGTCTGATTCCGCGATCAGGTCACGCTTGGTCACGCGCCGGTGCCGTTTGACGGCCTTGAACATTTTGCCCGTGGCACGGCGTACCGAGACGTAGTCCGGGTGCTCCTCGTCGTAGACGTGGATGGTGTTGAGGACTTTAAGGCAGGCCTGAATCTCTTCAGGCGTCAGATCGGAGAAGCTCATTGAGCTGATTTTACAGCCTGCCGAGCATCAGGCCCGCCCACAAAGCCCTCTTGAAACCGCGATCTCAGGAGCGGCTGTTGGCGGGTGCTTCCACGCCGACGGCGGCGGCCTGGACCTGTCCGGCCTGCTGCACGGACTCGCGCACTCCAGGGAGATTCTCGGTGGCGGCTTTCACGGCATTGGGAACAAGGTGCAGGTTGGCCGCTGAGAGTGCCCGCTCGGCGTCGTCCGGCTCGGGAACGGCCTGGCCCTTCGACAGCACGGTGATCCCCGAATCCGTGACCTTGAAGCCGCGGGCGCGGTCGAGTTCCGCGTCCAGACCGATCGCGGCACCGGCGGGAACCTTGACGTTTTTGTCGATAATGGCGCGGTGGACCACGGCGCCCTCGCCGATCTGGACCTTGTCCATCAACACGGAATCCACCACGCGGCTTGCCGTGCCGACGTAGACGTCGTTGGCCAGGACCGAGCCTTCCACGATGCCTCCAGAGATAACCACGCCGCTGGCCACGATCGAGTCCAGGGCGCTGCCCACGGTGTTGTGCTCACCGCGCACGAACTTGGCGGGCGGGGAGATGCTTTGACGCGTGTAGATAGGCCATTCCGAGTTGTACAGGTTGAACACGGGCAGCGGCGAGATGAGGTCCATGTGGGCGTCGTAGAACGAGTCGATGGTTCCGACATCGCGCCAGTAGGTGCGGTCGCGTTCGGTGGAGCCGGGAATGTCATTGAGCGTGAAGTCGTAGACGCCGGCTTCGCCTTGGTTCACGAAGTAGGGAATGATGTCCCCGCCCATGTCGTGCTTGGTGTCGAGGCGTTCGGCGTCGACGTGCAGGGCGTCCACCAGTGCATCGGCGTTGAAGACGTAGTTGCCCATGGATGCCAGGAACTGGGTCGGATCCGCGGCCAGGCCGGGCGTGGAGGACGGCTTCTCGACGAAGGCGGCAATCTTCTGGGAGTCCTCGGGGTCGACTTCGATCACACCGAACTGGTCCGCCATGTGCAGTGGCTGGCGGACGGCCGCGACGGTTGCCTTGGCGCCGCTCTTGACGTGCTGCTCCACCATCTGGGCGAAGTCCATGCGGTACACGTGGTCCGCGCCCACCACGACGACGATGTCGGGATTGGCGTCACGGATGAGGTTCAGGGACTGGTAGATGGCGTTTGCGCTGCCGAGGAACCAGCTCTTGCCGACGCGCTGCTGCGCGGGGACCGAGGCGACGTAGTTGCCGAGCTGGGTGGACATCCGCCAGGTCTCGGAGATGTGGCGGTCGAGGCTGTGGGACTTGTACTGCGTCAGGACCACGATCTGCAGGTATCGGGAATTCACAAGGTTGGACAACGCAAAGTCGATCAGGCGGTAGCTTCCCGCAAAGGGCACGCCTGGTTTGGCCCTGTCCGCCGTCAATGGCATGAGACGGTTTCCCTCCCCGCCTGCGAGGACAATGGCCAGGACTTTCTTATTCAACGGCATGTGGTCGCTCCTGTACGCCTTCGTAACTTCCCCAAAAGTCCGGCACGCCCGGACTCCTTCACACTAGAACAGTTCAACCGTAACGACTACCTTGGGTATCGTGCGAATAGACATTGTGACTAAAGAATTCCCGCCGGAGATTTATGGTGGCGCGGGCGTCCACGTAGCCGAGCTGAGCCGGGTCCTGGCCAAGCACGTCGACCTGCAGGTGCGTGCCTTCGGGGCGCCCCGGGACGCCGACTACCACGGGGCTGCGGTGACGTCCTACTCCGTGCCGGAGGATCTCGGGTCGGCGAATGCCGCGGTCCAGACGCTCGGGGTGGACCTGCGCATCGTTCCGGACATCGCCGGCGCGGACCTGGTCCATTCGCATACCTGGTACGCCAACATGGCCGGGCACCTGGCGTCCCTGCTGCACGGTATCCCGCACGTCCTGAGTGCCCACAGCCTGGAGCCGCTGCGCCCGTGGAAAGCCGAGCAGCTCGGCGGCGGCTACGCGCTGTCCTCCTGGGTGGAGAAGACCGCCTACGAGGCGGCTGCCGCCATCATTGCGGTCTCCGAGGGCATGCGCCAAGACATCCTGCGCAGCTACCCCGACGTGGACCCCGCCAAGGTGAAGGTGGTGCACAACGGCATCGACGTCAGCATGTGGAACCGCGATGAGGACCACGACGCCGTCCGCGCACTTGGCATCGACCCCGACCGTCCCAGCGTGGTGTTCGTAGGACGGAACACCCGGCAGAAGGGTGTTCCCTACCTCCTGCGCGCCGCCGCCAAACTTCCCGAGGACGTCCAGCTGGTGCTGTGCCTCGGTGCGGCGGACACGCCTGAACTGGCCGCGGAGACTGCCAGGCTGATAGAAGAACTCCAGGGCCAGCGCAGCGGCGTGGTGCTGATTGAGCGGATGCTGCCACGCAACGAGCTCATCCAGGTCCTCAGCCACGCCACCGCCTTCGCGTGCCCGTCCATCTACGAACCGCTCGGTATCGTCAACCTCGAGGCCATGGCCTGCGGCGCCGCCGTAGTTGCCAGCGCCACCGGCGGCATCCCCGAGGTGGTTCAGCACGGAGAGACCGGGCTGCTCGTGGAGATCGAACAGGTCACCGACGGCACCGGCACACCGCTGGACCCGGAAAAGTTCGTCAACGACTTTGCGGCTGCCCTGACGGAAGTGGTGTCGGATCCCGAGCGCGCCCGTGCCATGGGCGAAGCCGGCCGGCGCCGGGCGGAGGAGCACTTTTCGTGGGAGTCCATCACTGAGACCACCCTCGACGTATACCGCTCGGTACTGTAACGCGAGGCGTTCTTGACCTTCCTGGGATGTTGTGAACCGCAGCATCCCAGGAGGGAAGGGTATTGATGCTGCAGGTTCGCGCTTTTCAGCTGAGTAACGTCGATGTCGGGCGCAGTTGGATCCTGGATCCCGCTGAACTCACTCGAGCGGCGCTATTCAGTGGTGAACTTCCGCGTCGGCGGTTTCTGGCTGGCCGATTGGTACAGCGCCATTTTGCGGCAGAGCTTCTTGGCCTCGCAGATGATCGGCTGGAGATCGATTATCACTGCCCCGCGTGTGGACAAGGTTCCTGGCTGAACCATGGACGGCCGGGATATACGGTCGAAGGCCGTCCCGTTCCGCTTGTGCTGAGCCTGTCGCGGTGCGGAGACTGGGCAGTTGTCGCCGGGCAACTGGATGCCGACCTCACCGGAGCGGTCGGGGTCGATGTTGAAGATGAATCGTCCACGGCCTTTGAGGGTTTCGACGCTACGCTGCTGACTGATGGGGAACAACGCCTCACACTCAGCACTCCCGAGCACAGCCGTCCCCAGCTGAGGGCGCAGCTGTGGACTCGGAAGGAAGCGCTCCTAAAGGCACTCGGAACCGGGCTGGCACGGGAGCCAAACGGCATTGACGTCGTTGCCGATCCCCGCGTCCGCAGCATGGCTCCGGAGCCACTCGGCCTTCCGTCGAATCTGGTAGTGGCCGTTGCCTGGCTTGCACTGCCGCCGCGCCGCTGAGGCGGTCCCAGGGCCGACGGCGGCGAGGAAGCCGCCGTCGGACGTCCTGAGATTCACCTCTATCCTGAAAACAAGCCGTGAGAAGCCGTCAGAATCCGAAGTTCTATCCTATTGCCGCGGCTGGGAAGTCGTGTTCGCCTGCAGCACCCTCTACAGCGACGAGGGCAGGGAGTGTCTGGACTTTTTCAACGGGGGCCGGGCTCTGAACTACGGGCACAACAATCCGGTCCTGCTGAGGCCACTCCTTAATTCTCAAACCCAGAGACCTGAACTGCAAAGTGATGGTTCCGGGGCCCAGGGGGACCAAATCGGTGGAAGCGGTCGTGAAGCTGGCCCGTCACCGCGAACCATCGGGCCCGGCGGCGGACGATGGCCGGCTAGCTAACATGCCCGTCCACCAACCTTCCAATAGGACTGCGCCGGCCCTGCCTGCCACAGGACGTCACGCTGCGTTGCCAAAGCATAGACTGCAGCGTCCGCACCGCGTGGGCCACGGACGGCATGGCCTCCGTGGCCGCCGCGCAGGGGCCCGCCTCAAGAACTAGGAGTTCAGCTACCGTCCCTGTCCGCTTGCACGCCGCGCGCGGTAGTAGTCGCGGGCCTCATCCTGGCGCACCTTTTCCGCGCCAGTGGCGATCGCGGCACGCAGGTGCTCCGGGCCATAACCGAAAGCGTCCACCAGATCCAGCGCATGCGGGCGGATCTTGGTCAGCAGCCGGTTGATGTACTCGCCCACGGTGCGCCCGCGCTGCATGGAGAGCCTGCCGTTCATAAGGTACCAGGACAGGTTCTGCTCGATCAGGGACAGCCCGAACAGATCCCTGAGCCAGGTGAGCACAGTCCTCGTTCCCGGATCGTTGGCCTGTGCGAGGGCATCTGTGAAGGCTTCCCACTGCAGCAGCTCGGCGTGGGCCTGCGCCGCGTCGATCAGCTCGTCCTGATGCCGGTTGAACAAGGCGGCAGCCTCGCTCTGCGGGAGCTTGTTGGCGCCCCTCAGAGCGCTGCCGGCGTCCGCAACCATGGTCTGGACGCGGTCGGTCAGCAGTGCGCGCTGGCTCTCCTCTTCCCGCAGCGCGATGGCGGCCTTCTGGGGCAGGCCAGTGTCCGCCACGAACTGCGCGACTCCGCGGAGCCCGGTCCGGTGGACGGCGTTCCCTGCCGCCTGGTTGACCACGTACCGGGCCAGGACGCCGAAGTTGACGCTGCGGAATTCCTTGGCATAGTCCGCCAGCAGCCGCTTGGCCACCAACTGCAGAAGCACGGTGTTGTCTCCCTCGAACGTGACGTAGACGTCGAGGTCGGCGCGGAGCGACGCGAAGCGGTTTTCGATCAGGAAGCCGGCGCCGCCGCACGCCTCCCGGCATTCCTGCAGGGTATCGAGGGCGTGCCAGGTGCTGAGCGGTTTAAGGGCCGCGGCCAGGGTCTCCAGGTCCTGCCGGTCCTCATCAGTGTCGTTCGCGCCGGAGAAGACGTCATCGAACTTGTGCAGCAGCTGTTCGTGGGCGAACGCGGCAGCGTAGGTGGTTGCCAGGCGGGTGAAGAGCCGCCGTTGGTGCCGCTGGTAGTCGAGCAGGACCTCTTCTTCGGTGGCGGAGGAGGCATTGAACTGACGCCGCTCGGTGGCGTAGGTGATAGCGGTCTTGAGTGCGAGCTTGGAAGCGGCCACGGCAGCGCCGTCCAGGCTGACCCGGCCCTGCACCAATGTTCCCAGCATGGTGAAGAAGCGCCGGCCAGGGCTGGCGATCGGGGAGCTGTAGTTGCCGTCCGGGTCCACATCACCGTAGCGGTTGAGCAGGTTGGTGCGTGGGATCCGGATGTTGCTGAAGTGCAGGCGGCCGTTGTCGATGCCGTTGAGGCCCCCCTTGACTCCGTCGTCCTCGCCGCCGATGCCGGGCAGGAATTCCTTGGAATCCGGATCGCGGAGGTCTACGTAGAACGCATGGACGCCGTGGTCCACGCCGTGCGTGACCAGCTGGGCGAACACAACAGCGCCCAGACCGTCTATGGCGGCGTTGCCGATGTAGTCCTTCCAGGCCGCACGGAAAGGCGTGTTGATAACGAACTCCTGCGTGCCGGCGTCGTACGTGGCAGTCGTGGCGATGCTCGCGACGTCCGACCCATGGCCCGTCTCCGTCATGGCGAAGCAGCCCGGGATGTCCAGGTTCATGATGCCCGGCAGCCACTTGCGGTGGTGCTCCTCTGTGCCCAGGTGCATCACGGCCGAGCCGAAGAGGCCCCACTGCACGCCGGCCTTGATCTGCAGGGACGGGTCGGCAGTGACCAGCTCCTCGAAGCCCGCAATATTTCCGCCGTGGTCGTCTGATCCGCCGAGGGCGGCCGGGAAGGCGCGATGGACGGCGTCGTTTTCCACGAGGTAGCGAAGCTGGCCGAACGTGCGCTTGCGGTGCTCGGTATGGGTGAGGCCCTCGGTCTTGTGCAGTTCCGGGCGCGCTGCCAACTCGCGGGCTTGGCGCCGGACGTGCGCCCATTTGCCCAGCAGCTGCTCGCCGAGCACGGCGACGTCGACGGCGGGCTGTCCTGCCGGAGCCGGACGGGAGAATGCGCCCGTGGGGCGGTCCGCTACTTCAGTCATGTCGTTTCCTTCGTTGGTTTTTGACAATTTGAGGGTTACTGAACGTCGGTAAGTTCGGGTGCGATGCCAACGCAGAGCCAGGCGGTGATCTGGCGGGCCATCGTCTCCTGGTCCGGTTTCGCAGGGGAGTCCGGGCTGGCGAGCCACTGCTCGCCTGCGTTGCGGACCAGTCCGATCGCCGCGTTCGGCCAGTAGCCGATCACGGCTTCCTTGCCTTCGCCGAGATGCGCGCGCATGGGCCGGGCGATCATGTCCGCGATGGAGTCGAAGAAATGCCCCAGCGCGCCGGCCGTGGCAATGGCGGTGTGGCCGCCGTCGGTATCTCCCGCTGAATAGCGGGTCACGAAGGTATAGACGTTGGGGCTCGTCTCGGCCATTTGGAGGTACGCGGAGACCATCGCAAACAGGCCTTCGCGCGGGGTCTGGGCACTCTGCGCAGCTTCCCGGATGCGGCGCTGCATCTGGGAAAGCACCACTTCGCCCACGGCCTGCTGCAGCCCCGCCTTGTCACCGAAATACCGGTAGAACACCGACTTTGACGTGCCGGCTGCCGTGGCGATGTCCTCCATGGAGGCATCGCTGCCCAGGGCGTGAACGGCGCGCCGGGCAGACTTGATGAGTTCGCGCCTGCGCTCCTCCCGGTGGGACTGCCACCTGGAGGCGCGGCCGTCCACGGCCGCGGGTCCGGACAGGGAGTCTCCGTCAGTGTGGCTCATATTCACGATACCCAGCGTATCAGGTACGCTGGGTATCGATAACTAGCCTGGACCTAAGGAGACACCGCATGTCCATCGACGGACAGTCAGTAAATGGATCAGAAGAGCCCGCCGTGGCGCGGGCCGCTTCATCTGGACACGCGGTTCGCCGGGCCGTGGTGGTGGGCGGTAACAGGATTCCGTTCGCCCGCACGGGCGGGGCCTACACCAAATCGTCCAACCAGGACATGCTCACGGCAGCCCTGGACGGACTGATCGCCCGGTTCGGGCTGCAGGACGAGCGCATCGGCGAAGTGGCCGCAGGCGCAGTCCTGAAACACTCGCGGGATTTCAACCTGACCCGCGAGGCCGTGCTGGGCTCCGCGCTTTCCGCGGAAACGCCGGCATATGACCTCCAGCAGGCCTGCGCCACAGGACTGGAAACGGTGCTGGGCCTTGCCAACAAGATCAAGCTCGGACAGATTGAGTCCGCCATCGCCGGCGGTGTCGACTCGGCATCCGATGCGCCGATCGCCGTCAGTGAGGGACTCCGTGAAGTCCTGCTCGATCTCAGCCGGGCCAAAACACTGCCGCAGCGCCTGCAGATCCTCGCCCGTCTGCGTCCCAAGGACCTTGCGCCGGACGCACCGAATACGGGCGAGCCGCGCACCGGCCTGTCCATGGGGGAGCACCAGGCACTGACCACTGCCCAGTGGAAGATCACGCGTGAGGCCCAGGACGAGCTGGCCTACAACAGCCACCGCAACCTTGCAGCCGCCTACGATGCGGGGTTCTTCGATGACCTCCTCACCCCGTACCGCGGGCTCACCAGGGACTCCAACCTCCGGGCCGACACGAGCCTGGAAAAGCTGGCGTCCCTGAAGCCGGTCTTCGGCCGGAGCCTTGGATCCGCAGCCACCATGACGGCCGGCAATTCCACTCCGCTGACCGACGGCGCTTCCACCGTGCTCCTGGCGTCCGAAGAGTGGGCGGACCGGCACGACCTGCCCACGCTCGCCACGATTTTGGACGGTGAGGCCGCCGCCGTGGATTTCGTCCACGGCAAAGACGGTCTCCTCATGGCTCCCGCCTTTGCCGTGCCGCGCCTGCTGGCGCGCAACGGCCTGACGCTGGATGACATCGACTACTTCGAGATCCACGAGGCGTTTGCCGGGACGGTGCTGAGCACGCTGGCCGCCTGGGAAGATGAGGAATTCGGTCGGACCCGGCTGGGGCTGGAAGGAGCGTTCGGGAAGGTAGACCGTTCCAGGCTTAACGTCAACGGATCGTCGCTCGCGGCAGGCCACCCGTTCGCCGCCACCGGCGGACGCATCGTGGCGTCGCTCGCCAAGATGCTGCACGAAAAGGGCACCGCTGACGGGCGTCCGGCCCTCGGCCTGATTTCCATCTGCGCCGCGGGCGGCCAGGGCGTCGTCGCGCTGCTGGAAGCCCACTAGGGGATTCTCATGACAGATACTTACACACGGTTGGTCAGCAAGGGCCTCGGCCGGGATGTTGCGAAGAAGCTCGGGCTGCCGCAGCCTGCCGTGCTCCGGCGCTACGAACCCGGCCAACCCCTGGTCAACGGCCCCGTGCTGGTTGTGGGTTCGAGCGCGGGAGCGGATGCCCTGGCGGCTGACCTCCTTGCCTGGGACCTGGACGTCCGGCGCCACGCCGTCCCCGGGGAAAAGCTCGGCGGGATCGTGCTGGTCCTCGACGACCTCGAAACGCCCGGCGACCTTGAGGAGCCGGTGCTGAGTGCTGCGCCCTCCTTGCGGGACCTTGCTCCGAACGGACGCGTCATCACCGTTTCCCGCGTGCCTGACGGCGGCACCCCCGCCGCCGCAGCCGCCCGGCAGGGGGTGGACGGGCTGCTCCGTTCACTGGCCAAGGAGCTCCGTGCCGGTGCCACAGGGAACGGCGTTCTTCTGGCAGACGGGGTCGGCGCAACCGCGCCGGGTGCGCTGGGCGCGCTCCGGTTCTTCCTTTCCGCGCGGTCCGCATTTGTGGACGGCCAGTTCGTGCGGATCGGTACTTCTGACGGCACGCTGCCCGACGACGTCGACACACCGCTCGCAGGAAAAGTCGCCGTCGTTACGGGTGCCGCGCGCGGGATCGGCGCGGCGATTGCCCGTACGCTCCACCGGGACGGCGCGACAGTGGTGGCGGTCGATATCCCGGCCGCGGGTGACCACCTGGCCGAGGTCGCCAACGACGTCAGAGGGACAGCCCTGCAACTGGACATCACCCGCGATGACGCCGGCACCAGGATCCTCGACCACGCCGTCGGCCGCTACGGGCGCCTGGACATCGTGGTCCACAACGCGGGAATTACGCGGGACAAACTGCTCGTCAACATGGACCACTCGCGCTGGAGTTCGGTGATCGACGTGAACATCGCCGCCCAACTGCGCATCAACGGCGCCCTCCTGGCTTCCGAGCACTTCCGGTCGTCGCCGCGCATCGTGTCCGTTGCTTCCACCAGCGGTATCGCAGGCAACAGGGGCCAGACGAATTATGCTGCGTCCAAGGGCGGGGTGATGGGCATGGTCCGGGCCACGGCACCTTTGTTGGCCGGATACGGCGGTGCGATCAACGCCGTGGCGCCCGGCTTCATCGAGACGGAGATGACCGCCCGCATACCGTTTGCCACGCGAGAGATTGCCCGTCGGCTGAATTCCCTGCAGCAGGGCGGCCGGCCGCAGGACGTTGCCGAGACGATTGCTTTCCTCGCCAGCGGCGCCGCCTGCGGCATTTCCGGCGAGGTGCTCCGGGTGTGCGGACAAAACATGGTGGGAGCATGAGCAGTGCCCAGCCCGTCATCCTGGGAGAAATGCCGTCCCTCTCGAAGCTCTATGTGAACGCGGCCGCCGCGGCTGCCCGGCGCCGGCTCCTAGGGTCCCACAACAGCACCGCCCTGCCCTTGGTAAGCCATGAGGTCAGGGGAGTCCTGGCCGACGTCGGGAACCTCACGGCCTATCAGCACCTCCTGGGTGAAACTGCCAGCGACGTTTTGCCCGCCGGCTTCATCCACGCGCTGGCGTTCCCGGTCGCCATGAGCGTCATGAACCGTGACGACTTTCCGTTGCCGCTGCTAGGAATGATCCATTTGCGCAATGCTGTCGAGCACCGCAGTCCGGTGCGGTTTACCGAACCGGTGGATATTTCGGCCTGGACCGAAAACCTCCGCGCGCACCGCGCCGGGACCCAACTGGACATCGTGGCCGAGGTCCGCGCGGCCGGTGACGGAACGGTTCGCTGGCGGGGTGTTTCGACGTACCTGGCAAAGGGTGTGTTCCTGCCCGGAATCGATAAGGCGGCGGCCGCCGTGCAGCCTGCGGCGTTCAAGGCTCCGGATCCCACTGCACTCTGGCAGCTCGGCGTCGACGCGGGGCGTGCCTATGCTGCCGTTTCGGGAGACTTCAATCCCATCCACCTCAGCGTGCTTTCGGCCAAGGCCCTTGGCCTTCGCCGTTCAATTGCGCACGGCATGTACCTCGCGTCCCGTGCGCTGGCGGACGTTGGTTCGGCGAAGGGCGAGGCTTTCCGCTGGGAGGTCAGTTTCGAGGCGCCGGTGTTCCTTCCCGCGAGGGTGGCGTTGGACATCTCCACGGCGCAGACGGAGGGCGCGGCCTGGCTGCGTTCCGACTACGTGGCCTGGAGCCCACGGTCCGGCCGGAAGCATTTCAGCGGATCGGTGACGGCGCTGTAGTGCCGCCCCGGACCGGGCGGGCTTACCGGCTGTCCGTTCCGGCCGCGCGCAGTATCCGGTGCAGGCTCAGCAGGATGGATTCCGCGGCGCTCGGTCCGTCCGCGTCGGCGTCCTCAGAGGTGATGCGCTCTTCGAGGACGCCGACCGCGGCGTGTGCAGCACTCAGCAGCTCAGCCTGCCGGCCGGCATCGTCCTCCTCCGCGGCGCGGAGCACTTCACTGACTGCGGACAGGGCGCCCGCCAGCGGTTCGCTGTACGGCAGCGGAATGGTGAAGGGCATGTCCTCGTTCCAGATCACGTCAGTCAGCACCTCGGTCATATCCTGGATGTGGAACGTGACGCGCTCCAGGGCGCGGACGCTGCGGTAATCCAGGTTCAGGTCGCGGGGATGGAAACGGCGGCGGGGGTTGGCCTCCCTGCTGGCATCGGCTTTTTCGACGGCGGCGCGGACGGACCGGGCCGACCGGGCCAGCTCCTCCGACCTGCGGGACCACTCCTGGTGCTCCGGCGGCCACTTTTCGTGCACCGCCTCGCCCATGTCTGATAGTTGGCGGGCCAACGCGAGACGGAGTTCTGCCAGGCTCAGGGCCGCTGCGTTGAAGTGCAGGGGCGGGAACACGAGCATGTTGACAACGATGCCCACCGCCACGCCAAAGCCCATCTGGAGCAGGTAACCGAACGAGAAGTCGTCCGGGTTGCGTCCGCCCACGAGCAAGACCAGCAGTGCCGCCGTCGGGATCCAGTCCCGGCCCGCGCCCAGGCGGGGGAGCCCGGCGAGCAGGACACCGAGCGCCATCACGATGCCCACGGTGAGCGGTGTGGCGCCAAAGCTGATCAGGAGGAACGCAAGGCCTATGCCCGCCGCCAGTCCCACGAGCGTTTGCAGGCCTTGCCGCATGGAGCCGGCTACGTTTTCGTACATGGCCACGAGCGCCCCAAGCGGAGCATAGTAGCTGTCTCTTATACACATCTAGATGTGTATAAGAGACAGCGCCCGGCATGAGCGGGGCGATCATGAACGCGAGGCCCGCGGCCAGGCCCGCCTTGGCTGCCAGCTGCAGCCGCGGCGCCGCAAGGGCGCGGGCCACACTTCCTGCAGAGAGCCGCCAGAGTTTCCGGGGCAGCGGTTCCCGGGCCGTTGTGTTCTGCGTCGAGGTGCTCATCCGGCCCAACAGTAGGGGCGCTGCCGGTGTGCGGCAAGTGGACTAACTCTCACGGCAGGGCCGGGTGAACCTGCGGCAAGCCGTAATCTGCGTTCAGGAAGCCCCGTGTCCCGCGGCCACTTCCTCCCCGGCTTTGACGGGGCCGGGAGGCGTTCCCTCCCCGAAGGGGCGCCCGCCCAGGGCCTCGCGGCCGTGCGGCGCCAGCCATCCGGACAAGTCCGGGCCGGCCGGGATGACGCGTGTGGGATTGATGTCCTCGTGGACGACGTAGTAGTGCTGCTTGATCTGCACGAAGTCGGTGGTGTCCCCGAAACCGGGCGTCTGGAAGAGATCCCTGGCATAGGCCCACAGAACCGGCATCTCGCTGAGTTTGTTCCGGTTGCACTTGAAATGGCCGTGGTAGACGGCATCGAACCGGGCCAGCGTCGTGAAGAGGCGGACGTCAGCTTCGGTGATCGAGTCGCCGACGAGATACCGCCGGGTGCCGAGCCGTTCCTCAAGCCAGTCCATGGCCGTCCACAGGCGGCTGTAGGCCGACTCGTAGGCCTCCTGCGAGCCGGCGAAACCGCACCGGTACACGCCGTTGTTAACCTCCGTGAAGATACGCTTGTTGACGCGGTCAATCTCCTCGCGCAGGTGGTCCGGATAAAGCTGGGGCGCTCCGGGGCGGTGGAACTCCGTCCACTCGGTGGAAAAGTCCAGCGTGATCCGCGGAAAGTCGTTCGTGACCACCGCTCCCGTGGCGATGTCCACCATGGCGGGCACGGTTATGCCTCGCGGATAGTCCGGGAACCGGCGGAAGTACGCGTCCTGCAGGCGCTCGATTTCCAGCACCGGGTCCTTGCCGTCCGGATCCAGGTCGAAGGTCCAGGACCGGGCATCGTGGGTGGGGCCGGGCTGACCCAACGAGATGACCTCTTCCAGGCCCAGAAGCCGTCGGACGATCACCGCCCGGTTCGCCCACGGGCAGGCGCGTGCGGCTACCAGCCGGTAGCGGCCGGGGGCCACGGGCCAGCCTGGCTCACCGTTCGGTCCCGGCTTGCCCTCGCGGGTAATGCGGTCCTCGATGTAGTTAGTGTCCCGGTTGAAGTCGCCACCGGTGACATACGATCCCTTGGTGCTGTGTTCATCGACGGTGCTGTGCTCTTCGAGGGTGCTGGACTTCTCGCTCATAGGTCCAGCCTATGTCGCCGCGGCAAGAACCTTCGAAATCGGCTGCCACGCCACCAACCAGGACGCCCCGACAAGTATGGCAAAGAGGACGATCCATACCCCCGAGGGCACGGCCGTGGCGCGGTAGAGGATGTAGGCGTCGGAGGTCCGCAACTGGTCGCGGCGGCGGAGGTGGACGTTCGTGAGCTTGGCCAGGTCGCGGACTGAGGCGACGAGCAGGGCCAGCCCCAGGATGATTGCGATATGGCCGGTAAAAGCAGCGGGCACGGCAATGATCGTGGTGGCCGAGGCAAGGACGGCCGCCAGGAGGATGAAGACGCCGGCGACGTTGCGGATGAACATCAGGGATGCCAGCAGAATCAGCAGCCCGGTGGACATGGCAGCAGGCCCCCACCCGGTGAAGCCGGACCAGACCAGCGCTGCACCCGCCATGCCGGGAACGGGATACCCCCAAAACCCTGACCATACGGCGGCGAACCGGCCGCGGGTGTAGGAGGTGGTGGTGCCGGAGTGGTTGAGCCGAAGCTGGATGCCGCCGAGCCGCTGGCCACTGGTAAGCGCGGCAAATGCGTGCCCCAGTTCATGGGTTACGGTCGCAAACAGCCCGAAGTACCGCCACGTGGCGCGCGGGACGGAGAGAATTGCGGCGATCACGACGACGGCGAGGAGTTCGGTAACGGTCACCGCGGGAATGTCGGACTGCGCGAAGCCGGAAGCCACGCGGTCCCACCACAGTTGCGGGAGGGACGGGGCAGCTGCTTCGAAGTAAACCATAGGACTCTAGGCTACCGCCGGACTACTTCACGTTGAGTCGTCCCGGTTTGAGGCCTGCCGTTTTCAGGGCGGTCAACCCCAGCGCCACTCCGGCTGCGGTTCCGCCGTGAGGGTGGTTGGCATGGGCGATGATGATATCCCCGGGCTTGGCTGCGGCGACTTCGCCAAGAACAACCGGCGCAGGGTAGGTGGCACCGCCGTCGCCGTTGATGCTGAATGACACGGGGATCAGCCCGAGCTCCCTGACTATGGCGGCCGAGGCCTCGTCGAAGTAGGCGGTTCCGGGGCGGAAGTACCTGGCAGGCTTGCCCGTGAGCCGGTACAGTGCAGCCTGGTTGACCATGACTTCGTCGTAGACCTCCGCCGGGCTGGCGGTGCCCTGGATTCCGTACGCGCTGCGGCCGGAAACCGAGAGCGGAACATGCTTGGTGCCGTGGTTGCCGATCTCGAAGAGAGGGTTTTCGGCCAGGGATCTGGCAACTCCGGGATTTGCCTGGATCCACCGGAAATTGAGGAAGAACGTGGCCCGGGTTCGCGTACGTTGAAGCGTGTCGATGAGTTCCCGGTCCACGCCGTCGCCCCCGGGCCCGCCGCAGCAGTCAAAGGTCAGGGCGATCCTGCGGCCGCGGCCCGTGAGGTTCGTGGCGGTCCCCGGCACATAGAGCCCCCATGTGCCGGGTGCCTTGCCCGTGAAATCAGCCACGATGCGGGCCTTGGCAGGCGCGGCGGCCGCGGGCCGGCGGCTGGGAGCCGGTGTCTCTTATACACATCTAGATGTGTATAAGAGACAGGACCATAGGTCCCCGGAAGAAGGGCCGATGCCGTCTGGGAAACCTGCGTTTGAGGATCCGGCAGGGGACGCACGGCAGGCGGGGTCGTCGTCGGACGTTTTCGTGCAGTGGCCGTGGCCGGTGGGGCGACGGGAGATGCCGCTGCGCTGCCGGTGCCTTCGCTTCGGTTTGCAGGACCGCAGCCGTTGAGGGCCACGGCTACTGAGGCGAGGGTGAAAAGCCGGCGGCCTATTTTCGCGTTCCGACGATTTCGGCCATGCAGTTCCATGTGTTCATTCCTCCCCAGGCCGGGTGGTGGCCCCCAACCCTCACAACCATAACCGGAAATTTGCGCCTTCCGGCTGCGGCATGCCGGTGAACCGGGAGCGGTGCCCCGGCCGGTGCGGCGACGCGGCCGCCGCGGGCTGGGTCCTAGTGGGAACCCGTGGCCGGGTACACCATTGAACTACTGAACGCTGTTGAAAGGACGAAAACCATGAGCACCCTGAAGGAACGCCTGCACGCTGACGTCGTTGTCCACATGAAGGACGGCAACCGGGTGGCGCTCACCACGGTGCGCAATGTGCTGGGCGAGATCGAAACGCGTGAGAAGTCGGGCAAGACGCCAACCGAACTGGATGACACCCAGGTGACTGCTCTGCTGCAGAAGGAAGCCGCGAAGCGCCATGACACGGCGCGCATCTACACGGAGGCCGGCGAGGACGGGCGTGCCGCCGCCGAACTCGCAGAAGCCGAGGTCATCGAGGCGTACCTGCCGCAGCCGCTGACTGCCGCGGAGGTGGAAGGAATAGTTGACGAGGCGATCGACGCCCTGAAAGCCGAAGGGGCGGAGCTGTCCATCCGGCACATGGGCGCCGTGATGAAGCCCGTCACGGCCAAGGTCGCCGGGCGCTTCGACGGCAAGGCCGTCAGCGAGATCGTTCGCAGCCGGCTGGGGTAGCCCTCTGGTGTGGCCAGGCATCTACGGACGCAGCGCCCGAATAGCTCCGCGAACCGCAAAACCCGCAGCGCACACGACAGGGACGAGGCCGGCCAGAAGCGCAATCGTGTTAGGCCGGAACACAGGGCTGCCCCCGCTGCCGCGGCTGTAAACGCCGAGCGGGATGACTACGCCGCCCCCGCCTCCGCCCGAAGCACCTGCGCCGTCGGGTTCGGCGTCGGTGCCGCCGCCGAACCCGAACGAAACCAGGGCGACCGGCACGAACTCTTCGCCGTCGTCGAGCCTGACCGGAGCGCCGTAGGCTCTGGCCGCACCAACGTTCTTGAACGCTTCGAGGAGAGAGGAATACGCATCAGCCATGGCACCACCCTAAGCCCGGTGCTGACGGAGCTCCAGAGTGGGTGGGGTAGTGGTGTAGTCACACGCCCCGATGGCATCGCGGGGCGTGTGACCCTGAACGACAGGTGGAGGGGAACCCGCGCCCCATTGTCTCGGGAAGGCGTCGAAGGAACACTGCAGGGATGAGCATTCGGAAGCCAGAGGCGTTTTCGTGGGCTGAGGTCTGCGCCCGGCGGCTGGAGCGGAACGGGCTTGTCCCGCCCGCCGGGCACAGCCGCCCGGCCGATATCGTGAGGGCCATGTGCGGGGCACACGCCCAAGTCCCCTCGGCCGCGGAGCTGTCCACCGGGATACGCTCGCTGGGCATTTCCCAGGAGGAGATCCGTCGGGGCCTGGGGGACGAGCGAAGCCTGGTCAAGACGTACGGACCCCGCGGCACCGTTCACCTGCTGCCTGCCGAGGACCTCCCCCTCTGGACAGCAGCTCTGGGCGCAATTCCGCTCCCTGCAGCGGTCCAGCAACGGTTCCTGACTCTGGCGCAGGCGGAGGAAGTCATTTTCGCGATAGCCGATGCGCTCCGGGCGGCCGAGCTCACCGCGGCAGAACTCGGCGACGCCGTCGTCGCACAAACGGGGCCGTGGGCTGGTGAGCTGGTCATGCCCGCGTTCAACGGGATGTGGCCGCGCTGGCGCGCTGTCCTGGCGCAGGCAGCATTCGCTCTTCGATGCCTTCATCGTGGGCTCCCAGCCCCGCGATCGGCTCTTCGCCGGGGAGGCCGCCCAGCGGGGGCTGTCCAGGGGGCAGGCCGGTAATTTTCCGGTTGTGCTGATTGACGGCGTGGTCGGAGGACTGTGGCACCAACGCCGGTCCGGGCGCAGAGTCGAAATCACGGCCGAACTGTTCCGGCC
Source organism: Arthrobacter sp. KBS0703 (assembly GCF_002008315.2). Classification (NCBI taxonomy): domain Bacteria; kingdom Bacillati; phylum Actinomycetota; class Actinomycetes; order Micrococcales; family Micrococcaceae; genus Arthrobacter; species Arthrobacter sp. KBS0703. The sequence continues at coordinate 1,640,934 of NZ_MVDG02000001.1, read as the reverse complement.
GCTGAGAACGCCCCAGAAGGACGAACTGATGGCACAGGCTGACCGCATCGGGGGCTTCCTCCGAGCCGATGCGAGCCTGGCCATCGGACCGATTCGGGCGCGAGCCCACGCTTGAGGCGCAGGCCGCCGGCCGGGGAGCAGCGCAAGAGCTACGCCGAAGGGCGCCCGCCGTGCAGGTAGCGTTCGATGGCGTCGGCGGCCTCCGCTGGTCCTCCAGCTCCGCGGACGCGCTGGCTCATGGTCTCCAGGTTTCGCCGGATTTCCTGGTCGTCACTGACTTCGGTGATGACCGTGCGGATCAGGGCGGGTGTGAGCGATTCGGCGGGCAGGCGGCGTCCCAGTCCCAGGTCCTCGACGCGGCGGGCATTGGCTTCCTGTTCCGGCTGCAGCGGAAAGGCCACCAAAGGCACTCCAAAGTACAGGGCCTCCATGGTGGAATTCATCCCCGTGTGTGAGAGAAACACGTCGGCATGGCGGAGGACTTCCAGCTGGGGAAAGAACGCGCGGACGTCAGCGTTGTCCGGTATGTCCCCCAGTTCGGCCACCCCGGTGCGGTCGCCAATGGCCATGGCCACCTGCCACGGGGTGCCGGCGAATGCCTCCAGGCACATCCGGAAGAATTCGGCACGGTCGTTCAGCGGTGTGGTGCCCAGCGAAATGAAGACCAGTGGCGCGGACTGCCGGTCGGGCCGCCATGTGTTCTCGTCCGTTCTTTGGCCAAGGCAAGGTCCCACAAAGTGGAAGCTGGCGCCAAAGGTGTCGCCGGCTGGCTGGAATTCCCTGGGGATGAAGCAGATATTCAACGACGCCGACGGGCCTTCCATGAAGGTGAAATCGTCCAGGCCCTGCTCTGCTGCGAAATCATCGATCAGCCGGCGGACCCGCTTCCACGCTGCCAGCATTTCTTCCGGCGCACGGGCCGGCATCAGCTCCCGCACGGAGAAATGTTCGTTGGTTGCATAGCTCGGCAGCAACGCGACGTCGGGCAGGTCAAGTTTCATGGCTGCCATCTTTCCGGCCAGTGTCATGGCGTCGTAGCACACGGCGTCGGGCCGGTCCGCGGCCAAACGGGCCAACAGGGCGGGGAACTCCTCCCTCGCACGCTCCAGCAGCCGCTCCACTAGTCCAGACATCATCCCCGACGCCAATCCCGCCAGCATCCCCGCCTGTGGGGATGCAGCGCCGGCGCCCTGACCAGGACTGCCGAACCGGGGAAACTGCGCGGCCAGGTCCTCTCCACTCTCAAAAAAGGCGGCGCCGGCAGACTCAACAGCGCCCGCATACTTCGCCGAGGTCGCATACGTGACACGGTGGCCGCGCCGGACGAGCTCGGCAACCACCGGCAACGTCGGATTCACATGGCCCGCGGCGGGCAGGCAAATGAAAGCGAAATGCAATGCGCTGCACCTCCGGCGGGCCGGGACAACCCCATCCTCCGGCCAAGCTGACCGCACCGGATTCCGGGCCTTCAATCATCGTACGTACGTGCCGTTCGGATGGCCATGAGTCTGCTCAGCGCTCAATCCTGACCGCCTCGACGACGTCGTCCTCGTACAGGCGGTTCAGGTCCCTGCGCCGGTTTCTTAGGGTTTTCTTAGAGACCGCGGGCGAGGGTGGTTCGATGCACACTCTTCATGCCCTAGCGATTGCACCTGCCGTGGCATCGTCCGCAGGGAGTCCCTCCGTGCTGGACCCGGCAGCCCTCCTTCAGGGCCTGGGGCCGGCCACCCTCTCTGTCATTGCCTTGATGGTCTTCATCGAATCCGGTGTCCTTTTCCCGTTCCTGCCCGGCGACTCCCTGCTCTTTACTGCCGGACTCCTTCACCAGGAGCTGAACCTGGCACTGCCGGTGCTGATCGGCGTCATCACGGCGGCGGCGGTGGCGGGGGACCAGGTGGGCTACCTGCTCGGACGCAAGTTCGGCCGCCGCTGGTTCAAGGACGACGCCAAAATCCTGAAGACGTCCCATCTGGACAAGACCGAGGACTTCTTCCGCCGCCACGGCGGACCGGCCATTGTGCTGGCCCGTTTCGTTCCCATCGTGCGGACCTATGCGCCGCTGAGCGCGGGGATCGCCCGCTACGGCTACAAGTCCTTCTCGCTGTGGAACATCGTCGGAGCCCTGGCATGGGCCACGTCCGTCACGCTGCTGGGCACCTGGCTGGGGCACTTCGACATAGTCGCCAAGAACATCGACATCATCGCCGTAGTCATGGTTGTGGTGTCCGTAGTGCCATGGGGCATCGAATACCTCAAGCACCGCCGGAGCAAAAAGGCCGGCGACGGCGATGAGGCTGACGAGGGCGCCGTGTTCAGCGGGGACGCCTCGGACGAGGCGCCAGCCGAAGAAGTGGCAAGGAGGAACTGACCATGCCAACGTGGGATGTCGTCTGGCGCTCCTGGACGCTCAACTGGCCGGCCCTTGCGCTGCTGCTTCTGGCCGCCGTGTTGTACGCGCGCGGAGTCCGGGCGGCCGCGAGGCGCGGCATCACGTGGCCGTGGTGGCGGACGGTGACGTTTTACGTGCTGGGCCTGGGCAGCTTCACGGTGCTCAGCTGCGGCTTCACGGGCGTCTACAGCCACGATCTCCGCTGGGTTTTCACGCTGAAGGTCACCTCTTACCTCTTCGTCGTCCCGTTGCTCGTGGCGGCGGGCAGGCCGCTTACCCTGGCCCGGACCTCGCTGGGCACTGCGGGGGCTTCGCGGCTGGAGAGAATCCTGGACCACGCCGTGGTGCGCTGCCTGAGCAACACCCTGGTTGCTGCCCTGCTGGGGCTGGGCATCTTCAGCCTGTTCCTCACTCCGCTGTTCTACACCCTGCGGACCAGCACGCTCTGGGACGTGCTGCTGACCATATTCGTGCCCCTGCTGGGGATGCTGATGGCGGTGCCGATCATCGAGGACGCGTCAACGAAGGCAATCAGTTCGTTGATCATTGTCGAGTTCATCTACGTCTTCATCGAGCTCCTGGCCGACGCCGTGCCCGGAATCCTGATGCGGCTCAGCCCGGGGATCATGGACGGGGCCGGGCGGGCCGCGGCCGGACGCCCCAGCTGGCAGCCCGGTCCTCTGCGCGACCAGCAGATGGCCGGAGACTTGCTGTGGTTCATCGCCGAAATCGTCGACCTGCCGCTGATCATCCTGATGTTCGTCCGCTTCGCCCGCAGTGACCGCCGCGAGGCCCGGACCTTCGACGACCTCACCGATGACGAGCTGGACGCCCTGAACCGGCAGCATTTGACCGGACTCGGCCAGGCCGCCGCCCGGGTTCCGGACCGCGGAGCTGGAATGATCGGACCATGAGCACAACTGACAGGGCAGGGCACCAGCCGACGGAGTACGACAAGCCGGCCCATCATTCGCGTCTTCGGCTCCTGGTGATGGCCGTCGTCGGTATCGGTGCGGCTGTGGCCGTCGGATTCCTGAAATCGTGGTCCTACGCGCCCGCGACGGGCTGGGGTGCCGCCTGCGCCACCTACCTCGTCTGGGTCTGGTCGATCATCGGCGGACTGAACGCGGGGGCCACAGCGGCGCACTCCCGGCGCGACGATCCCGGCCGGGCCGCCTCGGATGCCCTCGTGCTCGCAGCAACGATTGCCAGCTTCGGCGGGGTCGCGCTGATCCTGCTCGACGCCTCCACCACGGAAGGCGGCGGGAAATCGGCCATCATCGCCCTGGCGCTCGGCAGCGTGGCGCTGTCCTGGTTCCTGGTGCACACGCTCTTCGCCCTGCGCTACGCGTCGATTTACTACCGGGACAAGTCCGGGGTGGACTTCAACGAGGACAGGCAGCCGCGCTACCTGGACTTCGCCTACCTGTCCTTCACCGTCGGCATGTGTTTCCAGGTCTCCGACACCGACCTGAAAACCGACGCCATCCGCGGCACCGTGCTGCGCCACGCCCTGCTGTCATATCTGCTGGGAGCCATTGTGCTGGCCACCACCATCAACCTCGTCTCCGGCTTGGTCCGCTGAAGGCCTGCCCGAGGGAGCTGGCGGCAGCTCGTCGTTCGCTGCGCTCTTCGGCAGCGCAGGTGAGTGCGGGCACGAAAAAGCCCCTGGAATCCGTGGATTCCGGGGGCTTTTCCCGTTGTGCGCGGAGGGGGACTTGAACCCCATTCCCGGCGTGTCGCCAGATGCGAAAACCGCTAGATTCCGGGCTTTTTATTGCGGCTTATTCCAGTAAACAACGTGTCATCGCTGTTGTTTCAACCACGTCAGCCACGCGTCGAGGGACCACGCGAAGGCAGATTCCGCGACTCTGCAGACATGCATGAATGCCCGCCGTGACACGCACAGTTACACCCGCCAGCCGGCGAGCCGCATAGGACCCCTCAGCAAGGAGCGCTTGCTGACTGGATCAACGGCAATCGGAGGCACGAAACGTGACGACGGAATACAGGAATGAATTGATGACACCAGATGATCTGGCGCAGCGACTGGGGGTTTCCCTGCGAATGGTCAGGGAGATGTACTACACGAACACGTGGCCGCATCTCCGCCTGAACAAGCGAACCGTTCGCTTCACAGAAAACCACTACGAACAGATTCTCGAACTCAGCGAGCAGCGTTCTACGTCGCAGGTGCGGAAGACAACGTCCGCAGACGCATCCGCGGAACTGGCAAAACTTCTCACCCGGAAGCGCAGCGCGTGAGCTGAGCGTTCTCGGCAAGGGATCCCCAAGGAAATGGGCCGCGAACCCTCTGACCAGGAGATCGTGCTCCACCGCCCGGGCCTACGTCCGCAAGATCAAGGAGTACGCAGTCCTGGTCGCCCAGGACGAGTTCGCCATCACCGAGGACGACCTCTAGGCCGGAACAGGTAAAAGAGCGGCAGCCGGATAGGGCTGCCGCCCTTTGTCTTAGATCGGCCGTTCGCCGTCCTGAAGTAGGCCTGTGGCACCTGTGGAATCGCGACCCGTCAGGTGCATGATGATTCGAGGGTTACTTGGCTGGAAAGGAGAGACCTCCGATGTCATTCTTCGACGAGGCAGTTGCCAAGGCAAAGGCAGAGGCGACAGCCAAGCTATCCGAGGGACAGGCAGCTGCAAGCAAGGCCAGATCGCAGATCTCTGATGTGAGGACATTCGCCGAAGGCCGCGCGCTTGATCGGGCAGTTGAGTGGATGGCCGATGTCGGGGTCCCCGCTGGCGACAGGCCTGCCGCGAGCGTTTTTGACTACTTTTACAAGGACCTCCCGTACTTTGAGTTCGACCAGCGTCAACCTCAGGACCCTAGGGACCGCGGGTTATGCGGCGTTCTGGTTACCTGGAGCATAGAAAGCCGATTGTTCGTCGGCGTGTATACATGCAGTGGACATAAGTATCTGGAGGATTGGCCGCTTCGTATTAGAACGAAAATCGAACCCGTGAGTGAGGACTTCGACGTCTGGCTCAAGAAGGCGGACACTTTCTTTACCGCCCTAACACAGGTCGAGCTCGGGCAAGCCATCCTAGGCACGGGACACACTAACCGAAACACCACTTTTCGATGGTCGCCCTATTTCCCCAAAGGGGAACTCCTCTAGGTCCGGTGTGGGGCACATATACGTCTTTTATGTGGAATTCACGTGTCTCATGAGACATTCCCAAGCCTTGTTGCGGCCACAGATGCCCGCCGCAGATCCTCTCCCAACGTGACTTCTGTGAGACATCTTTTTGGGCGTGTCGCCGTCGGACTGTGAATCGCAGCTCTAAATGACCTTCCTTCCGCAACGCTAAGTGGCGCTCTTAGCAGTCGGCGCCCACATCGGCCTTTCAGGTGGAGCCGTTGGATCTCGCGACACACCGTCGTCCGAGACAGGCTGAACAGCTCCGCCGTTCAGCCTGCGTGTGCTCGCCGGCGACGTGCAGCGTCAAAAGATGTCCGCTGGGTCTTGGATGATTTGGGCTGCTTGCCTTTCAGTCGCCCCTTCGCCTTGGCGTAAAATTCACCGCATGACCTCAACTGACGCCCCGGGCCTGATGGAGGCGGCGTCTCAGCGGTCCTGCGGAGATGCTTGCCCACTAAGACGGATTGCAAACTGTTACCTGTTAGGTAACACGGTTCTGCTGTGAAGGTCGTATACTCGACTAAGAAGTTGTTGGAGCTCTGCACCGTTTCCAAAGTTATGAACGGCGAGCTCCCTACCGCGCAGGCTAAAGCCCTGCGCAAGCGCATTGTCGACCTAAAAGCTGCAAGCACTGTTGATGACCTACTAAAGGGGTTAGGCAAATGGCACGCACTAACAGGACGTGGAAGCGCCACCTACGCCGCTCACCTAAGTAAGAATTGGCGTATCGTCGTCAGTTTCGATCTCGGCAATGCAACTGCAGTTGTTGCAATGGTTGAGAGCGTCGAGGATTACCACTGAAGGGAGCTATGCAGTCATGTCCACCTACTTCGAAGGCGATACCGACTACGCCGTAGCTCCTGGCGAGTTCATTCGTGACTGGATTGATGAGAACGAGGTTAGTCAGGCGTGGCTTGCGCGCCAGCTGGGAGTATCCCGTAAGCATGTCAGCATGCTCTTATCCGGTGCCCGACTCACAGAAGACGTCGCAATGAAGCTGGAACTCGTTACTGGAATCCCATCGCGAATATGGCTGGGCTACGAGGCCACCTACAGAGCGGATGTTGCACGGCTAGCGCTGATGGAAGAGTTGGCTTCCGAGCGTGCGCTAGCAGAACTCTTCCCGCTCCGTGAGTTACGAGCCCTCAAGGTAGTCACGGCGCGGATCACTAACCCCGGAGCCGTTCTTCTGGAACTTATGGCATTGTTCCGCGTTGGCTCCGTGTCGGCGCTCAGACAGTGCACTCTATCGCCAGCTGCAGCATATCGGCAGGGAACCGCCCACGAAGTAGACCCGGCCGCGGTGAGCACCTGGCTTAGGTTGTGCGAGATCGAATCCGAATCCCAAGGAACCGCGCTGGCAGGATATGACAGGGAGGGCCTGGAGTCCTTGGTCCCCGAACTGCGCGCACTGTCCATGACTCCACCTGATCATTTCGGGGCGAAGCTGCGAGAACAGCTGGCCGAAGTCGGAGTGGAGCTGGTCTATGTCCCTGAAATCAAGGGGGCACGAGCTTACGGCGCCACGAGATGGATTGGCGGTCGTCCGGTGATCTGCCTCACCCTGCGCGGAGCGACTGACGGTAATTTCTGGTTCACCCTTTTTCACGAAATCGGACACGTGCTCATTCATCCCCACAATGAGGTGTTCATTCAGTCAAAGGACGAGGGCACAAACTCCAAGGCGGAAGAAGAGGCGAACGTGTACGCCGGCAGTATCCTCATTCCAGAGAGTCATGAGGCGGAACTTGCCGGACTGCGCTCGAAGGCCGATGTTGTCCGCTTCGCAAGCCGTATCGGCGTGAGCCCAGGGGTTGTCGTCGGCCGTCTATGGCACGACGGGCTTTGGCCATATACCAATGGGCACCAGCTCTGCATGCGCCTCCGGATCGCAGTCGACGACTGATTGAATCAGTGCCAGGGGCTTCAAAACTCCGGAGCTCTGGGGACGCATCATTCCAGATAATCGGACGATGCACGTTCGAGGGAGAATCGAGAACGGTCACCGCCCATCTGGGCCTGTCGTGAGCAGCGTCCGGTAAACGAACCCTCACCACGACGCCTGCCGATCTAGTGCCCACGTCCCCTTCGGCGCGCCAGCGGCCGATTCAGAGCTGCCTCCATAGAGTTTCTTTCATGAAAGTAGTTCTGCTTGGCGCTGGCTTCTCGCGAGCAATCAGCTCAGAGATGCCCCTCATGAAGGAGCTCGGGCCGTTGGTGCTTGAGCGTCTCCGTCTCCCCGCCTATACGCTCGCGCCGTTTGGTGGTGACGTCGAGGCGTGGCTCGGCCATATCGGCAGTGACGAACCGTGGCTAGAGGACAGCGACAATCTTCGTTCTCGCGCGCTTTTCGTCGATGGTGTCCAAGCCATCCACGACATCATCGTCGAGGCCCAGAGCAGAGCCGAGGGAGATCCGCCGCCGTGGTTGCTCCGACTGGTAGCGCAGTGGTCACATGAGCAAGCGACGATTCTGACATTCAATTACGACACGCTTCTTGAACGAGCCCTCGCCGGAGTCGTCGGCGCACGTGGTTTCGGAGACCTGTATCAAATCGCTCTGGAGCAACGTCAGCCGGTGGATGCTGCCTTGTACCCCTCGGGCGGCCCCTCGCTGCGGGAGAGCCCGGCCCTCTACAAGTTGCATGGTTCCGTCAATTGGCTTCACGGGGGCGAGCGGGCCCCGTCGACTGAACGGTTCGTGTTACGCGAAGACCACATTCCTTCGTACCTCTACGAGGATCTCGCTCCGTTCGTCGTCCCTCCTGCCAGCAGCAAGAGCCACTACTACGATCGCGCGCCGCTCCGGGTTCAGTGGAAGCGCGCTGCGGCGGCTCTTCGGCAGGCTAATGCCCTGGATGTCATCGGCTATTCCTTCCCACCAAGTGACTCCGGGACCCGGACGTTCCTCGGGACAACCACTTGTGATTCCGTTCCCGTGACTCTAGTGGATCCTTCGCCGGAGGCTCACAGTCGGCTTAACAGCATGTTTCCGAACCTGGGCGATGGTCCATGGTTCAAGTCTGTCGAAGATTTCGTTGAGAACACCTGCGGAGACCTAGTCTTTGGTTGGTTTGACAACGTTGGTGAACACCCTGGCCTCCACATCGAGGTGAATGGAATACGGTCCATAGAGCCTCACCACGGGGATTCAGCTTGCTCCGTTCGCGACCGACTGCGCAGAGATTATCCCGGCGCCGGGGAGCCGATTGAAGCGACTCTTCCCAACGGCACCAAGGCATGGCGGCTGTTCAGCCCAGGGTAATTCCCTAGGCGTGATTCAAGAGACCGTTCGCCCTTCTCACCGCCAGAGCGCCGCATCGGGATCCCCGTCCGGCTGGTGATGAGCCTTCGGACGGCCCACTCGTTGTCTCAAAACGCATGTTTGTTGAGGCGTTTGTTGAGGCACAGCGGTATTGCTGTTCGTGCACCTGGCCACACGACACAAGGAGTGGTGTGGGCACCTGGAGTAGAGCGAACCGTCTACTCTTTAGTGGTGGTCAATCGATGATAATTGGATGGTACTGGGCTGGGCCTCGGACATCATCCAACGCTGGGCTACCCACCGACTGTTCGCTACGCAATAAGGATCAACTATGCAGCCTACGTACTATCACGGTGGGACACCCGAACTTCCTGTAGGGACAGCGCTACGACCCCCAATGGAAACCAATATTGTTTCCTCGACATGGGAGCGGTCCGTTGCAGCGCACGGAGAGACTGAGCTCGACCAACGGCCGGACAAGGTCTATCTAACGGCTGATCCCTCGATCGCACGGGTCTATGCCGCAGTGTGGAAAAATCCGCTCACCAATGCGCAAGGAGGTGGGGCGGTATATGAGGTCGATGTCACCGATGGCAGTCTGGAAGTTGACCCCGATATGGCTTCATATAACTGCTGGCAGGCCGATTCCGCCGTGATAGAGCGCGTCCACGAAGCCTCCGTTCCACACGACCAAGAAATGATCGAGAAGCGGCTAGCTCCAATTCGAGCCGAACAGGCCCAGCGAGATCAGGAGAAGGCCCTTCGAGAAATTGTGGGCATGCTGAAACGCAACGGAATCGACTAGCTCCCCTCACAGTACCTACGCATGGCTGTGACAGGTTTGGATGGCCCCGGTAGGACGGTTATTTCTGGCCCCACTTCGTGACTCGCCGGGCATCTTGTGACGGTTATATGGGGCCCCACCTTCAACGTTGGATTCATCACTGGATGGATACGGCGGAAGGCTGGTCTGGATGGAGTCGAGAGTGGAGTTGTTCGCACGGATCCGACGAGATGCCCGGGTCGAGGACTTGTCGGTTCGTGCGCTGGCGGCCCGGCACGGGGTGCACAGGAGGACGGTAAGGCAGGCTCTGGAATCAGCTGCGCCGCCGGAACGTAAGCCGAGACAAGGGGTGTCCTGGCGGCTGGAACCACTTAAAGCCGCGATCGATGCCATGCTCGTCGAGGACACGACGGCGCCGCGGAAGCAACGCCACACGGCCCGCCGGATCCTGGCCCGGCTCATCGAGGAGCACGGTGCCCAGGAACTGTCGTATTCGACGGTCCGTGATTATGTCCGGGTCCGCCGGGCCCTGATCGATGTGGAGGCTGGCCGCCGCGTTGAGGGGTTCATTCCGCAGGAACACGCCCCGGGTGCGGAGGCGGAAGTGGACTTCGGCGAAGTCTGGATCATGCTGAACGGGGTGAAGACGAAGTGCCACATGTTCATCTTCCGGCTCTCCCACTCCGGCAAGGCCATCCACCGGATTTACCCCACGCAAGCCCAGGAAGCATTTCTGGAAGGCCATATCGAGGCGTTCAACGAGATCGGCGGCGTGCCGGTCAAACACATCCGCTATGACAACCTCACCAGTGCCGTCAGGTCCGTGGTGTTCGGACAGGGCCGGAACCGCCTGGAAAACGACCGGTGGGTCTTGTTCCGCTCGTTCTATGGTTTTGATGCCTTTTATTGCCAGCCAGGTATAGCCGGAGCTCACGAGAAAGGCGGGGTCGAGGGTGAGGTGGGCTGGTTCCGCCGCAACCGGCTCTCCCCGATGCCTGTCGCGAAATCCCTTGAAGAGCTCAACGACCGGATCCGGGCGTGGGAGGTCCAAGACGATCAGCGGCGGATCAATGACCGGATCCGCACCATCGGCCAGGACCTCGCCGCAGAGGCTCCGTTCCTGGCAGCGCTGCCGGCCGAAGAGTTCGACCCCGGTTTGGTGGTGAACCCGAGAGTGGACAGGTCCTCCATGATCACGGTGCGGATGGTGAAGTACTCCGTTCCGGCACGGTTCATCGGCAGAAGAGTCCGCGTGTCTCTGCGGGCGTCGGAACTTGTGGTGTTCGACGGCCGCGCGGTGGTGGCCAGGCATCAGCGGATCGTTGCCAAGAGCGGGCAGTCGGTCCAGCTGGACCATTACGTGGAGGTGCTCAAAACCAAGCCCGGCGCTTTGCCTGGCTCCACGGCCTTGGCCCGGGCTCGGGTGTCCGGGGCGTTCACCAGCGCCCATGAAGCCTTCTGGGCCGCCTCGCGCCGGGTCAACGGCGACGCCGAGGGGACCCGCGCACTGATCGACGTCCTGCTACTCCACCGTTCCATGGACGCCCCAGACATCGAGGCAGGGATCACCGCGGCGCTGGGCGTGGGCGCGGTCAGCGCCGATGTCGTTGCGGTCGAGGCCCGCAGACACGCAAGCGATTCGACCGCGGGTGGGTCCGGTTCGGACCGTCATCGCGGTGCTCATGCTGAAGCGAAAGTGCAACGAGTTGTCGGCCTGACCCAGCGCCGGCTAATGGACCCGGCAGCCGTCATCGCCGGGCTGCCCCGGGATACCCGGCCCGTGCCGTCGGTCAGCGCCTATGACGAGTTGCTGGCCAAACGCGCCGAACACCCTGCAGGAACCGAGACGAAGGAGAACATCTCATGAGTCCCACCGCACCGGCCACCACCATCACCCCGACCTTGCGCCGGCGGCGCGGCCTGACCGAACAGGCCGCCGTCGCCGCCGTGGACCAGGCCTGCCGCCGGCTGCGCCTGCCCACCGTCCGTGCGGTCCTGGACGAAGCCCTCACCGTCGCCGGGAAGGAACAACTCTCCTACCAGGGATTCCTGGCCGAGCTGCTGCTGGCCGAATGCGATGACCGGGACCGGCGCTCCTCTATCCGCCGGGTCAAAGCGGCAGGCTTTCCCCGGGACAAATGGCTCGGGGATTTTGATTTCGACGCGAACCCGAACATCAACCCCGCCACCATCCACACCCTTCGCGACCGGGGACTGGATCCGCAAAAGCGCACCCCTCTGCCTCATCGGGGACTCTGGAACGGGCAAGTCCCACCTGCTCATCGGGCTCGGCACCGCGGCGGCGGAACAGGGCTACCGGGTCAAATACACCCTCGCGACCCGGCTCGTGAATGAACTTGTCGAGGCCGCAGATGAGAAAGTCCTGGCCAAGACCATCGCCCGCTATGGGCGCGTGGACCTGCTGTGCATTGACGAACTGGGCTATATGGAACTGGACCGCCGCGGCGCGGAGCTCCTCTTCCAGGTCCTCACCGAACGCGAAGAGAAGAACTCCATCGCCATCGCATCCAACGAATCCTTCTCCGGGTGGACCAAGACCTTCAGCGACCCGCGTCTATGTGCTGCTATCGTGGACCGGCTGACCTTTAACGGCACCATCATCGAAACCGGCACCGATTCCTACCGTCTCGCCCACACCATCGCCCAACAAGCCGCAGACTAGCTCGGTTCCCGGTTCAAGACGCCATAACGGGCCCACTGCAGTTGGCGCTTCTGCAGCATCATAGTGCCCGTCCCCGACGGTCCCAATCAGCTCTCTTAGCCTCTTCGTCTTCCCAGAAATGGCCATCATGATGACGAACGTACAAAAGGAACCCTAAGAACGCGACGCCTAAGATCAACCCTGCGAGGAACAGGTATTCCCCCAGATCCCAGGCAGTTCCCAAGACCAATTTCCTAACGACGATTACGAACTGCAGCGCCGTCCAGATCGACCACAGGACAAACTGAACGCGAAAGCCGCCGCGCGTCATCTTGGGTTGCAACCTCTTGGGATGCTCCTCGGCCTCGCTCATGAGCTGAGGCTACAAGCCATGGTCATATTTTGGAACACGACAAGCCCTGAATCAGGTTGACATACTCATTCCTCAGTGGGGCCAGGACTAACCGTCATGCTGGGGCCAAAAAAGGTTGACATAGTCAGTGTGGACTTGCGGCTCCTTACGGCGCGGCGCACGGATCTGATCTGTGACCGGGTCCGGGCAATCAACCGGCTTCGGGCCACTTTGCTGGAGTACTTCCCGGCGCTGGAGCGGGCGTTCGACTACTCGAAGAAGGCGCCCCTGATCCTACTGGGCGGCTATCAGACCCCGGAGGCCATCCGGCGCGCGGGATTCACCAGGCTCACAGGGTGGCTCAAAAAGCGCGGCTGCCGCAACAGCACGGCGATGGCAGAAAAAGCCCTCCAGGCCGCAAACGCCCAACACACCGTCCTGCCAACACAATCCACAGGCTCGGCCCTGGTCGTCCGGCTGACCGGGCAGATCAACGCCATCGACGCATAAATCGCCGACGTCGAAGCCCAGATCACCGAGCTGTTCCGGCAGCACGAAAGCGCCGATATTCTGCTCAGTATGCCCGGGTTCGGGCCGGTGCTCGCGGCGACTTTCCTCGCGAATATCGGCGGTAACCTGGACGGGTTCGACTCCGTCGACCGGCTCGCCAGCGTCGCGGGTCTGGCTCCGGTCCCACGTGATTCCGGACGTATCAGCGGGAACCTGCACCGACCACATCGCTTCAATCGCAGGCTCCTGCGAACCTGCTACCTCGCCGCCCTCTCCAGCCTGAAGAACAGCCCGGCCTCAAGAACCTATTACGACCGGAAGCGCGGAGAAGGAAAGTCACATAAACAGGCACTCATAGCCCTCGCAAGGCGCCGCATCAACGTCCTCTGGGCCATGCTCCGCGACCGCACCATTTACCAGGAACCAATGCCAAGAATCAGCGCTCAGGCGGCTTGACAGAAACATTGAGATTCCCAGTGCCCAAAGCAATTTCGCATCCGGTTCTCATTCGGCGGGTGGCAGTGCCGCGGAAGCCTGCGTGCTCCGAACCTGTCGGCGTTTTCCCACGGACGCCTAAAAGCATAAAGGTTGCCCACTGTTCGAGAGTTAGATGACGGATCTTCATTCGCCGCGGTTTCATGCGTCGTTTCTTGTTGCCAGGAGATCTCTCCACGGGTTGGGTCTCGCGGAGGCCTTCGGCCCGCATCCAGTTGAAGAACCCGTCTAGAGCAGACTCAATCTGCAGCCACGTCGACATGGTGATGGGTTTTTGGCCAACTTCAAGACGGCTTGTCCTGTACTTGTTGACGTCAAAGCGCTGGGCTGTCAGCAGGGACGAGCCTTGGCTGTCGAGGTAGGACGCGAAGGCTCGAATTTCGTACGCGTATTGCCAGACTGTCTTTCGGTCTAGGAAGCAGATATGACGCAGGTATTCGTTCACGACTGGGTGGGGCCGCATATCGCGCGTCAGCGCGAGCGGGTAGTCCGCTCTGACACCCGCCGAGTGCAAACGTTCCGCTGACAGGAACTTTCCATCCGGGAGGCATAGACCCTGAGCACCTCTGACTGAAGCCTTGATTTGTAGCACGCTGACGAGTATGCCCGAGGGTGCGGTCGCTTGTCACTTCGAAAAATTGACAAAACGCGTCCCAGCGTGTAACGGCAGTCATGAGACGCGGGCAGATGAGGCACATAACAGTACGGGGGGCGATTCGAACGTCCGCGACTTCGGCGTCCGGTACGCCAATAACGGGGACCGGATCATCGCCGTGGACATCGACAAGGACGGCCGTCACTGGGAGCTGATCCAGCGGGGCGATAGCGACGTCTATGTGTTCGTCTCCGGCACCGAGGTGTCGCTCCCGCACATCCAGCTCGATGCCCTGGCTTACGAGTTCGACGAAGACCACATCGAGGGCACCGGTGACATCCGATGGAAGTCCATGATGAAGGATGCCGCGGAACGCGCAGCGAAGGAGCCGGGCTACAACCCCCGGGGCATCAACCGCCCGTAGCGCCCTACTGGGCAAAGGAACACCTGTTCTGCAACGCAAGCCCCGCGTAACCTCTGCCTATGGGCGACGACGCATTCAGTTTCGAAACAGCTCTTGCTGCCAGGAAGCTCGAGGAAGCCGCGCAGAGGGAGCGCGGGCAGCGATTATATGAGTGGGGACGGGAAACTCACACAGACACTTATGTACGTGTCCGGAGGGTTTCTCGCGAAATCGAAGACACCTTGCATCAGTTCCTCGGCAAAGGGGGCCGCATTGGAGCGGACAGGACAGTCTGGATACCTTCTGATCACCCCTACGACACTGACATTGTCCTCGACGAGGGGTGCATCGTCTCGCCGCCGTTGCCAGAGTTTGTATCTGCAGACACGTACCCTGCTGCACGCATGAGGTGGGAGAAGGAGCGAAGCAAGATCAGGTCTGAGGTGACTGCGGGGTGGGATGCAAAGTACCCTCGAGCCGCGGCGATGAACTTTGGCTATTGGGAGCAGGAGGGGCCCCACGAGACCATCTGGATTTTTGTCGACGGTCAGGGTGCTGGATGGACCTTCGGGAGCGGTTGGCCGGAGCTCGACAGGGTTCGTAGGGTACTGGTTGAAGCCCTATTTCGGCAGAATCCCTCAAACCTGGGTTGAAGAGGGCGGTCCATGGTGCCGCACACATGGTTGCTGAGCAACGCCCACCCTGCCAAGGGCGGAACCGACCTAAGCAAGGAAAAACGTAATGACCCCGACCCTGACCCACCGGGATAGGCCCCTCTCCGGGGGCCGCAAGCACCGGCCGCCGCGAAAGAGAAAAGGGGCTTCTTCGGCACCAGTTTCCTGTTCATCCGGCAGGTCATCGGGGAGCTGCGCAAGGTCGTCACTCCGACCCGCAAGGAACTCTTCCGCTACACGGCGGCGGTCGTGGCGTTTGTCGCCTTCATGATCCCGTTCGTCACCTTGGTGGACCTTGGCTTCGGCTCGCTGTCCTCGCTGATCTTCACCGGCCCCATCGGCGACAACTAGAAGCACCCCCACATAGGCGCCACCCTGGGCGGGCACGCTTCCCGTCTGCGGCCCAGGGTCGGCAGCCCGCCGGAAACAACCGGCCCACCCTTTCGGGACGAGAGCTCCGAGGGTACCGGGGCGTAGGACACAGACCCCGAAATTGCGCCCAGCGATATGGCTTTCAGCCCCGTCCTCCATCGCCGGAAGTCCTCAAGGACCTTGTCGTAGAAGGACGCTGAAAGCAGGCCGCGGACTTCATGCTGGTACTCGTGAAGGTCGGCGAGAAGCGCGGTCGCGGCAGATCGCCACTGCCGCTCGGCAAGCTCGGTGTCAGGCTTCCTCGCGTAGGCAATGGCCTTGTAGCGGGCCTCCAGTCGTCCGAACTCGACCCTCTTCTCCGCACCGGACAACTGGGCAACAGGGGAAGGTCGTTTGGCGTTGAGCCCGTTCACCTTGGGGTCGTGCGGCTCGCGCCGCGCCCCCCGTTCACCCTTGGTGGCCTTCGCCTTACGGGCAGCTGACTTCCGCGCCGGCGCCTGCTGCTTCTTCCCGGATTCACGCTTCGCCTTCATCCGCGCAACCCTCTGTTCGGCCTTCGCCACAGACTCAGCCTTCGGCTGCGGGAACACCGATGCCGTCTCCGTGCGGAAGCGCACCACCCACGCGATGATGGCGGCCTTTTTCCTCCGGCAGTGCGGACCCTGCGGCGAGGAGGCGGGCGGCCAGCATGTCCACGGCGGCCTTCGTGCGCTCAAGCCGGCCCGGAGTCCGGAACTCCGGGTAGGAGTCCCGCGCGAGTACCGCGGCCCTGACGTTGGACACGTGGGTGCTGAACGGCGTCTGGCTCATGGATCCCCTTTTTTCTTTCGAGAATTCTCGTTGACGCGCCAGGCACCGGCAACGGTGGCTCTTTGTCGTGCAGGCGCCCAGCCGCACACACATCAGGCATGACCACACTCACGGCCCGAGCGCGCACCCACGTTGACCTTTCCCCGGCGTTGCCCACGGCGCGCTCTAGCTATATGGGGCGAACAGGAGTTGGTTGCCCGCTATCGCCTATCGGGTAACCAACTCCTGCGTCCGGATCAGCATTCGAGCTGTACTGCGTGCGCGACGTGGTCCTCGTACAGGGTGTGCACCGTGTACTGCCAGGACTCGTACCGGCCGTAATTGCGCGGGTCTAACATGAACTCCCAGCTCAGCTCGAGGTCCTTCCGCACGTCTTCCGGCCAGTGCCGGTATTCCGCATCCCGTCCCACTCTGGCGGCCCCGACACGGCCATCTACTTCCTCGAAGAGACGCTCGAGACGTGCGCAGAATCCGCACACAGTTCCACGAGCTCCTGGCGCCTGATTTGTGCCCGGAACCAGACCGCCCCGTCACCTGCGGTGTTCAGTCGTGAAGCCATCTGCCGGTACAGCCAGGCGTAGGCGTCGGCGTGCAGGGGCTCAACCCGGGACGGATCCGACACGAACACCCCTGTGGATAGCAACTCGTCGAACACCTCCTGCGGCTGAATCGTATGCAGCAGCAGTTTCTCGGCGGAAAGGTTGTATCCCATGCGTCTTGCCGGCACGGCGTCGGCGGGGCGGGCTTTCGTGATCGGAAATGTAGGCACGTCCCCATCATCGCTGAAGCCCTGCCTCCGCAGGCCCCGGGCAAGGGCCTGCGCATCGCCGCTCACTGATGGGGGCGGCCCTCTGGTGGTCTACGGGTGGTCCTTTTGTGGTTCATTCAAAATGGTTCGCGCGTGTCCGTCGCGGGGCGAAGGTTGCCTCGGGACCGCGGTGGACCACCGGGGTGGACCGCTGTGCGGACCGGGGTGGGGCCGGTTGCCGCTCGGGATAAGAGTACGGGTCATCCGCCGACGGCGGCGACCATCACCTAGGCTTCGATGCCTCTTGCAGCGGAAGGACAGGAAGCCGGCCGCGGCGCCGTGTGTTGACTTCCGAGTTGGATAATCCGCCTCACCCTGGATGGCCTTGTAAATCTGCAGCTCTGGTCGCGCACTGATGAGGCTGAGTGGGTGGCAGAAGATCTAGCACGATGAGGATGCGCAACGTTAGGCTTGCCACGTGGCTAACTCGCTGCCGTCCGAACCTATCTACATCATCGTGCACACTGCTCCGGCTGAGTGGTGGGAGATCGTTGCCGCCCTGGGTCCCTATGCGGTTCTGCTCGTTGCTGAAATTTGGTTGTGCATCGAACTGAATAGGGACCGGAGGCGAACAGCGGCAGAGCTCCGGGGGCTCTCGGAAAAACCGCGGGTGATCGGAGACAGGTAACGCTCATGAGCGAGGTGCCAAAGCTCCTCGTGTCCAGCGAGTTGTAGGTCGTTCGTGTGTCCAGCGTGATGTGTCCGGAAATTTCGCTACGTTCATCGCGTCGAAGAACCGGGCCCTGCTAAGTTGCCGCAACTCCGCCTACGATGGGGGGCCGGGCGGGTTTTCTGTCGCTCCGGGAGGATGACCTCGCCCGGGGAGAGTTCTGGCCTTGCTCCTGGCATGGTCCGTTATTCGGAACCGTAGATATTCCAAATAAAATCATGCGGCGACACTTACCGGCACCATCACTAATCCCGACGGCAGCTACGTACACATCGAAGCATAAGGCGCGACCTACGACGAAGCACGCGAGAACCTTCGCGCACTCCTGGAGGAGGGCCAAGAGCTGATCCTTATTCGCGCGGCTACCTGGCAGCGGGGGCCGCGTCAGGCAGAATGGCTTCATGTGCGGCAGATATGTGATGTCCAAGGCCACCGGGGACCTTCTGAGCTACTTCGATGCCAAGGAGGTGGAGGGCACGCCTCCCCCGCCGAGCTGGAATGTGGCACCCACCCAGGATGTGCCGATAGTGGCAGAGCGGCTGGATGAGGGCACCATCGAGCGGCATCTGCTCGTAGCCCAATGGGGCTTGGTGCCGTCCTGGGCCAAGGACATCAAGATCGGCAACAAACTGATCAATGCCCGCAGCGAGACCATCCTGGAAAAGCCGTCGTTCCGCAAGGCGGCCGTGAAACGCCGGGCAATCGTACCTGCGGACGGTTACTTTGAGTGGCAGAAGACCGAGGACGGCAAGAAGATCCCGAACTACCTGTACTCCGAGAACGAGCCTTTGCTGGGCTTCGCCGGCCTGTACGAGTTCTGGGCTGATCCACAGCTGCCTGAGGATGACCCGGCACGGTGGCTGCTCAGCTGCACGGTGCTGACCACCACCACGCAGGACGCCCTGGGGCATGTCCACGACCGTTCCCCGGTCATCATCCCGCGGGACCGCTTCGCTGAGTGGCTCGACCCGGACCTTACTGACAAGAACGACGTCCAGCACCTGCTGGACTCCCTGCCTGAGCCGACTCTGACGCCAAGGATTGTCAGCACGAGAGTGAACAGCGTCCGGAACAACGGGCCTGAGCTCATCGAGACGGCCGACTGAGCGCCGACCGTCAAGTGGACTCTGGGGTACTCCTCATGGCCGAGAGGCGCCGAGAGGAAACAGCCCGGGCTTACGACGGATTCGACGAGCACACGCGCAGGCCACCGAAGCACTGGAGATTCTCACCGCGTACTGCGTCCAGCCGGAGCGAGCCGACTTCGAGCTGCGCACCCGCGCCAACTGACGGGCAGCCCGCCCTCCAGTACACGGTGGTTCAGCTGCTGGCCCAGTATCCCTGCAGCGGCTTGCCGAAGGAGAGGCCCTTGTAGTCGCAAGACATTGAGTTTTCGATGTCCCAGGTGTTGGTGTCTAGCCACGCGGAGCCGCTGAGTTTGAAGGACGCAATCGACGAACCGGAGGTTTGTTGCGTCATCACGTAGTCGCTGCCTTCCATCGCGAAGGTCTTCCGGCCGGGCGGTACTTCTTCGTATATTTCGGAGAGGGGGACATCTCCTGTCCCCATCTCCGCACCATCAGCCCGGACGGCGGTGGCCCTAAGCGTTTCACTACCAACCCGGATGCTGACCGGTACCGAGAACTTGTTGTCCAGGACGAAGGTCAGCCGGAACACGTCGTGGGAAGCACTGGTAGCGATCGGATCAAGTTCGGCTTTGACGATCGTCAGCGTCATTCCCTTGTCGGCAGGACACGTTGGCTCCGGGCTTGGGCTGGGCGGACCAGGGGGAAGTTGTTCAGGTGCTTCAGTCGGGGGCGGGGGCGGCGGTGGCTGGACTTCAGCGAAGGACACTTCCGGCAGTGGCGTTTGTGTCACCGGCAGAGTTGGTGTCTCCGGCACCAACGTCGGCCTGGGCGCGGTCGGCGTTGCGCTGGTGATAACCGGCTTCGGTTCCGGGCTTTCCGTCGGCTCGCTCTCAACAGTTGGCGTGCCGGACGGCACGGCTACGGGTGACGAAGCAGCAGCCGTCGACACTGCACTTTACGGGGCGCCCGTCAGCACGGACTGACCGATCCGAAAGCCGACAACAACGGCAATCACCAGCACAAGGACCGCGCCCACGGCGATGACTGCAATCATCGGCGAACTGAGGGATCGACCGCGCGGAGACTCTGAACTCACGGCATTCAGTGTAGGGCGACAGTCTCAAGATTGAGACAGCCCTACCGCCATGTCTGCGCAACTTTGACACACTCCCGTGGACCCGCCCGTGGGGAGGCTGGCGCTGCTCTCCACACACATGATGGCCAGCCACTCTGCTCGACCGGAAGGACCACCGTGTTCGAACGCTTCAGCGGCTCTGCCCGCCGCACTCTCGTCCTCTCCCAAGAGGAGACCCACGGGCTGAACCACAACTACGTCGGCGCCCAACAACTGCTGCTCACGCTCACCGGTGACAAAGAACTGGCCGACCAGGCCTCGACACCCTCGGAGTCACCCACGCTGCATTGCGCGGCCACATCATGGAAGTGATCGGCGAGAGATACGGACGTCGCCAGCTGCGGCGGTTGCCGCCGCCGGATGGGTGCCCTACGACTCAGTGCTGGTGCCACCTAACTGAGGCTTTAGGCTCTCGGGCGGGATGACGTCATCCGGATGCAACTCCGGACGTACCCGGAGCAAGCGGGGTGCGTGCCGGAAGGAGCGGCCCGACCAGGCCGTGTCGGCCGAGACTTCCACGACCGCCGGTTCGACCAGTGTGAGGACGACAGGTTCCTTGTCCCGGTTGAACCTGTCCAGCGTCGTGCCTTTCACGGTGGCGGGCCAGGGATGATGGCCGCGGGGGCGGTCGCAGCCAGCGCGCCAGTTCCCGGGCCTCTGCTCCTTTCAGCGGGCTGGAGCGGCCGACGATCCGCAGCTCACCGTCCAGGACCAGCCCGGCCACGACCTCGGAGGGTCGGGTGATCGGTCCAATCACCGCCCCGCAGACGACCTCCACGGTTTCCCGGTGCTTCAGCTTCAGCCACGAGCGGACCCCTGGGGTGTATGGCTGGTCTGTGCCTTTGATGATCAGCCCTTCGATCCCTGTGCGCGGCAGCTCTTCAAACCACTGTGCGGCGACGTCGGGGTCGGTGGTGGTAGGGGAGAGGGACAGCGGAGGCTCCCAGCCGGTGGCGAGTTCTTCCAACAGCGTCCGGCGCTGGTGCAGCGGCAGGTCCCAGGCATCATGTCCGGCCACCGCAAGGACGTCGAACGCGACGTAGTTGGCAGGCGCCTCCCGGACCAGTCCGGGAAGTGCTTTCGGGCTGGCTCCCAGACGTTGCTGCAAGGCGGAGAAGTCCAGCTGGTCACCGGACCAGATCACGGCTTCGCCGTCGACCACGCACTCTGGCGGGACGGCGGCCGCGATGGCTTCGGTTAATTCGGGGAAGTACCGGTTCTGTTGGGCCCAAAGGGGCTGTCGGGCACGTCGCATTTCTATACTGCGACATCTGTCTGGAAAAGCAGCTATCGGCGTGTCGGGCACGTCCTTCACGTCGCGAGCTCAGACCGGCGAGCAGTTGCTCGGGGCCGATGTGGTTGTCGCCGAGCATCAAGGAGGACCGGAGAGCGAACTCGAGGGCCAGCTTCACGTTGGGCGCGAACGGAACGTGGTTCGGGTTGGTGCCAGTACCGCGCTCCAGGGTCGGGACGGTCTGATCATGAATTGCTTCGGCAGTGGTCCGGGCGGCGATCACTGCCTCGGCCTTCGGGGAAACGCCTGGCGGGTTCTACCATGGCGGCTTTGAGGCGACGCCTCCAGTGATGCTGAGCAGCAGGTGGCTGGTGTTGATGTGATGCTGGTTCAAGGAGTCATTGATGTCCTTGGCCATGAGGATGGTGGCGCGGGCGGTGTCGTGGACTTCTCAAACATCGGCGGTTTCCGGGCGCGGTGTTGAGAACTTTGGCGAGGAAGCGCAGGGTCTTGTCGCGTCCGTCGGTGCGGATCGGGTCGTTCAGCCAGCGCGTCCAGACGGCGACGCCCGGTTCGTCGTAGTCGTCCCATTTGCGGAACGTGATGCCGCCGGGAGTGAGGATGGTTTCGCGGTCCGGCAGGGCGTCGGCTTCTTCGCGCGTATAGACGAAGTATGTCTCTGTCGCGTCACCGATGGTGAGCTCGATGGCCGTCTCGATCTCGGTCCTGCTGGCGTACAGGTTGCCGCCGCGGGGGTAGAGGTCGCTTCCGTAAGTCATGTGTGCGAAACGAGCCGACGCCCTCACCGGATTCGGAGCCGCAACAGACGAACTTGAATACTCGCCATCAGAGCATTGACAGCTCGGTCGGCGCCGGAGCACCCTTGTGCCTGTCGGGCTGGGGCGCCGCAGGATCAATGACGATCGGGGAGGGCTGTCACAGATATGCAAGCCGCGGACATACGCGAGCTCTTTCCTGGACTCAAAGACACCATTTACCTCAACACGGCCAGCATGAACGTCGGCTGCGCCCCCGCAAGGAAGGCCTACGAACGAGCGGTCGAGCGCTGGTCCGCCGGCCGGTTCGACTGGATGGAAGCCGAGCGAGCAGGGGAGGACGCCCGCGCCATGTTCGCGGAGATTGTCGGTGCCACGGCCGGGGAGATCGCCATCGTTCCGGCCGTGAGCACAGCGGCGGGGATTGTGGCGGCCAACCTGCCGCCCGCGAAGCGCGGCGAGAATATCGTGGTCGCCGAGAACGAATTCGCCTCGAACTACTATCCTTGGCTCCTGCTCCGGGAGCGCGGCTACCGGGTCCGCACCGTGGCGCCGGCTGGGAACGGAGTGACGGCCGAGACGTTTAGCCAAGCCGCCGACGGCCGGACCCGGCTGATAGCCGTGAGCGCCGTGCATTCGGCCAACGGGTACCGGGCCGATCTGGCAGCGCTCAGCCGGGTCGCTGCCAGTTCCGGCGCCTGGTTCTTCGTCGACGCCTGCCAGGCGGCCGGCGCGGTGCCGCTTGATGTGGTGCGCGACGGCATGGATTTCCTGGCGGCCGCCAGCCACAAGTTCCTTCTCGGATCAAGGGGCATGGGCTACCTCTATGTCCGCCGCGAGCTGCTCGACCGCCTCCAACCCATCGTTCCTGGCTGGAAGGCCGCCCGGAAGCCGGCCGAGAGCTTCTACGGACCTGCCATGGACCTGTCGCCCACGGCGTCGAAGCTGGACGCCTCCCTGGCGTGGTTTCCTGCCCTGGCCGATCAGGCGGCGCTCGGTATCTTCCGCCGGTTCGGAATCAGTGCTCTTCTCGAACGCAATGCCCGGCTGGCCCGACGCCTGCAGGGCGCGCTGGCGGCGGAGAGATCCTCCTTCCACCCATTCCCTGACCAGCAGCGCTCTACCATCGTCTCCGTCCCCGTAAGCGACACCGAAGCGGTAATGGCCCGGTTCAGCCAAGCCAACGTAGTGGCTTCGGTCCGTGCCGGCAGGATTCGACTGGCGGTACATTTCTACAATCAGGAGGAGGAACTCGATCGCGTGGCCGAGCTGATAGGACGCGCGTGAGAGGCGGGAGCGGCAGTAATTCTGCGCTCCGCGGTCAGCGGCCTCAACCTCGGGTACCCATCGGGCCCCTCCTTCAACCCCCTTCGAGTTATTCGAATGACAGAGACGTTGAATCTCCTCGCCCCGAGGAAAACATGCCTTGGGGGTTCCTCACCCAACACCCATACGATGTTTTTCAGTGCCTGGAGCGTCTGGGCTATCCCGTCCGAAAAAGGTGACTAGATCCTCGGTGCCGGCTCCGATGGACCACGGCTGCAGCCGCTTCGGACAGCATCTCCGCCGGGCATGCCACCGCTGTTCGTCTCGTTCAGGGACGCTTCGCTGGTATCGGCCAGCAACGTATCCGGTGGTCCTGGATCACGCGGTCACAGTGGTCCTGAAATTCGTTGACATACTCACAGAATCGCAAATCCTATGCCGCATATGAGGTTGCTGCTATTGCATTCCCCTGACAACACGTGAGCAACACCTGTCGCGCACTGACAACTGCACTCCCACCTGGCCAAAGGTCAGCACGGAGGCGCTTCACGCCGACAGAATACCTGGTCAGGTCCTTTCCCTGCCGCAACCACAAAGAGGCCCCGTTATTGTCTCGGATCGCGATACATCTATACCCGTCCCACTTGGCCTCAAACGCTAACGTTCCTGGCAGTGCGCCCGCCCGGGGCATCTTGGTGACGGCTCTGACTAGGGCGACTTTCACCGGCGGGGTAAGCCCCGCTGGCAGTCCCGCACCGACTCTAGAATCCGTCATCGAGGCCTTCGAGGGTGTCGACTTCGACGGCGTCCAGCAGTTCGGTGGTGGTGTTCCCGGTGGTTCTGGCGAGTTCGTCGAGGGCGATGAACCCGGTGCGGGCCAGGGCGATGGCCAGCTCCGCCAGATACTCGCGCCCGTTGCGCTGGACGAGGTCGTCCAGGACCGCGTGCATGTGCCCGGTGAGCTCGGTGGGGCCTTCGGCTTCGTCGGCGGCGATGCGCAGCAGCGTCAGTGCTGCCAGGCGAGGGTCGTCGTAGATGAGTCCCATGGCCCCACACTACGCAGCGGCGTCCTCACTGTCAGTGATGGCCTCCAGAAGCCACTGCTCCGAGAGCGGGTCGCGGCGCAGCTCGAAGGTCCGCAGCGGGGCTGCGGTGCTGTGGCTGATTATCTGCCCTCCACTAGCGTTATGGCTTGTCAGCGCCGGGCGCCGCTGAAAGGCACGTTAGTCACGTCAGGGTCGGACCTTCCGTTCCTGCGTCTAATTGCCGGGCTGGCGATGGAGAATCTAGGTGCCTGTGTCTGCCTGGCGAAGGCACTTTTCTGTCGTGGCAGGCAGGTGATGGGAGTGTGGACATCGCGCTTCGCTCTGTGCCATTGGCAGGGGCTGGCCCCGCAGATCGTTCTTCGCTGGCACCTCCGTCAAGACCCTGTGTCGTCCCCTAAATCAGCCAACCCGCCCGCCTCGTGGAAAAGACGAATGCCTTCGGCCCGAACCGGCAGCGACGACATGAACCCGATCGATGCAATGGCCAGCGGCCGGGATGACTACCGGTAAAGATGACGGGAACCGGAAACCGTTAGTCAGGTTAGTAGAAGCGCATGGGTGATAACGCGCGGGGCGGATCCGCCGGATCCGGCGGTTTCGGCAGATCAGGTGGGTTCCGCGGTTTCGGCGGTGCTGGAGGCGTCGAGGGGAGGGGGAGGCACGGGTAGTCGTAGTCGAAAGGTCCCGCGGTGAATTGCGTCAGGGCAACGGTCCCGCCGGATGTGAGCGGCGAAGAGGAACAGTAGGCCCGCGCTGAGGCTTTTGATGTTGCCCCGGCGATCCAGCTCTTGAGTTTGTTCAGGTTGCTGCCGGGGTCAACCGTGCCGGTGATTTCGCCGAACTGATACATCGTGGAATAGATACCTACTTCTGCGCCGATGCTCTGCAGATATGTCGTCATGCCCTCCAGGTCTGCGGTGTTGGCTGCAGGGTCCGGTGACCAGCTGTTCCCGGTTTCCACATCCAGCCACCACATACGGTGTTTGGCATCGGTGACGCCTCGGACGTTTACGTCGTCATAGGCCATGGCGTACCCGTAGATGTAGGCACAGGCCGCGGTGTCGGTGCCGTCGCACTTCCCATAGGGGTTGCTGACGTTGGCGCCCTGATAGGCGTTTGATGTGGGCCACCACGAGGCCGCTGCGGATCCGGGATTGGCTGTATTGACATAGAGCGCGACAGGTGGCTCTTTGGCCGGATCTGAGGTGCTGGCCGCCCAGGTCAGTTGCATGGCCAGACAGGGGTTGGTGGTATTCGGCCGCCCGCCGTTCACGCCGATGACTGCGAATCCCCGGGGTTCCGGAATGTCCCCGCCGCACTGGGGCCAGGAGATGTCGTTGCCCAGCACGGTGTGGTCCGGAGGCGGGGAACCCCCAGTGGTTGCCGCCTGGGCTGGGGTAACTTGCAAAGCTAACAAAAGGCAGGCAATGACGAGGGTTCTTGCTGCTTTCATCGGTGCCCCGGCAGCAGTGCGGTCAGAACTGCAATGGTCCCTGGGCAGGGAAGCACTTCGCCGCCGAGGATGTGCCCGGCTCCGGCCGGGGACGTTGCCATGCCCGTGATAAGGACCGCGGGGAAAAGGCGCAATGAGCCGTGAAAATCCATCTGTGCCTCCTCCCCGTAGAGCCCAGACCGCTGTGACAACTCCGACGCTACGCAGGGCAGCGTGGGAAAACCTTGGCCCATGACGGCTATTCGTCCCCGAGACCGCCCCCGGATTAGTGGTCCGCCCGCTGGGTCGCGTCCCATCTACAGGTGACGGAACGCCAAGGCCGTTGGCGACATCACCTCCGGCGCAGCGGACCCCGAAACTGCGGCCAAGGCCCTTGCCACCCTCCGCTCCATCCTTGGCTGCTGAAGCGACCGGAACTGGCACGGCAACGCACTGAGTGGCAGCTTGGTCTAGGGTTGCAGGGCCTTTTCGACGTGGTCGACGTTGGCGCTCATCCATTGGAGGTAGTTCTGGCCCTCGGGGAGGGTTTCGGTGAAGTCGACCACGGGGACGCCGGCCGCGGTTGCGGCATCCTTGAGTTTCTTGGTTTGTGGGCCTTCTGTCTGGTCGTTGTAGGCGAGCATCTTCACCGCTTTGCCCGAGATCAGGTCCAGGGTCTTCTGCAGAACGGGGACGGGGACGTCCTGGCCGGCTTCGATGGCGTGGCTGTATTCTTCCGGGGTCTTGTTGACCAGGCCGGCCGCGTCGAGCAGGTAGAGGGGGACCGGTTCGGTGATGGCGACCGCTTCGCCGCCGCGGCGCGCCTTCAGCGCGGCGGTGCGGTCCTTGAGCTTGCCGAGCTCGGCTTTGAACCGGTCGGCGTTGGCGGCGAACGAAGACGCGCCGGCCGGGTCGACGCGGGCCAGTTCCCCGGACAGGGTGTCCGCGAACGTGGTCATTGCCTCAAGGTTGTACCAGAGGTGTTCATTGAATTCCGGCGTCCCTGAGGCGCCCTGGCTGGCTGTCCCGGTTTGGGGTGCCAGTCCGGAGAGTTTGGTGACGTTGATGACCTGTTGGTCGCCGGCGGTGTTGTCCGCAGCGAGAGTGCTGAAGAAGTCGTCGTATCCGCCGCCGTTCTCGATCAGGATCCTGGCTTTGGAGACGGTGAGCTTGTCCT
This sequence comes from Arthrobacter sp. KBS0703, assembly GCF_002008315.2. Lineage (NCBI taxonomy): Bacteria > Bacillati > Actinomycetota > Actinomycetes > Micrococcales > Micrococcaceae > Arthrobacter > Arthrobacter sp. KBS0703. The sequence goes on along the minus strand of NZ_MVDG02000001.1, from coordinate 1,613,831 downwards.
GAGTGGTCGCCTGATAGGAATGGGGATCCTGGGATGCGCTGTGAATGATGGGAGTGACGTGGACCCTGTCCCCGCCGATGACGTGGACGATGTCCCCGTAGACATCCGTCGACGTGGCCACCTCCACCGTTCCCGTTCCGGTCGGCGCGGACGCCTGTACGGTGGAACTGCAGCCAGCCAGCAGCAGCATTAGCGCCGTTCCTGCCGCCGCCACAAAAGCCGCCGGACGCCGCCGGCCGTGAATTTCGTCCTGCATCTGATAAGCCCTATCTGTTATTGAGAATCAATCGCGTTAACCATACAGGATGAGGACTTCGGTACTGCGGCGGCGGAATGTCCGCGTGCGTCTTCCGTGGCCGGAGTCCGTTATGTGCTCATTTCAGCCGCCTCGATGATCGGCCCGCCTGACGCTCAAGGATGGCCAGTGCCGAGGGGTCGCAAGCGCTGGGAGCCTGCGTGTCACAGGCCTTTTGCAGGGTTCACGGAGGGACGGGCTGACAGCCAGAGGGGTGAGCAGAAAGCGCCCATGGGAAAGGCTCCGGGGGATCTCCCCGAAGCCTTTCCCATGGGTGTTGTTAGTGTTCGTCGTAGTGGCCTTCGTGTTCGGCATGGCGGTGTCCGTCGTGAATGAAGTCCACGTGGTCACCGTGCTGGACCTTTTCGTGAGTGCAATCCGGGCCGCCGTGCTGGTGCTCGGCCGGCGTGTGCTCGGCCGGATCGTCGTGTTCGTCGTAGTGGCCTTCGTGTTCGGCGTGGCGGTGTCCGTCGTGGATGAAGTCCACATGGTCACCGTGCTGGACGGTCACGTGTGTGCAGTCCGGGCCGCCGTGCTGGTGCTCGGCGAGAGTGTGTTCAGCCTTGACTTCCTCGGTCATGTTCCTTCTCCTTCGCGGGCGCCGGAGGGGCCGGTGCCTGGCTTTCGTGGCTGTGTGCGATGGCGTCTTGGATGACACGGGCCACGTGATCATCGGTCAGGGAATAGATGATTTCGCGTCCTGACCTGGTCGCCGTGACCAGATTGATCCCCCGGAGCAGCCGCCAGTGCTGGGAGACCAAGGGCTGGGACAATTTCGTTGCCCCAGTCAGTGCGCTTACAGACGAGGGCTCGTGGGCAAGCGCGCACAGGATGAGAAGCCGCGATGTGGGGACAGGGCCTTGAACAACTCTGCCGCCCCCGAAAGGGATTCCTCGGCAATCACATAGAAATGTAAGCATCTTCTTATGTGTGGAGCAATGCTTTCCGCATTCGTGGCTGAGCCGGGTCCGGCCGGGTAAGTCCGACGGGCGAGACCACCCCGGGGTGGCCAATTGGCCATCGCGCTGCCCGCCAACCCTGCCCTTCCCGTCTGCGGCAAGGCTCTGTGGGGGGCGGTACAGAGCCTTTTGGCATTACGTACGGACGACTCCTGGCAATGACGCCCCGTCGGCTTACCTGAGCGCGCCAATATATGGCCGTACGCATGCTCCTCGGCAGGCCCGACTTAGGCGAGGCCGGTTCCTTCGCAGCTTGCACAGATTCCGAGGAGTTCGACGGTGTGGGAGACGGCGGCGAAGCCGTGTTCTCGCGCGGTGCGCCCGGCCCAGCGTTCCACCGTGTTTTCAGTGACTTCAACCGTGTGTCCGCACAGGCAGCAGACCAGGTGGTGGTGATGTTCCCGGCGCTGGCAGCGGCGGTAGCGGGTTTCGGTCTCCTGGGTTCGCAACGCGTCGACTTCGCCCTCGTGGGCCATGGACTGCAGAATCCGGTAAACGGTGGCCAGGGAGACCGATTCGCCGTCCTCGCGCAGCATGGAGTGCAGCTGCTGGGCGCTGCGGAATTCCGATGTCCGCTCAAGCGTCCTGTTCAGGGCCGAGCGCTGGCGGGTCATCCGCTCCACCTTAGGTCCCTTCGTGCAGCCGGACGTCGTCCTCGGCGTCCAGGGGGTCCCTGGCCTGCGCGAGGCGGGTACTGGGTTTCATAACACCGCCAATTCTCGGCTAAATGAGAATCAGTGTCAATTAGGTTCGGGCATGCCTGACCGGCGCGGATCGGTGCTCTTGAGCGGCTCAGCTGTCCGGATCGGGGCTTTTGCGCCTGTCGGCAATTGTGTCGTTCATGGGCTGGGGCAGCGCTGAATGTCGAGGGGGAGCGCGGGGGCGCCTGTTGCAGATGAGAATGATTCGCATATAGAGTGGTTGTCATGCAAGTAACTGTTGTGAGCTCCCTGGATGTTTTCAGCCGCCAGAAGGCATGCGCGGCCCTGGCGGCAGACTCCCCGGGGGCCATTGTCGTTTTCCACGATCTCTTGGAAGACGGGCTCGTCATCCGCAGGACCTTCCAGGAGGGCCGGCGCCTCGAGCGGGAAGAATCGACCCTGGAACACGGATGCCTCAGCTGCACCGTGCGCCTAGACGTCGTACCCACGGTGAAGAGGCTGCTGAAGGCAGGTTCCCGCCTCATCCTGGGTTTGCCCCCGGCCGTGGCTGGCTCGACGGCCGTGCACGCTCTGCTGAGGGGCCTCGGGGGCGCGTTCACCATTGATTCGGTGGTGCTGGCTTGCGCTCCGGATGCCGTGGAGGACCAGATCTGGGACCACCACACCCTGTTCGAGTCCGGCTTCACTCCCGTTCCGGAGGATGACCGGACGCCGGGGGAATTCCTCATGGAGGAGCTTTCGTTCAGCGACACCGTCCTGCTGGCCGACCCGGCTCTTGTGCCGGTTGATCCGGCAGCACGTGCCCGCGGAGTCCAGCTGATCAATGAGTTGGCCCCGCACGCGGCGGTGACCGAAAGCGCGGGCGACGTCCCGCCCGGCCGGCACAACCTCGCAGAGGCGGCGGCACGCACCGTCCCAGGTTCGGTGCGGATCCCGCCGAATCTTCCTCGCCCTTCACCACGGTAGTCCAGCGGATTGAGCGGCCCCTGCATCCGGGACGTTTCCGCCACGCCCTGGCATCCCTCGCTGAAGGATCATGCTGGCTTCGGGGGAGGCTCTGGGTGGCATCAGCGCCGGATTGCAGGATCGCCGTTCAGGGCATCGGGCCCCGGGTCTGGCTGGAGAACACGGGCCCTTGGCAGGCGGAACGGGAGCCACTCCGCGCGGCTTTTCCCGCGGATGATCCGGATGCCGTGCTCGATTGGCACCCCGTATTCGGCGACCGCGGAACGGTCCTGGCCGTCACCGGCGATGATGTCGACGACACCGAAATCGCTGCGCTGCTGAACGCCTGCGAACTGACCGAAGCGGAGATGGCCTCCAGCCCCGGCACGATCAAAGACCCCTTCGACCTGAACCGGACCACCGAAACAACACAAAGGAGCAACTCATGAAAGTACGGAACTCGCTGCGGGCGCTGAAAAAAATACCCGGAGCCCAGATTGTCCGCCGCCGCGGCCGCACCTTCGTCATCAACAAGAAAAACGCGCGGATGAAAGCCCGCCAAGGCTAGCCCAGGCGCTCTCCCGCGCACCTGTGACCCGTCGAACGGAGACCAGCTTGTCGGCCCCCTCGCAGTTCCTCATACCGGTGTCTTGCCGGGCTCCCGTTGTCCACTATCGGCCAGGGAGCCGCGGCGCCCTGCACCTGCTGACGGAAAACGCCGGCCCTTGTCGCCGTTTCCCGTCAGCGGGAACGCTCCCGTGCATCCACTGGCCGGACAGCCCCGCCGGTCCGGCCCGAGGCGGTGCCCCGGGTGCTTGCAGGATGGACGCACTGCAGCGCGTGAAAGGAATGACTTCGTGCCCAAAAGCAAAGCACGCCCGAAAGCCAAAAAGAAAACCAGCCGCGAACGGGATGATCGACGGACAGGAACTGCACCGTGTGCCGACCGCTGCTGTCCCTCGCCTTTACCTCCAGCGGGCAACGGCCCGTCCCGGGAACGCTAATCGCCGGGCGCGCAAGCTCCCGCTTTGACAGCTTTACTGTCAAAGCCAGCAAAGCCGAAAAGCAACGATGTTCCACAAAAGGTCGTGTTCCTTGGATCGCCCACGGAACTGAAACTCAGTCACCCAGGGATAGCTGCGCGGACAGGACTCGTGCATCCAGGACCCGATCACAACAAGTCCCATAGACCCGCAACAGACCCGGAGGCCTCAATTGTCACTGATGGACTCCAGAAGCCACTGTGCGGCGAGCGGATCCCGCCGCAGCGTCAACGTACGCAGTGCGGAGCTGGAGCCGAGGCGGATTATCTGCCCTCTGGGATCGTTTGGGCTGGTCAGTGACAGATGGTGCCGAGAGCCATGTTGGGGACGTAGGGAGTTGTTGCGGCGACGAAGACCGGATGGGCAGCTGCGTTCTTAGGGTTCGTGCATAGCCTCCCGGCGCAGGCGAAGGACGCGGTAGAGGGTGCCTGCACCGAACATCACCAGTCCGGCGATCACTGATTCGACGGGCAGTGTCGCTACCAGGAGCACGCAGGCTAGGGCGCCGACTGCCTGCAGGGCCTTGGGATAGCGGCGGTTTTCGCCGGTCTGGGTGAACGCGGCGAGGTTCGCGATCACGTAGTAGATCAGGACCCCGGAGGAGGAAAAGCCGATCGCTCCCCGGAGGTCAGCGACGCTCATGATGAGGCAGATGACGGCAGCGAGGACCGTCTCGGCCCGGTGCGGGACCTTGAACCGGGGGTGGATGGCCGACAGCCACCGGGGCAGCTCAGCTTCGCGGGCCATGGCCAGGCTGGTGCGGCCCAGCCCGGCGATCAGTGCCAGGAGCGCGCCTAGGGCGGCCAGTGCGGCTCCGACCCTGACGATCGGGGAGGCCCAGTCCCAGGACCCGGCGCTGACGGCGGCCGCCAGCGGGGCAGGGGTGCCGGCGATGCCGTCGGGGCCTAGAACGGACAGGATGCTCACCGCGATGATGGCGTCGACGGCGACAGCAATGCCCAACGCCAGGTTAATGACTTCTTCGCACATGGTGGCGATGCGGGTGTAGCCGGCGAAAGCGAAAAACAGAAGGCCGGCGGATTGCAGGATCCCGTACCACCCGTGGGAGAGCAGGCCGCCGTCGATCAGCCGCAGCGGGTCCGCGGTTCCGGCCCCCCCCCACATGCGGCGACGACGATGGCCAGGGAGGCCAGCACGGCGACCACGATGATCCGGGTCAACGCCGCCGTGCGGGTGACACCTCGAGAATTCACTGCGGCGAGCAGGATCACCGCGGCGATGGCGACGGGCCGTTCCCAGCCCGGCGGCGCCGCCTGGCGGCGAAAGTCAGGGCCATGGCCGCGCTGCTGGCGGTTTTGCCGATCACAAAACCCCATCCGGCCAGGAAGCCGGACCAGGGGCCCAGCCGCTCCCGCCCGTAGACGTACGTGCCGCCGGAGGTTCGATACTCGGCGGCCATCTGGGCCGAGGCCGTGGCGTTGCAGTAAGCGACGACAGCCGCGACCAGAAGGCCGATCAACAGCCCTGACCCGGCCGCCTGGGCCGCGGGGGTGAAGGCTGCGAAGACCCCGGCACCGATCATCGAACCGAGTCCGATGACAACGGCATCGAACGTGTTCAGCCTGCGGGGTCAGACCTGGATGGTTGCTCAACTGCGAGCCTTTCGAAATACTCAAACCGCCGACCCGCCCCGGGCCGCAGTTTCCCACTGTAAGCCTGCTTGCAGTCCGCGGTTCACCCGGCAGGCTGGCCGGTGGCCGACTGCCTGCGCCTGCGGGGGTTCAGGCGGTGGGCGTGTACGCAGCAAAGTTACAGTTGTCTCCCTATGCGATACGCCGCATGGCGAAGAGCAAACCCAGTAGTTGAACTGAGGCAAGCGGCTGGGTCAATAAGGGGTGGTTCACCCCTATCATTGAGCGTCGCTCGAAGGTGCGGTTCGCCGCTTGTTCCGAAAGGGGAGCGCGTTCAACGCCGCATTGCGCATCGTGATGCCCGATCGGGTCTTGGGTACGAGGAGGCGCGATGCTATGCCGGCGCCCCGTTGTAGCGGTCGCACGTAATTGCGGTGCGTGTGTTCATAGCCGACGAAGGCGGCGGTGTGGTCGTCCGGGTGGGCGGCAAGCGCGTCGGCGAGGGTCTTGGCTCCGACGATCGCGCTGCTGGAGCCTTCACCGAACAGCGAGATGCAACTCGCCGCGTCACCGAGCAGCACCACGCGGCCGGCAGTCCACTGCGGTACGTCCACGCGAGTGACAGCGTCGAAGTACCTATCGTCGGACGCGCCCCATTCCTTGAGCGCGAGCGTGGTGAGCCACCCGCCTCCGGCGTAGGTGGACTCGACGAGGCGTCTGCCTTGGTCCGCTTCGCGGTAGTCGACATCGTGGTGCCCACGGAAGATGAATGCGAACCCGGGCTTCCCACCCGCCGGATGGATGGTCAAGGAGGTTCCCGGTTCGTTGTACAACAGCACGGTGCGCGGATCCTCGATCGGCGCAGGGGCGCGCACGGTGCCCACGAACATGCCGAATGGGCGGGAAAAACGTTCTTCGGGGCCGAATGCCAAGCGTCGAACGGTGGAGTGGAGTCCGTCGGCTCCGACGACCAGGTCGAAGCGACGCGAAGGGGTCCGCTGAAACTCGACGTCGATTCCGCCGCCGTCCTGGTGCAAGGCGGTGATCGAGTCGTCCCGGATGACGAGGCTGCTCTCCCGGGCCTTCTCGAGCAACAGGCCGACGAGCTCATTGCGTGTGACCTCGACCTCCTCATGGCGGTCCACACGCTGGCGCGTGCGGATCGTGGCCTGTGGCCGCCCGTCGGCGTCGACAAAGACCAAGCGTTCGACACCGGTGGCAGCCTCCTCCAAGCGCGACCAGATGCCCATTTGCCGTGCAATAGCGACCGCACCTCCGCGTACGTCGATAGGGTTGCCGCTAGATCGTGTGTCGGCCGCCCGTTCCACGATCGTGACCGACCAACCGGCCTTCGCCAGCCAGTACGCGGCGGTCGAGCCGGCGATGCCGCCACCGGAGACCAGTACGCTGCGCTCCACCATGCCCCCATTCAAGCACTCAACACCAGAGGTAAGTCCGCATCGCCCGGGGATTCCACGTCGGGAACCCCATCTGGATCGAGATGCGTTCTCCGACGCACCTGCTTTACGACCTGAATTCCCGCGGGCGCCGGCGCTGTGGTTTGGTTGCGCCTCGATGGGCAGGGCGATGGCCCGAGGACGCGCCCTTTGCTGCCGGAGTCGCCTTCGATATTGCTTGCGGCTAGACAGGCCCCTCTCAGGCGCGCCCGGTGCCTTCGCAGCTGGCGCAGATTCCGAGGAGTTCGACGGTGTGGGAGACGGCGGCGAAGCCGTGTTCGCGCGCGGTGGCCGGCCCAGCTTTCCAACGCGTTTTCAGTGACTTCAACCGTGTGTCCGCAGAGGCGAGAGGCTAAGTGGTGGTGATGCTCTTGGCGTTGGCAACGGCGGTAACGGTTCTCGGTGTTCTGGGTTCGCAGCACATCGACTTCCCACTAGAGGGCATGGATTGCAGGATCTGGTAAACGGTGGCCAGGGAGACCGACTCGCCGTCCTCGCTGGCGTGCAGCGGTACCACCGGTGAATTAGTGCATGTCCAGGTGCTGGCGGCGTTCGAAGTTGACACAGACGCCGCATTCCAGGAAGGGGCGCCGGCGACCCTGGAGGACGCTGTTCAGGTGGCGGGTCGCATCCTGGCTCGCAGGGCTTGACGGGCGCGCTGGCGCACGGGCACTGCTCGCGCCACGGATCGGTGCCGACAAGCTCATCGAAGGCGGCAGAAAGCCGGAGGATGAATTATCCGCACCTACGTCAGGCCACACATCCGGCTCCGGAGGGAGACGAGGTTCCGCACGTGACTCATACGGCGCTACTCCGGGCCGTGTGGGCCAGCGGGGCAGATGCGTAAAGAGGCCATCAATATTTGGGTCTGCGCCGTAAAGATAGCGTCAAAACGGCCGTTTGGGGCGGATTTCGGGAGTTGACTGGCCATATCCGCTGTGGATGGTTTGGTGAAAGGACTTTGTGATGGCTGATGTGGCTGTCGTTGCGATTCTCGTAGTGTCTATGGGTTTCGTGGTGTGGATTGGCGAGTTGGTGTCCAAATTGGTCGGCGGCCTGGGTGACGGGACGGGGACGGGCCGGTGACTTTCGATGCCGTGATGTGGCTTGTTTTGCTGGCCTCTGGCCTGGCTTTGCTCGGGTATCTCGTCGCCGCCCTGCTGCACCCCGAGAAATGGTGAGCCCGATATGACATTCAATACTGTTTCGTTCCTCGTTCAGGTCGGTGTCCTGATCCTGGCCCTGGCCCTGCTGCACAAACCGCTCGGGGTCTATATGACTGGCGTTTTCACCGGCACGACAAGCACCCGCCCTGAACGGTTGTTTTACCGGCTCGCGGGCGTCGACGCCGGCGCCGACCAGAAATGGTCTGTTTACCTGCGCAGCGTCCTGGTCTTTTCGGCCGTGTCGATTCTCCTGGTGTTCGGACTGCAGCGCCTTCAGGGTGTGCTGCCCGGCAGCAACGGCCTGTCCGGGGTCGACCCGTGGGTCGCGATGAACACGGCCATTTCCTTTGTCACGAACACGAACTGGCAGACCTACGTGCCGGAGGCGACGGTCGGGATTTTCGTTCAGATGTGCCTGCTGGCGGTGCAGAACTTTCTCTCGGCCGCGGTCGGCATCGTGGTGGTGCTTGCACTGATCCGGGGCATCACCCGGACCCGGACGGACCGGCTGGGAAATTTCTGGGTCGATTTGGCGCGGACCTCGTTCCGTCTTCTGCTGCCGCTGGCCGTCCTGGCGGCCGCTGCCATGATGGCCGGGGGAGTGGTCCAGAACTTCTGGGCCACCGACGTGGTCAACCAGGCCACCGGTGTTCACCAGAGCATCCCGGGCGGGCCGGTCGCTTCACAGGAGGCGATCAAGATCCTGGGCACCAACGGCGGCGGCTATTTCAACGCGAACTCCGCCCATCCGTTCGAGAACCCGAGCGTGTTCATCAGTCTTTTCCAGGTTTTTCTGTTGCTGCTCATTCCGTCCGCGCTGCCCTACACGTACGGGCGGATGGTCGGGGACCAGCGCCAGGGCTTCACGATCGCCGCGGTCATGGGTTCCCTGTGGCTGGCATCCACCGCCTTCATGGGGTGGGGTGTGGCGGCCGCGCAGGGAAGCGCCACGGCCGCGGCCGGTGGGCTGGGGGAGGGTTTCGAGCAACGCTTCGGCGCCGCGCCGAGCGCCATCTACGCGGCCGCGACCACCCTGACTTCCACCGGCGCCGTGAATGTCGCGCATGATTCCCTGCCGCCGTTGGTCGGCGGGACAGCGATGTTGAACATGATGCTCGGTGAGGTTGCTCCCGGCGGCACGGGGTCGGGCCTGTACGGCATGCTGATTCTGGCCATCATCGCGGTGTTCATCGCCGGTCTGATGGTCGGGCGTACCCCGGAGTTTATGGGCAAGCGGATCGGCCCGCGGGAGATGAAGCTCGCGGCGATCTACATCCTGGTCACCCCGGCCCTGGTTCTTGCCCTGACCGGCCTCACGGTCCTTCTCCCGGACATAGTGGCCAATGCTCCATCCTCCGGACCGCACCAATTCAGCGAGATCCTCTACGCCTTCACCTCCGGGGCAAACAACAACGGTTCGGCCTTCGGCGGCATCACCACGTCCGGGCCCTACCTCTCCGCCCTGCTGGGCGTGGCGATGCTGCTGGGCCGGTTCCTGCCCATCGTCCTGGTGTTGGCCCTGGCCGGATCCCTCGCCCAGCAGCGAGGCATCCCGCAATCCTCCGGGACCGTGCCGACCCACGGGTGGCTGTTCGGGTCCCTGCTCCTGGCGGTAACCGTGATCCTCACCGCACTCAGCTATTTCCCGGCCCTGGCCTTGGGGCCCCTGGCAGAAGGACTCCTCCGATGACCCCGCAACGGGCAGACCTCCTCGTACCCACCCTCGCCGACGGCAACCCCCTCGGCACCCCGGGCGAACACAAGCACCACACCAAGAAGCCGGCCCGGCTGACCCTGGCCTCCGTACTGGAGGCCCTCCCACTTGCGGTCCGTAAACTCGCACCGCGCCAGATGGTCCACTCACCGGTCATGTTCACCGTCCTGGCCGGCGCCGTCCTGTGCACCCTGATTTGCATCGTCCGGCCCACGTTCTTCGGCATCGCTGTGACCGTGTGGCTGTGGCTCACCGTCCTGTTCGGAACCCTCTCCGAAGCGATCGCCGAGGGCCGCGGCAAGGCCCAGGCGGACAGCTTGCGCGCCAGCCGGCAGGGCGTGATCGCCCACAAACGACTTCAGGACGGCTCCACGGCGGATGTCGCCGGGACCGATCTGACGAAGGGGGACCTGGTGGTCTGTGAGGCAGGGGACACCATCCCCTCCGACGGCGAAATCATCGAGGGCCTGGCCAGCGTGGACGAATCCACGATCACCGGAGAATCGGCCCCCGTGATCCGCGAGTCCGGCGGGGACCGCTCCTCCGTCACCGGCGGCACCAGGGTCCTGTCCGACCGCATCGTCATCCGCATCACGGCCGAGGCGGGACAGACCTTCATCGACCGGATGATCAAACTCGTCGAAGGCGCGGTCCGGCAGAAGACACCCAACGAAATCGCGCTGAACGTGCTACTGGTCTCCCTGACCATCGTCTTCGTCCTGGTCACCATGGCCCTGGCTCCCTTCGCCGCCCTGGCCGGAGCAACACCGTCGCCCATTGTCCTGGTCGCACTGCTGGTCTGCCTGATCCCGACGACCATCGGCGCCCTCGTGCCGGCCATCGGGATCGCCGGCATGGACCGGCTGGTCCAGCACAACGTCCTGGCCACCTCCGGCCGCGCCGTCGAAACCGCGGGCGACATCACCACCCTCCTGCTGGACAAGACCGGGACCATCACCTACGGCAACCGCCGCGCGGTGAATTTCTTCCCCGCCAACAACATCGGCCGGACCGCACTCATCGAAGCTGCCCGGCTCTCCAGCCTGGCCGATGACACTCCCGAAGGACGTTCGATCGTGGATCTGGCAGCCGATAAGGGCGTCGCGGGCCAGGACCTGGCCGGACTGAGCGGCGGTACGGAAGAATTTGAGGTGGTCGCGTTCAGCGCCAGCACCCGCATGAGCGGACTGGACCTGGACGGCCGTATGATCCGCAAGGGAGCCGCCTCCGCCGTGAGGGCGTTCGTGGCGGACCGTGGCGGTCACACGCCGGCAGAGGTAGACCATCGCGTGGGGGAAATTTCCGCCCAGGGCGGCACGCCCCTGCTCGTGGCCCAGGTCGATGCCAGCGGCGGCGCCGAGGTCCTGGGGACCATCCACCTGGCGGACGTCGTCAAACCCGGGATGCAGGCCCGCTTCGCCGAGCTGCGAAAAATGGGCATCCGTACGGTCATGATCACCGGCGACAACCCCGTCACCGCCCAAGCGATCGCCGTCGAGGCCGGAGTCGATGACTTCGTCGCCGAAGCGACCCCGGAGGACAAGCTCGCCGTCATCAAGAAAGAACAAACCGCCGGGCGGCTGGTGGCGATGACCGGAGACGGCACCAATGACGCCCCTGCCCTTGCCGCAGCCGACGTCGGCGTCGCGATGAACTCGGGCACGCCTGCCGCCAAGGAGGCCGCCAACATGGTGGATCTTGATTCAGACCCGACCAAGCTCATCAACATTGTTGGTATCGGCAAGCAGCTGCTCATCACGCGCGGGTCACTGACCACGTTTTCTGTCGCGAATGACGTCGCGAAGTATTTCGCCATCGTACCGGCCCTGTTTACAGCGACGTTCCCCGGACTGGGCCTGCTGAACATCATGGGTCTGTCCACACCCGCCTCGGCCATCCTCTCGGCGGTGATCTTCAACGCCCTGATCATCATCGCCCTGGTCCCGCTCGCTCTGAAGGGAGTCAGGTACAAGGCCGTCTCGGCGCAGCAGGCCCTGGCCCGGAACCTGCTGATCTACGGACTCGGCGGGCTGATAGCACCCTTCATCGGCATCAAGATCATCGACCTTCTCATCTCTCTCATCCCCGGCATCGGCTAGGAGCAACGGACCATGAACACCCTCCTCGGATACCTCAGGCAGGCAGGAACCGCCGTCCGGTTCCTGGCCCTGGCAACCCTTGTCCTAGGCCTTCTTTACCCGGTTGCTGTCTTCGGTCTGGGCCAGGTCCTCGCCCCCGCCCAGGCCAACGGTTCGATCCTCAAGGACGCCGCCGGAAACCCGGCCGCCTCCACACGGCTCGTTCAGGCGCCGGCGGACGAAAAGGGCGTCCAGGACCAGAGATGGTTCCACGCCCGCCCGTCCGCCGTGAAATGGGACCCGGCCTCATCCTCGGCCAGCAACCTCGGACCCAACGACCCCAATCTGGCGAAGAACGTCGAAGCTGCCAGGGAAACCGTCGCGGCAGCGGAGGGCATCGACCCGGCACGGGTGCCTGCCGACGCGGTCACCGCCAGCGGCTCCGGGCTGGACCCCTCCATCTCAGTGGCCTACGCCCAACTCCAGGTCCCCCGGATCGCAGCCGCACACCGGCTCAGCGACAACGAGGTCAAGGCACTGGTGGAGCGGAACACCACCTCCGGACTGGAAGCCTTCCTCGGCCAGCCATCGGTGAACGTCACCACCCTCAACCTCGACCTCGCCACCCGCTAAGGGCCGGCACAAACCAACAGGCCCACCAGTGAAAGAATGACGGCATGGTACGTGGAACGCTGCGGATCTTCCTCGGGGCTGCCCCCGGGGTCGGCAAGACCTTCGCCATGCTCGAAGAGGCCCAAGGCCTGCAGGCCAAGGGCCACGACGTGGTCATCGCGCTGGCGATGGACCACGGGCGCGCCGCCACCAGGGCACTGCTAGACGGCTTGGAGGTCGTCCCGCCCAAGATCCTCACCTACCGGGGCTCCACCTTCGAAGAGATGGACATTGACGCGGTCCTTGCCCGCAAACCCGCCACGGCGATCGTGGACGAGTACGCGCACTCCAACATCCCGGGCAGCCGCCACGAAAAACGCTGGCAGGACATCGAAGAACTCCTGGACGCCGGGATCAACGTCCACTCCACGGTGAATGTCCAGCATCTGGCCTCCCTCGGTGATGTGGTCAGCGCCATCGCCGGCGTAAAGCAGTCCGAGACTGTTCCCGATGACATCGTCCGGCGGGCAGACCAGATCGACCTGGTGGACATCTCTCCGGAACTGCTGCGCCAACGCCTCAGCGAAGGCCAGATCTACGCCGCCGACAAGATAGACGCGGCACTGTCGAACTATTTCCGGCTGGGAAATCTGACCGCGCTCCGGGAACTGGCGCTGCTGTGGCTGGCAGACAGGGTGGACGAGGGGCTCTCCCGCTACCGCGCGGAAAACAACATCGACGCGACCTGGCCTGCCCGGCAGCGGATCGTGGTGGGGCTCACCGGCGGCCCGGAGGGTGAAGTGCTGATACGCCGCGCCGCCCGGGCCCTGACCCGGGTCAGCGGCGGCGACCTGCTCGCCGTCCATGTCCGGGACTCGGACGGCGTCACGGCCGAATCCCCCCGGTCGCTGGAGGCCCAGCGCCAGCTCGTGGCGGACCTCGGAGGCAGCTACCACACGGTCGTCGGGGACGACGCGGCCCAGGCGCTGCTTGACTTTGCCCGCAGCGTCAACGCCACCCAGATCGTCATCGGCGTTTCCCGGCACAAGGCCATCACCCGGTTTTTTGCCGGCGCCGGCATCGGAGCACGGGTCGTTCGGGGATCCGGGGACGTTGACGTGCTCATGGTCTCCCACCCTCTGGGAGCCCAGGGAACAGGGCACCGACCGCGCGGGGCGCTGGGCCGGGCACGGGTCGGAGCCGGATTCGCCCTGGCCGTCCTCTTGCCGGTCCTGCTGCAGCTTGTGCTCGGACTGAGTCCTGAACACAATGTGGCCACCGCCGCGCTGCTCCAGCTGACCGGCTCGGTCGCCGTGGCCCTGGTCGGCGGATTGTGGCCGGCGCTCCTGGCCGCCCTATGGAGCAGCCTGCTGGTGAACTACTTCTCCACCCCTCCGGTGGGCACACTCACGATCAGCGACCCGCAGAACGTTCTCGCCCTCCTGATATTCGTCGGAGTATCCGCCGCTGTGGCCCTGGTCGTGGACCGTTCCGCCCGCCGATCCAAGGAGGCGGCCCGCGCGCGCGTCGAAGCCATCACCCTCGGTGAATTGGCCCGCGGTGCCGTGCGCTCCGCCGATTCGCTGACCGCACTGCTGGAACAGGCCGTGGACGTCTTCCAGGTAAGCGGTGCTGCCCTTTTCACCGCAGAAACCAACCGCAACCCCGGCACCCCCGCCGGAGGTAACGCGTCATGGCACCGTGTTGCCGCTGCCGGCAAAAATCCACCCGGGTCACCGGCCGAGGCTGAAAATGTCGAACGCATCGACGCCGCAACCGCGCTTGTCCTCGCGGGCCGCACCCTGCCAGCCAGCGACCGGCGCCTGATGGGCGCGTTCGCCGCCCACGTGACCGCACTGCAGGAACGTCAACAACTGAACGTCAGCCGGCGGGAAAACCTCCGCCTGGCCGAGGGCAACACCATGCGCACCGCCATACTCCGCGCCGTCTCCCACGATCTGCGCACACCACTGACGGGGATCAAGCTCGCCGTCAGCAGCCTGCGCCAGACCGGTATTCGTTTCACGCCGGATGAAGAGGAGGAGATGCTTGCCACCATCGAGGACTACACCGACAGGTTGGACCAGCTGGTCGGGAACCTGCTGGACATGTCACGGATCACCAGCGACGCGGTCAACCCGCTGCTCCGGCCACTGCGGTGGTACGAGGTCCTCCCCGCCGCCCTGCGGGGCGTCCCCCCGGGAACCGTGCGGGTGGACCTGGCCCCCAACATGCCCGAAATCGACGCCGACGCCGGGATGCTCGAGAGGGTCATCGCCAACATCGTCGAAAACGCGCACAAATACGCCGCCGACTCGGACATCGTTATCGTCGGAACCGCCGGCGGCCTGGGCAGCGCCACCATCAACGGCCGGCCAACCGGTGAACTGCGGATCATCGACCACGGACAAGGCATCCCCGCAGAAAACGTCGTAGCAATGTTCAGACCCTTCCAAAGGCTCGACGACATCCCCTCCACCACCGGAGTCGGCCTCGGCCTGGCCGTGGCCAAAGGATTCCTCGAAACCATGGGAGGCACCCTCACCGCGGAGCAGACTCCCGGCGGTGGACTCACCATGGTCATCCGCCTGCCCCTGTCCACCGGCACACCCTGGGAGGGCACACCGGATACGGCCGCCACCCGGCCACAATCAGGACTCAAACCGTGGAAAAAACCGGAACTTCAACTGCCCGGAGAGGTGAGAAACAACCCATGACCTCGGTGCTGATCGTCGATGACGAGGCGCAGATCCTGCGCACACTTCAAATCAACCTCGACGCCCGCGGCTACACCGTCTACACCGCCGACGACGGGGCCTCGGCCCTGCACGAAGCCGCCCGCCACCCGGTGGATGTCATCATCCTGGATCTGGGACTCCCTGACATCGACGGGGTAGAGGTCATCCGGAGACTTCGCAGCTGGACCCCGACGCCCGTCATCGTCCTCTCGGCACGCCACGGCTCAGACGACAAAGTTGGCGCCCTGGACGCCGGGGCCGATGACTACATCACCAAACCCTTCGGCCTGGAGGAGCTCCTGGCACGGCTGCGCGCCGTGTCCCGCCGCACCGCCGAAGCCCATGAAATACCGGCCATCACCACCGCGGCATTTACCGTGGACCTTGCCCGCCGCCGCGTCAGCCGGGACGACCAGGAGATCCGCCTGACACCCATCGAATGGAGCATCCTGGAAATACTCATTCGCAACCCCGAAAAGCTGGTCACCCAGCAACAGCTCCTGACACAGATCTGGGGCCCCACCTACGTCAGGGAAACCCAGTATCTGCGCGTTTACATGGCGCAACTGCGGCGCAAGCTCGAACTGGAACCAGCCACCCCCCGACATCTGCTGACCGAAGCCGGCGTCGGCTACCGGTTCATCCCCTGACCGCAAGCAACCCTGAGACGGACGCCGCGCCGACGTCCATCACCCCCTGTCCGGTCACACGTGCCTGGGCGCAACCAGCTCCGGGGCCAGCCGGACGTGTCGGCTCACAGGAGGGTCGTTAAGAATGCGTTAGGCGGGCATCAAGAAAGCGTAAAGAGCGGCATCCCGTCGCTGGGGCGGTGTTACGGTCGGCAGTGATCGCGGCGCGGTGCGCTGCGCGGAAAGGCACAGATGACCACGTTGAGCAGGCCCCCCGCGGACCCCTCGGCCCCGCGGCCCACAGGAATGACCGCCTTGAGGAGCTGGCTCCTGTTCGGTCTCCAGGACACCAAGGGAATCCATCAGGGCCCCGGCGCCGTGAGCGACGCCCACTTGAAAAAACATTCGTGGTGGCAGGTCATGTGCCTGACCGGCGTCGACTACTTCTCCACCCTCGGCTACCAGCCCGCCATCGCCGCTCTGGCCGCCGGGGTAATTTCCCCGCTGGCCACCCTCGTGCTCGTCGCCGTCACGTTGCTCGGCGCTCTTCCCGTCTACCGCAGGGTCGCGGGCGAAAGCCCCCGCGGCGAGGGATCCATCGCGATGCTCGAACGCCTGATGCCGCGGTGGGGCGGCAAACTCGTCGTCCTGATCCTGCTGGGGTTCGCCGCGACCGACTTCATGATCACCATGACTCTCTCGGCCGCGGACGCCACCGCGCACCTGATCCAGAACCCCATTGTTCCGGGCTGGCTGCAGGGGCAGAACGTCCTGGTCACGCTCGTTCTGCTGGCTCTGCTGGCCGCGGTGTTCCTGCGCGGCTTCAAGGAAGCCATCGGCGTTGCCGTCACCCTGGTGGTGCTCTATCTGGGCCTGAACGTCGTGGTCGTGGCCGTGACACTCTTCGAGGTGTTCACCCACCCCCTGGCCGTCGGCGAATGGTGGCGGGCACTGTCTACCTCGCACGGTGACTGGTTCATGGTGGTCGGCATCGCACTGCTGGTCTTTCCGAAGCTCGCCCTTGGCCTGTCAGGCTTCGAGACCGGTGTTGCCGTCATGCCCCAGATCCAAGGCCGCCCGGGGGACACGGAGGAAAGCCCCGCAGGCCGGATCAAAGGCGCCCGGCGGCTGCTGACCAGCGCCGCGGTCATCATGAGCGCGTTCCTGATCACGACCAGCTTCATCACCGTCGTCCTGATCCCGGCCCAGGAGTTCGAACCCGGCGGACAGGCCAACGGCCGCGCCCTGGCCTTTCTGGCCCACGAATACCTCGGCATCGGATTCGGGACCGTCTATGACATCAGCACCATCGCCATCCTCTGGTTCGCCGGCGCCTCCGCCATGGCGGGCCTGCTCAACCTCGTCCCGCGGTACCTTCCCCGATACGGCATGGCCCCAGGCTGGGCCAAAGCCGTCCGGCCACTCGTCCTGGTGTTCACCCTGGTCGGGTTCCTCATCACCTTCCTCTTCGACGCTGACGTCGACGCCCAGGGCGGTGCCTACGCAACCGGTGTGCTGGTACTGATGACCTCAGCGTCGGTCGCCGTGACGCTGTCGGCCCGACGCCGGAAACAGCCCAAGCGCACAGTAGGCTTCGGAATTATCTCCGTGGTGTTCATCTACACCACCATCGCCAACATCTTTGAACGGCCAGAAGGTATCCGTATCGCCGCCGTGTTTATCCTCAGCATCATCGTGATCTCCCTGCTCTCCCGGGTCCGGCGGTCCTTCGAACTACACGCCACCCACGTCCACCTGGACCGGGAAGCCCTCGAGTTCATGTCCGAGGTGCTGGACGGGCCATTGGCCATCATTTCCCACGAACCGCTCAGACTGAGTGCGGAAGCATACCGGGAGAAGCTTAACTCGGCGATCGAGGTCAGCCACCTGCCCGTGGACCAGCGGCAGGCACTGTTCCTCGAAGTGATAGTGGACGATTCCTCCGACTTCGAAACGGAACTCGAAGTCCGGGGCGTAGTCCGCCACGGCTACCGGATCCTGGAAGTCCACGGACCGGTCGTGCCGAACACCATCGCCTCCGTACTCCTGCACATCCGCGACGTCACCGGGCTCATGCCGCACATCTACTTCCGCTGGACAGAAGGCAACCCCGTCATCAACCTCCTGAAGTTCCTGTTCCTCGGCGAAGGCGAGATCGCCCCCGTCACCCGCGAAGTCCTGCGCGAAGCCGAACCCGACGTCACCAAGCGGCCCTGGGTCCACGTCGGCTGACTACAGACCAGCACATGCCATCATCATGGTCCGGGGCGGCTTCGGAGGCGCCGGCAAGCCGTGAACCCACTAAAGCTGGAGTCCATTGGCCGACGTTTGGGGCCAGCCCCAGCAAGCCCAAGGGGCAGGGCTCTCCATGGGTCATCGGACGTCTGCCATGAACTGGGGGGACATGGGCGCTGCCCTGTTTTTCGTGGGAACAACCGGATTGGTGATCTGGCTTGTCGTTTCCCTCATTCGTTCAACCAAGTAGAGGCGGAGCTTGCCGATGGGCTGGCATCAAGGGGATGCAGAGGGTGGGGCGAGGTTCGCTGCGCCGCCGGACGCAGTGGAGGGTTACGATGGCCGCGGAGTGGAGGGCGCTGCATATCGGCCCCGGGCGGGCTACCTCTTCAGGGACGAGTCCGGAGCCACCTGGTGGATTATTTTCCAGATAGCTCCCGACTCGGGTTCCCACGGATCCAAAGTTCGTGGAGATGTCCTAGCCTGCAGCGCAGCCTACGACGAGCTCGTTCACGTGCGGGTGCTGGCTTCCGACGTGCTCCGTGTCGACGCTGATGCTGCATTCCGCCAGAACACACACCGTTCAGCTATGAGGAAGCTGCGGAGGTTGCCGCCAGTATCCCCCCAGCTGACACGTAGTTCCATCCCCGTGAGGGCGTAAGGCGACCTGATCTAACGGGCGGCCTGAGCCCGCGAGACAGACGCGAAACCTGGCGGAGGGGAGGTCGTCCGACCTCATGTGCCGTGCGCCTCATCGCGCACGGCACTCGTTCCCTTCCGGCGTCGGAACCCACAATCGGATCTGCTGCATCCGCCCCCTTGCGCCGTCGCTATTCAGTGTTACTATCTAGTGGTAGTCAGCAACACTAAGTAGTTGAGGGAGGGTTCCATGGGCAAGCAGATGACCGAGATGCTCAAGGGCACGCTCGAGGGCATCGTCCTCGCGATCCTGGCCGTGCAGCCGGCATACGGCTACGAGATCACGGCCCGGCTGCGCGAGCAGGGCTTCTCCGACATCGTCGAGGGCACCGTCTACGCGCTGCTAGTCAGGATCGAGCAGCGCGGCCTCGTGGACGTGGCGAAGGTCCCGTCCGAGAAGGGGCCGCCCCGCAAGGTCTACACGCTGAACGCACTGGGCGGCGAGTACCTCCAAGAATTCTGGAGGACCTGGACCTTCCTCGCAGAACGGATCGAACAGCTCCACCATCACATCGAACACCCGCAGGAAGAAGGAGCATAATCATGGCCGCAAGGTGGATCGAAGCCCTCACCGGGCCGCTCGAGCAGAAGAAGCAGTTCAGGCAGTACAAGGCCCGCATCGAGGCCCTCCCCGAGCCCTACGGCATCGCCGCGAAGGCGTTCGAGCGGTACTTCATGTACTACGGCGGCGTCACCGACGGCGACACCCTCGTCAAGATGTTCGGCGACTTCGCCGACCTCTGGGAGCGCGCCGCCGTCGACGGAACGCCTGTGAGCGCGATCGTCGGCGACGACCCGGTCGAGTTCGCCGAGACGTTCACCCAGGCCTACGGCGGTACGCAGTGGATCGATAAGGAGCGCGCACGCCTGGTGAAGGCGATCGAGAATGCGAAGCGGGAGGAGCGGAGATGACCACGGAAGCAGCCATCCGCGTCCAGGGCATCGAGAAGTCGTTCAAGGACCTGCACGTGCTGCGTGGCGTCGACTTCGACGTCAGGACGGGCAGCATCTTCGCGCTGCTCGGCTCGAACGGTGCGGGCAAGACCACGCTGGTGCGGATCCTGTCGACGCTGCTGAAGGCCGACGCGGGGACCGCCACGGTCCACGGCTTCGACGTCGCCGCGAAGCCCGGCGACGTGCGCGAATCGATCAGCCTGACCGGCCAGTTCGCCGCGGTCGATGAAGTGCTCACAGGCCGGGAAAACCTCGTGCTGGTCGCCAAGTTGCGTCACCTGAAGAACCCGGGTGCGATCGCCGAGGACCTACTCGCCCGCTTCTCGCTCACCGAAGCGGGGAACCGCAAGGCGGCGACGTACTCGGGCGGCATGCGCCGCCGCCTCGACATCGCGATGAGCCTGATCGGAAACCCGCCGATCATCTTTCTCGACGAACCGACGACTGGCCTCGACCCCCAGGCGCGCATCGAGGTGTGGCAGACCATCAAGAAACTCGCCGATCAGGGCACGACGGTGCTGCTCACGACGCAGTACCTCGACGAGGCCGAACAGCTCGCCGACCGCATCGCAATCCTGCACAAGGGCACGATCATCCAGAACGGGACCCTCACCGAACTCAAGCGACTCCTCCCGCCCGCCAAGGTCGAATACGTCGAGAAGCAGCCCTCCCTCGAGGACGTCTTCCTCGCCCTCGTCGGTGACACCGCTGAAACCGACACCGCCGACGACGACCGAACCTACGGCACGGTCCCGGCACGAAAGGAACCCCGATGACCACCCACGTCCTCGGCGACACCGGCATCCTGACCGCCCGCTCGCTGCGCCACATCCTCCGCAGCCCCGACACGATCATCACCACCGCGGTGACCCCGATCGCGCTGATGCTGCTGTTCGTGTACGTCTTCGGCGGCGCGATCAACACCGGATCCGACGAGTCGTATGTCAACTACATGCTCGCCGGCATCCTGCTCATCACGATCGCATCCGGCGTCGCCTACACCGCGTACCGGCTGTTCCTTGACATGCAAGGCGGCATCTTCGAACGCTTCCAGTCCATGCCGATCGCGAGGTCGAGCGTGCTCTGGGCGCACGTACTCACCTCCCTGGCCGCGAACCTGGTCTCGGTCGCGATCGTGATCGGCGTCGCGCTGATCATGGGGTTCCGCACCGGAGCATCGGTGGCCGTCTGGCTCGCGGTCGCCGGCATCCTGATCCTGTTCACCCTCGCACTGACCTGGATCGCCGTGATCGCCGGGCTCTCGGCGAAGACTGTCGACGGCGCGAGCGCGTTCAGCTACCCGCTGATCTTCCTGCCGTTCATCAGCTCGGCGTTCGCTCCCACCGACTCGATGCCCGGCCCGGTCGCATGGTTCGCCGAGAACCAGCCTGTGACGTCCATCGTGAACACCATCCGAGCTTTGTTCGCCCAGGAACCCGTCGGCAGTGACATCTGGATCGCCCTCGCCTGGCTCGTCGGCATTCTCGTCGTCGCCTACACCTTCGCGAACGCCATCTACCGTCGCAAGATCAGCTGAGGCCGAGCGCCGGGCCGCCCACCGGCGAAGGAGCGAGGCGATGAATTGCCGCAGACGTACGTCATACGGCCGCCGTGATTCAGTATGGGGAGGGGTCAAACGGGTTGCACTCCAGTGGGGACAGGGCGGTTTCCAACGATCGTCGCAACGGCTCGATTTTGAAGGCAACCATATCGCTTGATTACCCGTTGCCGGCATGACCGCGCCCACGACGACTGCCGGATTACAGCGCCGGAGAAGGTCCCGTCAGTGGCGCTTCATCGGACAGCTTCTACGGGAGCTCTGGTGGTGGGCAAACCGGGCCGGATTCTGGCTTCATTGCGTTTCGGGTAGTCAGCCCACCCGAGGACCGGTGGGAGGCAAATGTCGCTTCGCATGCGCCAGAGGGCCAGTTTTCGGCCGGTCGGGTCGTCTACGTCTCGATTTCGAGCAGCGGAGCAGGGATCCAACAGGGGTCAAAGTGCCCGCCCCCGCCGGTCCCATTCAGCTCTCTTGGCCTCTTCCTCTTTCCAGAAATGGCCGTCATGATGACGAACATACGAAAGGAAGCCAAGGTACGCCACGCCCAGGATCAAACCTGCGAGCGATAGGTAACCCCCCAGATCCCAAACAGTTCCCACGGCCAGATTCCGGACTACCAACACCAACTGCAGCGCGGTCCAAAGCGACCAGAGGGCAAACTGAACGCGAAAGCCGCCGCGGGTCATCTTGGGTTGTAACCTCTTGGCACCCTTAGCCTCGCTCATGTGCTGAGGCTACAAGCCGCGTCAATCTTTGGGAACGGGTAAGGCTCATTGTGTGCCCACCCTGCCCGTTCATTGTCACTTTTACGCTGTTCGCCCATGTCCCCGCTCAGGGTTCCGCAACGGGAGCTCCGGCCTGTCTTCCCGCTGTCCACGGTTGGGGTCAATTCGGGTTATCCATGGCTGGAATTGGGAGCCAGTGGGGTAGCTCCCTGGTCGCCGTAGCGGTGAATAACCCTATTGAATTGTCCCCGGCGGTGGGCAGCAGAGCCGTGTTTTCAGTGGCCATCGGATACCGCCTTGGTGTGAAGTGCAGCAATGGTTTGAAGGGAAGCAAACCGTGCCGTTGCACTCTCCCAGTCGAGGACGGCTCGGGGCCGGCCGTTGATCTCATCAGCGGCGAAGCGGACTTCAGCCTGTTCCACCGTGCTGAGGTCCGCACCCTTTCGAAAGTACTGGCGGAGCAGGCCGTTGGCATTCTCGTTCGATGCACGTTGCCAGGGGCTGGCCGGATCACAGAAGTAGACGAGAGTTCCCAGCGCCGCGGTGACTTCGGCGTGCTTGGCCATCTCGGAGCCACGGTCCCACGTCAAGGTTCTCCGCAGCGTGGCAGGCATGACGCCGAGCGCGTCAATGAGTTGGTCACGCATGTTATCGGACCTGCTGCCTGGACGGAGCGCGAAGGCGACGAGGAGCCGGGAAGAGCGTTCCACCAGCGTCACTATCGCTGATTTGTTCCCCTTCCCCAAGATGAGGTCACCTTCCCAATGCCCCGCTTCTTCCCTGGTAGCGATGTGGGCTGGGCGGTCACCGATCTTCAGAGCATCAGCCATGTACTGGCGTGGCTTCACCTTGGTCCTGGACCGCGGCCGCCTGCTGAACTTACCCGATCGCAGCAGCCGAGCAGACCCGGCTGGAACGGGGCGGATGCTCAAATGGTAAAGCGCACGGTAGACCGTTTCATGCGCCAAATGCCGATGCTTTTCTCCCGGAAACCGTTCCTTCAAGGCCCGGCAGACTTGCTGAGGGCTCCACCGCTTCGACAGGCACTCCACGACGTAATGCCGCAACTCGTCATCACCGGCAAGCTTGGCCAGCCTTGGCCGCGGCCTTCTCTTCTGCGCCATTTTCTGGGCACGGAACGGATGATAGCGACGTGAATCGGGACGATTCCGAGCCAACTCCCTGCTGATTGTGGACGGCGACCGCCCAAGATCACGAGCGATGGATTGCAGACTCGCCCCATCCAGCAACCGGTCGGCAATGAAGATCCGTTCGTCCTCTGACAAATAGCGGCTGGACCCACCTGTCGCAGGAACCGCCTTACGAGGCCTCGGATCCAAGCCTTGCTGCACCAAACCTTCCACCCCGTTGCGTCCATGCAACCAACGAAGGCCCGTGTTGGGGTTGATCCCAAGAATCCTGCATGCTGCCCGGTTGGAGTGCCCTTCTTTCATGAGCTGAACATACAAGGGCCTCTTCTCAACCAAGCCCGGAGGCCCCATTTTCCTCGATCGGCGCGTCGAACTGCGCATGAAACAACACCACTTTCCGTCGGTGTTGCGACGTTTGTGAGAAACCGCCCAGCTTTGAGCTGTGCGAAGGGCTCCACCTGACCCCAGTGGGCACAACCCGTTCACCCGGCTACGTGGTCCGTCTGCATTGCTCGCCTGGCCCATCAGTCTCATGGAAGCCGAACGCGATCAAACTTTCTTGCATTACGTGGTCGCCAACGAGGTCTCAGGTGTACGGTCAGCTCCGTATCCGCGTCCCTGGCCCGCACTCAGCGGCGCCCCATCCTCATCGTTGCCCCGACAACTGCCCGCTCATCTCAGAGAGATCAACAATCCCGAGGGGGAGTGAGGTGCGGGCGCTGTGCGGGTCAGCCTGCCTAGCTCGGTTTGGCGGTGCGGTTGAGCTGAGCGATGAGGGATCGGTTAACAGCGTGGCCGGCTTCAAGATCTGATGTCAGACCCGCCAGCTCTTCCTGGGATCGATGGGCTTCCTGAGTTGCGTCGCTCGCTATCCGGGAGAGCACGGCGTTCTGGTCCGTCAATTCCTTAACCCGGCGAGTTTGGGAGTGGGCGTCCGTGCCATCGATCTGGTCACCGAGCAGTTCAGAGATGCGCTGCTGGCTTCTTCTGAGCTCGTGGCGGAGCCGTTGGTTCTCTTGGCGCAGGAGGTCACGTTCGACTTGGAGTGAAGCGGAGGAGGTGCTCGTTTCTCCGGGCGTGAAGATCCGCCCGGCACTGCCGGTTTGGGCTTTCCTGACCGCTGTGATCAGGGGCTCCTGCCGCACAAGCCAAGGGCTGACACGGGCGCGGCGGGCAACCTCCGCGACCGTGATGGGCGTGCGCGTGCGTTCCATCGCCTCAATCGCGGCGAGCACTGCTTGTCTTTTGGCTTTGCTGTCCTTCCTTCGTTGTTGCACCATGGCCGCTGACTTGGGTGCTGACGCTGTGATCATGCGTGGTCCTCGTTTCGCCCCGGTCGGATCCGCAGGCTTCCGACCGGAATGAAGGGCTTTTCAACGGCCGTTGGTATGGCCGTGCGGAGCCGGCGCAGCACGGTCGAGGCTTCCGCAAGCGACTGCTGTTCGTTGCCGGGCAGGCCGGCCAGTCTCGACTCCTGCGCCCCGATGAGGGTCGTGAACGCCGCGATCTCGTTCTTGGTCTCCGTGATCAGTGACGGCCGCAGGTTTTGGGCGATCTGCCAGGCGAGGTCCTCTTTCATCCGTTCCAAATGTGCCTTCAGGTCGGGCAGATGGGACGGGTCCGACCTGAAAAACGTGCAGCCGCCGCATTGGAAGCGGGCAGGGCATGCCTTCCCGGCAGCTTTGATGTTGGTTGGTTCGGTGCAGTTTCCGAACGGGACGGCCACGGCAGCCATCGAGTAGAGCTCTTCGGCGACGGGGGCATGCGTGCCGTGAGTGTCGAAGGAGAGTCTTTTGACGGACTCGATGGCTTTGCGCTTTCGTGCGTTGGTCACCGTGTAGTACTGCGCAGTTGTGTCCGCGGACCTGTGGTCCATGAGGCGGCGGAGGGTTTCCTGGGGGACTCCGGCGTCGGCCAGACGTTGGCAGTAGGAGTGGCGGAATGCGTAGGCGAACACATCTGTTTTGCTGAATGGGAGGTCGGCTCCGGATGCGTTGTGCGGGCCGGGCAGGTCGGGGAGCTGGTGATCGATCCAGTCGCGGAGCCGTTTGTTAAACCAAGCTGTCTTGAGGTGCTTGTCCCGGGATCGGGGCCGAAACGTTGGAAAGAGCCATTCCTGCTGTCCGGCCGGTGCCCCCGCGACGTGATGGTCCCGGATGGTGAACCATGCTTCCAGGGCTTGGGCGGTTTCTTCCCAGATGGGCAGTCGCCGTCCTCTGCGTCTTCCTTTGTCGTTGTGCCATAGCAGGGTGGCTTGGCCGGTGTTGTCGTAGCTGAGGCATTCACGGCGGAGGCCTGCGGTTTCGCCGGGCCGGCGTCCGGCATCGCGCAGGAGGGTCATGTAGCAGGTGAACGCTGCTTTGTAGACGTCGTTAGGGGCAGCGGCTGATGCCGGGTTGGAGACACGTGCTGTGGGCAACTGCTCGAAGAGGTACTCGATGACGGGTTCGGGAACTGCTCGTCCGGTCTCGTCGTCGGCGTCTGCCCCTGGGTTGTCTTCGAGGGGGATCCGCAGGTCGTAGTCGAGGGCGAAGGAGAGGCTGGTGTGTTCGAACAGGTCCGAGTTTTTCCGGGCGTAGTCGATCATGCCGGTCAGCGTCGATCCAAGGAATCGTTTGTAGCTGTTGGACAGGGCCTGCCCGTCCAGCTTGGTCATGCCCGCCAGGGCGTGTGCCAGGACCTTGCCGTGTTCCCGGGTCAGTTCGGATGCGTTGGTTGGCTGGGGGATGTTCCGCACCGTGCATTGGACGACAAAATCGGTGCAGAGCCGTGCGACGTGAGTGATCAGGGTCGTCGGGGAGGTCTCCGTGGTGGATCGTTCCAGGATCCACAGCTTGGTCATTTGCCGCGCCCAATCCAGTCTGATGGGCCGGAAATCCAGGGCCGCCATGGAGCGTGTGGATGCGCGCCGGTTGCACGAGGTTGTCAGCAGCCCGAATGGGACGAGGTCGGATTGCAGAAGATCGCCGTTGGTCGACCAGGGGACGTAGCGTTCCAGCAATCTGGCGCGCACGACCCGGAACATGGACCAAGCGTTAACGGACCGTAGGAGACGGTCGTCGGCGAGGGCCCGGGTGTCGGCGTTAAGGAAGGATGTCGTGGCAGGCGGGAACTCCATGGCCGACGCGATGAGTGCCTTGGTCGTGACGATATTAACCGGGAAACCAAGGCGGTCCTGATGCTGCAGGGACCACAGCAGCTCGGTGGCAAGTCCTGGGTGCCGCCGCCGCAGCGGGTCAAGGTCGAGCCTGTACCCGCCTTGCCTGGGTACGGGGGCGTGGATTTCGCGGTAGCCGTCGGGTTCCAAGGAGACGACTGCTTCTCGTTCGAGGTGGAGGGCCAGTTCGCCTTGGTCTGCAATTAGCTGTGCGTGCAGCCTGCAGATGCCTATCTGGTTGGCGGGGTGACGCTTGTACCCGCACCATGGAACTGCGCAATACGCCGGCGCCGCTACCGCTCTCGTGGCTTGTGAAGCGATCCAGGCCTCAATGTCCTCGACTGTGCCGCGGGGCTGGTGTCCCAGACACAGCGGAGGAAGCCTGTCCTTCTGCTGATGCCATCGCCTGGGATTCCCGTCCGTGGCGGCCATCAATGGCACGCCGAGGCCCTTGCTGCGGTTGGTGCAGTTCGTGACCGAGCACAGGATCGGGACGACACGTGATGCCCAATTCGTGCCCTGCAGTTCTACCGCCCGGTTGATCCAGTCCTCGGCACTCACGGCACCCATGCGTTTGGTGTGCCGACTGTGCCGGCCGGTGCAGACGTTGCACAGCTCGCTGCGGCGTGTGAACGAGGGCCCATGGCAACCGGGGAACCTGCACCGGTTCACGAGTGTGCCCAGATGGCCCGGGATCCCGGTGAAGACCCACGCCGCACCGTCCCATTCACCGGGCCGCCAATCAGGCGGGATTTCCTGGGCAAGCATGTGCTGGAACGCCGAAAGGTCCACGGCCGGGTCAACCGGCTCCGCGGGAGCCGGGGCCGGATCAAGTTTGGAGGCAGCCGATGGTCCGACACTCATGAGGGCCTCGGCGTACCGAACCTGACGCCTTCGATGGCGTCGCGGAGATCCTGGTCCGTGGCGTGCTCGTACACCAACTGGGAGGCGGCGCTGCGGTGCCCGAGCAGTTCCTGAACGTCCCGCGCCGGCACACCGGCACGCTTCCAGCGGGTCGCCGCCGTGTGTCTTGTCATGTGCGGGTTCACACGCAGCCCCGCGCGGCCCGACGTCCGGTAAAACATCTTGACGGCGTTGGAGTACTTCAACGCCTCCCCGGCATGGGCACGGGAATACAGATTAACGAAGACCATCGGGCTAGGATCATGTGCCAATCGGTCGATGCGGTCCTCCAGGTACAGGTAGTACAGAGTGCAGATAGCTTCGGTGACCGGGACAGTGCGCGGCTTCGAGGATTTGGACAGCGCGGCATTGGGATTCTGCCGCCGCCGAATGTGGATGTGCGGCCCAGCTGACGCACACTTGAGGGCGCGTGAGTCATGAAACAGATGCAGATCCTCCGTCCTCAACCCCATCGCCTCACCGATCCGGACCCCTGTCTCGAGCATCAGCGCCACCAGGAAACGGTCACGACGGTTCGCGATGCTCCCCAGCAATGACTCCACAGCGGGCTCACCGATCAGCTTAGGAGCTTCTTCGACTTCTTTGACCCGCACCGCCCTGGCCCTGGAAACCTGGCCAGGCAGGAGCCGGTCACCGGAAAAGCCGTAGGCGATCCTGGTCTCATAAAAACCTGCCGCCGTCTTCTCACTGACCAGATCACTGCGGGCAGCCCACATGTAAAACTGCGTTATTGCCGCGGCGTACTGGTTCATCGTCTTCCCCCTTCGATAGCGCGGCTCACGGTACTCCCCGGTCCCGCCCGGGGCGGACAACGCAGAGACGGCGAGCTCCCGGATGAACCGGGAGACCACCGGAACCCCGTCCCTCCAGTCCAATCGGGCGGGGCCAAGCCAGGTGAAGAAAGTGGCCAGGCGCTGCGCATAGGCCCGGATGGTGTTGGTGGACCGGGAAGAACCCATCAGGTAGTGAAGGTAGGCGCTGGCCTCAGGATGCAGCTCGTAGGTGGACGCGTCCACTACTGCCCAGGACGGGCCTCCAGCCTTGTGGATGACCCTGAACGCGATCCAGCGTCGTGAATTCGGGACGTTCGCGGGGTTGGTCGGCGGAAACGGAATCAGGGACTGCGCCATACGAACGTACCTCGTCAGGGGTAGATAATCCGTGCGTTCCGAGACGACCCTAGTTCAGAACACACATGGCTGTGAACCCCAACCGAGGGTAGATAACGCGGACTTGGACGCGCCAGTGTTCGACGCTGACCAGGTCCCCGGAGCCGGTGGCGGCCCCTGTGCCGGTGTGCCACCAGTCGCAGCGTTCGAACCAGTGCACTGGTTCGGCTGCGACCGCCCAGATCTGCCCGTCATGGCGGCGGACGGCCAGGGGAGTTCCGGCGGCGTTGAACCGCACCTGTACCGCGGGCTTCGCCGGTGCGGGCGCGGTCTTGGGTGTGGGGCCGGAAGGGGCTGGTGGTGCGGGGTTCGTGGGTGATGGTCATTTGTTTGTCTTTCGGGTTGGTGCTGGTCGTGGGGGTGTTTGTCAGGCGGCTTTGACGAGGGGGAGTTCGTCCCAGTGGGTGGTGTAGCGGGGGGAGAGCATGTCGCGTTTCATGGTCCAGTCGAGGCCGGTTTTGATGCCGGCGTGGCCCAGGCCGATGGCGCCGCGCCCGTACCGGCGGGTGACGTCTTCGAGGAGGGTGCCGATGTGGCGTTCTTCGTGCGGGTTTTCGAAGGGCTGCAGGGGTGATTGGTTGCCGGTGGGGCGCAGGTCGGTGACCATGATCCCGGCGCGGGCGTAGTTGAGGCCTTCCTGGATGGCGGGCAGCAGCGCGTGCGCGGCGCGGGTGAGCAGGACCGGGTCTGCGGTCGGCATCGGCAGTGCCACGCACACGGACGGGCAGGAGGCCTGGTGCTGGTTGTAGTGTGAGGTGCCGGCGAACGCGGTGAGGACCTTGGCCTGCAGCCCGTGCTTGCCCAGCCGTGCGCTGGCTTGTTGGCCGTAGACGGAGAGGACCTGCCGGAGCCCGGCCCGGGTGGTGACGGGGGTGGCGAAGGAGCGGGAGAAGATCAGCTGGTCCCGGCCGATGCGTTCTTCCTCCATCGGGATGCAGGGTGTGCCCTGCAGTTCCAGGACGGTGCGCATCATGACCACGGAGAACTTGTCCCGGATCGCAACCGGATCCACGCACGTGAGGTCGAGAATCGTGTGGATGCCGATCGCGTTCAGGCGCTTGGTCAGCCGGCCGGCGACGCCCCAGATCTCCTCCACGGACAACCGCCCCAGCAGCACCTCCCGTGCAGGGGCGGGGACGGACTCCCAGTGGCAGACCCCGCCGAAGGCGGGGTTGTGTTTGGCCCATTTGTTGCACAGCTTCGCGAGGGTTTTGGTGGGGGCGATCCCGACGCAGACTGGCACGCCGACGTGCCGGCGGACTGCGGCTTTCATGGCCCGGCCCAGGGCCTCCAGCTCGGCGGGGGAGCCTTTGACGCCGAGGAAGGCCTCGTCGATGCTGTAGACCTCGAGCCAGGCCGAGTACCGGCCCAGCAGCTCCATCACCCGAGCGCTGATGTCCCCATAGAGCTCATAGTTGGAAGAGAGCGCGACGAGGCCCCATTCCTTCGCGCGCGGGGCGAGTTTGAACCAGGGTTCGCCCATCGGGATGCCCAGGGCCTTCGCCTCGGGGGAGCGGGTCACCGCGCACCCGTCGTTGTTGGACAGAACCACCACCGGCCGGCCCTCCAGCGACGGGTTGAAGGCACGCTCGGCCGAGGCGTAGAAGCAGTTCACATCCACATGGGCGATCTGCGGCATCCGCCGCATCACCGCCGGCCTAGACATCGCACACCCCAACGCAAAAACGCGCGCCAGACAGGGCTTCCTCATGCCGGTAAGTGGTGTTATTCATTGTGGCGCTTTCCCGGAAGTGACCACGCGATCTGCGGGGCGGGATGCCGCTGGCCAGACCTCACCGCTAATACCACGCCCACCATGCAATCGAAGCACACGACACACCCTTTTTCGTATATATGTTCGAATACAGTGTACTGTCGGACTCTGACAATTTGTCCTTCGTCACCTTGGGTTGGGGGCTGCTATCGCTTTCAAGAACCCTTGCGGGGACATCCTCTAGCTCGTGAGGCCTTCCCGGGCCGGACCGGCGCCGGTTGGCTGGTTTGGTGTTCTCAGGTTCAACATTTGAAACTGGAATCATCGGAGCCGCACTAAGTTTCGAACAACCAAGGTGAGAGCCGTTGGGAAGGGAGTGGCTTCATGGGGGATGAAGCAGTTTTTCATCAGCTGTTTGTTTCCCGCGTCGCCATGTTTGCGTTTTTTCTGCTGTCCCTGGGCGTTGTGATTCATGAAGGTTTAGTTCCCCTGTCGACCCCGTCTGGCGCGCCCACCGAGGAGCTGGTCTTCTTGAGTTGCGTCGGCGTGCTCCTGCTCTGGTTCAGCTGGCGAAACTGGAGACTCGGGGTCCGTCTTACACCGACAGAGGTCCACATAAAGGGTTTGTTCCGCGACAGGAAGATCGCCCGTGGGAGCGTTTTGGACATAACCCCGTTGGGCCAGCTGGTGTGGATAGCCCCAGCTGGCGATGTGCGGGTGTCCCAGTTGATCGCATTTACAGATCTCGCTGGCGGGCTCGCGGGAATCGTCCGTGAGCACAACACGCGAACGCTGGAACGGCTGCGAGAGCAGCTTGTAGGCCCGCCCGTGGAGCGGCCAGAATCTGCAGCGTATGGAGAGGACCGCAGTTACGACCCTCCAACTTACCGACGCCGACGGGACCGGAGAGGGCCCGCGAAGCGCGCAGGCCGAAGGCGTTTGGTTGGGGATGCCTGGCTCGCGGTTCTCCAACTTCTTGGCTGGAGTCTTTCCGCTGCCCTAGCCGTTTGGCTGGCCATAGAACCCGCGTTGTGGCTGGCGGGGCACGAGTCGGACGTTCTCCGTTCCGCCTTGAGTCTTGATCCCTACACCCAAAGCAGTGCTACACGGGCGGTGATTTTCTGGGGCGTCGCCGCAGCGGCGCTTGCGGGAAACACCCTACGGTTGGCATACCTCATGTTCCGGCCGGAGCGAGGTTGAAATCCTGTGGTTCCAGCTGAGGGAACGCCTTACGGGCCGGTTGTCGACTCAACCGACAAGGCCGACTTTCGGGCCTCTATTCTTCGGGAAAGGATCGGATGATCTCGGGCGGGAATGCTTCGAGCAGTTTCTTCCTGAGCTTTTTGCCGGCTTTCCATTCATCCATGTTGAGGTCGCAGCTTCTGCCTCGTTGGTCCATCAGTGAGATGCAGCCGCAGCTGCGGTCACCGACGACGGCGACGTCGGCCAAGAAGATCGTCTTCGTTTTGCCGGAGGTGTGAGTCATCAGGCGTGTTGGGGTAAGTGCCAACGTCGTGTGGGTGGATTTGTGTCGCCACGTTGGATGCTCAGCGTCGCCTTCTGCTGCAGACTGATGATTTTTCGGCGTGTTGTTCCGCTGCCAAATCTCATAACGATCTATCGCGAGCCCCAGGCTTCCGGCCTCTGCCTTGGAAAGCTTCGCTGACTTATCGAATGCGACGATCAGCGAACCGATACTGGTTCTCAGGGTCTTTGTGAGTTCGGCGGAGCTAATGGCTGTCGCCCGGTCGAGGAGTTCCTGCCGGTCCCGACTGCGCCGTCCGAGCAGTGAGTCGATTGCCAGTTGGTCTAGGTAGTCCTGGGGAACGTAGTCGTCCCATCCCAATTCGGCCGTAACAGCGTGCCGTGCTGACTGGACGGCATCCTCGCTGAACCCTGCGTCTACGATGCCGCGCAGGGTGTTTACGCCTTCCCTGAGAGCCGGCATGCTGTTCTGCCGGACCGGATCAAGAATGAGATCGAGTTGGCTCTGGTCGGTATCGATCGCGGTTGTGAAGTTCTCTACGGAATAGATGATTCCGGCTGCATGCCGGAGCCGGGTCAGGAGTTCGTATCGCAGTGCTTCGCAGAGGAGGCCAGCATCGTGTGATGGCACCAGAAGAGACAGCGCGACGCCCTGTTTCCGGGACCTGATCAGTGTCGGAGCCGTGATGAGTGGTGGATCCTGATGATGACTGACGGGCTTACCCGCGGGAAGACGGATGTCCAAGGCGGAGGGTAAGGGGCCGGTGAAGGTGAGGGCCGCATTGGCGGCGGTTAGCCAGCGGCGGGCCCATTCGGTGGCTTCAGCTTTGGTCAGGCCGGCGGTGGCTGGTGCCCCGAATTGCGCGGCGCCCACGCCGCTCGGCCCGTACCGGTAGGTCAGCAGGCCGGCGGAGACAGTACTGAACTTGTGCGCGTCCTCGGCCTCGAGGACGGACTTTTCAAGGGCGATAACTTCATCTGTTACGGCTTCGAAAGTTGATACGGCGGCCGCGATGGCATTGAGGAAACCGGCGACATCCTCTGGTCTGCCCAGAGCGTAGAACTGGAGTGAGTCGGTGGTCACCGTACCGCCGTGCACCACGGTTGCGGGCTGCGCGATGCGCAAAAGCATGTGCTCAACAAGATGAGTGATCCCGGCAAACGTCGGTGGTTCATCGCGCATTCCGACGCCGAATATCAAGGTGCCAGTGCAGAGACCTTCCCGGTCCAGCCAGAATGAGGTAATCCCGTTGTGCGAGCTCGTGTTTACCGACTGCATCATGGGGGACAGTCTTGCAGATCGAGTCGTTCAGTTATTTGCTAGATGCAACGGGATAGCTGCCGGCCGGGAAGCGATTCACCATCCGCGTGAGGAACCTCAATCGGGCCAGTTTCCGTGATCTACTCTGCAAAGGGGAAGCCGGACAAGTCGGATCGCTGAGCCGCAGAACCTCTATCGGTGACTAGTCCGGACGCGTTCGGTCGAGGAACCAGTAATCGAAGGGAGAACACGAAGTCCTCAGCGGCCGTCAGGCAACTTTGATCTAAGTTCTTCTGCATGGGAAGCGAGGGCATGACGCTGGTCTCGGGTGAATCTCCTAGCCTGCAGGTCGAGGACTGCCCGGCTGCCAACTCTCCCACCCAACAGCTGACCCACCCGACGGATTGCTTCGTCCCCGTCTTCTGAATCCTCAATCATCTGGAAGACCTCGTCACGCCGATCCATCGCCTGTACCAGGGCATCGAGGATCATCAATTGCTGCCTTGTCTGCCGCCCATCCTCATCCATGCGGCGATTCTTGCACGACGGAAGTCATTGGGCATTGCGTCCAGTTGAGGATCCTTCATCGGGTATTGCGGGAAATTGAGGTTTCGAAAGCTGGCGTTTAGGTTCCGGGCAGGGCCATGTCCTGGAGCTCGGACACATTCCCGGCGGGGACCATGTGGCCCGGCGGGAATCGGAATTGCCTTAAGTCCGTGCACCAACTCAGCGACCTGGTCGATGTACCGCCGTCTTGAGTGCGCCAGCTGCGCCACTGCACACCGTACACCGGGCCCCGTCGCCGTCTGAGTCAGCCCATCACTCCCAGATGATGTACTACTTCATAGTCGAAGGTGGACATGGAGACACATCTACACTGCAGCGGACATGTGTCCCTAAAGGAGGAGAAAGTTGTGATGATCGACTACAACGTGAGCGATCACTGGTCAGCTGACGACCCCGACTGGCTTAAAGCCCTTGTCTCCTCGCTCGACCTTCACCACGGATCGAGCACAATCCTTCCGCTTACAACCATCGTGTGTGAGATCTCCGAGTGGCTTCAACTGGCGAGCGGGAGCGAGGCTTGGAAGCCACGCCCGAACCGCGACTCGTTGCGGCTCGACCTGGCAGAGTCCATTGAAGCGACAGGCCGATCACTCAAAGCACACACAGTTAGACCGCTTACGGCCTTTAGTGAGGCCTTTGATCGTCTCATTGGAAGTTCGAGATCTGTCCTCGAGCAGCCTCCTGGTACTCGCACGGACACCGTATGGACTGATGTAGAAAGCACCGCGGCCCATCTTCAGAACGTGCTGGTCGAGGATGACGCAGTACGCGCCAGCTGGGACGACCTCGTTGCAGCGTCACAGGACCGAACCTTGGTGCGACGCGAGTATCGCCCAATCGCCGAGCTCCTGTTTGATCAGCTGGAGCGACGAGGAATGAGTGCAGAACAAACCGCCCGTGACCTCATCTCGATCATCGCATTCGGCCGTGATCCTGACGATATTCCGATCGGCGAGAAGGACACGCCCCTCGACGAGCGTCTATCGAAGGCACGCACCTTAGTGGGAATCCCGGTCGACGTCGAACCCACCGTGGTCTGGTTGGGATACAAAGGACGCATCAACGTGCGACTCTCCGCTGGCCGGGTCTCGTTCTACGTGGCGCAGTGGGCGATTCCGAATGCCAAGCCGGGCCGATTCGAGTTCGACCACAAAGAGGAACTTTGGAAGCTGGTACAGCACGGCCGCATCTTTCGCATATCAGAGCGAGTGGACGAAGAGGACTATGTCGACACTATTGTGCGCGTTGACCTCGGCGTCACCACTGGCGCGGGCGCGCTGGAGCGGGCCATTGAGATGGTCGACGTAATCATGAGTGTCTCGCTCCACCGTTCTGGCGGTATCCGCCCGCAGCTCGCGGAGCACGCGGTCCTCCGCTCAGGGGAGTACGCGGAGTCTGGACGCCGGGCTGTCCGGAACCGAACAGGGTTCCCAAATGACACCTATGGTGCGGGCATGACGGCTGAGGCAATTGGGCGGCATAGTCCGCGAATTGCGGAGGCACTTGCTCGCGAGGAGCTGCCCCGGTTCCTGGCTGCGGCCATTCAGGTGCAGACCACTGCCGATCATCCATTTGGTCGAGACATGGCGCTACGTAAGCCGTCGGAGGCGGACATCAGCAGCGTGGTTCCGCTTTCGGATCGTGTCGTCCAGCATGTGGCGGCGCATGCGGCGATGAACCCGAATGATTTGTTCACGCTCCTAGGTGAGCAGTGGGCTCACGCCCGCTGGCTCGCCGACCTCCAGCGCGCCGCTGATATGTGCCTGCTCGGACTATCCGATCCCAGCGCGCTGCTCGACGAGCTGACGCGCGAATGGATGTCCGATAGCCCGACACGCCCTTGGGTCTTGGTTCTCGCTGATCGAGCCGATGATTTCCTGTCGCTCTGCCGCCTCGAGCATGAGCGGGCTTGGATCGGGCACATGTTTGCCAGCATTGGTGATCACCCTACTTACACCGGGCTTATCAACGACTACACGGCCGAGGGCACGGTTTTAGAGGCTCGTCGGCGCCGCGTGCGTAACGCACTGGTGCACGGCAATCCTGCGAACTTCGCCGTTGTGCGATCCGTACGTGAGTACGCCGAGTTCTTAAGCCGCGGTTCACTCAATTTGGCGCTTGACGCCTTTGTCGAGGGCAATGATCCTGCCACCACTTTGGCGACAAGGCCGGATGAATTTTATGCGATGCAGGGCGGCCAGGATGCTGCAAGCTTCTGGCGCGCAATGTCGCCGCGAGCTAGTTAGCCGCTCCCGCAAGCCTCGCATGTCTGGCCAGGCTTAGGGCGGGCGCACAGTGCTCTCAGTTAATCACGCCCGTAAGCCGGTCGATCACCGCCCCCTTGGTGCACGTTTGAGGAACGCCCTGGATGCTGGCCCTGGTTGTTATTGGTCCGTCCGTTTTCTTCTTGGTTCAGAGTCTCTCGGGACTCTCGGTAGGAATCGCAACCAGCACCGTCGTCATCGTCATCGTCGCCGGCGGTCTGTTCTTAGCCCGCCGGAAGAAACACCGTGGAGAAGGCCGTTAGCGCTGAACATAAATAGCCGTTCCGCCCGGGAACGGCGTAGGGGCCAGAGAGGCCTCAGGTACTGCAGTCAATCAGTGGGCTTGGGTCCTCGGTCGTGAGGCGCTACATACTTATAGGCATGAAGCGTCCCGCTCATTATCGGCGCAGCCCGGGAGGTAGCATGCATAAGTTTGATCTGCGCTTTGATTCCAGCGGAGGCTTCGATTTTTTGGTCGATGGTCGGTTCCTTCGGGAGATGGTTTTCGAAGGCGAAGACATGGAAGAGCGTGAAGTTAGCTTGTTGCGTCGCTGGGGACTCTGGGACTCTCGTCTCGCGTCGCACAGGAGCAGATACGTCGTCTAAAGGGAGAGCTTCCAGGCCAGTTCTTTCCGCAGCGAGTTTGGCTCTACTTCTGCCCTGCGTGTTTTGACGAGGGTTGCGGCGGAGTCAGCGTAAGGGTTCAAGTTGGAGCCGATCAGGTGGTATGGAGCGACTTTCGCCACGACATGCCCTCTACTGAAGATGAGATAGAGGCCTTCGACGACGATGATGTGATCACCTCTGTCGGGACGCTGGTGTTCGACCGCGTCGAGTATGAAGCCGCCCTGAATCGTACAGCTAAACAATTACGCCGCAGCTTCTTGCCCTGGACTAGCTGAGACCCAGCCGGATCACCGTAGTCAGATTCTAAATGTCCGTCCGGTCAAAGACCGCCAGAACCTGGGGCATTAAAAAACGTCCGAAAGAGGCCCTGTCCGCATAACGTCCCGGAAGAGGGTCGATGGAAGGGCGCACCCCTTGAATTCTCGATCGGGGTGAAGGGGCTGCCATCGGGATGTCCCGTATGCCCAGCCCGATTTATCGCCCGGTAAAGGTCCCCGAGCTGGAGCACGGGCGGTCTCAAAACCCTTGGGATACGAGACGTCTCAATGACTGGGCAACAGTGACGACGGGCGTGCCTCATTTTTCTTTGATTCGTTGACTCCTTTGTGGCTGGGCGGGGGATGCTGCCGCTGTTGGGCCTAATGATCCGTCGGTATCGG
The DNA here is from genome assembly GCF_002008315.2 of Arthrobacter sp. KBS0703. Taxonomy (NCBI): domain Bacteria; kingdom Bacillati; phylum Actinomycetota; class Actinomycetes; order Micrococcales; family Micrococcaceae; genus Arthrobacter; species Arthrobacter sp. KBS0703. The sequence goes on along the minus strand of NZ_MVDG02000001.1, from coordinate 1,576,792 downwards.
TCCACCTCATTCCCCTCGTGTCAACGATTTACGAGCAACGCCGCGTAGCGGGCATTGCTTGCGGCCACTGCTTCGGACCACTTGATGTCATTGGTGGTGCTCAGACCGGTAAGTCGGGCCAGAATGACGGGCGGGAGCTCCTGCGCCAGAGAAACCATCGCCCCGGTGCGGGCGGTGGTGGGGACCACGCCGACTAGATGAAGACGCTTTGTGAGGGCGGCTGGCGAAAGAGGGTAGCCTGGCCGGGTTCCGGGCAACAGCCATTCGGTGTCATCCGCCGAGGAGATCATGCGGGTCGCTCGGCGTTCCTGACAGACTTCGGATGCGAGCTCAGCGATGTTTTCGGGCAGCAGCAGGGGCTCTGCCCCGAACCTGATACGAATCGTCGAGCCCTCGCGGATCACGTCCTGGAGGCGCAAGTTGGTGATCTGGTGCGGGCGGACGCCATAGAGCAGGATCAGGCTTGCGGCGAGCCGGGTTGCAGGGGGAATCTGGACGGCTGGTGAGAGAAGGTGGTTCAGGAGTTTGCAGCGTTCGCCTGCGCTGGGTCCATCGAGGGACAATCCTGATGACTGCACTTTGGTGATTTGCAGCTTGGCCGCCAGCCTGTTTTGGTGGGCCCAGACGAGGAAGGCTTTTACGCGGTGACGTTCCCGGTGGCCGCTTGCGCGAAAACAATCGATGTCGGCCTGTGTCAGGGTCGCTAGTATCCGTCCGTGGTCACGGGCCCAGGCAAGCAGTTCAAGGACGATCCGCAGTTCCCTGCGCCTGGACGTAGTGGTGGTCGAAGGAATCGGGGTCGGGCGTTGGCGTAGTTCGCGCAGGTGCCGCCATCGGGCGAAGCGAACGAACGCGGCGCGTTCGGTAGGGTCGAGCACTTGTGCAGCGGTTGAGTCGACCCATGCCTCGAATCTGGCCAAATTGTTGTCCCGGGGAGGGAGAAGTCCGTGTTCAACCAGCACTGCCCGGACGGTCCTGGTTGTCTGGTCTGTCCCCGCGGCGTCCAGGGTGGCGTGCGTGATGGTGTCCGGGGAGGCGAGGAGCGAGCGGAGCAAGGACATGGACTGCGTTCTCTCGAACGCTTGCAGGACTGTTGATCCGTCGGAGGCCATAAATGCGTCGTACAAGCTGCGGGCCTGGGGCGTGGATGCGAGCAGCTCCGCTGGGAAGAGCTCGTCTACTTTGCTGTCAGCGGTGCAGCGATCGCAGCGGCCGTCCTTGCGTAGCTTCTCGTGCCGGCCGCACAGGAGGCAGTCGCGGAAGAAACCGGGGTTTCTGCGGTGGCAGTAATCGCAGTACGCCGCGCCCTGAAGGCGAGCCGCGACGACCCGGCTGCGGCCACAACCACTGCAGGGCTCCCTCTTCCGGCTACAGGCCTTGCAGACGGCCTCCCCGGCTCCGGTTCTGGTGCCCACCAGACGGTCTTTGCCGCAGGTGTTGCAGCACTCCCTTCGCTTCGAGCATTCGTGGCATTGTGCTCGGGGGGTGCCCGCGAAGAGGCAAGGTTTTTTCCGTTTGCAGACCCGGCAGGTGTCGATCTTTTGGCCCGGACGGCAGATGGTGCAGACCGGGCCGGCCGGGCCGTTCCAAGCGATCGGGCGGTGCCGTGCGCAGACCGAACAGGTTGCGGTTCTGCGGGCCGCGGCCGCGGAAGGTTTTCCCCGGCCGAGGGCTTCGGTCAGCTCTTCGAGCCCTTCGTCATGCGCCCTCATGTGGCAGTATCTGTGCGCGTTTGGGCCGGAGGCCCCGCTCCCGGAGGAAATCTGCAGACGCACCCTGTTCCGGTCCGCCGGTGCCGGTGGATGCCGACGAGGCGCCCAGATCGACCTTCCGGACAAGGTCGTCCGCGGAACAATCGAAGATGTCCATCAGTGCCACCATGACCTGCAAATTCAACCGGTCCGGTTTCTCCGTGACGAGGCGGTAGACCTGGCTCGAGGAGAGATCGATACCGCGCTCCCTCAGAGCCGGAATCAATTTGGTGGTGGTGAACATGCCAGCTGCAGCCATCACTTCCCGTAGCCGCCATTCGTAGCCGACAACCTTCATGGTGTTCCTTCCACGACGTTGTGTTGCACGAGCTGGCGGTCCAGAGCCTGGCGCATCATCTTATTCGCAAAATCCCCACTCACCGCAGTGTAGAGGGCTGTGGTCGACTGATAGGCGTGACCGACCTGGCGCTGAACAAAGGCCGGGTCGACGCCAGACTCCACCAGATGGGTCACGTAACTGTGGCGCAGGGAGTGCGGGGACAAATCCGGGTCAAGTCCCAGCTCGTCCCGAAGTTCCCCGAACCTGACCCGCAGTTCACGAGGGCGTGCGCGGGTCCCGCGTTCGGTGACCCACAGGGCGTTCGACTCCTCGTCTCGGACAGCGGGCCAGACGTTCTCCACGTAGTCCTGAACCGCCGCCACAGCCCAGTGGTGAAGTGATAGTACCGGGCGGCGCTTAGGTGCCCCACCCGCTGAAGATTTGCCGTGCCGCACCTGGAGCAGTCCGTATCTTCCGAATTCCGGGGCGTGGGGGTTCGTGAAAAAGTCCGTCACATCTAAGCTCACGGCTTCGTTGATTCTCAGCCCCCACCCATATATGACCTTCAGCAGTGTGGCATCACGGTAAGCGGCGAGGGCACCTTTGCGTCGCAGACTTAGGCAATCGTCCACGGCTCGGTCCGCACGGTCCAGAAGCAATTGGATCTCCTCCCGGGTCAGGGGCCGCCGGCCGGGTCGTCCTTCATGATCCTGAAGATGGGATGCCGTGTTCCATTCGTGGCAGATCTGGATGGGGTGCGTGTTGAACCGTCTCAGGCATTCCTCCGCCCACCCGTAGTGTTCGGAACATAAATAGTCGCAGAATCCGCGGATCGCGTACTGGTACGTGCGGATCGTGGACGGTGCCAGTCGTTTGACTGCCACCAAATGCATCATCCACTCGCCGAAGCTGCCGGCGGTCCATTGCCGTGGCCACTCGTTCGAGAAAGCGTGGAAGCGTCTCGCCAGCCCGATTGAGGAACGCACGGATGAGTCCTTCAGGTTGCGGCCGCCGCGTTGCTGCATTTCCCAGCCTTCAAGCATTGCCTGGAACACGGCTTCCTCCTCGTTGAGGAAGGACACGCCGGCGACCAGACACAGTGACGCCGCACCAGCAGTAACCCCACGATTCACCCAATCTCTCCCGTCTGATGCGCTATTCATGCATTAAACGGGAAGATTAGCGAGTTGTATAGGGCTTTCCGTGCCACCGGTGTAGCGGGAGGAATGCCACCGCGAGGAATAACACCCTATGCGACGCCTATTTTTTCCCGTTAAACGCAATAGCGGCAGTTAGACATGGTGGAGGCACCTGGTGGCCACGCCCCACACGGTCAGCTCCGACAGCGCGGGGACCCGGATGTCCGGGTAACGGGGGTTCTCCGCCTGCAGCACCACCCCCGCCGGCGTGATGCGCAGACGCTTGATGGTCAGTTCCCCGTCCAGGACGGCAACGACGACCGAGCCGTCAGTGGGTTCCAGTGCCCGGTTGACGATCAGTTCGTCACCGTCGCTGATCCCGGCGCCCTCCATCGAGTCCCCGGTCACCCGCACTACATACGTGCTGGTGATGTCCGTGATCAGGTGCTCATTCAGGTCAATCCGGCCGTCAAAGTAATCCTGCGCCGGGGACGGGTACCCGGCAGCGACCGGCACCGGGGAGACCAGCACCGACAACAACGAAGCACCCGCGTCTATCACGCGAGGACCGATAATAACGCCCATGACACACCTTTATTCGAATATATGTTCGATTCATTCAGGGTATGCCCTGGCGCCGACATTCTCAGCCAGTCCGTTTGCGGTCCGGCCTGAAACTGGCGGGTTGTACGCAATCCCGTCCCAAAGCCCTGCTGCCGCTGCGCCGCGGCCGGGGAGCGATGGGCCGCGATGTCCTCTGGTGGTTTCGAAGGATTGGCTGCCTGGTTGCCCTGACGGCCCGATAGCTGATTGGGAGACGCCATCTGATTGTCATGAGGGTTACAACGGCGCGGTTTCTGCTGGGTTTGACGTCCGACAGGCTGGAGGCTGTTTTGGTCGACTTGCCGGCATTGATGGAGGGGAGGCCCGGACTGACTCGGTTGAGCACCGGCCAAGGAGACGGCGCTGGGTCTCATAGCATGCCCATTGGAGCCGCATTTCTTAAACGTCGCCGGAACCGGCGCCGGATTGGGATTCCGGGCGCCGGTTCCGGCGGTTCTGGTAAGTATCAGCTCCCCAGCCTCGGTGAACCAGATACCCACACTATGTCCGGCCGGACTTGGCAAAAGCAGGGACCGGTCTCCCCTGAAATGGCCCCCCACACCCGGGGGTGGCCTCAGCCCTGGGCTGTCGGGACGGTGCTGCACCGATAGAAGCCCACGATCTCCGAGGTTTCTCCACGGGGACCGGGCCAAGGTTGCTTATGCCAGCTCCCCGCCCGTGTTCCACCGGAACGGATCGGCAAGCCTTACCGAATCAGGCCGGCGGCACATGGCTAGCACTGGAAGAAAGGGGTGAAGCGATGAAGACGTGGCCGCTGCTGTTCATTCCGGTCCTTGCCCTGTCCAGTCTCTCGGTCTGGAACGAGGCCAACGCCAAAGCCCCGACAACCTCATACCCCGGCGTCACGGCGCCTACCTACACTGCCGATCCCCTCCGCGGACCGCAAACGGGTTTCCTGCCCTCGCCAGCGCCCGGACCCGCTCCCTCGGCCCCTGCGGCACGGCGATAGAAGTCTTCGCAGCACTGGCGGGGAGCCGACCAGGCCAGGCCGGCGGGACAAGTGCGGCATCAAGCTTGGCTCACTCTTGGATTTGTCCTGCACCTATCCTTGCCAACGGATTTCTATCGTTGAAACATGAAAACAAAAGCAGCCCTCGCACTGTCCCTCACCGGCATCCTGCTCACCGGATCAGCCGCTCTCGCCGCCAACGCCCAGACCCTCAGCAGCTCACATACGGGTATCAGCGACGACGCCAAGAACGTCCTCGTTACGGACGATTCGGCCACCAGAGCCGCCACCCCTACCCCGGCCAAGATCGTTCCCAAGGCTTCGTCGAAGGCGGCCACCAAGGCCAGCGACGACAAGAAGCCGTCAGCAGCCAAGACAGCCGCGCGCCCCGCCGAACCAGGCGATGACAACGGCGGGACCAGGACAACGCCCGAAGCCGGCGACGATAACGGAGGGCTGTTCACGGCTCAATCGTTCACCGGCACCACCATCACGGCAGAACCGAGGGATGACAAGGGCGGGCTCCGGACAACGCCCGAACCGGGTGATGACAACGGCGGTCTCCGGTCACACCAGGCGCCCCGGGCGGCGCAGGCCAGCGATGACAAGGGCGGGCTGCGCACCACACCCCAACCGGGCGATGACAGGGGCGGTACCCGGAAGGCTCCGGAACCGGGAGACGACAGCGGCGGCCACGGCGGCCATGGCAGTGACGACTGAACCAAGCCAGACCGCTTGAGCTCGCCGCGAGCTAAGGTTTCGTCCCGTTCCAAGGGGTCGTGTCCATCAGAATCTTGCGGTTGCGATTAGTGACCCGGACCGAGCTTCGGGGTGGATTTCCGAGGAAAGCGGTCGAGCTGTCTCTAGCCTCGTTGCGGCTCAGCCGTGGCGGTCCTGACGGTGGGAAGCCCCCGCATCCACTCAAGTTAGATGCGGGGCTTTCCCATTTCACGCCGACGTTGTATCGGCACGCGCCTGCGGCGCATCTGGCAAGCACCCTTTACCGGGTCCGATGCGGCGGTTTCCGGCCTTGCGTTTACGGTCAAGCACGAGGGCGACAGCGATACCGAACATCCAGACGTCCTTTGCCAGCGCTGTCCCCTGCTGGCTGGGGCGGATGCCATCCGCCTTTGTATACCGGGGGTCCACCGATACATGGCCAACAGGGACCCGGAGAAGATCCCCAGACCGACTCCGACCAGGCGGCTGGGCAGGAACGGCGCCAGCAATACCGCGCCCACCGTCACCAGGACCGGGACCCCCGACTATGACAGCCGGGGTGTCGGGCTGGGAGTCCCGTTTGGGGAACCTCGAATGGGATCGTGTCCGTTCCTGTGGAACCGTACGCTCACGCTGCGCCCGTTCATCTCCTTTGGGTGAACTCTCAATTCTCTAGGTTGTCGGGTCTCTACTCGAATCACGGGAGGAGGCTTACAGTCATGGCAATCGAATTGGCGGATATTTTATGATGGAGAAATTGACCGGCCCGGTCAGAGTTCGGCGACACCGCGCTTCAATCGGGACCGGCGGCTCCTATCGTCCCCGCTTTGGCTGGTCCTGTGCTCGCTATTGTCCTAACGGGCTATCTGACGATGCAGGTGCAGGCGGCCTATGCCCAAGCCTTTCTAGGCTTCAACTCGCGTCTTACCGGGTCTCGGGAGAATGCGTGGGAGTACGAGATCCCGATGCAGGGGACCTTGGATTGGCCAGCTCGGGCCGCTCACCGCGAGACTGGCTGCTGTGTGACAGCCGCGAGGACGGGGCCGAATCGAAGCGCTCGTCGCTCAGTCTTCAGGAATGCCAGACACGAACGGAGCCAAGGGGAGACCAATATTCCAGCGCAACGGCCCCCTTAAATCTTGGCTTCATCTGCGCGTGCTCCCTGCCGAGAGCCATCGTCAGACACAGTTGAAAAAGATTCTTGCTCCCGATGTAACAAGAACGGCCAATGACGGAAACTAGGCAAATCCGCGCCAGGACCGGATTCGCAGCAACCGTCACCGCTCTGTGCTTCGCAACGGCCACCGGCCTGCCCGCGCACGCAACGGGAACACCGCATACCAATTTGAACTTCTCGATTGATTCCACGGCCAATGTCGTCGCGTACGACGCTGGCGGAACCCTTTGGTCCTACACCTCGGTGTCTCAGGGGCTGCAGACGGCGGCGCGCCGCGCCATCGGACCGGCTGGGGCGGCACTCCCGAAAGCGTTGTTCGTTTCCGACTGGAACGCTGATGCGGTTCCGGATCTGATCGTGCAGAACAAAAACGGCACGCTGACCTACCGCGAGGGGATCATCACCGGCGGGTTCACAGACTCCACCATCGGCAGTGGCTGGCAGAACTATGAGATCACCGTCGGTGAGTGGAAGAGGACGGACAAGTACCCGTCCATCATCGCCAGGAACAACGCCACAGGTGAGCTGTTCAATTACGGCAACCCGTCAGGAAAGAACTTGTCGCCGCGGGTGAAGATCGGCGTCGGCTGGAACGGACTGTCCTTCAACCTGCTGGACTGGGACAAGGACGGCAACAACGATGTCGTTGCCAAGAACGCAGCCGGTCAGATGAAGCTGTTCCGAGCGAGCGGTGGCGGCTCATTCATCTCCGAGGCCCGCGCGACCATCGGCAGTGGTTGGAACAGTATGACGTCCATCCGCGCTATTTCGGGACTGGGCCCGTACGGTTCCGTCGGCCTGATGGCGCAGGCGTGCTGCATTATTACCAGGCGAACAAGAGCAGCTGGGCGCCTCGGCAGACGTTCACCAACGGCTGGGGCACCTACACCATCGCGGGCAACTAACAGCTCGCTGCCGCCATCGAGCACTCGATGGGGTGTGCTCTGGGCGCTGGAGCGCAAGATCGGGGACTGACCGACTGGCAGGGCTAGGCGCCGAGCAGGCCGGGCAGGGAGCCGAGCACGACGTAGTCTCCGTGAGCGTCCTGAAATCCGTAATCCCGTCCAATACCGGCGCAGGGCAGCCCCGCTGATCTGCGCTCGGGCGTGACCTCCGGTGGACTCAGCAGGTCCGGCCCTGCATAGTAAGCATCTCCGCCAAGGTGGGCTCATCAGGTTGCCATTCCCAGCTGTGACCTCGAATGCGAGACCGGCGCCCAAACGGCAATCATGCCCCCTGGGACTAGCCGCAGCAAGGCGGCCCTATCCGGGCCAGTCGCGATGGCTTCCAAAACGTGAACCGACAGCATGGCTATAGCCGCAACCCTCAAGGATCTGTCGGCCAGGTGGAGCGCCAAGTGGTCTCATCGATCGTCGCCCGCTCGGTGATCTGCTGCATATGACTCTGCGAAACGGTACCGGTTCCTGAATGACGGAAGGCTCGGACATTCACCGCGTCGAGGTTCGGTCTCACCTAGGGTCCCGTGAGACCTGTCCGGCGAAGGGGCGCTTTACGGCACACTCTTCAGGGTCCAGGAACGTTCCATGTCGCGGCAGCCTTCGGGTTGAACGTATTGTTCGTGTGGGGCATGCCGGCGACGCCTTCACTGTCTAAACAGGGACTCTGTTACCTTCAAAACGAACCTGTTGCGACGTTGGCGAGAAACCGCCCAGCCCATGCTCTCTGCGGTTGTGAGGGGTGGTGAGGCGCCCGAGCGGGGGCCTTGTTCCTGTACCCGGCCGTGGGGGCGGTCTTATGTGAGGGAAGGGCTGCGATTTCATAAGGTCCCGCAAGCTTTCGTGAAGGTCGCACCGCCATGATCTGGGTATCTGGTCGTTAGGTGTCCTCCAACCGATCAGTCCGCCGGACCCGGCAACGCACTTCCCCCAGTCAGTGCCGGGTCCGGCGTCCTCGATATTGTTGCCATGGATCCGGCCCGCAGAACATCCCATTTCTAACTAGCGGTGCCAGCGACCGGGGGGCAGCCGGCTGCGCCGTGTTCAGAGATCTGTTGATCTCGCCGGGAAGATCTGTCGCCGCCTGGCGGCCCGGGCCGCACGGATCAGGAGTTCGGCGATGGCCGCGATGGTCAGCAGGGCGGTGAAGGCTGCGAACTGGCCGAGGAACATCAGGAGCGCCACGCCCAGGGTGCCGGCATAGGTCAGGGTGAACACCAAGGTGGGGAGTCGGGCATCTAGCTGCGGCCCTGCCGGCGGCAGCGCGGCGACCGGGGCTCGGCCGAGGATCCCGTGCTTGTGTCTTCGGTTCGCGCGGGCGGGGCGTACAACGGCTCTGACGGGCAGAGCCGTTGTACGAGTTCCCGGAGCATGTGGGGCCGGAAGGGTTTGGTGAGGTACGCGTCGGCACCGGAGGCCACCCCCTTGAGTTCGTCTCCGGGTTCGGCCCACGCAGAGATGATGAGGATTGGTGCCTTCGAGTGCGCCCGGATTTGGCGTGCCACGTCCAGACCGTTGAGGTCGGGCGGGCCCAGGTCCAGGGTGATGAGGGCTAGATCGAGTGTTCCGGCTGCCCGGAGTCCTGCCGTGCCGGTGGTTTCGGTGTGGGGGACGAAGCCCATTCCGATGAGGATGATGCAGAGCAGGTCCCGGAAGTCCTGGTCGTCTTCGATGACAAGGCAATTGCGTGAAATCATGTGGTCCCCCCGGCCAATTTGCCCCTACTCTACGCGGCCCAACTCAGGTATTCCCTGAGCGGGCGCCGGCATCAATGGTTGAGTGGGAGAAAAAGATTGCCGGTCCGGGGCCCACCTACGCGCGGCCGATTGCCACCGCGACCCTCGCGCTGCGATGACGCGAACCAGGCTCTCTGCAAGCACGGAGATGGCGTCGTGGACGCAACGGGGGGCCTCCATGGCTCCCTGCTGTCCCAATTGCTGCAGGCCCAGTGAGACGTTCATGCCCGCAGGTGGTTGCCGTTCAGTGCTCGTGTTCGCCGCTAGCTGGAGATTTTCGACGGGGAGCTATGTGCAAAATCAGTAGGGCCACTCCCAGAAGGAGCGCTTCCCGAGCCAGTCCGAGAAAAAGCGCACCCATCCCGTCGTCTTGACGAAAGGCGACCACAACCACAAAGGCGCCCACGCGGCGGCTACCCAGGCCATCGCCTTCTTGTCGCGCGAGTTCAACCATTTAGCCATGCCCTGATGCTTGTTGCAGAATTGACCACCGCCACGTGCGCGCCGCCCGTCAAACCAAACGGCCATCTTCGGGCGCCGCGGGATCCCCGGGATTTCCATGGCCTTATCAGGCGGCCGGGTGGGTCCGAACTAGTTTTGCGGGGCAGATTCTACCGATATTCTTCAGCGTTTGCTGCCGTGATCTCAACCCCAACCAGCTCCAAAAGTAGGCTTCGAGGCCGTCCGAAATCCTAAGAGCTGTATGCTGCCGCCGGCTTCAGGTCCAGCCACCCGGCCATCAATCGCAGAAATGGCGAAAACAGCAAGGAACAAGAAGTGCCTTCCCGGCTCTTCCCCTCTCTAACCCGGACCAACGCGTGGAGACTCTGACGCGTGCGAAACAGGGCAGCCTCGGCCAGAGAGTTACAAAAGCGGTGACCTGAGCCAAATCGTCCCGATAGAGGGTGTCTCGCGCGGCGTCCCGCTTCGAGGTCCGCTATCGGAAAGCCGTCCAGCTGACCCGCGGGGGCCAAGGCATCCTTCGGCACACTCGCACGGCCTGACCGGTGATTTTGTCCGGTAAGGCCGCCGCAATGCTCCAGTACTTGGCGGGATGGAGCCACCTCGAGCCGAGGTTGCGGAGACGGGGACCCAAACGGGCCCCCTCGCTCCGGCCATCGCCCAATGCTCCTGCAAGGTGCCTCGACCCCGAGTAGCGGTCGTCGAACCCACTTGGGGCTCACGCAGGAAAGGCCCCGCGGCCTTGGAGGGAATACGGGGCATTTCCTAGCGGCAGGACCGCCGAGTCTGTGACTTGGTGGGCCTAGTGTCCAAGCTAAGAGTCCTTCCTGAGAATTGCCTCCGAAACTCCGAGGAATTCGCCGCGTCCGGGACGCATGCTCGGGCGGCGCCTGGGGTTTCGTCAAGGGTTTCCGCAGGGTCGCTTCCCGATACTGGCATCCACGCCGGCCATGGACCGGTGTGCATCACCGGGCCTGTATTCGGCCCGGTGAAGTCTGGGTCTCTGAGGGGAGTTTTCCATGAAATCTGAAAGAAATCGTCAACGGGTGGCGGCCGGTCTCGCCGCCGGAGCGCTTGCCATTCTGGCGGTGCAGAGCGCCGCGGTGCCGGCTTCGGCCGCCATCAACCCGGTGCCGGTCGCGCCGCATTCCATCCTTGTTTTCCCGGTCAGGGACTTCGTCTCCGCGTCAGGGTACGCCCGCACCGACGTGGCCACCGTTCAGGTGCTGCGCGGCGGTGCCGTCATCGGCACCTCCTCCAACCTCATCCCGCAGGACGATCCCGGGACGCCCGGCTTTGACGGTCTCGTGGAAGTCAACCACCCCGGTGGAGGCTGCTGGGACGGGGTCACACCGGACATCCGCACCGGCGATGTCGTCCGGGTTATCACCGCCCCCACCGTCGGGGACGAGACCTTCACCGCGAACGTCACCGTCACGCAGCAGGCCACGAAGACCGGACCCGGTACCGTGGTGATGAAGGGAACAGCCGTCGCCCCCGGCGGCGGACAGATTCCCATCGACCAGATTCAGGCCCGCATCGTGGCCAAGAACCAGTCCTTCGCCCTCAACGGCAAGCGCACGCTCCGGGCCAGCGCCGCCGCAGGCGACGACGGCACCCTGGCCTACGACGGCCCGGGCCTGACCACCTGGACGGCAACGTGGACAGGGCTCACCGGTGTCAGCGGATTCGATGGCCTTTCCGACGCGGACAGGGCATCGACCCCGGTCAACTCCGAAAGCCGCGGGATGTGGCTCGGCCGCAACCCCGCCCTCCTGACGGAAAACACGATCTTCGAGTTCGGGCAGATCGGCGGCCCCACCGCCCCTTGCACCGCGCCGCTGGCAAAGGGTCCCTCGATTCCGGACATGACTGCCGCTTCGGACACAGGCAGCTCCGCCACTGACAACATCACGCGCACCACGTCGCCGACCTTCACGGGCGCCGTCGCGCTGCCTGATTCCACGAGCGCGACGCTCTACGTGGACGGGGCAGCCAGCGGCACGGCAACGGTCGCGGCGAATGGCAGCTTCGCGCTGACCCCGACCACGGCTCTGAGCAACGGCCGGCACACGATCACGGCCAGCGAAACCACAGCCGGGGGAACCGAAACCATGTCGGCCGGTTCCCTCGCCGTGACCGTCGACACGGTGGCGCCCCTCGTGACGGCGAAGGCCCCGGCACTGAACTCCATGGCGGTCAGCCAGACAGGCAATGTCACGGCAACCTTCAATGAGCCGATTGCGGGTCTGAGCGCTGCGCGCTTCACGCTGAAGAACGCCGCCGGAGCCCTCGTTGCCGCACCAGTGACCTGGACGGCAGCAACCCGGGTCGCCACGCTGAACCCGACAGCCACCCTCGCCGCGGACAAACGGCACACGGCAAGCCTCACGGCAGGTATCACGGACCTCGCCGGCAACCCGCTGGCGCCGTCCGCCTGGGCCTTCACGACCGGTCCCCGGCCAATCATGGCCACCAGGACACCGGCGGTCAACGCCACCGGTGTCAGCCGGACCGCCAACGTCACGGTCACCATCAGTGAGGCCGTCAGCGGTGTCGCCAACGGAACCTTCGCGCTGAGGAACGCCGCCACCGGGGCGCTCGTCAGCTACGCGGTCAGCTACAACGCCACCACCCGGGTTGCAACACTGAACCCGAACGTCACCCTGGCCGCCAACACGAGATACACCGCGTCGATGTCCTCAAGCATCAAGGACGCCGCGGGCAACACGCTCGCCGGTGGCTCCTGGAGCTTCACCACAGGCGGGTAGTGCAGCCACACCCACCCGGGGTCAGCCCGGTGCCGCACGAGGAGTGCGGACCCGGGCTGACCCTTCGGCGGGAGCGGGCACTATACCGAGCACGTTTCCGCCGACGCGACGGCACGGTCGATGAGGGCGACGTTCAACTTCCAACGACCAGCCAGTGACAGGGTGCTGCTGAACGAACAGGCGAGGGCTCGGGATGCCCCGGGACTGGCAACGAGCGGCGACAAAATCCACCAAGCCACGCTCTCGCATCGCGACGCGCGGCCCGGATCAGAGGACGATTAAAAAGCACCGCTTTAGGAGGTCAATCATGTGCGGTTCGTACGGCAAGGAATTCCGCCGCGACGTCAGGAAAGACGCCACGCAGGAATCTGACAAGCGCCCGGAGCGCCGGGAGAAGGACAAGGACTTCAGGTTCTGGGCCTTCCCGTGGCGCCGCGGGGAGTTCACCGCGCAGGAACCCGAGAAGGCTCCTGACAGGACCGTTGACAGGGTCTAGTCCATGAACAGAGAGAGGGGCAGTTGCAATGACTGCCCTTCTTTCATGTCTGTCCGGACCGGCCGATCCGCAGGTGTGTGCTGCGGGCCGCCCCCCCTCATTGTGGGGGCGGGCAGTTACGGCCTCTTTGAGGGGACGCCACCGCTTTTTCACAAGGCCATCCGACGAGAGTGAACGTGTCCTGGAGCCGAACAAGCCGCAAGTCCGAAGCTCCGGATAGCCGGGTCTGGCGCAGCCCCAGCCCGTCCGGGCCCGGCACCCATCGTCTCGACGGCGACAGGGCAATGGCCAGCCGACCAGGCGATCCACCGGCGAACGTCGCGTTGTGGGTAGCCGCTTATGGGCGGAGCTTGGCCCTGAGCACGTGGAGTTCGCTCTGAAGGCCGTCAGACGGGTGGCAGGGGAAGTATCCGAACTTGCTGACCTGTGGGACGACGCTGATGAAAATGGAATGGCGGAAATCCCTCGCGAAGCTTTCGGAAAGGCTGCGGGCCGCCCTGCGGTAGCCAGCGTCCACCAAGCCTTCATCGGACTCTCACCTTTGGCTGGTAGTGTCCGGCCATGGACGAACTGCTGCAGAACCTGGCTGTCACTGCGAAAGACTACGCGGGCCGGAGAGGCTTCGACGAGGACTTCCTGGGCCAGACCCTACCTCTGCCACGCCTGGCAGGGGTGGCGACTGTCCTGCTGCCGTACACGCACTTCTCGGTGCTGATGCGCCTCGATAAGCGGCTGGCGGCCGTCACCGGTGTGGGTATCGACGGCAGTACGCTCATGGACCTGGACCGGGCCGGAATCTCTTGGAAACTCGATCCCCGCCTTCCCGCGGACCAGCAGACGGGGGAGCGGGTCTACACCCGGAACGACATCGACCGCGGCCACCTGGTGCGCCGGTCCTCGGCGGTCTGGGGTGACACCGTGGCCGAGGCCGAACTGGCGAACGAAGACACCTTCCACTACACGAACGCCGCACCGCAGGCCGCCAAGTTCAACCAGGGCCTGGAACTGTGGCTGGGCATCGAGGACTACCTCCAGGAACACGCCGCCCAGTACCGGAGCCGTATCGTAGTGTTCACCGGACCCATTTTCAGCGCCCTCGATCCGGTGTACCGGGGCGTGGACATCCCGTTGCGCTTCTTCAAGGTCGCCGCCTTCATCCACCAGGGCGAACTGGCCGCCACCGGCTATGTCGTCGACCAGACCCCGCAGCTGGCCGAGCTGCCGGATGTTCCGCGGCCCGGGGTCGTAGAGGATGTCCCGCCGTTGGGCCCGTTCCGGACCTTCCAAGTCCCAATCCGGGACATCGCCCTGCTGACCGGCCTGGACCTGGACCAGCTGATCGCCGTGGACCGGATGCCGATCGGCGCAACCCTCGGCGCTGCCACGGTCGGCTCCACCTGGCGGGAGCTGGGCGCCGCCGAAGATCTTGATCTGGACTTCGACCTGGAGGATTAGGCCCGGGACGCTGCTGGCCATCGCAAGGTCAGGGCAGCTGGGCCCAAAGACACGGCAAGCAAAGGAGCAGGTAATGACGGCCACCGAATCCACCCACCCGATGTCCGGGAAGGTCGCACTTGTCACCGGGGCCAGTCGCGGCATTGGCGCCGCCATCGCTGCGACACTGGCAGGCTCCGGCGCGCACGTCGTGCTGGCCGCACGCGACAGGGACGCCCTGTCCCGCCTGGCCAAGACCCTTACCTCCTCCGGCGGGCAGGCCACGGCCATGCCGGTCGACGTCACCGATGAGGACTCGGTGAAAAACCTGATGGCAGGGATTAGCGAGCGGTTCGGACGCCTTGACGCTGCGGTGAACAACGCCGCAGGCGGCGGACGCGCTCCGGCGCCCCTGAGCGACTGGGCCAGCGAGGACTTCGACAGCGCAATCGCGGTGAATCTCCGTGGAGTCTTCCTGTGCATGAAGTACGAAATCGAGCTCATGCTCGCTACGGGAACCAGTGCGGCGATCGTGAACATGACCTCCACAGCAGGCGAACAGGGCGTCGCCGGGCTGAGCGGCTACTCGGCAAGCAAATTCGGCGTTGCAGGCCTGACCCGCGTGGCTGCGCTCGACTACGCCGCGCAAGGAATCCGGATCAACGCGATCGCTCCCGGGCCCATACTCACCGACCGGCTCGCCGCGGCGGGCCAAGCCGCCCAGAACCGCGTAGCCGCAAGCGTTCCGCTTGGCCGGATCGGCACCCCCGGCGATGTTGCTGCGGCAGCACTCTGGCTCTGCTCGAACCAATCTTCGTTCGTCACCGGCACAGTTCTCACGGTTGACGGCGGCAAGCTCGCAGGAACGCCTCCCTTTAACACTAGGAACTGGTAGAAGGAAATGAGTTCTACGAATTCTTCGACGCGGTCCTCTGAAGCGGACCTTATTACGGTTGACCCCGATACTGGCGGCGTTGGTCAGTTGCCCGGCCGCCGGGGAGGGACCGCAATCCCGGGTAGAAGGTGTTGTCGGCGATGAAGACACGGACGAGCTGCTGCATGATGGGTTCTGGTCGTCCATCAGCTCGGAGAGCCGGCGGTGCACCTGCCCGAGGGCCAACAGCGTGAAATTCAACCGGATCGCGTTCGTCGTCCGCGATCTCGCCGGCAGTGGCCTGAAGACCTGCAGTTGGAAGTCCACCACCGGCTAGCTGTAAAGCAGCAGGGACGAAGAAAAAGGACGACGGCGGCCCTTTCGTGCCGCCGTCGTCCTCCCAGTCGCTAACCGGTCAGTGGCAAAGCCCTCGCCGACTGTTATCTGTGGTTGTTCGAGACCCAGATGGTGACGGTGTTGCTCCTATCAGAATCGGACGACCCGTTCCTGTGGCCGCCCCGGTCGTCCTGCACACGGATCCTGACGGTGTGGTAGACCGTTACCGACCTCTCGCCCCGGTCGGCAGTTACCCTCTCCACATTGACGATTCTGTCGTGACCGGAAACCCATACGGTGTCCCAGGCATTCCCGATTTCTTCTGTGTCCCAACGGTCGTGCTTCTGGAACATTCGTTGGTTGTAACGAACCTGGGCATCCTTGTCGCAGTGAATCCTGAACGGGAAACTAACCCTCACGGATTTGCGGTTCCCGTTGCGGGGATCGCCCCTTACGGCTTCCCTGCCGTGGTTAGAAGCGTGGGGGTCGAGGGCCGTGACCGTGCAATCTGCTCTTCTGGAATGATCGGGCATTGCCGTGGCTGGCCCGGCCATGGCAACAGGACCCGCAAGCAGTCCCAATGAAACTGTCGAAACCAGCCCGAACCTGGCCGAGAAGGAATGGCGGCTTCGGATCGTCGGAGTAGTAGTCATTTCTTGCTCCTGCATAACTATGCAAACTTCTTTGTAGACGGGCAGCACTGGCCGATCACGTTGCGTTGGCAGGGTGTGTCAGCCACCTATGTCCGTAATTAAAAAAGGCTCCCGTAAGATGCGGGAGACCAGGGACCGAATCCGTTTTCGAGGCGTTGTCCTAGGATCCGGTACTTCACTATTTTACGCCTGACTCTCCCTTGGAGCGCTTGTCTCACCGAGATGTCGAACGCCTCCGGATGCGCCGACGGACGTCGGGTCAGTATGTACGGGGCCACCGACAAAGAACGGAGCGCGGTAGCTAACCAACAACGCAACAGGTCTGTTGCGAAGTTAGCAGGATGGCGGTCCCAGCTCGCGTGCGCCAAATTTTGCTGCTTAATTCGAGGACGCATTCGACGCCGAAGGGTGAAAGATTGCTTGGATCTTCGGCAGGGGAGCATCAGCGCCATCGGGCGCCCCGAAGCCGCCCCGGGGCGTGTCGGGGACCTTTTCGGGGGCGGGGGCCCCACATTTTTACCCAGCACCGGTGGCCACTGTGTGAGTAGCTGGTTCACCGGGCTGGGAGCTGATACCAGCCAGAGATCGCCGGAGCCCGTACCGGATGCCGCAATCCGGTACCGGCTCCGGTCGTGTTCGGCGGACAAACCCGCGACACCCCGGCCGGAACGCATCCGGGGCAGTCAGCTTCCACGTAAGTCTGGGCTGCAGGGGAAAGCCCAAACAGTCGCCAGTTGGTCATGTAACCGGGTTTTCTGTCCCGTTCCCTTGGAAATACCCGGGATCTGTTCCCCCTCGGAACCGTGCGGGTACGGCCGCCCCGGAAGGGGGGACCAGCATCGGTGGGGGTCCGAAACCCGTAGGGTTCCGCAGGCTTTCCTTAAGGCGCAGTCGTCAAAATATCGGTATCTGATTGGCAGGTGACCTTCACGATCAGTGCGCCGGACCCGGCAATGCACCCCCCGTCACAGCCGGGTCCGGCATCTCCTACCCCCTGGGTTGGTTGGGCGCGTTCCCCTTCCGCTGCCTCGTGTAAAGCGAACCGCTCTGCTGCACTGGCCCAACCGAGAACCGCTCGGCGCCGGCCGTTGGTTTGATCGACCGCTCCTGCATGGGGCATCTACCGCACACGATTGCCGGGATTCCCCGAACGCATCGACTCGACGCACGTTTTAGGCCGCGCCGCCGTTCATTCCACGGTCGAAGCCCTGACCTCCAGTCCATTGGGAGCCGTTGATTTTTCCCTAGACAGTGGCCCGTCCGCTCCGACCAGCGTCCCTCCGGCCGATAGAGCAGCGCAACAGCGCATCGACTGGTTCTCTCCGCAGAACCTTCGTGTCACGCCATGGTTGCGGTAATGACGGAGTGCAGGCAGCTTCTGACATTCCGTGCCGACGGCTTCTGAAAATGACAGAGAAATGGCGACACCCCAAGAGATTTCGTCCCATAACTATCCTGATTTAGACGTGCCACAGAGATAGCGTGGTGGACGCAACGGGAGGCTCCCGATCAGCTTTCCGCTGTCCCGATTGCTCAAAGACACCGAGATGTTCATCCCGCCGTGGAGATGCCGTTCAGTGCTCGTGTATGCTGCCAGCTGAGGATTTTCGGCGGGGAGCTATGCAGACCGCCGCCGGGTCTTTCTGAGCGCGGTCCTTGGTGGGATTCTGGTGGCATGGCAGAACTAGGACCGGTCCACCAGCACGAGAATGAGCCGCACCGCGGGGACCTTTCTTCGCGATTGAACTGGCTGCGTGCCGGCGTCCTGGGAGCCAATGACGGTATCGTCTCTGTCGCAGCAATCGTGGTCGGCGTCGCCGGCGCAACAACACAGACCGGTCCGATCCTCACAGCGGGCATGGCCGGTTTGGTCGGGGGAGCCGTGTCCATGGCCCTGGGAGAGTACGTCTCGGTCAGCAGCCAAAGTGACAGCCAGCGGGCCGTGATCGAGAAGGAACGCCGGGAGCTGGCCGAGCAGCCCGAGGCCGAATTGGCCGAACTGGCAGCCATCTATGTAGGGAAGGGACTCAACCCTGAAACGGCCCGCCGGGTCGCCGAAGAACTTATGGACCACGACGCCCTCGCTGCACACCTGTCCGCGGAGCTGAACATTGACGAAGCCGACGTTGTCAGTCCGTGGAACGCTGCCCTGGCGTCGGCGGTCAGTTTCCTCATAGGCGGCGTTCTGCCGCTTTTCGCCATCCTGTTGCCGCCTGACTTGTGGCGGGTTCCGGTGACGTTCGCAGTGGTGCTCATTGCCCTGGCGCTGACCGGAAGCCTCGGCGCGTATATCGGCGGCGGTTCCAAGACGAAGGCCGGCTCCCGGGTGGTTATCGGCGGGGCGCTGGCCTTGGCTGCGACATTTGGGATCGGCCGGTTGCTCGGGGCCTCCGGCATCGTCTAATTGACGCTGACGCTCGGCGTCGTCCTGTCGAAGCTGGAGATCAACCAGGGTTCCCAGGGGTCGGTGTTTCACGTGCGAGAAAGTTCCCGCTGATCCGTCCTCCACCGCGACGCATGCTGGCCGTTCCAGTCAAATCCCGTGTAGAGACGGGTCTGTAATTTTCAGAGCTATTCGGCAGCTTTTTCAGCTGATACTTGGCAGAGGCGGAGGTGTGACAACTGTGCGAACTGTCTGGGACTTCCATTCAATCCAGACAGGCCCAGCTGACATGAAACGGCCCACACTCCCCAAGTCGCCGAATCTATGAGGAGTTGTCTTTCGAATGAAGCGGGGAACGAGAAACTCGGTCTGGCTGAAATGAACACCTTGCGAAGGCAAAAAGGCGACTAGGCGCGCAGGCCTCAGGGGAACGGGCTCAGTCGACGGCTTCGCGCCGGGAGAGGTGTACCTCCTCGGCGTCGAGTGCGGCCTGTACCTGGCGGAGTACGGTGTCGTCAATGCGGCCTTCGTCGCGGAGCCTGATCACGGTCCTGCGCTTTTGGGCGAGCAGCGCCAGCCGCAACGCCGTGTAGTGCTGGTCGTGCCGCAAGGCCAGATCGTCTTCGGCGACGGCGCCGGCGCGGTTCGCGCGCAGGACGCGCATGTGGTCCTCGTACTCGTGGCGCATTCGTTCCACGACGTCCGGGTGAGTGCTGAGTCCTGCGGCGATCTGCGGCATCGCGTTCAGTGCCTCCTCGGCAGCGACCGTTTCGGCGAGCTGGCGTTCTTGCTCGATGTGCGTGTCGCGGGGCAGCCGTGCCCAGCGCACGACGCCCGGTATCAGGAGCCCCTGCACGACCAGGGTGACCACGATGACTCCGGCGGTTATGAAGATGATCATGTGGCGGGCAGGGAAGGGGCCACCGGAGGCAACAGTTTGCGGTATTGCGAGGGCCGCGGCGAGCGAGACTGCGCCCCGGAAGCCGGCTACTCCGCTGACAACCCGTGCTCGGTTGCTGACGCGGCGCTCGTGCTGCTGTGGCCGCCGGTCCAGAAGGCGGGTCAGGTACGTGGATGCAAACAAGAAGACAAACCGCATGCCGATGACGACCGCTGAGACGACGATGACGAGTATTAGTCCACGTGCGAGGTCGAAGCTGGGTAGGCCGCTGACTGCCGAGTGCAGCTCCAGCCCTACGAGCACGAACAGCGCGCAGTTGATCAGGAACGTGGAAGGTGACAAGAATGCCTGGGCTTGCCGCCGGGTGTCAGCGCGGACAACCCGGGGACCGATCTGGCTCATCATGAGCCCGCTGACTACAACGGCGAGTACGCCGGAGGCGTGGATCGTCTCGGCGAGAAGGACCGCCGTGAAGGGGGTCAGGATGGTGACGACGTTCCCCAGCAGCGCGTCGTCCAGGCGCCGCCGGACCTGCACTCCCATCCAGGCGGTCACGGCGCCGAGCAATGCTCCGCCGCCGTAAGCCACAAGGAACAGCCATGAAACTTCAGGCGCACTGAGTTGCTCCTCGCCGATCGTGATACCGACGGCCACGCCGTAGATGACAAAGGCGGTGCCATCATTGATCAGGCTTTCGGCGCGCAACAGGGTTAGATCGCGGTGCGGCAGCGCCCGGGCGAGCATACCGACAGCGGTCGCGTCGGTCGGCGCGATCGCCGCTCCGAGAACCCAGGCCGGCCCCCACGCCACCCCGACAGCGTGGGCCACGACCGCCACGACCCCGGCCGTGGTAAACACCAGCGTCGTGCCCATCAGGACAATGTCGCGCAGATTGCTCCTGATCTCCCGCAGAGATGTTGTCAGGCTCTCCCAGTAAAGGAGCACCGGCAGGAAGATGAACAGCACAACCTCCGACGGCAGCTGTACTTCGCGAAGTGATGGGAGAAATCCCACCAGTGCACCGCTGATGAGCAGAAGTACGGGCGAGGCTATCCGGAATCGGCGTCCGACCATGCTGCACACCAGCACCGCCACGCCCAGGAGCACGACCAGTTCAAGACCGAGCACGATCAGCTTCCTGTCCAACAGACCCCCGGGGTTCGACCACGAGGCAACCAACACACTTTCGTTCATAATGCATGCTCTGTGCCGCTTGCACGAGCCAAAAATCTATCGGCCGGGGAGCGTCTGAATTATGGTGGATCCGGTGTTGGCCAGGCACTCCCCACCTTGACAGACAAATCCGCGTCCCATTGGGGCATACGCCAGCAGGACGTCAGGCCGGTGCCGCCAACGGTGTCCGAGCGAGGTGGCCGGATCAGCGTGTGTCTCCAGCTGGGCTCGCGCGTTTCAGATCTCAGCCTGACTGTCCTCTCTGACCTCTTGGGGCCACGAAGCGGCGGGGTGCTCCCGCAGGAGCATCGGCTGCGTCGCGTTTAGGATCGTGCGTTGAACGCGTCGGGGCCGAAGGTGTTGATCCCGGGGGCGCCGGCGTAACCGAGGCGGGGCAGGGAGAAGATGTCCTCGATGCTGCCCAGCAGGCTGTAGTGATTGTAAGCAACGGTTGATGTCGTCCCGCCCTTGGTGAAGGGAGAGAGGATCAGGGCGCCGATTTTTCCGCCGTCGGTTCCTCCGGCCACCCCGGACGGGCCGGTGGTGTGGCCTTCGGATTCGTCGAAGGTGATCACCAGCACCCCGTCCTGTTTGAAGGCCGCGGAGTCCAGGATGGCCGGGACGTGCTGGCGCAGCCAGGCGTCGGCGG
The DNA here is from genome assembly GCF_002008315.2 of Arthrobacter sp. KBS0703. Taxonomy (NCBI): domain Bacteria; kingdom Bacillati; phylum Actinomycetota; class Actinomycetes; order Micrococcales; family Micrococcaceae; genus Arthrobacter; species Arthrobacter sp. KBS0703. The sequence goes on along the minus strand of NZ_MVDG02000001.1, from coordinate 1,555,328 downwards.
TTTCCAGGCCGCCGGGGCGTCCGTCCGCGCAGGGGCTGTCGTGCCCGTCGTTGCACAGGTTCGGGGTGATGTAAGACAGGTTCGGGGTTGTCGCTACGGATTTCAGGTCACCGGCGAGCCGGTCGAGATTGACCACGTTCCTGGCGCAGTCCGGGCTCGCGGTGATCGATTCGAAGTAGACGAACGGGTTGTGCCGGGTGGCGTACTGGTCGGTGGATGTGGCCTTCTGGTGGTTATCCTCGGCGCCGGGGTCCGGGTGCTGGCAGGGTGTGGCCATGTCCTCCATGTAGCCCTTCCAGGTTTTGCCGGCTGCGCTCAGCTGCCCAGCCACCGTGGGCACCGAGGCCGGATAGACGCAGCCGGTGCCCTGCACCTGGCCCAGGGAAGCCGTGCCGGTTACTGTGAACGGAGTGTACGTGGGACAGTCGTCGCGGGTCATCTGGTTGGATGACTGGCCGGAGATCTGGGCGAGGTAGTTGGGGTTGGAGTTGTGGGCGATGCCGTAGTAATTGGTGAGCAGCACTCCCTGGGAGCGGAGGGTTCCGGACAGGTAGGGCGCGGGGGAGTTCTTGCCCCAGGTCGTGTAGTAGCCCTTGTTCTCCAGGTTAATGACGAAGACATGGCCCGGCTTTCCGCCTGCCTGTTGACCGCTCTGCTGGGCGTCGTGGGATGCGGTGCCCGTGGGGCCTGCGGCAGGGGACTGGCTTGACGGCGGACCGGCCGAGGGGGACGTCGTTTCCGAAGGAGTTGATGTTGCTGTGGGAGAACCGGTTGTCGCCGACGGGGCACTGGTCGCCGGGGGTGCCGGGTTACAGGCCGACAATGCCAGCGCCAGGGCCGCCGTCAGTATCATTGCCCGGGCCCGAGCGGTGACGCGTTTCCGGTGGCCGAGTGTGTTCTTGCGCATCTGTCCCGGCTTTCTCGTGGCCCGGCCTCGTGCCCAGGGTGTGCCTAAGAATATGCCACGCATGCCCCGGGCCGGCAGGGGCTTACCTGCCGGTTTCCTGTGAACCTGCACCGGCCGGAATTCATTCATCCGGATGGCCGCGAAACGGGGATAGGGTGGGCTCATGCGTCCCGTGGCGGTCACCGCAGTCCTGACCGTCCGGCCGATCACCGGAGTACTGCCAACGTGGATGGACCCGAACGTGTTCCTGCGCGATCCTGGCGTCGCGCCCGGGGTCATTGTGGTGGTGTGCGCGTTCCTGTTCATCGAAACGGCATTCTGGTCGGGTTTTTCCTGCCCGGGGATTCGCTGCTGTTCACCGCGGGCCTCCTCGTCGCCACCGGCACGGTGCACGTGAACATCGTGCTTCTGGGCGCCGCCGCCTTCGTGGCGGCGTTCGCCGGCGACCAGACAGGGTACCTGATAGGACGGAAGGCCGGCCCGGCCGTGTTCAACAAACCAGACTCCCGCCTGTTCCGCAACGAATACGCAGACAAGGCCCATGGGTTCTTTGAAGAATACGGTCGCCGGTCAGTGATCTTGGCCCGCTTCGTTCCGATCGTGCGGACGTTCCTTCCCGTCACAGCCGGGGTGGCCGGGATGCGGTACCGGACGTTTATGGCGTTTAACGCGATCGGCGCCCTGCTCTGGGGTGTGGGCGTTCCGCTGGTCGGGTTTTGGCTGGGCAGGTACGAGTGGACCGGGGCGAACATTGGTCTGACTTTTATCCTGATCGTGCTGGTCTCCGTGGTCCCGATCGGACTCGAGCTGCTCAAGAGCAGACGCGCAAAGGCCGCTCGCAGGGATGCCTGACGCGGGGCGGAGGGCAGCGCCGGGACTGCGGCGGTCCTGTGACGCCGGGCCCGGTGTTTCTTAGGGAATGCCGTGCCCGGCCGCCCAGCTGTCGATGAGTCAGAACACTCTCGGTAACCGGACAGGCCTATGATCACATGCGTTCCTTGGCGCGAAGTGGAAGCAAGCCGATCGCCCTGGCCCTGGAGCACCCCGAGCTGGCCGGTCGCCGGTTACCTCGCACGACGTCCGCCGTCTATTCGCCACCGACCTCGTCAACCACGGTCTGCCGATCTACATCGGCGCCGCACTCCTCGGGCACCTCGATGTACAGACGACCCACGGCTACGTCACAGTGTTCCCAGGGCACGTCATCCGGCACTACCAGATCCACCTCGCAGTCGAGCTTGGCAACTGCGGGCGACCCTACGCCACCCCGTGCGAGCACGAGCATTGCCTGCATCCGCTGCCCCATGCTTCAGGTTGACCCTGGCATGATCGGCCGCCTTGACGAGATCAATACCGACCTCATTGCCCGACGCGGACTCGCCGAGACACAGGGCTGGCTAGGGGAGCTGGAGGGTATCGACGTGACCCTGCAGTTCCTCCAAGACAAGCGTGCCGGCTCACAGCGACTCGCCAGCCTCAGCCCGACCATTCTCGGCATCCCAGCTATCCGCAAGTGAAAAGTGAAGATTGGTGGATGACCGCCGCCCACGCCCGGTCCCGTGACGGCCGTGGCGACCGCTGCCGGGCCGGGTCCCTGCTGCGCCTGGACTTCGGGTATGTCCAGAATCCTGGTAATTGAGGACGACGAAACGATTGGCGCGGTCCTGGTGTCCGCGCTCAGTGCCAACGGCTACAGCGTGCAATGGCAGTTGAGCGGCGGCGGGTTGGTCCAGGCCGCAGCGGGCGGGCCTGATCTGGTGCTGTTGGATCTGGGGTTGCCGGGGCGGTTTCGGTGTCTGCCGGGCCCCAAATGGCAGCTTGCGCGTGTGACTTCTGGGACGCGCTGACACTTAGAACGGGCATAGGACCCCTGCGCACCATCTGCTGATGGTTCAAAACTAAATACGAGGGGCATGGCCATTACCGGAATCCGGCCAAGGACTTTGCGCGGAGGATCGGGAGCGCGGCGGCACCGGCGAGCACCGCCCAGGCCCACAGCAGCGGGATGGTCCGGTCAGGGCGCCGATAGCGGCTCTTTCGCAGTTTGGTTTGGCGGTTCTGGCTGATTCCTAGGACGAATGCCGCAGGTTGCAGCTTTCGAAGATGGATGGCGGCGTTCTTTCCTAAGCTACTGGCCCCGGAGTTGGCGGTCGAGTTGTCACGGCAGCATACCGATGCAGATGGGCCGCCGGAGCGAATGTTGGGGGCTTGACCCTATGTCCGTGCGGTCGGTTCGCTGCCGTGCTTCAAATGCGCCCAGAGGCGGTCGCGCTCGGGTCCCGTAACGAGGGTGGCGTCCAAGGTGCCATCCCGTATCGAAGCGGGAGTCGCAAGTGGTGAAGTGGCCGGTCAGCAACTCCTCCACGGCGAATCACTCGGGACTGTAGTCCTCGTCGACATCCTCGTCCTTCCCATCGGCCCAATGCACCTGGTTCCGCATGCACTCGAGCTTGGACCAGAAGAAGGGGAATGAGCGCATGGGGGTGACCGAGGTTGTCACCCACCCTTTGATCTCGCCGTTCAACGACAGCTGCCACACTGCATCACGAAACGGATCCAGACGCGCACCCGTCGGCCAATCCGTTTCGTCGAACCACGTGTCGAACCATCCCATCGTTTAGTTGTAGCAGCCCGGGTATCTCGGGCGGAGAAACATCCACGATCGTGTTGGCCGTCAGCAGTGGCTAAAACGACCGTTTCTGACTTGTTGTCCGCGTCATAGGTCAAGCTGTGACTGTTAGCGGAGAATGGCGGTTAAATCGCAGTTCAAGATGGCGGTCTTCGAGGTTCCGTTGGCGTTAAACGGATGATCAGCGCTCCAGTCGTCGGCCCGGCCGGTGGTTCGAGCCAGTGTCATTCGCGGTCCCGGCGAAGCCACGTTATGGCTTCCTGTGAGGACGTGAAGTACCTGATGGGGAACGGCAGGGGGATCATCCGCAAAACGAAAAGGGCGATCACGTAATCCACCGGGGATGACCCCAGCAGCGCGATCCGGGAAACGCGCGAGGGTGATGGAAAGATCCTCCTGGCAGCCCGCGAGAAATTTACCCCTTGAACATGGATGAGCATCGGAAGGCTGGCGCCCTGGCCCAAAGCGTCGATGGCACCCAGTGCGGCGTGAGCCTCGTCCGGCCCTATCGTCTCGCCTGCTCTCCAGCGCAGCCGCAGGAATCCGTCAGTGAGATCCATGGTGCCCTTATCGGCAATGTCGAGACTGCGCATCCGGTCCTCATCCTCGGAGTTTTTGTATCCGCCCTGACAGTAGTTCATGACCTAGCCGATAGGTGACAAGGCAAAGCCTTTTGCCCCTGGTCGCGTTTGGCGTTTGGTGCCGGTCTCGGCGTACAGTTGGGGCCGTAGCCCGGTATGCCCCCCAATATGCCGGGCTACGGCCTTTTAATTACCCCGGCCCTCGCGTGGTCTCTCGGCGAGCTAGTGGGCTGCCTCGTATTTCGCGGTGATTTCCCGGTTGATGGCTCCGCGGCTGTTCACGCTCAGGCCTTGCGCCTGGGCCCAGGCCCGGATCTGCGCGGACCGGCTTCTTCCGGAGGTTGGCCTGCGGGTCTTTCCCGCCGGTCCTGCCGTCCTGCGGCCTGCTGACGTATACCGGTTAATGGTTGCGCGCAGTTCCTCGGCATGAGCGGAGTTGAGATCAATTTCATAGGAATTGCCATCTATGGCAAACCGCACGGTTTCTTCGGCTGCCGACCCGTCGATGTCGTCTTCAAGAACGATGATTCTTCTAATTGCCATCAGAAAATTCTAACAGCGTTCTCCCAAGCGAATTGGGCATTGAGTGCACGTGGCGCTGCGCCACCGGAAGCCGCTGTTAATCATTCACCACCGATAGCCTGTTTTAGGGTTTTTGGAGTTGAAGCTGCAGTGCTTCGTAGATGCGTTCCTTCAAGGCACGCGGGCGGAACGGCTTGATCATGACCGCGTTGGCTCCCGCCGCGGTGACCTGTTCTGCCACATCTTCGTGCCCCGTGAGCATGAGAATGTAGACGTCGCTGAAGGCCCTTATCCGGTTGATGACTTCAAGCCCGTTGATGTCAGGAAGACCGAAATCGAGGATCACAATGTCAGGGATATTCTACGGACCGCATTGATGCCGGAGGCACCTCTTGCCGCAGTCCGGACGTCAATATCTGAAGCCTCAAGGATTGCCTGGATGAGACCGCGGACGTCCGCGTCGTCCTCAATTACAACAGCCGTTCGGGTCCCCAATATGACACATCTCCTATCGCTGCCCCAGCACCACCTTTGAGGGAACCATATCAAACATATCCAGTGGATGATTATGCCCCGTCTGGCGTGAAAAACCGGGTTAGTTGCCGTATCAGTTTGTGCGGGTTTCCACTTCAGCTCGAAATTTGTGACGCCCATTCCCTGATGTCTTCAGGTGCGAAGCGGACGCCGGGGAGGGCAGTACGCAGCCTGTCGCCGATCCTTCCTTCCACAGCGAACAACGGAAGGCCCGCGGAGTCCACAGACGTGGTGCCAAGGACTTCGTCCAGACGTGCCAGAAGGCGTGACAGGATCTCGTTGGCCTCCGCGCCAGGATCTGCATTGCCGGAGGACAGAGCGGTCATTTTCCTTCTCCTGCCTGATTGTCCGCTTCAGAGAATGCTGCGTAATCTGAGCTGGGCGTGCCCCGGTGCGAGCTCAGCGTTTGGTGTTAAGTATCGGCGAGGGAAGCGTCAGGCGTTTTCCCGAGGCGCGCGAGGGTTGCTTGTGTTCATACCCCTGGTGGGCAGGCGGGTGTAACCCGGTGGACGGCCGGATATGTGCGTGCATGAAAGCATGGGCAGACCGGATTGATGGAGCGGTGGTGCGCACAGGCCCGACTGTCCGGTGAATCAGGATTCCGAAAAAGGGCAGGTGCTTATTGGTGAGTAGCGGCGCAGAGATTTGGCGTACTGATCCACGCACGCTGCAGGATGTGGTCCTTGACCGGGAGGCAGTGGAAAGCCGGCTGGCCGGTTGCCCTCCGCTGGAGCGTGTCTGGTTCCTGACGTTGCTGGACCGGGATGATGAAGCGCTGGACGAGGGCCTGAGGTTGCTGGCGGAATCCCGGGACCGGCTCAAGCCGCTGCTGGTCACGGCCCAGGTTTATCAGCGCAGTTACCGGTGGCATGAGGCGGCGAGGCTGCAGGAGGAAGCGCTCCGGCTGGCCTGGTCCCGGGCCCGGGAAGCGATGGTCCGCCATGAGATTGGCCGGCGTCTCTTTGATGAGGCCCGGTACCGGGACGCCGCTGCCGAATTCGAATGGGCCAGCGACCTGTACCGGGTGACCGGGCGTGAGCAGTTGTCCAGGATGTCGCGGCAAGCGATGGAACGCGCCCGGCAGGCCCACGCTGCCCACCAGTTGCCAGCTCCCCGCTAGGGAACCGCAGCAAACAGCACTCAGTCAGGGCGGTCTCTCCGACCGCCCTGGAAAATTGGGCCTAATTGGTGGATATGGTGCACCGGTCTTGAGAATTCGTGGCCAGAATGGGCGAAGCGGCGTGCAGCAGCGGCGCGCGTGTCTTTAACAGAACGGAACCAGTGTGCACCACTCCCCAGGCCAGCCCACACGGCACGGGCAAACGACCGCGGCCGACCGGTCATCCTCCAGCCCAGCCGAACACGGGCATTTGACGGCAGGTGAGCCCCTGCCGATTATGGATGCCACGGTCTTGCGGATACTCGAAGAACAGGCCGGGCGCAGCGTGGCTGCGAAGTTTTTCCAGGATTACCTGGCTCTGTTGCCGGTACGCACTGGCGGCATCGTTGCCGGTATTGCAGTGGAAGACCGGGAGCGGGCACTGGATCACGCGGTGAGCCTGAGGGTAGTTTCCGCGATGATCGGCGCCCGGCAGATGGAAGAATGCGCCGGAGCGCTGGAACGGCAATTACGGCGGGGCCACACGCCCGCCATCGACGCCACTAAACGCCTGCTCTCCGCGAACATTCTCCGGATCCTCACAGAATCCCGACGCCAAGGCCTTCTGATAAGCCACTAATTCCCGTGGTGGATGCAGCATCACCCTCACGCCCAATCCACTGGAATGGGCCGGCCCTTTCCCGAAACGGAAGACAAGCGGAATCAGACAATTCCGGTCAAAATAAATACGGTCCCGGTCTTATTCCTTTCATCCAGCGGTATGGTTCTCTCAAGCCACCGCGTTCCTGTCCCTGAAAGACAGGGTGCGCGGGCCCGCTGCCGGGCTCAGCCGGCAGGCATCAACCTATAAAGGAATAAGCCGATGTGCAGGGACGAGTTTTCTCTTCCGGCCACCGGCGCAGAACAGATGCCGGATCCGGGGGGACCGGCGATGCAGCCGCCACAGGACGTGGACGGCCTGACTCTGCGCCGGCAGGTCATGGAGCTGATCGAGGACGTCCTGAACGATCCTGATCCTGACCGTGATTGGGCCAGGGCCCAGCTGCGGGACTTCCTTGCCGCGTACCCGGGGAATCCGGAGCGGGCGCTGCTGGAACACCTGGTCGCCACACGAAATCAGACTGACTTCGCCGAGGAAAACACCGCCCCCTCGGAGAAGGGCGCGGGCAGGGAAACCTCCGTGTCGGTGCCTGCCGGTCCCCGGCCCGTTCCCTTCGAACGGCGCACGAAAAAGAGAATCCAAGCCGTGCTGGGCAACAGGATGCTGCTGACGGCCTTTCAGCCCATCAGGGAACTGCCGGTAGGAAGAGTTACCGGCTTCGAGGCCCTGACGAGGTTTGTCAGCAAGGACGGGGCCAGCGCCGACACCTGGTTCAGGGAGGCCGCCGCCATCGGCCTTGGCACCGAGCTGGAACTCGCTGCTCTCCAATGCGCACTCTCCGCGGCCAGGGAAATCCCCCCGCATTTGTTCATTGCCTTCAACCTCAGCCCCACGACATTCGTCCATGCGCCCATCCGGGAGCTGCTGGAACACTCCCAGGTGGCCGTGGACAGGATCGTCGTGGACCTGACCGGACCGGCCGGAACCGGGGACTGGGAAGCCGCGGCCCGTGCCCTGGACCGGCTCCGGCGGCGCGGCCTGCGCATCGCAGTAGACGGCTCAGGCAGCGACGCGCCGACACCGGCACAGATCCTGAGCCTGCGGCCGGACATCATCAGACTCGACCGGCCCTTCATCACCGCCATCACCGCCTCGCCGTCAGGGGATAGCCATGACGTGGTCTCGCTTGCCCTCGAAGTGGGTGCCGTCCTGGCCGCTGAAGGCGTAGAAACAGAGGCAGAACTCGCCGCCGTCGTGGAAGCAGGCCTCACCGAAGGCCAGGGTTACCTGCTGGGTAGGCCCTCGGTGCATCCCCTGGACTGGTCTGCCTGGATCATTCAGGCAGAAACCGCCGCCACCAGCACCGGACCGAAAACTCAAGCTTTTTGAGTCCCGGCCCTTCTTCCCCGTTTCCCGGCGGGGAGCCAACTGACCGTCGCCCGGTTCAGCATCATCGCCAAAGGACTTGCCTACGCCGCTCATTATGACGCGGCTTCACCGTTCCCGGCATGTCAGGCTTCATAAAGCAGCCAGTTCGAAGGGTAGGCCGTCCCTCGTCCACTCTTGTTTCCGCTCGTCCACTTTTGTGTTCCGTGAGAATCCCCCCATGGCGCATCCGCCAGAAGCAGTGCCGACTAACGCGAGGTCAGTGCCAGAACCACGACTAGGGCGGTCACGATGGTGAGGATGCCGAGACCGGAGTATGCCAACCACCTCGGCCGACGGCGGTGCGGGTTGATGTCGATATACGGCAAGGCTATTTCACCATGCCAGGCTTGCTCCGCTTCTTACACCGGTGCTGGCGGCGTATCCCCCACCGGAAGAGGAAATGCGCGCACAGCAGAGACAAGAGCATGAAGCCCATCAGGGCGGCGAGGCCGACCAAGTACCGGGTGAAATCCAAAGCGGGCTTACCTTTCAATAGCAAACCTGCCGATCGTAGCTCAACCGATTAGCTATACACAGTCAAGCTCAAGGTTGGCTCAAGACAACACAACCAGCCTTCTCAAGAACGAAGGATTCTAAGTAGGGGGCCAATCGAGACTCAAGTGACTGCCATTTTTCAGCTGTGCCTCTCGCAATGCCCACATCGCACCATTTGAAGCCATCCTGGTGTCGAAGCGGCGGTCCGTGAGTACAGCCAGGCAGGGCGCCGGTCGGATAAACCGCCGCTGCTCCGAGGGCAGTCGGTGCGCCCTGTGCGGATGTCGGCCGCGCCATAAATATCAGCCGACAGTCCGCACGCGAATGGTGGATGACAAGCAGTAGCTATCAACGGACTTGTGAGATGCTCAAAACATTCCCACTTACTTCTATTCAGCGTTCCTCTTTCCCTTATCCTCAACATGACCACCTCGTGGATCGAGAATCGGTCCCAAGGCCACGGCATGCACGTCAATAACAGCCAGAAAGTGAAACTATGGAAATAACTAGGAAGCCTAAGGCACGTTCCATTGCGATCATTGCTGGTGCGGCCGTAGCAGTAGCGGCCGCGACGGCATTTTTCTTAGCGCCAAAAGGGGATTCAGCGATTGGAACAGGCGAAGCATCTTCATCTGTAGCAAGCCCCGAACAAGCTGTACTTCCTCCGGCAGATATTACTGACAGTTCGGAGTGGAAATCGCTGCCAGAGGACTTGCAGAATAAGCTGAATAAGTTGCGTGTTATGAGCCCTGCTGAGTTTGCCGTCCAAGCGAAGGAGGACAAGCTCCAGTACGGTAGCCTCCTCATGGATGTCTACCAGGACTGGGCGCTGCGCAAAGCGAAAGACAACAACTACGCCAACGAGCACCTTGCTGTAGACACCATCCCCGTCATCTCTCCGAATAATACGGGCCAGGAAATTGTCAACAACGCGGCAATTACTCGATGTGTGCAGTGGTATTCGTTGACCGTGACAAGTCGCGGCGGCCCCGGGCGGCTTTCCAGCGATCGAACAGACGCACAAAAATTGGAAGCACTCCGCGTATCCACTGAATCCAAGATCTATGCCATTGATACGGACCAGCTGATGTCTCAAACGGAGTTTAGGAACACGATGAGATGTGGCGCAGACATGATCGTCGTCAGCGAATCGCCCATCAAAGAGTCGGCAGGGGTAGTTACCAAAATAGTTCAGGGAAGTGACGAGTACCTTCATGAGACGAGCCAGGAAACTTATGAATACACGACCTTTGCGGACTATAAGGGTCAACAGCGTGCGACTTGGCTGCTTAAGAACGGGATCTCACCCACTGACCCGTCATGGATTGCCCATCTTGGGCGGTGAAGACCGGCTGAAACCTGTCATCCATTCCAAAAAATGATGAGCGCGGCGCACCAAGCGCCCGTGTGGTGGAGCCCGTTGTCCGAGCTTAGTGATCAGGTGCGCCGATTGGGTTCTCATTTTCCTGCGATGCGTGCTCTACGGCATACGACGAAGCGCCACAGACGTCGCTGACCGAACCCGTCTGGAACCATCGCCAGTGAGCCATCCGCTGGTCTCATGGTCGAGACCTCCATGACAGCCCACCCATCGGGTCGATTGAGTCATTCTCAGAAACGAAGGATTTCAAGAACAGGTTGATTTGAGAATCGTAGTGTTCGGAGCGAGCTGTTGCAAACGGGCATCTTTTTGCGGAAAACCGCCGTTGGGACGGAAAACCGAGCTCAGGGCTGGTCGTTCTCACAAATAGTTCTCAAAACTGTACAGTCGAACCAACGCACCGGACTGAGTTTTGAGAAGAGAACACCCCATGACCGCACACCGAATCGGCTACGCCCGAGTCTCCACCCCGGACCAGAACCTGGGCTTGCAGATCGACGCCCTGAAGAAGGCCGGATGCGACAAAATCTACGAAGACACGATCAGTGGCACCAAGTCTCACCGCCCCGGGCTCGATCAGGCGCTGGACACCCTGCGCGACGGTGACACCCTGGTGGTGTGGAAGCTAGACCGCCTGGGCCGGAGCGTGAAAGACCTCCTGGACTTCGCCGGCGGCCTGAACAACCGCGGCGTAGGCTTCGTCAGCCTCACCGACGCGATCGATACCACCACGGCTTCCGGGCGCTTTTTCTTCAACGTGATGGCATCCCTGGCCCAGATGGAACGGGAGCTCATGGTCGAACGCACCCAAGCCGGGCTGCTGGCCGCGCGCGAACAGGGACGGGTCGGCGGCCGCAAACGCATCATGACGGAAGCCAAGATCCGCTCAGCCCGAAAACTACTCAACCAGGGAACACCGCCCCGGGAAGTGGCCACCGGCCTCGGCGTCTCCGTCCCGACGCTCTACCGGTGGGTCCCGGCAGCAGGCCGGACGGGCGCTTCGACGCAGTAGTCGCTGCTGTTTGGTGCAGGCGACTCCTGAAAAGTGACGCTTGGTGCAGAGGACTATTGAGCGGAATGCAGGTCCGTGCAGGGGACTCGCTCTACCGCCACCAGCAAGCCCTCGCGGCACGCGGCCTGCCTTCCGTCGAGAATTCCTCGGAAACAAAACTTCGCCCCGCGGATTATCCGCCTGGAGTCTATGCGTGAGTGTGCGGTGCTCCCTGTGCGGACGCCGTGTTAAACCATTCCATGAACCCTCTGGCCGGGTTCCTAGCCGTGGTGCGCCAAGGCCCCGCCATGTCGCCGGGATGTTTTCCTCCTCGTCCGGCCCTTGCCCAATACTAAGCATGCTGATTGACTCGTTAGCGAAGCGCCAAACCGGTGCCAGATTCTCTGTTGAAAAGGAAGTGCGTCATGGGATTTCTCGCTTTTCTCCTGCTCGGTCTCATCGCGGGAGCCATTGCAAAGGCCATCCTTCCCGGAAGGCAGGGTGGTGGCTGGCTGCTCACCCTGGTCCTGGGCGTCGTCGGCGCGATCCTTGGCGGATGGATCGGTTCTCTGATCTTTGGCGGCGGCCTCGGCGACTTCTTCGATCTGCGGACTTGGCTGCTGTCGATCCTGGGCGCCATCATCGTGCTGGCGATCTTCGGTGCGGTTAGCGGGCGTCGAAGCAGGGTCTGAATGCGCCCGGCCGGGGCCGCGCCCCGGCTAAAGCACTGACTTTCACCCGGCCTGGTTGGCGGCTCCTACCGGCTGAGGCGGTGCATGATGACGTGGCCGATCCAAGCCAGCAGGCTCGTGGTTCCGGCCAGGACCAGCAGGCCCGTGAATGCGATGACCTGGGCGAGAAACATCAGGGCCGCGACTCCGAGGGTCCCTGCGTAGGTCAGGGCGAAGCCCAGAGTAGAGGGGTCGTTCACGGCGTGATTCCTGATGGGCTCAGGTCGAGGATTCCGGGGCCTCTAAGTCCGCGGGTCCGGTGCCGTACTCGTGGTGGAGTCTGTCCTTGGCGGCGTGCTCCACCAGCGTGGGGATGAACGTCTGGATCTTGGTCGTATCCAGTGAGTCGTATTCCTCCGGGACGACCCGGCTATCACGGCGCGGGGCGCGTCGGGAGGGCGCGCGACGATCAGGTCCGTGACCTTGGCGATGGTGTCTGCTTTTCCGCGTCGTCCATGTCGTTCAGTCTGAGGCCAGGGTGTGGCGGCGTCCATCAGCGCTGTCCGCTGAAGGTCAGCGGAGACCACGCGGCTGCAGCCGCGTTTCATTCCCGAGGAACTGCTCGACGCCGTGAGCGCCGAGGGCCGCTTCGGGGCGCCTACGCCCGTCGGACGTCAAGGGAACCCCTGTCTTGGCGGCTACTGGTCTGTCCCGGCGGCGTCCTCCAGCGCCGGCTGGACAAACATTGCGGCAACGACGTCGTCGCGAAGGTAGTACTGCCGTTCCTCCAGCGGTTCCAGGCTGCCGCGGACGATGTAGTAGCCGCGGCCCTCGCCGGGTCCGTCGGCAGCGCGGTCAATGGCATCGAGCAGGGCCCGGTCCAGTCGTTGGTCCGGGCCGCGCTGTTTCAGCACGGCGAGGTCCTCGGGCGACGGAGGTCATGGCGCGGTCCCTTGCCGGCACCGCTGGAACATGGGTGGTGGTTACTACAGTCGGGCCATGATCACGGCGCCTAACACCCGTCACTACGGCTTGAGAATTCATGATTGTGAAAGACGAATGGACGAGGCGTCACCCCTTCAACATGCGATGACGCGGGAAAGTCGGCCCGTCGGCTCATACTGTCGCCATGGTAATTTACGCGGCATTCCTAAGCCAGCATGTGCCGGTATCAGAAATGCCATCCGACCCCCATAACGAGGGGGGACTTTCAGCAAACTCCATGGTTTCTGCAAGGTTCCGAAACTAAATGTTAACCCCTTCCGCATGACGCCAATTCTCATCCCGACGACTCCATTAGTGGCGGACGATCAAATCCGTCAAGTGCACCGCGCGCATCCTTTTGCCCTCATGCGAAGGCGCCGAAGTCAGGGACTTGTCCCGTAGCTCTGGGGGGACAATCAGAAAGCTACAAAGGAGGATCTTCATGAAACGCTGGCTCGCTCCCTTGGCCATCGCAGCAGGACTCGCCACAGGCGCCGGTCCGGCTGTCGCCGCCGCCACTCCCGTTCCGGTCGATGTAACATTCACCCAACCCTGTCCAACCTTCGATGCCACACTTCACGCCACGGGCAAGGGAGGAACCATCGTCCTACCAGGTGACCGGCTTACGTTCACCGGTCCCAACCTGAGGGTCACTATCACAGGTCCCACCGGGAAGTCGGTCAGCTATGTCATCACCGGGGCGACCCACGTTCAGATCCTGCCCGACGGCAGCCAGAACGTCACTGCGACCGGACGGAATGTCATCCTGGTTCCTCAGGCCAACGGGCATCAGGCCGGGCTGTTCCTAACGGTCGGCACCGTCAGCTGGAAACTCAATCCCGACGGATCGGAAAATACACTGTTTTCAGGCAAGGGCCTGGTGACCGACGTCTGCCAATTGGTAGCGCCGTAACCCCGACAAACGCAGGGCGCCCCCCAATCCCGCACCAGGTTGGGGGGCACCCTTCCGTCCGAGGCTTCCAATCGTCGGCGCCAAAGGTTGAACGCCCACTTGCTGACAGCTGTTGAAGTCGGGCAGCTCCATCCGGAGGCGCCGCATGAAGCCCCTTCCCAATCCGTTTCGGTGTCTCGAAACCTCTGCGCCTTGAAACCATGGCCGGACGGACTAATCGTGCTCGGAGTCGGTTGGATGCCCTCAGAGAGCATCTGGTCCGCGCCGACGCCGAACTCGCAGCCACCGGAGCTGGTACTGGGAGCCGGCAGCGGCCTGTCGGGCCCGGCGTTGCACCACTCTCCAAATGAGCAACGCGGCGGCCGAAGTTGACCGCTGGGTGCCTTTTTTTCAGGGACTGACGAGGCTTACTGGCGCTCAATCCAGGAGAAAAAGTCTTCCTTCGAGGAAAACGTGCGGTCACGCGTCCTCGTCGTTCCATTGTTGTCGTCGACCGATGCTTTCTTCATGCTGCCGTCAGGATGGATGAAACCATAAGCGTTCAAGTGGCTCATGGGCTCGATCCATACGCCCTGTGTCATTTGCGCCTCCCCAATCCAGATTTGATGCCGGAGATCGGAGAGTAACCCGTGGGCCACATGGTCCAGACGCTCACCGCCGCACGCACCGAACCAGGCCGGGGCGACCTTGCGGTTCTCGACGACATCAAGTTCATCCAGCCGAATCCACGAGTGTCCGGTGCGATAGTGGCGTCGATGCCGGGCCCGAGTACAAGGCAGATGCGTTCCTTGCCCGGCGATCTGAAGCGGGAGGTTCGCGGCAACCTCTGCGGCTTCAGCGAGATGACCGGCGTGCGCCCCTGATGCTATGAAATGTGTTTGCCGGTGGAGGACAGCAGCACCTCAACTTGTCCCTTCATATGAGGGGGAACAGCAGTGTGCCTTTAAGGTCTTCCCGAGCTCATCCATCATTCCGGCGGGCTGTCTGCCCCGGTGCCGCCCGGTCTGCCCTGGCGGGTGGCGACGATGGAGCTGATGATGTCCCGGACTCCGTTTATCGGCAGCTGACAACCGACAACCGGCGCATCATCAGATTCCATGTGGCTGCGCCAGCGGACCCCGCATCAACCGGGTTTTGGCTTTCTGCAGGCTTCTTCTAGGGCCGTGGAAATACGCTTCCCCTAGCCGGGCGCATGCGGCGTCCCAAAGAGACGGAGAAATTCATGCGCAGAATTATCAGGTCCCGCTATGCTGCCGTGCTCATGGCCTTCATGTTGGCCAGCCTGTTTTTCGACGGCACGGCCGCACCAGCGTCAGCAGCGAGCATCACCTACTTCCTCAGCGCCGCGGGTAGCGACAGCAACTCAGGAACGTCCAGCGCAACGCCCTGGAAAACCCTCGGCAAGCTCAATACGGCGGTTCTCCAGCCCGGCGACACCGTCAGCCTCCGCAGGGGCGACACCTTCACCGGGGGACTGATTACGGGCCAGAGCGGGACCGCCACCGCGCCGATCACCGTGAACGGCTACGGAACCGGCGCCGCCCCCGCTATCACCGGCGGCAAGTCCGGAAACTGCGTTCGGATCAACGGAAATTTCACGGTCGTCGACGGTCTCCGTGCTGTCTCCTGCGGCTACGCGGGCTTCAGTATCACCGGCGACCGGGACACCGTGCAGAACTCGAGCGCGTCCAAGAACGCCGCAGGCATCAAAATCGGCACCGGCTCCGATTTCGGCAGATACGCCGGCAATACGCTCACGGACAACAACATCATGAACGTGAACACGCAGGGGACCAACTGCGGGACCGCCCAGGCCGTCAATTGCAGCGATGATTCAGGCGCTTTTGGCATCCTCATCAACGGCAACGACAACGAGGTCACCGCCAACACCGTCACCGGCTCGGCCGCCGCGTCATTCGACTTCGTCCTCGACGGCGGCGCCATCGAGATTTTCAACGGCAACCGGAACAACATCCATCACAACATCGCCCTCGACGACAACAGCTTCTCCGAAATCGGACGCTCATCGGGCACAGCCGATGGGAACACCTACCGGTACAACCTCGTCCGTTCAACATGCGGAACCAACTGTTCGCAAGCCAAAGGCCTCGTCGCCCGCGGTCCCAGCACCAGCTTCGGACCGACCAACAGCACCGTCTTTGAATTCAACACCGTCTACCTGACCGGTCCACAGTCACAGGCAGTCGTTTGCCATGCCCAGTGCCCCGCCTCGACCGTCATCAGGGGGAACATCCTGGTGGGTGTCAAGAACTCACTCTGGATCAACGGCTCAGGCTGGACCGAGAAAGAAAACGTGTTCACTGGTCCGATCAACGTCACTCCGAGCCCGACTTCGCGGCGGTTACCCTCAGCGGGTTTCGTGACCACCGGAACCGACTTCCGCCTGACAGCCGCCAGCGCAGCCGTCGACCTCACCTCCTCCACCAGCTCCGCCCTTGACCTGGATGGCCGACCCGTGCCCCAGGACGGCAACTGCAACGGAACGGCCACAGCAGACGCCGGCGCCTACGAATACGACTCACCAAACTGCTGAAGCCAACCGCCGCACCTCAATTCAAGAACGGCAGATTCTCTTGGGTCCGGACAGATGATTGCCCAGTCGGGGCATCATCTGTCAGGAACGGGTCGTCGTCACTCTGCCCCGTTTCCGTCCCACGCGCCACCCGGGCATGGCGGAGTCCAGGGCTTCGAGCTTACCCGCATCGAGCTCGCCGCTGCGGGCCTTGAAGCGCTGGGAGTGAGATGTGTATAAGAGACACCCAGCTCGTGCTCTTCTCCGGTGATGGTGGCCTTGTGCCGCGGCCAGTTGTTACCGGCCGCCCGGTAGGCGATCAGGGCGGTGAGCCGCGCCTGCCACCGGGCCTCGTCGGCCTCGGCGCGCGGCGTGCCCTCCCAGCCGGGCAGAACCGCCAGGCCCTCACGGAACGCAGGGGCAAGTGTCCCGGCCCGCTGTCTCTTATACACATCTAGATGTGTATAAGAGACAGGGTCCGCTCCGAGGTGCTCTCCGCGTTCCGGCACGGGTAGCGTCCCGTCTCCTGGACCATGGTCACCAGCTGGTACATGCGCTCCCGGCCCTGGGCCGTCACCCGCGAGGCTCCATTGCCGGTGGCCTCCTCGTGCGCTGCCCGGAGCAAAGGATCGGCCGCGCACGCGATGCGCAAGTGGTAGCCGACCGTCGACGCAGGGACGCCGGCCAGCGCCGCGATCTTGCGCCGGCTGAGGCCGCCCCGGTACATCAGCACCCACTCCGGATTCGGAGCCGCATCCTGTCTCGTAGTCGCCACGGCATCCATCCTGCCAAACCATCCGTGGAATGCCGTTAGGGTCGTGGCAAGAACGGTATTAAGGGGGCTGGACTAATGACGGACGACAATGCAAGGCACAAGCGGCACCGGTGGCTCATGGGGGCATTCCTGCTCATGGGGCTCTTGGTCGCGATTCCAGCCGGTGAGATCGCCCTTGGCATGATCAGCCAGGCCGTCGGGCGCACCACGATGGCAACGAACCCCGACGGCACGCAGCGGACGGTGTACTGGCGCGACTACCCGGGCATTGCCGGCGTCGATCCGCAGAAGACCCTCGACGGCCCCACCCCGGAGGAGGGGTACGCTGCCGGGCAGGGAATGGTGGGAGAGCTCCGGTCAGCACTCAGCAAGGAGCTTCAGCTCGAGTGGGCAGCCGGGCAGCAAGGGCAGAGTGACGCTGACGTGTTTCAGGAAAGAACCACGAATTGGTTTGGCGGGGAATCGCTGCTGGCGATCGTGAACGCGCCGACCTCCCAAAGCACCGGCGTGCCCCGGGCCTGGGGGGACAAGCAGCGGGCGATCCAAATCATCGGGAAGGTAACCGCTAGATACGGGTACGAGGCGCCCAGGCTGGATACATACGACCTCTGGTCTGATGAGGACCGAATCCGTGAACTGGGAGGGCCCACTCCGGAGACCCAAGTGATCGTCTCCGGAAGGGCGCTGGGTCCGGCCGGGCAGTGGCTGTCCTTCACCTTCCAAGACCCGTCGAAGGACAAGGAAGGCCGGTTTGATGAACGGCTTTGGCCAACTGACGGTTCGTTCGGTCAACCCAACACGCTCATGCTGAGCTACGGCGCGAACGGGCTCCTTCACGAGGCTGACCGGGAAGAGTTCAAGAAGCGCATGGAGCCTTTCAAGGGACTCACCCTGCCCGCTCCGCTGGACAGCTAGCATGCACCCGACGACACTGAATCACCAGCAACTGATCGGACTCTTGTCCCATTCCGATCCTGGCTTTGTCGCCGGGGATTTTGCGACCAGGTCCAGGAGTGCTTCCGGGCCGGAGGGCGAGACGGGCTCTTTCCGGTACTTCCCGGGCGGTTTCTGGGAGGTAACGCTCGACGGCGGCGGCCGGTTCCTTATGGCGCCGTGGGAATGCGGTTTGAGCAGGACTCAGGGTATTTCGAGGAAGCCCCGGACAGGGGTGGCCTGCCGCCGCGTTTTCCTCCGTGGTCGCTGGTGTTGCCGCGGTACTCGACCTTCCTGGGCCGGGTAGATGATGACTGGCAGCCGGACGCCAGCCGGCCCATCGTGGAGGACAGCGGATCGCTGACCGCGGCACTGACGAATCTCGAGGACCCTCAGTACAGAGGCACCCTGACCGTCAGCACGGACACCTACACGATCACGTCGGTTGATCTGGGCCACATGCTGCAGACGCTTGCCATCCTTCCCACGGAGCCCAACAGCGAAGACCAGGCAGTATTGGATTACATCAAGGCGGCGGTCCGCCGCGCCGGGGAGTTGTCCAGCGGTGCGCCCCCCGGCAGGCCTACGTCCTGCGGCATGTGAAAGTCAGCCTCCGCAGCGGTCCGACCTCGGGCGTTTGTCCGGTAACGTGACCGGGCCTGACCTGACGGCGTGCTGCTTGCGGCTACGACGAGCCAGAGGTGGGACGGATCAGTGCTTTTCTCGGCCTTACGTGGTTGTCCGCCGGCTCCGGGTGCAAGGGGGGAATGCGTTCCGGACGCGGCGATCTGAAGCTGCGGTTCGCGGATACCTGTGCTTCAGCGACAAGACCAGTGTGCGCCAGGCACACTATGAAATCCGGGGGCAGACCTGAGAGCAGGAGCACACTTAGACCCCCTATGTGAGGGGTCTTCAAGGTTTTCCCAAGGTGCGGATGCTGCTCTCATTTAGAGCGCTCCTGCTCAGGGAACGGACGACGTTCGTAACGATCGGCGCAGACCCTTCGTATGGTCCAGGAACGCGTGGAGCACGCTAGCCGGCCTCAATACAAACCTACATACAGGTGAATGACAACCAGCGGCGGGCGGCAATCGCCAGCCTCTCTGCAGGAAATGAAAGGCAGCTGGAAATGAAAAAAACACTCCTAACCGCGGTAGTGGGCGGCGCATTCATCCTCGGGGTGACTGCTGGATGCGGCGGCGTTACGGAGGATACGGCGACGCCGTCCGTTGCCCCCTCTGCGGCTCCATCCGCCGCACCGCCGGCCAAAAAAGCGCCGGCCGATACGCGGACCCCCGGACAGAAAAACGCCCAGCGCGCTGCCGAGAGCTACCTCGCCACGGCGCCATTCTCGCGTACCGGCCTGATAAAGCAGCTGGAGTTCGAAAAATACTCCAAGGCGGATGCCACATGGGCGGTGGAGCACGTCAAGGTCAACTGGAATGAGCAGGCGGCGAAATCTGCGAAGTCGTACCTGGAAACTCAGGCCTTCTCCCGTGATGGCTTGATCCAGCAGTTGACGTTTGAAGGATTCACGGCGGCTGAGGCCAAATATGGGGTGGATAAGGCTGGGCTGTGAACAGGAGGGCCGCGGGTGCGAGTTGCGCCGCGCCTTCGAAATGCGCTAGACACGGCATAGGGAACCCGCCACCGCTTGGAGCAGGTCACCTATGGCACGTTGACAGGTTTCCTTCCTAGCTTCCGGCCTTCCCGCCAACCAGGCAGGGCCTTGTCCAGTGCCCGCACCTTGGCTTCGTCCAATTCGCCGCGGTGCAGCTTGGCCCGTTGGTAGTGCAGCCAGACACCGAGGTCATGCTCCAGTCCTTCCACGAACGCTTTGTGCCGGGGCCAGTCATTGCCGGCAGACCGGTACTCGACCAGCGCAGCGAGCCGTTCCGCCCATCTGGCCTCGCCAGCCTCTGCCCGCGATGGCGTCTGCCAGCTGGACAGCTCCGCCAAAGCGTCACCGTAAGCCCGGGCGAGCGTCCCGTCCCGGGAGTCCTCCCGGCGCCGCTGCAGCCACGCCGCAAGGTCCGCTCAATGAGCGTTTCGCCCGTCCGGGACGGGTAGCGGCCTGTCTCCTTCACGAACGCCAGAAGTTCGCGGGTGTGGTCCAGACCCTGGGGCGTCGCTGCATGCCTGGTCTTCAGCGCCGCGGCCGCCTCATGCGCGGCATGCAGGCCCGGATCGGTGGATCGGGCGATGGTGAGGCGGTAGCCGACGGTCGACGTTGCCGCGCCGACGAGCTTCGCGATCTGGCCACGGGTCAGCCCGCCCCGGTACATCAACACCCACGCCGGGTTCGGAGCCGCATCCCGTCTCGTAGTCGCCACGGATCCATCCTGCCAGTTACCTCCCAGGCGCCATCAACTCACAACGGCCGTCGCCTGGCCAGTTCCTGTTCGGCAGCGACCCGCATCAGCCTGAAATGGCGTCTGGCCTTCGGTGCACGCCCGGTACCGGGGGCGTCAGCGGAATCCTCGTGGTCGCTTGCCCACTGACGCATCACTTCAACGCGGGCATCATCCGCGGATTTTAGGTCCCGTTCAAAATCAGACAAGGATTTCCACCACATGGTTGCCATAGACACAGCCTATTGACTCAAGGAATCCCGACACGGCTGCTCCGAGGACTGTTGCATGGGTGGTGGGGCAAGAACCGACGCCGCGCTAGCCGACCGCCCGTCCGTGCTTCGTTCAGGATCCTCCACTCGGATTAGAGCCTCCTGCCCCGACGATCCCAGTCCGCCCGCCGAGCTTCTTCCTCATCCCAGAAGTGACCGTCAGAAGCAAATACCGGGGCTACGCTTGCACCTATGAAGCCCAAGGCCATCCTCGCTACCGCACTGCTGATGGTGGTCGTTGTCGTGGCAATCATCGTGGCCTGGATTATCTGGCGCCCTGAAGTGATGGGGCTATAGGCGGCTTAGCCAGCGTCGACTATGAATCCCGTGTCCGGACGGTATATGAGGTTCCAATGATGGTCTGATGCTGTCCAGGCGTTGCCCCGCCGAGGGGCATGGCGGGCCCACTCCATGGCCTGTTCCAGCCAGGTGTCGCGCAGCGCCTTACTTATGGGAAGCCGCAGCGACGACGGGACGGCTTGGACGGACAACATCAGCGGGTATGGCTCAAAATCTGTTGAGTGGAAGTATCTTGCTTTGGCGTCTGATGGCCAGTAGACGCGAAGGACGTAGAGGTCGTCGGGGCGCAGTGTGCCCGCGCTGAAGGACAGACTGCCGACGGTGGCCCTGGCGAAGACCAGAGCCTCAGCGACTTGGTCACGGCCAACCGGATATGCCCACCCCTGGGGAAGTTTGTCGCGGTCATAGCGCTGCCACACCGCCGGCTCCTCTCTCATTCCTGAATCCTAGGTGTTGCACGCATCGAAGCCGCCCAGGTTCGGGTTGGAATTCGCCGCCCGTATGTCAGGATGAGGATCAGCAACATCGTCTCGCTGTGCGCTAGAATTGTGTACATGACCACCCTTCCGGTAGCAGAGGCCCGCTCGAGCTTTTCGCGCATTGTGGAGCAGGCATCAACCACGCATGAACGATTCGAGATCACTCGTAACGGTTCACGCGCCGCCGTGCTCCTGGGTGCCGATGATTACGATGCCCTGATTGAAACGGTCGCAGTTCTGTCCGACGCGAAGCTTGTCCAGGAGATCGGTCAAGGGATCAAAGAGCTGTCCAATGGTGAGTCTTTCACCATCGAACAGGTCCGGGCGCAAATGCGCTCAACGAAGCATGGGGCATGAGCCCGCGCTACGAGGTCAGGTTCTCCAAGTCGGCGAAACGGGCCCTAACGCATGACCTGCCCGAGAAGGTGGCAGCGGCGGCGTTTGAGTTCATCACCGGGGCCCTTAGCGAAAACCCCCACCGCGTAGGCAAGCAGCTGAAGGAACCGTTGTTCCCGCTGTATTCGGCTAGGCGGGGCGACTACCGCGTCATTTACCGGATCGAGGAGGACGTGGTCCTGGTCGAGATCGTCTCCATCGCACACCGCGGTGACGCCTACCGCTAGTCGGCTCGATCCAGCGCCAGGCTCCCTCCACCACTCGATCGAAGGAAGATACGTGACCGTTACCTGCGCTGTCGTGCGCCCGGGCGCCGACGCCTGGGCCGTCTTGCCGAAGCCGTTTTCATCCCGCAGGCAGAGGATCCTTGGCTGGCTCACGGGACTACTTGGGACCGGGTCGGCTTTTGTCACGGACCGGGGCTGGGAGTCCCTCGATGATCCTGGATGGTTCGGAGCCTTCCGTTTCATCGACATGATGGGAATTGCCGGCGTCCTCCTGGCCGTGGCGTTTTCTGTCTTCGGATGGATGCTGGGTCGAAAAGCCGTCGTAGCAGCCCCGTTAGTCCTCGCCTTCGCCGCCGTGCCCCACACGCTGGACGGCTATGCCTCGGCCCCGGTGTGGTGGCTCTAGTCTGCGGCGGGGACGGTCGTTGCGGCGCTGGTTGCTGGACGGTCATGGCGGCAGCTGGGCGCCGTTTGTGCGATGGCGCGGGCGGCAGCAACGGGGAGCACCACGGAAGTGGGGCCCGTGGCGGTTCAGGCCAGGAAGCGGGTGCTCCGGCACGGCCTCGTTGGGCCTGCGGCATCGTTGGCGGCAGCCTGCGTGGGCTGGGCCGCAACCTTCGCGGTCCTCCCTGGTGAACTGGGCCGAACGTATGGGGAACTGGGCGAGGCATCACAGTCCAGCGGCTTTGCGGCCGTGGCCGCCGGATTCAGCATCCTGGCCCTCGCCGTGATTGGCGGGCAGATTTGGCGGCTCTTCACGATGGGCCAGGTTGGGACCCGCCTCGTCTGGGAGGTCCCGGCGGGAGCCGGCTTGGCCCCGTCGTGGCCTTTCGAGGGTGAGGAGTCCGGGCTGGTAGGAACGGAGGAGGTGAGGTCGGGTGGGTGCATCTGTTTGGCGGAGTTCCGCCGCTCCTTCCCTGGCGCCGACGACCACGTCATTGAAGAGGAGGGTATCCACGCCTCGGACTACTGTCCCCTCCACGGGATCGACAGGGTCAATGGCCTCTCTCCCAAGGATTTTGCAGCGTTGGTGGGGGAATCATGGTTGTGGGATGAGCAGTCCGACCTGCCGGGACGCGCAGGCTCGGATGAGAAGCGCCTGCTGCTGTACGGGTTCGCCGGTCACGGGTTCACTGGCATACCCCTGCGGCCGCGTGCCGGACTCGTCGATGCGGCCTTCCCGGAAATCGGGCTTGCACGGGAGGGCATTTCGGAAGTTGCTGAGCCTGGCTGGGACAAGTCTGACCGTCCCGCGGCCGGGCTATTAGACACCATCGACCTGCGACCTGCCGGGTACAACGGTTTCGCGTTCCGATACCGCCACGGCCGGGCATGGTTTGAAGCAGCGAAGTGAGGGCGCCGTGCAACCCGATAATCCTCGAGCCTCCTGGACGACGCTGAGGTTGTCCGCGGTCTGGGCGAAGCGGTAGCCGGCCTCCGGTCCATGAAGCTGGTCACCGCAGTGTTCAGGGCTGCCGCGGACAGCGCTGCGCCCAGTCACCGGAGCGCCGGACGGGAGCCGTTGCCTTCCCGATACCTTGCACTCGTTGGCCGGGCCCTTGGCCTTCTAGTTGTACTGCCCAGGCAGGTTGGTTAAGCGGCTGATGGGCGGGTGGCCTCCGATTGCGGTGTGGGGCCTGTGGTGATTGTAGTGGTGCAGCCATGCCGGGAGGGCGTTTCTGCGGGCTGATTCGGTGGCGTAGAAGCGTTTGAATGCCCATCCGTCGGCCAAGGTGCGGTGGAACCGTTCGATCTTGCCGTTGGTCTGCGGACGGTATGGGCGGGTCTTCTTGACGTTGATGTTCAGCTCCCGGCAGGTGTCCCGCCAGTTGTCGGTGACGGTCGAAAACTGAGCCATTGTGACGGTTGAAAACTGAGCCACCCGTTCCAAACGATTGGGTGGGTGATCACAGTGGAGGATTGGGCGCTTATTCGGCGGTTGCATCTTGCCGAGGGTGAGTCGATGAGGTCGATAGCGGCACGTCTGGGGATTTCCCGGAACACGGTCGCGAAAGCGGTCAGCGCCCAGAGTCCGCCGACGTACGCGCGGGCGCCAAGGGACTCTTGGATCAAAGCGGTCGAGCCGGCCATACAGGCGCTGCTGAAGGAGAACCCGCGAATGCCCGCCACGGTGCTCGCGGAGCGCGTGGGCTGGACCGGGTCGCCGGCCTGGTTCCGGGAAAACGTGGCCAGGATCCGGCCGGAGTATGCACCAGCGGATCCCGCGGACCGGATCAGTTACGAACCCGGCGACCAGGCCCAGTGCGACCTGTGGTTCCCGGAGGTGCGGATACCCGTCGGGGCCGGAAAGCCAAGGATCCTACCGGTGCTGGTCATGGTGTCCTCGCATTCGCGGTTCATCATGGCCCGGATGATCCCGTCCCGCATGACCGGGGACCTGCTGGCCGGCATGTGGGACCTGATCGGGTCCCTGGGCGCGGTGCCGCGGCGGCTGATCTGGGACAACGAAACCGGCATCGGTCGCCGGAACAGCTTCGCCGCCGGGGTTCCAGCGTTCGCCGGCGTGCTCGCGACCAGGATCGTGCAGGTCAAGCCCTACGACCCGGAGAGCAAAGGAGTCGTGGAAAGGACGAACCAGTTTCTGGAAACCTCGTTCCTGCCAGGACGGTCCTTCGCTTCGCCGGAGGACTTCAACGCCCAACTCGCGCATTGGCTGCCCAAAGCCAACACCCGGATGGTCCGCCGGATTGGTGCCCGGCCCACGGAACTGCTCCCTCAGGACAAGGCGGCGATGCTGGGACTGCCTCCGCTTCCGCCGGTGACAGGGTTCGCCGCGAGGGTCAGGCTCCCACGGGATTACTACGTCCGGATGGGATCCAACGACTACTCCGTCCACCCGCAGGCCATCGGCAGGTTCGTCGAGGTCACCGCAGACCTGGACACTGTCCGCATCAGCTTGGACGGCAGAAGCGTCGGAGACCATGCCCGGTCCTGGGGCACTGGCCTGACGATCACCGATCCGGACCACGTCGACGCTGCCCGGACCCTGCGGAAAGCCTTCCAGAACCCGGTGCCTGCCGAGTCCGCCGGAGTACGGGACCTGGCCGACTACGACCGCGCTTTCGGTGTCGTCCTCGATGACGGGCAGGTCGCCTGATGCCCGAGGCCAAGGAAACCGCCGGACAGATCGAGTACTACTCCCGGGCCATGAAGGCGCCCCGTATCCGGGAAGCAGCAGCCCGGCTCGCTGACCAGGCCCGAGACGGAGGCTGGACCCATGAGGAATACCTCGCCGCGGTCCTGTCCCGGGAAGTCGCCGCCAGGGAGGCCTCCGGAGCTGAAGCCCGGGCCAGGGCCGCGGGATTCCCGGCCCGAAAATCGCTCGAGGACTCCAGCTTCGACCACCAGCCCGGCCTCAGGCGCGACACCATCGCGCACCTGGCCACGGGCGCATTCCTCAGTGAAGCATCCAACATTGTCCTGCTCGGCCCGCCCGGGACGGGCAAGACACATCTCGCTACCGGGCTCGGCCTACGTGCCACCCAACTGGGCCACCGGGTCCTTTTCGCGACCGCCATCGACTGGGTCGCCCGGCTCCAGTCCGCCCATCAGAACGGCAGACTGCCCCAAGAACTCATCAGGCTGCGCCGTTACGGGCTGATCATCGTCGACGAGGTCGGCTACATCCCTTCGAGCAGGACGCCGCGAACCTGTTCTTCCAGCTCGTCTCATCGCGCTACGAGCACGCTTCGCTGGTCCTCACCTCGAACCTGCCCTTCGCCCGCTGGGGTGACGTCTTCGGAGACCAGGTCGTGGCCTCGGCCATGATCGACCGCATCGTCCACCACGCCGAAGTCATCACCCTCAAAGGCTCAAGCTACCGACTCAAACACACCCTGGCGGACTCGTTGCCCTCGACAAGGCCGGAAAATACGGCAGAATAACCAACGTCAAAGTGGCTCAGTTTTCAACCCGCGAAATGGCTCACTTTTCGACCATCGCTGACACCAGAGGTGGGATTTGTAGGCTGAACCGTTGTCGGAGAGGACCCGCTCGACGGTGACGCCGCGGGCGGCGAACCAGGACACGGCGCGTTTCAGGACGGCGGCTGCGGTGGGCGCTGTTTCGTCGCCGTGGATCTCGGCGTAGGCGACCCTGGAATGGTCATCGATGACGGTGTGCACGTAGGAGGTGCCGATCAACCGGTTGCGGTGGCTGCTTTGCGGTTTGTCAGGTGTACCTGCCCGATTCCTGTTGCCTTCCTTCGGGCCGACGTAGCGCCAGCCGCCGCCGTCGGGAATATTGCCGAGTTTTTTCACGTCGACATGGATCATCGCCCCCGGTGTCCCGTGTTCGTAGCGGCGGATGACTTCCCCGGTGCGCTTGTCCACGTGATGCAACCGGTTCAGCCGGCAGCGCACCAGGACCGCGTGGACCGTGGAGGCGGGCATGGCCAGTTTCGCTCCGATCGCGACCGGCCCCAGCCTTTGCTTCCAGCGCAGGTGCACGACCTGGCGAACCAGTTGCGGCGGGGTCCGGTTCGCCACCCGGTGTGGGCGCGAGGATCTGTCGGTCATACCGGCTTCGCCCATAGCGGCATATCGGGCCGCCCACCGTTTGGCCGTGGGCCATGAGCAATTGAACTGTTCGGCAGCCCGAGACACCGGCCAGCCGTGGTCAATGACGAGACGCGTGACGCGTAACCGTTGGCGCGGAGTCAAAGCGGCATTAGCGTGGGACATTGAGGACCTCCTGGTCGCCTCAGCGGTTGTCTAAGCAACTCCACTGTGCAACCGGAGGTCCTCACCCATGAGTCAACGACTCCAGCGAGTCATCACATTCACCCAACCAACGTCCCTGAGCAGTACATCTAGTCGGTCAGCGGTTCCTCGCAGGCCTTGCAGTCGCGGCGCCCGCCCACGGTGTCCTCCGCGATCAGCAGCAGCCCCTCGGGGTCGCTGTCCCACTTGGCGGCCACCATCGAGCACCAGGCGGGGTGGTAGACGGCCCCTGCCCGCATCACGTACATCTGCCCGGGTCCAAGCCGCGGCGACCGGTCCATCCGGAGCCGGGTCGGCCGAACAGGGATGATCGGCCCGAGCTCCTCCGCCTTCTGGTAGGCCTGCCTGGCACTCCTGACGGTCTTGTTGGCCGATTTGCCGGAGCCGCCGGACGGCTGCGGTGCTGCAGGCGCCCGATGCGTCCGGGCGAGCTTCCTTAGCCCGCCGCCAAGGGTATTGTCGAAGCACGCCGAGCCTTTGCCGGCTCCGCAGGTCGGACAGGGGGAGCTGTTGCGCTGCAGCTTCCGCTGCCGTGTGCGGACAACACTTCCACCCAGGGATGCACCTGACTGACCTCGAAGACCCATGACCTCAATGCTACGGAGCGTTGCGGGCAGCCTGCGGAAAGGCACACGGCGCGCCTAGCCGCAAATGCAGCGGGCGGCGCCGGGCCCACTGCATTGCATCGCGAGTAGATTTGCGTCCGGAGCCAGATAGATCGGCTACGCGACGCATCAGGATGGCCGTATGGCTGTGGGGTCCGTTGCGGGCTGGTTCTGTCCAGTCCCGCTCGGGTAGGTGTGTGGTGAGGCCTATGGCTGTGGGGTCCGTTGCGGGCTGGTTCTGTCCAGTCCCGCTCGGGTAGGTGTGTGGTGAGGCCTATGGCTGTGGGGTCCGTTGCGGGCTGGTTCTGTCCAGTCCCGCTCGGGTAGGTGTGTGGTGAGGCCTATGGCTGTGGGGTCCGTTGCGGGCTGGTTCTGTCCAGTCCCGCTCGGGTAGGTGTGTGGTGAGGCCTATGGCTGTGGGGTCCGTTGCGGGCTGGTTCTGTCCAGTCCCGCTCGGGTAGGTGTGTGGTGAGGCCTATGGCTGTGGGGTCCGTTGCGGGCTGGTTCTGTCCAGTCCCGCTCGGGTAGGTGTGTGGTGAGGCCTATGGCTGCGGGGTCCGTTACGGAGGCTGGAGTCCCTGTTATCCAGTCCCGCTCGGGTAGGTCTTGTAGAAGTAGCCTAGCTGAGAGACGGATGGGAAAGCTAGTTGAGAGACCGAGCTCCCTGACGGCGCATTCGGTGCCTTGAACTCCTCGATGACTGCGCCGTTCGTCTCAAGACAAGAGTCCAGAGTGTGGCCGTAGCCGGAATCGGAGTCGGTGATGAGGTCTTTGATGTTCTCCGTTTCGGCCGGGAGATCCAGTAGCCGGACCCCGTTGTCGGAGCAGGCTCACGTTGACGGCCTCAATGACGTCTCCGTCGGCCAGTTCCGGAAACGTGTCGGCGGCGCCGGGGGAGAGGATGAGCTCGCGCCGGGAAGAGTCAAGAAGCAGGACCGGTTCGGCCTGCAGGTCGGTGGCAAACTGTCCGCCCGGCGATGGTCCCTTGGGCTGCCGGTTCGGTGATGTCATCATGTCCGACATGTGTGTGGCCTTGCACTGAAACGTCGCCGCCACGGCCCGCCTGTGACCTGCCCCGGGTCAGTGGAGGTCGGGTCCGCCCGCTTCGACGATCTCACCGATCACGCTGATGACCTCGTCAGCCTCGTCCGGGACGCCATCGGTGAACGGTGCGGATGCCTCCTCGGCCGCGAGGTGCGCGTACTTCTCGAGAAGGAATCGCTTGCGGTATTCGTTGTTTGCGACGTCAACGATCGATTCCAGCGTCGCCCAGTTAAGTGTGAATCCAATGAGGGTCCCCGCTGCAGGGATCACTTTGCCGAGCCCCTGTTTGGTCAGGCGGGTTCCGAACGCCTTCGCGAATTGCTTCGAGACCTGGGAGACCAGCGACCTGTCCAGGACGGCCCAGGTTCTGCCGCGGACGAGTGCCTGGGTGAGCCGCGAGATGTCGGCCATGGCGGCGGTCTTTGCGCTGGCCGACATCGCTGTTCCGGCGTTTACAACGGACATAATGAAGAGCTTCTCGGCAGGATCTTCCGGATCGTAGCCGTAGAGCAGCGACGTTGCGCCGACGCAGCGGGAGGAGAGGCTGAGAACAACTGCGGCGTCGCCAAAGAAGGCGCCGGCGATTACCCCTCCCGAAGGCGCTGCCGCGGCGCCGCCGGTGAGAGGGACGGCGAGTTCCCCGCCAGTGATCAGAACTCCTGCCACCGCCCCGGAGGCTGCGGCGATGATCGGGTAGCCCCATTGCGCTCCCCGTCCACGGACGGCGTCGATCTGCTGGAGGTCGAGACGGCGCAGGTCGGAAAGCAGCGCAACGTCGTGCCCGAGCTTGACGTGCTTCTTCACCATCCCTTTGGGCGAGAGCCCTACGCGGGCGATCCTTGCCGCGGTCTGCTGCGCCGATCCAAGAACTGCGCCGCCCCAGTCGGTCAGGCCGTCGGGGATGGCGTCGACGGCCTGACGGGCTTTAGTGCCGACGGTTTTGGCGCTCTTGGCAACGAAGTCGGCTCCCGGGCGGTTGGCCAGGTACTGCGTGGCGCGTCCCTTGAACTTCGTGGCGCCGTTGGTCACTTGCTCGCCGGCGCTTCTCATTCCGTTTGAAATGGGTCGGCCCTTGAACAGTTTGACGTTGCGCCACGCTTCGAGTTCGTAGGCCGAAGGTTCTGTCATTCCGTAAGTGTAGTGGCCCGGGCCGGCGGGCAGGCAACGATCCGACTGGGGTGCAGGGGCCGGCGTGGGTCGGATGAGCCGCAACTGGCTGGGCTGTCCCGAATACCTCCCGGGCTGCAAAAGAGCCCAATTCGCCGCTCTACCGGCCACTCCCACCGATCGACCATGAAACGACCACCTGGTCGAGTGGGAAATCCGCGGAATACCGGGAAATATAGGGCCCCTACTACTACTACTCTACTTAAACGACCAGAAATAGAGATATATATAAGGGGGCCCCTTGTTCTCTTCTCCTAGAGGGCCCTCCCTTCCTAGTTAATACACTTTCCCTTCCATATAGGTGTCTCCTCCCAGGTCGTTTTGGTCGAGTGGGGGTCAAGCCGGTGGCAAAATCCGCGCCAGTATTGGGATGCAGGGCCGTTTTGTCACCCTACCGGCGGTAGGTTCCCGAACGTTTGAACGACCGGATACGGTCGATCGGTTGTATTTGTGAGAGACGTCTGTTTTACCTCATGTGATAACCTGAGGAACGATATTCCGGCTCTAGAGACGATGGTTATCACATGGCTCCCAAATGGGGGCCATGTTGCTTTCCCGGGGAGATTAGGGCGGGACCCGGAAACCTCCGAAAATGCGTATACCGGGTCATTGTGAAGACGTGATTTTTGCCGCCGGCCCAGACCCATTGTGGGAGGGACACGTAAAACTGCGTCCAAGGACAGAGGGAACACCACCGGACATGACAGAAGCCGCACCTCTCGATGCGGCTTCCAGGGTGACTGCGGTGGGCTCCTACTAGGCGGCGGCCATCTCCAGCAGGGGATAGAGGGCGGCTTCCCAGTCCTTCCACTCCCGAAGCCGCGGAGCTTCCGCGAGGCTGCGGTTGTAGGACTGGTCGAAGACGAGGTGCTGCCAGGTCGGCGTCATGTTTCCGGTAATGCCCGGCTTGTCGTCAATGAGCACGTCCCCGCGGACCAGGGTCTTGTCATGGGCAAGAATGACACGGTTAACCCAGCGGTTCCCGAGGTGCTCTTAAATGGGGGGCCAGGGGCCGCAGAGGTGGTTGTAATCCATCTGCTGGCCCACGGGCACGATCGGGTACTTCGGGTCCAGCTGCAGGAGGATGCGGTTAAGGGCGTTGCCCCAGTCGAAGCTGACCGTTTGGAGTCATCAGCGACCGGCTGCTGTACGCCCCCCCGCGGGCGCCGCTGGAGCCTCGGGGGAGTGCGGTTCGGGGCCCTGGGCGGTGCCTACTCGATCGACAAACAATTCCTGTTCTCGGGGTACTGGCACCAGCATCGCACCGGCCTCGTGCCAAGGATGGAGACCCGCGTGCATGTTCTCAACCGGGAGTTCCACGACGGGAACCTGGTGTCCTTGGACCTCGCCGCGCTGGCCTGGAGGAGTACAAGCCGGTATAGGCTTGCGCCCGCAGCCGATGTCGACCCCCATAGCTTCTTCGCCTTGGCAAGCGAGCTTTCGAAGGGCACAAGGTGTCTGGCGCAGAACTCCGCGATCCACCACACTGGACTCGGAGGTGTCGACATGGCTTGGGAGTTGCTCCAAGACGAAGACAACTGGATGGGGCTGGTTTTGGAGGAATGCCCGATTCCGCACGGGCCATGCCAAGGACTCATCGCTATGGCGTTAGCCCCGCGACTTGAGCGGGAAGGCTACATGAAGTCAGAGACCGCCAGTATCCCCGACACACGGGACCGAAGTGTTGTCATCATCGCGCGGACAAACATCTTCATCAACATTGAGGCTTGCAAGGACTTCCGCTTCGAGACTCTTGTCCTGTATGCGAATTCCATCCTGCCTGGCTACCGCTTGGACGTGGCCGCTCTCGCTGCCGCCGCTTTGAAAGTCTTTACGAAGATCAAGCTGCTGACTGAAGACGAGGGCGAAATCATCCGCCGAATCGCCAGGGCGTCAAATGGTGACCTATACGTGCGAGGAGCCCATATCGACGAAGTCGTCCGGATGTGGCCAGGTGACCCAGAGGAACTTCGCAATCGGCTCCGATCTCTCCAATTGAAGGGAGTTCTGACTGTCAGCGACGGGACATGGACCATCCTTAGGTAATCGGTGCCCCTGCGTGGCGGCTACCACGACGTCGGGGCAAAGACTTGCTGCCGGGATGAAAGTCGAAGGACCGCCACGATCGCTGTGGCGGTCCTTCGACGTTAGTCGGAGTGTTTCTTCACGGTCAGCAAACTGGCCGACCCGGTCCTTGAGGTTTTCCAGCACTTCGTACTGCCGGTTTTCGTCGAAGCTGTTGCTGTCCAGGATGTCTTTGAACGAGCTTCCGGCCGACCGGCCAATCCTTTCCGCTGATGTGGACCGGGTGCTGCTGAAGGACTGCGCGCAGCGGATCGGGGAGTACAAGACGGATCTGCAAGGTGTGCGACGGGAGCTTCGCCAGGCCTTCTGGGCCAAGCTGGACCAGCTCATCTGACTGTTTGCGGCCACCGTACGGGTGGCGTCCAGTGCGCGGAACGATTTGGTGGACAGAACGCGGTTTCCTTGGCCGTTCGAACTTCCGATGCGACGCGTTTCCCGCCACAATCTGCGTTCAAGTTCCCTGGCAAGGTCATCCCGCGACCTGGCCGGATTCTCCTTTCGCAACCACTTCAACCGCCGCGGGTGACCGGCCGGCCGGCGGGCCTTCTACCAGATCTACGACCGCCTCTTTGCTCTACCAAACGGCTTCTCCTCGTCTAATGCCGGCATTGCCACATTATCGTGATGAGAGTGAGACTTCGCGTGACGCCGGCACTGAAGGTATGACTGATAGCGGGCCGGCCTCTTACATGAGTCCAGCGAAAGGCCGATGATTTTCGAACAACGGACTACACGAACCGGACCAGCACTTGGGGGACTTCGCGTCCATCGTGTCCATGACCGCGCTGAAGATGCTCACCGAGGAATTCGAAGACGACGAGCTGCTCGACGGCATCGAAAACTGGGAAGGAATGCTCCGCGTCCAGGCCCGTGCCGCCGTCCGCGACTACATCGATAAAGAAGGCGCGCCGAGGGCGGAGATGACCTCCGCGCTGCGGCGCAAGCGTGTCCTCGACGCCACCAGGGACGAGATCCGCAAGGAAATGGGCCGCGAACCCTCAGACCAGGAGATCGTGGACACCCACAACGCGAAGATGTGGGAGAAGCGGTCCAACCCGGTCAAACAGGGTGTCATCGCCACCGTGGAGGACCTCCGGGTCAGCCGGGCACAGGATGACATCGCCGACCATGATTACTCCGAGCCGATCGACACCGACTTCGTCCTGCACCCGGTCGAGGGCCCGCGGTTCATCCAGCTGATCGTGGAACGCACCAGCGCCTACAACGAGCGGCTGGGGAAGGCCGCTGAGTTGTGGCTTTCGGGCCTGTACAGCGAAGACCATGAACCGAGGATCGCCACGGTCGATGAGATCGCCGATGCCTTGGATGTGTCCCGCTCCACCGCCCGGGCCTACGTCCGCAAGATCAAGGAGTACGCAGTCCTGGTCGCCCAGGACGAGTTCGCCATCACCGAGGACGACCTCTAAGCCGGACACATTCGGGGAGGGTCAACACAAGGGCGTCCGGCCGGCATGATCTGTTGCTGACGGGACGCCCTTGATGGTGGTGGAAGGTCTGACTACCTACAAACGAAGCCCTCGTCGATATGCCTCACCACGTCTTGGCTCAGAATGAAGGTGACGCGAAGGGTGCACGTGGCACCGTTCGCGGCGGTCAGCAACACAATATTTTCGTATGACGCCTGTGAAATGCCGTCTTTGAACACTGACACGGAGTGACGCGTGTCCGTAGTTTGCTGCAATAACGGACCGTCCTTCCCGAAGCCCGCGTATTCCGCCGTGACAGTCGTCGTGTGGCCCACAGCAGTTTGCACGCCGCCATGATTGGCCGGATTAATGATGATGACGCCGCTGATGGTGGTGCAGAAAGTGCTTTGTGTAAATGGCGAGAATCCACACTCCTCCGGGAAGCTGAACGGCACCGCCGGGTTGGCGCCTGCCGGGGCGGCTGATAGGCCCAACAGGCCGATCGACGCGATACAGGACGCGATTGCTTTAAGCTTCATTGCATCTCCTAGGGTCGTTTCTTCGCCACACTCACCATTGAGTGCGCGAGTCCCCCCGGCGTCGGATTATTCTCTACCTCATGATCGGTAGGGTCAACAGGCATGACCCTACCTACAGCCGCATCCCGAGGACCCCGGACAGCCTTGAGCCGCCAATCCGACTGCTCGGGGAAGGACTTTAGCCACACCGGCTGCCGCCCGATCCATCGGTGCCATGCAGCATAGTGACGCCCGTGCTCTTCCGGGGCGCATAGGGGTTCACCATGGAAGAGATTACAAACCAAACCGATCCGGACTCCGGCGTGCAGGCAGACGGGGACGCGGCGCAGCCCTCCGTCCAGTCCGCGGCCGGCAGCATTGACCTCACCAGCCTGAACGGGCTCGACCCCAACTTCACCGGACTGCCGCCGTGGGAGGCGTCCGACTACGCTTCCAGCATCACCGGTTCCGGTGCCTTCAAGCTGAAGGACTCGGGCGTCGCACCGCTCGTTGCGGCCGCGCGCGGCTACACCCGTATCGACAAGACCAACTACGCCGAGATGGCCCGCAAGATGCAGGTGGTCGGAAACTCCGGTCAGGGCAAACGGTTCAAGCGCACCCTCTCGGCCCCCGGCAAGGACGGCATGGTCATGCCGTGGTACTCCCTGGCCGGCATCGTGAAGGCCAAGCGTGAGAATGAGCGGCCCGTCCCGCACACCTACCAGGTCCGCCCCGAGTTCCCCGAGAACAACGAGGCCGGCAAGCCGCTGAAGTACGAGTTCGTCTCCAACATCGGCACCCCGCTGGATCTGCACCCGGCCATCCCGACCGACTGGGTCGACACCACCCCGGTCGTGATGTTTGCCGAAGGCATGCTCAAAGGCGACTCGGCTCTCTCGGCGTACCTGGTCCACAACGGCATCACCTACTCCGAGCTGCGCTCTGAAGGGGTCGAGAACCCGGTGGCGAAGCTGCGCGAACTGCTCGAGCGCATCCCGCACGATGACCGGGTTCTGATCGTCTCCATCGGCGGCGTCTACAACGCTTCCGGCAACGCCGTGGACTGGCGCGAAATCCAGTTGAAGGACCGTATCGGCTGGATCGCGTTCGACGCCGACATTGCCGTCAACCCGGCCGTGCACGCCGCAGCCAACAAACTCTCCACGCAGCTGTTCGAGAAGTCCAAGATGGCCGAGGTCCTGTACCTGAACCCGCAGACCACCGCGGGGGATGACGGGTCGACCACCAAAGACGGCGTGGACGACTTCCTGGCCAAGCGGGGCAACTGGGCCGCCCTGATCAACCAGCTTGATGACGTCATGCCCGACGCTCCGGCGAAGAACGCCGAAGACAAGGCCGGCAACTGGCGTGTCGGCAAGACCGGGCAGTTTGTCGAGGAATGCGTCTCCCTGGCCACCGGCGCCGGCGGCACCATCGGCGAATACCGGTGGGAGACCCGGGTCGAAATCGGCGGCCGCGTCGTGGCCCTCGAAGCCCGCCGCCAGCCCACCGACCAGGAACTGAAGACCGGCATCTTCAACCCGAACGTCAAGTACGAGGACATCGACGACGCCCAGGTCGAGATTGAAGTCTCCTGGCATCTGAACGGCCGGGACTTCACCGCCACCGTCACCGGACCCGAATCGATCCTGGGCTACCGGCCCGAGGAGTGGGACCCGAAGAAGGCCTCCGTGCCACGCGAGCTGCTGCTCCACCCGGAATGGCTCCGCGCGGCCCCAAGGGGGAGTCGGCACCTACGCGGACCTGACCGGCCGTGCCGTTCCGGTTGAGGTCGTCCTGCCGCCGACGTTCCTGACAATCGCATCGACCAACCCGGAGGACATCCGCCGCCGGCAGGAAGCCGCGCAGGCAGTCCTCGTCTGATCAACAGGGATGGCCTCGGCGGTTTCTGGTGGGACGCCGAGGCTCCCCCTCTGCGGATCATTCGGCCCGAGTCAGTGGATGCTGACAGTCAGCGATGCCATAACGGCTTTGATTTGCCGTGCGTCTTCCCCGTGCAGGTAGGCGAGAGCCTCCTGCTCGGTATTGAAGCCCCTCTGATGGAGGAAGCGACCGAACACAGGGCCGGCTCTGAAGCTCGGCCGGCCGGGACAGTCTTGACCGTTCGCGGCGACCGTGTCCGGGGAATCGGTTAATTGCAGTGTCAGCACGACCGGGAAGCTGTAGCCGTAGCTCTGCGCTGGGTGCAGCAGAGTAGCGACGATGGATTGCTGACCCGTCCTGGAATCGTTGCCGGGGTTTACCGTCACCGGGGTGACCTCGACGAGTTTTGCTGGCACGGGACCGCATGGCCCCTCCAAGTCTGCGTAGAAAACAAGCTGGAATTCGTGCAGACCCGTGTTGCTGACAACGCCGACGCCGTTTTCCGTGTCAGCCATTAGTGGCGGCAACGGAACAGGGCTGATTGACCAGGCAGCAGGATACTGGAAGACCACGGCGGCCTGGTACGGCGATTTCTCTCCTAGCATTGTCGTGCCCGTGCCGAGACTCCCGCTGTAGGTCTGGAGCCCTGACGGGACAGTGACGACGATCGATACCCGTTGGGGTCCAAAATCGTGTCCGCCATGGCGTGGACGCCGTTGGTCACAATCTCGATCCCTGTCTCTACCCACGAAACGACGCCGCCAACCATGACGGCGAAAGCATCGGACGTTCCGGCCGTGAGGTGTTCCATCGTTCGGCCGAGGCATGGCCAGACCGCCCGCAAGGCCGTTTTCAGATAGGTCGCTGCGGCCTCCGAGGTACTCACATCAGCAGATTCGGCCATGCCCTGTATAGCGGAGGCGCAGCTAGCCGCTTCCATTGCGTTCAGGACAGCGCTCACGGCCAGGGAGTCGGCGACCTTGTGAAACCTGCCGTACATCACGGCCGCGGTCTCCATCACGAAATGTAATGCGGTGGCTAGATAGGCGGGCGGGGAGGGCTTGATCATGATCCCCATGCTTGGTGCCGCCGTTGTGTCGACTTTATATTCGACGGTTTCACCCGGTCCCAGGATCGTGACTTTATTCGGTCCTTTTGAAGGGATGCTGACGTATTTGAGTAGTGGAGGCGGTATCTGCTCGATGACGGCGCCGCGGGCGGTCAAGGAAATGCCCGGAGTGCTCTCTGCGCGGCTCTGCCGGTCCGAGGATTATTGTCCATGGCCACGGTCGGCAGGCTGGATTTGTTACGGCTGGGCGGGATTGGTCCGCAGTTCCTGCGCCACGGTGGCGACATAGCGGGTGTGGTTCCAGCCGCGGAGCGCGGCCGTGAGGGTGCCCTGGTCGAGCGGAATGTCCTTGCTTTGCAGGACAGCTACCAGGGTGATCGCATCGGGTGAGCCGTGCAGGACCTGGTC
The DNA here is from genome assembly GCF_002008315.2 of Arthrobacter sp. KBS0703. NCBI lineage: Bacteria > Bacillati > Actinomycetota > Actinomycetes > Micrococcales > Micrococcaceae > Arthrobacter > Arthrobacter sp. KBS0703. Next base: position 1,518,356 of record NZ_MVDG02000001.1, on the reverse strand, counting down.
GGAGGTGGTGATGATGCGGGCGTTCGCCTGGAAGCCGCGCTGGGCGACCGTCAGGTTGGTGAACTCCGGATACTGTGCATCCGGGGGGACCAACTACCACTGGCACCGGTTCGGGGTTACCGGTCCCTTGGCCTCAATAAGCGGGGCGCACCAACACGCACACGCTGAAATTGGACATGAAGCGCTACCTCTCTGCCATCCCGGCCCCTTCACGCTGACGAATCGGGCCTTTGCGTACCCGTTGCGGTCCCAAGTCCGCACACGGGTCGCGCCCTGCGTGCATCCTCTAGAGCTGGTTGGGCTCGGTCTAGTTCATCAATTCGAGCCTCCGCCCCCGCTGACCAGATACATTGGCTCAGAATCGTGGTAAACACTGCCCTGCTGATGGTTCGGAGGGTGGATGATTCTTGGTCTGGACAGGTCGTGCGCCGCCGAGTAATCCGGATCGCATATGGGAATTTGGTCGTAGTATGCGTGGTTCTTTGAGCAGTCCCATCCAACCCCTACGGGAAAATAACGAACAAATATGGACCCTGCGGTAGAACATGTGTTTCCCGCTCCGGGCGTATGTCCGATGCAGAAGGCGTAGTCCGTTGCGCCGGGCGCATCTTTCGCAGGGCCGCTGTAGTATACGAACAGGTCGGGGTGCTTGGCCTTCTCATCCGCGACGCTGAAGCAGTTGCTGGGGTTCAATTGTGAGCACCATTTGCCCTCCAGCACTACCGGGAGGCCTGGAACTGTAGGCCTGTTGTTCTGAACGTAGTCCTTTAGTGCTTGGTCGCTGGGCTGGAATATGAACTGCCGTGCGATCGGGTCGAGCAGCAAGTCGGTGGCTGCATCAGCGACCGGGGCCAGTGCTTGTGCGGCTGCATAGATACGGGCCGCTACCAGGATTCTCTTAGCGGCAAGGTGAGCGCTCTTTTCGACCTCCGTGATGGTCGACGCGGGATTCCTGGTTGCCCAATAATTGGCGGCAGCCTGAGCAACGGAATCGCTCTGGCCGGACATGCACGACGCGAGGGCTCCCATCAACCCGGGTAGCTGCGCTCCAAGAGACTTGAGAGACGAGCTTGATAGCGTCAGATCGACGCCCGCCCCATAGATTTCTGATGAGCACTGGGCAATAGCCATAGTGGTCGTTATCAAGGACAACGCTGGGACGACTGATGCATCAGAAATCTGGGTGTAGATCAGTCCGGCGAGAACGTATGGGACGGTTGCGTCCACCTGTATTAGCGGCTTGGTTCGGTTCGAGTGCCAGAAGTTGAGCACATCGGCTTTGCCGAAGCCGAACTCGTACTCGCCCGTGGGCTGGATGAAATATGCCCCTGGGTCCGGCACCAGGGCATCCGGACCGCTAAGGACCATGGTGGACCAGGTTTCTGGGGTATTGCCTTGCCACAGGTCGCTGTGAGACCAATTCGGCTTGATGGCCGTTGTGATGGCGGCGGCGGCTCCACGGTTCAACTTGAGCTTAATCTCGAGGTCGTCGGGGTGGGCCGGGTCGGTGGTGGCGCACCAGAGGACGGGCCCGTTGATGTCGTCGAAGAACTGCGGCGCTGAGTTGTCGTCCCAGTTTGGGGGTGGTGCCGGGCAATCGGGACGACTCGTGCGGACACTCAGCAGTTTCCCGGTGAGGTTGCTCCAGAAGGCCAAACCGTAGGTCGAGAAGTGAGCCAGTTTCGCGCTGATTGATTTTCCATCTGGGGATGTTTCGCTGGCCAGGGGAACCCAGCTTTGGCTGCCGGGGTCCCAGTTGGCAACAAACGCGACCTTGTCACCTGGCACAGGTTGATTCAATGCGAAGGTGACTTGGGCGCCCGATGCGGGAAACGCGCCGGTTTTCATGTCGAGGTCCACGACTTGGTCCAAGGATGCTTGGGGCGGCAGCGCGACTTGCATGTCGGGCGTTTGGGGACGGTTTGTCACGGTGGCTTCCAAGCCCGATGCCCCGGGAAAGTTGACGGTGACTTCGGCCCGAGCTAAAGAGGTCGGCGTGGTGGCGGCGGATTGCACCGAAGGTGTTTCGGGGGTGGCGGCAGGATGCTCCGGAGGGGGGCCGGTGCAAGCAGCCAGCACCCCTACAATGCCGGCCGTGCCCAGGCATGTCAGCCGCATACTGAGGCGGCTGGAGCGACGGCACTGCGCCCCCGGGTGCCCTCCTGTGTCTTTCATTGGCAGGAACGTATGGCCTGATCAGGTGCGGTGGCGGCGTCCAAGATCTTCACATACGAATCACCAGGGAACCGGGAAGCCGCCACGCACGCTTGGGTCAACGTGACGAAAGGGCCGCCGTAAACCGCGTAAATCATGGTCCCTGCATTTGAGATCTGATTCAGTGACGAGCAGCTCCCAAGGGTCAGCAGGTACTTGGATCCCGGATGGCTCTGCAGGTTCGTTTGGATGTCCTGGGCGTAGACCGTCGGGTCTGTCGACGAGTGGTAGACGACGATGTACTGGCCCGTGCAGCCCACGGGGCGCAGTGGCGATGTGAGCCCCAGGTCGCCGGGCTGAAGAGCGGTGGCCTGTGTTGGCGGCAGGACGGGCTGTGGCTCGGCCTGGGATGTCGTGGTTGGAATTGCGGGCGGCACTGCCGCGGCCCCAGCAGCCTGGGTCGTCTCGGGTGGGCTGGGAGTGGCTTGCGCGGGAGGCGTGTATGGCGCCGGGGCCGGCTGGGGAACGGTGGCTCCGGCCTGGACTGGATCCTGGCCTGTGGGCCGCCACGAGTTCTGGCCCAGGAAGATGCCGACCAAGAGGACCACGAAGACGAAGCCGGAGGCAGCGATGCCAAGCGTCCTTCGACTCATCGTCGAGAAGCTAAAGGCAGGCTTCGGCTCCCTGTTTGGGGCCGTTTTCTGCTCCTTTGCCCTGGCGAAGTAGTCCTCGACTTTTTGGGAGTCCAGGCCTGGCTCAACGGATTCGTAGCGCTGCTTGCCCGACTCCTCAAGGGCCGCCTTTCGGCGCGCCCGATAGAAGGGAAGCTCCGACTCATCAGCTGGTGGTGGGACCGGCGGCAGCGGGCCTGCTGTCGGTAGGTAGTAGTAAGGAACTGGCTTGGGAGGCGGGCCGTATCGATTGGTATAGGGCACACTGTCCATGCAGGAAAAGACGAAAGTAACGATGCTCCCGAAGGGGACAAATCCGATCAATAGCCACAGCCCTGATCGCCCCACGTCATGAAGCCGACGGACCGACACCGTCAAAAGGGGCAGCAAACACGCCAGGAAGAAAAGTGTCCCAAGGAATCTGAGGATCTCCCATTGCGTGAGCATAGCCAAGATGCCCCACGCAAATAACGCCAGGCAAAAGGCGAGGTTGGCCATCCAGAACTCCGAACGGCGGGCACGGCCCGAAAAAGTTGCATATTTGGACAGGCAAGTCGAAACGGCCTCTTGAAGCGTCATTTTCTTTCCTCCGAAGAAAAAGTGTCTTCTGAATGACGAGACCGTTACGCGCCACCCGCCTCAGTAACAAGAGTCGGGCCCAGATGCGTTCACTTATTCTGCGCTTGAGCCTGGAAGATAACTAGTACTGCAGTCGTTCCTATTTTGGTCGACGCGGCGTTTTAATCGGACTGGTTATGGGCGGTCCAGGCTGAGGAATGGGCTTGCACCTATGGAAGGAGGCCCGAAAGGCTGGGTCGTGGCTCAACGTGTGCGGAGAACCTGGTGGATACGTCAACGGCAGGACCCGGCTGGGCGTCCGAACGCGTAGCCGCATCCTGCCGTTGCTCATGACGGCTACAGCCCGTCCGGGAACGTGAACGTGAACGGGAGCGGGTCAGGAGTCTTGCCGTGGAACAGCACGATCTCGTCGTGGGCTATCAGGACGACGTCGGTGATCTTCCCGGTCTGCTCGGAGCCGTTGACGGCTACAGTCCAACCGTCGGTGCTCGAGTGTGCCGTACCCGGGGTTTTGTCGGTGCCGTCCAGGACACCCCATTCAGTGAGGAACTGTCCGACCGCGTACGTGGCGCCCGCGGTGGGCGACCTGCGGGTTGCCCTCTCGGTCCGGGCCCAGCTCGGCAGCGATCCGCTCGGCAATGTCGTAAGCCGCGCGGCGAGTGGCGCACGCGACGATGATCTTCAGGTTGGAACGTTCGCGGAAGTAGGCCACAGCCTGGGCTACCAAGGTGGTCTTACCGGCACCGGGAGGGGAATCCACGATTGTGATCGGAGCGCCGGACCACACGCTGTAGAGGGCCTTGGCCAGGGTGGAACCAACGATAAGGGTTCGTCCGTCGTCGGCGGGTTCGGCCGGCGCCTGCTCCGGCGCGTCAACAATTGGCGTGATGCCGAGGTCTGAGAGATCAATTCCGAGGGATGTCATGCCTCTCATGTGTACGGAGCAGGGCAGCGGTGTCACCGCCCACAGCGCACGGCCCTACCTAGCCGCGAGGTCAGGCCCCGATGTGCCTTCGTCCACAACTTCGACAGGTTCGTCCAGGACATCACCCTTGCGACCTGAGGCCTCCCGGATGCCTTCCAAGGTTCGTTTGGTGACCCGAATGACGTTTTGGGTGAAGAGTACATGGGTCCCGATTCCTATGAGACTCCCCGCGATTTTAGCTGCGGCATCCTCAAGCACGATGTCACCTGTCTGGCCGCGTTTCGTGACGATGCGGTAGCCAAAGGCATCGTTGATCGGTTTGAAGGATGATGCGGGAATCTTGACCACAATCTTTCTGGCCACATGCGGGGCTGCCCGCGACGCCAGCCGGCGGACGGCCTTGTTGGTACCTTCAGCGAGGAGTACAGCCCGAACCAGATCCTCTCGGTCCTCAAGCTCGGCGAGGGGAACTTCGTAGGCTTCGGTCGCGGCGAGAACGAAGAAGACCGCGGACTCGAGGGTCAATCTTCCCGCGATTGTGTCGACCGTCGCAGTCGGAGCTGTGCCCTCAGACGCCGCGGCCGCACCAGCCTTGCGACCAATCTCGAAGGCATCACGGCGGAACTTGCTCTCCAGTTTCTTGAGAATGTCAGCATCTGACAGATCAGGATGCTCGTTCCGTAGTCGTACTACATGGCGGACGGCACGGTGAGCCTGTGATTTCAGCGCGGCATCAACTGTCTGGGCGGTAAACGGTTCAATAGCCCCGCGTCCAGGGCCGGCGGGCCTGCCCGCTTGCTTTCGTCCCCGACTTTGCTGTGCCAAACCGCGCTCCTTATGCAAGGCCAGCGGTTTCTGGTCTCGCGCGGGCAGTGAGGCTTCGCGTGATGCTGGCACTGAAAGTATGCCCCATCGAGGATCCGCGGACGTGGCGAAGACAGGAATGGAGGGGAGTTTTACGAGTCAACGCGTTTTTTGCGGCATACGGCTGCCAACGTGAAAAAGGGGTTTCCATGGCGCAATGGGAAACGTGATAACCATCGTCTCTAGAGCCGGAATATCGTTCCTCGGGTTATCACGAGGCCTAAAACGGACGTCTCTCACCGGGGGTGTCAAGCAGCCACTCCACCACATTCGGTCCCTTAATCGCCCGGCAACCTACCGCCGGTAGGGTGGCCAAATGGCCTCGCATCCCAACGCTGGCGCAGATCTTGAACCCCGCAGGGCCCTCACTCGACCAAAACGACCGCGGAGGATAGGCCCTCTATGGAAGAAGAAGTGTATTAACTAGGAAAGGAGGGTGCCCATTAGAGAGAGAACAAGGCAGCCATTATATATATCTCTCTTTTAAGGTCGTTTAAGTAGAGTAGTAGGGGCCCTATATTCCCCGGATTTCCCCACTCGACCAAGTGGTCGTTTTCTGGTCGTTCGGTGGGAGTGGCCGGCAGAGCGGCACCAGGGGAGAGCAGGGCCTTGATCCGGTGAGCGCAGCGGCCGGCGCCGTACACATACTGAGCATGACAGCCACTGCAATCGCCCCCACGTCCCCCAAGGACATCCTCCCCGCTTACCGTGCCGATGCCCGCGCAAAAGGCCACGGCCGACGGACGCCCCGGCGACCGTTCAGACTTTCCCGGCCTCGGTCTTCCGGCCACCGGGATGATCTACTCCCGCGGCAAGGGACTCAAGTATCACCCGCTGAACGCTCCCGCCATGGATCTCTCCCCGGACAAGCTCGCCGAGCTCCTGACCGAACGAAGTCATCGGCATTGCCCGGAAGCTGAACATCAGGGGCGACGACCTGGTCGTTGCGGATGTCGACACGATCGTCCACCAGTCCGTGAAGTTCAACGGCAAGGACTCGGTCACGGAAATCGCCGGACGAGGCGGCACCGACATGTGCGAAGCCATCGAGCACGCCCTGTCCCTGCCCAAGAAGCCTTCGGCCATCGTGATTGCCACCGACGGTGAAACCGGCTGGCCCGCTGAGCGCCCGTCCGTTCCGGTGATCGTCCTGCTGGTCAACGTCCGGTCCCAGCACTGGATCGACAACGTGCCCGAGTGGGCCAAGCTGGTGGAGGTCAAGGACAATGACTGACCTGACCCTGAACGTCCCGCACGGCTACCGCCTGAACCCCGGCACTGACCTGCTGGACCTGGCGGCCCGGCTGCGCGAAACGATGGAACCGATCCGGGACCGGATCGAAATCGAACAGATCGCCGAGTTCGCCGCCAAGGCCCTGGATGCCGCCGACCTGGCCGGGACACCCCGGCCGGAGTCGGTCATCTTCGACGCCGTCCAGGCCCAGACCGTCCACGTCGGGCAGATCCTCTCCGGCGAACACAGCTGCGCCCCGAACATGATCAAGGTCGCCGTCACCGACGACCCCGAAACAGGCGAGGTGTACGCCCTCGTGTTCCCCAAGCAGCAAGCCTTCGCGCAGGAGCTGGACGAAATGGAGCTCGGGGACTACTACCCGTACTGGAAAGAGGAAGACGTCGACCAGCCCCGGCCCACCGGCGTCTCGCCGCCGAATGGGCGCACCGGGCAGCGACCTGGACCAGGGTCCTGCGCGGCGCCAACCCGCTGGAGCCCAAGGGCATGTTCACCATCGAAGTCGGCTCCACCTACCCGGACGCCGATCTGATCAACCGCGCCGCCGACGTCTTCGCCGCCATGCCCACCACCGAGCAGCGGATCTACCACGCCATCCACGAGCTGCACAACAGCCAGGAGTTCACGAGCCCCTCGGAGCTGATGGCTTTCCACGCCTCTATCCCCGAACACCAGGCAGGCATCCAGTCCAGCCTGAAGCCGATCACCCTTGAAGACATCGCAGGCGGTGTCCGGTGACCGCCGTTCCGATGCCGGTGCCGCCGACGGCCCGGTTCGTCCCGGCCCTGAAGGCAGTGAGCGAACGCCACGGGGTGGCCGTCCTGGTGGATCGCCAGCCGAACCTGTGCCGCTGGGCGGTGCACACTCTTGTCGGCGGCAGGGACTTCATCGTTTCCGGCCCCGCCAAGGGCGAACCGAACAACCCCTCCAACCGGGAACTGGCTGCCCAGATCACTCAGGCCGTCGCCCGGATCGCCAAGCGCACCGGCGAAAAGCCGGCACAGGTGTTTACCGGCGACTGGGCTACCGCGGAGCTGCTCCGTGCCAAGACCGATCTCCCGGTCACTGACCTGACCGCACCGCCTGCCGCCCTGGCAGCGGACGGGACCCGGCCGTGCGGTCCTTGAGCAGATGGTGCAGATACGAGGGCGGAGGTGCGCATGGACGTCGCCTTCAGCCCCGCCGCCGATGCCGACCTGCTGACGATGCTTGGAGGCGAACGAAGGAGTGCTCAGGTGCGCCGGGCCGTGGCTGCCAACCCGAACACTCCAGCCGCCGTCCTGCGCTTACTTGCCGGCGACGCCGACGACCAGGTCCGTCAGGTAGTCGCCTTCAACGGCGCGACACCACAGGATTTGCTCGTCGAACTCGCCGGTCGAAGCGTCGACCTGGCTATTCTCGTCGCCATGAACCCAGACGTGCCCCGGGAGGTCCTTGGCGCCCTGGGCCAGGACAGCAGTCCACTTGTCCGCTTCGTCGCGGACGGCTATTTGCAGTCCCACAGGGTTCTCACCAGCGGAAACACCCCAGCGGGACTGGAGTTGAGCGGGGGAGCAGAGCTTCCGGACGATGTGGCAGGGTCCACCGACGTCCCCGATTCGTATCCCGGGCGCCGCCACTCATAGGATGGCTGAGGTTGCCCTTCTGGGTGTTGTGCTGGACCGTGCAGTGCCGGCGAGGAGGGCAGCCTTCTTATGTCCTGGCGCAGTCGCAGACCCGACCTTGGAGGCGACCGGACAGCAGGACTGAGCGAAGGCAAGGCATGAATAAAGGCAACTCAGGGGAACTGAGCCTTCGGCATCTCTTCCAGGCTGCCGGGCTGGCGCCAGAGGACGTGCAGGTCATCCGGCATACGCTCAAGCCGGACGGACTGAGAACCCGGGCGGATGCGATGGGACCCAGCCTGCTGCCGTATGTGCGGGAACAGGGCATCCGCAACAGCAAGCTCCCCGCGACGCCTCCGAGGTACTGGTTGAACTTCCTCGCCACAACCGGCCGGCGCGCCCGCTTCATCACCGCGCACGAGAACCACGGTGAAGTGCTTGCCGAACGCACCGAGGACCGCCGCTTCTTTGACCTCCGGCCCACCCCGGTGTTCGCCGCCCTGGCGGACCGGCTCGTGATCGAGTGGACCAAGGACGCGGTGAACTGGGCCAAGACGGGCGACCAGGCAACATCCATGACGGTCGTCGAGATCTCCGACCCGTCCAGCGTGCCCTTCCCGGGGTTCGATTCGCTCCTGGTCAGCTTCGACGAACTCCAGGCCGTCATAAGTGACGACCGGTATGTTCAATGGCGGACAGCTCTGAGCTCCGTGCAGGGCATCTACCTCATCGCCGACACCAGCACCGGCCGGCTGTACGTGGGGAAGGCCGACGGCGCCGAACGCTTCTTCGGCCGCTGGAGCGAGTACGCCCGTAACGGCCACGGCGGCAACGTCGCACTCCGGGAGCTGGCAGCCGCCGACGCCCGGCACCGGCAGCACTTCCAGTTCAGCATCCTGCAGGTCTTCTCGCCGAGCGCTCCGGCCGCACAGGTCGATGCAGCAGAAGCCCACTACAAGCGGGCGCTCCTGACCCGGCAGTTCGGCATGAACCTGAACTAGGGGTCGGCTATGCGGTGACGGTGTCCCCGTGCCGGTGAGCGACCTTCCACTTGCCGTCTTCGCGCCTATAAACCTGGGTGGCCCGCAGCGTGTAGCTCCGAGGTTCACCGTCCACGGACGCGGTGGTGTGCTCCAAGCCGGCCGTGTACGCCATGTCGCCCACAACGTCGTAGGAGAGCAGCTCAAACCGGTACGACGTGCAGTTGGAGAACTGCCGGGCCAGGCCGGTGAACAGATCATCGAGCTCCTGCTGCCCGAAGGCGTTGCGCCAGGCACCCAGGACACTGACCGGCTCGTTGCGGGACCAGAGCGCCCGCCTGGGTGCAGCGTCGCCGTTGTGGATGGCCAGCTCCGCCTCGTACAGGGACGTCCTTACCCAGGCCAGGAATTCATCGGTGTCGGTCATGCCTCAGTATGCTCCCGGCGATCAGCAGTGGCGAACCCACAGCTGGCGCCCGGAAAGTGTGTCAGGCGTCAGAATCCTCAAGTTCCAATTGAACCTGGTCCAGCGTCAGACGATATTCCTCAGCTTCAGGGTCCTCTATCCACTCCACAATGTCAGCCTCGTGGGCCTTGAGTGCTTCCAGGACCTGGTGCGGAGTGACACGGAAGAATTCACGGCGGCGGTTGATCCCGTTGATGCGGTGCCCGTCGAAGTGCTGGTGCAGCTTGGTCTCCAGGCTGACTGCGTCCATCGAAAAGATCATGGCGTGCACGTCGTACCGGAATGGCACCGACGCGCTGCTGAGTTCGCGCACCCGGTCCATGGGCTCAAGCCTCCGGGTGAGGCCTATCTTTACGACGCCCTCGCCGAAGCTGCCGATGTTGGAGATGACGTAAACGTAACCGACGCGGATGTTGGCTGACCGCTCCTCGATGGCGGCGATCCGGCCGTTGATTTCTTTTATCAGCCCTTCGAACCGCGCGATTCCTTCGGCGTCACCCTGGCGCCGCATGGTTGCCAGCATGTTCAGATAGTGCTCAAGTTCCTTTTCCAAGCGATCCAGGGCGACCTCGTACTCTGCCTGCGCCCTGGCTTCCTCCCGCTGCCGATCACGCGCATCCTGGGCTTCGGCCCGTTCTTTGGCCTTGGCCACCAAATGGTCCCAAACGAGGTGACTCTCCTGGAGTTTTAGGTCGCGATACTCCAGGGAGATGCTCACCCCGATGGCCAACGTCGCTGCGTGTAGTTTTTCATGGCTTTGGAGAATCCGGCTGTAGGCCGAGCTGAGACTCGTCATAGAGCGCATTGCCCGAGTGGCTGCTTCGCACTCAGCATTGAAAATGCCGAGCACCATCGTTGTGATGTCCTTGCGCAGCACTTTCCTGATTGGGCCGTCAACGCCGCTGTGTGTGTCGAAGAACTCAGCAAGGTTGTCGTGAGTGGAGATCGCCTTGCCGTCTTTGACGAGCTGTCGTGCCCGGGCGCGAACCTCCTTGATTGCCTCCGCGATTTTTGCTGAGCCGTCGGCAGCAGTGGGAAAGCCCCGGAGGTTGATTTCACGCAGGAAGTTCTCATGAGCGGCCTCGGCATGGTCTTCGCGCAGATGGGCTATTTGCCGTTCAAGTTGGGAACGCTGCCGGCCCAGGTCTTCGCAGGTGGCCTTCGCCTCCCGAAGCTTCGCCTCGATCTTGTCCTGTTGCTCGGCCAGCTCGTCGATCGTTCTCTGCTTTTGAGCCTCCACGGTGAACGGCAGCGGGCCCTCCGCATCCAGCGCGGTGAGTCGCCCGTATCCATGCCAACGCTGACCATCGAAGAACCGGACTACCCCGGGGTTCTCTGTGGCGTGCCAGCCCGCTGACCGCTTCCAACTGCCGAAGAGACCCACGCTTCCCCCTTAATAACCGAGCTGCTCTCGTGTCCGGAACTATACTGCCTGCTCCCCCCGGGAAGTTCTCGACGTCTTCGGTCCTCAGCAGACTACCGGCGGTGCAGACCTATGTCCCCGTAATCCAGGCTCGGTTACTGTGGCCGCTTGATCAGGCTGCCCAGCTTAGAGCGTTCCCATGAACCTGCGCCGGGCTTCGGCAACCCCTTCCGGTGAATGGAGCTCGGCGAAGGTTTTCTTCCGGTCGGTCTGCAGCTCTTCTGGGACGGTTGGCCGTCCGTAGTACGCTCTTGGTGCAGGCGTGGCTGCGGGCGGCTTCTGCCTTGCCGGCTTACCTTTTCGCGGATCTTCCTTGCCAGCGGATAAGTTGGTTGGCTGGCGGCTTTCGGTCTTTTTCAGCAGCGGGGCGCTGATGAGGGACCACTTCTCGGTCCTGACGCAGGAGATGAACATCTGGCCGATCAGCGCATCGCATTCGGGGCAGACGAACGCGCTGTATTCGGCGGCCTTCTGCTTGCTGCGCCGTGGCTGGATGCTGGCCTTCTCGACATCGCAACGGGTGGCGCGCATCCATGTATTGACGACCTTGTGGACGTCCGGGTGGTTCTCGTACCGCTTCAGCCCCACTTCGCGCCTGACGACTAGGGCCGGGGCTGTTGAATAGGTGCGGCCAGGTTTGGCCGACTCCGCGTTCCAGAGCACCATGGGGTGCTCGCAGCTCCAGCACTGGTTGAGCGTTGCCCAGACGAACGGGCCGTCCTCGGTGTGAACAGTATGCGTGCCAAAGGCTGCTTCGGGCGGCGCGCTGTTCCTGTTCATCTCCTCGATGCGGGCTTCGAGGGCTTCCCGGCGACGTTTTTCCTCGTCCCGTGCCCGGGCCGCACGCTCTTCTTCTCGTTGGAGCCTGGCGATCTGCACGGCAGGGCTGCCATGTTGCCATCCGTGGCCGCGTCGGAGCAGGCTGTCCACCAAGGCGCCGAGGGTAGCCTCATCCCGGAAATCAGTGGTGACAGCCAGGTCCATCAACGCCACCGGGTCCTCAGGGACTTCCGAGCTCTTTCCAAAGCCCGTCACGACCAACGGTATTTCAATCCGGCTGTACTCCAGGCGGCGGGGGACGATCCAGACGGGGAACACGTCATCGTTGAAGTAGCGCTGGCTCCTGTGCTGGTATCTCTCGGGGGCCTGCGAAGAGAGCTGGACCTCGAAGGCTATTCGACGCTTCCTGTCATCGGATTCCGCCAGGACGTCAATGGTCCATTCCCGCGAAGGATGCGGGAATTCGACGATGGCATGCCATCGTTCGGTCGCGTTGATCCGGTCCCGCAGCGCCGTTTTCATTGCAAGGTGCTGAGGTGACTCCCCACCATGATCAGCTTTGCATTCGGCCGTCCGGTAATGGGCGAAGTACTGTGTGGACGCGCCGCGGCTCTTGGCCACCGCCCGGATGCCACACAGCGGCATGACCAGCCGTTTCCGCTCCTCGGACTCCTGCAGCTCGGACCACGCCGCACCTGTGTACGTGGTGGCATCGACCCGGCTCCCGTCGAGCATGGCTGTCAGCAGCATTGTCCCGTTACCCCCATAGTTAAGAGCCGGGTTTCCGGCTTTGGGAGAGATTCGACCACGGTGGCCCGCCTGTATGTCAATAGACAATTTCGCTTGGACACGCGTGGAACGGGTCGGGCAGCGTGAGAGGTAAGGGCGAGTGGAAATACGGCAGGATGGTCCCCATGGACTCAGGAACTCCCGGTAGGCCGCGACCAGGATCGAATCCCTTCGCGACGGCCCTTGGCGCGCCCCGGCCGGTTGTCCGGGCGTCACGGGGAAAACAGCAATCCGGCCCTCGGCGGGCTCCGCGGGCCGCCTCGGAGCAGCCGGGAAACTCGTTCAAGTACCTGTACCCCCGGCTCAGTGAAGGTTCTTTCCAGCAACTGTGCGGGGCACTGCTTCGCCTGAAATACGACCCCGTCAGATGCTTCCCCGTGGGGATGTCCGACGGGGGTATTGATGCCATCTCTGACGGCAGCATCATTTACCAGGTTAAGTGGTCCAGCAAGGTCCAGCAGAACCCCCACACGTGGCTGAAGACCACCATCGAGGGTGAGCGCCCAAGGATATTGGAACTGGTGCGTGAGAAGGGCATCTCCCGCTACATCCTGATGACCTCTGTTGCCGGTACAACCACCGGAAATGACACCGGCAGCATGCAAAAACTCCAGGTGTCACTCGACGAGTTCAGCAAGGAATTCGGGATTCCGGTGGAGTGCTGGTGGCAGGCAGACATCGACGCCGAAGTGGACTCAGCGCCTGATGCGCTGAAGTGGTCCTACCAGGAGATGCTGGCCGGGACGGAAGCGATCCGATACCTGATCTTTGGCGCCAGTAAGGATGGCGCGGCGCATGAGATGAGGGAAACAATCCTCAAAGTTATGGCTTCACAGTGGGGAGACGACTCGAAGATAAAGTTTTCCCAGCTCGACATGGATCGGATAGACATCGCCGACCTTTTCGTAGACGTCCAGGCACGAAAGGTCCCACAGCCAGGTTCTTCAAAGGAGCGCTTCTTTGCAGATCATGACGACCTAGAGGAGGCCACCGGCGCCGTCGCCTATTTGCTGAACTCCCTGTTTCCGCTGACATACCTTCTTGGTGTTCCAGGTCAGGGCAAATCCACGCTTGGCCAGTACCTCTGCCAGATTCACAGAGCCTCAATCAAACCTGACCTCGCGGCCGCCACGGACTTGCCGGCGGTCACCGACCCTAAACTGCCCCTCCGAGTCGACCTTAGCGACTACGCATTGTGGCTCTCGGGCCGAGACCCGTTTGGCGAAGAAGAAATCACCCGCAGGGCCCGCGATCGGCGCAGGGACGAGCGTTCCCTGGAGCTGTTCTTGGTGGCTCTCTGCACCTTCCACAGTGGCGGCCGGCGTGTGACGGTGGAGCAGCTTCAGAGCCTCCTGGAGAGATATCCGAGCCTGCTTGTCTTGGATGGTCTAGACGAGGTCGGTGATCCACGCCTGCGAAAAATGGTTCTGGAAGAGATCGATCGATTCTCGTGGAGAATGGGCCGTTCTGAGGCAAAGCGCCGTTTCCAGATCCTCGTGACGGCACGTCCGAACGCCGCAAGCTTGCCTGAACCGGACAAGGAGAAGTTCCAGACCCTTGAATTGTGCCCCTTGGATGCCAAGCTGCAGCGGGAATTTGTCGAGCGCTGGACGGACGTGAACGGGATCCGAGGCCTGGCGCTTCAGAAGCTGCGACGCACTTTTGAGGAGCGGACGACCTACGACCATGTAGCCCAGCTCGCTGACAACCCGATGCAGCTGACGATCCTGCTGTTCCTGATAAGCAGGAAAGGTGATGCTGTGCCGATAAACAGGACGCCTCTGTATACGGATTACATGGCTACATTCATGGACCGAGAGGTGAACAAGCAGCAGATCCATCGAGACCATGTTCCGCACGTCATTGAAGTAACGTCCTTCCTCGGATGGCACATGCAGTCCGGAGTCGAGAGTGAGCGGGGGGCCGACCGCATGACGCTGCAGGCTATCCAGGACACCCTGCTTCTCTACTTCCGTCGAACCGGTGGGCCAGCTGACCGTGCTGAGGATCTCTTCCAGGCCGTAACTGACCGATTTTGGGCGCTCACAAGCAAGTCCGAAGGGACCTTCGAGTTTGCCGTGCAGCCCGTCCGGGAATACTTCGCTGCGAAGTTCCTCGCCGAATGGGCTGGGCAGGACCGCCGCGATCCGCTTCCAAAATCCGACGTACTGAAGGAACTCATCAAGCGGAACTACTGGATGAACACTGCCAGGTTTTACGCGGGCTTTGCCAATCCAAACGAGCTGGCCAGTTTGAGGTATGGCTTGGAGGAGGCACTGGCCGACGGGGCGCATCCTCTGCAGGAACGCCTCGCAGTCTGGACCTTGCTAAGTGACGGAATCTTTGCCAATAAGCAGGCGGTGCAGCGTGACGTCGCCAAGCTGCTTACCGATGACCTTACGGTCAGACTGGCAACCTCGCCCGAGGCTCGCGGGACGAGCTTTCCAAGGCTGGCGGCAACGTCTGGCGGGGACGACTTGGCGTCGGCATTGATGGACAGCGTTGAGCGGGCGCCCGATGCTCACATCTCCCTCACGCGCGTCTCCATGCTGCGCAAGCACCACCTGACCGACGCCAAGTCCTTTGCAGCATGGTGGCGCCCGAAGGCAGAGGCTGCTCTCGGCACCCGCCTGGAGTCTGCCTGGCTGGAAGTCGGTGGCACCTTTGGAGTCCCCGGGCTTAGTCACCCCGTAACGGAGCGACTCGGACTAATCGACGCGGACTCCTGCCGTTCCGCTCTGCTGGCAGGTGCATCACCTGAGTGGGGGGCAGACCAAGACACCCGGCTCCTCCGGTCAGTCCTCGATGGCTGGTGTTCCGAGGTGGAAACCACCAGCACAAGCCAGGCGGGCTACCTGCTCCGGAGCATGCGGCCGTTTTGGTTCATCCGCCTTGCCGGCGAAGACCGGGAGGGGACGCTCGTTCCCTCCCGGCATTTCTGGACCGAGCAGACGGACCGTCCTCCCCGATCAGAGTTCTTCAAGTCTCTCGTCGCCAAGGATGACCGGTACAGGCGTCTTCAGCAGGCGGCGCGATCACAGGCGATGGGTCAGAGAGGCACCACGGAGCCTTGGCAGAATGCGGCACGGGAACTGGCCCGGCTGCATGGTCCGTGCTGGCTTGCCGCGGACATAGCAGTCATTGGAGCCGCCACCCGGGATACGCAACCTGAAGGCTCGGCCGACAGGGACGGAAAGTTTTTCGGTCCCGACGTGGACTACGGGACTCTTGTCATGGCCCTTCGCAAGAAGCCGCAGGCTGGATGGTGGGAAGCCAACTATGAGAAGTACCAGGATTCTCTTTCACGGCGGACGTGGGCCTTTGCCCTCCTGGCGACGGCTGATGACAGTATCGTGGAGGAACATTTGGTGAATGTTGCCGGTATCCTGGCGGATGCATCGGACGACGACTTTCATGCCTTTGCCACGTCAACAAGCCGACTTGGGGCAACCCGTATTCCGCGCCGGCTCAGTGATGAGGTCCTCGCTGCCGCTGCGCACTTGTCGAATCGCGTGGCACTTGTCGTATCCCACTTCACGGCCGACCACGATGGCGACCCCTTGGAGCCCCTGAGTGATGAGCAGCTCCTGGAGATGGCCTCGCCGGCGCCTCACAACTGGAGCGTCGCCGAGGCCGTTACCTACCGGCTGGTTCACGGATTCAGCGACCATCTGGTGCGGGCCTTAGCCGCGCTCGGGCCTGACTGTCCCGTCACACTCGGGCATGTCGGGTCCCCGGCGGATGCGAGGATCACGCGCCTCATCCTCCAGGACCCTGCAGCGTACCCGAGCGCCTGGGTAAGCGCAGCAGAAAGCTGGCATTCTGCCTCCAACCGGGAATCAGCACTGGCCGACGAAGCGAAGGATAAAGAGTGGGTACCCAGCGTCCCCAGAGTCTAGGTGGGTCCATGGTTTTCAGCATCTCGAAACCTGGCACTGCCGTGGCGAGCGAAGGAATCCTCACATGCGCTGGGAAACTTGGCATGTGACTTCGCACCCAGGCCCCGCCACTGGCAACCCCCTTGACGTCCTCGCTGGACTACTCCAAGGCCCAGCGGCCCGCGAGCTACCCCGGCAAGCAACCGTGAAGACCCTGCGGAGTGCCATCGCCGGAGCGCTTTCGGAGGCGAAGGCCTATGAGGTAGCCGAAGAATGCATCCGCTACGGGCTCGAACTGGCAGGGGAAAGTGAGGACCCCTGGTCGGGCAAGTCCCGATATGTGGAAAAGAAGCTGAACGGGCTCACGCTCGATGAGCTCATCTCCCTTGGGCACAAAGTGCATGAGGATTACCCGTCAGACGAACTTGAGCATCTCCTCACACTGGTGGGGGCTGGCGGCGTCGCGGGGGAGCTGAAGAACCTCATCTTCGCCGCGGACGGACCCAAGCCCAGGATCGTACTGCGGGACGCTGTTAATAACGACATCCAGATCGTTGAGCACGCCGACCGTTGTCTCGTCTACGACAGGGCCCTTCCCCCTGAGGGGCTGACGTGGCGAGCTCTCGTCGCCTGGTGGGCCAAGACGGAAAAGGTCCCGGACGACGCCGAGCCGGAAGTCGCCAGGGACCTCTACCGCCGGCTCAAGCTGTCCATGGGTGACAACGCCGCAGAGAAGCTTATCTTCGACAGCTATTGCGCCCTCTACAGAACCCACGGCTTCGACTTGCCTGCCCTGATCCCGCAGGTGTACCTGCACTACGACCCGTACAGCAAGAGGGAAGGCAGCCCGCTGGTCCGCCAGCGGATGGACTTCCTTCTGCTCTTACCGAACCGTCGCCGTGTCGTCATAGAGCTGGACGGCAAGCAGCATTACTCGGACGCGAGGGGTCCCCGGCCCGACCTGTACGCCTCAATGGTGGCCGAAGATCGAAGGCTGCGGCTGGATGGGTACGAAGTGTACCGGTTCGGTGGCCAGGAATTCGTGGACCGTAGAAAAGCTGAAGGTGTGCTGTCGGGGTTCTTCCACGAGTTGCTGAAGCTGCCGACCCTGCCGAACTGACCTACGAAGGCGCGGAAAGGTGTGCGCCTGGCCGTGCGTCTCAGGAACTATAGGTCATAACACTTTTGTTCCACTGCCGGTTTTTCCGCCGTTCGGAGGCAAAGAATGTCTCACCAAGCCGGTACAAGTTGTTGTCTCAGATGTCCTCAAAGAAACCCGGACTGCGACAACAGGAGCTTTCGGTGAAACTCGGATACGCATGCATCTCCACCTCCGATCAGGATGCCAGCATGCAGATCGAGGCGCTCATCTCTGTCGGTGTGGATCCGAAGCGGATTTTCACCGACGAACTCTCCGGGGCCAGGGAAGCGAAGGAGCGCCCCGGCATGAAAGCCCTGATGGATTACGCCCGCGAAGACGATGACGTGTACTTCTGGAGGCTGGACCGCATCGGACGATCCGTGATCGACGTCTTGAACACCGTCAACGATTTCACGTCCCGCGGCGTCCGGCTCCACTCGATCATGGACAACCTGGACCCAACCAGCGTCCAGGGGCGGATGCAGTTGGCGATCATGGCAACCCTGGCCGAGTACGAACGCGAGCTCATCAATGAGCGGGTCCGGGCCGGAGTGATCAGCGCCCAGAAGCGCGGCGTCCGGTTTGGGCCGGCGCCGATGGAGGAATCGGTCGCCCGAGAGCGGGTCCTCACGGCGCGCCGGCTGATGGCCGAGGGCAAGACCGCCGCGCATGCTGCCAAGACGGTGGGCTGGTCCAAGGCGACGCTCTACAGGTACATGAAGACTTACGACGGTGCGCCTGCCCCTAAAGACGCTGTCCGGCCGAAGCGGGCAGCGGCCCGTTCACGGTACGTCGAGAATGGGACTCTGCCGGCACGCGAGTAATCTGCGCATGTTCCTTCTTGGCGGCTGCTGACGACACAGAAAATTCTTGTTGTCATGTGTAACCAAAGGGGATGCGGCGGAAACTCAGCAAGTGTATCTATCGGAACATATGGGGGAAGGCTCAGCAGCCACATGAAAAGGACAATTCGTACCAGGACCGGATTCGCAGCAATCGCGTTTGCCCTGGGCCTCGCAGCGGTCACCGCCCTGCCCGCGCAAGCAGCAGGAACGCCGCATACCAACTGGAACTTCTCGATTGACTCCACCGCCAATGTCGTTGCGTACGACGCCGGCGGAACCCTCTGGTCCTACACCTCCGTGTCTCAGGGGCTGCAGACGGCGGCGCGGCGCGCCATCGGACCGGCTGGGGCCGCACTCCCTAAAGCGTTCTTCGTGACCGACTGGAACGCTGATGTGGTTCCGGATCTGATCGTGCAGAACAAGAACGGCACCTTGACCTTCCGCCAGGGGATCAGCACCGGTGGGTTCACGGACTCCACCATCGGCAGTGGCTGGCAGAACTATGAGATCACCGTTGGCGAGTGGAAACGGACGGACAAGTACCCCTCCATCATTGCCAGGAACAACGCCACCGGTGAGCTGTTCAACTACGGAAACCCTTCAGGAAAGAACCTGTCGCCGCGGGTGAAAATCGGCGCCTTCTGGAACGGACTGTCCTTCAACCTGCTGGACTGGGACAAGGACGGCAACAACGACGTCGTTGCCAAGAACGCTGCCGGCCAGATGAAGCTGTACCGGGCGAGCGGTGGCGGCTCATTCATCTCCGAGACCCGCGCGACCATCGGCAGTGGATGGAACAGCATGACCTCCATCCGGACGATCTCAGTGCCAGGCCCGCACGGTTCAGTCGGTCTGATGGCGCGGGACATCGCAGGCGTCCTGCACTATTACCAGACCGGCAAGAGCTCCTGGGCCCCGCGCCAGACCTTCACCAGCGGCTGGAGTTCCTTCACGCTTGCGGGCAACTAAAGCCCGGTCGGGCCTCGCGCCTGCGGAAGATCACCACCGCTGCACTATTTGGTAGCCGGACCAGGGTCATGGTCCGGCTACCGCCATGATTGACCTGTTACAGGTGCCAGAACTGACATTGGGGGAAAAGTGAGGCGTGGGCTGTCGGCAGTGTTGGCTGCCATGCTGGTAATCGTCCTGGTCCCGGTCGGGGTCAGGCTGTGGGAGGTCCACCTGCTGACCTCGGATTGGACACTCGCGCCGAAAGAGGTGCCGTCGAAGGTCCAGTACGATGACCGCGAGTTCAACTGCGGGCCCGACGCCAAGCCGTGGCCGGGGCGGACCCTGGACGGACTGACCGTGCGCGGTAAGACCGCCGGCGGCGCCGACGTCTACGCCGCCGACCCGCCGCCGGGGGACAGTGTGGTGACTTCCATTTCGATCCGCACCGCGGACGGCGTCTTCGTCTGCGATCTCATGGGCGGTCCTTAAGGTCGAGGATCTTCCGGTCGCTTCACCCAACAGATAGCGTTTGGCCATGGAAAGGCAGCCGCGGGCCGAGGAGCACACCGTCATCCTGAAAGGCGACGGCCGGGAGACCCCGGTCAAAATGCGGAATGGCGTCATTCTTTTGCCCAAGGGGTTCAAGGTCTCGCCCCGCCTTGCCCCGCGCCGGGGCAAGGCGTCGGCTAAGACGGTCACGGTCAACCTGGCCGGCTTGAAAGACGCACCCGACTACGGTCCGAGAGCCATCACGCAGCGCCTGGTGAACGCGCTCGGCAACAACGCCGTGGCAGCACTGCTCGGTGTTAATAAGGACAGGCCCGGCCGGTGGGTGTCCGGGCAGGATGCTCCAAACGAGGAGAACCGCGCACAGCTCGCCGACCTGGATGCTCTGGTGGGCCACCTGTACAGCGCGTTCACACCCGCGCAGGCCAGGCTTTGGCTGGAAGGTCAGGAGCCGTATCTGGGTGCCCGACCCATCGACGTGTACCTGATCGACGGTGCAGCCCCGGTAATCGAGGCAATTCGCGCCTTCAAGCAGAGCGTGTTCGAGTAGGGAATTTCCGGTTTTTTCGTCAGGCACATCGAACACCGCGCGGAGCAGCGCCAGGATCAGGCTAGAGCGCGATCCGCAGACCACCGGCGGCCTGGATGCGGATCGCCTTGCCGCTGCCGTGTTCGTTTTATCTGAGACCGCCCTTCCTGCTGGGGGTCATCCGACGGGTCCGACGTTGACACTCAGAGGGGCAGAAAACGGCGCCGATCACGGCTGCGCACAACATGTCCACCGGGCAGGGTCTGGCCACGACACCGCCCGGGGCTCACGCCTGCGTCCACGCCCAGGATCAAGGCGTCACCGTCCTGATCCTGCTGGGCCTTGTCGGAAGCACACTGGCAGGGGCGCTGGCCGTCTAGTCGGTCAGCGGTTCCTCGCAGGCCTTGCACTCACGGCGACCGCCCACGGTGTCCTCAGCGATCAGCAGCAACCCTCCGGGGTCGCTGTCCCATTTGGCGGCCACGATCGAGCACCAGGCCGGATGGTAGACGGACCCAGCCCGCATCACGTACACCTGCCCGGGTTCGAGGCGCGGTGACCGGTCCATCCTGAGCCGGGTCGGCCGGACAGGGATGATCGGTCCCAGCTCCTCTGCCTTCTGGTAGGCCTGCCTGGCACTCCTGACAGTCTTGTTGGCCAACTTGCCGGTACCCCCGGACCGCTGCGGTGCCGCCGGCGCCCGGTGCGTCCGGGAGAGCTTCCTCAGCCCGCCGCCAGGGGTGTTGTCAAAACACGGAGAGCCTTTGCCGGCCCCGCAGGTCGGGCAGGGGGAGCTGTTGCGCTGCAGCTTCCTCTGCCGTGTACGGACAACACTTCCACCCAAGGATGCGCCTGACTGACCTCGAAGACCCATGCGCTCAATGCTACGGAAGGACCGAAGCGCCACATGAAACGGTTACCGGCGTGCCGCGGACCGATGTAACGGCCTCCACGGTGGCGTCTATGCATAATTCCACGTAGAGGACTATCCGTGGGGTGGGAGGCCTTATGGCTGCAGGGTCCCGTCGTCGCGACGCTCCTGGATGGTCTGTTATCCAGTCCCGCTCGGGGTTGTTGGTGGTGGGAGGCCTTATGGCTGCAGGGTCCCGTCGTCGCGACGCTCCTGGATGGTCCGTTATCCAGTCCCGCTCAGGGTAGTTAAGTGCTCTCAGCCTATCGGGTAATTCAGGGATTGCAATTCCGCGTCTCTCACCGCTCGGCACGAAGGCCTCAAAGACGGCGGCTGCAGTTCGTATGCCTGTGGCCGATGCCATCTGAGAGCCGCGTGCGGGCAGCCGGAGGACGACCTTTGAATCTTGGCCGGGGAGATCCAGTAGCCGGACCCGTCATCGGAGCGGCTCACGTTCAGGGTCTCGATGACGTCCCCGTCAGCGAACTCCGGGAAGGTGTCGCCGTCGCCGGGGGAGAGGATGACGTCGCGGGTGGCAGGGTCAAGAAGGAGGGTCGACTCGGCGTGGGCGTCGGGAGCGAACTGCCCGCCGGTGGTGATCCCCTTGGGCTGCCGGTTCTGTGATGTGGTCATGCTCATCATGTGTGCGGCCAGGGTCCCAAACGGCGCCGGCGGCCGAATTTGATCCGTTCGGGGATGAATTCGCCGCTCTACCGGCCACTCCCACCGATCGACCACGAAACGACCAGTTGGTCGAGTGGGAAATCCGCGGAATACCGGGGAATATAGGGCCCCTACTACTACTACTCTACTTAAACGACCAGAAATAGAGATATATATAAGGGGCCCCTTGTTCTCTTCTCCTAGAGGGCCCTCCCTTCCTAGTTAATACACTTTCCCTTCCATATAGGTGTCCCCTCCCAGGTCGTTTTGGTCGAGTGGGGGTCAAGTGGGATGCAAAATCCGCGCCAGTATTGGGATGTAGGGCCGTTTTGTCACCCTACCGGCGGTAGGTTCCCGAACGTTTGAACGACCGGATACGGTCGATCGTCTGAATTTGTGAGAGACGTCTGTTTTACCTCATGTGATAACCTGAGGAACGATATTCCGGCTCTAGAGACGCAGGTTATCACATGGCTCCCAAATGGGGGCCTTTTTGCTTTCCCAGGGCACTTTCGGACGCTCTCTGAAACACCGGCCTTGTCGTCGAAAATCGAAGCAAAACAGCTATTGGCTGCAAATTGGTAGGCGTTCTGGGCCTGGTTACGCCACAGAAGAGTCGCGTCCTTTGGCATTTTCGGGCCCATCACAGATGAGGGTGTAGCTGCCGGCGGCGCGTTCGACAGCACGGCAGACTTGATGCCCGTTGCGCACCGCGCCGCCGGTGTGCGATTCTTTCGGTGATCGTGATCGTGATCGTGATCCGTCGGCAGGAGGTGAGACCCATGAACGCAGTATCCATAGTGGGTGCTCCCCTGCAGTCCAAGATCGCGCGACTGAGCTAGTCGCCACCGGGAGCGCCCGACAGGCAATTCGCGGAAGGCGACTCCCATGAACACAACACCTTTTTCAACTCTGCACTTCACCTCGACGACGGCCTCGGACCGGCCGGGGTCCGGCCAGGATCAGCCGAAGGTCGATGCCACAAGGCGGGTGCGCCGCGGGTGAGCGAGCGTTGGTCCTCGGTGGCGGCGGATCGACAGGCAATGCGTGGCTGATCGGCGTCGTCGCCGGCCTGTTCGATGCCGGTTTGGAC
Source organism: Arthrobacter sp. KBS0703 (assembly GCF_002008315.2). Classification (NCBI taxonomy): domain Bacteria; kingdom Bacillati; phylum Actinomycetota; class Actinomycetes; order Micrococcales; family Micrococcaceae; genus Arthrobacter; species Arthrobacter sp. KBS0703. Next base: position 1,495,352 of record NZ_MVDG02000001.1, on the reverse strand, counting down.
GTGACCACAGCCGACCTGACCATCGGGACGTCGGCCGGCTCGACGGCCGCGGCCCAGATAGCCGGCGCGACCCAGCTCAATTCCCGGAGGCGCATGCTGCCCTGCTTAGGCAGCTATTATCCTCGAAGCCCGATTTTCTCTACGTTTCGAATGGATATGTGGGAGGAATGACATTTGGCTACGGGGATGATGCCATGGTTGGTGTGGCTTGTAGTTTTGCCAACAATAGTTACGTCTTCGGGTCAATGAACGGCAAAACTCGCGAGCTCCTCAGATGGCCCAAATCTCATCAGATACCGTGCCAGAGGTGTTGTGCCAAAGGTGCACAGGCGCCCCCAGTCCGCACCCGCATCAGGGGTTCCGGCTTCGCTCGCATCACCCTCGTGACGGCCCAGCTGGCCGATGAGACCGCCGCGCAGCCCAACTCCATCCACCGCCGCCAAGGCAGCATCACCTCAGCCAGCAGCTACTGGAAGGCCTCGCCCAACAACCAGATCTCCATGTCGGTGGCCTCCGTCCGGACCGGCGTCCGGTGAAAAGCAAAATCAACCCAAAACTACGCGGTCATAGCCGACACCATCCGGGCCGAAGTCAGGCGGGTGGCCAGGCCCTACACCGCCCTCGTCGTCTTCATCCCGACCGCCAGGCGTCCAGCGGGGCAGCCTCAAAAACGGCGGAGTCCTGCAGAAATAGCAGGGCGGAACCACCACGCGGGCCCCCGACTGCCGGCGCGCATGCCCTGCACGGCGCAATCTCGCCCGCGGATCGCCGAACCTCACGCTCGGATACCCGACTGCGGATGACTACCGCACGGCGAATGGCACCGAGACGCAGAGCTTTCCAGATCGCAAAGATCGTCTATGCACCTGTGACCGGCGCCCGCGTCACCAAGTACGTCTTTTTCGTCCCGGACCATTCCCAAGGGACGGAATCCCCACAAAGCTCAGGCCGCCCAGCTGGGCCCTGCCTGAACCCAAGCACAGTCGGCGTGACACAGGGTACCGGTTTTCGTCATCTAACGGATGCTCCGTCTCCCGGCCACCCACAAGCAGTACGCTGGGCACACATTGCTGCTCGCGGGCCGGAGGAACGCCGATGAATCAACTTGTTGGCCTGGCCGTTGTGGTCGGCCTTGTCATCGGACTGCCCCTCCTTGGAACCTGGGTGTTCTTCCAGAACGTCGGCCGGCTGCGCGACATCACAACCTGGCAGGCAGCGAAACTGTACCTGCGCAAAGACCTGGACGCGGGCCCGCTCACGCAATGGCGGGTCAATCTCACCTACCGTGCCAGCATGCGGCGCACCGGCATCAAGGGCCCTTCCGGGCAGATTATGCCGGTCCGGAACATCTCCGTTGAGATGCCGCAGGAGGATTACAGCTTCGTCGAGCAATTCGGCATCAAGGAGTTCACCGACCAGCTGGCCGCCTATCGCCACAAATACGCACTGGAGCAGGGCTGGATTTCGGCCGGCGAGGATGCCGTCCCGGTCAATGTGTGGCCAAGCCCCCGGCTGAAGCGCCTGCGTCCCATCGTCACTTTCAAAATGTCGCGGGACGGATCCACCCGGACGCTGACCCGGTCAGGGATGACACGCGCGGCCGACAGCACCGAGCGCTTCGGTGTTGCCTGGCTGACCTTCAAAGACCAGGAATGGACACTGCGGCCGGGCGAAGCGCCCTACAGACTTGGCCGGTCCCGAGACAACCACATCGTGACGGTGCACCCCGAGATCTCGGCCCACCAGGCCGACATTACCTACACCGGGACCGAGTGGACGCTGGTCCCCGCACGCTCTACGAACCCGACCCACATCGACGGCAAGCCGGTGAGCGCTCCGGCCGCGCTACGGTCGGGGGCCACCATCACCATCGGCCGATCTGAACCCATCCGCTTCGATAACGGAACTTCGGCCAAGCCAGATTCGGCCTGAGCGCATGCAGGCACGGCAACGCGCAACAGATTCAACATCGCCATTAGCGGCGAGGAAGGCGGGACCGATGGACGAAGGACAAATACTCGGAAGCCGGTTCAGGCTCATCAGCAAGCTCGGGGAAGGCGGAATGGGCGAGGTCTGGCTTGCCCGCGACGAACGCTTGAACCGGGACGTCGCCATCAAAGGACTCGGCCAGAGTCCCGAGCCTGGCCACCAGCGGCGCCTCGAAATGGAAGCGCACACCGTGGCCGGCCTGGACCATCCCCGGATAGTGCCCATTTTTGACACATTCACGGAGGACGGCCGGCTGTACCTTGTGATGCGGTACGTCCCGGGCCGGGACCTGGGCAAGGCAACGGCGCTCACCGCCAGTGCCAAGGTAAACATCCTCACGGAGGTGCTGGAAGCACTCGCTTACCTTCATGACGAGGCGGACGTCACGCACCGCGACCTGAAGCCCTCCAACATCCTTCTCGACCAGAGGCAGCAGGCGTTCGTCGCAGACTTCGGCATCGCCAGATCGCACAGGGATCCGGAGGCAACGAAGACGGCAGGCATCATCGGGAGCCCGCAATTCATGGCGCCGGAAGTCCGGGCTGGCCAGGAGGCCACAAAACTCTCCGATGTGTGGTCTTTCGGAGCGGTGGCACTGTGGCTCTTCTCCGGCCGCAGCCCCGACGCCGGGATCCCGGACGGGCAATTCGCCGGCACGCTGACGGACCAGGTGCGTGTCGCACTCAGCAACCAAAGGCCCACGGCCGCCGCCCTGCTGGAAGCCTTCCAGCACGTCCGCCAGACCGGCGGACTCGGGCCTCTCACCACGGACACGGCAACACTCACCCGCACGGTGGAAACGCCGGCACCGGCAGCGGCGCAGCCCGCCCAAAGGCGGCGTTGGATACCGGCTGCAGTGGCAGCCGCCATGGTCGTCCTGGCCGCTGTATTGGCTATAGCCCTCCTTCGCCCCGGAAACACTTCCCCGCCACCGCAAACCCAGCCCTCAATCTCCGATACCCCATCCGAAACGCCGTCCTCGTCGCCGACGGATACACTGACCGAGACTCCCACGCCCACCGCAACGGAGACGTCTGAAACCCCCACACCGTCGGAGACAACGCCCACGGCCGCGCCCGCGGCGGGCCCGACCTGGTACTACCTGGCCGACATGCAGCCGATCGAAACCGAAATCGAGTCACTAAGCTGCACGGGAGGTTGCGCCAACTTCCTGCCTGGCCCGGCCGTCATCGCCGGGGACGTCTACCCGCAAAGCTACATGATGCGGATGCTCAGCGGAGGGCAACGCAGTACCTCGCTCTGGAACGCCTACACCAAATGCACCACCTTCGAAGCCACAATTGGGATGGACGACAGCTCGGCCTCCGTCACCGCCAAGTTCCTCCTGGAACGGGAAGGCGGAAAGACGGAGCAGCTAGGAGTTTTGAACACCGGAAAACCGAGGTCCGTAAAGGTTGACCTGAAGGGAGTCTTCCGTTTCAAGCTGGTTGCCTACCTGGCCAAGGTCGACCCGCAAAAAAGGACCGATCAGAAAGCAGCGTGGGGCGACGCCCGAATGCTGTGCAGCCCTTTGCCAACACCCGCGCCATAGCCGGAACAGCTGGACTTCCCGGCCTGGAGAAGGGCCAGACACGAGCGAGCAGGGCGGCAGCCGCACACGAACGAGTATGACTACATCTTCGGCCCCCAGCCTAAAAGGCGTCCCGGTCGGCGGCCAGTTCGCCGCCAACGTCCACCATGAACGGCTGATCGCGTTCACCAGGGACCTGCCCGGCTGATGCCGCGGTGGGGTACGCGGCGGTTGCCGCGGGTCCTCCAGGCGATGGACCGCTCGACCATGGGCCGGTGCGTGCGGTAGTCATCCTGGAAGGCCGGATCCGCGGCGCGTTGGCGGTGTTCGCGCTGCAACGCGTTGTGTTCGTGGAGAACGAGCTTGCGTCCCTGTGGTGAATGGTGCATCGTGCCCTGAAAGGACAGCCGGTGCAGGCGGCGCCGAACGTGACCCGTCTTTTGGCGGTGATGGCGCGGGTGAGGTTGTGCGGGCAGGTCACGGTGCCGGCTGCCTCATCGACGGTGAAGTCATCGAGGGTGAACCCGCCTTCGACGGCAGGGCGGAGCGGCCATGGTTTGATCACTGGGGTATGCGCGGTGCGGGCGAGAGCGGCGAGCATTTCCCCGGAACCGTAGGCCGAGTCGGCCTGGACGCGGACGCTGGTGCCGGCGATCGTGGGATCCAGGGAGATCAGCCGGGCACTGATGGTTCCGTCGCCGTTCTCGGGCCCGGAGGCCTTGGTCAGCTCCGCGGCGGTGATCAGCCCGGTATCGGGTTCGATGACAATGTGGGCCTTGAATCCGTCTTGCTGCCGGGACTGGGTCTTATGCGCGTGCCGGGTATCGGGGTCCACGGTCGAGATCATCCGTTCCGGGGCGACCTTGCGGGCGATTCGCCACCGCCCGTCGGTCCCGTCCGAATCTTCAGCCGGTTCCACGTCCTGCCCGGCGACAAGTGCAAGCAGCGCGTACGCATGGGCCGCCTTACGGTCCAAGATTTCGGGATCGACCGCGGCCAGCAGCGCCAGCGCGTCAGTGACCAGCGCCGAAACACGCCCATCCTTGGCATCCTGGTCGTCCCAATCGATGTCCGGTTTGCCGATGCGGCGTAGTCGTACCACGTAACGTGGGTGCTCACCAGTTCCTGCGCTCCGGGGACGTCACGGCCGAAGCGGCGGAGGCCGGCGATCGGCTGCGTGATCGAGTCCTGCCTCGCGACCGCGTCGTCCAGGACCGTCGTATCCACCGCCGCCGGCGCTTGCCGTTCAGGATTCCGGTCTCCGCGACGACCTCCGCGATCGCCTCCCTGATCCGGTGTGGGTTTCCCGATCCGGCCAGACGCAGACGGGGCCGCCTCGGCGTGCGTGGCGCGCCAGTACTCGGGCACGCTGGGCAAGATCGGCAACTGCCAGGTTGCCGCCACCGTGCACATGGTCACCGACCAGGCCTCGGCCCCGGTGGACTGGCGCCTGTTCGTGCCCGGAGCCTGGGACGACACCTGTGCGGACACTAACAAGCACGCCGAAGCCGTCGTCGCCCGCCGGGTAAAGGCCAGGATCCCGGATCACGTGCGGCACCGGCCCAAGTGGGAGCTCGCCCTGGAGATGATCGATGAACTCGCCCATTGGGGCCGTAAGTGCCCGGTCGCGGTGGCCGACGCCGCGTACGGGGACAACGCGCTGTTCCGGGCTTGAGCTGACCCAGCGGTCCATTCCGTGGGTGATAGCGGTCAAGGCATCCACCAGCGTCTACCCGGCCAATTCCGTTCCCGAACTCGCCGAACGCTCCAGCCCCACGGGCCGGCCCAGCGTGCCCCGCTACCGACAGGCCCCGGCCAGCCTGGCCGAACTCGCGGTAGCCGCCGGAAGGGGTCAACTACGACAGGTCACCTGGCGGCACGGCACGAAAAACACCGGCATTAACAGAACCGCGGCCACGAAATCCCGCTTCCTGGCACTGCGGGTCAGGCCTGCCAGCCGGCACATCGCTCCCGGCGAAAACGGATCGCTGCCCGAGGCCTGGCTGATCCCCGAATGACACCCGGCGCCAAGGAACCCACCGCCTACTGTCTCTCCGACCTGCCCGCCGACACACCGACCAGGACCCCGGTCAGGCTGGCGAAAATCCGATGGCGCATCGAACACGACTACCGCGAACTGAAAACCGGGCTCGGCCTTTCCCACTTCGCGGGACAGTCCTTCCCGGGCTTCCACCACCACGTCACCCTCGCGTCAGCGGCCCACCTGTTCATCACCAGGAAACGCCTTGCCACCCCAAAAGCAGGGGAAGCCTGAGCCTGTACGGGGTCCTCAAGGAACTCCAACGGATCCTCATCCGACAGCTCGCCCGCTGCCCCTACTGCCAACACGCGCCCCCAACCTAACAAAGTACTACTGGGTCTTCGTCGCTCGTCGAGGCTCGGGCATAGTACGTACATAGTTGTAACCAGCAAAATATGCGGGCTGTGTCGTTTTCCGAAGTTGCCTGCACCACACAGCGGGGGCGGCTCCTCCTTCCTTCACTCAGGCGGCAGGCGGCTGAGCTGGTTAGGGGTTCAAGATCTCACCTTTGAGAACGGGCGAAACCTGGCTGCGGCAGCCGGTTTGCAGTCTGCGCGCATCGGCTCGTCAGATCTGGGTGGAAAGAAATGTAACTCCGTTGTCGACCTCCGGCCCGGGGTCGACGTACCTTGTGTGCTCCGCCCAGCTCCCTACGATGCCTTTGCACACTACGTCTTGGCGGCAGTAGTCCCGAGAGCGGGTATTCACTCCATCAGGGTATGGGCCGCGAGCTCCCCGGATACCTTGGCCGGTCCATCCGGAGGCGCCGTTGGCTGATGGATTGAATCTCGGGTTACCGTAGGTAACCACGCCGCGGATCGTTTGTCGCTCCTGTGGGGTCATTTGGTCGATAGCGTTGCCAACAGCCCAAGCACCTGAGCTGTAGCCCACAAGGACGGTTTTCGTGTGCTCCCAGCCACAGACATTCCCGTCCGTTCGGGCGCGGAGTACATCCAGCGTTTTTTTGGTGCCGTCGTCCACGCCGCTCATATATACGCCAAGATAATAGGGCCCGTACCACGGATAGAGGAATTCGACCGGGTACGCGGTGTAGTTGACGCCGCCCGGATCCACGTCCGTCCTGCGAAGCTTTAGTCGAAGATAAGTCTCCATCACTGTGGCGCCGGGTGTGCCCATGGATTCGCTTCCTAAGTCCTCGGCGGATCCACGGGCACCGATGAATAGGGTGTGGCTGCAGTCTACGGGTTGAAAATTGAGTCCGCACCGCGGAATCCGGCTGTCGAAGGCGTTAAACGGCGTGCCGTTCACGTATAGGTCACTGATAAATGCGGAGCCTATCCTGTCCCAAATGAAGCTGCCTCCAACGGCAGTACCGTAGTTCTGGCAAGAGATAGATACAGGAGTGCCGGCAGCAATATTGCCACTTATGGTCGCATTGAAGGAGGGCGCGGTGTGTTGAGTAACTGCTACAGACGTTCTGTAGGTGGGGGCCGGCGGTTGGGCGGTTGCCGCTCCGCAACGAGGAATCCGCGAGTCGAATTGCGCGTAGGGGGTTTCCCGAACGAACAGGTCCGAGATGTAGCCGCCGTAGCCGTAAAGCTTGTCCCAAACCGACGAGGTGCCGAATCCCGAGGCAGTGACAGTTTGACCTGCTGTTTGGCATTCCATGTCGAGAGGAGTGCCCGCGGATGCGATGGAATTAATCTGTGCTGTCTGGGTGTTCGCCCCGGCTCTAACTCGGACGTTGGTCCCGCTGGTGTGGTAGCCGGCAACCGCCTGCGCCACGGCTGTAGTGGAGACTACGCCTGTCGAGACGATCATGGCGATGATCGTTGCTTGGAAGACTAGTCGTCGTCCTAGTGTCGACTTCGGTTGGTCAAGGTACTTTCTCATGAGTGGCCCTTCAAAAGGTCAAATCCCAATTTTCTATGGCGGACCATTTTCCGCGGCAAGCTGGGGACCAGAATTATCGCGGGAGACCATTAAAACGGATCCGAATGCGTGCGTGCTGTTGCAATGCCACGACACCGACTCGCACAATCGAAAGTGCCAGGAACCATCGTCCTTAGATCCGTGGTGCCCGTGTCCCGACAGGATCCCGAGTGGGGCCGTGTGCCCGGCGTCTGATCCTGGTTTGATGCTAGAACTCGCCAATGCTGCTGCGAAGAGGCAAGGGCCTTCTGCGGCGGAAATGTCCGCAGAAGGGCGTACGCGGCCTGACTACTCACTCGCTCAGGCCACATTTGAGCTGCGATCAGGCAACTCCCCTTATGTGGGTGCGTGGGGATCGAGGGTGTGGATACGAAGATTGTGGCGGTCGTGGCCCCCGCTCTTAGGCTCGGCCGGGGTGGGGTTTGCCCAAGGCTTTGACTGTTCCATTACGTGGCTCCTGGGCCGTTAGCCCCTAGTGATGGGTGAAACCTTTCTTGCCGAAATGTTGGTTGCATGCGGCTATCCAGATGGGCAATTTATCTGTACGGAAGGGGCCCTGGGTGGACCATCTGAACGACCGAATCGGAGGGGCGAACTGAGCCGGAAGTCGCTAGAAGACCTACTCTGTGTCGGGCTTGGCAGGCCGAGCGGGTGACGTCAAACTGATTCTGTGCACTATGTGAGGTCGAGATGGGAAAAACCGTGGATCCGAATGTGATTCGCGCTGGGATAATCGATGACCATGAGGCCATAAGAATCGGATTTGCTCTCGCGGCAGCCCGGGACTCGCGTAACCATAGACCGCCCGTTACCGTAGAAGGCTTGGCATCCACCGTTGACGCATTCTTGGGCGCTGGAGCCGGCATCTGCGATGTCGTTGCTCTCGACATGTCCCTGGCCGATGGTTCACGGCCCAGTGAAAACGTGAGGCGCCTTGTGGCGGCCGGCTACAAAGTCCTGGTATTCACGCTCGGCGATGATGTCGGCGCCCTTCAGGAGGCGCTGGCAAACGGGGCGATGGGTGTTTCGAGGAAATCGGAACCGACCGCGGAGACATTCTCGAAACTGCGGCGGGTCGCCGCCGGGGAGTCTATCGACAGTCAAGAGATGGCGGCCGCTATCGAAACCGACACCCAATTCGTGGAGGCAAACCTGTCGGAGCGCGAGGCCGAATGTTTGGGCCTGTATGCTGCGGGATTCTCCCAGTACCAAGTGGCACGGCGCATGAATGTGGTCGAGAGCACGGTCAAGACTTATATCGACAGGATCCGGGAAAAGTACGAGGGCGCGGGCCGGCCAGCGGAAACAAAAATTGACCTCTACCGCCGGGCCGTCGAGGACGGAATCTTGCCACCGCTACTTCCACTACGGAAGAAATGAAGGTGCACGTTCAGATCCCCGCCGGGCCGTCGGCACAAGCGACGCACCGGCTGATGGGACAGGGCATCAGTGCGGTCGCACTCTTGCTGCTTCTACAGGCACTGGGGCTGATCATCGGGCAGAGGCAGTGGACCGAGACATGGTGGGAGGCTGTTTTCCTGTGGGCGTTCCTCGCCGTTTTCGTCTGGTTCGTGGCCGCCTCGGTCCGTGGCAGTTTCCTACGGACTACTGGTGTGATCCTAATTGCTCTTGTCTTGGCCGGGCTGACCCTCTGGCCTGTTGCGGTGCCGCCGGCCGTGCCGGCCGGTATCGGCACGCCGTGGTTGTGGGCCGTGATCAATGTCGGCGCGGCCTGGTGCACGTTCACTGCGGGCACCGCCGCCGGGTGCGTGTACTCCGTGGTGATAGGCGCGGTGTTAGGCGTTGTGCGTACGACCGCGCAGGTGGGCTCGGTCGGGACAATCATGTTGGCGTGGGAAGACACCTTGTTCGCCACAATTCTTGCGGTAATCATTTGCCTGACCATTGGCATCCTGCGCCAGACAGCCGCTAGGGTCGACGAGGCTGCTGATGAAGCCATCCGGCAATATAGGGAGGCCGCCTCAGCCGCAGCAGTGAGCAATGAGCGACTCCGCCTTGACGGGCTTCTCCACGACAGTGTTATGGCCGCACTGATCACAGCCGCCAACGCTCATTCAGATTACGAATACGCCGCCAGCTCGCGATTGGCCAGCCGGGCCCGTGGACGTCTTGGTCTTTTTGACGCCGTGGCCGTTGAGAGGCCGCCGGCAACGGTCGCGGAGCTGGCCGCACGGATCCGCTTCACAGTCGAAGACCGGGCCGGGGCCCCTGAGGTAGCGGTCACCTGTAACTCTCCACAGAACGTGATGCTTCCCGCCCCAGTGGTCAGCGCCGTGTTCGAGGCGACGACTGAGGCTGTGAAGAATGCGAGACGCCATTCCGGCGCGACTCGATGCGAGGTCAATGTCATCGGACGCTCCCTTATGAACGCCAATCGTGTCGTGGTGAAGATTAAGGACAACGGAGTCGGTTTCGACCAAGCGCTGGTGTCAGATCGACGGCTTGGCGTCCGGGTTTCCATCATCGGCCGCCTTAATGCTGTGGGCGGTGCCGGGAAGGTCACCTCCACATCGGGCTCGGGGACCGAAGTAGACCTGGAGTGGGAAGGGGCTACCTCGTGATCCGCGCCGCCTCTGCCAGGACGATGGTTCTTGTGTGCGCTTTGTTTGCCAGCGTCCACATCATCGTGGGGCTGCTCAGCTTGGAGATGGTCAGCAGCATCTGGCCGTCCATTACAGCCATGGTCTTCTATGCAGCGGCGACCGTCATGATCCTCATCCCGCGACCGAAGACGCTGACGAGGACACGTGCCCTCGCCGCCGTGGCAACTGTGGTGGTCATGGGGGTGATGGTCGACAGTGTCCTACCCAAGGACGAGTGGCCTGGGTACGCGTCCTGGCATATAGCCGCCTCCTACACCCTCCTCGTTGTCGTCAACGTCCGGGGCCGCGTGCTCATCTCGTGGGTGGGTGGCGTTCTATCGGTTATCCTGGCCGTCGTCTGGGCGTCGGGGACCACCGTTGGCTTCGCCGGCGGCCTCATGATGAGCATCGCCACGGTCGGGTGGCTCACCCTTGCCACTATGATTGGGCGCTTGCTCCGTAGCAATGACCTCCGGATCAGCCAATACACAGCTGATGCCCAGGCAGCTGCGGACCGGTACGCGACGGACAAAGCCCTCAGCATTGCCCGCAACCAATGGCTAGAGCGAGTGCGTTGGATTGTCACCCCGGCCCTGGACCAAATCTCAACACCAGGGTTCGTTCCCAGCGAAGCGGACCGGCAGGAATTCAAGCTCATCGAAGCTCAGCTCCGGGACGAAATCCGCGGGCGGGTCCTTGCCACCCAAGAGGTACTGGAAGCAGCGCGCAAGGCCAGAGAACGGGGAGTCACGGTCCAGCTCCTTGACGACCGCCGGCAGGAACTGACTCCACAGATGCTCGCCGCAGCCACTGCAACGATCATCAGTGTCCTCAATCAGGCACGAAGCGGAACGGTCACGGCTCGGGCAAAGCCTAAAGGCGGGGCGACTGCGGTCACGATCTTCGCATCGACACCCGAGAATCCCGACACTCCGACCTTGGTGGAGATGGCTGATCGAAGACCAGAAACGTAGCCGTAGCGCGTAAAAAGCTAGCGGCGCGTACGACCTTCTGGGGACACTTCAACCCCTCATGGCCCTAGGCTCTTCAATCGTGAACTGGCCACTCCTACTATCCAATCAGGATCTTGCACAGGTAAGTAAGGTCCGGGACCGGGGCCTATTGAAGGGATAAGGTCAATGTCAGAAATGCACGTCATCCTCAAACTAACGGATTCCGAGGGAACGTCTATAACTTTGAAGGGTGTCCCACTCGAGGAAGTCATGGAAGAGTTCCATGCCGCGTTGTCAGAACAACGGTTCATGGATGTGGGCATGAACCGCCCAGGCTACACGCACCGAATCAATCCACAGCAAGTGGCTTTTATTCATACGCTGGACTACTAGGCTAGTGACTCAAAGAGCGGCGAAGCGTCGCTCCCTCGGCGAGCAGCGGGCCGAAGAGGCTACAGCAGGGCCGTCGCCGGGGAAGTCTGTGGTACCACAGCCACAGTGCCGGGCAACGAGAGTCCCGCAAAGACCACCTTCTGCAGAGACCTTCGCCGCCTCCCAGTTCGAGAACCAGCAGCTTGCCTAGCTCCCTTGACGGGCAGCCTGACTGCGAGTAGAAAATGGCTACCGATGTCAGGGTTTTGAACCCTTAGACGAAAACGACATAACCGCCATCATGAAACCCATGGCCAGTTGGGCTCTCTCACCATCACAACACGCGCCATGCCATCGATTCCACCCGTTCCCGATGAAAGCCGAGGATGACAGCATGGGATTCTTTTCCAGGCGCCGAGAGGAACAGGCGGCCCGCGAGCGAGAAGGTGCAGCCGATGCAGAGAGGTGGCGGGAGTGGGTCGAAGGGATCGCGAATCAGATGCCGGACCACGGCATGCTGACTGTGGAAGTCGCCGCACAGTTGGAGTCGCCGCCGCTCCGGGAGATTGCATCCGAGGCTGAAGCCGACATCAATTACTTCACCGCCAGACACTTCACCTCTGAATACGCCGCCAGGTTATCGCGCAAATACATCTTGGAGTCCGAAGAGGCGCGGCAGGCGGATGACCAGGAGACAAGGGACAGACAACTTCGGCGCTGTAAATACATGCAAGAGGTCAGCGCCCGACTTGCCGTATGACGGCGTGACGCGTCGGGTTGATGTTCAGGTGGCCGGGAACACGCGCCCCCGTTGGATTCGTGGGCCTCACCTTATGTACGGGCAGCAGTTGTTTGTCGGCCCCCTCAGATCCGTTGGCATAGAGAGGAAGCTGTACTCGTGGAATGGTCTGGACTAATACTCTTCATTGCTTACCTTATCGGAGTGAGGGTTGTCGCTCGTCGGTACTTCGTCGTCATGGCGTCTCTCTCGAAAGAGGTGAACCAGGGATGACCGAAGCAGTTGCGATCGCAGCAATATGGCCAATCACGATCTTTCTGGATTCTGTTCGGAACCCGACCGCGTGCAGCCACCGGAATCACGGGCTGGCCAGGCGTATTTAACGACTCCAAGTAGATCGAAAACCCTAAGAGCGATTTGCCGAGTAGGCTTCAGTTTTGATGTCGGCGTTGTCGGGAACGAGGTCTAAGACTAACGGCTTGGCCAGATCCTTCGGCTGATTTTCGACATGAGATCAACAGCAAGTCGCGGCTGCCCACGGGTCTGCGCCATGGTGGTCTTCGCCTCGGCGAACCTGAAGCGGCTTCCGCGCAAGGTTCAGGCATGCGCCACGGCAGCACAGATGAAGGCGAGTTCGTGCGCCGCGTCCACGCCTCAACGGACCTGCTGCCATGGTGGAGGATGACTCGATGCTGGTGGCGAACTCACCACCACGCCCTTCTAAGGCCCTGAAAAGCACTGGCCCTCTTACGGGCCGACGCCCGGTCCTGGCGCAGCATCGGATCGTCGTTGCGGCGGATTTGGTCGCGGCGGGCTTGTTCTTGGGCGCGGGCTTTGATCTGTTCCAGGGCTTCCTTGACGGCTTCCGGGCTCTTGGTCTCGGCGTCCGGGCGGTGGCTCTTGGCCTTGTTCTCACGCACTTTGCGGGCCAGAGCGGTGATGCGTTCGGCGCATTCCTGGGCCGGACTCAGCTGCGTTTCTTTTCGGCGTGTTTCGCGCAGGCGGTCCACGCGTGCCCTGCCGGTGTCGGGGTTTCCTTCACGGCAGCTTCGACCTGGGCGGCTCCAGCTCGTGCCGGGACTTCTTCCTGGCCGGCTGGACCGTCGCAGACATCCTGCCCGCCCTCGACTGGATGCCTGACGGCACCCAGTGGCCCCACAGCGGCGCACCCGACACCAAAGACCCCCGGCGGATGCGCGACTGGCTAAGACACCGCCTCAGCCACTGGCGCACCGAGGCCGGCGATCACGCGTTCATGATTCATTGTCTCGAACGGGCGCCCCGCACCTGACGACTTGCGGGCAAGAAACGGGCGCGATCGGCCCATCTTCGATAAGCCTCGCAGGGCTTGGGGAGGGCGTCCAGGCCTTGACACCCAAACTCATCTGCGGCCATCCTGAGTGGGCTGGGACTTCATTTGATAAAGAGCACCCAGTAGGAGGCCAAGGTGAAAGTCGAATTTGACTACGGCGGAAGAACATTTCTCGTTGACTCGCGCATCCCTAACTGGGACCTCATCTCGATCAAAGTAACCACTGTTGGGAAAGTCTCACTTGAGAAGGACCTGCACACAGGCGACGACATATACGTGAACTGGGATCAAGTGGGTGTGTTGCGCCGAGTCAGCGAAAGGACAGAAAAACCGCGACCAGTTGCCACTACACCGCCACTGTCCGCGGCTCTTCAGCCGGTCGCTTCTGAGCCCCCAAAGGTTGCTGTTCATGCGACGCCGCACACAGCCGGTGAGCTGGCCATGCAGTCATCACGGAGTAATAAAGATGTCGAAGCGCTCTCGACTGAAGCCTCGAACCCGAACACGACGCCGGCCAGGCTAAGCCAACTTGCCCACATGGTGCCGGCAACGCGCGTTCTCGTGGCCCGGAATCCAGCAAGTCCACCATCATTGCTGGCTTGGCTGAAAGAATTGAACGACCCTGCCATCGACGAGGCACTCCTCGATGACTGGAGCAGCCCGTGACGAAGCGGCTTTTTGAACCGGGCAGTGCCAGCGCCTACGTGGCCAGCAGCAGGTAGAGGCCGGGCTTCCACATCTTGGAGTCGTTCAGCAGCACCGACTTGCCGGAGACGATGGCGTGGTCGATGTTGGCTTTGAATCCGGGGATGGGGATCCGCAGGTCGTGCAGGACGGCAGCCTTCTTCCCGAAGCCGTTCAGCAGCGCCTCGGTCTTCTGCTCACCCCTGGCGCCGACCTTCGCGACGGACTCATTCACCGCCCAGGAAGAATCCTGCAGCCCGGTGGCGGCCCGGCCGTAGATGCCGTTCATCAGAAGTTCCAGATCATCCGGACGACGGTCCACAGTCCGAGGAGGACGACGATGCGCCGAGTAGTTTGCCGCCGCTGGCCGAGGCCATCCAGTCGTCAATTTCCTTCCGGTCTTTGGCGGTGCTGTCCAGGACGCGGTCTTTGATTTTCTTTTCGCCCATACCCGGAAACATGCGTAGGCAACCGGGTGACAGGGGGGGTTACAACGAGAGCGTGGGAGAAGGTATCAACCCAAATGCGGGAGGGGCAGGTGAACCCACCGACGTCCTGGCATTGGTTGCGGAGAGCAGGTCAGTTTTCAGGTGGGCAGGTTTGAGCTCTTACTGATTCCAGATCGGTCCGAGCTGGGCAGCGCGATGGAGGAGACGCACGTGTTCAGCCACGTGGTCCGAGAATTCAGTCATGATGACGTCGTCGTAACCATGGGTGGCGACGCAGACCCGGTCAGTTCCATCTTCAACGCAAACTGGTGCCAATCGCCTGACGTCGTTGTATGAGGGTCTCTGCCTAATGACGTACACGGTTTCGAGCAGTTCGGCGAAGCCTTGATGTCCGGTGAGCGTCGGATTCAACACGAAGAATCCCTCGGCTGTCATGCATAGCTGCGTGCCGTGCAGGGCGGTGATCTTTCCGTCCGGCCCGAACGTAGCCTGCAGTGGCCAATACGGAACCTTCGTCCGCGGGGCGGGAGCTGGCCAAGCTTGAGAGCTGACGGAATCGGTGATCGGGTTGATCCCTAGTTCGGTCAGCCGGCGGAGGACTGCTGGCGCGACATTCAACAAGTACGGCTCGACGCGGCCGCGGGCGTACTGCTGTTGGACCCCGGAGTCGGTCTGCTTCTGCAGGTCACGGTTCCGGCTGGCCTCATCCTGCCGGAGAACGGCATCGTAGGCGTTGTCGAAAGGGTTGTTCATCGCACTCCTCATCCCGGCTTTCTACAGGTTACCGACCCGGGTCACCATTCGATGCGGAGCCGCTTCGGAAGTTTCGCGTCGCCGCCGTTGCCGATGGCCGCGCCGAGTGGCCGGCCTTTGGAAAGGTGCGGCTTGGCTGGCGCCGGGTGTGGGACCTGGACGCTGGCCCGGTCCATGGGGGAGCCGATCATCGCGGTGTGGTCGCCCTTCCGCATCCAGTGCGGGGTCGCTGCGAGCAGCTTGGAGTTCTCCAGGACAGCGGTCGCGTCGAAGGTGTGCCAGGGGGCGAAGGCATGGTCGGTGAGCATCCCCCGCCTGACCCAGCGGTCAGGACCGACGGCGTCATTGATGGCGAAGTCGGCTTCAAGGTTGAAGAATCCTTCGCTCATCAGGTGCCGGTCCGGAAACCATTCCTCCCAGTGGGCGATGCCGATGCGTGCAGCAGGTGAGTCCTGGCCGCGGCCGGGGAACTCCCGGAGGACCTTGGCGAGAATCCGGTAGATCTCGTGGCGGGGATCGGTGCTGGTGTTTCGCGAACGGTCCGGGTGTGGCGCGGCGATGAACACCACGGTGAGCCCTGAGGTTTCCAGCGGCCGTTCGGAGATGACCTGGGCCCAGCGGCGTACCTTGTTCTCGAAGGCTGGAGACGCCGTGGCCGTGAGTTCGAAGGCGATGCGCATGCCGTCGTGGCGGACGATGGTGCCATCGGCGCGCCGACTGTCTGCGCGGGCCAGCTTCTTGCCGAGGCCGGAGCCAGCGAGCAGGTCGATGGAGGAAAGCTTCTCGCCCATGACTGCTCCGACCTCCAGGTACTCCGCGGCGCGGAGGCCCAGCTCGGTGGAGAGCACGTTGTGCCGGTCGTATTGGCCGCCGGTTGACCAGGACATGCCGGCGGTGACGCTCAGCCATTCTGGCCCGGTGAGCGTTTGTTCGATGGCCTTCGTGAAAGCTTCGGAGTTCGCGGTCCGGAAGACGACACTGCTGTCCATGCCGGGGTTCGGCCGGAGCCTGTTCGCATAGACGCCGATGTCGATCAGGTCCAGGGAGAACGACGCGGCCATCGAGGAGTAATTGGGGTCCAGGAAATACCGGCAACCGGTGAAGGCGGCCAGCTGTTCTGCCGACGCTGTTCGCCAGGAGTCCAGGACGCCCCAGGCTGCGAGGCGTTCAGCGCGGCCGCGGTTGGAGGTGATGATGCGCAGGGCGTCGTCTGGGGTCAGGAGCAGCTTGGCGTTCACCGGGCTCAGGCCCAGTTCCCTATGATGCCGGGCCATCGGACCGGTGATCCAGTTCGCCTGGGAGCCGGGAGCCCAGAGCCGGTCCCAGTAAGGGTCGCGGCGGTTGTGCATGGCGAGGTCGTCGTTGGGGTTGGCCGACGGCATCATCTCTGCGTGGATGCCTTCGGCGGCGGCCCGGCGTTCTGGTGTAACGGTTACCAAGGGAATGCTCCTGCGGGTTCATGGGTGTATCCCTGCGCGGCTGCGTAGGTGGAGATGTCTGCTTCGAAGTTGGGGAGCTTGACGATGAACGCGGACTGCCGGCTCTGCTCGACTTCGGAGCGGACGACGACATGGAAGGGCGCCAGGTGCTGGATGTCTTCGGTGGTCCATTCGCTGTTGGAGCCGACGTCGGCGGCGACCTCGCCCGCGGCGGTCACGTCCGTCTGGGCGAAGGAGATCAGCGTCGAATAGGTGAGGAAGTTGTTCCGCAGTGCGGCGCCCAGCTGCTCGGGCCGTTGGGTGGCAAGGATCGCCCGGATGCCGTAGGACCGGCCCTGGTCTCGGATCCAGGCGACAACTTCCGGTGACGTGCCGGCCAGCAGGGAAAGTTCGTCCGCGAAGATGGTCACGTACCTGCGCTGTTCAAGCCAGCCCGAGCATGTCCGCTTCATCCCGTTCTGCATTGAGTACATCAGCAGCGAGGAGATCTGCTGGTTCTGTTCGTCATCGAGCAGGATGCCCGACGGTGAGGACCCGGTGTTGATGACCACGGAGCGGTGGCCTTCCAGAATCTGCTGCCAGGTGACCTTCTTGCGCGACGGAGTCCACCAGTCCTCCATGATCAGGAGCTGTTCGAACTTGTTGCGCGGCGGTTCCAGGAATGGCCGGCGGGCTGATTCGGTGCGGTCCTCAAAGAGGGAGGAGATGGCAATGTATGCCTGCTCCAAGGTCTCGTCGGGGGTGCCGCGTTCGCGCAGCTTGATGCCCAGGGCCTTGATGCCGGTGGCGAGCTGGACAGCGATTTTGTCCGAGGTTCCGGCGAGCAGCTGGAAGGCGTAGTAGAGCGGGGACATGCCGTGCTTGAGGATCCGCTCGTCCCGGTCCTCGATGGAATCGATGACCCGGTCGTCAACTGACAGGGCGGCGGTAAGGATCGCGACGATTGTCGGGAAGGACCGCGGCCCGATGGCTTCGGAGCCGAACGTGTACTTCAGCGCGTTGGTGAAGAAGACAGCCTTGGCCGCGTTGTCACCCGGGACAGCGAAGAGGTCGATGGCAGGTGTGCGCGGGTCAGCGGCGTCGATGGTGAGGATCTTATCGCCGAGGGTGTGGGCCCAGTTCACGTACTTGGCGACGCCGTCGCCTTTGGACTCGAATGCGATGAGGGTGTTGCGGGCGCCGGGATAGCCGGGCTTGCCGGAAGGGTTGACCCGCTCCAGGCAGTGCCACCCGAACAGGGACCTGACCAACAGGGATTTTCCCGAGCTGGGCCTGCCGACCACGGCGACGCCGAAGAGCATGGCGGCCGCGGACAGGTGGGCCGAGCCGTCGTCGTTGGTGCCCAGCAGCGGACCGATCTGCTGGAGCATCACCGGCGGAGTTGCCCGGGCGCGCGTGGCCGCGGCGCCGGAGACGGCACCGGCGTGCGGGGAGACCATGCCGACGACAACGTTGGGTCCGACCATGAACGTGTCCGGGGCCAGCGGGTAGTCGCCGTCGGAGGCGGGGACGTACTTTTCGAACGGTACCCTCTCACCGTTGATGGTCCGGCTGCCGCGGACCGTCTGCTCTTTCCGAGGCGGCCGGGGCCGTCCGCGGCGTGCCGCCGGAGGTGCGAACACCGGCTGCGCGAGGCGGTTGCGGAGCTTCGTGTCCGGGGAGGAGATGCGTCCGGCGAGGGCGGCAAGCCCGAGGAGAACTGCCACACCGGAGATCCCGTACAGGAGCGGTGCGATGCCCGCGGGGATGTAGGCGGCGTACTCGGCCGGCAGCTGCGGAAGACCGAACAGTGTTGCCGCGGCAAGGAGCAGACCGATCGGCAGGCCGAAGAACAGTCCGTGCTTCGTCGGGGCGAAGCGGACACCGGAGTCCAGATCGAAACCGGGCAGGCCCGCGGTGACCTGGGAGAGCAGGGACGTCACTTCCTCCTTCGAGGATCCGCCGGCGGTGATGGAGACAGCGATCGCCGTCGGGGAAGTGGAGTGGTGCGTCGGGACGGCGGTGCCCAGTCTGTTCCCGAGCCACGGCGTGTAGAACTTCCGCTCCTTGTTGGAGGGTTTCCGCATCGTGACAGCCACCCAGGAACCTTCGGGCATGGCGTTGGCCAGCAGCCGCGGCAGCTCGGTCGGATCAATGCCGGACTGTGTCTCGCGAAGCGCCGGGGACGGCAGGTAGTTGAGCGTCCCGATGGGCGGGGTGTCACCCAGATCCTCCGGCATTTGTGCCTCTTCGGCGCGGGCGCCGACGGTGTGCGCCAGGTGCAGCGGGGCGTTGGTTCCGAGCGAGGCGGCCGGAAGAATCAGGTAACCGTTCAACCCGCTGGACTCGCGCCGGGTCAGGAGAGTGGCCTGGCCGGAGTTGGTCGCGGCCGAGGCGAAAGTTCCGGCCCGCTGAGTGAAGGTTGTGGGGTTTGTGTCGATGCCGCCGGCTCGTGCCAGGCGAAAAATGCGCTGCTCCATGCCCTGGAACATGCGTAGTTTCCCGATGGACAGCCCTACAAACCCGGCTAGGCGGATTCAGGGCGTTTCCCAGCCCGGATTCTGCTGGAGAAGCGCCCGAATCGCCCCAAACCCGGATCGCGCCGCGCCGACCCTTCTTGCCTATAGAACATATGTACGGCTGCGAACATGTCAGACCTCCATGCGCAAGCGTTCCGGTGTCTCCAAGACGGGCTCCGTGGCTCTTGTACTGGTACTTCTTCTGTGTGCGGCTGCCCCGCAGATGCGACGGCGGTTTCCTGAACTTTCTCCCAAAAACTTTTGGGTGGTCCAATGCTCGACGCATGTCACCGTTGGTGTCGCCTGCAGCGGGCCTTTAATGGCCTGCGGCCGGCAGTGGCTGCCACCTGGCAAGTGTTTGTTGGACGCCAATTGTGGTGGCGGGGTTTGGCCTGCGGCCGGCGGTAAGTGTGTGGCAGCCATGGAGGGTTGGTGGAAGTCACTGCGTTGTGGGGGCTGCGCCCCGGTGGCGTGGGCGGCAGGTTTGTGGGCTGGGAGCCTTGGTGGATGCCTGCGGCGCGGGGAGCTGGGGGCGTAACGTTTTCCGGTCAGCTGCTCCGCCCCGGGAGACGAATTGCTTCGCAATGTTTGTCTGCGTGGACGAATCGCAACGCCTCACCGCTTCTTCGCTTCGAGGCCACCAGCGCGGAGCGCACGATGTCCACTCCGTGAACCAACCCGGGATCATTCCGTCTACGAGACGGCGGCGCAGCCAGACGTGAATAAATCCCCGTCTGCCCCGGACCGTTGCTTCGCAAAGCTCCGGACCGCAGAGAAACTTTCCGTGAACCATGCAGGGTGACGCACCGCTTCCGGCCCGCCGCAGGCGACACCGCCCCAAGAACAAGACACCGCAGGAGGGACCACCGGCCCGGGGCGAAGCCCCCGAGAAACACATCGAAGACCTGCACGGCGGGCGCAGCCCCCGAGGAGAAACACATCGAGCTTCGAGGCGAACCACGACACGGAAGACGAACCGCTGACGGCCCGCCGCAGGCGACACCAAAGGTGGAACAACAAGCGACGGAAGAACCCACCGGCCCGGGGCGCAGCCCCCGTCATCATGATGATGAACAGGACGATGAACCATCGGACGGCGAAGCCGGGGACGACGCAGCCTCCGCGCAGCGGAGACACCACGACGAAGGCCGCACAGCGGCCAGGGATCTAATCGAAGAACGAGCCGGGAGGCGAGAAGGAAACAGAACGGGCCGCGCGCAGCGCGGACGCGGAGCGCAGCGCAGCACAAGAAACAAAACGACAACCCAAGACGCCCACGCGGCGAAAAGCATGCCGCGGAGCGCGCGCAGCGCGCGAGCAGCCGGCCGCAGGCCAGGACACAAAAAGAAGATCACGACGCGGGAAGCCAAGACGATGAACGATGAGGTCAGCGAATCGGGAAACACGAAGGGCGAGGGGCGAAGCCCCGAGTCCTCTTAAATATGCCTGCCCAACCGCTGCCACCACTCGTTTGCTCGACGGCCCTTCGGATTTTTCACCCCGGGTCCACGGCTACCGCCGGCCCAACACAGCGCACCACCTGAAGGCGGCGCTGGGGTGCTTTGGCGGCGGGCGCTATCGCATTGGATAACCGCCGGACAGTCCGGCAGTTACCGTGCGGCGCGGTCCAAGGCAGCCTTGGCTTGGGCGATCGCCTGGCGCGCTTCACGCAACGCCTGCGCTTGGTCGGCGCTCGGTCCGGTTCCGTCGCGCCAGTCGGAGCGGAGTTCATCCTCGACGTCACCGAGCATGGCGAACGCGTTGGAGCGCATCTCATGGAAGGTTGGGAGCTGGTGACCCTCATCGCCTGCGCCCTCATGGTCGCCGGCTGGTACGCCTGCCGGAAACAGATCCACGAAGTCGCCGAAACCCGCGACGGCTTCACCGGCACGTCCCCCGTCGTCGCCAACCGCCCGGGCCCAGGCGGTGCCGACCGCATCTAGCCCACCTCTATTGAGCGCGAACGGACACTTGAGGCCCAGGATCCAAGGGCCCCAAGTGTCCGTTCGCGCTTAAGCCTGACAAGATTCCCTCCGCCGCGGCGGCGCCCGGTTCCCTGACGAAGGAAACCCGGGCGCCGCCGTCGTTCGCTAAATCCTCTTGACGGGCGAAGTTCACAGGTCTACCGTCAGCCCCGTCCCGATGTTCAAAGTCGAATCAATCCAGGGAGTGTCATCATGCCGGAATTCATGGATGTCCATCGCAATATGGCGGGAATAACCAAGGAGGACCTGCAAGCGGCGCACGATGCCGACCTTGCAATTCAGGGCGAGGAAAAGGTCGACTTCAAAAGCGCCTGGGCCGATCCCGACGCAGGCGTCGTCTACTGCCTGTCGGAGGCCCCCTCGGCGGACGCGGTGAGGCGCATTCACGAGCGTACGGGCCACCCCGCGGACGAGGTGCACCCCCTTCCGATTAGGGTCTGAACTAACCGGCCCCGGCATTTCTGCACCGCTTTAGCCCGCTCCCGGACGGCCCAGGGCGCACCGGCGCTGTGGTTCCGGGCCGCTGCACGCGGGCGGCACGGCAAAGTGGTGCAGAAGTGCCAGAGTTTCCTGCAGGACACGTCGAAGGACCGGGACCAATGGACGTCGTTGTCATCGAGACCCCGCAGCTGGGGGACCGCAGCTACCTGGTCCATGACGGCCACGTGGGGCTGGTGATCGACGCCCAGCGGGACACGGACCGCATCGAGGAGGCC